>NZ_JAYWSZ010000004.1:0-1142500 GCF_036941125.1 Candidatus Merdisoma sp. JLR.KK011 | reverse complement strand
CAAAGGCTTCCTTAGGCACGCAGATATCCGGTGCGTGGGTCAGACCGTTTACCAGGGTCTTTCTGCGCTGCTGGAAGGAGGCGCGGATCAGCCCGAACAGATACGCCTCATTTTCCACCTGGACGGGAGGCTTTTCATGTCTTAAAAGGCGGATCACGGCAGACCCCACCCGGGGTCTTGGCATAAAGCAGTTCGGCGGCACATTTGCAATGAGCTCAGGCCGGGCATAATACTGTACAGCCAGGGATAAGGCTCCGTAATCCTTGGAGCCCGGGCCTGTCCGCATCCGATCCGCCACTTCCTTCTGCACCATTACCGTTATGCTTTCCACCGGCACATGGCTTTCAAAAAGCCCCATAATAATAGGCGTTGTAATATAGTAGGGAAGATTCGCCACCACCTTCACAGGCCGTCCCCCATTCTGTTCTTTCGCCAGGCGGCAGAGATCCACTTTTAAAATATCCTCATTCAATATGGTCACATTGTCATAGCCCTTTAAGGTGTCCTCCAGAATGGGGATCAACGCCTTATCAATCTCTATGGCCGTCACATGGCCTGCCCTGCAGGCCAGATACTGGGTCATGGTTCCGATCCCCGGCCCCACCTCCACTACAAAATCCTCCGGGCCAATCTGTGCGGCCCGGATAATCTTATCCAGCACATGGGTATCGATCAAAAAATTCTGTCCGTATTTTTTCTGAAATACAAAATGGTACTGATTCAGTACGGCAATGGTATTCTGGGGATTTCCCAAAACCGGCTCCGGCCTGCTCATATCATACTCTCCTTATCTCTGGCTCCAAGGGGCTCTCTTTCTGCAAAATACAGAGCTGCGGCATTTTCACGGGCCGCACGGATAACCTCGGCCGCCTCAATTCCCTTAAGCTGCCCTATCGCCTCCGCCACATAGGGGAGGTTCAGAGAGGAATTGCGCTTTCCTCTGTTTGGCTCCGGGGCAAGATAGGGGCAGTCCGTCTCCAGCAGTATCCGCTCTAAAGGCAGCATTTTTACGACTTCCTTTAGTTTTTTTGCATTTTTAAAGGTTACTACGCCGCCGATTCCAATGTAAAATCCCATATCCAGATATTCTTTTGCCAGCTCCGGCCCATAGGAAAAGCAATGGATCACACCCCGAAGCTGCGGCGAACAGGCTGCCCGCACTGCTTCCAGCGTATCAGCCGCAGCCTCCCTGCTGTGAACGATTATGGGAAGCCCCTCTTCCTTGGCCAGCTCCATCTGGCGGCCAAACCAGTACTTCTGAAGCTCGTGCTTTTCCTTATCCCAATAGTAGTCCAGGCCGATTTCACCGACGGCAACGGCTTTGGGATGACGGCACTGACTGCGCAGCCATGCAAAGGCTTCTTCATTTAACTCCCCTGTCTCATCCGGATGAATCCCTACCGCCCCATAGACAAAGGGATACTTCTCCGCCAGAGCCAGCGTGCTTTTCACGGAATCCAGGCTGGCACTGACATTTATAATGGTTTCTATGCCCTGTTCCCTGCACTGGTTCAGCACTTCCTCCCTGTCAGTGTCAAAAGCCGTATCATCATAGTGGGCGTGGCTTTCAAATATCATTCCTTTTCTCCATTTCTTTACTCGTTGTCCTGCTGATTGAACTTGGAAAACGGCGCCGTTTCCTGAAACACATCATAGGAATGCTCGTCCTCATTCAAAATATTGAGGAAAATAATATCAAACAGCATCAGTATAAAGATCTCTCTTGTAATTGTATCGTGATTGGCCAGCATATTCGTCTTAGGAATCAGGAAAGTCAAATCCGCGTAGGCGGAGCAGAGCGAGCTTTCGTAGTTGGACACCAGAACAATGAAGCTGTCATTCTCCACAATCTTACTGATGGCCCTTGCCAGAATCCGGTGGGCTCCGGAGAGAGTGAGCACGATAAATACATCCTCTTTTGTAGCCAGGCTGGAAAAGAGCTTCAAGGTGTCGTAATTGTCAATGACCCTCACGTCCAGTCCCAGGAGGGTAAATTTGTGGCCTATGATCTCGGCTGTATTTTTATTGAGATCCATGCCGGCAATGTAGATTCGTTTTGCCTTAAGCATCCGCTCCCTCAGCATGTCTACATACTCCGGCTTTGTGAATTTGAACAGCGTCTCGGCCAGAAGATTGTACTCCTGGAGCAGAGACGTGTAGGAATTCTGATTGATGATGGTCTGCTCTTTGTTCAGCTCATTCTGAAGCATGAACTTGAATTCATTGAGACCGGAAAACCCTACTTTTTGTGCAAATCTTATAATACTGGCATCTGATACTCCAATCTGCTTCGCCAGATTCTGGGCGCTGCAGGAAATAAAATCTTCTGTGTGATTTTTAATATATTGAACGACCTTCCAGTCCGTTTTTGTGAATTGATTTGACATGCCTTCAATCCGTGACATTACGGAAAACAGACCCTTTTTCTGTTCCTTCATTTCTTCTTTCTGCTCCTTTTAAAACAACTTTCCCGACTTTTGATATAGCATACCACAAAACCCCAAATTAATCAAAGAATTCCACCCCGCTTCAAAAATGTAGCAAATTACATGACTATACATTTTCAACAAACTTTCACTACTATATTGAAATCATAAATGTAGTATGCTACAATTCAATTACAGGAATGAAATGGCCGTTTCGTGATTGTGAATAAGGTTTTAAAACCGGAATAGGAGGATGAAATATGGATAAACCTCAGATTTTATTATTAACCCATGGCGGCTGGGGCATGTCTCTCGTAAAGGGCGTGCGGATGATTCTCGGGGCAGTGGATTTTGTGGACGAGGTTCCCCTGCTGCCGGAAATGACCCTTCCCGAATATCTGGGCAAGGTAAAGGCCCAGGTGGAAAAGCTTCCGGAAGGTTCTCTGATTCTGACGGATGTTTTTGGAGGAACCACTACAAATGTGGGCGCCAAGCTGGGTAAGGATTTCAATATTAAGGTATATTCCGGACTGAATGCCCCCATGCTTCTGGAGGCATGTTCGCAAATCACCTTCACAGGCGCTCTGAACCCAGATACCGTTCTGGCATCAGGACAGGAGGCCGTGAAAGATGTGGTTGCAGAAGTTATGAACGCTATGGGCAACCGCTGACAACAAAAACAAATTCAAACAGGAGGCTACTATGGCAGAGATTGTATTATGCAGAATTGACAGCCGTCTTATTCACGGACAGGTAATGACAAAATGGGTAAATCAGTCACAGGCAAACAAAATCGTAGTGGTCAGCGACGAGCTGGCAGCCGATGAATTTATGCGCGAAATTTACCTGCTTTCCGCCCCGGCAGGCGTCAAGGTGGAATGCTACGGAATCGCAGACACCATTTCGCACTGGGCTGACAATCAATTTGAAAGCGGCAAGGTTCTGCTGCTGCTTCCGGACTTAAAGTCCATGAAACAGGTTTATGACGGCGGCGTCACCGTGGACCAGATCCAGGTAGGCGGTCTGGGGGGCGCTCCCAACCGGAAGGTCGTCTTCCAGAATATTACCCTGGACGATCCGGACGTGGAGATCCTGGAATACCTGCAGGGCAAGGGTGTAGGAATCATTTTCCAGACCATTCCCGAGGACGTTCCCATGAAATTTGACGAAATTTTAAAACGGTATCGTTAATTCTGCCGATTCCTATGTCAAGAGTATCGCTGAATATTTTACCGTCAAACTACAGATGAAAAAGGAGAGTTAATATGAGTGTTTTAGGAGTAGCAATCTTTATGGGCTGTTATTACTGGTTCTGCCGGCTTCGCTTCGGCTACACCTTTTCTTCCGCATTGCTGCAGCCCGTTACAATCGCAGTGTTCGTTGGCTTAATTACAGGAGATATGAAAAATTCTATGATGATCGGCGCCGGTCTCCAGCTGGTATACATGGGCGTTACCTCTACCCCCGGCGGAAACGTGCCGAGCGACCCGGCTCTGGCCGGCTGTATTGCCATCCCTCTGGGTGTTGCTGCCGGAATGAATCCGCAGACTGCAATTGCTCTTGCAATTCCCTTCGGCGTACTGGGCGTGTTCGTGGATCAGTTAAGAAGAACCACCAATGCTATCTGGGTTCACATGGCTGACCGCTATGCGGAAAAAGCAGATACAAAAGGCATTATGAGGGCCGCCTTCCTTTATCCGGCTGCCGCAGGCTTTGTGATCCGTTTCCCCATTGTATTTATCATTGATTACTTCGGCGTTACCGTAGCTCAGAAGCTCATCGAGATTTTACCGGCCTGGCTGTCCCACTCCTTTGAAATTATGGGAGGCATTCTTCCGGCCCTGGGCTTCGCAATCACCTTAACGGTAATCGGAAAGAAAAATCTTATTCCTTTCTTTATCGCAGGCTTCTTTGCCGTAATTTATCTCGGCCTTGATACCATGGCCGTGGCAATCTTCGCAACCTGCACAGCGCTGCTGCTTAACTTATTCAGACTGAAAGAAGAGGAGGCTTAAGTACTATGGGAGAAATCACTACAACACAGGAAAATACAAAGCTTACAAAAAAAGACATTACCAAATCTATGTGGATTTACTATGCAGGCGCGGAGCTTTCCAACTCTTATGAGAGACTTCAAAGTCTTGTATTCTGCGCCTCTATGACACCGATTCTCAAAAAACTGTATACCACGGACGAGGAACTGAGCGCCGCCTTAAAGCGTCATCTGGTATTTTTCAACACAGAGGGAATTCTAGGCGCTATTATCCAGGGTATTGTAATCTCCATGGAGGAACAGAAGTCAAACGGCGAAAGCATCACAGACGATGCCATTACCGGTATTAAAACCGGTCTTATGGGGCCTGTAGCCGGAATGGGAGACGCCATTATCTGGGCTGCCGTTATGCCGATTATCTTCTCCATTTTCCTGCCCTTTGCCTCCAACGGTTCTGCACTGGGCGGTATTATGCCGCTGATTCTGTATCCCCTGGTGACGATTGTAATTTCCTACTATCTGATCCACAACGGATACACCCTGGGCAAGAAATCCATCGTCTCCCTTCTTCACGGCGGACGTATGAAAAACATTATTTTTACGGCTAACGTCATCGGCCTTACCATGATGGGCGCCCTGTCTGCCAGCTACATCACCCTTACCACTCCGTTGGAATTCAGCTTCTCCGGCGGAAGCACGATTGTGATGCAGGAGGTACTGGATCTGATTGTTCCCGGTCTCCTTCCTCTGTCTGCGGTATTTATTATCTACGCTTACTTAAAGAAGAAGGGACCCCACTACACCAAGATTCTTCTGACGGTTGTAATTGTCTCCATCATTACTTCCCTTCTTGGAATCTTCTAATCAAGCTTTTATCGATATGGAGCGTGAAACCGAATGGAAAATATTTATGGAAAAAACGGACTTCAAAAAGTAATCAACGCCTCCGGGCGCATGACAAAGCTGGGAGTATCCACCATTTCCAAAGGGGTGGGGGAAACTCTGGTAGATGCTGCAAGCAATTATATCCTCATCGACAGCCTCTATGAGTTTGCTGGAAAGAAGATCGGGGAAATGATCGGCTGCGAGGATGCCTGTGTGACTTCCAGCGCCTCTGCGGGAATTGCGCTTTCCGTAGCATCCCTGATCTGCAGGGACAACCTTACCATGGTGCACCATCTCTTTGACGAGCTTCCCCGTATCAGCAAACGAGAGGTCATTCTTCTAAAAGGACACAACGTTGATTTCGGAGCACCCATCGGGGAAATGATCCAGCTTGGAGGCGGCAGGATTGTGGAAGCCGGCTATGCCAACGGTTCAAAGCTTGAGGACATCGAGCATGCCGTGAATCCCGATACCCTGGCCATTCTCTTTGTAAAATCTCATCACTGTGTACAAAAAGACATGGTGGATGTCCAGGATGTGACAGCCCTTGCCAATCGTCTTAAGGTTCCCTGTATCATTGACGCAGCGGCAGAGGAGGATCTGAGCCGATACATGGCCATGGGCGCAGATATGGTATGCTACAGCGGCGCCAAGGCCATCGAAGGGCCTACCAGCGGCTTTGTGGCCTGCCGGACAAGAGAGCTTGCTTCCAATATGCGTCTGCAGTACAAGGGCATCGGAAGGGCAATGAAAATCGGCAAGGAAGGCATCATGGGACTTTTAAAGGCCATCCGGGAATATCTGGACGGGGAGCACAAGCCGGTTGTCACCAAAACTCATCTGGAAGCTTTTATTGAAAAAATCAATGAGATTCCCGGCTGCAGCGCCGTCCTGGTACAGGATGAGGCCGGACGAGAGATCTACCGGGCAAAGATTACATTTTACAAAGAACGCTACGGATATTCCGCCAAGGAAATGATCGGAAAGCTCCAGGAAGGGGAATTTGCCGTCTATACGAGAGACTACCAGGCCAACATCGGTTCTCTGGCTATCGATCCCCGTCCCCTAAACAGCCTGGAAGAGCTGGAATATATCTACCGGCGTATCTGCGAAATCGGAAAGGAGCATATATAAAATGGATGGATTAAAATTCTATAAGGATCGTGTCTGCTTAAATTGCCTGACCAATTCTATCGAAAACGCCAAAGCGCTTTATGCAGCAGCCGAGGGGCATGTTGCCCTTGGACTTTTGTCTGCCGATTATCCCGATGTGCCAAGCGCCATTGCGGATATGAAAAAATATCAGAGTGAGGTTGACAACTGTATTTCTGTGGGACTGGGCGCCGGCAATCCGGGCCAGTGGAAGGCTGTGGCGGAAATTTCTGCAGCCATTAAGCCGAAGCATATCAACCAGACCTTTACGGCAGGCGGATATACAAGAGCGCTGACCGGGGAAGGGCCCTTTATGAACTCTATGGTCGCTCCCTGCGGTAAGCCCGGCTTTGTGAAGGTCTCCACCGGGCCGCTGGCAAAGGAGCTGGAACCGGCGATTGTTCCTGTCGGCACCGCAATTGCCATGGCCAAGGAACAAGGCGCGGATTCTCTGAAATACTTCCCCATGGGCGGTCTTAAGTGCCGGGAGGAGTTCGAAGCCGTTGCCAAGGCCTGTGCGGAAAATGACTTCTGCCTGGAGCCTACCGGGGGGATTGATCTGGGGAATTTTAAGGAGATTCTCGCCATCGCCGTGAATGCCGGCGTGAAACGGGTGATTCCTCATGTGTATTCTTCTATCATTGACAAAGAGACGGGAAGTACACGGGTGGAGGATGTGGAAGCGCTTTATGGGATGATCAAAGAGGTTGTGGGAGAGTGATGCCTGCACGTCCGACTGGTTTACTTCCTAATAGAAGTCAATTCTTTTAGCCGTTATTGAAAAAGGCTGTCAGAAATGTGATATCAACAATCTGATCCCACATTTCCGGCAGCCCTTTTTCTTTATGCTTCACTTATCATTCAAATTCTCTTATATCATCTTGAAGCAAAGGCACAAGATCATAATCCTCTCCAACATCTGTTACTTCAAAATGATTTACACACTTTTCCATCCACGGAAATATTTTTTTCATCTTTTGCATTAACAGAAATATTTCAAGATCTGTTGTCTTATACTTGGAATGATATCCGGAATACTGCTCATGAGAAAAATTATTTGATTCAAAATATTTCTGAAGCTTTTCATATGCCCCTTTTGGATTTTTGTAAGAAAAAAACCGTTTCAATGCCTTAATAGACAAATCAAAATATAATGCTTTATAACACAATTGTTTTTTTCTATCCACTAAGCAGCGCTCTCCCTTTTTGTATAAAAATACAGCACGTCTTCTACCGAAAAATCATTCTCATCTCTTCCGCGGTCGCTGTTGTACCAGACCCATTTTATTACATAATCCATAAACCAGGATTTTTCACTCAAGGTCGTAATCAGAAGTCCAAAGGCACCATAATCTCTCCGATTTCCTGTCCCCGAAAAAACACGTGTCCCATCATCCTCTATCTCCTGTTGAAGCCGATACCTGGCAAATCCTTTTTCAATTTTTTGATAAATATCCTCAATGGTATATTTTTGTTCTTCCTTCAGCTTTTCTTCATCCATCTTTATTTCCAGCTTCAGCATGCCACATCCTCCCTTTCATCCTTATTATAAAGGACTTCTCCCGAAAGGTCTACCACATATTTCACATCCGCAAAGCCCACCTGATCGCCGGAACGGATTCGGGCCTTTTCGTTGACCTCCAGGCGGCCGCCGTTTAAGAAGGTGCCGTTGGTGGAATTGAGATCTGTCAGATAATAGACGCCGCCCTCCTTCGAGATCTTTCCGTGGAGACGGGAGATACCTCTTGCTTTAATAAACCCGTCAACGGCATCCTTTTTCTTTCCGATGAGGAACTGTTCCCCTGTGATTTCCATGCTTGGATAGGCCGGATTCTCACTGCGCAGCACCAGTCCGGCAGATTTCTTTAAAAATGTGGTGCCGCCTTTTTCGCCGTGGAACGGAGGCTCTTCCCTGACTGCCTCTGTCTGCGCCGCAGCCTGCACGCCCGGCTCCTCGCTTCTTACCTCTTCTGCTTCTGCCCCATGGGGCTTTTCTTCTGCCCGTTTCCCCTCCTTCCACCTGGCAAGTATCTGTTCCAGGGAAGTGTTCTCCTCTCCCGCCATACGGTAGAATTCATACCCAAGAGCTACGGCTCCCGGATCCTCCCGGTCCAGGCGATCCAGGAGATATTCTGCCAGCTCCAGAAGGCCGCTTCCCATATCACCCTCATAAAAAGGAAAGAGACAGAAGGAAAATTCCCAGGTATCCGGATCCAGATAAATGTAATCCGGATTGAGGAGCAGTGCACGGGTATCCAAAAGAAACTCCTCACAGCTTCCGGCCGTCCGCAGCAGCTCTTCCAGCAGCCCCTCAAGCTGGGAAGCGTTCAGGCGCTTGCGTTCCAATACCAGGCGGAGATTCTGACGGGAGGTAATCTCATAGCAGAAAGCAGCGTCCTTATCCATTCTGCTTAAGGTACATTCCAAAAGGCCGGCAATTCTGTTTTTCACGAGCATTCCTGCCTGATAATTGTTTTGAAAATCTTTTTGTTCTAAGATCAGATAGTTGTGATCCAGTTCGCGCTTATATGATATTTTCATACGATACCTCTATTTCAGATTTTAATTTTTTTCAGTTCCCGGATATTCCGAAGCCTTTTTGCAGGATTCAGCCTCACTGCCTGTTCCTCCTCCTTCACCTTTAAGCCTCCGAGAAGACTGGTTTTCCCCCTGTAGCTGACTGTAATCCGCTGCTTTGTCACCTTCACAGATGCTTCCGTTCCTCTCAGGCAGAGCAGTTTTCCTCCTGCCATCCCTGCCGCCTGGCCCTCAAGCCAGGCTTCCAGCTCCTTTTCACTCCGGTATTTTTCTGCCGCTCCCTTCCCTGCCAGCTCTGCGGCACAGGAGGAGAGGACGCTTCTGTCATGGAGATACAGGCACAAACACAAAAATACAAACAGAACCAGTATGATAAAGGGAATCAGCATAGACGCCTCCACCGTAAAGCTTCCTTTTCTTAATCGTCTCTTCACAAAAACAACCTCCCGATAAATCCCAATAACAAAAACGGAACAAGGGGAACCCGATCCTTAAGCTTTACCTTATCGGCCAGCATCCCGGCCCCCAGAATCACTGCACTTAAAACGGCTCCCAGAAACAGCAGATTCAGATTCTCCCAAAAGCCCAGATAAATTCCGGTCACAAGCAGCAGCAATCCGTCCCCAAAACCGATGGCCTCCCTGGTGAGAAACGCTGTCAGAAGAAGCAGAACTCCAAGTCCGGCTCCTCCGGCCGCCTCCAAAAAGCTCTGATAGCCAAGCCATACATTCAAACCGATTCCCGCTGCCCCGAAGAGCACTAAGCTTACAAGACTGACCTCCCCTTTTCTCCAGTCCAGAATGCCGTTCACAAGGAGCAGTAAGAAAACGGCCGATTTTATTATCTTTTCTTGCATATTTTTTATCCTCCACATACGGAGCAGGGCGGCAGACCTCCCGTCTCCGATATCAGAACCGCCCGGATTCCTCTCACCAGACCGGAACAGTTCAGTGTCTCGTGATACCGGTTCCCCTCCGCTGTAATATATACCGTCTGGCTTCCGTCCTTCCAGCACCGCTCACAGGGGGCATACTTTCCTCCGCTTCCGTTGCGCAGACCCCCAACCTCTGAAAAAGCCGCCTGCTGAATGGAAAGCTTTAAATGCCTGCAGTTTAACCGGCCGTGGTACACCGTTCCGTAATCCGTTACATAGACTACTTTCTCCCCCTGTTCTCCCGAAAAAGCCTGCCTCTCCCCAAAGCCAGTCCATCCGCGGACTGTTTTTGTCTGGGTAATCCGGATGGGATGAAACCAGGAAATCCCCGGCGGCAGCACCGCCTGGTAGGAAGCCCTCAGCGTCAGAACACTGTCTCCGGTGTTCCAGCTGCTTCCGAGCAAAGAGATCCCGTCTGCTCCGTCTTTAATAATTTCCACGCCGGGACGAGCGCTTAAGTACTCTTTTACCTTGTGTTTTCCCTCTGCCGCGGCCAGAAGAGAGCTCTCCGCCTCCTTCGAAAGAGACGCATTCTGAGCCAGCTCTCTGCCTGCATCTGTAAGAGCCCGTCCAACCTCTGTCTCAACCCTCAAAAGCACCAAGAGATATAAAAGAGCCGTCAGTCCGAAGAGAAATAAGGGAAATACAAGGGCCGCCTCCACGGTCATGCTGCCCCGGCCGCGCCAAGGGGCGCACCATGATATTCTTTTGCAGGAAGGAATTTGATTTTCACATAGAACATCCGATGAACTACCGGAATAATCATTTGCAACTGCCTGGAGAGCTTTCTTTTTTCTTTTAGACTCTTCCTTACAAAAGAACATCATGGTACACCCCTTTTCCGGAGCTTTTCTGCCCCTGTCTTTCCGCTTGATATTTTTTAAATACTTTTTTAGGCGATACCTCCGGCCATGCCTGCATAGCTACCATTCATAGCAGAAGGTCCGCTCCGCCGCCCACTCTCTTCCGTTGGAGATAAGAGTGCGAATCTGGAAGCCGTCCGTACACTGGTCTGTGTAAAATCCGCCGCAGCCCGGAAGCCTGCGTATGACGCCTTCGATGACATCCAGACTTCTCATCGTCTTTTTCTCACGCCCCACAGTCATCAGCAGCATTCCCAGGTAATCCTTGTAGGAGAGCCCTCCCGAGTCCTCCCCCTGGTTAAATCCCGAGGCGGAATTCCCCAGATCCAAAGCTCCCGACAGGGAGGTCCGCCAGGTTCCGTCCCCCTTCCAGAAGGAGCACTTCTTTCCGCTTAAAAGAGTGCGCGCATCTGCCACGCTCTCCGCAAAAGCCCAGGCCAGCATAAGCGCCTGCTTAACGGCCTCTACCAGCCCCGGAATCATAGTAACGCCCACCATGGCAAGGGCAAGAGCCTCGCATTCCGCCTGTTTCCCGGCATCCGTGAGCAGATAAGCATAATTCATTCCCTCCCGGATTGCCAGGATTCGTTTGCATACGGACTCCAGATTACCGATATCCGTGTCCTTTCCTCCGATGAGATATTCTATCTGGTAATCCAGCCAAGGCCCCGTCTCCGTATCGCCTGCCAGAAAGTCTACGGCATTTGTGAAATGCTCCAGTAAATATCCGTGAAAAAACAAATCATTTGCCGCTGTTCCCTTATGGATTCCCCTCTCTCCGCTTCCCGCCAGACAGTTTCTCTGTGAAGGTATATTTTCCAAAACCGCTTTTTTCCCGGATACGCTTCCCGTATCCGGAAGCACTAGATGGAGACAGCTTCCTGCCTGTAATGCATTGACGGAGGATACCGGATCAGGCGTATATATCTGCTCCTCTGTCTCCCTGCGTTCTCTCAGCTCCTCCAGATTTTTCTCTTCTGCCGCCTTTGTCTCCTCATATGCGGCGCTCTGCTCCTCCGCCTGCTCTCCCCATGCTTCGCAGGAACGGAGCTGATCGAGAATTGCCGCGCCTGTCTTCTGCTTCATCAGAGATACTGCCTGCTCGTAATAAGCCATTCCTCTGTTGTCTGTGGCCCGGGAAAAGTCCCAGGCCTCCAGGGCTTTTACGCTGCCCTTTGGCAGATTTGCCTTTAGGAATTCCCGAAGCCGCTGCTCCAGATACCCTGTGTCTTCCAGGCCGCTTCCATATCCAAGCTCCACATAGACAAGGCCGTAGCGGTCAAAGAGCTCCCGATGGTATTCGGAGAGAACGGAATATTCTGCAAGCTCCAAGGCCTCCTGGGTCTGGCTCCGCAGGAAGGCCAGACGGGCGGATTGGAGGCAGGCCTGGAAAAAGAACAGCAGGACTGCCAGCATAAGACTCAAAAATACCGTAATCTCACCCTTTTTCATACCTAGATTGTGCCGCTCTGGGTTGTAATCTTGTCAAAAATGTTGTTGACTAAGGTTGTAAGCTGGCTTTTAAAAATGATTACAAGGCCGATGAGAACCACCAGAATCAAAATCATTTCCACAACGCCGATTCCATCCTCTTCTTTCCAAAACCGATACCATAAATTTTTCATTGCTATTCCTCCTTCTATTCTAAGTCGCTGCGCGACAGCTCTAAAGGGTAAAGCTGCTTCGACACACCGGTAATGAGAGAAACTTTTATTCGAGAAAGCACTCATAAAAGTTCCTCTCGTGCGCCTTTGCAGCTTTACCGTCCAGCAGATAATATTTTTCAAAAGCATTTGACATTTCTTAGCCGGACTTCTCGTTTTTACATCTGCATCGACATTCCTGCCGGTACTAAAATCAGAATCATTACTACAATCAACATAAGGATCATAGGCAGCAGCATACGTGTGGCTGCCTCCTCCCCTGCCCGGACTGCCAGCTCCTTGCGCTGCTCGAAGGCCTCCTGGACTTCTCCCTTGAGAAGCCTTGTTAAGCCGTGGTTTCCTTTTCTTAAATTCTGTTCCAGCAGTACGGACAGCTTCATATAACAAGGAATCCGGCAGCGCAGGCCAAAGTTCTCATAGGCCTTAATCTCCGCAACTCCGTTCTGCATCTCCCTTAAGGCCAGCGCCATCTCCTCATATGCGTAGTGCAGAGGCGCTTCCTCTTGTTCCCGTTTGGCCTGGTAGTCCCGGACAATCATTTCCCAGGCTGTGCGCACGGCCGTTCCGGCACCCATAAGGAGTACCAGCTTGCTTACAATCTGCGCATAGTCTCTGCACATCTGACGTTCCCGTTCTTTTGTCTTTTGTACCAGCTCCCGATCCTTTGCTCCATAGAGCGCAGCAGCGCATATCAAAGTAAGCATCAGGATTGTCAGAGGAGAGGAGGACTTTTTTTCTTCCCAGGTAAGGCGTTTTCCCTTTACCTGGACGGGGAGCTCCTTCTGCTCTTTCTCTCCTCCCGTTTCCTGCAGCTCCTCCAGCTTTCCGGCAAGCTCCCGCATAAATTCCTCTTTTTCACTTAAAACAGGCGGCAGGATCTTCGCACAGGCCCTGTAGACAGCCTCCTCCTTATTACAGGTCAGACGTGCCGTCAGTTCCACAAGACTTCCCTCTTCCCGAAGCTTCTCGGGCCGGATGCTCCCGTCCAGATTCAGAACCTCAAAGGAGTCCAGCTCCCACTCAATGGCTATGGGAAGGCCTTCTATCTTTTGGATAAGCTTCAAGTCCCTGCGTACCTCCTCCAGAGACATGTTTTCCCCCAGAATCCGGCTTTCCATTTCTCCCAGAGTCTGGTCAAGCAGCGCCCGGCTCTCTTCCTGCGACAGCTCCTTGGGTTCTACTTCTACGGTCACTTCCTCTGTCTCCCCTTCCTCCGGCGTCATCAGAAGCTCCTGCCGGTAAGTGTATTTTTGTCTTGGCAGGAAGCGTCCCTCCTTCAGATCCCGTTCCCTTAGGGAAAGCACTCCTGCCAGAATGGCGATACATACGCCGGCTGTCAGAACCTTGGCCAGAAGATTGATTTTTTCCGTGTAGTAAAGCTCTTCCTCTTTTGCATTGTCCCCTCCGGCATGAAGCAGCTTCAGATTCTGCCTGACTGCCTCCTGCCCCGGCATTCTCCCCTTGATTTTCTCCCAGATACGTTTGCTCAGCTTCATTTCCTATACCTCAACGGCAAGCAGCCCCTTTCCCATATGCCAGGCCAGAAGGTACACCCCCAGACAGCCTGTCATCACACAGATTCCGGTCAGGTTCCCATACAGCGGATCCAGAAATCCCGGACAGCCTATCCGCAGATACAGTATCATGGCAAAGGGAACAAGATTCATCACCTTCTGCTCATATTTCCTGGAGGCAAGAGCCATGGATGCCTGCCGCTCTGTCTCCACAATCTGGGTGATAGTCCGGGCCGTGTCCTCCATAATTCCAATCAAGTCTCCGCCGCTCCGCTTTCCTGCGGCAAAGATCTCCGCAAAGGTCTGCGCCTCCTCCAGGCCGCTTCGCTTTGCAAAATCCTCCATAGCAGCTTCAATGGTCTGATTTGCATCCATTTTCCGCTCCATGGCAGAGAGCTCCTGAACCATGTCTGTGTTCCCGGCATAGACCAGCTGCAAGTCTTTTCTGGCTTCCCGTATGGCATTTTCTGCCGAATAGCCTGCTGCCAGGGCTGCGGCTATGCCTTCCACCGCATCCTTGAACTGCAGCTTCAAGGCCTTTCTCCTCCGTTCCCCCAGGGACTTCCCCCTTTCCTTCAAAAACCAGAGCAGCACAAAGGGAAATGCAGCTATAGCCCACAGGGAATTGTAAAAGCACAGGGCAATGATTCCGGTGAGAGCTGCGGCTTCAAGGCCAAAGAAGAGCCTTTCCTTTTTATCCGGACGATAGCGCCTGTAATCCACCTGTTTCCCTCCCGATTCCCGCTGTTTTCATTTTTCCCCTATGACGGAGCTCTCCCTGCCTCTCTAACCGTCCCTGTACCTGCCCGGCCGGGCCTTCTTCCTCCTGAAAGGAAAACAGGATGTGCAGGAGAATCTCTCCTTCCCTCATGCCGTCAAGCTCTGCCACCTCCAGAACACGTCGGCTTCCGTCGCGCAGGCGGCCCAGGTGGACAATGAGATCCACGCCGGAGGCAATCTGCCTGCGAATGGCTGCCAGAGGCAGATCCATTCCCATGAGCACCATAGTCTCCAATCTGCTGAGCATATCCCCCGGGCTGTTGGCATGGCCGGTGCTTAAGGAGCCGTCATGGCCGGTATTCATAGCCTGAAGCATATCGATAGCCTCCGCTCCCCGGACCTCCCCCACGATAATACGGTTGGGCCGCATGCGCAGTGCCGTCCGTATGAGATCCCGGATGGTAATTTCGTGCTCACCCTCCAGATTGGCGTTTCTTGCCTCCAGACGCACCAGATTTTCCGCCGTCGCCAGCTGTAGCTCCGCATTATCCTCTATGGTGATGATCCGCTCTCCCGGCGGAATGAACTCGGAGAGGGCATTGAGAAAGGTTGTTTTCCCGGAACCTGTTCCGCCGCTTACAAAAATGTTATAGCCAGCCGTCACCGCCTCCCGGAGGAATTCCGCCGCTTCCCTGGTTACAGAGCCCCACTCAATCAGCTGTGCAATGCGGATGGGATGCTCCGGAAATCTCCGAATGGTAATAACCGGCCCGTTCAACGCAACGGGATCCAGTACGATATTGACCCGGGAGCCGTCTGCAAGCCTTGCATCCGCAATGGGATTTGCCTTGGAAATGTTCCGGTTGCAGAAGCTTACGATCTGCTGAACCAGATCCTCCAGCTTTTCCTCCGACTCAAACTGCTTGTCCCACCGGAACAACCGTCCGCTTTTTTCTACAAAAATATCCTTAGGGCCGTTTACCATAATCTCTGTTACAAGCGGATCCTCAATCAGCTCCTGCAATAGATCCAGTCTCCGGATTCCGTTAAAGAGCTCCTTTTGTATCCGCAGCTTCTCCTCCAGCAGGAGATAATCCCTGCTGCTGAACTGCAGAATCTCCTGCATAATCAGCTCTTCCACTTCCTCATCTGTCAGCTCTCTTGACAGATCCATCTGCCGCTGCACCTGTTCCTGCAGCTTTCTCCTCATATTTTCCCAATTCCGTTTCAGTTTTTACTCCACCTCTTTCCTTCTGTTTTCGCATATCCTTCCAATTGTTCTATGGAGGGGAAGGCAATCTCTTTTGTTTTTTCCAGTATTTCTTCCAATTCCAGAAGCTTTATGGCTTCCCGGTACTGCCAGAGCTTGGCCCTGGCAGTTTCATCCGATGCAACAGGCATATAGATGGTGTCGCAGGCCTCCAGAAGCTCAAAGACGCCCTCTGCCCCGAAGCTCAGATCCAGAATGACAAATTCATATCTGCTCTCCTTTTCCAGTGCGGTGAGAAGCTCCTCCCAGTCCTCTTTTTTAATATCACGCAGCTCCAGAGGCGACTTAACCGGGGGAATGTAGCTTAAGCTGCCGATTTTCCCGGTAATGCTTTCCAGCTTGCAGGCAAATGCCTTTTTTCCCTGCTTCATAAAGTAGACAAGCTCTGACAAGGTCTGCCCGCCACTGGGATAAAGAGACTCAAAACCGGAGAATTCCTCCACATTCAGATAGAGGGTTCGCCTCTGCTTTGCCAGCTCCTTTCCCAGAGCCAGGGCAAAGCTTGTCTTACCTATACGGCCCAAGGGAGAAAAGATACCGATGCGCTTCATTTTCCCCAGGCGCAGGGCTGTCCCAAGGCTTGCCGGAGTCCGCTCCGCATAAATGTCATAAGCCTTTTTTAAAATCCGCAGACACGACTGGTACTTGTAGATTACCGGGTATTCCGGTTCCTCCTCCTGGTATTCCTCCTCCGAAAGACAGATAATCTGTCCCGGGTATTCTTCTTTTTTCAGATCTTTCGTATATTTTTTTGAAAGCAGTACGATGTCTGCCGGATGTTCTTTCGTATCTTCCAGAAACTCCTCCAAGCCGGTAAAGCCATGGACGACAAACAAGGGGTTCCCATGCCGCCCGGCATACTCTGCAAACCGCAGCGTGTAGTCCCGCTCTTCATCGCAGACCGCGATCTGTTTTCTCTTCACCCGAGCCCTCCCTTAAGGAGCAGCGCCCCTGCCACCAGGCAGACGAGCATCTGTAATTCCAGAAAGGCCAGGGTCAAAAGACAATAGCCTTGATTCTTCCGCATAAACTGCAGCATGGATACCAAACTGCCACCTCCTTCTACACATTTACGTAAATCCGGAAATATTGGTTTGATTCAAACCTGAGATGTTGGCTGTGCCGTCTTTGGCATCAGCCAGGAAAGATTAATCGATCTTGAGTTAGATTATAGTGCCGGTTCCTTATTTTGTAAATTGTAAAATTTTCACAAAATTCCAAAGGCAGAAATTCCGTAAAGCAGCCCAAGTCCGCTGATACCAAGGCTTCCGACTGTCAAAAGGGTTAAAATATTTAATCCCACAAACACGCCGATATTTTGAGAAATGAGAATTGCATTGATAATCTGGATTCCAATTGCGCCAAATACCATGCGGATGAGAAAATTTAATGCTTTCATGGCGTTGTCCCTGGCTTTTTTACCATTATATGGATATTCGATCCAATATATTCTATTTTTTAGTATAAATGCCAGTTTTTTTGCCTATACTTTTAGTACAACACAAATACTTATTACGGAAAGTGGGGGATTGCAGTATGGGGTTTTTACGAAAGGAACCGGCGCCGCCGGAGGATTCCTTTACCAGACGGCAGCTTCTGGAGGATCTACATTCTACCAAAAATGCATTGGAAACCGCTTATGCCAACTTCGAGACAGTGGTGGACCCCGATCTCATCGACTGTTATACTTATGAAATCTATTCTGTGCAGAAACGATATAAGTTTCTTTTGGAGCAGGCGAAACAGATGGATTTGCAGACGTTTTTCTGACCTGCATTACAAAACCTGAAAGCCAAAAACAGGACCTGGGATTTTCGAAATCCTTCGGCCCTGTTTTTTATAACTAATTTTTATCTTCACTGAATATCTCAGCAAATCTCCGCCCCTGCAGGCATCGCTTTCTCCGGCACTACCAAAGCCAGATTCCCGTCTGCGTCCTCTGCGCAGAGCAGCATTCCCTCTGACTTCACTCCGGCCAGGGTTGCCGGCTTCAAGTTCACCAGAACCATCACCTTCTTGCCCACCATCTCTTCCGGTGTATAATGGGCCTTGATGCCGGACACAATCTGCTTCACCTGGCTTCCGATGCGTACCTGGGAACAGAGCAGCTTCTTGGACTTCTTAACTGCCTCGCAGGCAATGATCTCTCCTACCTGGAACTGCAGCCTCCCGAAGTCGTCAAAGGTAATCTCCTCTTTCGGCTCCAGATCGATCACCGGCTCCTTTGGTTTTTCCGGCTGTGCCTCCTGTGCTTTCTTTTCCTCTACTTTTGCAAGCACCTCATTTACATCCAGCCTTGCAAAGAGAATCTCTGGCTTCTCCGTCACTTTCTGGCCGGACTGGTAGAGCCCGAACATATTCATCACTTCAATGGAACGTTTCTTTGCACCAAGCTGCTCCAGAATCTTCGCGGAGGTCTCAGGCATAAAGGGCTCCAGAAGAGAGGCGCCGATGCTGATTCCCTCTACCAGGTTGTAAAGCACTGTGGCCAGACGGTCTTTCTTGCTCTCGTCCTTCGCCAGAACCCAGGGCATGGTCTCATCAATGTATTTGTTGCAGCGCTTGAAGAGGGCAAAGATCTCTGTCATGGCATCTGCCACACGGAGCTCCTCCATCTTATCCGCCGCCTTCTGAGCCGTGCTCACAGCCGTCTCCCGAAGCTCCCGATCCAAAGGCTCCATAAAGCCAGGATTGCTCACCACGCCGCCAAAGTATTTGTTGGACATGGAAACAGTACGGTTCACCAGATTCCCCAGGGTGTTGGCAAGCTCAGAGTTCATGCGCTCCACCATCAGCTCCCAGGTAATAACGCCGTCGTTGTCAAAAGGCATCTCGTGAAGCACAAAGTACCGCACAGCATCTACACCGAACATCTCTACCAGCTCATCCGCATAGAGCACATTTCCCTTAGACTTGCTCATCTTTCCATCGCCCTGCAGGAGCCAGGGATGGCCGAATACCTGCTTAGGCAGCGGCAAATCAAGAGCCATAAGGAAAATAGGCCAGTAAATGGTA
This sequence comes from Candidatus Merdisoma sp. JLR.KK011, assembly GCF_036941125.1. Classification (NCBI taxonomy): domain Bacteria; kingdom Bacillati; phylum Bacillota; class Clostridia; order Lachnospirales; family Lachnospiraceae; genus Candidatus Merdisoma; species Candidatus Merdisoma sp. JLR.KK011. The sequence continues at coordinate 1,123,526 of NZ_JAYWSZ010000004.1, read as the reverse complement.
TGAAAGCGTATGATATCCTTTCCAATCAGGTGCAGATCCGCCGGCCAGTCCTTTTTAAACTGCTCTGTGGATTCTCCGTCACAGTTATAACCGATTCCGGTAATGTAGTTGGTCAATGCATCCAGCCATACATAGGTTACGTGCTTTGGATCAAAGCTTACGGGAATGCCCCAGCTAAAGGACGTTCTGGACACACAGAGATCCTGGAGGCCCGGAAGCAGGAAGTTATTCATCATCTCGTTTTTCCGGGAAACGGGCTGGATAAATTCCGGATGGCTGTTGATGTGCTCAATCAGACGATCCGCATATTTGCTCATTTTAAAGAAATAAGCTTCCTCCCTGGCCGGCTTTACCTCTCTGCCGCAGTCGGGACATTTGCCGTCCACCAACTGGGATTCAGTGAAAAAGGATTCGCAGGGAGTACAGTACATTCCCTCATAATAACCCTTGTAAATATCGCCCTGATCGTAGAGCTTTTTGAAAATCTTCTGCACCTGGGCTTCGTGGTCTGCGTCGGTCGTGCGGATGAATTTGTCATAAGAGGTGTTCATCAGATCCCAGATGCGGCGGATCTCTCCGGCCACATTGTCCACAAATTCCTTGGGCGTTACGCCTGCCTCCTTCGCCTTCTCCTCGATCTTCTGGCCGTGCTCATCCGTGCCGGTCTGGAAGAATACGTCATAGCCCTGCATTCTCTTAAACCGGGCAATAGCGTCCGCCAGTACAATCTCGTAGGTGTTGCCGATGTGAGGCTTGCCGGAGGTGTAGGCAATGGCGGTGGTAATGTAGTATTTTTGCTTTTCCATTTCTAAATTCCTCTCTTTCTGCTGAACTTGAGCACCGACGGCTTCTCTTCTCCTGCCCGCTGCTCAGACACATAGGTTAATCGCTTCTCATTTTTTACGGGTCCCTCTGCACGGGGCTGTGCATAAAAAAACCCGCCTTCCTTATTAACAAAGAAGACGGGCGTATTCCCGTGTTACCACTTCCGTTCGTCTGCCTCTCGCGAAAGCAGACCTCTGCGAGTACCTTCATACTCTTCCGCTATAACAGGCGGAGTCCTGTCACGGCTTATCGCTTCCATGCGTTCATCCGTGCCGCTCTGAAACCATCTTCGGCCAGCTTCCTTCCATCCCTCTCAGCCGCCGGGAATTCTCTGTAGAAAATCCATCAAGCCTACTCTTTTCTTCACTGCGTTTTCCTATTTTCTAGGGAGATCCTAGCATATAAGGAATTGTTTGTCAAGGTTCTACCTTCCGATCAATACGGTTTTCCCACGGAAGGCGAATCCGTATTTTCGTATTTTGTTCCCTGGAATGCCTTTTTCTGTCAATATGGATTCATAGCGCTTCTCTTCTATCTGCCGCAGCGCAGCTCTGACCGTATCCACAAGCTCCGGCTCCTCCTCCGTATCCTGAACCTTAAATTCAATGATGATTCCATCCTCTTTTTTCAGTTCTCTTGGTTCCAGCATTATATCGTATCGGCCAAGGCCGCTTCGACACACCGGTAATGAGAGAAACTTTCATTCGAAAAGGCACTCATGAAAGTTCCTCTCGTGCGCCTTTGCGACTTTACCATCTTATTCCAGTTCCATACTACGCCGGACTTTCCCAAGCTTTTTCCCAAATATTGTTTTTCTCTCTCATAAGATTGTTAAGTTCTGTCTTTCTTATTAGATACAGGAAACGCCCTCCAAATACAATGTCAAAACCGGAATAATACATAGCATTTCTTCCCGGGTTATTACATAGAATACACCAAAATTACTTCTGGTGAAAATATGAGACGAAAAAAACTTTTAACCGCAGGCATGCTCCTGCTTCTTTTTCTGTACTGCGGCCTTTTACTCCTTTCCAGGCTTCCACAAAATTCCCTTGAAACTACAGACGAGGCTTTCGAACGCTTTACACATACGCTCTTTCTGAATGAAGTTTCCTCTGATCCTCTGACGCTTCACTATACATTCTCAGACCCAGAGACCTTTGGAGTTGCGGATGTTCCTTCTGCCTTCCGTCTCTATTCCAAAGATGCTTCTGATGCAGAAGCGGCCAATCTGGAAAATACCAGACAGGCCCTCTCTGCATTTTCCAGGGAGGAGCTTTCTGATTCTAACCGGCTCACTTATGACATTTTGTCCTATCAGCTTGAAAAGCAGGCAGCTCTTCTGGACTTTCCCTACTATCAAGAGGTTTTCAGCCCGACACTGGGCACCCAGGCGCAGCTTCCCATTCTCTTGGCCGAGTATGCCTTCCGGTCTGAACAGGATATCGAAAATTATTTTTCACTCCTTTCTACCATAGATGCTTATTACGAAAGCCTGATGAACTATGAACGCGAAAAGGCGGATGCCGGACTTTTTATGTCGGACGAGACAGCAGACACCGTCATTGCTCAGTGTGAGGCTTTTCTTTCCAATCTCGGGGAGCATTTTCTGCTTTCTACCTTTGAGGAACGGATAGCTTCTGCGGACTTTCTTTCCAGGGAACAAGCGGAAAAATATCTCGATTCCAACCGGGCATTGTTTTTCGGCCATGTGGTCCCGGCTTATGAGCTTTTGATACAGGGACTGACTGACTTAAAGGGAGCCGGCAAAAATCCCTATGGACTTTGTTATTACAAGAAAGGAGCCGGATATTATGAGGCGCTGACTGCCGCCGTCACGGGAACCGGGCGGAATATGGAGGAAATCCTTCTGCTTATAGAAGAACAGCTTGATACAGATCTGGAAGCTGTGGCTTACCTTGTCAGCCAAAACCCGGAGATTCTGACGTCCGTATCCCGGCAGACAGGGCTTTTGGAACCCAGGCTTATTTTAGAAAATCTGAAACAGCAGATTCAGGATGATTTTCCTTCTGTCCCGTCTGTTTCCTGCCAGATTAAATATGTGGATGCCTCTTCGGAAAAGTATCTAAGTCCGGCTTTCTATCTGACGCCGCCTATGGATCGGATGAATGAGCATGTGATCTACATCAATCCTGCTGGTAATTATGACAGCCTATCCCTTTTTACCACCCTGGCCCATGAGGGATGGCCCGGGCATCTCTACCAGACTCTTTACGAATATTCCTGCGGCTTTGATCCGGTACGGAATCTTTTTAACTTCGGAGGCTATACAGAGGGATGGGCTACTTATGTGGAATGGCTTTCCTACGCTTATGCCATTGCAGATCCGGAAACGGCGGAGCTTTTGGCCGCCAACGGCGCTGTTTCTTTGGGGCTTCACGCCCGGGCAGATGTGGGGATTCATTATGAGGGATGGTCTCTTGAGGATACGGAGGCTTTTTTTGCCGGTTACGGCGTGACCAATCCGGATACGGTATATCAGATTTACCAGGCTGTTATTCAAGATCCGGGAAATTATCTGAAGTACTACTTAGGAGCTGCTGAAATTCTCAAATTGAGGGAGCAGGCAAAGAGTGCTCTCTCGGATCATTTTGTGCTGAAGGACTTTCATACCTTCTTCCTGTCTATGGGGCCTGCGCCCTTTCCGGTGATTGAAGATTATATGGAGGAACGGCTGTTGTCAAAAGATGCAAAAAAGAGCTTGATTTTCTTTGATAAAGTAGTAAAATAGAAGTTACAGAAACACGATAGAAAAAGGGCTCGTGGCTCAGTTGGGAGAGCGCCGCGTTCGCAACGCGGAGGCCGAGGGTTCGAATCCCTTCGGGTCCATTTTGTATAAGAGAGCTTTATTTGCTTTTGAACGTTCTTTTATAATTACACCAAAAAGAAAGCTTGGCATACCGCCTGATTTTTGGTGTGCATATCCGGAAGCATAGCTCAGCTGGGATGAGCGTTCGCCTCACACGCGAGAGGTCATGGGTTCGAGCCCCATTGCTTCCATCCTTAAAAGTACCGTATTTACGGTACTTTTTCATTTCCATGACAAATTCTGTGACAAATTTATGCCTGCTAAAGCCGGCAAAACACTTTAAATATTATGGGGAAAATCATCAATAAACAGCAATGCCGCCCCGGCTCCTGCATCCTCGACGGTATATTTGCATTGCCTTACTCCGTGTAAAAAACAGGTATCGGGCCCGATCAGAACAGCCCATTCGGCAGACAGCTCCCCCGGCACATGATAATTAACTGCCTTTTCCGGTTTATAACATCAGACATGAGATTCTGGCTGTATATAAAAAACTGCCGGGAATCCCATGTCTGATATAAAAGGGAGAGATAGGGCCAAACGACCCCGACAAAAGACACAAAAAAGACGTCACCACGGGAATTGGTAACGCCTTTGTTATCATTTGTACTTTATGTAGTATCTTTTGTTGATATTATTTTAGTACAACCGCCGGAAAAAGTCAATGTCTCATCCGCCAAAAAACTTGTCAGTTTTTGGCAGTTCTTTGGGCACTTCTATGTCCTATATAGAACCAGCGCAGCAGCAAACGCTTTTATCTTGCGCCCTAAAAACAGGCGATTCCTTATACTAGCTTTGTCTTTTTAATCGTCTGCACGAATTCGCTGTTAAATCTGGTACGGGCAAACATATTCAATACGTTCTCTACCGCCTCATCCGCTTTCAGGCCGTTTAAGCCCTTGCGCACAATATCCATTCCTTCCAGCTCTTCCCCGGTCAGCAGCAGATCCTCCCGCCGGGTTCCTGATTTCGGAATGTCGATAGCGGGGAATACCCTCTTCTCCTGCAGCTTGCGGTTCAGCACAAGCTCCATATTACCGGTACCCTTGAACTCCTCGTAAATCACATCGTCCATCTTGCTGCCGGTCTCTACCAGCGCCGTCGCAAGAATCGTCAGACTGCCGCCTTCTCTCATATTACGCGCCGCACCGAAGAATCGCTTCGGCATATGCAGCGCCGCCGGATCAAGACCGCCGGATAAAGTACGTCCGCTGGGGGGGACCGTCAGATTATAGGCCCTTGCCAGTCTTGTGATGCTGTCCAGAAGAATTACTACATCTTTTTTATGCTCTACCAGACGCTTTGCCCGTTCAATCACCATCTCGGACACACGCTTATGATGCTCCGGAAGCTCGTCGAAGGTGGAGTAAATAACCTCCACATTGGGCCCGGCAATTGCCTCTCTGATATCCGTAACTTCCTCCGGGCGTTCATCAATCAGAAGAATCAGAAGCTGCATATCCGGATGATTTTTGGTAATTGACTTTGCCACGTCTTTAAGAAGGGTTGTCTTACCTGCCTTAGGAGGAGACACGATCATGCCGCGCTGTCCCTTTCCAATAGGCGAAATGAGATCCACAATCCGCATAGCCATACTGCCGCCTGGACGCTCCAGATAAATACGGGAATTGGGAAAAATCGGAGTCAAGTCCTCAAAGCTGCGCCTTCTCGCCGCTTCCTCCGGCCGATAGCCGTTGACGGACTTCAGATACAGCAAGGCTGCAAATTTCTCTGTCTGGGCCCGAACCTTTACATTCCCGCAGAGAATGTCTCCTGTCTTTAGATTATAGCGGCGGATCATAGCCGGATTGATATAAATATCATTTTCCCCCGGAAGATAATTGGCACTGCGGATAAATCCATAACCATCTGCAAGCACCTCCAGAATTCCGTTGGCTATCTGGCCGCTGTCCAACTGGGACATATCCTGAGGCGCACTTGGCCGCTCCTGCGTCCGTTCTGCTGTCTTTTCAGTCCGCTCTGCTGTTTGCTCAGGCGCTTTCTCCGGTATCTTCCGTGGTTTTTGTTCTACATCCTTATCCAGCATCAGCTGAATAAGATCTGCCTTTTTCATTATAGATGTGCCTTTCAGTCCTCTTGCTTTTGCAATCTCCTTAAGCTCTGTAAGCGGAAGGGATTCATACTGCTCTTTTGTCATGCTTGTCCTCCTCTTTTCTCATTCTGTTCCTTCTTCAATCGTACACTTAATTGAAACATATTTTTTCTTGGGAATAACCGCCAGAAGCTTTCGGCGAATTTGAAGCTGAAATACGATATTCCATTGCCGTCAAATGTTGACAACTTGAATATAACACATTTTGGGAAAAAGTCAAAGGATTATTTTTTCAAAACCGCCTGGGAAAGGGGGATTGAGGGGATCGGAACGCGAAGGAGCTGGCTTATTTTGCAACAGCCCCTTAAATCTGCTCCCTTACCAGGCGGTACATCTCTTTATAAGCTGCTCCATGCTCCCGGGCCAGCTTTTTCACGCTTTCATACTCCGGATAGCGCAATTCCTCCCCATTCAGAAAGCACACCTTTACTTTCACCGGGCCGTAAGCCGTCGAAACCTCTTCTGCCCGGCGTTCTAAAGCGGCGCGCTTTACAGGATAGCGGCGCACGCCGATTGTGGTTGTCTCCCGGAACAAAACAGCGTTCATCTCTTCTATCTTTTCTTCATCGCAGAGCACGGACAGCTGATAGGCCGGCCGGTTCTTTTTCATATAGATAGAGGTAAAAAACACATCCCTGGCTCCGGCTTCCAAAAGGCATTCCATAGCATATCCCAGCGCTTCTCCGGAGCAGTCGTCAATATTACTTTCCAGCATCCAGAGCTTTTCCTCCTGCTCATTAGCCTCTTTGATCAGCATGGCGCGCAGCACATTGGCCCTGGAAAACTGCCTTTTCCCGGCTCCAAGCCCGATCTTTTCAATGATAAATTTATCCGGCCTCTTGCCTTCTGACAGCGCCGCAATTGCCGCTCCCGTGGGCGTTACCATCTCTCCCTGCTGCTCTGTCTGCTTAAGTGTCAGCCCGTGGCTGGCCGCAATCTGCAGAACGGCAGGAACGGGAACAGGCAGGATGCCATGCTGGCAGTGCACATGTCCCTGGCCTTCCCAGAGATCGGAAACGAGAACTTTCGTTACCCCCAGCTCCTCCATACAGGCCGCAGCCGATACAATATCTACAATGGAGTCCACCGCTCCCACCTCATGGAAGTGTACTTCGTCCGCAGGACGGCCATGAACTTTTCCCTCTGCATCCGCAACAATCCGGAACATCTGCCGGGAAAGCTTTAGAACTTCCGGCTTTAAGCCTGCCCCGTCCAGCATCTGCGCAATATCCTTCCAGGTACGGTGCTCATGCTTATGTCCGTGAGCATGCTCTTCATTCTTGGCCTTTTCTTCCAGTATCACATCAAAACCACAGGCATCCAGCCCCGATTTCTGAACTCTTCCAATCTTGATCTTATAACCGTGAAGCGGAAGCTTTTCCAGGGTGCTTCGCAGGTTCTCTTCCGTGGCTCCCAGATCCAAAAGGGCCGCCACCGTCATATCGCCGCTGATTCCGGAATAGCATTCCAGATATAAAGTTTTTCCCTGCACGTTACTCCTCCTATTTCAGTTTTATTCCAGTTCCGTAATATCCCTCAAAATACACGGGTATGAAATCAATTTCCAGCCGCAAAAAAAGCGTCTGTAAATTGATTTGTGCATTTTGAGGGATATTACTGTTTTTTAAGTCGCTGTGCGGCCAACCGCCAGCCGGTTAATCTGCGTCGCCACATAAGCCGCCCCATAGCCGTTATCGATATTCACCACTGTAATCCCGTTTGCACAGGAATTCAGCATCGTCAGCAATGCGGAAAGCCCGTGAAAGCTGGCGCCGTATCCCACCGAGGTGGGCACCGCTATTACCGGCACCTCAACCAGCCCCGCCACTACGCCTGCCAGAGCTCCCTCCATGCCGGCTGCGGCAATCACGCAGCTTGTGCCCTCAAATGCATCCATATTCGAAAGCAGGCGGTGAATTCCCGCCACTCCCACGTCAAAGAGCCGAAGCACTCCTGTGCCGAAAAATTCTGCCGTCTGAGCAGCCTCTTCCGCAACCGGAACGTCTGCCGTCCCCCCTGTGCACACAACAATCTTTCCAATCGGCTCTCTTCTCTGTTTTTCTGCCTTTAATATCCTGGAAACAGGATCGTAAACTGCCCAGGGCACAGCCTCCCGTACTGCTTCGTACTGCTCCTGGCTGGCTCTGGTTCCCAGTACATTGATGCCTTCCCCGGCCAGCGTCTGGTAGATTTTTACCAGATGTTCCGTCGTCTTTTTGCTGCAGTAAATCACTTCCTCAAAGCCCTGGCGGACTTTTCTGTGGTGATCAAGCTTTGCGAAGCCCAGATCCTCATAAGGAAGCTTCTTAAGCTCCTTTTCGGCCGCTTCTATACTGACAGAGCCTTCTTTTACCTGTCTTAATAGTTCTACTACATCCATGGCTTGTCCCTACTCTCTTTTTAATACTTCATTCATGCTCCCCATGCGGTATCCCTGCATATCCAAGGTTACATAAGAAAATCCCAGCTTCCGCAGCGCCTTGTCCGCCTTATAGCGAAACTCCGCTTTTGCAGCTCTTGCAAAATCAGTCTCCGAAAGCTCAATCCTGGCTACCGTTCCATGAATCCGCACACGAAGCTGGCCAAATCCCTGTTCATGCAGATAATTCTCCGCCTGCTCCACCATAAGCAGTTTTTCTTCTGTAATCGGTTCCCCATAAGCAAAGCGGGAAGCAAGGCAGGCCGCCGACTGCTTGTTCCAGGTGGGAAGCCCCCATTCCCTGGAAAGCTTCCGTATCTCACTTTTCGTAAGCCCTGCCTCCTTCAGCGGGCTTAAAACGCCCTGTTCGCATATGGCTTTTGCGCCGGGACGGTAATCCTTTTCATCATCTGCATTAGAGCCTTCTATCACACAGGCAAGCCCCTCTGTCTCTGCTATTCGTTTCATCTCTTTTAAGATCGCAGTTTTGCAGTAGTAGCAGCGATCCGGAGGATTTTTTGCAAAACCTTCCACCTCAAATGCCGGAAAGTCAAATTCGATATGCCGGATTCCTTCTGCTTTTGTTAACGCCCTTGCCTCATCCAGTTCTCTTTCCGGAAACGCACAGGAACGGGCTGTCACTGCCACGGCCTGTTGTCCCAATACCCGGTGGGCGGCCCTCATCAGAAAAGCCGAGTCCACTCCCCCTGAAAAAGCAATCACAGCACTCCTTTGTTCCTTCAGATACTGTTCCAGCCGCTGTAATTTTGTATGCAGGATATCCATTGAATCACTTAACTCTCCTCTTTTGACATTTAATCAAATTCTAGCATGCCGGCTTTGAAATCGCAAGAAGAATCCAATTTCTCAGTAAAATCTATACATGTTATACATACAGATAAGCATAATTATAAGCTGCTCCATTGAAATGGCCAAGTATTTCTCCCCATGCTTACCGCCCTCTGCGTTCCTCTGGGAAAGAGACTGTCAGATAACAAAGCAGCAGACTTTTCCAATAGTCTGCTGCTTTATTATCTGACAGTCTCTTCTTTGTTCAACAGAAGAATAAGCCTCCGCCAGTGACACGTCTGCACATCTTCATTTCCCACTTGCAAGGTATAAACGTTCAGTTATCTTTCCTCTCCGTATAAACCTTAATCTTCGGCTCCGTTCCGGAAGGCCGGATGACAACCTCCGATCCGTCCTCCATCCACAGCTTCACCACATCCGCCTTCGGGAATCCTTCCACTCCCTCCTGGTAATCCTGATAACGAACCACCTTAGAGCCGCGCATCTTCATATCCGGCTTCTCCGCAAGACCTTTTCGAATCAAGCTCATACGCCGGTCTGCTTCCGCCCCGTTAAAGGTATAATTCTTCAACTCTGTCACATAACGTCCGTAAGTCTCATACAGCTCCTCCAGCACGTCCACAAGGGTCTTGCCGATAGACTTGTATGCGTCAGCCATCTCGCAGACAGCCATCGCCGCCCCTACTGCGTCCTTATCCCGGACATAGCTCCCAATCAGATAGCCGCAGCTTTCCTCAAAACCGAACACAAAGCGCTTCGCCTCCCCCTTCTGCTCCAAAAGGCCGATCTGCTCTCCGATGTATTTAAAGCCCGTAAGGGTATTGATCACCTCAGCGCCATATTGCGCCGCAATCTTATCCGCCATAGAAGTCGTCACGATTGTCTTAATGATCACCGGCTTTTCCGGAAGGGTTCCCGCCTCCTGCCTGCATTTCAGAATATAATCCAGTAGAAGAATTCCCACCTGGTTGCCGGTGAGCTGCCAGTATTCCTCCCCGTGGCGAACCGCCACTCCGATGCGGTCGCTGTCCGGATCGGTGGCAATCAGAAGATCCGCCTCCAACTTCCTGCAGTAATCAAGCCCCAGATTCAGCGCCTCCTTCTCCTCCGGGTTCGGATAAGGGCAGGTCGGAAAGCTGCCATCCGGCTTGGCCTGCTCTTTTACAAGCTGCAGATTCTTTACCCCGATATGCTTCAAAATACTGCTCACGCAGCTTAAGCCGGCCCCATGAAGGGGTGTGTAAACCACCTTCAGACTGGAGGTCAGCTCCTTCTGCGTGCGCCTCTTAAGCACTGCTGCCAAAAATGCCTTAAGAACCTTATCGTTGATTTCCTCAATCTCTCCGGATTCCAAAAAATACTCAAAGGACAGATCCTCCTGGGCCTCTTTCAGATCTGTCTTCTCAATATACATCTGGATTGCCGCGGCCGCCTGGCTGGTAACCTGGCAGCCGTCGGCTCCGTACACCTTGAACCCGTTGTACTCCTTTGGGTTGTGGCTGGCCGTGATGCACACGCCGGCATCACATTTGAGATAGCGCACGGCAAAGGACAGCGTGGGCGTAGGCATCAGCCTGGGATAAATATAAGCCTTGCAGCCCTTAAGAGCCAGCACCCTGGCTGTCTCCTTTGCAAATTCCTCCGAATGGTTCCGGCTGTCGTAAGCCACTGCCACAGACGGCTCTTCACTCCGGCTCTTTACATAAGCCGCCACCCCAAGGGCCGCCTCCTGTATGGTTTCCAGATTCAGATGATCCGGCCCCTGGCCCATAACGGCGCGGATGCCTCCTGTTCCAAATTTCAAATTCATCCGTTATACCTCGCTTAAAAGTATTTGCAGCCTTCCCGTTATCCGGCAGGCTCCTGCTTCCTTTGGAAGAAATATACTGTCTCCTTTTGAAAGCTCCATACTTCCGTATGGGCTCTTCAAAGTCCCCTGCCCCTCCAGAACGAGAAGGGACTGAAAGGTATCTTTGACAATTTCCTCCATAAATTCCTCTATCTCGTATAATTGTACCACAAAATGCGGACATTGCACCAATAAAGTTCTGGAATATCCAATTTTCTGCACGCGGGGTCCCATGGGATGATGTCCGGCCAGGGGCGGCATGAAGTCCGCAGCCAGAAGCGCTTTGTCAATATGAAGCTCCCGTCTCTGATGATTCCCGTCCTTGCGGTTGTAATCGTACACCCGGTAAGTAATATCCGAGCTCTGCTGCACCTCCGCTACGGTAATGCCTTTCCCTATGGCATGAATCTGGCCTGCCGGGATAAAAAAGACGTCCCCTTTTTTCACCGCCGTCCTTTGGCATACCTCCAGGATCGTCTGGTTCTGAATCCGTTTCTGGAATTCATTTACGGAAATCCGGTGCTTTAAACCATAATACAGGTACGCACCCGGCTCGCAGGCCAGCACGTACCACATTTCCGTTTTTCCCCTTGCCCCCTCCAGCTCCCAGGCAAGGGCATCCTCCGGATGAACCTGAACAGATAAGGCTTCCCTGGCTGTAATAATTTTAATTAAAAGAGGGATGTCCTCCAATCCCTCATGGAGCCTGGAAAGCATCCAGTCTTCTGTTCCCCATATATAATTTTTCCGCACTGGCTTTAGCTTTACCGGGCCCATTTATCCCTCCACAGTTTAGACATGCCTCTTTTTTAATCTCGGTTCAAAAAGGATGGATTTTCGTTCCGCCCTCTTACCGCTCCGTAAACGTTCCTGCCTCATATTGTTCACAGAACCATTCATAAGTTCTGCGGATTCCCGTTTCCAGATCAATCTTCGGCCGCCATCCCGTACTCAGGATGCGGCTGATATCCGTAACCTTTCTCGGCGTCCCGTCAGGCTTTGAAGGATCCAGCAGCACCTCTCCCTGGTACCCTGTGACACGTTTCACCAGCTCTGCCAGTTCAAGGATACGGATCTCCTGCCCCGAGCCCACATTAAAGAATTCATTTCCCTCATAATGATCCATTAGATACAGGCAGGCATCCGCCAGATCCTCCACATTGAGGAACTCCCTTAAAGGCATTCCGCTCCCCCATACCGTTACGGCAGGCGCGCCGCTGAGCCTGGCCTCATGGAATTTCCTTATGAGGGCCGGAAGCACATGGGAGTTCTCCAGGGAAAAATTATCGTTTATCCCATAAAGATTGCAGGGCATCACACTGATATAATTCGTGTGATACTGCTGATTGTAAAATGCGCACATCTTAAGGCCTGCAATCTTCGCCAGCGCATAAGCCTCGTTGGTCTTTTCCAAATATCCGCTTAACAGATATTCTTCCCGAATCGGCTGAGAACATTCCCGGGGATAGATGCAGGAGCTTCCCAGGAACAAAAGCTTCTTCACCTGATTTTTGTAAGCGCTCTCAATCACATTGCACTCTATCTGAAGATTTTTCATAATAAAATCTGCCGGGCAGGTATCGTTTGCGTGGATCCCTCCTACCTTGGCCGCCGCCAATATCACATAGTCCGGCTTTTCCTCTGCGAAAAACGCTTCCGTATCCGCTTGCCTTGTCAAATCCAGCTCCCCATGGGTTCTGGTGATAATCCGGCTAAAGCCCTCCCTCTCAAGGCAGCGCACAAGGGCAGATCCTACCAGCCCACAATGCCCGGCTACATAGATCTTTTTCTCTCTGTCTAAGGGTTCACAATTCATTTCCTAAGCCTCCCTTCTGATACAGCAGCTCCAAAATGCTCACACTCTCTCCTCTGCAAAGCCTCTGCCATATCATGCTCCACCATCCTCTTTACCAGCTCCTCAAAGGAGGTTTTTCCCGGGTTCCACCCCAGAAGCTTCTTCGCCTTGGACGGATCTCCCAGAAGCAGATCCACCTCTGCCGGCCGGAAAAATTCCGGCGACACCTCCACCAGCACCTTCCCGGTTCTTCGGTCGATCCCTCGCTCCTCTACACCCTCTCCCTTCCAGAGAAGTTCCATTCCCCCCTGCCTAAAAGCCGCCTCCGCAAACTCTCGGACCGTATGCGTTTCTCCCGTGGCAATCACGAAATCCTCCGGCACGTCATGCTGAAGCATTCTCCACATACATTCCACATAATCCCCGGCATATCCCCAATCCCGCTTCGCATCCAGATTCCCCAGATACAGCTTTTCCTGCCGTCCTGCCGCAATCTCTCCGACCGCTCGGGTAATCTTTCTCGTGACAAAATTCTCCCCTCTCCTGGGAGACTCATGGTTAAAAAGAATTCCATTGACCGCAAACATACCATAAGCCTCCCGGTAATGGCGGACAATCCAGTAACCATAAAGCTTCGCCACCGCATAGGGCGAACGGGGATGGAAAGGCGTCGTCTCCCTCTGTGGAACCTCCTCCACCTTCCCATACAGCTCCGAAGTAGACGCCTGATAAATCCGTGTCGTCTTTGCAAGTCCCGCCACACGAACCGCCTCCAGAATCCGCAGAACCCCAATCCCATCCGTATCTGCCGTATACTCCGGCTCCTCAAAAGACACTGCTACATGAGACTGAGCCGCCAGATTATACACCTCATCCGGCCGCACCTCAAGCATCAGCCGCACCAGATTCAAAGAGTCCGTCATATCCCCATAAAGAAGGCGAAGCCGCCCGTCCTCCCCGGCCCATTTCTCCAACAAATGCCCAATCCTTCCAGCCGTATTCGTAGACCCCCTTCGAAACACCCCGTAAACCACATACCCCTTATCCAAAAGGAGCTCCGCCAAATAAGATCCATCCTGCCCCGTAATCCCCGTAATCAACGCCGTCTTTCCCATCATCATCCTCCTATTAAAAGTCGCTGCGCGACAGCACTAAAGAGTAAAGCTGCTTCGACACACCGGTAATGAGAGAAACTTTTATTCGAAAAAGCACTCATAAAAGTTCCTTTCGGGCGCCTTTGCAGCTTTACAATCCCCTCTTCCCACCCCCGCACCCCAGTAACAGATGTGCCGCAGCGAAATCCGCTCTCGAGATTTTCCAATATCCAGTGTCCGGCTGTTCGCGAACAGGCTGTCTGATATGAGCGGACATTACCAGCAAAAACCACCACACGCCAAAACCCACAAAGGGTAATGTACGTTCAGAGCAGACCGCCTGTACGCGAACCGTCCGAACACAGGATATGGAAAATCCCGAGAGCGGATTTCGCTGCGGCACATCTGTTACGTCCCCCCTGCACATCACAAAATCCCCGCCAACTCAATCTCATCCCACTCAAACGTAACCCGATGAATATCCTCATTCCCCGTACTCATCCCCACATGAATCTCAACATACTCAAAATCCCGAAAAGCCTTCACCGCATGCCTCTGATTCTTCCGGATACAAACTGCCTTTCCCGGAGACAAAGATATCTTATTCCCTTCCAGAATCAGTTCCCCAGTCCCCCTAAGAACCGTCCAGATCTCATCCCTGTTTTCATGGTAATGATAACTGGAAGTCATACCGTCATAAATCCGTATCTTCCTGGTCAGCGTAGACATCTGGGGCGTCTGCGTGTCATCCAGTGTTTCCAGCGTACCCCACCGCCGCTCCTCAAACATAGGCCGCATCCGAAAGTCCGCCGTCAGCTCCTTCACTCTTGCAGCCTCACTCTTATCCGCCACCAGAATTCCGTCCGGCCCGGCCGCAATCACCAGATCCCTCGTTCCAACCGCCGTTACCGGAGCCTTCAATTCATTGATAATCTGCGTATTCCTGCAGGTATCCGACAAAATCGCTCTTCCCACCGTATCGGTGCTCATCTGATCCGCCATGGCGTCCCAGGTGCCAAGATCTTTCCAGAATCCCCTGAATTCCACAGCCGCCAGCTTATCTGTCTTTTCCAGCACTTCATAATCAAAGCTGATCTTCGGAAGCTTCTCATAGGACTCGCATAAACCCTCATAATCCTCCGGCACTCCATAGGCCGCTGCGCGATCCAGCATATCGCCGATACGGACGCAAAACACGCCGCAGTTCCACAGGGCACCCTGACTCACAAGCTCCTCTGCCTGCCCCTCGTCCGGCTTCTCCGCAAAGCTTCGAACCTCAAAATAATCTTCCTTCCTCTCTCCCGGCAGTATATATCCGTATTTTGTTGCTGCATAAGAAGGCACTGCCCCAAGCAGTCCAATCTCCATACCGGAACGCTCCAGCATATCTCCCAGCCTCTTGACTGCCTCAAAAAAAGCCCCCTCCGTATAGGGATCCACCGGCATCACAGCCGCATAATCCTCTCTTGCAGCTCCCATGCGGCTGTGAAGGTAAGCGCAGGACAGCAGCACCGCTCCAAAGGTGTCTCTCCTGGAAGGTTCTGCCGCAATTCTTGCCTCCGGAACCTGGCTCCGTATCAGCTCTGTCTGAGCATCTCCTGCTGTAATTATCGTATTTTCAGCCATTTCAGCCTCCGTCAGCTGATCCCAGACCCTCTGAAGCATAGAGCATCGCTCCATGGAATTCGTCTCCCGGTTTACCAGCTTCAGATACTGCTTCGGCCTTGCTTCATTGGACAAGGGCCAGAGACGCCTGCCCGATCCTCCGGATAAAAGTACATAATACATCATCATTTCTTTCCTCGCTTATTTTCCGTTGCTTTTGACAGTATAAACCTGTATATTTAAGATAACAAGGGAAGATGTTGCTCAAAATAGGTACTATATTGCTGTCTGTGATTCATTTCAAAAACAGAAGACTGTTCTCCTCTTGTATCTCATCGGAAAGGAGCTTATACTCTTGAAAAATTATTTTGACAAATTTCCCGATTCCTATACGGAAAGCTCGCGGCGCATGATTCAGACCCCCGGCGCCTTTGCCCGCTCCGCCCTTTTTTACGTGCAGGAGACAGGCTATCTGAAGCTGAAAGAAAGCCACCTCGCCCGCCGCAAAAATCTGGAATCCTATCTGGTGGTACTCGTCCTGTCCGGCAGCGGAACACTGATGTATCAGGACACCTCCTACCCCTTAAGGAAAGGCTCCTGCTTCTTTATTGACTGCATGGTTCCCTATTATCACCAGAGCAGCAGCTCCGATCCCTGGGAGCTTATCTGGGTTCATTTCAACGGCTCCAGTTCCGCCCAGTATTACCGGTACTTTTCCTCCAAAAGCGCCCCTGCCTTTTCTCCCCGGGCCTTTCCCGAGCTTCAGGAGGCCTTAGAGCATCTGCTGGAGGTGAATACGGCCTCGGATCTCTCAGCCGAGATCTCTTCCTCCCGGCTGATTGTGGAAGTTCTTTCCCTGCTGCTTCTGGATATTACAGAAAACCACGCAAAAAAGCACCCAGTTCAGCAGAAGATGGCCCAGGTGCGCCATTACCTGGATGAACACTATACGGAAAAGTTTTCTCTGGATACCCTGTCGGAACAGTTTTTTATCAGCAAATTCCATCTGTCCAGGGAGTTCCGTTCTCTTTATGGGATTACTCTCAACCACTACGTCATTGCCAAACGTATTACCTTTGCCAAAAAGCTTCTTCGTTTTTCCGACTACACCCTTGAGGAAATTGCGGAAATCTGCGGCTTTTATGACGCCAGCTATCTCAACCGGCAATTTAAAAAGTCAGAAGGCATCCGCGCTTCTGACTTTCGAAAAAAATGGATCAACTAATTCTGCGGCTTTGTCTTTTCCTCCTCCAACGGATGACTGCAAAAACAGCAGCCGCCAAAAAGCTGCCCAGAGCAGCCAGGATCACCCATTTCCAGCGGTCGAGCCGCATAAAAATACGCCTGCCGTCCGTACCTGCAACCTCTACCAGATAGGTTCTGGCTGCACTGGTACGGGCGATTTCATACATCTGCTTTCCAAGTTTCTCCGTGCGCTCTTTACATATCTCATAAGCGGCATTCACATCCTCCTGGCCCACGCTCCGCTCTCCTAAGGTTGCATCCTCCAGCACCTTGCGGTATTCCGAGAAGCTGTCGTGCCACGCCTGGTTCAGCGTTTCTATCTCCGCTGCCGCCATCTGTCCCGGATTCAGTATGCAACCTGCCAGGTTCACGCCTGCCCCCAGCTGCTTTCCGGTATAATCCCCTACCGGCACCTTATCCATATAAACAGTATACGTTTCGTCCTCCTTCAGGCCTTCTATCTGAAGCTCCTCTAGGCTTATCCAGTCCATAACGGAAAAATACGCTTCAACCTCCTCCAGCTCGCCGGTTGCGGCCATGGGCAGGCTGTGGGGCTGATAGGTGAACCTTACATAGTCGTCGCCGCCTTTCCACTCCACCTGACCAACCTCAGCGTTTTCTGCCTGCGTCTCCTTTCCTTTGAAAATCCGCACGCGCGCCACCTCTTTTCCCGCTCCCTGCTGGTGGAGAAAAAAGGTCCCTGCCAGAATACTTCCTTCCGCCTTGGGATGGATATTGTCGTCAATCGTCAGTGTGGCGTCAGCATTTCTTTCCTGCAGAACGCCTGTAGCCCACAGCAGAGGCGTATGGAGATCCACATAGTGCGTACCCAATTCTCTGGATAGCTCCTTGAGTTTCTCTATATACTCCAAAATGGAATTATCAACCGTGTCTTTTTGCTCTCCGTTTTCCAGATAGTTGGAGCTTCTGGTCTGATCAAAGGGTGTCGATGCTGTTAATATTATATTTTCATTGGGAATCCCCTGTTGGTTCAGCACCTCGATAAGGCCGCGGATATTCTTGATATAAACCTCCGCTTCCACTCCGTCCAGGGCCTCATTCATGCCGAACATAATTACGGCCTTTGTGATTCCCTCCAAAGAGGCATCGCGGATTCCGCTCTCCCCATTGTAAAGCTTCCGCGCATTCTCCGCCGTATAGTAGCCTGTGCCAAGGTTACGGAATTCCAGCTTCCACTGGGGATACCGGGTAATGTAATACTGCTGCAGGAATTCCGGATAGCTGATTCCGCTGTAGCTGATCCGAGTGATGCTGTCCCCGATAAAACCTACCACATCTCCGTCTTCAAAAAGAAATGCTTCCTCCGGCCCGGCCTCCAGCTCCAGTGCCTCTCTGGAATAGCCTTCTGCCGTAATAGTTATGGTATATGTCTTTGAAACGGCCTCCTTTGCCAATTCCTCAATTTCCCTGCGCATCTTCTGATCCGCACTCTGCCAGCCCTCCCAGGTCTCCTTAAGCTGTTCCCAGGCTTCCTCTGTTCCTGCCTCCGCAGCCGCGTACACTGCGCTTCGGTATTCTGCCCCAAGTTTCTGCCGCTTTTTCGTTTTCTCATGGATTGCTCTCGCTGCGTTCTGCAGCGGATTGCCTTCCCCGGCAGCCAGTTCAATTCCCTCCGCCAGCTCCCCACCCGTAAAACTTCCCAAAATGCAGTCCCCCAAAGCCGCCTCATAGACGGCCCCTTGAAGGAGTCCCTCCGCCCGAAGCATCTCTCGTCCAAAGCCCTCTGCAGACGGTATCTGTCTGCAGAGCTCCAGGAATTCATCCGACGCAAACGCCGGCAGTCTCTCCGGCTTCCACGTCAGGCGTATCCCCCTTTCACTGCGGTATACATTCTCTGCCCCTTTCTTTTGCTCCTCCGAAATTGTAATTTCAGAAAGTCCCTCTCCTGCCCCCAGGCCCTTCAGAATCTCATATGCCATCATCATATGGGCAGATGCGCCTGGATGGATGCAGTCGCCCCGGGTCAAAGTCTGCTTTGCATCTTCTCTCTGAACCTCTGTATACAACTTCTTCAGAGGCGTATGCAGATCTATATACTGTACGCCCCACTCCGCTGTTTTTACTTCCAGCTGCTCCGTATATGCACACAGCCTGTCATCACTCGTCTGATAGGGGTGTCCGTTTTTATCGTAATTCAGTGCACAAGTCTGATCGTAGGGCGTTGGCGACAGCACCAGAATATCGCCCCCTCTAAGACCGTCCTCTTTTAAACGCGTAATCAGCCTTTCCATATCGGCAATATATGCTTCTACAGAAATCTCCTGCAGGGCTTCATTCATTCCTAAAAGAATAACCGCTCGGTTGATTCCCCGAAATGCCGGATCCCTGTCGTATGTCTCAAGCACATTCCGAACTGTATAGCCGTTTGTTCCCAAGGTGCGGAATTCTATCTCCCTGTCCGGAAATCGGCTCAAATAATACTGATAAAGAAACTCCACGTAATTTATGTCCGTGTATTCCGCATGTGTAATACTGTCTCCTATAAACCCTGCTATATCCCCATCCCGGAACATCACGTCTTCCTCAGCTGTTATACGCTGGCCAAGGCCGTTCTCTATTGCCTTCTCCTCTCCGCCTGCCAGAACCTCCTTCTGGCACAAAAAAACAAAAACACTGACCAGCAAAAGTTTCAATATCTTACCTTTTTTCATATAATAAAACTCCTCATTTGCCTCAATGGCGTCATTTCCTTCTTTCGTCCATTTCTCCCTCTCCCTTAAATTTACATAACTTTAATAGTTACCAGTATAACCAAAAAAGGGATATGCAACAAGGCATATCCCCAAAAGATAAGAATTATTAAGAAACTCCTCTGTTTTTGTTAAGATTCTCCGGGTTACTCTGTTACAACGCCCTTCTGCAGCATTATATTCGCATACAGGGCTTTTTCTCCGGTGGCAATGATTGCGTAAGAGGTTTTTGCTTCCTCGTAAAATTTGAAACGCTCAATGTTGCCCACACAGGCAGCACCTCTCTCGTCATACTTTGCAATAATCTCTTTATAGGTATCCCAGATCGGCGTCTCTACGTTATCTCCCGGCATAACCTCCATCAGATTCACCGGATGTTCCACATAAGTATCCAGTGGGAATACCTTTAAAATAGCCTCCAAAAGCTCCGGCACGCCGTGGCCGTCACAGCGGATTACAATTGCATCTTTTCCCATGGACTCTGCCGGAAAGTTTCCATCTGAGATTACGATCCGATCGCTGTGGCCCATCTCACAGAGAACCATCAGAAGCTCTGGGGATAAGATTGGGGAAATTCCTTTTAACATGTTCGTACCTCCTATTCCAGTTCCGTAATATCCCTCCCAGTACACAGGTATGAAATCAATTTCCAGTCACAAGTGCCTGGAAATCGATTTGTGCACTGTGAGGGATATTACTGTTTTAAAGTCGCTGCGCGACAGTACTCTTGTGAAAAAAGGGCGCACCCAAAGGTGCACCCCTTTTTTAGTTCTTTTTATTTGCCGTACAGGTTATCCCAGATCTCGGGGTTCTCAATGTTCTCAGCGGTGTACCACTGGCATCCGGTATCTGCATCAGATACGGGATTGCCCTGTGCTGCATCGTACAGAGTCTGAACCAGGATCTCGCCCATAGCTACTGGAGCCTGAGTAATAGCGCCAAGAAGAACGCCGTTCTTTACTGCTTCAATCTGAGCAGAGCCGGAGTCAAAGCCGGCAGCGATAACCTTGTCGTCGCCTACACCGATCTCGCTGTGGTTCTCAGCTGCGGAAATGATGGCATTTGCAGAGTGCTCATTGGAGCCGTACAGTGCAATAATTCCGTCCTCGCCAAGAAGAGAGTTAACATCTGCAAGAGATGCATCGGAAGTAACCTGTGCAGGAACGCGAACGTCGATAACAACATTTGCGCCGTCTGTCTTCTCACACTTGGAATCGCTGATGTACTTCTCGTTGCCCACAACGGTTGCTGTATGGCCGTCAGCTACTGCCAGCTCAGCAAACTTATCGATAAATCCAAGGCCTCTGTTTACAACGGACTCGGAAGTTGCATCCTGAGCTACAACGCCGATACGAACGGTTCCGTCAATTCTGCCCTTAACAGCCTCATAAACCTTCTCAGCTGCCAGTGCGCCTGCTGCATAGTTATCTGTGGAGCAGTTTGCCAATACGGATCCTTCCGGAGCGCCCGGAACACCAGAGTCAAATCCGATTACCGGAATGCTCTTGTCGAGACAGGTCTGAAGCTGGCCCTTTACGGACTCTGTATCCAGTGCAGCCAGGCCGATTGCGGTCGGGGTTGCATTCAGTGCGTTCTCCAGCTGCTGTACCTGCTGGTCAATGTTGGACTCACTGTCAGGACCTACAAAGTTGACGGTTACACCCAGCTCAGCTGCCTTGCTCTCAACGCCCTGCTTTACTGCCTGCCAGTACTCATGCTGTAATCCCTTAGATACAATCTCAAAGGACATGCTGCCTGCATCTGCTGCCGGTGCTTCGGATTCTGCAGGCTCCTCGGACTCTGCCGGTGCCTCAGTCTCTGCCGGTGCTTCGGTCTCTGCCGGTGCTGCAGGCTCATCAGCCTTGCCGCCGCAGCCGCTTAACAGTGCTGCTACCATTGCTGTAGAGAGCAATGCTGCCAAAACTTTCTTTTTCATGTTTTAAATTCCTCCTTTTATTTTTCTCCTTTTTGGAGCTTTTCTATGTAAACTGCTTATGCAGTAAACACCTTACGCAAGTTTCTTATTCTTCAATACGTCAATGTAAACGGCTATAATCAGAACCAGGCCGATGATAATCTGCTGCCAGTTGGCCTGCAGGCCAATCATAGGAAGCCCTGTCTGCAGTACGGACATAAGGAACACGCCGATGATGGTTCCGGATATGGTTCCAGCGCCTCCACTCATGGAGGTTCCGCCGATAATAGCGCCGCCGATGGCGTTCAGCTCGATCCCACCGCCTCCGCCGGGTATCATAGACTGGAATGCGGAACTGTAAGCCAGAGCCGCAAGCCCGGTAAATGTACCAGAGATAATATAAGCTAACGTCTGATACTTTGCCACATTCACGCCGGAAAGCCTTGTCGCCTCTTTGTTACTGCCGATAGCGATGATATAACGCCCCGGCCTGGTCTTGTTCAAAAAGATGCTCATCGCAACTGCCAGAATCAGCACCCACAAGAACCCTATGGGGATCTTTGTTCCGCCCATATCCATCTTAAAAAGCTTACGGGTCCAGCCATTGGGTGAACTGGAGGAAGGCCAGGTAACGCTTGCATTGCCGGTCACGATGGCGCCCATTCCTCGCACAATCATCATGGTACAAAGAGTTGCCAGGAAAGGGGCATGGCCGCCCCTGGAAACGATCAGGCCGTTAATGGTTCCCACCAGCAGGCCGCACAGCACGGTTACGATGATTCCCACAATAACCGGCATGTTTTTCTGGGTAATCAGATAGCCGCCCACCAGCGCATAGCAGAACATTCCTGTTCCGATGGAAAGATCTACGCCTCCGGTAATCAGGCAGAAGGTAACCCCAATCCCCAGAAAAGCCAGATAATAGGTACAGTCCATAATACTCAAAAGCGTTGAATACTGACGGAATGCGGAGCTTGCGGCGCTAAAGAAGATAAGCATGGCAATCAGCACGAGTACAACTACAATCTTCTGTACTCCGATGGCCCTTACAAGCGGATTGTCTGTAAAAGCATTTCCTTTTTTCTTCTCTGTCATGATTTCTCCCCCTCCTAATCCCTAAGCGTCGCCGCATGCATGATTCGTTCCTGGGTTGCCTCTGAAATATCCAGCTCACCGGTCTTCCTGCCCTCACACATAACCACGATCCGATCACTCATACGCAGAATCTCCGTCATCTCTGATGAAATCATGATGATGGACTTGCCCTGTGCCACCAGTTCATTCATCAGCTGATAAATCTCGCTCTTGGCTCCTACGTCAATACCCCGGGTAGGCTCATCGAAAATCAGAATATCGCAGTTTCTTACCAGCCACTTGGCGATAACCACCTTCTGCTGGTTTCCTCCGGAAAGATTCACGACCAGCTGCTCCACGCCGGGCGTCTTTGTCTTAAGCGTCTCTACATACTGCTGGGCTACCTGATTTTCTTTCTTCTTATCGATAAAGGCGCCTTTCATAAAATTCTCAAGGCTGGCCATGGTAGAATTCTCTGCGATTGTCTTTGCCACTACAATTCCGTACCGCTTCCGATCCTCTGACAGATAACCAATCCCGCATTTTACCGCATCCTGGGGGGTCTTTATCTCTACCTTCTGCCCGTTTACATAGACATCGCCGCTCTCCTTGGGATCTGCCCCGAACAAAGCTCTGGCTGTCTCTGTTCTTCCAGCCCCCATCAGGCCGGAAAATCCTAAGATTTCTCCCTTTCGCAGTTCAAAGCTCACATCACGTACCATTCTGCCCGCATTCAGATGTTCTACCTTAAGCACTACAGGCGCATCCTTCGGAACAGCACTCTCCGTCTTGGGATCTTCGTAAATCACACGGCCTACCATCATATTGATGATATCATCCTTGGTAGAATCCTTCGTAATCAAGGTTCCCACGTAACCGCCGTCACGCATAACGGTTACCCGGTCAGTTATCACTTTAATCTCATCCATACGGTGGGAGATATATACAATACCCATCTGCTTTTCCCGCAGATCGCGGATAATCTTAAATAATTCTTCGATCTCGGCTTCCGTTAAAGCCGCAGAAGGCTCATCAAAGATAATAACCCTGGCCTCATGTGAGATAGCCTTTGCAATCTCACACATCTGCTGCTTTCCGACAGTCAACCGGCTCATGGTTTCTTTCGGATCTATGTCAATGCCAAGCTGATCAAAAAGCTTTTTTGCTTCCTCATTCATCTTCCTGTCGTCAATCAGCTTGCCGTTCATAATCTCCCGGCCGATAAAGATGTTCTGGGCCACTGTCAAATGCCCCATCATGTTCAGCTCCTGATGCACAATCACAATTCCCGCATCCTGAGCCTCTCTTGGGTTGGAAAACTCTACTTCCTTTCCCTCATATGTAATCGTTCCCTCGTCCTTGGTATAGATACCGGTCAGAACCTTCATCAAGGTTGACTTGCCGGCTCCGTTTTCACCCATCAGCGCATGTACTTCGCCTTTTCTGACCTCCAGGTCTACATGATCCAGCGCATGTACTCCGGGGAACGATTTGTCGATACCTTTCATGGTTAAAATTACGTCGCCCATTTTTTCCTCCCCCTTCGCTTAATTGCGTCTGCTTCTGCTGCGCAGGTCTGCATATACTACCGTCAGGACAATCAACCCGGTAATAATGTACTGGTAATTAATCTGGAAGCCCATAGCCATAATGCCTTCCTGCAGAAGTGCAATAATCAGCACTCCGATAAGGGTTCCTCCGATGGAAGCCACGCCTCCGGTCATGGATGTCCCGCCCATTACACAGCCGGCAATTGCCTCATTGTTAAATGTATCACCAAGGCCCGGAAGAACCGTAGTATTCTTAGCCACATAGAAGATGGCTGCAATCCCGGCCAGTGTTCCGCAGATGATATATGCCAGCGTCTCCCAGCGCTTGGTATTCACGCCGGACAGCCTTACAGCCTCCCGGTTGCTGCCGATGCACAGGATATAGCGGCCTGCCATGGTCTTATTCAGAATAACGGCGCAGACAGCAGCCGCTATAATCAGGATAAACAAGCCTGTCGGGATCTCTGTGGTCCCCACCTTCATGCCTACCAGGTTCCGGAACCAGCCGTTGGCGTCTCCTGCCTGGGGCCAGCTCACGGACTGCGTCTTGGTAAATACGGATCCAATGCCTTTTGCAAGCATCATGCTTGCCATGGAGGTAATAAACGACGGCAGCCCCGCATAAGATACCAGAACACCATTGAGTACTCCAAAAGCCGTTCCCACCAGTATGCACAGGATCAGGCATATAATCAGCGGCCATCCCTTGGATGTCAGAAGATATCCTGAAATCAATGCTCCGCAGAACATCACCGGGCCAATGGAGAAATCAATTCCCCCCGTAGCAATAACAAAGGTTACTCCCAAAGACAAGAAGCCCATGAAATACGCATATTTCAATAAGCTGACAATACGGGCAAAGCTCACAAAATTTGCATTTGCCTTCACCATCGGTGTGATGAGTGCAAACAGAAGGTACAGCAGTACCATAACACATAACAATACCACCCTGTTAAACCCAATCTTTTTTACGATTGCATTCTGTTTAATTTTTTCCACCTTTTTCCCTCCAGTACCCCCGTAGAGAAGGCGACAAAAACGCCTTGTCTGTCCGTTGAATTTATGTCTATTATATGTCCAAATTATGAATAAAGTAATAGAAAATCCTTTTGGAATAGGTAAATATTTTACGAAAAAACAGCCGCAAATCTCTAAAGTACCGGATTTGCGGCTGTTTTTTCGATTACTGTCTCATTTTTAAGGCTTTTAACTGGAGATTCGTTCTTCAAATACACAAAATCCCATCAAGCATGCGATAAGGGCTCCCGTTATCATTAACAACATCTTCCGCCACCTCCTTGTACCGGCAGAGCCACTGCTCCAGTTCCGGTTCTGTGATATGCTCCAGTTTATCCGGGTTGTGCCGGGCAAACTGCTTCAGCTTCTGAAAGGTCCCACATTTCATTTTCAGCTCCCCCTTTACTTTTCCGGTTTTCTTATCTATAATTATAATCAAGAAATATATTATAAAATATATTTATATCGCTTATTTATATAATTATATCTTCAATTATTCTATTATTATATATGGATAGGAGCAGCTATGAAAATACGGATCAGGGAAAACCAGTCTGAAGAAATCGAGGGCCTTTCCACGGAATATCCTTATATCTGCCATCATGTCAATCTGGCAGACACCAGGATTCCCTGGCACTGGCACGAGGAGGTTGAGTTTGTCTTTGTGGTCAGCGGGGCTATGACCCTTACGACTTCCAATCAGACCTGTTCCTTTCACAAAGGCGAAGGCTTTTTTATCAACGCCAATGTGCTCTGCACTATGAATGCCCGGGAGGAGGGGCAGACTGCCGTTATTGATTCTCATCTGTTTCACCCTGTATTCCTGGGGGGACATTTTAAAAGTATTTTTTTCACCAGGTATCTGGAACCTGTTCTTCAGAACCGGTATCTGGAGCTTCTGGAATTCCGTGAAGCCGGGCCGCGGCAGAAGAAGCTGCTGGAGCTTCTGCGCCGGGCCGCGCTGCTTCAGAAGCATGAGAATACAGAATTTCAGACCAGAAATGTTTTTTCGGATATCTGGCTTCTGCTTCTTGAGGAGCTTCGGGAGGCGAAGCCTCTTTTGGACTCCTCCAAGAGCGTAAACCGGGATCGCATTCAGACTATGCTTGCTTTTATCCAGCAGAATTACCGAGAGAAACTGTCTCTTGAGGATATCGCACGGTCTGCCTGCGTAAGTAAAAGCGAATGTCTGCGCTGCTTCCGCACCAGTATCCAGCGGACGCCTTTTGAATATCTTCTGGATTACCGGCTTGAATGCGCGGAGCGGCTTTTACGGACTACAGATACTCCAGTTCTGGATATTGCTCTTAAGTGCGGATTTTCAAACGGGGCTTATTTTGGGAAAATGTTTAAGGAGGCCAGGGGGATACCGCCTGGACTTTATCGGAAGGTTCATCAAAAAAAGAACGGCGGCATCCCCTGACTTTTTAGAGATTCGTTATTTTTTTCCAAAGAATGGAAATAGGAGTTTTTGGTTTTCTTCGGTATACATGTTTTCTTTGGTTATCAGCTCGGATCCGGAGTCTACGTAGGCTTCTACTGCTTTCCCACGAGCGGCTTTGACTGCTGTCTCGATTCCCAGATAGCCCATGTTGAATGGCTTTTGAATGACTATGGCGTCGAATACGCCTTCCTCTAACAGCTGGATTTCTTCTATAGAGCTGTCGAAGCCCGCCATATGGCAGCTGCCTGAGAGCCCAAGATCTTTTACTGCAAGGGCCGCGCCTACTGCGGAATATTCATTGAGCCCTACAATCATATTCATATCCGGGTATTTCTCCAAAAGCCCACAGGTGAGCTGATAGGCTTTTTCTGAGGAAGAATCGCAGAACACTACTTCTGCTATCTGCTTTTCGGCATCTGCAAGCCCGGCGCGGAACCCCCGTTCACGCTCGACTGCCGTGGAGGTTCCTTTTATATGGCCTACAACGCCGATGACTGTGGCCTCATTTACAAATTGTTTCATAAAGGTTCCCATCTTATATCCGGCTTCAAAGTTGTCGGTTGCAATTAAGGATTCTCCAATCTCCCGTTCCATGGTGGAGTCCATCAGCACCAGGGTTATTCCGGCTGCCTCGATCTGCGCGGCAAAGGGAAGGGTGGCGTCGTAGCTGCTGGGGGTCAATGCGATCGCGTCAGGCTTTTCCTCTATGGCTTCCAGTATCATCTGGTGCTGGAGCTCTGTCTCACTCTCTCTTTTGGGGCCCATAATGGTCAGTTCCACACCCAGCTCATCAGCCGCCATCTGCCCCCCTTCGTAGATGCTGGTCCAGAAGTCTGTATCATCCACTGCTTTTTGAATCAGCACAATCTTAAGAGGGCTTTGTCCCTCGTTCCGGCTCTGCCAGTACCACAGCCCCAGAACTGCCGCAAAGCAGGCGGCAAATCCTGCTGCCAGTATTTTTTTCTTATAATTCCCCATCCCTTCCCTCCTCTCTTCCAAAGGGAAGTCTTATGGCTGCTTCGGTTCCCTTACCCGGGCTGCTTTGGAAACTGATTCCATATTCCTCTCCATAGTAAAGCTGAATCCGCTCATTCACATTGTTCAGGCCCACCCCGTTGGAACGGGTGTCTCTTGTGTGCTTTTCAAATATATGGGCCAAGGCCTCCGCATCCATTCCTTTTCCGTCGTCCTGTACCAGAAGTATCATCTGATCCCCTTTCCGAAAACCCCGTATCCGGATCAGCCCTTTCCCCTCCTTGTACTTTATTCCATGGTAAATGGCATTTTCCACCAAGGGCTGAAGAATCAGCTTAATAACTTTTTCCTGCATGATTTCCGGATCTACCAGGATCTCGTATTCCAGCTTGTCCTTGTAGCGCATTTTCTGAATGGACAGATAGGTTTCTGTATACGCCGCTTCTTCGGCCACAGTCACCACCTCCTGCTCATTGCTGATGCTCCGGCGCAGAAGCTTTGCCAGGGACGAGGTCATACGCACTACCTCCTGGTTTTTCCCCCACTCTGCCATCCAGATTATGGAGTCCAGGGTATTATAGAGAAAATGGGGATTGATCTGGGACTGGAGGGCCTTAAGCTCTGATCTGCGTTTGATCTGCTGCTCCCGGTCTCTCTGTACCATCAGGTTCTTTATTTCCTCTGTCATCATATTGAAATTACGGCTCAGATGCCCGATTTCATTTTCCTCCCGGACATCCAGGGCTGCATGGGCAAAATTTCCCTTTTCCACCTCTTTCATGGACTTTTCCAGAGCCTTAATCGGCTTTGTTATCTCATCGGAGAGAAGATAAGCCAGGGCCAGGGCCGCCAGAAACAATGCCAGGGCTATCACAAGATAAATCTTCCTTGCCTCATCGGCCCTATGCATC
The DNA here is from genome assembly GCF_036941125.1 of Candidatus Merdisoma sp. JLR.KK011. Taxonomy (NCBI): domain Bacteria; kingdom Bacillati; phylum Bacillota; class Clostridia; order Lachnospirales; family Lachnospiraceae; genus Candidatus Merdisoma; species Candidatus Merdisoma sp. JLR.KK011. The sequence goes on along the minus strand of NZ_JAYWSZ010000004.1, from coordinate 1,095,344 downwards.
AGCTCCGGCACCATGGATACGCCGACTACAATCCATCCCGTCTGCTCGGAACGGGAGACGGTGTACAAACGGCCGTCTTTAGAGAGAAATGAAGATTCCTTTGTCTCCATAACCTCTGTAATCAGCTCTTTTTTCATGCCGCTGTAGATCAGCTGCTGCTGGGGATGGTATACGATTCCCCCGTTTTCATCCAGAATGTAGATATACCCCCGGTTCCCTAGACTGAGCCGCTCGCACAGATCACTGATGGCGCTGTAATTCAAGTCTACAAAAAAGATGCCCCCTGCCTCCGGATCGTCCTTTCTGGAAATATTACGGCTCAAGGTTACAACCCAGTCATAGCTTCCAAATATGGCGTTCTGCACATGGGAGGAGGAAATGACCGTCTCCCCTCCGGCTGCCTCCGCTTCCTGATACCAGGCAAGCTCTGAAACATTGATATACGGATTCAGTCTTGCACGCCCTTGATTAATCAGGGCCTCTCTCTTCCTTGGAAGCAATGCGATGTTGACAATGTCGTTCCGGGTGTCCGTGATCGTGCGGAATACTCCAAGAATCCGCTCTGGAAGCTCCTTCTCCCTCTCCTCGGAAAGCTCTTTTCCAAAAAGGTAATCCCATACATCCGAATTGTCCGCTACAATGACGGAAATATTCTCCATATAGCCGATGTAAGAGTCAATGTCATTGTTTACCTGTCCGATCAGCTGGGAGGTATATTCCGTGGAATTCTCCAGCACTGCTTCCCTGGTAAACCGCAGGGACAGCACAAGAAAAATCATAAGGGCAAAGACAATGAGCACCGCGAAGGAAAATATGATTGAAGTCCGGATGCTGCGGAAACGCATCAGCAGATTTTTTTTCATTCCGTCCGGTTCTCCTTTGCATACTCTGTGGGTGTTCTTCCCGTAGCCTTTTTAAAAGCAATGCTGAAATAATGGGGATCGGAAAACCCCACCTCCCGGGCTACCTCGTAGGTCTTCATGGACGTATTTTCCAGAAGCTTTCTGGCCTCCTCCATCCGCTTTTTTGTCAGGGCCTCTATAAAGGTCTCCCCGGTACAGCTTTTAAACAAGGTGCTGAAATAGCTGGTGCTGATGGCAAGATGGCTGCATACGGAATTGAGATTCACCTCGGAGTTCATATAATTCTCTTTGATATAATCAAGAGCCATCATAGCCTGCTTCTTTCCGTAGCTGTCCCTCTGCTCTCCCAACAGTCCGGAAATATGAACGCAGATAGCTGTCACATCCTCAGCCATATCTGTCAGATGCTCATAGGCGTAAATCCGGTTTAAGAATTCCTTCTCTTCCTCCACAATGAGGTTTTCCTTCTCTTTGATCAGATTGGCCGTTGCAATCACGGTCAGAAGCAGGTTCTGCATATAGATGATAGAACGGTTGCGGTTGGCATAGGAATCCCGGATCTCCTGGGCAAAGGCCCGTATATTCTCCTCAATGGACACCTCGTTTCCGCTTTTGATCTCCTGGAGCACCTTTCCGGCCCACCTAGGCACGTCTATGGCCCGGCTGTTCTCCGGCTCTTCCAGAAGCTCCGGCTTAAGAACCCGACCGCCTCCCATAAAAAATTTCTGCTCCATCACATCCCAGGCTCCTTCATAGGACTGGTACAAACGGCAGATATCGGGCACCATCTGCCCAACGCCGATGGTGGTCTCTATGAGAAGCAGGCTGTGGATGGTTTCCTGGATCTCCCGAAAGATTTCTTCCATCTGCTTTTCCAGCTCTTCCTTTGAACGGCCGCAAAAAATGATGATGGTTTTCTCCTCCATATTCTGAAAAACCACCCCCAGCTTCTGGCGCTCAACCAACTCCTGGGTAATATTGCAGATAGCAAACAGGGCCAGATCGTCACGGACGTCCGTGTACTGGTTCAGAAAAGGCGACAGATCGTCTCCTTCCACAATGGCAGTATTAAAAAAAGCCCCCGACAGACAAATTCCCAGCTCCGCCATCTTATCCCCAAGACCCTCCGGCCGTTCATTTCCCCGTAAAAGGCTGTTTAAAAAGCGTCCGCGCAAAAAGGGCCTGTTGCTGATATAGGCCCCCTGCAGTTTTTTCAAGGTTTTCATTTTTGCACAGCGTTCATCCAGGCTTTTCTTTGCCCGAATGAGAACCTCCATAAGCTCCGAAGGCGTCACAGGCTTAAGAATATATTCCATAACCTGGTAGCGCACCGCCTGCTTTGCATACTCAAATTCGTCATAACCGCTGATGATCACGGTCTTTGTATCGGGATGATTTTCATGGACATAGCGCGCCAGCTCGATTCCGTCTACATACGGCATATAAATGTCTGTCAACAGCAGATCCGGTACGGCCTCTTTCATCCGCTCCATAGCCTCCCGGCCGTTTTCACAGCTGCCAATCAGCTCAAAGCCCATTTCCTCCCAAGGAATATTTTCACTGATTGCCTCGCGGATCAACGCCTCATCGTCTACCAGCAATACCTTATACATAACTCTCTTCCTCTTGCGGCAGCTCCGCTCCTTTTTATCCGAAAAGTTTGTTAAAGAAGCCCATAATCGCATCAAAGAACCGGGTGATAAAATTCCCCACCTGCTCCGTATCAATGTTATCCAGGTCAAGGCCCATGCCCTTGAGCTTCTCATAGAGCTCTCCGGCCTGCTTTGCCAGGGCGTCCACATCCAGATCCAGCTTGCTGATCTTGTTCATCAGCTTAATCAGCTCCTGCACCTGCTCGTCGGACAGCTCAATGTTGAATTCCTTCATGGCATTGCGGATGATCCGCTCAATATCCTCATCGGATTCCACATGCTCCTCCGCTATCTGCTGCTTGATGTAAGCGATAATGTCGGAAGCCGCCTCGGAATCGCCCAGGATGTCGCCCAGGTCTCCCGTTACCACGATCTCGTTTACAGCTGCCTCCAGAGCTTCCTCACCTACATTTTCACCTGTCATTTCCTCGTAGCCCTTGACGGCTCCGATAAGGGCCGCCGTTCCCGACAGGTTGGTGGGACCGGCCACGAATACGTCCGCATCCTTGAGGCCGGCTGTAATCAAGGCGTTCCGATACATATCAATGGTACAGTAGCTGATGTTGTAAGTAGTCACATTAAGGCCGCTGCCCTCTGCCGCCGGGCGGATCAGCACGGAGGACAATGCCTTCGTTCCGATGACGCCGGCTCCCAGATATTGATCCAGATATTGGTGCTCCTGCTCGTTGGTCACATAGATTACCTTGTAGCTATCCAGATCCGCCGGGTCTACGCCCAGAAGATTCAAGACCGTTGCTTTCTGCTCCTCGCTTAAATTGGCTCCCAGGGCCAGGATCGGCGTGTCATCTTCCGCTGCAAATGCCGTAATTCCGGACGTAAGCAGCATGGCCATGGCCAGTATCAGTGATAAAAGTCGCTTTTTCATATTTCCTCCTATTCTAAGTCGCTGCGCGACAGCACTAAAGGGTAAAGCCGCTTCGACACACCGGTAATGAGAGAAACTTTTATTCGAAAGGACTCTCATAAAAGTTCCTCTCGTGCGCCTTTGCGGCTTTACTGTCCAGCAAAATTTATTTTTCAAAACACCTGACATTTCTTAGCTGGACTATTACAGTCCCGTAATATCTTCTATTCCTTCCTGCGTGGGTGTTCTGCTTCTTTGCTCAGCCAGTTATACAGATCTTCATATACGGTGCTTCGATCCGTTTCATTCAGAATCTCATGCCGGTCTGTTTCGTAAAGCTTTGTTGTAACCTTTACCATCCCCGCTTCCCGGAACCGCTTCTCAACCAGCTCCACTCCTGCTCCAAAATCACCTACCGGATCCTCTTTTCCTGCTACAAACAGCACGGGCAGATCTACCGGCATTCTCTTCAGACTGCTCTTGTTCCATGCCGTCTCCATGCTGTAAAACAGATTATAGTATCCGTTCAAGGTAAACCGGAAGGTGCAGCGCTCGTCTGCCAGATATCGGTCTACAACCGCCTCGTCCTTGGTGAGCCAGTCTGCCGTTGTCCTTCCCGGTTTGAAATGTTTATTATAGCCTCCGAAGGCCATTCTGTCAACAAGAAGGCTCCGGTGGCGCCATCCAAATATTGCCGCCAGCCCGCGGCAGATCCCTCTGCCGGCCTTCAAAAGAGGCACAGGCTTTGTTCCGGTTCCCATGATGATTGCGCCGTCAAGCTCCCCGCCGCGCAGGCAGAGATACTGGCGCACAAGAAAGGAACCCATACTGTGGCCCAGCATATAGTAAGGCAGATCCCCATAGGTCTTTTCCGTCAGCTTTTTCAGATGATGAATGTCCTTAAGCACGGCGGCATTCCCGTTCTTTTCACGGAAAAAGCCGTAATCCTCCTTGGTGCCAATGGACGCTCCATGTCCAAGGTGATCATGTCCCACTACTGCAAAGCCTCGCTTTGTCAAGTACTGCGCAAACTCCTCATAGCGGCCGATAAATTCCACCATTCCGTGGACAATCTGAAGAACCGCCGATACCTCTCCCTGCTCAGGCTTCCACTCCACTGCATGGATATTCGTTTTTCCGTCAGCGGACAGATAAGTAAATTCTCGTTTTTCTGCCATGGCTGTCATCCTTTCCGCATTGTTCTATCCTGTTTTCATGTCCATTTAGGACGGACTTCCTCCATCAAAATATACCTGTTGAGTATAACATATAGTATAACATGAAACCCCAGGAATGTATGAAGTTTTTATTAAAATTTCATTACCTTGTAATAAAGTCCCGCAAAAAACCGGAAGGCCCCTGTCTGGAAAAGCCTTCCGGTCGTTCTTTCTTCTTATTCGCTTATATTTCTTTTATCCCCGTCTTGGCGTGCTCTCAGATACAGCTCTCCATAAACCGGTTTTATTTGTTTTTCTTACTCTCCAACAGGGTAAACGCAAAATCCTTGATGGCCTTCGCCGCCTGCTCATACGTCATATCCGTGGTGTTGATACACAAATCATAATTGCGCATGCTCTCCCACTCCTGCCCGGTAAAATAACGGTAATAATCCCGGCGGTAGCGGTCGGTCTTGGTGATGAATTTGTCTGCCTTCTTCCAGTCAATCTTCTGACGGTTCATCTCCTTCTGGATACACTTCTCCCTGGAAGCATAGATGAAGACCCTCACTAAATTGGTCCGGTCATTCAGTACATAGTCTGCGGCCCTTCCGATGACCACATAGGAGGACATCTCCGCCAGCTCCCGAAGCACCTTGGCCTGGTAGTTGAAAAGATTGTTGTTGGAGGTAAAGTCTTCCTTCTCCGGAGGAATCAGCCCCCCGGTATACACCTTCTGGGATGCCCGGAACAAAAGACTCTTCTTCTGATCCTCGTCGGCCCTGGCGAACAGCTCCTGGCTGATTCCGCTTTCATCGGAAGCAAGCCGGAGAAGATTGCGGTCGTAAAGCTCCACTCCCAGATCCTTCGCCAGAATTCTTCCGATGGAGGTTGCACCGCTTCCACAGGTTCTTGTGATAGAAATTACGAAATTATCCATATTCCACACCCCTTACCCGGCGCTGCAATGAGCAGCCCGAAATTCACTTTTCTTTCCACTTTAAAAACAACATCTGCACCTGTTTTTGTATGTTTATTATAACAATCCGCAAGCAGGGTGTAAAGCCCTTATTCCATATTATAACCTTAACAGCCTGTACGTGGTTACTGTTCACTCCGTGCCCAGTAACACGCTTCGCGATGCACAGAAATCGCAAAAAGATGCGATTTCGCGCTGAAAAACTCGGGATTTCCGCACAAAATGTGCGGAAACACCTCGCGGAACAGTTGCGTGTGAACAGTAACTGTACGTGAACCGTACAAACACAGATATGGAAAAGCCTGTCTGTCCGATTTGCTGCACGGCTGAACAACTGCTTATAACCGAAACATTTTTGCTACGCTCAAATAAAAATCAGGATTGGCCTGCCGGATGGCGTTGGTCTCGTTGGAAAAGATTGTCAGCCACCCCCGGCTCACAGTGAGCAGCAAAAGCCCCAGAGTAATCACATACAGGATACGGGAAGAACGAGTACCCTCAAAATGAATATGCCCCAGAATCAGCAGGAACGCCATAAGGCTGACGGCCAGGCTCAGATCGCAGACATAGCGTATGTGAATCCCTCCCAGAAGGAAATCCAGATATCCCAGCCCCAGAATGCTCACGAGGAGCAGCCAGCAGATCCGCCTCTTTAGGGAGTCCTTTTTTTCCCTCCCGCCAAGCGTCAGTCCTGCCAGAAAAACCCCCAGGTTCAGAGGCATCTGAAAAAGTCCGGCGCTGTACTCCTGGTAAAGATAATTCCCAAAATCTACGCATTTCTCCGTTGTAAACCGCAGAAACGGGAAAAACTCCGTATAGACAAAGGATTCTCCAAAATAGTGATACAGCATAGACAAAAAGTGGTGCAGGCTTAAGACAAGCCCGTTATACCGAATATCACTCTCTGTAAGCTGGAAGGCCGTTCCAAACTCAAACACAGATCCAAACCGAATCTGATTATAGTACATCACGCCAATCCCTCCCAGCAGAACGGGAGCCAGGAAGGGCAGCGCACACCGAAGCTTATCTCCCGGCCGCATCGCCTTGTCAAAAAGAACGCCCAGGAACAGCGGCGCCCCAAAAGCCGCTGCCAGAATCACCATATTCGGGCGTGAAAGCACAAGCATCACTACAGAAATCCCTGCCAGGAAAAAAAGCAGCATACGCTTCATTCCGTTTTCTCTTAGACAGGCAAAGGAGGAAAATCCAGCAAAGGCCGCAAGCCATCCCACGCCGCTGATCAGAGGAAGATAGTAAAAGCTCAGCGATGCCTGCATCAGATACAGAAAGCTTCCAAACACCACGGCTGCCTCCCCCAGCAAAAACAGGACAAGATTTGCCCTGGGCCGGAAGATTTGGTAAAGTCCCTGAATGGCCCCAAAGACAGCCAGAATCGCAAAAACGGACAAAAGCGTCCCTGCCAGAAGCTCTGTAGGAAGCATTCCCGTCAGCCAGTAGACCGGATAATACACCATAAACAAAGGCGCAAGACCAAAATAGGAATAGTACTGCCCATTATAATAAGCCCGATCCCAGTGATAGGCGATCTCCTTTTTATCCCTCTCCCCCTTATCATAGGGATTCTCCAGCTCCAGAAGCGCCGGATTTACATCGAGATCCAGGGCTGCCTGCCCCTTTTCAAAAGCATCCAGCTGCTGCATATAAGCATCCACCACCATCTTTGGGGAACGAAGCTCTTCCAGAGAAGGATAAGGGCGAAGGTATTGATGGGAAGGCGATCCGCCGTAGAGAATCCAGCAGGAAACCAGCAGGCAGAAAGCCAGAACCAGCAGGTTCATCCTGCCATGGCTCTTTTTCTCCGGACAGTATTCCGCCTCATAGAGCCGGAAACGCAGTACACAGAATGCCGCAAAGAACAGTCCCGCCATCAGAACCAGCCGAAGCCCGTGAATCTGCAGAGGAATCCGTTCATTCAGCACCACAGAAAGAAGGAATACCGGTTCTTCCAGCTCCTCCGTAAAGTTGATGCGAAGCCGCGTCAGCGCCCCGTGGCTGTGCAGACGAACCGTAAAGGCAGACTCATGCCCTCCCGGATTCACCTGAAAGCTTCCTGCGCCCATAGTACGGTATGCGTTGGCTTCGTCGCAGATGCCGATATTTCCGGACAGAACCTGGATCGGGCCGGCTGTGCGTACCGTGACGCTGCGCACCTGCTGGGACAGGCCGTCAAAAGAAACCGTCGGGTTGTCGGGAAGCAGCGGAAGAGCCTCGCCGTTATAGCCCGCCATCTGGGACAAGTCAAGCTCTATTCGGTTGTAATCTCCAAAATTCTGGGAAAAGTAAGAAAACTGAAATACACACAGCTCCAGAAGCGCTGCCAGAAGAAACGCTGCTGTCAGAAGAATCCATACATTTGCCGTTTTTATAACTTCCATATATTTTTTCACGGCTTCATTCCTTTGTCATTGTATTCAGTCTCTTGACAAGAAGATCGTTATTATGAAATTAAAAAAGGAAACCCATTCTGGGTTCCCCATGCCCCTGCCAAGGAGTCGGCGTGACAGGATTTGAACCTGCGGCCTCTACGTCCCGAACGTAGCGCTCTACCAAGCTGAGCCACACGCCGTTATCTAATTGTTTTGCTGTCAGCACTAATTATCCTATCATAGAATCCGATATTTGTCTAGTAGAAAATATCGGATTCTATGATTTTTTCATTTGCTTTATTGCGGCGTTGTTATACTCCCCTCCGGCTGGCCGCCCTCAGACGTTCCTCCTTCCTCCGGGGAAGTCTCTTCCGGAGGATTCTCTGTTGGAGGGGTCTCCTCCGGGGGATTTTCTTCCGGGGGATTTTCTTCCGGAGGATTCTCCTCTGGCGGTGTTTCTTCCGGTGGGTTTTCCGGAGGGGTCTCTTCCGGCTTCTTATCCGGCACACCGCTCTCCGGCGCAAAGTTCCAGGTATAGGAGAAAATATGATCCCCGATAATCAGTCCGCTCAGCGCAGGATTATTCCGGTGGGTACGGAAGAATACCCTGTTTCCCACATTGGATTCTCCCGCAATAGCCCGCCTGGCCGCCGTAAAGCATGCCTGGCTTACGCTTCCCAGATCCTGCTGCAGCACCAAATCAAAACGCCCCGAAGTAACGGGAGAAAACTGTCCCGGCGCCCGTATCACACTCATAATGGTATTCTGCGGAAAACGTGGATCCCGAATCCGGTTCATTACCACGGCTCCCACCGCTAGGCGCCCTGCGTCTCCCTGGTTCGCCGCCTCACAGTGAATCAGCACCGCAAGGGCCGTGACCTCCTCCTCGCTGGCTCCATAAGCTCCATAATTTGCATGATCGGTTCCGGTTGTCTGTACACCGGACACATTTCCCAAAGATGCGTTGATCTCCGCCAGCTTGGCAGCCTCCAAAGATGCCTCCAGCCGCTTCTTCTCCGCAATCAGCTCTGCCAGCACTTCCTTCTGAACCGTCAGAGCGTCATTCTTTCCGTTCAGATCCGCCTGGGCCGCCGCAATGTCGCTTATATGCTGTCCAATCTTGCCAGAGGTTCTTTTTGCCAAAGCCGAAACCTCATCCTGCTTTTCCACAACGGATGCGTGAAGCTCATCCAGGGCTTCCATCTCTCCCTGAAGCTCTGCCTCCTTATCCGCAATGGCTTTCTTCTGAGCCATATAGCTTTCCATCATCTGACGATCATACGCAGTTATGCTGGCTGCATAATTGGCCTTGTTCAGCGCATTGGCAAAGCTGCCCTCCTCCAGAAGAACCTCAAAGAAAGAAGGCTGGGAATTCTCGTACATATATTGAATACGGATTTTCATATCCTCATACTGTTTTTCTTCTACTCGCTTTGCTTCCTCCAGATCCGCCTGGGTCTGCTCAATCTCTTTTTCCTTATCCGCAATCTGCCGGTTCAGATCCTCGATCTGCTCGCTGATAGAAGCGTACTGGTTGTTCAGATCCTTTAAATAGGCCTCCATGTTTGCCTTGGCGTCTTCCAGCTTTTTCTGTTTATTCTTTGTATCGTTGATCTCCTGCTGGGTTTTGTCAATCTTATCCTGCTGCTCGTCAATCTCGTCCTGGGTTTTATCAAGCTCGTCCTGGGTCTGGTCGATGTCATTGGTCTTCGTCGCATAAGAAATAAAGCTGAAACTGCACAGCAGGGCCAGTCCGATGATTCCATATATGATTTTCGGGAGCTTCCTGTTTTTCATCTTATCACCATTTTGTCCTTACCAGTAATCAGGAAAACGCCTGGTCTTTGCAGGCCTCCTGCTTCCAGTCGTATTTTGTAAGCGTTCCGTTAAGCTTCATCTGGGCAAAACCGTTCTGCCTCAAGGCCTCATACAATACAATTGCCGCTGCATTGGACAAATTGAGAGAACGTGTCTCGCCAATCATGGGAATCCGTATGGATCTCTTCTGATTCTCAAGAAGCAGCTCCTCGGGAATCCCGGCGCTCTCCTTGCCGAACATCAGATAGCAGTCCGGCTCATACTGTACCTCTGTGTACGCCTGGGGCCCTTTGGTCGTCGCCATGTAAATGACTGCCTGGGGATTCTTAAGAAGAAAATCCTCATAATTGCTGTAGGTAGTCACATCAATTTGAGACCAGTAATCCATTCCGGCCCGTTTCAGCTCCTTTTCCCCCAGGCGGAAGCCCAGAGGCTCTATCAAGTGAAGACGTGTTCCCGTAGCCGCACAGGTTCGCCCGATATTCCCGGTATTTGCCGGAATCTCCGGCTCCAGAAGTACGATATTCAATGCCATCCTGTTCTAATTCCCCTCTTTTTCCTTCCTAAGGCGGCTTGTAAAATCAGCCAGACGGCCAAAGGCCACTTTCAGATCCTCCAGAGAATAGGCATAGGAGAGCCGCAGAAATCCCTCTCCGCAGGCTCCGAAAGCAGTTCCCGGAACTACCGCCACCTTTTCCTCCTTTAGAAACCGGGTGGCAAACTCATCTGAAGTAATGCCGAATTCCTGGATGCTGGGAAATACGTAAAAGGCCCCAAAAGGTTCAAAGCACTTCAATCCCATTTCCCGAAGGCTGTGCATCACATACCGCCTTCTCTGATCATAAGATTCCCGCATCATAGCCACGTCCTCATCCCCGTTTTTCAGAGCCTCCACGGCTGCAAACTGGCTGTTGGTGGGAGCGCACATAATGGCGAACTGATGGATCTTCGTCATCTGCTCAATGACAGGCCCAGGGCCGCAGGCATATCCCAGGCGCCAGCCGGTCATGGCATAAGCCTTGGAAAAGCCGTTGATGAGAATGGTCCGTTCCTTCATTCCCGGCAGAGAGGCAATGGACACATGCTCCTCCTTGTAGCTGAGCTCCGAATAAATCTCGTCTGACAGAACCAGAAGATCCTTCTCAATCACTACCTGGGCAATGTCCTCCAGATCCTTCTGCTCCATAATCGCCCCAGTGGGATTGTTGGGGAATGGCAGCACTAGAATCTTTGTCTTCTCTGTAACGGCCTCCAAAAGCTCTTCCTTCGTAAGCCGGAACTCATTTTCCTCTTTCAGATTGATTATCACAGGCACGCCCCCGGCCAGCACGGCGCAAGGCTCATAGGAAACATAGCAGGGCTGGGGAATCAGAACCTCATCTCCCGGATTCAGTACCGCCCGGAAGGCCATGTCGATGCCTTCGCTTCCGCCTACGGTCACTACGGTTTCCTTTATGGAATCGTAGCTTACGCCGATTCTTCTTTTAAGATAATTGGATATCTCATCACGAAGCTCCTTTAAGCCTGCATTTGAAGTATAAAAGGTGCGTCCTCTCTCCAGGGAATAGATTCCCTCATCCCGGATATGCCATGGCGTATCAAAATCAGGCTCACCCACTCCCAGGGAGATGGCATCCGGCATCTCGCTTACAATGTCAAAAAACTTCCGAATGCCCGATGGGGGAATATTCACAACCTTATCAGCTAAAAAATTTCTCACGGTGTCACCAGCATCCTTTCATCTTTTGATTTATGTACCATAATAGAGCCATGATCCTTATACTTTTTCAGCACAAAATGGGTAGCTGTACTCAGCACGGTATCCAGCGGAGACAGCTTATCCGACACGAACTGGGCTACGTCGCGCATAGTCTTGCCCTCGATCATCACCATAAAGTCAAAACCGCCGGAAATAAGGTAAACGCTGTCCACCTCCGCATAATTGTAAATGCGCTCGGCTACCTTATCAAAGCCCAGGCCCCTCTGAGGCGTAACCTTTACCTCAATCAGCGCCGTCAGCTTCTCCTCGCCCGTCTTATCCCAGTCAATCAGCGTGTGATAGCCGCAGATGATGCCTTCCTTTTCCATGTCGGCAATCTCATTCGCCACCGTAACCTCATCCACGCCCAGCATCACTGCCAGATCCTTTAAGTCAACCCGGCTGTTCTTCTCCATAAAAGTCAAAATTTTTTCACGCATACGCTCCTCCATTCCAGTTCCGTAATATCCCTCTCAGCACACCTTTGTGAAATCAATTTCCAGTCACAAACCCATGTGCCTGGAAATTGATTTGTGCGCTATGAAGGATATTACTGTTTTCCAGTTCCATCATTTATATATTTTATATAACTCATCCGTCTTGGGCCGCTCCAGAAAGCTTTCTTCTTCTCCGTTGAGAATCCGCCTGGCCTTCCCCTCCACGGCTTTTCCAATCACAGCCGCCGAAATGCCGGCCTTCTGAAGCTCCCGGGCCAGATCGTGTCCCCTATCACTGGCCATTAGCATACAGCCGCTGGAAATGAGATAATAGGGATTTAATCCAAAGTACTCGCAGACCTCAACCGTCTCCTGGCGGATGGGAACCGCCTTTAGATCAATCTCCAGCCCGACGCCTGATGCCTCCGCCAGCTCCCACAGGGCCCCGTAGATTCCGCCCTCCGTCACATCATGCATGGCGCTGACTCCAAAATCCGCTGCGAGCCTTGCCTCGGGCAGCACCGAAAGGTACTGGTCAAACCCCTTGGCCGTATCTACAAAGTCGGCGGAAAACCGGGTACGAAGCTCCTTTTCTTTTTCCTTTGCAATGATGGAGGTTCCCTCTATCCCGATCCATTTTGTGACCAGGATATCCTGCCCGGCCTTGGCTCCGGCCGTAGAGATCAGACGGCCCTCCCTGGCCTTTCCCACGCCGGCCACACTGATCACCGGCTGGTTTACGGCCTTCGTCACCTCTGTGTGGCCGCCCATCACCTGGATATTTGCTCCTGCACAGGCTTCCTCCACCTGGCACATCATTTCCTTGATATCTTCTTCTGTAATCTCCTCCGGAAGAAGCACTGTCAGCATCACGCCCACCGGCTCCGCGCCGCTGCTTGCCAGATCATTCACGGTCACCTGGACAGCCAGTGTTCCCACATCCTTCACGGTTCCTGTAATGGGGTCTGTAGATATCACAAAGACCTCCCCCGGTTCAAGCTTCAGAGCCGCGCAGTCCTCTCCAACGCCCGCTCCTAAGAGAACCTCGCCCCGTTTTGTCCGGATCTGCTTAAAAATGCTTCTCTTTAAAATCGTCTCGGAAATTTTTCCTACCTTCATTCCTGTCTGCTCCTGCTTTCCTTTTTCCGTCTCTCTTACATCATTCTCTCCAGACAGGATCCTAGAACAGCGTTGACCAGGCCCTCGTCCTGGGTCGCCACTGCTTCCACCAGCTCTGCGGAAAGATCCGGATCGCCGGCTACTCCGATTACCACGGTACGGGGAGATGCATTATAGGAGCTCTTATTCACCTTGGTTACGCTTTCCTCCACACCGTCCACATAGACATGCTTGTAAAGCTCTGCCACAACACCCCTGTGGGCTCCGGAAACTACCCGGTAGCCGATGGGCTGTCCGGGATCCGCCACAATCACCGCTCCCGGATCCGTAGTGCTCAAGGTCTGGCTTACATACTTGATGGTGCGGTTGGCCGGCCTGGTCTCCTCGCCGTAAATGGTAAAGGTAATCTGCTTTCCTGCCGTAGCGCCTTCAATGTAGATAGGCGCATCTGTATTGTTCTTAAACTTAAAGTCTTTATAAGTTCCCGCGATGGCCGCATCTGCAGAAGGATCCACATAGGTCACAATCATAGAGTGATTGGAACGCTCCACAACCTCCAGTTCGGAGAGCAATACCGCATTGTACAAAGTTGTAGATACCTGGCAGATTCCTCCTCCTAAGCTGTCTACCACCTGGCCGTTCAGGTAGGAGCCTGCCATTTCATAGCCGTTGTCTCTGGTAAAGGGGCTGACTACCTCATAGGTGGAAAAGCTGTCTCCCGGATACAGCACCGTGCCGTTGATGAGACTGGCTCCGTTGGAGATATTCTGACTGCGGTTGCCGTTGGAGGTAGCATAGCTTGTGGTAAAGGTTCCAAGCACGTCTTTCACACGGCTTAATTCTTCCTCGCTTCCCCTGGGATAGTCCGTCTCCACCGGAAGGGTGATCCGCCCGTTTTCCTTGTTCCACTCATTTGCAATATAATTCTCGATGGCCTGCACGGAGCCTTCTACGTCCAGCTTTGTGCCCGTATTGCCGTCCACAATCTGAAATACGCCGTTTTCCCGCTTTAAGGAAGCGTCCTCGGCCTCGGAGTCGAACTTTACGCACTCGGTTGAGACGAACTCCCGTACCTTGGAAGAGTCAAGAGCCCATTCCAGCTGATAGACCTTGTTCTCATGCTCCAGATCCTTCCGATCCTTATAGCGCTTGATGGCATTGCCCGTCTTCCCAAGCTGTGCGGCCTCGTCAATCACATCCGGATTGGAGCACCTTAATCCCAGCTCTCCTAAGGTAACCTCCATCTGCTCGTCAAAAATCTCCAGCGTCAGGATATCCTCCTTAAGTCTGGTTATGTAAGCGTCTACCTCCGCCTTTGCCTCCGCCGTTGTCATGCCGGACAGATCGATCTCATCCGCATAGACTCCTGTGTGGATAGTGGAATCTTCCTTTTCCTTTGCAAGGGCTTCTCCTTCCGCCATGCCTGCAAAAACCCACACAAGTGCAAAAAGAAGCCCGAATCCAGCAAACCTTTTCATACTCTTTTCCCCTTTTCCGGCTACTGTTCACTCTGTAACCAGCAGCGTGTGAACAATCGCCTTTTCTGAATCCTTACCCCTAAAGCGCGTAGCTCAAAAGAGGCACGATCATTGCCGCAACTACAATTACGATGATCACAGTAGAAATGATCTTTCTCGTCTTCTTACTGTACCAGTTCATCTTTGAATCCTCCCATGCTCCGAAATAATTCCGTCAATTATCCTTGATGCTTCATTCTTTGTAAGGCTGTCCACAGACAGCTCCAATGTTATTTTATGATATTTTAACAGATCATTCAAGTACCCTTTTTGCGCCGGCGTAATCGGCCCCTGTTTTTTTGCCTTATAGCTCAGCGGCCTGGGGGCAAAAAGCTCCTCCGGACTCTCGGGAAACTGCTCCCGCATCCGCCGGTAAAGCTCCATGGAAGCCAGGGCATCAAATGCCGCCCGGTGAGCCATCTTTGGCCGAATCTCATAGTAGGCGCAAAGAGCCTGGAGGCTTCGGCTCTCCATCTCCGGAAACAGGGCCCTTGCAATTTTTAAGGTATCTATCCCCTGCTTTTCAAAGGGCAGATTCAGATTCACGGCATTCTGCTTTACAAAGCTGTAGTCAAAGATAATATTGTGCCCAAGGAGGGGCAGATCCCCGCAGAACTCCACGAGCCCCGTTACCGCCGCCCGGGTGTCCATGCCGCCAGCCGCCATCTCATCCGTGATACCTGTAAGCTCCTCAATCCGTCTTTCGATTTTCCTGCCCGGATTTACCAATGTCTCATAAGTCTCTGCCTGCTTTCCGCAAATCACCTTAACGGCCCCAATCTCCAGAATCCGGTCTGTTGAAGGGTTCAGCCCTGTCGTCTCCAGATCCAGGGCAATGTATGTATCTGTCATCTTATTCTTCCTCTTTCGCATCTATCCACTGCCAGGTATCGGCATCCTTTGTCAGCGGATTCCTCTTTTCATAATCAAAAATCAGATAAACAGGCTTCTTTTTCTGCTCCAGCAGCACCTCCACATGATGCTGTTTTCCCACCTGCTTTCGAATCTGCCGGATACGGTCCTCAAAGGGCCGCTGATCAGAGGCAAATGCCGGACGGCCTTTTACCTTCTCCCGAAGATACAGGTCTATGGTCAGAAGCTCCCGGTATACCGCTTCCTCCCCAGGATGCCTCTCCCGGATGTAATCCAGCAGAATCTCGTACCGCTGCAGCCGGGAATGGCTTATGGCATTCAGATCCTTCTTCTCATAAAAGTCCGCCAATTCCTCAAAAAACCGGAAGGGAGAAGAACAGGTCTTTAAAAGCCTCTCCAAAGTATACCGGAATTGATGACTATTATAATAGATTTCGACCATTTCTTCAATTGCCTTTAACTGTAAAATATCGGAAAAGGAAAGCCAGTCTGTGTACAGCACCTCGTACGGCGGCTGTTCCCGGCAGACAATGCCGTACTGCTTCGCCTCCCGATACATCGGGGAACCCTGCAGAAGCTTTAGAAAGCCCAGCTGCAGCTGTTCCGGCCTCATGGCAAATACGGTGTCAAAGGAATGAGCAAAGCTTGTATAGTCCTCATAGGGCAGGCCTGCTATCAGATCCAGGTGCTGATGGATATTGCCTGCCCTGCGGATCCGCTCCACATTGGCCCGCAGCTTCTCCAGATCCGTTTTCCTGTGAATCGCCTTAAGGGTCTTTTGATTTACAGACTGTACGCCGATCTCCAGCTGAACCAGCCCCGGACGCATCCCTTCCAGCAGCGCCAGCTCTTCCTCATTCAGCAAATCCGCCCCAATCTCAAAGTGAAAGTTCGTCACCCCATTGTCATGCTCTGAAAGATACTTCCATATGGCAAGAGCATGTGAATGGCTGCAGTTAAAAGTCCTGTCCACGAACTTTACTTGGGGCGCCTTCGCATCCAGAAAGTACTGCAGCTGTGCAAAAACCTGCTCCAAATCCCGAAAGCGGACCTGCTTTTCCACGGAAGAGAGACAGTAGCTGCAGGAAAAGGGACATCCCCGGCTGGATTCATAGTAGATAATCCGGTGCTCAAAATCCGTAAGTCCTTTGTAGGCAAATGGAATCCTGTTTAGCGCAAGAGGCTCTCCCGGCCGGTTGACGCATAATTCCTCTTGCTGCTTCTCTTGATTTGGGCCGCTTTTTTCCGCCCCTTCCCGGATGACCTTTGATCTTCGGTAAACGGCCCCTGGGATCTCATCCCACTTCTCTGCTTTTGTCACATAGCATTCCGTCAGAAGCCGGAAGCTTTCCTCTCCCTCGCCGGTAAGGATCCCCGTAAGCTCTGGATATTCCTCCAAAAGCTCACAGGCACAGAAGGATACCTCCGGCCCTCCCAGCCAGACAGGCACCTGGGGCAGAAGCTTTTTGCATTCCCTCACCAGCTCTTTCACCTGCCGGATGTTCCAGATATAGCAGGAAAAAAGTAAAACCTTAGGATCTTTTTTATAGATCTCTCTTAAGATCTCCTCTGTCCGGTGATTGATGGTGAATTCTGCCAGCTCCACATACGGGGACAGCTCTCCTGCGGATGCCTTCAGGCTATAGACGGCAAGATTGGAATGGATATATTTTGCATTGATGGCCGTTAATAAAATTCTCATGGGATCCCCGCCTCCCTTCCGATCTTTCTATACGATAAGTAAAAAAGGAATTACTGCATAAGCAATAACTCCCTCCTTCGTCTGCATATCCTTATGCACAGAAGCCTGCGCCCCCGGCATATCCTAAGCTTTATTTAAATCCGCACATCCTGCTTTGAACCAGAAACAGCATCGGTTACCCCTGCAGCCGGCTCGGCCCAGGTGACCTTACGGCACACAGAAGGTTCTGCTTAGAGCTGCTCCATTCCTGACCTGACTCGGTTCACAGATTCCTGTTGCGCAAGACCCAGACGTCAGTGCTGCTTACAGAGGGCCGTATACCGTTTCAAAAGCCCGAGGCAGGATATCACCCCCACTATAGCGGATTGTGGGTACAGGGCACCGCTAACTCCCCGGCTGTGCGGAAATCTTAAACAATTTCAGAATTTTAGTATACCGGGTATCCGGCTGTTTGTCAACGGATTTTCCCGGCTTTTTATTTTACCTCGGGATACTCCGTGCACAGCAGACGGTAAGCAGGCTCATCCTCCTCGATGGAGGGGAATCTTCCAATAGGTTCATAGAAACGATTGTCTGTGTTGTCGTCGTTCGTCATGGAAACCTCTCCAATAAGAGCCACGCCGTTGCGCACAGTAAATTCATGGTAGTAGTAGGGATACAGGGTTAAGGACTGGCCGGGCTTTAACACGATCTCGGATCCCGCCTCAACCGTGTAGCATCTGCCGTCGCTGAAGATCTCTACCGGAGTGTCCAGAAGCTTTCCTTCGTCCTCGCGATCCGCATTCCAGAGACGGAATACAACGTCTGCTCCGCCCCGGTTGATGATGTCCTCCATCTTATTCCAGTGGAAATGATTGGGGGAAATCTGTCCTTCCTTCACCATCATAATCTTCTCTGCATATACCTTCGTATACTTGGGATCCTTTGCATTGCCGTTGCGGATGGTGATCAGCGCAAGGCCCAGAGTGTCAAAATGGCCCTCGCCGTAATCCGTCACGTCCCAGCCCAGGGCATTGTCCCGGATCTCGTCAAACTCATGGCCTTTCTCTGCCCACTCCTCGGGAGTAAAATGGCAGAATGGCGGAAGCGCAAACTTATACTCGTTTAACAGCCCCTCAAATTCCTTAATAACCTTATTGATTTCCGAACGTTTCATTTCTTTCATCCTTTCTTTCTTTTATATTTTTACAGTTCCTCAGTTTTCCGCCGTGATAGGTAAACGTTACTGAATCCCTGCAAATTTTTCTTTAAATTCCCTCTCCCACCTGTCCAGCTCTTCCTTTGTGTCGGCAATGGTGAATTTCAGCACATTTGTTTCCGAAGCAAAGGGCTCAAGGTAATGCACGCAGTCATGCTCCACGTGCCAGGCTTTTCCGTATACGCTGGAATTGGAAGGCTCAAGGCCGATGACGTAATCTCCTGCGGCAATGGATTTCCATTCCATAAAATAGGGCAGGTATTTCATATTGAACTCAATCTTCAGGCCGATCTCTTTCTCCCGGTTCATAACACAGACATAGGTATTCTGATTCTCGTCTGTCTTAAGATCGTGGATAAACACATACTCCGGTTCCTCCGGCTTCGGCGCTTCCATCCGGTCGTACCGATCCTCATGGCCTTCTGCTTCCGGATCCCTCGGCGTTACCTTTCTGGCGGGAATCAGAAGCCGGGTATTCTCATCCAAGAAGGGATAACCCATATTAATGTGATACAAGAGCATCAGGGGCTCTCTCCGGTAAGCCTCGTTGGTAATCTCGTCTGTCACCGTAAAGGACTTCTCCCCGTAACGGGACTCTATGGTTCTGCGAAGAACCATATTTTCTCCGAAAAGCTCCGCCTCGCGCATCTCTCCCTGTATCCGCAGAACGTACTCCCCGTCCTCCCAGAAAGCATCTCCGCACAAATGCTCTCCAGGGGTGGTGCGGATGCGGCCATGCATCGGGTAGTCCTTCCCCTCAAGGCTTAAGGGCGCACAGATATTCTCAAGGCCCGCCGTAAAGAAGAATCCTCCCATAATGCTTCTTAAGGCTTCCTCCCCATGGGTGTCGTAGTGACCCCTCCCCTGGAGTCCCGGCTTAGAGAGAAAATTAAGGTTCATTCCCTTGTAGGAAAGCTCCGACACATCCAGGCACTTGTCTGCCAGTGCACGAAAGCACAGCCCGCCGTTTTTTACCTCGTATGCCTTTAAGCCGCTGCTGCGCCCTTCCTCGTAGGCAATGGGGCGCACATAGGCCACCTGCTGCATACTTCCTACATACTGATACAATTCTTTCTTATCCATAGGCACCTCCTATCTCCCAAAGCCTGCGTGTTATTCCAGATTGGCATGGTACTGCCACAGGCCCTTCATATCAAGCTGCCTTCTCTCAATGATCATCTTTGCCAGCACGTCCCCAAGGAGAAGCACGGACTGCTCAAACAGAGAGGTCATAGGCTGGCAGGAATCAATCTCATCCTCCAGGTAAAACTTTGTCCGCACGGGAATCCGCACCATAAATTCACAGAGATCCTTCATCTCACTGTTGGGATTGGATCCGATATGTACGATCTTTGCGCCTATGGTATGGGCTTTCTTTGCAATGCCCAGAGGAAACAGGGACATTCCGCTTCCGCTTCCCACAATCAGCAGATCCTTTTTGGTAATAGCCGGCTCTGTAATCTCGCCTACATAGTGGGTGCGGATTCCTAAATGGGCCAGACGCTTGCACACGCACTGGAGGGCTAAAAGCACCCTTCCCACTCCCACGAAAAACACCTGATCCGCTTTGAAGATCTCATCACAGAGCTTTTCCAGAGAAGCCGGATCCACACTGGAGAGCGTGCGTCCCAGTTCATCCAGAACCTCCTCACATGCCTTCTTATAATCTTCGTCAAAATTACTCACTTTCTTGCCTCCTATTCCAGTTTCGTAATATCCCTCCCAGTACACTGGTCTGAAATCAATTTCCAGCCACAAACCCATGTTTCTGGAAATCGATTTGTGCACTGTGAGGGATATTACTGTTTTAAAGTCGCTGCGCGACAGCACTAAAGAGTAAAATCACTCTGACTTTTCTGTCAGCCGGCAATCTCGGCCTGGAGGGCCATAAGTTTTGCCAGGCTGTTCTCCATATCATCCGCCTTAATGCAGGTACTTCCGGTGACGAAGATATCCACGTCCTTCTCCCCATACATTCTGATATTATCCGGGGATATCCTTCCGTCAATCTCGATCTTCGTATTCAGCCCCCGTTCCTCAATCATGCTGCGAAGCTCCCGGATCTTCCTGGTTCCGTAAGGAACCTGGCTTTCGGCCTTTACAAAGGCATAGCCCGGGTTAATCAGCATCAGAAGGACAGTATCGCATTTTTCCAGTACGTAGTCAAGTACAGACAGGGGGGTTCCAGGCTTCAAGGCCACTCCGGCCCGGACTCCCTTTGCATGAATCCGGTTCAGCATACCATCCAGGTGATCTGCAGTCTCTGCATGAAATACCAGCTGCTGCACGCCGATATCCAGAAGCTCATCCACAAAATAATCCGGCTCTTTCACCATCACATGACAGTCAAATTCCAGATCCGTTTTCTTCCGAAGCTGCCGCACAGTATCCAGCCCCAAAGGCATACTGGGGCTGAAATGCCCGTCCAAAATGTCCACATGAAGAGCCTTCACCCCATGGTTTTCCAGAATGCGCACCTGGCTTTCCAGATTACACATATCCAGACAGATAAGGGAGGGGGAAATAATGCATTTTTCTTCCCATAAATGACTCATGGCTTCTATATCCTTTCCGTTTTTAAAGATTTTTTTCAATTTCTTCTCTTGTAGGCAGGGAGGAAATCGCTCCCTTATGCTGAACGCAGATCCAGCCTGCGGTATTGCCGTAGCGAAGGGCCTTCTCTATAATTTCCGCAGTCAGATCCTTGGTCTTTTCCACTCCCTGGATGCGCAGGCTGGATAAAAATCCGCCCCAGAAGGCATCTCCGGCTCCTGTGGCATCTACTGCTTTGGCTTTTCGTCCCTCAATAGTCAATATCTGGCCGTCAAAATAGCATTTTGCCCCTGCAGAGCCCAAGGTTTCCACAATCAGGGACAGGGAACAGCGCTCCATCAGTTCAAAAAGCCCCTCTTCTCCCCCTACCATGTCCACCTCTTCCTCGGAAATCTTTAAGATATCCACAAGGGGCAGCAGATCCAGCACGGCTTTTCCACATGCCGCCTGGTCATCTTTCCACATAAGGTTCCGGTAATTCACATCAAAGCTCACCAGCTTTTCCATCTCATGCCCCAGCTTCATGGCCCGCACGGTTGCCTCCGAGGCCGGAGACGCGGACAGGGAGCAGGAGCCTGCATGAATGATGCAGGATTCCTTTATATCTTCTTCCTTCACATCCTCCTCCAGCAAAAACATATCTGCTCCCGGCTTTCGGGCAAAGGTGAAGGTTCTTTCTCCGTTTTCCGCCAGGCTTACAAAAGCCATGGTTGTAATTGCCTCTTCGCAAAGCTTAGGCTTTATGCAGCGCACCTGATTTTCCTCCAGGGTCTTTATCAGAAAACGCCCGAAGTCGTCCTCGCCTACGCTGCAGCACATGCCTGCCTTAAGGCCGTTTCTTGCCATGGCAATGGCCACGTTGGCCGGAGCGCCGCCGGCATTGCGCACATAGCTTCCCGGCTCCGTGCCGGGAATAAAGTCAATCACCATCTCGCCTATACTATATAAATCAAGCATATCAATCTCCTAATTCCAGTTCCGTAATATCCCTTCTCTATAAAAAACAATCCTCCGGCCCCGTATGGGCGGCAATCTCGTCCATGATCCTGCCATAATTGATTTTACTGAAATCCGTCACATTTACAGCAATGGTATAGCCCAGCCGAATATCATAATTACGTTCCTTCAGCCATTTTAAAAATGCCTCGTAGTCTGGTATGGCATCCTCCGCTGCAGGTTCGTCCTCCCTTACCTCTTCCTTGTGGTAGCGCTCTGTCAGATGGCCCGGGTGCCTTTTTCCTCCCTTGTCCCGGCAGACGCTGCGTTCGTAGACCACTTTGGAATCCCCGTACATGTAGACGGTGATTACATTGTAGCCATACTCCTTCGCCAGTTCAAAAAGACGCGGCCTGTGGTACTGATAAAATGGGTATTCCAGGAGAATAGACTCTGTATTCCGCATGGATTTTTGCACATACAGATAGAATTCTTCCAGGCCGAACTTGTTGAGGGCCTCTTTCTGCTCCTTATTATCAAATCCAAAAATATCCCAGTTCTTTTCCTTAATCTCATCATAGGACAGCTTCTTAAGTCCTTCAAATTCCTCCTCAATCTTGGCGGCCCCATAGCTTTTCCCGGTTCCGGGCCCACCTGTTACGATGATCATGGTCTTCGGATTCCCAAAAGCTCTCACCGTTTCTCACCACGCTTTCCTATATTCAAAAGAAAAGGCTGCTGCAAAACAAACCGGCTGGGTTTTCCATCTCACGCTTTCGAAAATCCTCCTGGTTTATTTTACGGCAGCCTTCGTTTTACCGGCTGTCTCTTCCTTTACAAGATGCCGGTTTAAGAATTCTTTGCAATCATATCCGCCACGGTCTGCGGAGTAATATCTCCTTCCATGGGGCCGAATGCCGCCGCATTCAGCGCGCCTGCCGCAGCGCCTGCCTTTGCCGCATCTTCTAAGGAGCGTCCCAGGGCAAGGGATGCAATAAATGCTCCGTCAAAGCTGTCTCCGGCTCCTGTGGCATCCAGAGCTTCCACAGGATATGCTCCCATCTCAAAATGGCCGTCACGGGTATATACGGTAGAGCCCTTGGAACCGTTCTTAAGCACCACGATCTCCATATCCGGATATTCAAAGCATTTCTTCACTGCCTTTTCGATGTCTTCCTCTCCTGTGAGCAGACGCAGCTCGGATTTGCCCGGCAGAAATACGTTGGTGGCCTTCACAACCTCCTGAATAATATCGTAGTCCTCCGCTTCCTTCATATGCTCCATACGGATATTGGGATCAAAAGAAATCTTTGCGCCCTTTTCCTTCATGGCATGCATGGTCTTTACGATCTCTTTTGCATAATCCTTGCTGGAGGTCAGCGCGCAGCCCATCATATGGAAGAAGCTTATATCTCCCATCTTTGACACATCGGGCATCTTAGCCTCCACTGCGGGAGTGTGATCCCAGTGGAAGATAAATTTGCGTTCTCCGTCGGAATAATACATTACAAAGGCAACGCCTGTAGAACCGTGCTCGCTTTCCAGCACATAGCTTACATCAACGCCGTCAGCCTTCAGATGATCCAGTACGCATTTTCCGAAGCCGTCCTTGCCTACGCCGGAGATAATGCCTGCCTCCGCACCCATTCTGGCTGCTGTCCGGATAAAGATTCCGGAGGAGCCGCTTGCATAAGGCCCCTTAAAGGTCAGAGGCTCGTGAAATTCCATGTTTTCTTCCGGGCGCATCACTTCCACCAGAAGCTCGCCCATTGTCCATACTTTTCCCATTCTATCCTCCTACAGCTTCTGTAAAAACTCGATGGGCTCTTTGTTTGGTCCCTCGATCAGGAAGTAACGCACGCCGTTCTCCCAGAAGGGCAGGAATACGATCTCATCACTCTCCAGGAACTGATATCCTTTTTCTTTTGCCAGGGCATACACCGGCTCAATATCCGGTACATTCAGGGCAAGATGATCGATGGCTCCCCTTTTCATGGCGGCTGTTTTGTTCTCGTAAGTCTCAATCAGAATATCGCCTGCCTGCAGGAAGGCTACCGGGGTGTTGCCTCCGCTCTCATTGATCGTCTCATATACCAGTTCAAAGCCAAGGCCGATGTAGAATTCCTTTGTTGCAGCCAGATCGTTGGTGGGAATTCCGATGTGCTGGATTCCGTTTACATAGTCCATTAATTTCATGCTGTCGTCCTCCTATTCCAGTTCCGTAATATTCCAGTTCCGCATTCGCGCGAAACTAGCGTGCTGCCTTACCGGTACTTCCATAGATGTCGATTTTCTCGCCCACATGCTCGGCAACAGCCTTCTTGGCCGGCTTTAACAGGTTTCTGGGATCCTGCTTGCCCGGCTCCTTGGCTGCTTCCGCCGCAGTCACGGCCGCTACGGCCCCTACGAATACAGACTTGATGGCGGTGCCGTAATTGATTTTGCTCATTCCCATCTGCACGCATTTGCGGAAGTCTGCTTCCGGCACGCCTGTGCCTCCGTGAAGAACCAGGGGGCAGTCCGTAAGTTTTACAATCTTCTCCAGCCGCTCAAAGTCAAGCTTGGGATCCGCTTTGTAAAAGCCGTGGGCTGTTCCGATGGCTACGGCCAGCGCATCGATTCCTGTCTCCTCTACAAAGCGCGGCACATCGTCC
The DNA here is from genome assembly GCF_036941125.1 of Candidatus Merdisoma sp. JLR.KK011. Lineage (NCBI taxonomy): Bacteria > Bacillati > Bacillota > Clostridia > Lachnospirales > Lachnospiraceae > Candidatus Merdisoma > Candidatus Merdisoma sp. JLR.KK011. The sequence goes on along the minus strand of NZ_JAYWSZ010000004.1, from coordinate 1,070,875 downwards.
GGATTGGTCATGGCAGCGGCGGAATCCTCCACCACTACATTTTCCTCTCTTCCGCCCAGCATACCAAGCTCCGCTTCTACAGAACAGCCGTACTCCTTCGCATATTCTACGATCATCTTTGTATCTGCGATGTTTTCCTCATAGGGCTTCTTGGAAGCATCAATCATAACGGAAGTGAAGCCTTCCCGGATGCACTCTTTGATGAGATCATAGTCCGTAGCGTGATCCAGATGCAGACATACAGGGATATCTACTGACTCGGCCATTCCCTTTACCATTCCGACAGTTGCTTTTAAGCCGTTGTACTTCAGCGCATTTATGGATACCTGAAGGATCACCGGCGCATTCTTCTCTACGCCCGCCATAACGATTCCTTCCGCATCCTCGGGGCAGCTGAAATTAAACGCTCCTACGGCATAGTGGTTTTCTCTTGTTCCGGCAAGAATTTCTTTTAATGTTACTAAACTCATTTTATATCTCCTATTCCAGTTTTGCAATACCTGGGGCTGTCATATTTTCGACAGCCCCGGATGATTTGTTACGGTTCACTTGGTGAACCATAACAATGATTTTTCTGTTACCAGCCCCAAAGGGGCCCAATGCGTGTTTAGTTCTGTGACGCATCCCTGGCCACATAGTCGTGAATCATACAATAAGCGCCGTACAGCACCACCCGGTCATTCAGTATGGAATACCGGATCTGGCTCTCATCCACGGGCTGCAGGCATCTCTCCTTAAGCACGCGCACCATCTCCCTGTGAAAAAAGGTTCTGGCCTTGGTCACCCCGCCTCCCAATACAATTACATCGGGATCGTAAAGGTTAAAATAATTGGCAAGAGCCGTGCCCAGGTAATATCCTTCCTTCTGATAAAGATCCAGGGCATAAGTATCCCCAGCTTCCGCCGCCTGTGTCAGAATCCGGCCGTTCAGATTCTCCTCTTCATAACCGGCCAGTTCAAAGACCTGGTTTTTCATACCTTCCTTCATGTCAGCCTTCATCTGGCGGACAATGGCTGTACCGGAAGCGTACATCTCCACGCAGCCGGTGGAACCGCAGGGACATTCCCTTCCCGTCAGATCGATAGATACGTGTCCCACCTCTCCGGCGCCTCCGTGCCTTCCCCGGTAGAGCTGGTTGTTAATCACGATTCCGCCGCCGCAGCCGGTGCTGACAGTCATGTACATCACATTGGCAAAACCTCTGCCCTCGCCGAAGCGGTGCTCCGCCAGGGCTCCTAAGTTACCGTCGTTGTCAATCCGGGTAGGTTTTCCGTAATCCCTGGAAAGCCGTTCCGCCAGGGGGAAGTTCCTCCACCCCATCATCGGCGCCTCAAGAATCACGCCTCTTTCCTGGTCTAAGGGTCCCGGCGCACCTACGCCGATTCCTATAACATCATCCACAGAGATACCAAAGTGTGCAATGACGTCATCCAATACCTTCCTGGTATTCTGGTACACGGCTTCTTCACCGTGATAGGTCTGAGACTGGACAACATGGGCATACCCGTCTACCAGCTCACCTTCCTCTGTAAAGAGCGCTCCCGTAGACTTGGTTCCGCCTACATCCATAATTAAGTAAAATCGACTCATTCCTCTTAAGCTCCTTGTAACTATATTAATTTCTGCCCCTCTTCTGAGCCATGTCTAATACAACTGCAAGGATAATTATACAACCAATAACCACGTTCTGCCAATAGGAATAAATCTGCAGAAGATCCATACCTGTTTTGATAACAGCGATTACCGCACAGCCGAACATGGCCCGTGCTACGGAACCGGAGCCGCCTGCCAGGGAAGTTCCGCCCAGTACGGTGGACGCGATGGCGAACATCTCATAGCCCTCGCCGGATCCAGGCTGTCCGTTCTGAAGCTTGGAGGCAATCACAACGCCGCACAAGCCTGCCATTACGGAAGAAAGCACATGGCAGTAGAAAGTGATTTTTCTTACATTGATACCGCTTAAGTGGGCAACGTTCTTGTTGCTTCCCACTGCGAATACATGGCGTCCGAATACCGTCTGGGACAGCAGAATATGCATAATGGCAACTACGATAATGGTGAAAATAACAACTACCGGAACTGCTCCGTTGGGCATCCCAGCGGTGGGGATGATACGGCTTGCGCCTAAGAATGCAAAGGAAGTGGGAAGTCCGTATACGGGCTGTCCGCCTGTGATAACGTATGCCACGCCGCGAAGAGCGGTCATGGTAGACAGGGTACAGATCATGGGGATTACATCAAAGTAAGCAATCAGAACGCCGTTGATAAATCCGCAGACAAGGCCTACTGCAATACCGCAGACAATCAGAAGTACCATAGCAAAAGGAATTCCCATGTTGGGAAACTGCAGTCCCGCGTAGGAAGCGATGATTCCGGCTACCGCAACTACGGAACCTACGGAAATATCAATACCGCCAAGAATAATAACATAGGTAAGCCCGGAAGCCAGAAGGGCATTGGTACACATCTGAGACAGAATATTGCTGACATTTCTTACGCTGAAAAATGTATCACTGGCAATACCAAATCCGATGCAAAGTAAAATCAAAACAATGACTACAATATTTTCACTTAATAACTTTTTTACTCTCGTCTTATCCATTTTTACCTTCATCCTCTCTATATCTTAATTCCTTATTCGGCATCACTGGTGATGCTTGCAAGACTGATGATGCTCTGCTCATTGATATCCTCGCCTGTGAGCTCTCCGCTGATACGGCCCTCTCGCATAACGATAACCCGGTTGGCAATACCGATTACCTCCGGCATTTCGGAAGAAATCATAATGATTGCTCCGCCTGCCTCCACAAAGTCATTCATCAGCGCGTAAAACTCCGAACGGGCATTTACATCGATACCTCTGGTAGGCTCATCCAGAATAAGAATCTCCGAATCCGCGGCAAGCCATTTGCCCAGAATAACCTTCTGCTGGTTGCCGCCGGACAACGTTCTTAAGATGGTCTGCAGATCCGGTGCCTTTACCCTTAAGCTTTCCTTGTACTTCTGTGCCTGCTCCTTCTCCCACTCCTTGTTGACAAAGCCAAGCTTCTTTGCATGGAAGGGAAGGCTCGGAAGAGAGGTGTTCTCCACGATGTTTTTCTCCAGAAGAAGGCCTGTTCTTCTTCTGTCCTCTGTTACAAGGCCGATTTTTTTCGCAATGGCCTCCTTGGGATTCTTAAAGTGTACCTCTTCTCCCTTTACGAATACCTTACCGGAATCAATGGGAGTTGCTCCGAAGATAGCTTCCATAACCTCCGTCCGTCCTGCGCCTACCAGGCCGGAAAAGCCCAGGATCTCTCCTGCATAAGCAGTAAAGCTGATATCCTTGAAAACACCTTCTCTTGTAAGGCCTTCTACCCGGAGCATCTCCTTACCCTGCTCATGGTCGTGCTTGTCGTAGTAGTCTCCCATCTCACGTCCAACCATGCTGGCGACAATCTGCTTCTCCGTTACATCTGCTACCATCATGGTATCTACCTTGCAGCCGTCCCGAAGAACGGTTACACGCTCGCAGATCTGCGTCAGCTCCTTCAGACGGTGGGTAATATATATAATTGAAACATTATTCTTTTTCAAAATATGTACCTGCTCGAACAGAGCGTCAATCTCGTGTTCGGACAGGGATGAGGTCGGCTCATCCATTACAACAACCTTGGCGTTCTGGGAAATTACCTTTGCAATCTCTACCATCTGCTGCTGGGCCGCATTCAGCTCCCCGGCAATGGTTGTCGCCTTCAAATCAACCTTCATAAAATCCAGAATATCCTGGGTATCCTTGTTCATCCTGGCCTTATCCAGAAGGCCGTTTTTCTTCTTTTTTTCCCTGCCCAGCCATACATTCTGGGCTACAGTCAGATCCTTGGCAATACTAAGTTCCTGGTGAATAACTGCGATTCCGGCCTCAATTGCCTGGCCGGGCTCGGTAAAGTTCATCTCTTTTCCCTCGAAAACAACCTTTCCGCCTGGATCCGGTGTATAAACGCCGGAAATAATCTTAATCAGTGTGGATTTTCCGGCACCATTCTCACCAACCAGGGTATGTACTTCACCCGGATAGAAGTCAGCCGTTACGTCTGAAAGGGCTTTTACGCCGGGGAAGGTTTTGCTGATATTTTTTACCTGTAAAATCGGTTCCATAGCTTCATTCCTTCTCAATATTTTTTTGTTTTCCCATGAGCGGAAATCCGGTCACGGGCGCCTGCTGCATGTACTTCGCTCCCCCAAAAACAAAAGGAGGTTATTCCAATCGGACTTAAGTCTTCAAGAATAACCTCCCTTCTTTTTAAATCAATCCTATGTATTCTTCAATCTGCCGGATTATTCTGCTGCGTTCTCAGCTGTAATAATGTAAGGAGCGATGAAGATCTGCTTGTCAGTAACGGTTCCGTCAGTCATAAAGGAAATCATCTCGCGAACGATGGTTGCACCGATTTCCTTCGGATTCTGGGAAACTTCAGATACCCAGTACTTTCCGTTCTCAGCATCCAGGATAGCTTCCTTTGCTTCGGGGTTTCCGTCAAATCCGATGATTACGCAGTCAGAGCCTGCTGCCTTGATGGAAGCAAGAGCGCCGGTTGCTGCCGGGTCGCCTACACAGAATACAGCCTTAACTTCCGGATTGGTGGTAAGGATGTTCTCCATGATCTTCTGAGCCTCGTTTGCATCTCCCTTGTAGTCATAGCCGCTCAGCAGATTTCTCTGATCGCCTACGGTATCAACAGCACCCTTCTCTCTGTCAAGGCAGGAAGAAGCGGTCGGATATCCGATGATTGCTACGGTATCGCCTTCCTCAGACAGACGAAGAAGCTCCTGGCCGCCAAGCACACCGCCCTGGTAGTTGTCTGTTCCAACGAAGCAGTTGATAGCTTCAGACTCGGATGTACAGTCAAATGTGAACATTGCTACGCCGTCTTTGTCAGCGTTCTCGATGGCCGGCTTAACGCCTGCTGCATCGTTACATGCAAGAGCGATTGCGTTGCATCCGTCAGCGGTAAGGGTCTCAACCTTCTGGGTTGCGATTACCGGGTCAAGGCTTGCATCCAGTACGGAGAACTGGCTGTCAGAAAGGCCCTGTGCCTTACACTCTGTCTCAATACCCTCGCCGATAAGCTGGTAGAAGGTATGCTCAAAGGATCCAACTACAAAACCAAATTTCATTGCAGATAAATCTGCTCCGCCTTCTGTGGGCGCTTCTGCCTCGGGAGCTTCTGCTTCCGGTGCCTCTGCCTCTGTCTCTGCGGGTGCCTCTGTCTCTGCAGGTGCTTCTGCCGGCGTCTCTGCCTTAGAGCCGCATGCAGCAAGTGCTGCTGTCATTGCCAGTGTCAGCATTACAGCTACTAACTTCTGTTTCATAACTAATATCCTCCTTTAAATTTTTCGGCATTATATGCTCGATAGGGTTATTTTAACACTGTTAAGTATATATGTCAATACATTTTTGCCTGTACACCATAAAATTCACGTCCCTTCTTCCGTCATTTTTACCTATGTTCTATATTTTTCGACAGTTTTTTTGTGGTTTAAGCCTGTCTTTCCTTATTTTTTGACAATTCCTTTTTATGGGAATGCTTTTTGTTTTTAAACAATTTAACCATGTTAAGCTGCAGATTTTGGGACAGGCTCCGCCTATTCAAGGACAAGCAGTTGTAACATCTGGTTCATTCATATATATTTGACAACCGTTCATTTCTTTCTTATAATTGATTCAATAAGTCTTATGGAGAATTCATTGTGAAAAAAGGAAAAAATTTAGCGGATCTATTGGATTCCAACCGTTCGGAAGTGTTGTATTATCTGATGGATCATTCCGGCTGTTCCAGAACGGATCTGGGAGCGGCCACCGGACTGACTCTGGCATCCATTACCAAGATTATCCACTCGCTTCTGGATGCCGGCATTATCTACGAAACAGATTTTATAGAAGGGAAAAAGGGGCGGCGTTCCATCGGCCTTTCTTTTTGTTACGACAAGTTTAAGGTTCTGGCTGTCAACCTTTTCTGGAACCGCCTGGAGATGCAGGCTTGTGATTTTCACGGCAATTTTTACGGGGAGCTGGTATCGATTCCCTTCCTCTACATTTCCAACCGGAACATTGAAGAAGTGGTGGAGACGGCCGGAAGATATATCCAGGATTTCTGCCGGATATACCCGGATATTGTGTCCATCGGCGTGTCTGTGCCCGGCCCTTACTTCCGCAATACCGGATGCATTATGGTGCCGCCCTTTGAGAAGGATCCGGCAAAGCGTTCCTACTATCCCCTTAAGGAAAAGCTGTCCCAGTTTACGCATCTGCCTATCTTTTTGGAGCATGACGCAGATACCGGCGCTCTGGCCTATTGGTGGTTCCGTACAGACAGAAGCCCGGATCTTGTGATTATGAATTTTCTTACGGATACGGGTGTCGGCGTAGGGCTTACGGACGGGCGCAATATCTATGCGGGAAGCAGCAGCTGTTCTTCTGAGTCGGGCCACATTACCGTGGACTATCACGGACGTCCCTGCCCCTACTGCGGCAGCAACGGCTGTCTCAATGCTTACTGCAGCGGCCGGGCTCTGGAAGAGATTGCGGCGGAACAGCTTTCCCTTCATTCGGAAAGTATATTAAACAATATTCCTACCATTACCTACCAGGCTATTATTCAGGCCTCCAAGGAAGGTGATTCCTTTGCCACGGAGCTGCTTACGGAATGCGGACGGACTCTGGGCCATGGGATTCTTTCGCTGCTTCATGTCTTCCATCCGGATCTGATTCTTATCAGCGGCGCCATCAGCAAGGCCGGTACTACGCTCCTTCATAGTATGCAGAAAAGCCTGAGGGAAAGGCAGTCCAGTTACACGACGATTCCGGAGATCCGCCTGCTTTCAGATGAGCGGAACCTGTCCCTGCTTGGGGCGGCTGCCTTTGCCATGGAGCAGATGCTGCAGTTTCCTACCCGGTATTTTTCCCTTCCTGTAAATAATCAGACGCTGCCTGCTTCTTAAAATTTAAGGGACTGATGTAAAATAAGCCACCAAGCTTTTCTGCATCAGTCCCTTTTCTAACTCCGATTAATGATGAAACAGCCGTATCCCCGTAAAGGCCATCACCATTCCATACTTATCGCAAGTCTCGATCACCAGGTCGTCGCGTACCGATCCGCCGGGCTGGGCGATGTATTTTACGCCGCTTTTCTTTGCCCGTTCAATGTTGTCGCTGAAGGGGAAGAAGGCGTCGGATCCTACGGTTACATCCGCCATCTGATCCAGCCAGGCCCGCTTTTCCTCCTCTGTGAACACCTCCGGCTTTACCTTGAAGATTCTCTGCCATGCTCCTTCTGCCAGAACATCCATGTACTCGTTCCCGATATACACATCAATGGCGTTGTCCCGATCCGCACGGCCGATGCCGTCTACAAACTGCAGATCCAGTACCTTGGGACTCTGGCGCAGAAACCAGTTGTCTGCCTTCTGTCCGGCCAGCCTGGTACAGTGGACACGGGACTGCTGTCCCGCGCCGATTCCGATGGCCTGTCCGTCCTTTACAAAGCACACGGAATTGGACTGGGTGTACTTTAAAGTGATAAGCGATATTTTCAAATCCATCTTCGCCGCCTCTGTCAGCTCCTGGTTCTTTGTGACAACCTTGGAAAGAAGCTCATCATTAATGGGAAGCTCCTGGCGTCCCTGCTCAAAGGTAATGCCGTAGACTTCCTTATGCTCCAGAGGCGCCGGACGGTATTCGGGATCCATCTGAATCACATTGTAGTTTCCGTTTTTCTTGGCCCTTAAAATCTCCAGGGCTTCCTCCGTATATCCCGGAGCAATCACTCCGTCGGACACCTCTCTCTTGATGATGGAAGCCGTATCCTTATCACACACATCGGACAGGGCAATGAAATCTCCGAAGGAGGACATCCTGTCTGCCCCTCTTGCCCTGGCATAGGCGCAGGCCAGAGGGGAAAGCTCTCCCATATCCTCCACCCAGTAAATCTTTTTCAGCGTATCGTTAAGAGGAAGTCCCACTGCCGCCCCTGCCGGGGATACATGCTTAAAGGAGGCTGCCGCCGGAAGTCCCGTAGCCTCTTTTAACTCCTTTACCAGCTGCCATCCGTTGAAAGCATCCAGAAAATTGATGTAGCCCGGTTTTCCGCAAAGGACGGTAATCGGGAGATCTTCTCCCTTTGCTACGTATATCCTGGAAGGCTTCTGATTTGGGTTGCATCCGTATTTTAACTCTAATTCTTTCATTCTCATTCTCCTTATTCCATGCCGTAATATTCCTCACAGTCCCTACCGGAAATATATACAAGAATTTCCCATACAGACTGCTGGCTCTGTCCGTGCGCATTTCTTTAGGTCAATTGTTATTCATTCTTATTTACAATCCGTGTCTCATACTTTCCGGTCTCAATATCAATATACCGCACAAAGAGAGATACCTTATTGTCCTCATTGAGATTCAGCCACAGCATATTGGTGAACTTCTCTATATCATCGGGAATCGCTATAAGCTTTGGCTCTCCCTCAAAGCTTGGCAGAGGGCTGCCGTCCCGCTGATACGTATGGATGAAATGCCCCTCCCCTGCCGGGCAGTTCTCATAAGAAAATGTATAACGGCTGCAGGAAGAAGGATCTCCGTTATTACTCTTTAAAATCGACATGGAGTAATTAAACTGTCCGTCCTCGATTTCCATAATTCCGGAAATCCGCGGCGTATAGTTGGGCCCGTCCGGTTCAAATTCCCGGGTGCGCAGAGCCTGCTCAAAGGTCATCCCCTTTTCCATGCATTCATAGATCGTATCCGTCTGATCCCCGTTGGTTACAATCGTCCTATTGCCCAGAACACGAACCGGCGCATAGATAATCAGGCTGGGATCCGTAAGCTTGGAAGGATCAAACGCCTGAGTCCGGATTCCCTCGCCCTCCTCTGCAAATATCCGGTTTCTGCTGTTCTCGCTTCTTCCCATAATAAAATAAGCGGCTGCTGCCTTTCTGCCGTTCTCAGATCTGCCAATCACGATGCCGCGTCCCGGATAGGAATTCTCCCGGAGCGTCTGTGCCAGTGAAATCATTTCCATGTCTGTTCTCCTTTCCCAAAATAACAGCTTCTGCAAATTCAAAGAAAAAAAGCCGCAGTCCAAGCGTTCATTGCCCAGACGGTCGGCTTCCAAGTTCTTATACTCCCCGTGGTTTCTTCCACTTCCGTCAGTCGTATAAGTAATTAAAACATAGCATTTCTTCCCATGCCTGTCAATCTTTTTTTAAACTATTTTCTATGGTTTTCTATGGTCTCTACAATCTGCCCCCGGACAAGCTCCGCGATTTCCTTGGATCGCATTCCCTGGTATTCCTCATAAGGAATGGGCTTTAAGAAATGAACCTCTACCGTCACAGGATGGATACTGTTGGTATCAAAGGCCTGGTAAGCATTCAGCATAGCCACCGGCACAATGGGGCACTTGGCATTCATGGCGCTTTTAAAGCTTCCTCCCTTGAAATCCCCCACCTCATTTCCATTTTTTGAGCGTGTTCCCTCCGGGAAAATAAGATAATTCTTTCCGCCCTTTACCTCCTCCGTCACCTCCTGGATGATGTTCAGAGACTGGCGCACATTATCCCGATCCATCATTTTTGCCTTCAATATGGCAAAAACCTGCTTTAAAAAAGGAATATCCTTTACCTCGATTTTAGCCACCACGGAAAATGGCACATCACATGCCTCAATAATTGACAGCACGTCAAAAAGTCCCTGGTGATTAGGGAAGAACACAAAGCCCTTCTCGGAAGGAATATGCTCCTTCCCATACACATCAATCTTCACTCTCCCGCCTTTGTTGGCATGAAGGGTGATCTTTTTCAAAAGCGCATACTTCTTTTCTTCCGGAATCTCATCCGTATGCCTGGCATAGGAGCAGAGCTGATACCACCACCAGGGCACAAAGGGAAAATTATAAAGAACCATCAAAAGAATCCGTTTCATCTGGCAGCCTCCCTTTCCTTTCGCTTCCTGTACCATAAAATTCCCACAAAGAATAAAAATATCCATCCGCACAAATAGGGAGAATAGTAATACATAAACAGGCATCCGGGAGCCGTCAAAAATATAAGGGGAACCTTAATGGCCGCCATCATAACGCTTCCCGCATAGACCCATCTCTTTTTCAGTAAAAACCAGAGGGAGCCCAGAATCAGAACAAAAGAGGGAAAAAAGCCGGAGTATACTATTTTGGTGGCTTTTCCCGAAACCAGATACTGATCCGAATTCCGATAGCGCAGCTCAAGTAAAGCATAAGTCCCATTTCTCACGGTCTCGCTGATTACAGGAGCGGGAGGATCCGTATTCGGAAGATCCCCAAGAATTCCTGTGGATTTTAGATATGTATTCAGGCGCTCCCTCAAAAATGTCTTCGGGTGGCGCAGAATCAGCTCATAGTACGCCATTTTCATATTATGGAAATCTTCCTGTGTATAGCTGTCCGTTACCAGTCCCTCTCCGCCGTATTTCCAGAAGATATCAAGCCCGTTATCTCCTTCAGAAGCTCCCTGGAAGATGAACGCACAGTTAATCACCTTATCAACGGCGGCAATCAGATCCTTTTCCTCCGCATAGGCCGCATCTACCACAAGAACTGTCAGCGGCCGTATGATTGCCGTAATCTCATAGCCGTCCCCACGGCCTCCGGTGCCGTTCCATCCGTCCCCAATCTTCTGAATTCCCACCAGTACAACAGAAAAGCTCAAATAAACTGCGATTGCCCGCAGGATTGCCTTTCCAGATACCCTTTTCCACAGAAAAACAGCCAGAAGCACCGGAAACAGCAGCAGATAATAAATAGATTCACTCCGCCAGGCCGTAACGATCCCCGCCAGCAGCGACATCCACAGGAATTCTCCCTTTCCCGGAAGACGCTTCTCGTACACCCAGAAACAGATCTTCGCCAGCAGAAGCAGTTCCAGAAACGCATAGATGCTCATGCGCATGGGATACAGGTTGGAGTCGATAACCGGGAAAAAGAAAAAGGGCACATACAACAGATACGCATATTTCTTTTCACCTGTATAAGTCCACAGCTTATAAACCAGATATCCCGCTACTGCGGAATTGATGGCGCACATAAACAAAACCACAGATGCCGGGTGGGGAATCATCATCAGACACAGAATATAGTAAACCGAAGTCAGATATCCCTGCCAGAAATGAAGATGCAGATCCTTCGCTGTCCGCAAAATACTAAATTCATCCACCCTCCAGATTCCAGGCCAGGTCAGAAGCAGAAAAACCAGCATCACCAGAAAATAAATCCCGGCAAGCTTCAGAATCTTACGGACTGCCTGATTACCCGAGCAGTATTCCCGGACTGCATACCCTGCCGCCTGGTAAAATATAAAAAGGAATAGAAGAAACAAAACCTTCCAGATTCCATACGTGACAGAGCTTTCACAGGTAATCACCAGTTTATCTGTCAGAAGGCTGATAAGCCAGTGGACAAGAGCTATCGTTACCCACAATTTTTGGATTGGCAGTTTCTTCATTTTTTATAATTCTCCTTAAAATAATCCAGTTCCTCCGGTGTCCCAAGCACATGAATCCGTTCCTTCTCAATGACAGAGATCCGGACTTCGTTCCCTTTTTGTATCAAATAATTGTAAAGGGGCGCAATATACTTCTCCCCCTTTTCCATATGATCTTCTTCATGGTAGTATTCTTCGTACAAAGCTTCATAAAGGCCGCAGGTTTTGAAATAGTACGCACCTATGGTACAGTAATCCGAGATATGCACCTTTTCCCGAACCTCCGCCGCTCTTCCATCCTCTGAAAGACGCACAAAACTCCAATGATCGCCTTCCCCGCAGAAGCAGGGTATAAACCCGTCCCCGCAGAACTGCTCCGGGCGCATCTGTCCGGCTTCTACATAGGTGTCAATATTGTAGACGAGAAGAGGGCTTTCCTTATCCCAATAGGCGGCTCCCAGCATAGCTGTGGTGGCCTGCCCGTCTGTCATCTCATCCAGCTCTATGATCTGAATTCTGCCGATGCCCATAGCAAGACATTTTTCCCGGATAAAGTCAGCGGCTCTGTCCTCTCTTCTTAAGATAAACAGATACGTATCCTCCGGACGGCGGAAATCCGCAAGGCTTTCCATAGACCACTCAAATAAGGTCTTTCCATGGGCCGTAATCTGATATTTCGGCATGGGATAGCCTGCTTTTTTGAATCTCGTTCCAAAGCCTGCCATGGTAATTACGATTGTCATAAGCACTCCTCCTCCGGACGGCTTTTTTTGCAGATGGCATCCAGCTCTTCCTCCGAATATTTCAAAAGCTCATCCGGCCTTATGCAGCGGTCATCCACATAAAATCCCCGATGGCCGGGCCAGGGCTTCCCGTACAGTATTTCATCGTAAGGAATCTCCCATTTTTCCAGCCATTTCATCAGAACCTTAGCCGTATTTGCATTGATAAGTCCCAGATTACCCTTGTAGGTATTCATATTCCGGGAGGTGTACAGCACGATTTTTGCACCGCCAGCCTTATATTCCTTCATCTTTTCCACAATTTCCTTGTAAGGAACCAGCTCTATGTACTCTTGATCCTTCCTCTTAATGGGGCAGATGGTTCCGTCAATATCCATTACCAGCGTCATCCCTTCAAACATTGCTCCACCTCCTGTAAAATCTCAATCCCGTTTAACAAAAATCCAAATACCTTCTGAGGGTTATCCATGTGCAGAGGCAGCATGGATAAAAACAGCGACGCCTCATACAGCCGGACAACCGGATATGAAAACTGATTTTTCTCAAGATATTTCTGAAACAGTTCTACATAAGCCTGATTTTCAAACTCAATGTGAAGCCCAAGCTTCAGATCCTCCCCAATCTCCACCCGATACAGGCCGCTGTTAAAGAAATCGTACCTTCCGCAGATGGAATGGGAAAGCTTCGCCAGATCATACCAGGGATCTGTCCAGATATCCTCTTCCTCCTTTGCTCCCTTCGGATCAATCATGCGCAGAATGTTGGCATGCCTCTGATAAAGAATATTGGAGAAGCACAGATCCCCGTGGCTCACTGCGGCAAGGGCTTCAAAGCTGTACCTCTTATGTATCTGCTGATACAAAGCCTCGTAGTGGGAAAAAACAGCCGCCGCATTGTCATAAGCAGTTCCAACCCCTATCATCTGATTCATTTTCTCAAAGTAAGGATTCTTCTTAAGCTCCTCCAGCCGCCTTAACACCTTATCCAGATACAGATGCCTGGACTGCTGTTCGTACTCCTCCTTTGAGATCTTTTTTATGCACCTTGTCTTTAAAAAATAAAAAAGCTGGCGCAGGATCTCATCCAGATCCTCCAGGGACAGGGCCCCATGGACGTATTGGATGGCCAGGTCGGTCATATGCATCCGTTCCATGGTGTAGCTTGCCGCCTCCTCCGATTCCTCGTAGGAATAGGGCTGCACAAACCAGTGCTGCATTTCCCTGGGAAGAAAATAATAAAACTGGTATTCGCTTTTGATCTTTTCCTTATTGGCGGAACGCTTTGTAACCGTATACTGATCTCCCTGAAGAGTATTAAAAAACCTGGCTTCGAATCCGCTGGTAATATATTTTATGAATTCGTCAAAGGAGCTTAAATCTATGAACATGTCCCCAGAAAGGGCTTCCATTTCCTCGCTTCCCTCTGGATTGCTGCCCTTTTTCACCCACTCCCGGAAGGCTTCCATCTCCGAAAACAAGAGGGCGGCTGTATGGCGGTTCTTGACAACCTTCTTGGATTGGTTTAAAAATTGTGCTTTGTCCAGAAGAAGGCCGAACATATTTGAATCTGCAATTCCATAGGAAGAATACAGATATACAATCGCCGCCGGGTGAACGGCAGACAGTACCTGCCGGATGCTTTCCGATCTTTTTTCCTCCCCGGAAAAGGGATAAAATTTCAAAATATAATCCTTTTCCTCCAGAATCTCCTCCAGCCGTTTCTGAATAGTCTTCTGTTTAAAGATAATGTTTCCGTAGCTTTTATTTCCAGCTACCTGGGCGATCTTTTCATTGGGCCGGATCCTGTCATCGTACAGAACAAATAGTTTTTTCTTCATTGCTTTTTTCTCCTTAAAAGTCTGATGCACAGAAACAACAGAATCAAAGCAAATAATATGTACATGCTGATACGGTTATAGGCCGTAAATATCAAGCTTTTTTCCGCCGAAAAAATAGACTGGATATAAGCTGCAGACTCTTCCACGCCAAACCCGATCTGATAGTAACCGGAAATCATAAAGAGCAGGCCGGCCTCCCCGATCCACCCAAGGGCGGAACAAAAGATAATCAGATATTGTCTGCCTTTGATCAGATCCTTCGTATAATCGTACCATTCCCGGAGCATTTCCATAAAGGACAGGATCCAGATTCCCCTTTTGCTTCTGGAGCTTCGGATCAGATATTCGTTCAGATAGAGATAGGTGGGCTCAAACATCCGGTACGCCAGCATCACAAGCAGAAGAAATATAAGCAGAGTCCCCGTTATCCAGGTAAGGCCCCGAAGAACCAGCAGATCGTATGGAAGTAAAAACAACAGCAAGATAAAGGTGTCGAAAAAACGATCCAGTACCACGCTTAAGATTCCTACCTGCGTGCAGTCTGTCAGCTTTATCACGCAGTATATCCGGTAGATCTCCCCAAGCTTAAAAGGAATCAGCAAATTAAGAAAGGTTGTTTTTAGGTATAAAAACGTAAACTTCTTCAGTTCTATCTTCTGCTCCAGAAGAACCAGGTAGAAGCGCAGCATTTTCAATACATGTACCACAAAAAGGCCTGCCAGAAAAAGTGGTACAAGATATAACATTTTCATAGACAAGTCCTCACTTGTTTTCCTGTATCACATCTGCCAGATAAGCTTCTCTTGGAATCTCCCGAAGCTCTGATTTTATGAATTCATGATTCCGCCAGTAGTCCGCAAGCATCTTTAATACAGATACGGCCTGGCTTGCCATCTTTACATTGGACACCTGATCTTCCTCCCTCCAGGTAATCGGAAAAAACATGATACGGTGTCTATAGTAATGGGAGGCCAGAATCATACAGTAATTGAAGGTCAGCTTATCCGGAAACTTTTTATAAAAAGGATCCTTGAGCATAGCGGTGGAATACATATTTAATCCGGATCCCAGATCGAATATCCGGTTTCTTACCACGGCGGAAAAGAGAAAATTATATACGATATTGCCGAAGGTACGGAAAAGGGAATACCCTTTCAGCCGGGAGCCTCTCATAAACCGTCCGCCCAGACAGCAGTCATATTTTTTATAAAGCTGTTTTTTCAGCACCCGGTCCATGTCGTGAATATCCCCCTGATCGTCTCCGTGGAGAACAATCACATAATCGTAATTGTGATTGATTGCATAGGAAAAAGCAGTCTTGTGAGAACCGCCAAGACCGTAATTATCTTGATTTCTTAATAATGTGATTGGAACCTGGGGATGTTCCTCCATATAACTTTTGACAGCTTCCTCTGTCCCGTCTGTACTTTGGTTATTTACCACAATAATCCGGGTTAAAAAAGACAGGATTCCCTCATCCAGCTGTCCCAGAACCCTTACAATCTGTTTTTCGCAGTTATATCCGGGTATAAAAAGAAGAATTTTATCTTTTGTACTCACAAGTGTTTCCCCCTTATCTTTCTCGTTTGTTTTGTATTATCGTTTTAATGTTTCAAACTCTAAATGAGAAGATTCAAGAAAATGAATAAAATTACATAAATAAAAAACTGAATATTTTCTTGGAAAAAATAGAGAACAAAAGAAGGGTCCGTATCATTTCCAATCTGTATACATAAAAATTACCTTGGATTCTTTTTCCATAGGAACTCGAAATAATTATAGTATAGTTTTTCCAGTTTGTCACCTATTCATTTGACATGGAATTTATTTCCACTTGATCTACATCTGCTCTTTGCCGGCCTGAACCTCTTTTTCTTCCGGAACATATTCCAGAAGATCCCCGGGCTGGCAGTCTAATGCTTTGCATATGGCATTGAGCGTAGTAAAACGTACTGCTTTTGCTTTGTTATTTTTTAATATCGATAAGTTGGCCATGGTAATGTCAACTTCTCTGGCCAGCTCGGTCAGTCCGATTTTCCGTTTTGCCATCATAACGTCCAGATTTATTACAATTGACATATTATATCCTTTCTTTCCGCATATAGAAAAGATGCAGTTATCTTTTTGACTGATAACTGCATCTTATCATATACGATTTTGTAAATCAATATTTATTTATTGATTTTCGATAAGTCTATTCTGTTTCCTTGGGATTATCCGCTTCTGTCTCCAGGGATTCCTCCTGATCCGCATCTTCTTCCCCGGAATCTTCCTGGTTACGTACCTTTGCAATGCTCGCCACTACCACATTCTCGGAATCCACGTTCATCAGCTTCACGCCGGAAGCAATTCTTCCTACAATGGAGATTCCGCTGCAGGGAATCCGGATAATGATTCCCTCATTGGTAATCAGCATAACCTCATTCTCCTCGTTGACTGCCTTAGCGCCGATGACATTGCCTGTCTTTTCCGTTATCTTATAACACTTGATACCCTTGCCGCCCCGGTTCTGAGCATTGAATTCCTCTATACTCGTCCGTTTTCCAAGACCGTTTTCCGAAACCACCAGAAGATACTCGCCCTGGTTGTGTACCTGCATGGCTACGACTTCATCCTGATCTGTCAGATTCATACCGATGACGCCCATGGAAGTACGGCCCGTGGGCCTTACGTCTGTCTCGTGGAAGCGGATGCACATGCCGAATTTTGTAATGAGAAGGACATCCTGCTCATTGTCGGTGTATTTAACTTCGATTAGCTCATCCCCGTCCCGAAGATTAATGGCCAAAAGTCCTGTTTTGCGCACATTTGCATAATCCAGAATGGAAGTCTTCTTTACAAGGCCGTTCCGGGTAGCCATAAAGAGGTATTTTCCTTCCTGGTAATCCTTCATGGGAATAATTGCCGTTATCTTTTCCTCTGGCTGAAGCTGCAGGAGATTGATGATTGCAGTTCCTCTGGAGGTTCTGCCTGCCTCTGGTATCTCGTAAGCCTTCAGGCGGTATACCTTTCCCGTATTGGTAAAGAACATCAGGTAATGATGGGTGGTTGTCATCATCAGATCCTCAATGTAATCCTCATTGATGGTCTGCATTCCCTTGATTCCCTTGCCGCCCCGGTTCTGGCTCTTGAAGTTATCGGTGGTCATGCGCTTGATGTAACCCAGATTTGTCATGGTTATGACCACATCCTCCTCAGGAATGAGATCCTCCATGGACAAATCAAACTCATCATAGCCTATGCTGGTTCTTCTCTCATCCCCGAATTTCTCAGAGATAATGAGGATCTCTTCCTTGATAACGCCGAGAAGCTTCTTCTCGTCCGCCAGAATTGCTTTTAAGTACTCGATCTGCTCCATCAGGCTTTGATACTCTGCTTCAAGCTTCTCCCGTTCCAATCCAGTGAGAGCTCGCAGACGCATATCTACAATTGCCTGGGCCTGTACATCATCCAGTTCAAAGCGATCCATCAGCCCCTGCTTTGCAATCTGCGTGGATCGGGAGCTGCGGATGATCCGGATAACCTCGTCAATGTGATCCAGGGCAATCAGCAGACCCTTTAAGATATGGGCGCGTTCCTCTGCCTTGTTCAGCTCATACCTGGTTCTTCTGGTTACCACATCCTCCTGATGAAGAAGATAATATTTCAGCATATCCAAAAGATTCAAGGTCTTTGGCTGGTTGTTCACCAGAGAAAGCATGTTGACGCCGAAGGTATCCTGAAGCTGGGTATGCTTGTATAGCTGATTGAGGATTACATTTGCATTGGCATCCTTTCTAAGCTCTATGTTAATCCGCATTCCCTCCCGGCTGGACTCGTCGCCGATATAAGTAATGCCGTCAATGCGTTTTTCCTTTACCAGATCTGCGATCTTTTCGATCAGCCGGGCTTTATTTACCATATAGGGAAGCTCTGTGACGATAATCCGATTCTTCCCATTGGGCATAGATTCAATATTTGTCACGGCACGGACACGGATCTTACCCCGTCCTGTCCGGTAAGCCTCCTCAATTCCTCTTGTTCCCAGAATCTCTGCGCCTGTAGGGAAGTCAGGTCCTTTGATAATCTTCAGAACCTCCTCTATCTCCGTATCCCGATCCTCCAGAACCCGGTTATCAATAAGCTTTACAACAGCTGCTATAACCTCCTTCAGATTATGGGGGGGGATATTGGTAGCCATTCCAACAGCAATACCGGTAGTTCCGTTTACCAGAAGATTGGGATATCTGGAGGGCAGTACGGAAGGCTCTTTTTCTGTCTCGTCAAAGTTGGGGACAAAGTCTACGGTATCCTTATTGATATCCGCCAGCATTTCCATGGAAATCTTGCTTAAACGAGCCTCTGTATAACGCATAGCGGCTGCACCGTCGCCGTCTACAGATCCGAAGTTTCCGTGACCGTCTACCAATGGATAACGGGTAGACCATTCCTGAGCCATATTTACCAGAGCGCCGTAGATGGAGCTGTCTCCATGGGGGTGATATTTACCCATGGTATCGCCGACGATACGGGCACACTTACGATGAGGCTTATCCGGACCGTTGTTCAGCTCGATCATGGAATACAGTACCCGGCGCTGTACCGGCTTTAAGCCGTCCCGCACATCCGGCAGCGCCCGGGCCGCGATTACGCTCATGGCATAATCAATGTAGGAATCTTCCATGGTCTTTTTTAAATCTACCTCATGGACTTTATCAAAGATATTATCTTCCATTCTATTCTCCTTTTATTCCAGTTCCGTAAAACTCAAACCTTTTCGGACGAAGTCCGCCAGCCCCGATGGAGTATGGCAGGCTCCCCATTATATATCAAGATTCTTCACGTACTTGGCGTTCGTCTCAATAAATTCCCGTCTCGGCTCTACCTTATCGCCCATAAGGGTAGTAAAGGTCAAATCAATCTCCGCAGAATACGTATCATCAATCATCACACGCTTTAAAACTCTGTGAGCCGGATCCATAGTTGTCTCCCAGAGCTGATCCGCATCCATCTCACCCAGACCCTTATAGCGCTGAATCTTATTGTTCTGATCCCGCCCTACCTCTGTGAGAATCTGATTTAGCTCTTCATCGCTGTAAGCATACCAGACCTTTTTGTTCTTTTCCAGCTTATAGAGAGGCGGCTGCGCCAGATATACATACCCCTCCTTAATCAGATCCGGCATAAAGCGGTAGATAAAGGTCAAAAGCAAAGTACTGATATGTGCGCCGTCTACGTCCGCATCCGTCATCAGAATAATCTTATGATAGCGGAGCTTCGAGATATCAAAGTCTTCATGGATTCCCGTTCCGAATGCAGTGATCATGGCTTTGATCTCTGCATTGGCATAAATCTTATCAAGCCTTGCCTTCTCTACATTCAGAATCTTTCCGCGCAGAGGAAGAATCGCCTGTGTCGCACGGGAACGGGCCGTCTTTGCAGAACCTCCCGCAGAATCTCCCTCCACAATGTAGATCTCACAATTTTCCGGATTCTTGTCGGAGCAGTCTGCAAGCTTGCCGGGCAGAGCCATTCCGTCAAGAGCCGTTTTTCTTCTGGTCAGATCACGGGCCTTCCGGGCCGCGTCCCTGGCCCTCTGGGCTAAAATGGATTTTTCCAGAATCACCTTGGCAATGGCCGGATTCTGTTCCAGGAAAATCATCAGCTGCTCTGAAACTATGTTGTCAACAGCGCCTCTTGCCTCGCTGTTGCCCAGCTTCTGCTTTGTCTGGCCTTCAAACTGAGGCTCTGCAACCTTGATACTGATGATGGCCGTTAAGCCCTCCCGGATATCCTCGCCGCTTAGAGAGGGTTCATTGTCCTTCAAGAGCTTATTCTTTCTTGCATAATCATTAAATGTCTTTGTGAGTGCATTCTTAAAGCCTGTCAAA
Organism: Candidatus Merdisoma sp. JLR.KK011; assembly: GCF_036941125.1. Classification (NCBI taxonomy): domain Bacteria; kingdom Bacillati; phylum Bacillota; class Clostridia; order Lachnospirales; family Lachnospiraceae; genus Candidatus Merdisoma; species Candidatus Merdisoma sp. JLR.KK011. The sequence continues at coordinate 1,050,934 of NZ_JAYWSZ010000004.1, read as the reverse complement.
TGAGTTCCGCCCTCAGGCGTATTGATATTATTGACAAAGCTGTAACAATTCTCTGTATAGGAATCGTTGTGCTGCATGGAAACTTCTACATATACCTCATTGAACATACCCTCACAATAAATGATGGGATCGTAAAGACTTGTTTTGGAACGGTTCAGATACTCCACAAACTGACGGATTCCGCCCTCATAGCAGAATTCCTTTACGATTTCCTTTTCTTCCCGCTTATCCCTGAGAATGATATTCAGCCCCTTTGTCAGGAATGCCATCTCCCGGAGACGTACCTTAAGGGTATCGTAATCAAATATGGTTTCCTCAAAGATCTCTTTGTCCGGATAAAAGCTTACGGTTGTTCCTGTCTTTTTTGGATCACAGGTTCCCGCCTCTTTTAATTTATAGATAGCGCGGCCGCGCTCGTAACGCTGACGGTAGATCTTTCCCTCACTGTAGATGGTAACCTCCAGCCATTCAGAGAGAGCGTTGACTACAGAAGCTCCTACACCGTGAAGGCCGCCGGATACCTTATATCCTCCGCCGCCGAATTTTCCACCCGCATGAAGAATGGTAAATACGACCTCTACCGCGGGGATTCCGGCTTTATGATTGATTCCCACGGGAATTCCCCGGCCGTCGTCTATAACGGTAATGGAATTGTCCTCATTGATAGACACATCGATATTTTTACAAAAGCCCGCCAGGGCTTCGTCTACGGAATTGTCCACAATCTCGTATACCAGATGATGAAGCCCTCTTGAAGAGGTGCTTCCGATATACATGCCAGGTCTTTTGCGGACTGCTTCAAGCCCTTCAAGAATCTGTATTTGATCCGCACCGTATTCTGTATTCATACATACCTCCTAATTTAAAGTCAATTTTCATTCCATACCGTACCTTCGATCACCCGAAACACCTTATTGATGGAAAATCTATGATTTACAAACTCATCCAGCCCTGTACAGGTAATCATGGTCTGGATATCATGGATACTGTTCAATAAATAGTTTTGCCTATTATGATCCAGTTCAGACAATACATCATCCAATAATAATACTGGTGTATCATGAATCATCCTTTTTACCAGTTCAATTTCCGATAATTTAAGGGAAAGGGCGGCTGTCCTCTGCTGACCCTGGGAACCGAATTTCCGAATGTCAATGGAATCTATTGCAAACCGCATGTCGTCCCTGTGGGGGCCTACGGTGGAAGTTTTCATTTTCCTGTCCCGATCCCGGTTTCTTCGTATGGCATCGTAAAGATCCGCTTCCTCTGCATTCTTCTCATAGGCAATCTGAAGCTCTTCCTTTCCGCCCGACAGATTCTTATGAATTCCTAAGATAATCTCTCCAAGCTGCCGGATAAAAAGCTCTCTTCCTGCAATAATCTTTTTTCCATACTCTGCAAGCTGCATATCCCATATATCCAGGGTTTCTTCCAGATCGCTACGATAAGCCAGATCCTTTAAAAGCTTATTTCTCTGAGCCACTATCCGGTTATAATTGGTCAGATTATAAAGATATACCCGATCAAGCTGGCACAGCTCCATATCAAGAAATCTTCTTCTCTCCCCAGGCCCCTGTTTGATAATGCCAAGATCCTCCGGAGAAAAAAATACAAAGTTCGCAATTCCAAAAAGCTCGCCGGCCTTTTTGATGGGAATACCGTTGACTGCAATTCCCTTGGTCCGGTTCTTTTTCAGATGAATATCAATCCGATAATCCATCTCCCCTTTTTTCACAAAGGTACGCAGATGCCCTTCCTCTTCTCCGAAAAAGAGCATATCCCGATCCCGGCTTCCCTTATGAGACTTTGTCGTACCGCTTAAGTAGACAGCCTCCAGAATATTCGTCTTTCCCTGGGCATTGTCTCCGTAAAAAATATTCGTATTCTCATCAAATTCCAGCTTTAATTCCCGGTAATTCCGAAAATTTTTAAGCTCTATGGATTGTATAATCATGTCACTTTGACATCCTGTCCATGGTAAGAGAACACATCACCGGGATGAAGCTTCTTCCCCCTTTGCGTTTCCGTCTCACCATTTACTTTCACATATCCTTCCTGTATTACATACTTGGCATCTACGCCGGAATCTACCAGTCCGGCCAGCTTAAGAGCCTGGCCGAGCTTGATAAACTCATCCCGAATCCGTATCTCTTCCATACCTTCACCTGTCCCTTAATTCACTGCACTGTTGAAATTCACCGGCAGAATGAGATAAATATAAGACTGCTCTTCATTGCGGATAAAACACGGCGCCTTGGGATTTACCATATAAAGCGTAATGTTCTCATCGTCAATAACGCGGAGGGCATCAATCAAAAACTTGGGATTGAATCCAATCAAAATATCTTTTCCCTCTTTTTCAATGACTATCTCCTCATTCATAGAGCCTACCCCGGAGGTAATCTTCAGATTCATTTCCCCGTCATTTACCTGAATAATAATCGGCTTTTTATCACCCTCCTTAATCAGGAGCGTAGCCCTGTCAATACAATTTAAGAATTCCTTTTTATTGACTGTAACCTTTGTCTCATAATCATTGGAGAGCATCTGTTCAATGCGGAAATACTCTCCTTCAATCAGACGGGATACAACCGTCGTCTCGTCAAATTCAAATACAATATGATTCTTTGTAAAAAAAATGTTCACAAATGAATCCATTTCTCCGGAAAGGATCTTGCTGATCTCTATAAGAGTTTTTCCCGGTACAATCACTTTCTTCTCATCGCAGCTTTCCTTTAATTCCAGATTGCGGATGGAAACCCTGTGTCCGTCCAGAGAAACGACCTTGAGATTGCTGTCTTTCAGTTCAAAGAGTTCTCCGGTCATCATCTTATTATTTTCATTGTCAGAAATAGAAAAAATAGTCTGCTTAATCAATTCCTTTAAGCTGAACTGAGAAATACTGACCGAATCTTCTTTTTCAATATAAGGAAGATAGGAAAAATCCTCTCCCGACTTTCCGGAAATATGAAACTTTGCCTTTTCACAGGTGATCTTTGTCTGGAAATTGCTGTCTGTCTCAATGGCAACAAAATTATCCGGAAGCTTCCTTACAATCTCTGAAAAGATCTTAGCGTCAATCGCCACAATTCCTTTTTCCAGGATATCTCCTTCGATGATGGTTTCAATTCCAAGCTCCATGTCATTGGCCGTGAGTTTGATCTTCTGGGCGGAAGCGTCAATTAGAATACATTCCAGAATAGACATGGTTGTTTTTGAGGGAACGGCTTTGAGAACAATGTTAACACCCTTTAATAAATCTGTTTTACTGCAGACAATTTTCATGCTGTGGAAAACTCCTTTCATATATATATAAATAAATAAATCCGTAGTATTCTTCGTAGAGAGTGTGAATATGTTGAAAACAGGTCTTAGGCCTTGAAATAAAAGCATTCTTCAAAAGGACAAGTATGTGAAAAGCCTTCAAAAAGCATGTGGAAAAATGGGTGGGTTATACACAGGCCTTAAGTTATGAAAAGTTATCCACTGCTTATCCAAGGGTTATCCATATGGGGAATGGTATAACTTTTAATTGGGGTAAATTTTTTTCCGTATGGTTTCTATGAGGCGTTCGGTTGCGTCGTTTACCTTCAATTCATTGGAAATTTTTTCGACCCCGTGCATGACAGTGGTATGATCCCTTCCTCCTAAGAGCTCTCCAATCCGCTTGAAGGAGGTTCCGTGATCCTGGCAGAGATACATAGCAATCTGTCTGGGGTAGACAATATCCGCAGTCCGCTTCTTTCCCTTGATATCTTCCGGTTTTACATGAAAATGTTCGGCAACAATATCAATGATAAGCTCCGGCGTAACCTTGCGGCTTTCCCCGGGAGAAATAATATCCTTGATGGCTTCCTCTGCAAGAGGCATATCGATGGGACGCTTTTCCAGTGTGGAAAGGGCGATGAGCCGATTGAAGGCGCCCTCCAGCTCACGGATATTTGATTTTACATTGGTTGCTATGTAGGTGATGATGGCATCGTCAATCTGATATCCCTCTAATTCTTCTTTCTTTCGAAGAATTGCCATACGTGTCTCAAATTCAGGAGAAGAAATATCGGCAATCAGGCCGCATTCAAAACGTGTTCTAAGACGTTCTTCCAAGGTTTCAATATCCTTGGGAGGACGGTCGCTGGAGATGATAATCTGTTTATTTACATTGTGAAGGGAATTGAAGGTATGGAAGAATTCTTCCTGGGTACTTTCTTTTCCAATGATAAATTGTACGTCGTCAATCAGCAGAACATCGATATTCCGGTATTTTTCACGAAATTTTGTCATACCGGTGGGATCGCCGGCACGAAGGGTCTCGATAAGCTCGTTGGTAAAGTATTCACTTGTGACATAGAGAACCTTCATATCCGGGTTGCTGCTTAATATATGGTTCGCAATGGCATGCATCAGATGAGTTTTTCCAAGTCCCACGCCTCCGTGGAGAAAGAGGGGATTGTAGACAATCCCGGGCGTCTCGGCTACTGCCAGGGATGCAGCGTGGGCAAACTTGTTATTGTTGCCTACCACAAAGGTGTCGAAAGTGTACTTTGCATTGATATTGGAATGCTCGGAAATCACATTCATGGGGGCGGATTTTCGGACAGAGTGGGAGACGGGAGCTTCCTTCTTCTTCTGATTCAGAGCATCCGCTTCCTCTTTTGTGATAAATTCTATTTCAAACTTTTCCCCTGTAAATTCTGCAATGGCTACATAAATGGGAATTTTAAATTTGGAATTCAGATAGGTAACCATCTGATCGACCGGTACAATGATCCGTACTGTGTGATCTTCAATGCTGTGTATCTTTAATGGAAGAAGCCAGGTTTCAAAGGATACGTCCGAAAGCTCATGTTCCTTTCGGATATGCTCCAAAATGTCGTTCCATTTATCTAAAATTAAGTTCATTTTATTGTTCTCCTCAATATAACTGTGAAAAAAGCATGATATCCTATATTCAATAATATAACAAATCATTTTTTTAATCAAGAAAAAATAAAAAAATACCGTTTTCCACATATTATCCACAATTTATCCACATATTGTGGATAAGTCAAATTTTTATAACAAGATGAGGTTTAAAATCCGGAAAATGAAAAAAGCCTGTAAATTGCTTGACTTTAAAGGCTTTTCCGCATATAATTAAAACAATGCTTTTTAGAAGAGGAGGTGTTTCGAGAGATGAAAATGACATTTCAGCCAAAAAAGAGGTCCAGAGCAAGAGTTCATGGATTCAGAGCCAGAATGAGTACTGCCGGCGGCAGAAAAGTGTTAGCGGCAAGAAGATTAAAAGGAAGAAAGAAGTTATCAGCCTAGGCCGCATTATGTGGCCTTTTTCCTTAGTCTGCGAATTTTTTGCGTATGATTTTTTGCGTATAGGGGATGTCAAAAAGGCGTTTCCTTAATTTGGAGGACTTATGAAGTATCCTCATTCAGAATCGTTGAAAAAGAACCGGGATTTTCAGCTTATATATAAGGAAGGAAAATCCTGCGCAAACCGTTATCTGGTTCTCTATGTGAGAGAAAACGGTCTTGCAAAGAACCGTCTTGGAGTTTCTGTCAGCAAGAAGGTGGGCAACAGTGTTGTACGTCACAGAATTACGAGACTGGTTCGGGAAAGTTACCGGCTACAGGAAGACATGTTCAATAGTGGTTTGGACATGGTAGTCATCGCAAGGGTAAATGCGAAGGGAAGAAGTTTTGAAGAGATCCGCAGCGCATTGATCCACTTGGGAAAGCTTCAGGGAGTTATCAAAAAAGAATGAAAACCATATTGATCAGATTGATTCAATTTTATCAGAAATATCTATCGCCGATGAAAAGTACCAGATGTCCATATATTCCAAGCTGTTCCCAATATGGATTAGAGGCCGTTAAAAAATATGGGGCTTTGAAAGGAAGTATTCTGGCTGCATGGAGGATTTTGCGATGCAATCCGTTTTCTAAGGGAGGATATGATCCGGTGCCGTAAGATTTCCTTTTGTTTATGAGGTCAGAAGGAGATTTGAGGCAGAAGTTAAAGGAGGATTTTTCTATTGACAAGTTTGTTTTTAACGCAAGATTCCAGATTTATTTTAGGAGATATTGCTAAAATATTAGGCTGGATTATTAATGTGATTTTTGATTTTCTGGATTCTGTGGGGATTGCCAATGTAGGCTTTGCCATTATTTTGTTTACGATTATTGTATATATGCTGATGATTCCCCTGACATATAAGCAGCAGAAGTTTTCCAGAATGTCTATGCGGATGAATCCGGAGATCCAGGCGATTCAGAAGAAGTATAAGGGAAAACAGGATCAGGCGTCTATGCTGAAGATGCAGGATGAGACAAAGGCTGTCTATGCAAAGTACGGCACTTCCCCTACGGGAACCTGTCTGCCTATGCTGGTGCAGCTTCCGGTTCTTCTTGCGGTATATGCGGTAGTGTATGCGATTCCCGCTTATATTGATAAGATTAAGATGGCTTATTATCCTTTGGTAACGGATTTGCTGAATACGGCAGGCGGAAGCGCCTTTATTCAGGGCCTGAAAAGCGCCGCATCTTTTCAAAAGCGTGATTTTGCTTTGGAGAATACCATCATTGATGTTCTGAATAAGGCGACGACTGCTGAGTGGGAGAGTATAGCGGCGGAATTTCCAAGCTTAAGCGGCGTTGTAGAGAGTACACAGCATACGTTAAGCGGTTTTAATAATTTCCTTGGATTAAATATTGTAAATTCACCTTGGTATACCATTAAGGAAAGCTTTTCCGAGGGGAATTATCTGTGGATTATTGTTGCCCTTCTCATTCCGGTATTGGCGGGCTTAAGCCAGTGGTTCAGTTTAAAGCTGATGCCCCAGGCGGGTGCTTCCGGAGACGGCGAGAACAATGAGATGATGCAGTCCATGAAGATGATGAATAATTTCATGCCTCTCATGTCTGTATATTTCTGTGCCATCCTTCCCGTCGGCGTTGGCATTTACTGGATTATGAGCGCAGTAGTCCGTACCATTCAGCAGCTGGTCATCAATAAGCAGCTGAGTAAGATGGATATTGACGAAGAGATTAAAAAGAATATTGAAGCATATAATCGAAAGAGAGAAAAGAACGGACTTCCTCCGGAGCGTCTTAACAGCGTAGCCAGGACAAGCACCCGGAATGTGGAACCGGTAAAACGTGAGATTACCTCCGAGGAACGTCAGAGGGCAATTCAGGACTCTACCGCATATTACAATAAGGGAGCGGCAAAGCCGGGAAGCCTGGCTGCCAAGGCAAGAATGGTAGAGCAGTATAATGAGAAGAACAGCAAGGGCAAGAATAAATAAGAAATGGGGGGTTCACCATGGAATATATTGAAGTTTCTGCAAAAACAGTAGATGACGCTATATTGGAAGCTGCAATTAAATTTGGAACTACAAGGGAAAAGATAGCATATGAAGTCCTTTCCCAGGGAAGCGCCGGATTTCTTGGTATCGGAAGCAAAAAAGCTGTGATCAAGGCTCATGTCCAGACAGAAGAGGAGCTGGAGGCTTCTAAGAAGGCAGAAAAAGAAGTTGAAAAGATTATGGAAAAGGTGAATGAAAAGGCAGCGGAAAAGCAGGCAGTTTCAGAGCCTAAAAAAGAGCCCGAAAAGGAAGTAAAGCCAGAACCGAAAAAGGAGACGGCAAAGGAAGAAAAGCCAGAGGATCCGGTAAATACGGAAAAGGAAGAGAAACCGGAAAAGAAGACGGAGAAAAAGCTGATTGAGATTGATACTGCTCCTGTAGAGGAATTTTTGAATCAGGTATTTGCAGCTATGGAAATGAAGGTTCAGATAACTGTAGACGCCCATCCCCAGGATCGGGAGATTATCGTAGATCTGCAGGGCGAGGATATGGGAGTTCTTATCGGAAAACGAGGACAGACGTTAGATTCCCTTCAGTATCTGACAAGCCTTGTTGCAAATAAGAAGAGTGAGGAATATATCCGGGTAAAGGTAGATACGGAGAATTACAGGGAAAGAAGAAGAGCTACCCTGGAAAATCTAGCAAAGAATATTTCTCATAAAGTTAAGAGAACGAGAAAGCCTGTTTCCTTGGAGCCTATGAATCCCTATGAGCGCCGTGTGATTCATTCTGCCCTTCAGAATGATAAATTCGTATGTACCCACAGCGAAGGGGAAGAACCTTACCGCCGGGTTGTTGTAACTTTGAGGGAAGGGGTGCGCCTGGAGAATTATAACAACGGAGGAAAGAACCGGAATCGATATAACCGCAATTCCCGGGGGCCAAGATCTAAGTAAAAGATATGAAATTATAAAGAAAAGGGGCTGTTGAAAAATAAGTCACCAGGCATTTCCATATCCTGTTGTTTATTTTTCAGCAGTCCTTTTGTTAAAATGGAAAAAGAAGGGAGCCTTTTTATGGATCATGATACGATTGCAGCTATATCCACTGGTATGTCCGGCGGCGGAATCGGAATTATACGCATCAGCGGAAAAGAGGCTTTTTCAATTATAGAACAGATATTCCGATCAAAGAATCCGGAAAAAAGGATTTCGGATCAGTCTTCTTATACCATTCATTACGGAAGTATCTACGATAAGGAAGAGCTGCTGGATGAAGTGATTCTTCTTCTGATGAAAGGGCCTCGCAGCTATACGACAGAGGATACGGTGGAAATAGATTGTCACGGCGGCCTATTTGTTCAGCGCAGAATTTTGGAAACGGTTTTAAAAAACGGCGCGCGTCTTGCAGAGCCTGGGGAATTTACAAAGCGTGCTTTTTTGGGCGGAAGGATCGATCTTGCCCAGGCAGAGGCAGTGATGGATCTGATACAGGCGAAAAATCAGTCGGCCCTGGAGAGCTCTCTTTCACAGCTGAAGGGATCGGTCAGCGAAAAGATAAAGGATTTCCGGAAGCAGATTTTATATGAGACGGCATTTCTGGAATCTGCCCTGGATGATCCGGAGCATATCAGTCTGGATGGGTATGGGGACAGGCTTTCTAAGGTTCTTAATAAGCTTATATTGGAAATTACATCTCTTTTAAATACCTTTGACAATGGAAGAATCCTAAGAGAAGGAATTCGAACGGTTATTTTGGGAAAACCAAACGCTGGAAAATCTTCTCTTTTAAATGTCTTGCTTGGAGAGGAGAGGGCCATTGTAACGGACATTGCGGGCACTACCCGGGATGTTTTGGAAGAACAGCTTTCTTTGAACGGACTGAATCTGAATCTTTTCGATACGGCCGGAATCCGCAAGACGGAAGATCTGGTGGAACAGATTGGAGTTGGAAGGGCGAAGGAACAGGCGGAGGCTTCGGACTTGATCCTCTATGTAGTGGACGGCTCCTGCAGCCTGGATGAAAGCGACGAAGAAATCCTGGAGCTTTTGGAGCATAAAAAGGCAATTGTCCTCTTGAATAAATCGGATTTGAAGATGGCTGTGACAGAGGAGATGATCCGGGAGAAAACAGAATATCCGGTAATTGTCTTATCTGTAAAGGAAGGACAGGGATTGAAGGAGCTGGAAGAAAAAATTCAGGATTTGTTTTTCCAGGGAGATATCTCTTTTCAGGAAGATCTTGTTATAACGAATATCCGCCATAAGAATGGACTGGAGGAAGCAGAGAAAAGTCTTCGGATGGTTCAGAATAGTATTGAGATGGGAATGCCGGAGGATCTCTATACCATTGATCTCATGGATGCCTACACTTCCCTTGGTATGATTTTGGGAGAAGAGGCAGGGGAGGATTTGGTACAGGAGATATTTGGAAAATTTTGTATGGGAAAATAAGAGGTTGAAGAAATGAGTTTAGATGCTGTATATAGAGAGACGTGCCGTGTTGCTGTGGTCGGGGCCGGACATGCGGGATGTGAGGCGGCTTTGGCATGTGCCAGGCTGGGATTAAAGACTATCGTATTTACCGTAAGCATTGACAGTATTGCGCTTATGCCCTGCAATCCCAATATTGGGGGAACCTCCAAGGGACATCTTGTCCGGGAAATTGATGCTCTCGGAGGAGAGATGGGGAAAAATATTGACAGAACCTTTATTCAGTCCAAGATGCTCAATGCCTCTAAGGGACCCGCAGTACATTCCTTGCGGGCCCAGGCGGATAAGGCAGGGTATAGTCAGAGTATGCGGCAGGTTCTGGAAAATACTGGGAATCTTTCGATTATCCAGGCAGAGGTGACGGAGATTCTTACAGAGGAACAAAAGGTTGTAGGGCTTAAGACGTATTCCGGGGCCGTTTATGAGGCGGAGGCTGTGATTCTCTGTACGGGAACTTACTTAAAGGCCAGGTGTATCTATGGGAATGTAAGCAGTGCCACAGGGCCAAACGGATTGCAGGCGGCGAATTATCTCACGGATTCTTTGAAAAAGCTTGGAATTCAGATGTATCGTTTTAAAACGGGAACTCCTGCTCGCATTGATCGCAGATCGATTGATTTCAGCAAGATGGAAGAGCAGCTTGGAGATGAGAGAGTAATTCCTTTTTCTTTTACAACGGATCCGGAAGAGGTGCAGAAGGAACAGGTTTCCTGCTGGCTGACTTATACGAATGAGAGAACCCATGAAATTATAAGAGAGAATCTCGATCGTTCTCCCTTGTATTCGGGTATCATAGAGGGAACGGGCCCGCGCTATTGTCCTTCCATTGAGGATAAGGTGGTGAAGTTTGCAGATAAGAACCGCCATCAGGTTTTTATCGAACCGGAAGGCCTTTCTACCAATGAAATGTATGTGGGGGGAATGTCCAGTTCTCTTCCGGAGGATGTCCAGCATGCCATGTATTCTTCTGTGGCGGGACTGGAACATGTGCGGATAGTAAGAAATGCTTATGCAATCGAATATGACTGTATTGATCCCAGGCAGCTGCTTCCAACACTGGAGTTTCGGGATATTTCCGGATTGTTTAGCGGAGGACAGTTTAACGGGAGCTCCGGATATGAGGAGGCAGCTGCTCAGGGTCTCTTGGCAGGAATGAATGCAGCTATGAAGATTCTTGGAAGAGAGCAGATTATTTTGGATCGCTCCCAGGCTTATCTTGGTGTATTGATCGATGATTTGGTTACAAAGGAAAACCGCGAACCTTATCGAATGATGACATCCCGTGCAGAATATCGTCTTTTGCTGCGGCAGGATAATGCGGATCTGCGGCTTACGGAAATCGGATATAGGGCGGGGCTTATTTCGGAGGAGCGATATCAGTCTGTGTTGGAGAAGGAGAGACAGATTCAAGATGAGATTGTACGGGTAGAGCATGTGAATATCGGCACGGGGAAAAAGGTACAGGAATTACTGGAGCAGGCCAAGAGTACTCCTCTTAACTCCGGTTCTACTCTGGCGGAATTGATTCGGCGTCCGGAATTGAATTATGATCTTTTAGCTCCTTTGGATCCGGAACGTCCTATGCTTGCCAGAGGCGTTGCAGAACAGGTAAATATCAATATTAAGTATGAGGGATATATTAAGCGGCAGCTGAAGCAGGTGGAGCAGTTTAAGAAGATGGAGAAGAAACGGATTCCGGAAGATTTTTCTTATGAGGAAGTACCAAGTCTTCGGATTGAGGCAAGACAGAAGCTGGAACAATACCGGCCTGTTTCGATTGGCCAGGCTTCCCGTATTTCCGGGGTTTCGCCGGCAGATATTTCGGTACTTTTGGTTTTTATGGAGCAGCAGAAAAGACGGCATGGTACGGAACATGCTGAGTAAGAAAATAGGTGGGGCAGATGGAAGATAAGTTTCGGATGATTGAGGATTCTTTTCGAAAGCTGGATATGTGCTTGACGGATAAGCAGGTGGAACAGTTCTTGCTTTATTATGAGCTTTTGGTGAAAAAGAATAAGGTTATGAATTTGACGGCTATTACGGAATTTCCGGATGTGGTTTGCAAGCATTTTCTTGATAGCGGGATGATTTGTAAGGTAATGGAACTTGAGGGAAAGTTGATTGATGTGGGGACTGGGGCAGGATTCCCTGGAATTCCCCTTAAGATTTTGTATCCGGATTTGCAGGTTGTTTTGCTGGATTCTTTGAATAAGCGTGTGAAGTTTTTGGATGATGTAATTCGGGAGCTTGGGCTGCAGGGGATTGAAGCTGTTCATGGACGGGCGGAAGATCTGGGTAAGCGGAAAGATTATCGGGAGCAGTTTAATGTTTGTGTTTCCAGAGCAGTGGCTCATTTGTCTTCGCTGGCGGAGTATTGTATTCCTTTTGTTAAAGTTGGGGGATGTTTTGTGGCTTATAAGTCGGGAAAGGTGGAGGAGGAATTGGAGACGGCGGATAGGGCTGTTTGTGTGCTTGGAGGGGAGTTGGAACAGAAGGTTGATGTGGTGATTCCGGGGACGGATATTTTTCGGAGTGTTTTGAGAATTCGGAAGGTGAAGGAGACGCCGGGGAGGTATCCTAGGAAGGCGGGGGTGCCGGGGAAGGAGCCTATCTCTTGAAAAAGTTTCACGTGAAACATTTGTGAAGTGGGTTTTCTTTTTAAAAGGTGTTAAATGTTTTTGTGGAGGATGTGGTGTTGTGGGAGATTTAATTTGGGGTTTGATAGGGGGGTGGATGTTTTGGAAGGGGCGGCCCTCCTCCCCTCCGCCGGGACGGTTTTGAGTTTTGCATTTTGCGTTAAATATTGGGTTCGGTAGTTTTTAAAAGATACTGAATGTTTTCAAATGATGATTGGTGGGTGAATTGTTTATTTCCGCAGGCAATGAACAAGCGCCTGTGCCTGCACAAGTATTTGGCGAATACCGCAATGGTCAATATTAGATGCTGTTTTTGAAGGAAAGATTATTCCTTTGTATCATCAGGATATTATAACTGAGTATGATGAGATTCTTCATAGAGAAAAATTTTACCTGCAGAATGAAATAATACAGATTGTTCTTGATGCAGTCAGGCAGTAAGGAGTCGAGATGTTTCCACAGCCTACAGGTGCGGTTTTGATTGATATGGATGATCTTCTATTTTATGAAGCAGCTATGGAAAAGCGGAGTGATGATACCTGCTTAGTTACAGGGAATCAGAAACATTATCCTTTTAGAGATTTTATTGTTACTCCAGCAGAAATGGCAGCGGATTATTGAAGCAACGGAAAAATTGATTTGCGAAGCTTCTGAGTTCTTTAGTGAAAATTGCATTTTTTGATTTCTATGTGTTAGTTATTATAAAGGGGATTATGCTCTGATTGGTGGATTCCCTGTGTTCTAGTGAAGTATGTTACTGGACACATAGTTTAATAGTAATAGTTAAATGTCATTGTTTCACGTGAAACATTGTGGATTTGATATTTACATTGAAAAAATATGTGCTATAATAAATTAATACGGAATTTTGTAATTACTGCGAAAATTAAATTATTTTGCGGTTTGCTATATTGAAGGCTTTATGCTTGATGAATTATTTATTTCCGTGAGCAATGAGCCAAGTGCTATGTTTGCATGAGTATTTGGCGAATATCGCGAGGGTCAAATATTCCACAGCTTGCTGTACTGCAAGTTTGATGTCCTATCAGTTTGCTATAGGGTATTTGGCTTGTATTCATGGAGCTCTTTGAATGAAGATATAGATGTTTCACGTGAAACATGGAAAGGAATTACTTATGGGAAGAGTGATAGCGATTGCTAATCAAAAGGGTGGTGTTGGGAAGACTACTACAGCGATTAACTTGGCGGCGGCTTTGGCAGAGAAGAACAAGCAGGTTTTGCTGATTGATATTGATCCGCAGGGGAATGCGACGAGTGGCGTAGGAGTGGAAAAGGAGAAGCTGGAGTTTACAATTTATGATTTAATTCTGGGGGAAACTCCTATTCAGAGTTGTATTGAGTTTACGGAGTTTGAAAATTTGTCATTGATTCCTTCGAATGTGGATTTGGCTGCGGCTGAGATTGAGTTGATTGGAATACAGGAGAAGGAGTATATTATTAAGAAGGAAGTGGACAAGATTAAGGATAAATATGATTTTATTTTGATAGATTGTCCTCCTTCTTTGAATCTCTTAACAATCAATGCTATGACTACTGCGGACACGGTGCTTGTTCCGATTCAATGTGAGTATTATGCTTTGGAGGGTTTGAGTCAGCTGATACATACGATTAATTTGGTTAGGGAGCGGTTGAATCCTTATCTGGATATTGAGGGGATTGTGTTTACAATGTTTGATGCCAGGACGAATCTTTCTTTGCAGGTGGTTGAGAATGTTAGGGCTAATATTAAGCAGAGGGTATATAGCACGATTATTCCAAGAAATGTACGTCTGGCGGAGGCACCCAGTCATGGATATCCGATTACAATATATGATACGAAGTCAGCGGGGGCGGAGAGCTATCGGGCCTTGGCAGAGGAAGTTATGAACAGGGAGGAAGGTTGAAGTGGCAAGAAAAGGTGGATTGGGAAAGGGTCTGGATAGTCTGATTCCTGAGACAATTAAGACAAGCCAGCCGGAAAAGGAAAGGATTGTCGAAAAGGTTGTAGAGAAGATTGTTGAAAAGCCCGTTGAATTGAAGGTGAAAATCTCAAAGGTTGGACCGAACAAGGAGCAGCCGAGAAAGCAGTTTGATGAGGATGCTTTGGTGGAGCTGTCGGATTCGATTCGTCAGTTTGGTATTATACAGCCGCTGATTGTTCAGGAGAAGAATGGATTTTATGAGATTATAGCGGGAGAACGAAGATGGAGAGCCGCAAAGCTGGCCGGACTGAAGGAAGTTCCTGTTATTGTGAAGAAATATACGGATATTGAGGTTGTGGAGATTTCTCTGATTGAAAATATTCAAAGGGAAAGCCTCAATCCTATTGAGGAAGCGGTTGCATATAAGCGTCTTCTGGAGGAGTTCCATTTAAAGCAGGATGAGGTGGCGGAACGGGTATCCAAGAGCAGGACTACGGTTACGAACTCTATGCGTCTGCTGAAGCTGGATGAACGGGTACAGCAGATGGTGATTGACGATATGCTTACAACGGGACATGCAAGGGCTTTGCTGGGAATCGAGGATCCGGAGCTGCAGGCAACTACGGCGGCAAGAGTTTTTGATGAAAAACTGAGTGTCCGGGAAGTTGAAAAGATTGTTAAGGATATCCAGAAGGGAAAGACAGAGAAGAAAAAAGAAACGGTTGTACAGGATTTTATCTATACGGATCTGGAAGAAAAGATGAAGGCTGTGATCGGGAGTAAGGTATCTATCAATCAGAAGCCGAAAGGGAATGGGAAGATTGAGATAGAGTATTACTCTAAAGATGATTTGGAACGGATTATTGATTTGATATTGAATGTCTCTCATACATAATTGAAACTTTTACGATTCGTGCTGTGTCGAAGCGACTTTACCCTTTAGTGCTGTCGCGCAGCGACTACAAATAGTAACATCCCTCAAAGTGCACAAATCAATTTGCAGACACATGGGTTTTTGGCTGAAAATTGATTTCATATCCGTGTGCTTTGAGGGATATTACGGAACTACAATAGGAGGAAAAGTCTGTGAAAAGCCCGATTTTAGATTACATTTATCAATATACGGGAATTGATCCTGCATACTATTTGTTTGCCATGGCGGCTCTTATATTTATTCTTCTTATATTAATTATTGTGATATTATGTAAACAGAAAAAACTGCGGAAGCGGCTGGATGTCTTTTTACAGGGAAAGGACGGAGAAAACTTAGAGGAAATATTTCTTTCCTGTATGGAGAAGTCTGCAATTGCCAGTAAAGAGAATAAGGAGCTGCAGGAGGAAATAAACCTGCTTAAACGGATTCAATGCATGACTTATCAAAAAATGGGAATGGTAAAATATGACGCATTCCGTGAAATGAGCGGAGAATTGAGTTACGCCGTGGCTCTGCTGGATCAGGAGGAAAATGGATTTATTATTAATTCGGTCTATGCCAATGAGGGAAGTTATTCTTATATTAAGGAGATAAAGAAGGGCGGAAGTGAGATTCCACTGTCTGAGGAGGAAGGAAAGGCATTAAATAAGGCAAAAAACAAAAGCCAGGCTTGAAAAATAAAGAAGAGTGGTATATGATGAAAAGGCAGAACAGATAAAAGGAGATTACAAGTATGTTAGATATAAAGTTTGTGAGAGAAAACCCGGAGATTGTGAAGCAGAATATAAAGAATAAGTTTCAGGATCAGAAGCTTGCACTGGTAGATGAGGTCATTGCCCTGGATGTGGAAAAGCGCGGGGCCCAGCAGGAGGCAGATTCCCTGCGTGCAGCCAGAAATAAGCTTTCCAAGCAGATCGGCGCACTGATGGGACAGGGAAAGAAGGAAGAGGCAGAGGAAGTAAAGAAGCAGGTAGCCGCACAGGCAGATCGCCTTGCTGCTCTCTCTGAGAAGGAAAAAGAGTTAGACGAAAAAATCTTAAAGATTATGATGACCATACCGAACATCATTGATCCCAGTGTTCCCATTGGAAAGGACGACAGTGAGAACGTGGAAGTACAGCGGTACGGCGAGCCGGCGGTGCCTGATTTTGAGATTCCTTACCATACGGATATTATGGAGAGATTTAACGGCATTGATCTGGACAGTGCCAGAAAGGTGGCCGGCAACGGATTTTATTATCTTATGGGAGATATTGCACGGCTTCACTCTGCAGTGATCTCTTATGCCCGGGATTTTATGATTGGCAGAGGCTTTACTTACTGTGTGCCTCCTTTTATGATTCGCAGTAATGTAGTGACAGGCGTTATGAGCTTTGCAGAGATGGATGCCATGATGTACAAGATTGAAGGTGAGGATCTTTATCTCATCGGTACCAGTGAGCATTCTATGATTGGAAAATTTATTGACACCATTCTCCAGCCGGAGAATCTGCCTCAGACATTGACAAGTTATTCCCCCTGCTTCCGAAAGGAGAAGGGAGCTCACGGTCTGGAGGAGAGGGGCGTATATCGGATTCACCAGTTTGAAAAGCAGGAAATGATCGTAGTCTGCCAGCCGGAGGATAGCCCTATATGGTTTGAAAAATTGTGGCAGAATACCGTAGATCTGTTTCGGTCTCTGGATATTCCGGTTCGTACTCTGGAGTGCTGCTCCGGCGATTTGGCGGATCTGAAGGTGAAGTCTGTGGATGTGGAAGCATGGTCTCCCAGACAGAAGAAATACTTTGAGGTGGGAAGCTGTTCAAATTTAGGAGATGCCCAGGCCCGCCGGCTGAAAATCCGCATCAATGGGGAAAAAGGAAAGTACTTTGCGCATACACTGAATAATACAGTAGTTGCGCCGCCCCGGATGCTGATTGCATTTTTGGAAAATAACCTGAATGAAGACGGAAGCGTCAGCATTCCCGAAGCCCTTCAGCCCTATATGGGAGGACAGAAGGTAATCCAGTAAGCGAGAAATTGTTTAAAGTATGTGGATAAGTGTATGAATATGTGGATAACTACGTCGATTTTTGACGGCAGTGTGTATATTTATTCGTTACTGTTTATGGAGTGAATAGTAATAGTTATTCTGCTTATTCAGAAGAAGGAGGTGAAAGGCAGTGCATGAATATTTGAGAGCCGTAGGTTTTAGTGAAATCAAGGATAAAGAGCAATTGAATTTACTGCTTCAGATGACAGAAGATGGCTATCAGAGTGAACGCACCTCCGGTAATCGCGGCGGTTCAGATTTTTCCGAGCGCAAAAAGGAATTTGCTCCGGGAATGGGAATTATGCTTTGCGGAGAGTATGATGAAAAGGAAAATTACCATAGAAATTACTATTTTCCCTATTTTCAAGGAAAGCAGGAAAAGCTGTATGACAGTGTTACCGTAGAGCGTCATGCAGAAAAGGAATCCTACGCAGGAGTCTGTGACGATCTGTCTTTGGGCGTATCCATTATCTTCTATGTTCAGAATGCAGCTGATTTGCTGAATGAAAAACGTCTGAACCAGCTTTCAAACTGCACGGTAATTCTTAAGTTTACCGGCCTTTCTATAAGCGGCAAGGTGCTGCTTCCTGTGGTTAAGGGTATGACGGAGGAAGAAAACACCGATGCTGTTCTGCAGCGGACAAAGCTGATTCAGGCTGCAAGGGATGGAGACGAGGAAGCTATTGAGAATCTGACACTGGAGGATATGGACACTTATTCCATGATTTCCAGGCGGATCGCGAATGAGGATGTGTTTTCGATTGTTTCTACATACTTTATGCCTTACGGCGTGGAGTGTGACCACTACAGTATTCTGGGAGAGATCTTAGAATGCAGGCAGGTGGAGAATAGTCTTACGGAAGAGAAGATTTATGTGCTCACGGTGGAAAGCCATGATCTGGTTTTTGAGGTCTGTATTAATCAGAAGGATCTTCTGGGCGAACCCCAGGTCGGGCGGCGGTTTAAGGGTGTTATCTGGCTGCAGGGGGAGATGGTTTTTCAGCCGTAAAGGATTATGAACAGGATCATTTTCAGTATCAAGTTAAAAATGAGTGAAGTAGAGGCACAGTGTACAGGCAGAAAAATATCTGAAATTTAATATTCTGGAGGAACATCTATGCCGTTATCCGGCAGTGCCTTTTGGTGAATATCGATGTAACTGGAATGCGTGGATTCAGAATGTTATCTTGTATCTTCATGTGGCTGCAGATTTAATACATATTTCTTGGGTATCATTATTTACTATTAATTACTTTTTCTTTATAATTTGCAGCCACACATAAAGAACTAAGAATTATTATTGCAATCAGGAAGAACCTTACTGCGTACGCCAGATTAATGCCCCATTTGGGTGCAAAACCATAAAACAGATCTAACTGCGCTAAACTTACCGGTGAAAACCCATATGCCCAATCCATCCAATCATTGGAGACGCATATATCCAAAACAGCAATCCATGCGCCCATGAATGTTCCTACTGATTTACCAGTCATCTTATTTCCAAAATAGATAAGTAATCCGATACACAGAATACAGAAAAATTCCAGTAAGACACTTATCATCAATGCATCGACAGGTTCATATTGCCGCATAATATTCTGAGATACGGACAACTTCACACCAAACTCTGCTCCGGCATTTGTTTTCCCCAGTGTGCCCCAAATCTTACCCCATTCGTTTGACCATGCAATATGCCCCATAAAGGGAATAATCGCTGCAGCAGCCAGACAGGCGATATAAAGAATTGACATTTTCAAAATATAAAGAATCTGACCCAATCCCCATGACAGTTTTCCGGCTCTGGAAATCATATATTGATAAGATTCATCTTCAAATGGCGCATTGCAAAACAAAATAACTGCACTTGCCGCTATCACAAACTGCATTTCGTAATTATTGACTAAAAAAATAAAGGCAAATGGTGTAATATCTATATGTACGCTCCGGCTGAAAGTTAAAACCGCAGAAAGGTTTTCCATCACATACAACACGACAATCATAAGGATAAATGGTATTCTTATATTTTCCCGTAACATTCTCATATTGTAGTTGGATACCTTATTTGCTTTCATAAAACATTCCATTTCTAAGCCCCTTTACCAACTTTTTCGTAAAACATACGCCCATCAGGAAAACCAGAATACTTGAAGCAATCGCTGCAGCCACAACCGTATACCCACTATTCCGAATTACCGTCCTGCCTATCAATATATGGTCAAGCCGCCAGTCAGCATCAAGGGATAATATCTGGCTTACCCTTATCAGCACGTAATTCCCTAAAAACGGAAACATTGTAATGACGAATCTGTCCCTTACATATAATGACACAAACATGGAAGCGCCAGCCCATATCATCCCACGCATAAATCCAAGCGCTGCCTCTGTCATACAATAACGAACCGGGGAATGAACCGCCAGCCATTTATGAAATAAATCTGCGGCACTTTCAACGGATGTTTCATAATAATCGCTTGTCATCTGAAATCGCATACGCAAAAATAAAATCAGCAAAACTGTACCAAATGCAACAACCAGCCCGCCAATCAGGATATTTACGATATATTTCACAGCGCCATACCTTTGCGTTCCCTCTCTGGAAGCAATGTACGCAACCACTCTGTTGTTTCTTTCCTCGCAAAAGCTGGCTGCAAAAGGCAGTGCCGCAAAAACAGGCAATATATAATTTCTGCACATTCCTCCGAAAGCGGAATTGCTCGTAAAATAATATACACACCAGACAGTACTGCCGCTTTGCATTGCACTTACCAGATCATTCCATGAATCAAAGCAAATGCAGAACATAACGC
Organism: Candidatus Merdisoma sp. JLR.KK011; assembly: GCF_036941125.1. Taxonomy (NCBI): domain Bacteria; kingdom Bacillati; phylum Bacillota; class Clostridia; order Lachnospirales; family Lachnospiraceae; genus Candidatus Merdisoma; species Candidatus Merdisoma sp. JLR.KK011. The sequence continues at coordinate 1,030,813 of NZ_JAYWSZ010000004.1, read as the reverse complement.
CAATGATCCCTATGGCAGAGCTTGTATTGACTGCCCTCTTCCATTCATTTATGAATATCCGGATCACGAGATTTCCTCTCCTGTGATTGCATGAAACCGGATCGAATATCTGCTGTCTTCCACCGATTGTCCATTTACTTCAAACTCAACGCACCATACTGGGATCAGATCCATCTCCGTAAAGGAATCTTCCCTTAGAAGTGGGAAATACTCCATCCAGATATTCTTTGCCCTAAATTCATTTGATAAAATGACATCGCCAAATTTTTTCTTGATCGCTTTTTTAATGCCGTCTTCCCCTATAATAGCTGTTTCGTTCTGATGTTCCTCACAAGGCTCAAACATTCCCATCATGGATATCATTTCAATTCCATTATTTGACAGCAATACCGTTACAGAAGCCGGATAAGCCAAAATTCTCTCACTTGTCTGCCGCAGATTTGGCTCGTTTCGGTATACGGGAATCCCGTTTACATCCATGCGAAAGATGATCTGATACACTTCCATGTCTTCGTCAAACGTATCGTTTCCATATCCTTTTGCAGACAAAAACTGATAGTCTTCATCTTCCATAATTGTTTTTTTCACGTTCTCAAAATCCGCCTTATCCATAGCAACCACATCGAGAGCTTCCGGTTCTCCACCCACCTCAATCATCCCTATAAAGTTCTGCATCCTTCTGGCAGCATCCTCTTTGGACATAAAAGACAAATCCCTGTCATCTGCCAGTCCCATCTCCTTCGCATAGGAACAATAAGTGTCCAAATGGCTTGCCATGTCATTTCTTTGATAAGTAAGTGAGCCTCCCGTAAATCCATCGTTCCCATCATCAACAGCAAGGTCTCCTTCTGTATTTTGCCCTATCGCTTCCTGTACTTTATCATAGTCAAAACATTTTAACCTTGTTGCATACTCATAAAGATTATTTTCCGGCATTTTCAACTCTGCACTGATGAACAAATTTTCATCCAGTTTTTCATCTATAAAAACTGTTGTGTCCTGTGGCACAATTTCAGCAGTACTATTTTTTTCATCCTGTGCTTCAAACGTTTGCGTCTCTGCTTTAGGACTATCTGAATCAATACTTGGTATTTCTCCTTGGGATGTGTGAGCGCAGCCGTCTAATAATGTCATAAGAACCAAAATACCCACTAAAGCCGTTACTGTCTTTTTCATCCTTTTCAGCCTTCCTTTCTTTTCATGCGATAAATTAAATATTTCTTTTTGCTGTTACATAAGATCAATAACGGTTTCCATTATCCACGTTTCTGTTATAATTCCAATCCTTTTTGCACCAAACGACATTTTTTGCTTCTATTTGGTCATTCTTTCATCAAATTTATCTTATTTTTTAATATTAATCCAAAATCCGCCAAAAACTGTCTTTTCATGCAATACGCTTTTATTTTACGGGTCCATACTGTATAATATAGCAATATATACGGAGGTATAAAAATGCGGATACTCATCTGTGACGATGATGTGCTGATAATCGAACAGCTTCAGAAATACATTATAAATTTCTTTGAAAATATCGGTGTAAAATGTCCTGAACTGGTCTGCTTTTCTGACGGAGAATCCCTTCTGTCAGACAAAGGTGAAAAAGACATTCTTTTTCTTGATATAGAAATGCCTGGAATGAATGGCATCTATGTGGGAAATGAATTAAAAAGAGCAAACAATAATATCATCATTTTTATTGTAACTTCTTATTCCGAATATCTTGATGAGGCAATGCGGTTTCATGTATTCCGATACCTGTCAAAGCCACTGGATAAACAGCGTTTTTTCCGTAATATGAAAGATGCTGTTGACCTGTATAACACCATAACAATAAAAATCCCTGTGGAAACAAAACAGGGTATGCATACCCTTCCTGCTTCCTCTGTCATAGCAATAGAAGCACAGGGCAGAAAAATAACAGTACATACAACTTTGTGTGATTTTGAATCCATTCACAATATGCAGTACTGGCTGGAACTTCTTCCTAAAAATTGTTTTTTTCAGACCCACCGCAGCTTCATCATCAATTTTGAACATGTCATAGATTTTGACCATAATCTTGTTCATATGTCAGATAATCAACCTGCTTATCTGACAAGAAGGAAATACAGCTCATTTAAACAAGCCTATCTCCTTTATTTACTGTGAAACATAATCTTCCGGGTAGCCAAAAAAGCGCAGACTGCCCCTATCAAGCTTAAAAGAAGTTTTTGACCCTGTCTGGAAGACTCAGGCGGCAACTACCGGGGCTTCCCAACCAAGTGCTTTTAACTTTTTCAGATACGCATTGATTTTGCGTTCTTTGTTGAACTGGTTATAATAATCAGCTCCAAGATCCTTGAACACCACTCCGTCTTTGAGGATATGGTAAATGGCTATGAGCATGGAATGGGCAACTGCGACATAGGCCCTCTTCTTTCCCCTGTGGGAGCTGATCCTCATGAACTGCGCATGGAAATAGGACTTTTTATTCTTTACAGCTGAATGCGCGCAGGTAATCAGGGTTGTCCGCAAAAGGGAGTTCCCTTTTCTGGTCTTGCCGGACTTCCTCTTCCTGGCGCTTTCATTATCACCAGGGCATAATCCGGCCCATGACGAGATATGCCTGTCCGTAGGAAAACGTTCCATATCCGTGCCAATGACGGAAATGATGGCCTGCGCGCTGGTATTCCCTATACCAGTCACATCCTGGATGGCATGGGAAGCCTGTTTTTCCTCCGGCTTCATGAAGTTGTCAATCTCATCATTCAGATTTTTGATGTGGATATTAAGCTCGTCCAGGTGTGCCAGAAGCTCCTTCATCATCCGGCGCTGGAGAGGGCTCATCACACCATTGAGGTCGTCTATGATCTGCTCCTTGGTGGCCTTGAGATTATGGGCGATGATCTTCTGTTCATACATCTCATCATATTTCGGTCCATCCACGGACGCCCCGGTGAGAAGATACTCCAGGATGTTGCGCGCGCTCTTGCCGTTGATATCCGACACAGTACCGGACAGCTTGATGTTGGCGCCTTCCAGCATCTTCTGGAGGCGGTTGAGCTCCCTGGTGCGTTCACCAACAAGGCTCTTGCGGTAACGGACCAGCTCACGCAGTTCCCGCTGCTCTTTATCAGGGATGTAACTGGGCTGGAGCAGCCCATGCTGAAGAAGATCCGCAATCCATTCAGCATCCCTGACATCTGTCTTGCGTCCTGGGACAGCTTTCATATGGCGGGCATTGACCACCATAGCGTTCAGGCCGGACGATTCAAGGATGTTATACAGAGGCTTCCAATAAGATGCCGTGCTCTCCATTGCGGTCATTTCACAGCCGCCGTCTTTGAGCCAGTCAGCCATTTCGAGAAGTTCTCTGGTTGTTGCGCCAAACTCCCGTATCTCCTGCTTATTGCCTTTTCGAAAGCAGGCAACGATGAGTTTTTTGTGCACGTCAATACCACAACAATTGTCGTAAATTCTATCCATAAAGGCACCTCCTGGGTAAATTTACGGCATGGTACTCTGTCTGTTATCATTTTACTGTACGTCCTTTTGCCGTAAGAGGCTGGACAGGTGGTGGTGCAAATGAGAGTACCTGAAATCAGTTTAGAAAACGGGCTGCAGGCCCAAAATTAAAACGATCTTTGCCGTTGGTTATAGTATAGACAATGGCAAAAACAAATTCAATAACCTATCGCTTGCACAGTTTCATTTATGGTGGTGCCAAATGTGGGGCATGAGGGTTTAGAAAGTACAAGGTAAAGCAAATGGGAAATACAGTCTGTTATTTTTTCAGTTTTCTTGTAGAAGCAATTATACTTTGGCAATACTCTTCCCATTTATTTTCCTCCAAACACACGCTTTGGAAAAAGCTTACCATACTTTGCAGCTTATATTTTATCCTGTTTTTTGTTTCACTGTCTGAGCTTATATGGCTAAATGTAGCTTTATATTTTTTACTGAATTTCATTTTCTTAGTTACTCAGTATGATCTAAATTATTACTCTGTGCTATTTCATTCTTCTATACTGACGGCTGTTATGGCAATGAGTGAACTGATCGTATATGGAATTGCCAAGCGGTTTACCCTTCATTTTCTTGATAACGACAGGGAATTCTATCATCTTTTAGTTTTTGCAATTTTCAGTAAGCTTATATTTTTTGCTGTTATCTATGTACTGATGCATCTGATGCAAAAACCGAAGAAAAATATAGGGCAGTATGATAAATCTGTTTACCTTTTTATTTTCATACCTTTAACCTCTATCTTTATTATGTTTATTTTTATTAGTATTGGGGAATCGGTTCCTCTTTCATCATCACTTGATTGGATGATTGCAGCGGGCGCTGTTTTTCTGTTGGCAGCTAATCTGTTTGTGTTTGGAATCAATCAATATAATCAGAAAAAAAATATGGAATTTACAGAAATGCAGTTATTGCTCCAACAAGAATCTAATTCAGTCCAGTATTATGAAATGCTGCGTTTACAGAACGAAAACCAGCGCATCTTAATCCATGATATAAAAAAACATCTGCAATCCATTGATATGCTGAATGACCAAAAAGAACATGATAAAATAGGCGCCTATATCCGACAGCTGATACATTCCTCAGACCTGAAAGAATGTTCCAGACTATGCGATCATGAAATGCTTAATTCCATTCTATGCCGCTATATGCAGCAATGTACGGACAGTCACATAACTTTTCATGCCGACATCCGAAGCAGGACAATGGATTTCATTGCAGACAATGACCTAACATCTCTATTTTGCAATTTACTGGATAATGCCATAGCTGCTGCAGGCATTGTCCCTGATTCTTTTATTGAAATCAATACAAGAAAACATGAGAAAACATCATTTGTTGTAATAACAGTTATCAACTCCTGCAGGAAAGATCCTTTTTCCGGCAAAAACAGACAGCTTAGTACCGATAAAACTGATAAAATCAGGCATGGGTTTGGGTTAAAAAGTATTCATAAAACGGTCAGCAAATATTACGGCAATATGCAGATGTATTACAATGATGATACACTGACTTTCCATACAATCATTACTTTGAAGCAACAGGAACTGTGAACTGGATGCAGATCCTGTTACCCAAAGTTTAGAATTTTCCCACTCTCCCCTGCCGGAAAAAAGGAAATGAGGTAATTGTTGAGTAAATCACGCAAAAAATCTGCGTGATTTACTCATTCTTTTTTACAGCCCCCAAATTACAATACTGTTATAAAAAAGCGGAAAAGGAGAATAAAAGAAATGGCCACATTATTGGAAGCGAAAAACGTAACAAAAACTTATGCAAAATCACAGCACCCAAGCCTTAATAAAGTATCATTCCGCGTAACGGACGGCGAATTTATTGCCATTATGGGGGCTTCCGGATCCGGAAAGACCACCTTGCTTAATGTTCTTTCTACGATTGATACACCCACAAGCGGCAGCATTACAATAAACGGCATCAATCTAAAAAATCTGACGGATTCCAAAGCAGCGGATTTCCGCAGGGATCATCTGGGTTTTATTTTCCAGGAATATCTGCTGTTAGACAGCCTTACTATTTTTGAGAATATCGCTGTTCCGCTGACTTTACAGAAACTTCCGCCTCAAAAAATAGAAAACATGATAAGGAGACTGGCGAAAAGCTTTGGTATTGACGCACAGTTAGAAAAATATCCAAGTGAGCTTTCAGGCGGGCAAAGGCAGCGTGCTTCCGCTCTAAGGGCTATTGTGAAACATCCAAGCATTTTATTTGCAGACGAACCGACCGGGGCATTGGATTCAAGCTCCGCAACAGATTTGCTGAACACTTTAAAGGAATCAAACGAACGTCTCCATACTACGATACTAATGGTCACACATGATGCTTATGCTGCAAGTTTTGCTGACCGCATCCTGATTTTTAAAGACGGCTGCATTATTCAGGAATTATGGAAACAAAATACTGACAGGCGTGCATTCTATGAATCCATTGCACAGGAAGTAGCAAAACTAGACACAGAAAGGTAGGAAATCATTCATGAACCATTTATCTACGGCACTTAAGAACCTAAAAAATAATTTTTCCTTTTATGCCCTCTATTTATTATCCATTTCCTTTGTGATTACTATTTTTTTTGCTTTCACTTCGTTTTCCATGAATAACGTTATGCTTGAGAAAATATCAGGCGACGGGCGGGTGGAAACTATGTGCAATACGATTTCTATGTTCCTTATGGCATTCGTTATTTTTTATATGTCCTATTCAAACCGTTTCTTCCTGCGCCGGCGCATAAAGGAATTAGGTATCTATGCATTATTAGGATATCGGAAATCCACAATACTGTCTTTGCTTACAGCAGAAAATTTACTTTCCTGCTTTGGGGCTTTCGTAATCGGAATCCTTTTGGGTGGTCTGTTTCACAAAGGCATTGTGTTTGGCATTACAAAATTACTGGGATTGACAGTCAACAATTCAGAAATACCTTATTTTAACCTGAATGCCATGGGAAAGACGGCTTGTTTTGTTTTTGCTATTATTATCCTGTTATCGCTGTCCAACAGCAGATTTCTTTTGAAATCCTCCCTTATGGATTTAGTGCGGTTTGAAAAAAGTGCGGAAAAGCACACAAAGTTCCATGCCGTTCCTTCCATCATCGGGTTTGTCTCTGTCATTTTGGGATACGGTATTGCCCTTGATATCCTGCGGGGCGAAAAATCTGTCTGGTTTTCAGTCGGGTTTTATGCTGTTGGAATGCTTACATTTGCACTCATTCTTTTTGGGACAGTGCTTTTTATTGCATCTTTTCTCCCTTATGCGGTACAGACCAGCAAGAAAAATAAGAAGAAATTTTATACGGAAACAAGAATCATTACTTCACCGGGGTTTATATACCGAATGCGCTCCAATTCAAAAACGCTGATCATGCTCACATTACTGTCTGCCGCAACTTTGACTGTTTCCAGTGTTATGGCTCTCTCCCTGTATTATCCGATTGCAGCAGTATCCCGCATTGCGCCGTCAGAAATCGAGTGCCGTATTGAAAAAGAGAGCGATCTGTCCGCAATCATGGAGATCGTGAACAGCTATTCATCGGGAGATGATATTACATTCCTGCAGACCGATATTTATAAAGTCACTTCTACTGCCAGGCAGCTTCCCATGGAATACAGTGTCGGAACTTCCAAGGGAGATGCTGACAACGAAAAAATCCTTCGGAATGCAGGTTTTGAATGTATCTCATATTCTGACTATACCGCCATTCTGAAAGCGCAAGGGCGGCAAAAGGCCTTGGAGCAATTTACAGCATTAAACAGCAATGAGTGTATTTTTGTTAGATACCAGCCGGCTTCCGGCAAAGATGAAACAGGCAGCACCTATCCACTGCTCATAAACAATACAGAAATACCTGTCACTGTGACTATGACCACATTAGATAATCCGATTTCTTTTGCGAACAGTGTTGGCACTTTGATTGTAAGTGACAATTTATACAACATGATATCTGAACATGCCGCCCCCGAAACGACAGTTTTAAGTATAAATGGAAGTTCCATAACAGGCAATGAGGATCTGTTTCAGGCGCTATCTGCATATTTGGATAAAAGTCCTTACCTGCAGGGGAATTCCCACAGGATACATGAAGTAGTTTCCCTAAGCAGTTCCACCTTCCTGCTGATAGGCTTTCTTGTGGTATTATTCTTTATCGCAACAGGAAGCATCCTATATTTTAATAATATTTCAGCCATAGCCGATTCAAAATCCGATTACGATATTCTCGTAAAAATGGGATATACGAACAGGAAGATTAAAAAAATCATCAGGAAACAGGCACTCACATTTTTCAGCATTCCGTTTCTGTTCGGATTGGCAGACTGTATCTTTGCCACATTCGTATACAAAACAGCTCTTATGCAGAACCTTTTGGCAAACAGCATTGTTTTATACGCCCCTGCGATATTCGCCATTGCGCTGACACTGATCATTTATCTGATTTATTACTATATGACTGTCCATACCTGCTGTAAAATGGTTTTGGAAAAATTTTAGTTGTATGCACACAGATAACTGATATAATTTAGGCATGGATAAGGGGGCAAAAATATGAAGTGTATGATCTTTAAGCTTTTGCTTTTTATAAATTTCATCCTGCTTATACTATATATGGGGCTGGAAATAAATATTCAGATGCCTTGCAGCATGAGCAAAACCGTATCCGTATTCCTGTCATCGCTGATGCTGATAGACGCTGCTTATGTGAGTTCCTGCAATATCAGAGATAATAAAGCTATTTCTTTGTTTTGCGGTCTGCTGGCATTAGACAGTTGGTATATATCCCTTTCCGTTTCGGACAACGCTATAACAAATATTGCTTTTTATGCCTTAAGTCCAGTTATATGGTGCATTTTTATCCATTTCATACTTATGTTTTTATTTCAGGGGAGCGGTTATAAATTCAAAAAAGCAGCAAACCTCTGCCTGACTGGAACCTGTATCTGCTCCCTTATCGGCATCTTAATATCAGATAATATGTTTGCATTGTTGTATGGCATCCAGTTTTTGGCAAGCTGGCTTTGTTTCATTTTTGTTGTTGCTTACCATAGAAAAAGAGCTGCTTTTGTTCTGAAAGCAGAATGGAAGTCCATTCTGTTCTCTCTTGTGGTAATAATCATCTTATTCATTGCATACTGTCTTACCACAATGGGCATAAAAGGAAATCTTTCGAACTTTGGAGTGTATATCCCTGTCCTGCTTTTCTCCATGAGTATTCACGGTATTATACTAAAAGAACATCGCAGTTTTCCATTATCAGCCATATTTAGCAGTTTTCAGTTAATGTTGCTCCTGCTTTTCGGCGTTATCATTTGTGGTCTGATTACAATGACTTTTGGGATCGGCCGGTTATCTTTCCTTCTTATGTTGGACGCTATGTTTGTATTTATCTATGTCTGCAATATCATACTGGATTTTAATTTACGGCAGGGATCAGGCAACATGGTTATGGAAAGCAAATACAATGCCGCATTGGCACAGTTACAGCAGGAAGAGCAGATAAATCTTGAATTTTCAAATTTTCTTCATGATAATATTCTTCAAGACCTGCTTTCCATAAAAAATATGATGTATAAATCAACAAGTCCTGAGATACAGAAAATAATCACACAAACTCTTGATCATATGAACAGCTATATCCGTGAGCAGATGCAGAATTACCATCCTGTATTGCTGTCAAAGCTTACTATAAAAGAGAATTATCAAAATTTGCTTGCATATATTGCGCAATCATTTCCTGATCGCCACATCAGCATTGTTTTTGACTGTTCAGACTCTTTATTTTTAGTTCCGCCATATGATATTTTCATATATCGGCTTTTGAAAGAACTCGTCACGAATGTTTATAAACACTCTACGGGAGAAAAAGCATGGATAACGCTTACACAGGATCATGGAATGATAGTATTATGCGTAAAGGATAATGGGAGTGCTGATACCGACAGCCTCACCTGTATAGACTCATCAAAACACAGAGGTCTTGCATTAAGCGCTGACCGTGTGCATAGCATGGACGGCACTGTAAGTATAACCCAAAATTTTCCACATGGAATCAGCGTCTGCATCAACCTGCCAATGAAAGGAGATGCTTCTTATCAATATTTTATTAGTCGATGACCACGCCCTATTTTCCAAAAGTCTGGAAATTGCATTATCAGACTACCCGGAAATAAAAACCTTTAAAAGTATCCATGATATTTCCCTGTTGGATAAATTCATTGAAGAAGATGCCCCGGACATCCTGCTCATGGATATCAATTTAAAAAATATAACATCTGAAGACGGTTTGGAATTAGCAAAGCAGATATTATCCAATTATCCGGAGCAAAAAATTGTTATCCTGTCCGGATACGATCTTCCGGTATACCGAAACGAAGCCAAAAAAATCGGGGCAAAAGGATTTATCAACAAAAATACAGAACCGGAAAAGCTTATCGCTTTTCTTTCACAGATCATGCAGGGAAAATTTATCTTCAACGGTTCCATTCCGTTTTTAGAAGAATTAACGGACTGTGAAAAACAGATTTTGCAGCTTATAGCAGACGGCAGAAAACGGAAAGAGATTGCAGGCACGCTTTATATCAGCGAACGTACCCTTTCTAATCATTTACAGCATATATTTGAAAAACTTGATGTTTCCTCCTCTGTCGAAGCTGTAACCAAGGCGATTCAATTAGGATACCTCCCACCGCTTTGTTAATTCCGATTCCTGCCATAATCTTCTCCATCAAAACTGCAGTCAGGATTGTCATGGAAATCACAAAATCAAGGTTGAAGGCCACTTGCCTTGGTGGTATACTTCGTCCATAACGATTTTTACTTATGGAGCGGAGGAAGGAGATAAAACCATGAGACTTTTAGTAGTTGAGGATGACCGTCTTTTAAACAATACCCTTTGCTACAATCTTTCGGCGGTCGGCTACACAGTGGACGCTGCCATGACAAAATCAGAAGCGGTCAGCCTCTGCGAAGCGCAGGACTATGATCTGATTGTGCTGGATGTCAATTTACCTGATGGAAACGGATTTGACTTCTGTAGAGAAATCAAAGAGCGCCGTCCAGATACCGCCGTGATTTTCCTGACCGCAAACGATATGGAGAGCGACCAGCTGCGCGGTTTCGAGTTGGGAGCAGACGACTATGTGACAAAACCGTTTCCTATCAGTGTATTCCGAAAAAAAGTTTCCGCTTTGCTGGGCCGTATCCAGAGGCAGACCGGCGGCGATTGCTACACAGACGGTACATTGTCCATCAATTTTGGGGAATTGACCGCTGCCCTTGCGGGGGATCCGGTTGTCTTCACTCCAATGGAATACCGTTTGCTAAAAGTACTGGTAAGAAATCCGCAAACCGTTCTGACCCGACAGGCGCTTCTTGAAAAGCTGTGGGATGCAGATGAAAACTTTGTGGACGAACACGCCTTGACCGCAGCGATCAGCCGCGTCCGGGGAAAAATTGAAGCAGACGGCCAGCAATATATCAAGACTGTCTACGGCATGGGCTATATGTGGATCGGGGGGATAAAGAAGTGAATGGGAGCAAACTTTCCATCAACTGCGCCTGCGCGGCAGGGGCTGCTTTTTTAGGTTTTATCTCCGCTGCCACCGTTACTGCGACTTTTCTCTTTGCCGACAATCCGGTAATCGTATGGCTGTGCCTGCTGTTTTCCCTGCTGGTATTCACCTGTGCAGCCCTTTTCGTGGCTTTTCTGCGCCGGAAACTGGTATTGTTTTCGGACAGACTATGCGAAACAATAGACCATATGCTGGACGGAGACTCAGCTTGGCCGCAGGTCTGTGAGGAAGAAAACCTGTTTTACAAAATCAACCACCGGCTTGTACGTCTATATGAAGTTATGTGGGAAAATCGAGAGAGCGCAGCAAAGGAGCGGGCTGATTTGCAGGAATTAATCTCCGACATATCCCATCAGGTAAAAACGCCAATCAGCAATCTAAAAATGGTAAATGCCACTTTGCTGGAGCAGCCTATGCCAGAGGAAAAGCAGAGGGAGTTTTTGCAGGCTTCCGGCGGCCAGCTTGAAAAGCTGGATTTTCTCATGCAGGCTATGATAAAGACCTCCCGCCTGGAAACCGGCGTCATTTCACTGGACAGAAGGATACAGCCCCTTTATGACACCTTGGCGGCGGCCCTGGGCGGTATTCTGCTGAATGCGGAAAGGAAACATATTCATGTCAGCGTAAATTGTCCGGAAGATATCATTCTGGCCCACGACAGAAAATGGACAAGTGAAGCCCTGTTCAATATTCTGGACAATGCGGTGAAGTACACCCCGGCAGACGGCGATATTCAAGTTTCCGTTCAAAGCTGGGAGTTCTATGTGAAAATCGACATAACCGACAGCGGAAAAGGAATCGCAGAGAGCCGGCAGGGGATGATCTTCAAACGCTTCTACCGGGAGGAAGAAGTCCACGATGTGGAGGGCATCGGCATAGGGCTGTATCTTGCCCGGGAGATTGTCACCATGCAGGGAGGATATATGAAGGTGACTTCGGCACCAGGCAGCGGCTCCACATTTTCCGTGTTTCTGCCTCATGGATAAAATTTGCAAGTGGGAAAAATTATATTTTTTGGAAGTTTTCATAACGCATTTCTGGAAGATACCAGGAAGCAGCATGGAAGGAGAGAAAAAATCATGCTGGAATTCTTTGACGGCATGAACCGATGGGAGCGGACGGCGGAACTTATACAGATTATCATCTGGCTGCCGGCAAATGGATGATTGATAACGCCCAGTGGTGTCTGGAGGGATGCTGGTCTTTCTGCGGGCTGTAACCCATACTGAATAGAGATCCATCAGCTCCTGGGGCTTGCCGGGCTCCGCCTCTCCCAGCCTATACAGGCCGTAAAAGGGTTCCGGGCCGCGTACTTTTTACCGTCAAATATCCGTTGTAGGGCAAGAGCGGACACAACCCAAATCATTTTGAAAAGAAAGGATACCAAAATGTCAGAATTATACAGCATTCCACTTATCTATAAAGCAGGCGTATACAGCGCTGCTGAATTCAGCAAGGACATTGACAGTGACAATGCGATTTCCTTTGACTATGATGCGCAGTATCAAATGCTCACCTATGACATTCCTGTCGGGAAGGACTGGCGTGGGATGACGCTGTACAATGTGCCGGAGGATGACCTCGTCCGGATGCTCCGCGTCGTCTATGGCAAAGATGGAACACTCCAGAACATCACCACTATATTGGGTGGTCATGAAACACTGTTGTACATCCGCTACGAAAACGAGGAGCACGCCAGACAGGAAATCCGGAGATTTGCTATCCAGAATGCAGATGCTATTATTGAACAAATCCGACAATGCACAGATGTTGTGGCAAGGCTTTTCATTGAGTATTATTGCGACTCCGATAACATGGATTACCATGCCGTGATTGGCACTGCGGATCAGATGGAAACAGTAAGGCAGAAAGGACATTACGATGATTCCTGCGACTATGCCGGCAACTATCCATCTGAAAACCTTGAGGGCGATAACGAGATGCTGATAGTAATGATGCGCTGCGCTGCTGGTCATCCATGCGAGAATTTCCGGTATTCAGTGGAAATTATGTCAAAACATATCGAGGAACACGCATTGTCAGCGATAAACAAGACGGAGGATTTCAAATATATCTGTGCAGAATATGATTAAGAAATTAGAAATGAACTTTTTTTAAAATGTCACAGAATTGTGACATTTCAAGGGTAAAAAATCAGTGGTCCGTGACATTTCTGTGAGAATTGGCTGTTATGATAGCGGCATCAAAGAAAGGATGGCGCTTACCATGAGCATTTTACAAACAACGGACCTCAAAAAATACTACGGCGCAGAGCCAAATCTCACAAAGGCGCTGGACGGCGTGACTCTTTCCATCGAGCAGGGGGAATTTGCCGCCATCGTTGGAACCTCCGGCAGCGGCAAGTCCACTCTGCTGAATATGATGGGCGGTCTGGACGTGCCAACCTCCGGCAGCGTTCAGATCAAGGGAAAAGAACTGGCCGAACTGAACGACGAGCAGCTTACCATCTTCCGCCGGCGCAACATCGGCTTTATCTTCCAGAACTACAATCTTGTCCCTGTTCTGAATGTCTATGAAAACATCGTCCTGCCTGTGGAACTGGACGGCGATACGGTGGACAAAAAATTCATGGACGAAGTCGTGCGCCTGCTGGCCTTGGGGGACAAGCTGAACAATATGCCAAACAACCTGTCCGGCGGACAGCAGCAGCGTGTCGCCATCGCCCGTGCTCTCATTTCCAAGCCCGCCATTGTTCTGGCTGACGAGCCGACCGGCAATCTGGACAGCCGGACGAGCAGCGATGTACTGGGGCTTTTGAAAGCAACCAGCAGCAAATTCCATCAAACGCTGGTGATGATAACCCACAACAACGAGATCGCCCAACTTGCCGACCGCATTATCCGAATTGAAGACGGCAGGATTTTTGAGTAAGGGGGGTGCTGACGATGAATGATATTTTATTCGGCAACAGCAACAGTGTGGTCATCAAAAAGCTGTCAGGCCGCTACTTCAAGGCAAGCAAAAGCAGGAATATCATTGCGATCATCGCAATCGTTCTGACCACCATACTTTTTACCACAATCTTCACCCTTGGCTCCGGTCTGATGGATACTGTTCACGATCAGAATATCCGCAAGGCAGGCGGAGAGGGGCAGGCGGTGTTGAATTATATCAGTGATGAAGTTTACAACAATATAGCGGGAAGTTCCCTGATTGACCGCATCGCCTATACAAAAGCGGTATCTTACCGGCTGAAAAATTCGGGCTTAGAGCGTTGGCGGTCTGATTTGTGGTATATGGATGATACCGCTCTGGAATTTGCCCGCTACACGCCCACAACAGGCCGCCGGCCCGAAGGGGCAGACGAAATCATTGCGGACACAAAAACGCTGGATGCCCTGGGCGTACCGGCGCGGATCGGGGAAACCGTTTCTCTGACCTATGAGGTAAAAGGGAAGACCTACACCACCGATTTTACCCTCTGCGGCTTTTGGGAAACAGACAGCTTGAGCAATATCGGAAGGCTGATCGTATCGAAAGCCTTTGTGGACGCCCATTCGGATATTCTGTCGTATACCTATCCCATAGACAATGACTATTCCGGCGTTGTCACCGCCTACGTAATGTTCAGAAGGAATGGTGATATAGAAGCCCGGCTCCATCAGCTTCTTTCCGAAACCGGTTATACCTGTGACACAATGGGCGGCAGCAAGGAGGACAGCAACTATGTGATTGCCCGTGTCAGTCCGGCCTATCAGAGCGGCGCATTAACGGACAATCCCGCTATGCTGATTTCCGGCATTGTAGGTGCCCTGCTGATTGTCGTAACAGGATACTTGATTATCTACAACATCTTCCAGATTTCCGTTATTCAGGATATTCAGTCCTATGGACAGTTAAAAACGCTGGGGACAACAAAGCGGCAAATCAAGCGGCTGATCAATCGGCAGGCGCTCCGGCTGTCCTTAATTGGTATTCCTATCGGTCTGCTGGCAGGCTTTTTCATTGGCCGGGCCCTGGTTCCTTTTCTGATGAACGGAACAAGTTATACCGCAGACGCCGGTATCAAAGTAACGGTAAACCCTTTAATTTTCATTGGTTCCGCTGTTTTTGCTCTGTTTACGGTCTTTGTCAGCGTCCGCAAGCCTGCGAAGATTGCAGGTATGGTTTCGGCAATCGAGGCCATCCGCTATACGGAGAATGATGCGGCGGCGTTTGGAAAGCGCAAAGCCAAGGAGAAAAAATCGACCCACGGCGCAAAACTTCACTTTATGGCGCTGGCAAACCTGGGGCGCAACCGCAAGCGTACTGTGCTGGTGATTGTGTCCATGACATTGAGTTTGGTGCTGTTCAACACAGTATTCACACTGTCCGGCGGCTTTGATATTGACAAGTATATTGCAAAATTTTTAGATACGGACTTTGTGATCTCTACCGCAAATTACTTCCAGTATCAATTTGAAAAAAGTGAAAATGACCTGTCGGAGAATTTTATCGAAGCGGTCAAAGGGAATGTGTGTTTCGAGGATGGCGGCAGGCTCTATACCTCCCGCATGCTGGAAGAACCGTTTTCCATAGAACACAATGCCTTTTTCAGCTACAACAAAGATCAGAATGGAAATCCCTTTGCAGCCTTGTATGGCGCGGACGATTTTCTGTTAAATGGCATGGAGGCCGTAGAGGGAACCATTGACCTGGAAAAGCTGAAATCAGGAAAGTATATCCTGCTGAGTGTGGAGTGTAATGATGATGGAACCATCATAGATAATCCAAATATCAGTGTGGGCGACACAGTACGGATCAACCATCTGAAAGCAGAGGAACTTTCCACCGCCATTACGGACAGCTATGACTTTATCATCATGGCTAAAGTCCGGGCCAACGAGAACACGGCCACTACCCGCAACACAGGCGAAACCCGGTTCTATCTTCCGACAGAGATTTTCCTGCCGCTGTGCGATACCCCCCACCTGGTCAACTTCCCCTTTGATGTGAAGGAGGGGACAGAAGCTGAAATGGCAGAGTTTTTGAATCGCTATATCGACAGCGTGGAGCCGGGTATGGATTTTGAGTCCAAGGAAACCTATGTCAGCTCCTTTGATAACCTGACTTCCCTTATCATCACCATCGGCGGGGCGTTGAGCATCATCATCGGGATGATTGGTATCGCAAATTTTGTCAACTCCGTTTTGACAAGCGTTATTACCCGTAAAAAAGAATTTGCCATGCTGCAAAGCATTGGCATGACCGGGAAACAGTTAAAGGGTATGCTCTCCTTTGAGGGACTGTACTACGCTGTGGGAACGATCATCACATCAGCGGTTCTCGGTGTGCTGTTTTCTGTGGTAGTCGTAAAGGGGATTTCCAGTGGAATTTGGTTCTTCACCTATCAATTTGTTATCTGGCCCATGTTGGTGATCTATCCGTTCCTCATCCTCCTGACTGTGGCGATACCGGCGATGCTGTACCGCAAAATCGCCAAGGCCAGCATTATTGAGCGGCTGCGGCAGTGATGAAAAACAGGCTTTCCCATTCCCTCTTGATAAATGGGAAAGCCTGTTTCCGTTACATTTTCCTTTGCTTCTTTTTATTTTGAAATATCTGCTTTGTTTTCTCTACAATACCTAATCCGGTACACCAGCATACACAACAATCCATACAGGAAGATTGCTGCACCTGACTTCATGTATCCTAATACAGATTTATCACCATAAATGTCCGATAGAAATGAGAAACAAGCTGTAACCGGATGCCAATAAGCCGCCTTTCCATTTACTACAAACACTCCAGATACACCAACGAGCATGGACAGTATACTTCCCCATATATATTTCCCGCCATTCTTTCCAAACCACAGAATCACAGGCAATATGGTTAACGTGATACAGATGTTATACGCAAGCGCTTTCATGCATACGCCTGCCATCATAAGTACGGCGGGGCAGTTCCTTAATATAATGCCCGCAGACAAAAGCAGAACCATTTCAAACAGCGCAACTCGGATCATCAGCAAAAACAAGACTGCCGCTTTCGCTTTTATCACATCCTGCCATCTGACCGGTATCGCCAGCAGATTTTTCAGCGTATCCCTTGCATATTCCTGATCTATCATGTATCCCCCGATCAAAGATATTGTAAACGGCAGGAACAGCATCGCATTGTTGTAAAAAAACATTTCTGCAAGCCCTTCCCATTCAGGAACTCCCGCCTTAATCCGCATTTGCTGCGCAAAAGTAATGATAAACGAAAAGAGGATGCTGAGATATCCAACAAAAACCATTTTCTGTCTTTTCAATTTCTTTAATTCTGCCCGGATCAATCTTTTCATCATACATCGGCCTCCTGTCTGTTATAAAGCCATAAGCTAATTGCGAGGGAAGCTGCCGCTGTTGTCCCCAACAAAAGTATTCCCTTGTCCATTGGATAATACAGTGTGTCCAAACCAAGCTGCAGATTATCCGTATATTCAATAATGGTAAGGGGATAAGTGATGCGATATGCTGCCAAAACAGGCAGATGCATCTCAAGGCAATGAAACATGGACAACTGCCATAGAAACAAAAAATCAATGAGTATAAAACAGTTAATCGCTATCATCGCAATCAGGTTCCTTTTGCGGAGCAAAATAATCAAAAGCACAACAGGCATTGCCGCACAGACGCTGCACAGAGATGTTATTAAAAATATACTGAAAATATGGAAAGCATCCGGAATATAATTCCGCAGAAACATTCCTCCTGCAATAGTATAGGCAGTAATGATTCCCACAAATACCACGACAATCACAAGAGCAGCGGCCAATTTTGACAAAAAAATCTTCCATTCGGGTACGCCAATCACCAGAATGTTTTTCAATGTATGATTTCTCTCCTCCAGTTCAAACAGATTTAAAAGCATGGCGGAAAAGACAAATGGAATCACAAGAAAACTTCCAAACAAGACATTCGCACCGACCAAATTTCTAAAGGGATAATGGTTTTTTATACAGAGCAGTGTGCCAAACGTAGGTATCAGGATGCCAACTGCCCACAACATCCTTGCTGTCTTCTGACGCTTTAGTTTCTTTAATTCATTCCGGCATATGTTAAGCAATTCCCTCACCTCCGGTTATCCTTTTAAAATAATCTTCCAGTGTATCACGGCATTTGTTAATAGCATCTACATAAATATTCCGTTCTGCAAGAAACTTAACGATTTCCTTTGTCTGTATCTCTGTGTCAAAAATTTGAATGCACCCATTCCCCATAATCCGATAATCCTTGATATGAAATTCTTCTTCCAGCATATGGATAACCGTTTCAGTCGGATCCGCGGATACCAGAATATAATGCATATTTCTTTTTTTCAATTCCTCATAAGGACTTTCTTCCAGCAGAATCCCTTTGTCAATAATTCCTATCCTGTCTGCCAAAAGCTCAATCTCTGACAGAATATGGCTTGACAGCAGAATCGTTTTTCCATAATCTTGCGAAAGCTCCCTGATAAAATCCCTTGTTTCCATTACCCCAATTGGATCAAGCCCATTAACCGGTTCATCCAGTATCAGGATTTCCGGATCATGGATAATGGCAGCTGCAATACCAAGCCGCTGCTTCATTCCAAGGGAAAATTCTGAAAAAAGCTTTTTATCTTTATAAGGCAGCCCAACCTTCCCCAAACTTTCTTTTATTGCATCCCGTTTTATATATCCCCGCAGATCGGAAAGAATTTCCAGATTTTCTGTTGCCGTAAGGTTTGGATAAAATCCTGGTGTTTCAATCATGACACCTATCCGTCCCAAAAATTCTTTTTTATTCCCCGCAAAAGGTTGTCCAAACATATGGACAGTTCCTTTTGTTATCTTGGATAAGCCCAACAGCATTTTCATGATCGTTGTCTTTCCGGCTCCGTTCCTTCCCAAAAGTGCATAGATTTCACCCTTTTTAACATGGATATCCACTCCCTTTACTACGGCAGTATCCCCATAACATTTCGTCAGCCCTTTCGTCTCAATGACAAAATTCTCCATCACACCATCCCTTTCTTCGTGCGCTATATCTAATATAAATACATCTGCCTGCTGTTTTATATTATCATGCTTTCTCTCTCAAAACCTTACGAAAACCTTGCAAAAAAACTGCCCTGCCTTACGGCAGAACAGTTCATTTTTAATTCTCTAATATGGGAAATTCCATAACAAAACAAATTCCGTTCTTTCGGGGCTCTACAAAAATCTTCCCTCCCTGTATCAAAACCAGTTCCCGTACGATTGCAAGTCCCAGACCGCTTCCTTTACTGTTGCGGGCATCATCCGACTTATACAGCCTGTCAAAGACAAAAGGAATCGCTTTCTCAGGAATCCCCACGCCATTATCGCAGATTTTCACAGCAACTGTAATACCAGCTTGTACAATCTTTATCCAGATTTTAGAAGCCCCGCTATGTTCCATTGCATTTTTAAGCAGATTATTCACAATACGCTCATAAAAAACTCTGTCCATGCTAATCCATATCTCGTCCATATCTGATACAAAGTCATAGGATATTCCATTTCCTTCAAAAGCCGCAACCCAATTTGCAAAAATTGCCCGTGTTTCCTCTACAACATCCAATGGCTCCATTTCTGCTTTCTCTTCTTTGGAATTGAGCTTGAACCATTGAAACAGATCGTCCAGATAATCTTTTAGGACATATGCTTTTTCCCTTGCCTGTCGGACAGACTCTGCATTCATCTCCCCATGAACATATTGATAATGAACGGCATCCAGGTGACCGATAATAGATGTAAGGGGAGTTCGGATATCATGAGACAGACTTGTCATGAGCTTTTCATTCCTGTGTTCCTGCCGCTTTGTCTGTATGATACGTTCCTTATTATCCATCATAATCTGGTTGAGTTTATAACAGGTATCCGATAAAAGGGAATATTTTCTTATCAGGATCCTTCTATCCGTTTTCCCTTCTATGACTTCATCTAATACCTGATTGATTTTTTTAATCTGCCTCCAGATACCTGCCAGCAAAAACATTAGCCCCAAACAGATGACGATAAGCGCTATCATTCCTATATCCATTTACTGCCCTCCCCCGAAGCGGTAGCCGACTCCCCTGACTGTCTGTATTATGCTGGGATTTTCCGGATCATCTTCTATTTTTTTTCTTATCTTACTGACCAATGCCATAATGTTATTATCGTCATAGACATAATCGTCCTTCCATACAGCCTTATAAATCTGCTTTTTTGTATAAGCTTGCTTTGGAGATGAGGCAAGAAAATACAACAAGTCAAATTCTTTTCCTGTCAGCAGCACTTCTTTGTTTTCTTTCAATATTCCTTTCATCTGCGGAATAATAGTAATCTTATCGAAACAGAGTTTTTCTTGTGGCAAAACTCCATTCTTTAGTGTGGTATTTCTTCGAATCTGAGACGCAGCCCTCGCCAGCAGCTCCTCCATATTAAATGGTTTCGTTACATAATCATCTGCACCGATTTCCAGACCACTTACCTTATCTGACGGGGAGTTCTTTGCCGTCAGCATAATCACCGGCACCGCATACTGCTTCCGTATTTTCCCTAAAACCTCAAAACCATTTTCGCCAGGCAGCATCACATCAAGCAGTACAAGATCATATTTTGTCTGTGACAGCATATCAAGCCCCTGCTTTCCATTCCATGCCGTATCTACTTCATATAAGTCATGTATACAGTTTTGCAGCAGTTCCAAAAGAGATTTATCATCATCTATTATCAGAATTTTGTTCACGATTCACGTCCTCTGTTTTTCAAACCTCATACGGTAGATATTCCATACAACCACACTGCAATTATATGTGGAAATTCGGACTATGACAAGTATCTAAAATACAACTAAGAAAGTATCATTGCTTATCCTAAAGATTTTAAATTATTTCTATACTTCCGCATCTCCATTTCATCCGTATTATCTAATACATATTGCAATTCACATGTGACCTTTTCACGGTCATACGGAAGATACGCCGTTACGGGAGTGAAATTTGAAACCGTGTTTGCAAATAAATGTGTGCGTATATTTAAGTTGTTGATTAGCATTTGCAGTTCACGGATACGCTCTTTTTCGTCAGCAGGGACAAACAAACCTTGCTGTGCCATCTGGTACAGCTCTGTGTCTGGGAAAAGTGTAAGAGAGTCTACGGAAACAAAATACGGATTGAGCTGGCTGAACAGTTCAGCACTATTTCTTGCATTACGGTATCCGCCGTCTTTTCCCGCAAGACCTGTCATGTAAATAAAGTAATATTCAATACCCGCTTCATCTAATTTTCTGCATTGTTCCAGAATATCAGCAGCCGTATATCCTTTATTTGCAAGGGCAAGCGTTTCGTCATCGCCACTTTCCACGCCGATGCTCAGTCCGTTAATGCCCATTGCCCTTAATTTCCTTAGCTGCCACACCTCTTTATTTTTAATATCACGGATGCTCGCAAACATAGCCATTGTCTGGCATTTAATCAGATAATCCCTTACGGTCAAAGCCCTAAGTTTCAGATTCTCGTAACTCATGGCAAAAGGATTTGCCCCTGTCCAGAATATTCTCCTTGCATATGGCTGATAGCTCTTTATCTCTGCTAAATCTTCCTCAAATTCCTCCATAGGCGACATTCGGAAGTACTCGTTTTGATACAAACTGCAAAACTTGCACTTATTATAAGTGCAGCCAGAGGCAGCCTGTATGATGACCGAGTGGCTTCATATGGTGGTCGCCAAGTTCTGCCCGTAAAGTGCATGATTATCGCTCCTCCTTTTTGTGCTGCTTTTTGTGAAGATATACCTGCAGGGTGCTTTCTTATTTTTGTGTAGTTGTCTGTACATAACGGTACACTCACAAAATGTTGCTCTTACAGATGATGGACACTTCTTCTATATCGCTGTAATTCATCTTCACTGACATTTTCTATGATTTCATCAAGAAATGCCAATAACTTTTTCTTGTCTTTTGGCAGCTGCCCATGAAACTGGTACGCATTGGAAGCTCCCATTGCCGCAAAGATGGCAGGTATCTGCAAATTTTCAATGAGCGTCCGTACCTCTTTGTACTTTTCAACTTCTCCCTCTTCCTGCCAGTTCCCGCGCTGTATTTCTGCAAAAAGTTCAGAATCGGGATAAATCGTAAGCATATTTGCCCCGATGAGCGCAGGGTGAGTCTGATTGCATATATCAGCTGACAATTTTGCCCCGATTTCTCCACGGCCTGCCCCAGAAATGCTTACTAAGTAAAAGAAACTGTAATGGATGCCTGCTGCATCTAATCTCTGGCATTGTTCTATGATGTCGGCAGAGGTATATCCCTTATTCATAAACCGCAGGGCTTCATCATCGCCTGTTTCTATTCCTATTGTCAGACCGTCATATCCCATATCTCGCAGTTTGGCAAGCTCCTCATCGGTTTTAGGAATAACATCTGTAATTCTCGCAAACGAGCCGATAGATGTAACTGACGGAAGATATTTGCGGATTAGCTCTGCAATCGCAGTTAATTTGTCATAAGACAAAACAAAGGGGTTAGCTCCCGTCAAAAATACTCGGTGGGTACGCTCGCTGTTCCAACTTTTCGCTGCTCTTTTAACCTCCTGTAAATCACTCTCAATATCTTTCAGAGGGGACATTCTGAATTTGAACGGCAAATCATTATACAAAGTACAAAACTTACATTTATGATGTGTACAGCCTGCCGTTACCTCTAACAAAAGTGATGCCGCTTCATACGGCGGCCGCCAAATTGTTCCTGTGTAGTGCATAAAAACATCTCCTTTCCTTATTGTTGGCATGTTTTTCGCCATAATGGTATACCCACAGGGTGTTTCCTTATTCCTGCGCAGCTTTTTGTGTACGCATGCCGGAGGGTATAAAGGTATGTCCGCAAGGTGTTTTCTGTAGTTTATACTAATTATACTTTTGTACAATGATTTTACAAGTACTGTACTTTTTTGCAGTACCTATATCAAAGCGGTACATTGATTTTTAAGAAAAGACGTGTTATATTATTTCAGAAGGAGTGACAGGAATGAAAAAAAGTACATTGGCTGTTGAACGCTGCAAAACAGTTTCTACCATACAAAAAATTCTGGGAGGTAAATGGAAAATTGAAATCATTTATTATATCGCCTTTCGGGATATACACCGCTTTGGAGAGCTTCGCAGGCATATCGGTGACATTACGGAATCAAGTCTGACAAAGCAGCTTCGGGAACTGGAAGCCGATGGCTTCATTACCCGTTATGACTACAAAGAAGTACCTCCCCATGTGGAGTATAACCTTACTGACTTAGGCAAAAGTTTCATTCCCGTTTTTGAGCATATGAAACAATGGGGAGATGAAAACCTCAATATGTAATCATGTTTTCCTCAAAAAGACAGAGCCAGCGAGCTGACATTGGCTCTGTTTTTTCACTTTTTATGCTTGATAAACAACTACGAAACAAGTCCGTTTGTGTTATCCTTCTGTCTGATACATAGAAAAAGAGGGGAACCCTCACTGTCCAAAGCTTGTGTCGTTTATATAGAGATAAGAAAACTCCTACCAATTTGAAGGAGCCGGATGTGCAGAAACGCCGCCTTATCTCCTATCTTTTTCTTGACCGTGGAAAGGTGATCAAATACAAGATCCGTGACTGAAAAAAACATACAAACTACATTTTGACATATCTATTGACCTTTTGGGTATAAATATAGTAGTATGGAGGTGGAAGGAGTGGATACTTGTATGCTGAAGGAATATCTGGAAAAAAACTATGGTTACAACGAACCGATTTTCATAAACGAGATTCAGCTGGATGGGCTTAATGATAATGCCCTGCGCCAGTATTTCAAACGGATGCTCAAGTCAGGCGACCTGGCTCGTTTTGACACAGGGATTTATTATCTCCCCAAAGCGTCACGGCTGCTGAAAAAAAGTTATTTAGATCCCATGAAAGTCATTATACGCAAATATATCCAAAGTACAACAGAAATCTACGGATACTTCGCCGGAGCTACTTTTGCCAATCAGATCGGTCTGACAACCCAGATGCCGGCAATGTTGGAGATCATCACATCAAAAGAATCAACAAAGGGGCGTACAGTTACCGTAGGCTCCCAGGCTATCCGGCTGAAACGGCCCGCTACGACTATAACATCGGAAAACGCTGCACTGCTCCAGCTTTTGGATGCCGTTTCCCAGGCAGAAAAGTATTCTGAGCTTTCTGCTTTAGAAACCGGGAATCTTCTGAGAAACTATGCAAAACAACAAAATTATAGTAAGGAACTTCTTTCCAGCGTGTTGTCTGGCATTACAGGTCCTACTGCAAAAAAACTGATTGAATGGGGAATTATTTATGAATTTACATCATGACCACGAAGCATTTAGCGAATTTATCATCGCTGCTTCTAACGAACTGCATATACCTCCCGGAATTATTGAAAAGGATTATTATGTTACGCTTGCTCTCAAGGAGCTGGCCTCCAAGGTAAAGGGGATGGTTTTTAAAGGCGGCACCTCTCTGACAAAATGCTATCAGATTTTGGATCGCTTTTCGGAAGATATAGATATTTCCTATGCCGCATCAGAAGGCGTTCCTGGCGAAAGTCGTAAGCGGCAGCTAAAAAAGGCAGTTATTTCTTCCATGGAGTCTCTGGGGTTCTCTGTTACAAACCTCGAAGAAACCCGTAGCCGGCGCAGTTATAACTGTTACAGGGCTGGCTATCCCAGTATTTATTCCCCGCTGTTGGAATTAAAACCAGAATTGCTCATTGAAACCTATATTGCCCTATTGCCCTTTCCGACAGTAAACCGCATGGCCGATAATTATATATACCGTTTCTTGAAAATGACGGAACAGGAAGAACTGGCAGAAGAGTTTGACATCATGCCCTTTGAGATCACAACGCAGGCGATTGAGCGGACTCTGATTGATAAGGTCTTTGCCATCTGTGATTATTATTTGTCAGATAAGATTGACCGGCATTCCCGGCATTTATATGATATCTACAAGATTATGGAATATACGAAGCCGGATACATCTTTGTCAAGACTTGTCCAGGAAGTTCGGGGCCAGCGGGAGCCTCTTCCAGTCTGTCCGTCTGCTAAAACAGGGATATGTATCAATGACGTTTTGACAGAGATTGTGGACAAGGAAATATATCGGCAAGATTACGAATCGATTACTGGCAAGCTTTTATTTACATATGTTCCTTATGAAACAGTCATTAGCGGGGTAAAAGAAATTATTAACAAAGGCTATTTCAGTGATATTTGATATGACTTATCTTCATTATCTGATAAAAAAGAAAAACGAGTAAGTTACTTGAGCTTATGCTACATAGTAGGAAACTCGTTTCTCTTTGTATTCGCTTTATTAAATACTTAAAAATAATACAATAATTAAAGTATAAGTGTAAAAGCAATAGGATTTCTTAATTCTACAAGATATCTTGTTGCTTTTCATAAGTGTTCAAATATTTTTCTATGGTTTTCTTTGCCCCCAATCCACCTCATCTAAAATTTTCTCTATGTTAACTATAAATACAAATCCCAAATGGTAATCAACATCGTACTATAGTGTCCGCCAGTTCGGTGCCAAATATATAGCTGGTGGGAATCCAGTCTGGTAAGACCTGGCAAGTCGCCAGTACCGAGTCCTTGGAGCGCCAAAGGCTAACAATGGTGTTTAAGCGTAGGACAGGGAACAGGAACGCCGTAATGCGTAAGCGTGAAGTGATTGAGCTTCGTTAGATCTATCGATTGTGCGGGGTGGTCTGCTGTCTCTACGGGTCACCCATAAAGATTAGTCGTTAAAGCGAGACTATGAAAACACACCGGAGTCCTAGAGCATGGCAGACAAGGTCAATTACCCGCAAATAAAATGATATCCATTGTTTTTCTCCCGACAATGCAGTCTACTTCAAATAAGCAATTCTCCACTGCCCGACCCGTTTCAAAAAATCCCTTTCCAGGCCGTCCGGGTCCAGTTTCCCGGCGGATAGCATCTGCCAGAGACTGTGAAACAGATAGCTGTCAACCTCCTCCAGCAGCATTCCCACGTCAATACCCGGGCGGAACACGGAAAGGTCCACGGAGCCCAGCAGCTCACCCGCTGCGTCTTCATATACTTCTTTATATGACTTCCCGGTTGCCTCCCTGATTTCCAAGGACTCCGCAAAAAGGGCCCGTATGGAAAATAAATATTCATCAGGGGCCGTTCTCATAAACTCGCATCTTGCCAGAATCTTCCGGGTCATAATCTCAAAGAAATCCGTTGTTTCCTTGTAATACTTTAATTCTATTTCACAGGATATCCTGTTGATATTCTCCCAGAGGTATAAATACAGTTCCTTCTTATTGTGGAAATAGTGGAACAGCAGGGACTTTGATATCCCGCCGGCAGCTGCAATCCGGGACATGGATGCCTTTTGGTAACTGCTGTCGGCAAATACCACATATGCGGCATTTATAATCCGCTTCTGCTTTTCTTCCGGCAGCGTAAAAAATTTCCCGTTCATCGAAACCTCCTGTATCTTTTTTTTGTCTATAGTTTTTTCAGCAGTGCTGGTCCCTGCCTGGTAAGGATTACGATACATACCGTTGCAAACAGAGCGAATACCCCTATGGGCAGCGCCAGCGCAGTCCAGGGGGCTGTTTTACTGCCCAGATAATAGAATCCCGCTGCCACCCCAAGTACCGCCATGGAAGCGAACATTGCCAGCACCGTGGCCATAGACTGCTTGATAACGACCGTTTCATTCACTGCGTCAAGCTTCGGAAAGCACAGGCCCATAAGCATTCCAAAGGCGGCATGCCCTATGGCGAAAAGCAGTGTGGCAATGAGCAGCACCGCCCCCTGCCGCAAAGAAAAACTAAAAGCAATCGAAATACACAGCCCGGCAATTACCGTACAGGGCAGGGTCAGCAGAAGCTGAAAGCCAACCTTAACCCAGAGCAGGGAGCTTTCCTCTATGGGTGATTCCCGCAAAATCCACAGGTATTTTCCCTCCAGGCTGATGGAAGGCGCAGTGATGGGACAGGTGCAGAGGCCAAAACCAATCACGGCTGCCGCCATGGGAAGCAGCGGGAAAGGATACCCTGCCATTTCCACATAAGCCAACAGTTTCTCTCTCATAACCAGGGAGGCTGCCCCTGCGGCCAGCAGCAGAAGCAGACCAATACCGGCATTCCAGAAGTACATGGGCGTACCAAAAAAACGCTGCATTTCCTTTTTCAGCAAAGCCTTCTTCGGTCCGGAGACAGTCTGTGCCGTGAGTTTGTAATTGCTCTGTACGGACCGCGCGGCAAAAGCAGTCACGGCCTGACGGTATCCCCGGCCAAGGCCCATTACCACCAGGGCAAACGGGAACACGCAGCACAGGACAAAGGCCAACAGCATTTTCCAGTCTCCCATAATGCCTTCCCCCATCCACAGCATGGGTGCCGCCCAGGTAAGGGAGTTTTTCACTCCGGCGGCATTCTCAGCAAGGCTGTTAATCATACCGTTTAGGTGAAACGAGAAATAGAACACTGCCGCCATGAATATTCCCATCACAATATTCTGCCCCAACGCTCTGCGGGACACCCGGACAGACAGAAAGGCCACCAGCACCCCCAACAATACAGACAGCGCCGTATCCAGCAGCGGAAGGGCCAGCACCGCGATCCCCAGCCGCATCCAGAACAGCAGACTAAGACCCACACCGTTTTGTGTCAGAAACGTACAGATTACCCCGGCGGGAACCAGTACGAAAACGGCGAACAGCAGGTTTTCCAGATAAATGGCAGTTACCCGGCTGGCCATCAGCATGGTTGTGGGCACCGGCATACTCAGCAGCAGGTCATTGTCCTTTCCGCCAAATACCACGCCCTTCACCGCAAAGGTGGTAAACAAAAGCCCGCCCACCAGTGCCACCATGCCCATGAATACAAATACCAACACTTCCATATTGGATGGCGCCAGCGCCTTCATCAGCATATAACTGTAAAGCCCGGACAGATACAGACCCAGAAAGGCAATGAGAAAGACTGCGCCCAGCCCGGTAGCCGCTTTTCTCTTACTGCGTCCCCTGGAATTGGTTGAGGAAAGAAGCATAGACCGGAGGCTGACGTTCAACAGGACAAAAAATTTATTCATCGCTCTCCCTCCAGTTCTAAAAATACGCTTTCCAGGGAGGAATCCCCCACCAGCTCTGCCGTGGGGCCGCTTTGCACCAGTTTCCCTTTTTTGATAATGGCAATCTGGTCGCATAGCTTTTCCGCCACCTCCAGTACATGAGTGGAAAAAAATACCGCTGACCCGCTTTGGCATAATTCTGACAGATAACCTTTCATTATATGTGCAGCCGAAGGGTCCAGACCTACAAATGGTTCATCCAGAATCAGCAGCCTGGGCCGCCGGATAAAAGCAGAAATCAAAGCCAGCTTCTGCCGCATCCCATGGGAGTAGCTGCCAATGGGGGAACCCAGATTGTCCGTGAGTTCAAAAGCATCGGAATATTTGCCAATGTCTGCGGTACGCTGATCTGCAGGAATGTCATACAGATCGGCAATGAAATTAAGGTAATCAATCCCTTTCATAAACTCATAGATGTCCGGGTTGTCCGGCAGAAAAGCGGTGACACGTTTCGCCTGCACAGGATCCTTCTTAATATCGTGGCCGTCAATGGTGATGGCGCCTTCCGTAAAGTCCATCACCCCGGCCACAGCCCGAAGGGTGGTGGTTTTACCTGCTCCGTTGTGGCCGATGAATCCATAGATCTCACCTGGCCCAACATGTAAGGTCAGGTCATCCACCGCCTTCTTCCCGCCGGGATATATTTTCGAATAATGTTCAATATGAAGCATTCGTAATCTCCTTTCGTAACTCCGTTTCTTTCAATATGTTTACTGATTTTATTCCAGGTAACGGCAATGCTGCTAATGTTAATATAACCATTATGGTCACAAAATACAGGTATCATTCTTATATTGCATCCATAGCAGTTCTCCTGATGACACTACGAGCCGGACTTTATGTAAAAAATAAGAGCCTCCAAATAAATCAGAAGCTCTTTCCGGCGCACTGCGGCGTAAAAATATAAGATAATAACCTGCCCTCTCTGATTCGCTTTCTATATTATCACCCCATTGACCAATTTTGAGAAGCCCCATTTCTCTTTAACCCCTACATCATTTTCAACAAATAAACAAATCCATCTCTTTTTCATATTCCCTTATCCCCGCTTTCCAGTATCATGTCGTCCAAAGCATTGCCGGGCGGAACAATCGGCATAACATTTGCCTCCGGCTCAATGATAAATTCAATGACAGTAGGTACTTTTAAGTTGTGTTTTGCGTTTTCAAGGGCGGCGGCAATCTCATTTTCTTTTGTTACGCGAAAACTGTTTGCTCCGTAGCTTTCCGCCAATTTAAGAAAATCCGGCGTATATTCCGGGCAGTGCTCTGTCGGGGTATTGCAGCTGCCGGGGCAGCTTTTCCTGTACCGCATACAGGTGCTGGAATAACGCCTGTCAAAAAACATTTCCTGCCATTGCCGTACATTTCCCAAATAACCGTTGTTCAGTATGCAGATGGTGATTGGAAGTTCATAGCAGATTGCGGTCGCCATTTCCTGAATGTTCATCTGCATGCCGCCGTCCCCTGAAATAACGATAACATCCTTTGACGGATTTCCGATTTGGGCTCCAATAGCAGCCGGAAAGCCATAGCCCATGGTTCCTAAGCCTCCGGAAGTCAGCATCTGCTTCTTTTCGCTTAATTCCAGGAATTGTGTCGCCCATAACTGGTTCTGCCCCACATCTGTGGCAATGATCGCGTTGTCAAACGTATGGTTGATTGCCCTTATCACTTTTTCCGGGGTCAGCCCTTCTGTTTTCATGGAGAGTGGATACTGGCTTTTCCACTGCCTGATCTGCTCCTGCCTTTCCTGCGGTAGCGCAAAAAACTTCCCGTTCATCCCGAACCTCCTGATTCCTTTCCCATCCTGGTATTTGCGGAAATCAGACGTCCCCGTCCTTCTGCCTTTACCATGGTTTCCAGTTCCTTCGCCGCATCCTTTCCAATCCACCTC
Source organism: Candidatus Merdisoma sp. JLR.KK011 (assembly GCF_036941125.1). Classification (NCBI taxonomy): domain Bacteria; kingdom Bacillati; phylum Bacillota; class Clostridia; order Lachnospirales; family Lachnospiraceae; genus Candidatus Merdisoma; species Candidatus Merdisoma sp. JLR.KK011. Next base: position 1,000,712 of record NZ_JAYWSZ010000004.1, on the reverse strand, counting down.
AATGCCTTGCTTTCTCCTTCCATCCACTCGTGCGCCAGCAAAAGCGCCTTTTCATTATAATGAAAGTTCTTTTTTCCGATTTCCCTCAAAGCAGTAGAAACCGCCTTTTTCACATGCTCCCGTCCATCATCCGCATGCTGTGTAACCATCTCCAGATAGCCGTCCACCGTTTCATCCGTAAGCTTCCTGTCATGTATCACGGAAGCTGCAATCAGCACAAACGCCGCCCTTTTTTTATATAACTGCGGTTCCCGTATCCACTTTGCAATAAAATTATCCCTGCTCTTCATCTTCAAAAATAAATTTTTACACAGGTGGTCGCATAAATCCCAGGAAACCACATCAAGGAGCAGCCTTTCCGCCTCAGCATCCGTTGTCGCCTTCGGATTCATCAACAAGACCGCCAGCATCCTTGCCTCGTGGTATTTTGTATTCCACAGTTCAAATGCCAGCTCCTGCGATTTCCCGGCTTTCTTTGCAAGGCCCCTTACTACGGACGTTGCCACACCAATACTATTTTCGGCCGGTATCCCCATCCGAATCATATTTTCCCTGTATTTCTCAGAAGCCTGCGCCCTAAGCTCATTTATCATCTCCTGACCATCCATCGGTATCCTCCTTCCGGTTCCATGCTCTTCTTATCGTACAGGAAGCCAGTATTCATAGACTGCGTCTTCCGGGTCTGCATGGAGATACACCTCAATATCCGGTATCTCTGCGTAGGTGTAGCCGGACGTAGGGAGCCACTGGGTAATGACACGCCTTTCCAGCTCCTGAAGGGTACGGTTCGTTCCCTTTCCTTCAAAAACCGCCCATTTGCATGCCGGAATCTGATATTCTTCGTATTCCCCCGGCTTCTGATCGGAACGGACAGCAATCAGATATTTCCAGTCTTCCGTATGATGGATACTGACACCGAGAAGTCCCTCCGGCTTTCCCTCTGCCATGGAGAGTAATCTGGCAAGTGTTCCGTCTGCCAGTGCGGCATCCCATACCGCTGGTATCCTTTCAAAATTCTCTGTCAGTTCTTTCGACAGGGGACAGGACCTTCCCAGTATCCGGAACGCTTCTTTTTCCTCTATCCTGAACTGCAGCGGCGCCCCTCCGTGGATTGCCATGGAAAAAGAAATGGGCGGATATGCCTGAAAGGATACCGGTTCCGTTTTTACAGCGGAGGGCGTGATTCCATGAAAATTCTTAAAAGCCCTGGTAAACGCGGTGGGAGATTCATAACCATACTTCATGGCAATATCCGTTACTTTTCCATTTCCCTTTTGCAGTTCCACGGCGGACAGAGACAGCCTGCGCCACCGTATGTATTCCCGCAGTGTCATGTCTGTCATATATAAAAACATCTGTTGGAAATAGTAGGAAGGGCAGCCCGCAACCCCGGCTACATCCTCATAATCCAGTTCCCCATCCAGGTTCTTTTCTATAAAATCAATCGCCTGGTTCAACCGTTTTATCCAGTCCATCGTGTTCCCCCTGTTGCTTTTATTATAGCCGATTCTCTCACAAAAAACCTCGCATTTGAACGATACGAATTGATAGCCCGAAAGAACTCACTCCCATTTAAAAAATTTCACCGCCGCGCCTGCACACAAAATGGTGACGATTCCCATAACCGCTGCCGGTACCCAGACAGATTCCGTATGCATCCCCAGAAAAGCCGCCTTCATAAGCTGTATCCCCTGTGCCAGCGGGAAAAGGGCAACGATTTTCTGCATCATCCCCGGCATCACCTCAAAGGGCAGCGTGGCCCCGGAAAAAATCAGCATGGGAAAGTACAAAAGGCAGGCGATCACACTGGCCATTTTTTCATTTTTCGCAATGCCGCCCACCATCATCCCGATGCTTAAGGTGGAAACCAGGGTAAGAAGCCAGCTTCCAAGGAATGCCGCCGGGCTGCCGGGAAGCCTTACGCCCCAGAACACAGCCGCCATGGGAAAGACCAGAGCCATAGAAACCGCAGCATACAGCACATAGATGGTAAATTCCACCCCCAGCAGCATAACCGGGCTGATGGGCGTCACCCGGAACCGTTTGAGGATTTTCCGTTCCCGGTATCCGGCTACCACCAGAGGCAGCCCCATCAGGCCCCCGGCGCAGATGGAGATGGTACAGACCGCGCTCATGGACTGCTCCAGGAACGTGTACTCCGCCCCCGGAAAGGCGGGCTTTGTCTGGTATATGAAACCAAGGATGACCAGTACCACAACCGGCATAATGACGGCAAAAATCACCATGTTCATATTCCGGATATTCAGCTTCAGTTCTGTTTTTAAAAGACTGAAAAATGTTCTCATGCCACAACCTCCTCGTCCGCAAATTTCAAATAGGCATCCTCCAGACGCTCACAGCCGCTCTGAGATTTCGCCTGCTCCACGGTGCCGTAAAAGACGGCCTCCCCTTTTCTCAGAATACAGATCTCATCGCAGAGGGCCTCCACCTCATCCATGAAATGGGAAGTGAGAAAAATGGTCAGCCCTTCGCCCTTTAAATCCTCAAGGATCTTCCACACCGTCCGGCGCGCCCTTGCGTCCAGCCCGGTAGTCAGCTCGTCCAGGAACACAAGCTTTGGGTTCGGTATCAACGCCAGGACAATAAACAGCCGCTGGCGCTCCCCGCCGGAAAGACTTTTCACGGTGTTTTTTATCTTATCCCCAATCCCGAAGCGTTCACAAAGCTTCTTCCAGTCTGCCGGCCTCTCATACAGGCAGGCGGTTTCCCTGCAAAGCTCGGATACCTTGATCTCCGGCTGGTAATCCCCTTCCTGAAACTGGACGCCCACTTTCTGAAATACAGCGCGCCGGTCCTTTTTGGCATCCCACCCCAATACCAGGGCGGTTCCGCCATCGGCCTGTTTCGTTCCCAGGATGCATTCGATAGTGGTACTCTTTCCGGCGCCGTTTGCCCCCAACAGACCAAAGACCGTTCCGGCCTTGACTGACAGATTCAAGCCCTTCAACACAGTTCTTCCCTGATAGCTTTTGGTAAGGCCCGTTGTTTTAACAGCCTCTTCTGTTTTCTTTCTCGTTTCGCTCAACTTATTCAAATTATCCTCCTTTTTCCGGTAACGGTATGCACCGCTACTGCTGCTTTTTAATTGCCCGAAGCTCGATGTATCCCCTCTCCCCTCTGGGCTCCAGCTGGATGCGGGGGCTTTCCTCGTCCCACTCGTATCCGATCACAGACGGGTCATAATGGTCGATGGCATATTGTACGGCAAGAATCGCCTGGGAATAATCTTCCTCCCGGAAAGGCTCCCCCTGGACCGCCAGATACTCGGCGGCAGGCAGGGAAATGACATCAAACCCCTCCGGGATTTCCCCATGGTAATCCGCCTCTGCCTCCACGCCCTGTACATAGGTGGAAGTGCCGGGCTTTTTATAGGCTCCCGGCAGCCACAGGCAGACCGGCTCCCCGCAGAGGGAATCCATGCTTTTTAATATTCCCCAGACCTCACAGCTCACTTCGTCACAGTATGCAAAATAATCTTCCGCTTTTATTCCTCGTTTGATGATGACCTTTCGCTCCGGTTTTTGGATCACCTGGATAAATACGCTCTGGAGATTTTTCATTTCCATATCCAAAACATCCTTTCTCAGTTCTCCGAATTTCACGCCGTATGGGATAAACAGGGCAATGGGCACCGGATTCTTCAGATATTCCCCCGGCCTGCAGCCGAATTCCCGGTAAAAGGCACGGATATACCCGTCCACACTGCCAAACCCGCAGTCAAAGGCCGCCTCCGTCACAAGGCACTGTCCCTCCTTCAGCCGCATGGCGGAGCGGGAAAGCCGGAGCCTGCGGATATATTCTGCCGGCGTCACCCCCAAAAGCTCCTTAAACAGCCGGTAGGAATGCCAGGGAGAAAACAGGGAGACGGCTGACAGCTGTGCCAGTGTGATATCCGCTTCCAGATGGGCTTCGATATAATCCTGCATCCTCTGGACCGCCGCTGTCTGTTCTTTCAAAATAAACCACCTCCTTCTTCCTTGGGCTTATTATTTTATAATGCCCCCTGCTTTTTGTCTCGACTTTTTTTGCTGTTTTCGGATATCATCGAAGAATCCCAAGAAGGTGGCCGGGGTGAAACGCCTGCCAGCACTGCATTGCGGAAATAACGGTGAATAAAGTGCCGGATGTCTGCGGCATCTGTGCGTCTGGCTCTATGATGATATTCATTTTTCATCTGTGGTTTTTTCTATTACGATTGACGAACCTTTTGATTTATCGCCATTCAGCCACTGCCATTGTTCTGAAAGTTCTATTCTGCCATCACTTAAAATCTGTGGTACACTGTGACATTTCCCAATTCTTATCTGGTCACTCAAATTAATATGCTGATAATAAAAATCTATTTCTCCATTCAAAGCAACCGTTCCAACTATACTCCCTTTTTTTATTCCCCCGCCATAGTAATCCGCCCATAAAATATTCTCATTTTGATGATATAAAAAAAGCGTTTGATTATCCACTTCACCATTTTCAGTATTCATCTTTGGTATAAAGTATTTTCCATCATAAAAAATATCTGTATTAGGAACTGCTATACGTTTCTCCATTACTTCATAAGCTAACCTTGCATTTCCATTGATAAATAATTCTTCATGCTTTAAGGTTTTATATCCCCTATGCTCATAAAAACAGGCTGCCGCAAGCGAAGCATCTAAGTAAATAATCGTGCTGTTAAAAGATATTTCTTTTTCAAGACATTGCATAATATAACTGCCATATCCTTTTTTCTGAAAATCAGAAGCAACAAATAGTCTTGATATATGATTTTCCTTGCAGCTGCCTGTTCCCACTAAACAATCACCAGATAACAAAACTCTAACAAAACCATTTTCTATATCTGTGGCAATGTTTTCCTTTGAATGAAGCCCGCAAAAAAATTCAACTACTCCTTGAGGATAATATAACGGATAAATAGCGTTAATCGTGTTCTGTACCAATTGATAAATTTGTTCAATGTTTTCTTTTTTTGCTATTTCGTATTTCATTAACACACCTCCATTAGCCAATTTTGTCTATGCATAGTGTAACTTGTAAATTTACTGCATTTATTAAACTTTCCTGTAGTCTCCCTGCTTCCATAGGCCTTTTCTTTTTGTCCTGCAGAAAATTGCAGATTTTTTCAACAGTCAAATCATCATCCACCATATGCTTTTCAACATCTGTTATCATGTCCTCTGCAAGATAAAATTCATTTTTCCCTGCTAAAAATATTCTGGCTGCCGGACAGAGAATCATCCCTTGTGGCCCTGCCCCTGTTGCGTATTCCCCTGTCTTTTAGGAACTGTATGGCCTCCTCCGATTCCGCCGCCGCGATACCATGCTGCACTTCATCAAGCCGCAATGCCGTCATGCTTTGCCTGGGCAAAAGTTGCCTCTATAAGAAATTTGCGCATGTTCCTGCCATCCTCCCATGCCCCACCAGAAACTCGGCGCTCAGTGTTTCCACCACAAGCCTGTACATCCCTGGCTCCAGCGTGCCATAAATATCCAGATTATATGTCTCGCTGGCACTCTCCCCGTCCGGAAGGATATGGGCAATATCCTGAAAGCCAACATTATCCGCCCTGACAGGCATTGTGTACCACTGGCCATCTATCTGTTTCTGGAGGGAAAAGTATTCCCCGTAAGTGAATTCTTCCCCGCTGTTATTGGCAATCAATACCGTAATCTCACTTGTCCCGATGTCCTGGACAGTCATAGACATCCCCTCTGTACCCTCTGCAGGCAGCTCATCCGCTTTCAGCAGGAAACAGCTGTGATATACGGACAAATGCCCGGCATTGGGAAAGTTAAGGACATTCCAGGTATCCTCATCACTGCCTTCCATCTCTCTCCATAGAAAGGAGAGGTCCGTATCCCCATAATAAACCGCCCCGTCATTCCTAAGCCAGACCCCGCCGGATGCCGTCACGGAAATGTCATACCCTTCCCCGCTGCTGATCCAGATTCCAAAGAAGGGAGTCTCCATCTGGGAGAGGGCCTGTTCCTCTGCCGCCTGGAGGGGAATATCATTGCTCCTTTTAATCACTTCCTTCTCCGTACTGCTGTCATACAGAGTCCTGACCATAACCGTTTCCCCGTCATAATAATATAGTTGGAAAGCACTTGTATCCGGGCTTGCCCCAACAAGGATATTTCCACCCTTATCATTTTTGTAAAGAAACACAGCAAACAGAACGCCTTCCACAGCCAAAAATAAAATGATGAAAAACACAACTGGTATATACTTTGTTTTCTTGTTTTCAAATGTCCCCATCGGTATCTTCCTTTATAAACCTGTCTATATTAGAAAAGCCACAGTAAAACTGCGCTTTACCGTCAGAACTATCGACTCCTTTTATTATCCTCCGATTGGCCGATTATGGGAAGCCCTGAAACAGAACCTACTATCCTGTCCTTTCCTCCATCCCTTTCACAATCCCCTTCACAAGTTCTCCGGCAAGCTTCTCCTGATATTCTTCTGACATCAGCTGATTTCTTTCATTATAATTGGAAAGATAACCTATTTCTACCAATACAGCAGGAACTGTTGTATTCTTCAGAATATAGTAATCGGCAGGTTTTACATTCCTTGAAACAATATTTTTGCTCTCTTCTATTGTTTCCATAATCTTTTCCGCATAATGTTTCCCTTCCTCCCCGCTCTTGCAGTAATAACATTCCAGACCATATATCGAACTGTCTTTTTCATAATAATTGCAGTGAATGCTTATAAAAAGATCTGCCTTTTCCCAATTTGCAATCTGTACCCGTTCCTCAAGTTTCATAAAAATATCTTTATCCCTGGTAAGTACCACCCGGATGCCCTGTTCCTCCAGCAGTTCCTTTAATTTCAGGACAACAGCAAGGTTGATCTCCTTCTCCGTTGCCGCCTGTTCCACTGTTCCCCCATCTTCCCCGCCGTGTCCGGCATCCAGGACAACCATATGGTTTTCTTCCCCCGAAAGGTCTGCGTCCAATTCATCTTCCTCTACACTGGATATTGTTTCCCGAACAACATCCGCCTTTTGGGTGCTGATCTCATTCTCATTCCTGCGGAAAAAATCCCGGATATACAAACAGCCACAGATCATCAGCAGAATCATAACTGCCAGAACAGCCGCCATGATTCCCCGGACGGTATAGGCTATGACCCTACGCCTCTTTCTGGCAATCTTCTTGCTTCTTTTTCTCTGATTCTCTGTCTTCCAGGCTGGCTGTCTTCTCTTTTGCACCATACTTACTCCTGCATTTTGTTCCTTTGGGGTATTGACAATATATAAATTACAAAAACTGCCAACCAAGCATGCCACGAACCACCGCCCACTGGTTCCTGACATGCTTACCTGGCATACTGATGATATATTAAATTATTTTCCGGCGGCCGTAAGATACTGCCCTACTGCCGCGCCGCAGGAACATAATGGAATTTTGTTCCTTCTGCTGCCACCCACATATTCGTTGGATCATCCTCATCCCATTTGTAATTTCTATCCAGAAACAGTACCCTTCCATCGGGCAGTGTTGCCATTGGGAAATATCCCTCTGTGCTGAAAGGCAGCTCGCCTGCGGAAACCTTCCATTTGATACTGGCACTCCCCAGGTCATAGCCAAGGATTCCCTGTCCGCCGAAAATTACAAGGTCACAGTCCCTCCCCGGACATACACAGTTATAGAAGCTGCCGTCACTGTGGAGAAGAAAAGAAGTGACATCCCCTATACTACCATTGCGCCCGTCCAATTCAACGATCACGGAAGTGCCATCATTTGCAATACTGTCCCAAAGTACGGCGTATACCTTTCCGTTCCGTCCTCTTCCCATGGCGGTGCGCAGCGTATAAACCTTGTAATCATAACTGATCTTATTCAGGAAGTTCCCTTCCGCATCAAAGGTCAGCACTGCTGTTCCATCGTTCTGTGTGGAAAGGTAGATATCCCCGTTTCCTGCCACTGCAATCATACGGGGTGAAAAAACTTCCTGTTTTACATATTCGGAAATGTTCAGTTTTGCCGCCACCTCACCAGACGGGCTGACCCTCCATACTTCACAGTGTTTTGTAGGGCAGACAACCTCATCATCCCTCATCACTGCTTCAATATCCCTGTCCTCTGCCACCACATACAGGTTCCCCTGTTCGTCCGTGGTCATGACGGAAAACACCATTCCATCCGGCGCCGTCACCTGCAGATCCTCCCCGTCAGCCTCCCCTGGCTTCATTTTCAGGATTCCGGATCCCCCGTCCCGCTCCCTGCTCAATAAATAAATGGCATCCGAAGACGCCGTAAGCCAGTCTACGGACACACTCCCCTTATAATCTATGGTCCGTGCTTCTGTGGATAATGGGGGCAATGCGGAACTTTGGCTGCTTTCCTCCGGGACAGTGTCATCATCCGCACGATAAGCAGAATCTGCTGAATCTTCCTGCATCACCGGCTGCGGTACCTCTCCTTCCATAACATCTGCTGTTGGGTCTGGACTGTCGCTACAACCAGTAAGACATAAGGCGCCTGCCAACAGCAGCATACCCAACAGCCTGCATTTTTGCATTTTCATGTTCCCTTCTTCCTACATATGTACTGATATGTTCCATTTCGCCTTTTTAGGGCACCATGGCTTACAGCCCTGATGCCCTGTTCCGGCCAGCCTGCTCTCAGGCAACACTGGCCTTATTCCCGATTTTTCTGTAAACTGGCAGCGATTATTCCTCCCCGGCCTGCGCTGCTCTTTCTTCGGCCTCTGCTTTTGCTTCCTCTCTTGCCTTCTGCACTTCCGGTGACTGGTCAAGGGCATAGTCCCTGGCTGCGTTAAAGTCCAGTATCTGCAGAAGCTCCTCGTCTGTCAGTTCCCGGTCAGGCAGGTAGAAGCAGCCGGTATCCTTCGTATAGGCCAGTGTATCCCCGTCCGGCACCTGGCTTTCATTCTCCACCAGGGTCAGCGTGTTCTCCGGGAACATGCCATTCTCGTACTCCTGTCGGAGGGCATCCATCCGTTTCCTTTCCTCCCTTGTATATTCCCTGCTGAACTGGTCTGCATGGATCTGTTGGCTCTGGATCATGTCCTCCGTTGCCTCCACCTCTGCCCTGGGAATCGCCTCCATCCTTGCCCGCACCAGGTTGCTGATTGCCGCATAGGAAGGAATGGACACCGCACCGAAGACCAGCATGAAGGCTGCCGCCGACATTGCCATCCTCTTAAAGCTGTTCCGTCTGTAGGTTCCGTCTGCCATCTGTGTTCTTACATTCATGATAATTTCCTCCTGCATATTTTCTTTCATGTGTACCTGTTTTAAAGCATGTCTCAGCTGTCCGCCATTCATCTCACTCATCTGCAATATTCCTCCTTCCAGGTAGTCCGAAACTGCTCCCTTCCACGCTGCAGCCTCTTTTTGACCGCATGCTCCGTAATTCCCAGGATACCGGCAATCTCCTTTACCTGGTATCCTTCTACATAGTGGAGTACCATCACGGCCCTCTGCTTTGGGGGCATCTGGAGGAGCTCTCGCACCGCCTCCCTATCCTCCTGCCGGGATACCAGTGTGCCTGCAAGCTCCTCAATGGGCACCTTCGGGTGCCGGAATCTGAACCGCTGTATGTCCCTGCAGTGATTAGTCGCCACCTTGATCAGCCATGCCTTTTCATGCTCGCCGTCCACAAATTTCGGTTTTTTCTCCAGATATTTGCAGAAGGTCTCCTGGATGGCATCCTGGGTGTCCTGCTCACTGCCGAGTATTACAATGCAGATCCGGTACAGCATCTCACTGTGTTTCCTTACTGCCGCTTCCAGGTCCATATCTTTCCATCTCCTTTCTGTTCCACATCCATCGCTCAAAATACCCGGATCTGGAAGAATTTTCTGTCACATCCGTGTCCGAAAATCTTTCCGGGTATCCTTCGGCTGGATGCTGTTATACTTATGACACGCAATCGGAAGACGAAAGGTGACCTTTTTACAAAATTTTTTAAGACACGCCAGTTTTTATGAAAGAAATGCAGGAAATAAAAGTTTTATTTAGAAAAACTGCCCTCTCCTGACAAGGGTTTTTTCCTTATCAAAAGAGGGCAGGTAATGGTTCAGTCCACTTTTACAATACAAATCTGGGTTGCTTTCAGTCCGCTGCCGGAAGAACTTCCCCATACCTGAATGAACTGGCCGGATGCCAGGTCCGCCGCTGTTGCTGCTGACATTTCAGATCTGGCCCCTCCATCATAGATCGTTTGTATAGCAAACAGGGTATTTGCATCGTATGTAACCGCAATCTTGTTATACTCAGAATCATCCCCGCTGCCAGGAGATACTACGATATCACCTCCATTATCTGATTTTTCTGTAATGGCCTCTACCACGGTAAGCTGCCCATCCTTCAGTTCTTTGATATCCCCTTCCAGATTGGGAGTACTGTCCACCCATTCTGCAGATGTGCCAGACGTACTTTGACTTTGTGCTTCCGGCTGTTCTTTCTGTGTGCTGTCTGTTCCCTGGCTGCTGCTTTCACCGGATTGCGGTTCCGGTGAGGCTTCCGGTGACTCCGGTTCATTCCCGGTGTCGGTTCCTTCTGCATCCGCTTCCGGTTCCGGAGCAGAAGCATCGTTCTCCGTATCATCTTCCGGGCTCGGCTCGCCTTGAACCACCTGTGGTTCCTGGGTATCTGATGCTTCCTCCTTCTTTCCACAGGCACATACCGCAAGGCTCAGGATGCACAGCACCCCTGTCAATAAGATCATTTTTCCTGTTTTCTTTTTCATGTTGCTCTCCTCTCATATAAAATTCCATCCACAGCTTATCCAATATTTCTGCGAATTTTTGTCCATTCTATCAGAGTAGTCTCCAAAAAGCCTCTAAAACATCTTAAAAAGAATGAACTTAATTTATTATTGCTCCATTGACCGATTTTGAGAAGATGTTTGTTTTCAGCCCTTCCCAAAATCGGTCAATGGCAGTAAAATTGACAGAAAAGGATAAAATCAGAAACCATGGTGCAGGGACGTGGTCATTACTCCAATTTTGAAAGGGAAAATATATGATAGGTATCTATTTAAGCGGAACAGGAAACACAGAACATTGTATCAAAAAGCTGCTTTTTTTACTGGATAAAACTGCGCAGGCAGTTCCGATGGAGCAGAAAGACGCGGCACATTTATTATCACAGCATGACTTTATCGTTTTTGCATATCCTGTTCAGTTTTCAAACGTTCCTGTCATGGTAAAAGATTTTATCAAAAGCCATCCGGATCTTTGGAAGGGTAAGAAAATACTTTGCGTTGCCACTATGGGATTGTTCAGCGGAGACGGCGCAGGCTGCTCGGCATGGCTGCTCAAAAAGTATGGCGCCAAAATCGTTGGCGGTTTCCATATCCGTATGCCTGATTCTGTCTGTGATGTAAAGCTGCTGAAAAAAACCTTTCAGGAGAACCGGGAAATCATCCGGAAAGCAGACAGAAAGATTGAGAAATGCGCAGAGGAAATCAGGAAAGGCAGGTATCCCAAAAACGGCCTGCATCTTTATAGCCGAATCGCCGGATTACTCTGCCAGCGTTTGTGGTACTACAGCAAAACCAAAAGTTACTCGGATCAATTAAAAATCAGTAATGCCTGTACAGGCTGTGGGCTTTGTACCCGGCTCTGCCCGGCCGACAACCTTACCCTGAAAAACGGAAAAGCGGCTGCCGGAAAACACTGTACCATGTGTTACCGGTGCATCAGTTCCTGTCCGGCAAGGGCAATTACATTACTGGGGCACACAGTCATTGAGCAGTGCCGCTATGATAAATATATCCAAAACGAGAAAAAGAAAGAGCCTTTAAAATGAAATGAAACATAAAGCGAAGGGAGTAACAAATCAATGAAAATCGAAACATGTGAAAAAGAATCCTTTGTTGTAATCGGAAAAGAAGGGGCGACAACGGACGGAGCCGGCTTTATTCAGAAGTTATGGGATGAGGCGAATTCCCATTTTGGAGAAATCGCACATCTGGCAAAGAAAGATGAAGATGGGAACATCAGCGGAATATGGGGCGCAATGTCTGACTTTTCCCGTTCCTTCCAGCCCTGGGAGGGCTTTCAGAAAGGGCTTTACCTTGCAGGGGTAGAGTGTAATGAGGATGCAAAAGCCCCCGATGGCTGGACAAAGTGGGTGATACCCGGCTATGAGTATATTTATGTGGAACGTGAAAATGATAATACCTTTTCAGAAGTAATCCAATATATGAAGGGCAATGGTATTGCTCTGGTTGGTGCCGTCCATGATTTTACCTGCCCAAAGACCGGGAAAGGGTATATATTTTTTCCCATAAGGAAGCTGTAAAAAAGAGAATTTGAGGAGGAAAACAGAATGAAATCTATCTGCGGAATTGATTGTACGAACTGTGAATTATGCAGCACTTGTAACGGATGTGCAGCAACAGAAGGGCAGCCTTTTGGGGCGGAATGCCTTGTTGCACAGTGCTGTAAAAATGGGAAAACAGCGTTAAGCGAATTAAAAGAAAAGCTGATTGCGGCCTTCCATGCGCTGCAGATTCCAGATATGGAAGAAGTAACAGAACTGAATGCGCTGAAAGGTTCCTTTGCGAACATTGAATATACCCTTCCAAACGGCCAGACCGTAAAGTTTTGGGAGTCTTCTTCAAAAAACAGGCCGCCATGGAACTACACTGTTGTTAACTCTTGGGAGAAAGGGCTGTCTTGGTAATGGAGGCGCACCGACAGAAGTTGGAGGAAACATGTATATAGACAAACAGTTAAAATTGAATGTAAACGGTGTGCCGCAGTTTGTTTCGATACGTGCAGAAAAGGAAAAGGCTCCTTTGCTGATCTATCTGCATGGTGGCCCCGGAGACGCTGCGTTTCCCTTGGTGATGACGTACAATAAAATGTTAGAACAGCAGTTCACGGTTGTTATATGGGAGCAGCGTGGTGCGGGAAAGTCCTATTATAAATTTGACGGGCCCGTTACGATTGACATTTTTGTCAATGACCTCTACACACTTGTGGATTATTTGCTGCCCCGGTTTCATCAAAGTTCGGTGTATTTGGTCGGTCATTCATGGGGGAGCATTCTGGGGCTGCGCTTTGTCCAGGCATACCCGGAATTAGTGCATACTTATATCGGCTGTGGGCAAGTCGTCAATATGAAAAAATCCAGCAAATCAGCCTATGAATATGCTCTGGCACATGCTGATAAAAAGGACTTGGAAAAACTCAGGAGGATTGATTGCTCCTATCAAACGGACAGTTGGCTGAATGACCTGCTTTTTGTGACCAGGCAGGTTGTTAAACACAAGGGTTCCCTCTATGGAAGAACAAATTATAATAATTTAGCCATTCCCTTTTTGCTCTCTCGATATTACACACTCGCCGATTTGATTCGGCACCAGAGGGGCAGTCTGCAAGCCATACAATATTTGTGGCAGGAAGTCATGCAAACAAACTTTGAAGCCCAAACACAATATGGCGCTCCAATCATATTTATCGAGGGAAGATATGACAACCATGTGTCCTCTGCTCTTGCGAAGGAATACTTCGACCGGATTGAAACAGAAAAACAGTTTTACTGGTTTGAGGAATCCTGTCACTTTCCTCAATGGAGCGAAAGCGACAGGTTTAATAAGCTAATTTGCAATTTGCTTACATAATAAATAATAATTTAGTGCGTCTTAATGCTATCAGGTAAAGACGACAAATCGTTAAGTTGAGATGGAGATGAAGAACTAATATGACAGATATTTACGACTTGGTGCCAAAAAATAAATTTGATAGTTCCAATATAGAGAGGCTAAAACACCTCACTGACAATGAGATTGAGCCGATATTACCCTCTCTTTTGGAGTGGATACAGGACTGTAATTGGCCTGTTGCTGGTGATATTTTGCCGGTGCTAGCTTTACACCAATCAGCTCTGACCCCTTTAATTCATAGAGTTTTAAGTCCACATGAAAAAGACGAAATATGGAAGTATTGGATTATTACCTGTCTGGCACCTCTTTTTTCTGATAAGAGCATAAATTGTATTCTCTCAGATATACAGAGGATTGCAAAAAAACCTACACAGGGCGAATTAAGAGAAGAAGTACAAGAAGCTGCTGTTACCTTTTTGCAGAATAGGCTATCAAAAACAAGTCGATAACTTTCAGTTTATCGGTAATTTATGCAGAACAAGAAATTGAAATCTTGTACAGATGGGGATTATGCAGATGAATTGGATTTTCCGCTGCCGGAAGGTTTTTACTTTGTAAACCCCCAGGACATTGACAGGACAAACGTGGGCAAATGCTGTTTTAAAGGTTTTGACCATGAGCAGTGTGAAGGTCCGTGGAATCATCAGTATGAGCAGCACAATTATATACTGAGCACCGCGCCGCACGCAACGCCGGAACTGGATGTGGTTATTGCAGATGAGTCGGGAGAATATGCCTGCTATGCAGGGATGTGGTGGACACCTGAAAATCGCCTGGCATACATGGAACCTCTCTGCACCATTCCTGAATACCGGCATAAAGGTCTTGCGGCGGCATTATCTGAAATGTATCGGAAAACCAAAGCATTAGGCGCAACACATATGACAGGCGGTTCCGGCAGATTTTATCAAAAAACAGGATTCCAAAATGCCGTAAAATGGACATTCTGGGAAAAATAATGTATAAGGACTGCTTAATTTATTGAACTTTTGCATGATCCACACAACAAAACGGACGCATCACATCAGTTAGTCGATACGCCCGTTTTGCTTTCCCATATATGGCATCCGCCCTAATTTAATTTCTCCAGGTTTTCATTCATCTTTTTCAGGATAGAATCCTTTTGGTCTAAAGTTACGGTCTTATCTTTTACGGCCTGGTCCAAAAGCTTTGTTACATCCTCAATATCCTTTTTATAGTTTTCCGCTGTCAATTCCTCAGCGCTCTTTGCCAGATCCGGCCTCATAACGATTGTGGGATTGAAGGCAACGATGGTAGTTTCTGTGGATACGGTAAAAGCGCCTTTGTAAATGACAAATTCACCTTTGCCGTTATCCGCCTTCAGTTTGGCCAGGTCCGCTTCCATGGCCTTGACATCGGCATGGTCTGCGCCCATATATTTTTTAATCTGGTTGATGGATTCCTCGTATTCTTCCGGGGTATAAAGCTCAAAAAGCCCTCCCAAAGTAAGATCCTCCGCCGGGTTCTGAACTTCCTGGGCCCAAACCGTGGATACCTGCGGGGCAGGCGCTGCTCCATAGGCAGTCTGTCCGGCAGCCATAAGCATAAGACACATGATTCCTGAAGCTGTAAGGTTTCTCTTTGTACGATGGAACATGGTATAAATCCTTTCTTTTTATTAGTTTATCTTCACAGGTGCGCACCTTTTGAAAAAACGGACTACTATGATAGTCTGTCTAAACAACAGACTATCATAGTAGTCCAAGTGCGTCAACGAATATTTTCTGACGAATCTCTTAAGAATTCCGATTACAGCCCGCTTTTTTAATTGGGATAGAAATTTACCACCATAAAAGTAAGCATTACATCCTGCTCATTGATATAGGTGTGCTTGACAGACGAGTCAAAAATAAGAGCGTCACCGCTGTTTAGCGTATAATTTCCCATCTCTGTGTGCAGCGTTTCCCGGCTCGTTTCGCTGAAATGGATATGTATGTCAAAGGTGGTATTTCCTATCCGCTTCACAAGATCGGGCTTCACATCCAGAAGGGCGGTGGTGTGGCTGGTCTTGCTGGTGTCTTTGTTCATAGACTCTCCTTTGCAAAAGCCATTGAAAGAATACATGATGTGTTCCTTGTATGCTTTTGTTGCATTATTTACTTTTTCTTCTGTTGAATTTTTCTTTTGCAAAATCATAGGATTCTTGTATCATTGCTTTGAAATCCTCAAAGGTCTTATCAGAGGGATTTAAAACACATACCCAGCTCATCCATGCGTAGACAGGGTGGGGAATAATGGTATCTAAAACGGTAAAATCATAATCCATTTTTACGATTTTTCCAGCAGGCGGACGCTCTGGAATATACCCAAATTTTTTAATAAAGGTCTGTTTCCTTAAACCGACATTCACACGATATACATTATCACGGTTCAACATAGAGCCTTTATCATTATCACCGTCTTTTTCTTTAACAGTTAAAACATATACTCCCCGTTTTAAAACTCCGTTCGGATTATAAAAAATCCCTTGTTCTCCCCAACTTTCTACCAATACAACATCTTTCAAATTAGACTGGCAGTAGGAAAGAATATCGTTTGGTGTCATGCCATTTCCTCCAAATGGAACATCATTGTTCCCTCGTCTGCTAAAGCAGAACAATACTCCTGAAATTCCGTAACCTGCGGCAACTTTTCCAAAGCCCCCTGTGCTGCCTCCATTGATGCCCACCAAATCATTTCAATCACGTTTTTATTCATAACATCTTGTCCTTTCGTTTGAGTATCATATTGCATTTGGTACATAGATAGTCTATCATGGAATAGTGACAACGGCTGTCACCATTCGGAAAGGAGTTTTTAAAAATGTCAAAAGCAGAACGGCTTATTGAAATGATGATAACGATAAATGCCAAAAAGGATTTTACAGTAGGCGAATTAGCAAAAGAATTTTCTGTGTCAAAGCGAACAATACTCCGTGATTTGCAAGAATTAGAACAGGCTGGATTCCCCCTTTATTCCGAAGTCGGTGCTGCTGGCGGGTATCACATCTTGAAAGAGCGCATTTTGCCGCCTATCACTTTTTCAGAGAATGAAGCCAAAGCTATATTCTTTGCCTGTCAAGCCTTGAAATTCTATCACGATTTACCTTTTGAACAGGAAACAATATCTGTTTTGAAAAAATTTTTGAACTGTCTGCCCTTAGATATACAAAGCAGTATTACACAAATTCAAAATAGTGTAGTATTTTGGATTCCAGACAGGCATTGCGATTCACCACTACTTAAATCAATGTTTCATATTGTCGTTAATCACCATTCAGCAACAATACAGTATTCATCAACACATTCTGAAAGTATACGCACAATTATACCGATTGGGCTATATGCTATGAACGGGCTTTGGTATTGCCCTGCATATTGCACCGTTGCTAATCAAATCAGAGAGTTCCGTATTGACCGTATAAAGGAAATAATAGAGGAAAAACCATATCCTAAAGGGAAATTTCCTGTTCCTGCGTCCATTCAAGAATATCTCGAAAGGTTAGAAATCGGAAATGATTACCACATAAAGATTCAGCTAACCGATATAGGTGTTAAACGCTGCGAAACTGAATTTTTACTGGCAAGGGGATTAAAAACATTCCCAACAGGCGGCGGTATCATCGACATGGAAATACGTCATGCAACCTTGGATTGGGTTGCCGATTATTTCCTGCCATTTGGAATCAATGCAACTGTCTTAGAACCACCAGAACTTGTGGAGCTAATGAAACAAAAGATATACGAATTACATCAGCATTATTGTAGGTAAGCTTCCTTATAACCCTATTATACTTATCGGTTCAATTATATTATCAGCCACATCCAGCGGTTATTCATTGACATCAACAGACTACTGTGATAGTGTATAGGAAATGTACGATAAAGAACACACAATGAATACGAGGTGAACACGGATATGGAGAAGACACTGTTTGATTCAGAACGAAAAGTAATGGAAGTAATCTGGAAAGAAGGAGACGTGACAGCCAAACAGATTTCCCTGACCTTACGTGATACCATCGGCTGGAATAAGAATACCACCTACACAGTCATTAAAAAATGTATCCAGAAGGGCTTTATTGAACGCCTGGAACCGAATTTTGTCTGCAGGGCTCTCCTTTCCAAAGAACAGGCGGTTCAGGATGATACCAGGGAATTTGTAAACCGTGTCTTTGACGGCTCCGTCCCCCTGTTGTTTTCATCCCTGCTTTCTCAGAAAGCCCTCTCAAAGAAGGAACTGGAGGAATTAAAACGAATGATCAATGAAATGGAGTAAGCCTATGAACCTGCTGCAGATGAGCCTTTCGGCTTCCGTTCTGATCCTGATTGTCATAGCATGTCGGAAGTTCTTTTCCGCCAGAATATCCAGAACCACTTTTTCGCTGCTCTGGCTGCTTGCCTGGTGGAAGCTGATGATTCCCGTACCGGTGGGCTTTCCTGTGCCTGCGGCCCATCAGTTAAGGGAAAAAATGCCGGATATCACCGTAGCTTTACCCCTTTCGGCGGGAACCTGGCAGACAGCCGGGGCCGGGCCGGACTTCGGATGGAATCTCCTTAAAATCCTGTGGCTTTGCGGCGCTGTATCTGTCAGCCTGTATATCGCTTATCTTCATGCCGCCAGTATGAAGAAATACCGCACAGCAATTCCTCTTAAGGAATCTTCCTGGATTCCCATGTGGCTGGAGCAGAAACGTTCCTTCCGCAGAATTACCGTCCGGGTTTCGGACGAGATTGCTTCCCCCTTAACCTATGCTATCTTCTTCCCGGTAATCCTGCTTCCAAAACAGTCCGACTGGGCGGACAAAGAGAGCATGAAGCTGATCGCTGACTATCGCTGCCACCATAAGCTGCGTCGCAGTCTACGGCGCCGTTCCTTCTGGCGCTTTTTCCATGAAATCCCTGAAGAATGACCCGACCCTTGGAGGGATTTTTGAACTGTACTCGGTGGAAGAGTATCAAAGGATTGTAGATACTGTAAAAGAGGACAGAGGGGAGGGAGATCCGGATGCCTTAGCCATGGAACGGGACCTGGAGCGTCTGAAAGCTGACAACGGAAAAGGGGAATTTGTCATCTATAAAGGCGCGTTTATGGTATCCACGGAAACCACGGTGGTCGCTTTCAACCCAACCATTGTCATGCGGCCGGAACTTGTAAGCCGGAATACACCTCTGACTGCTGAAACTTACCAGAATGATATAAAAGATGTGACAGAGATTCTGGAAGACGCAGTGGCAGACGGATTTTTAACAGAAACCCAGAAAAAAAGAGTGTTAGACAAAATGGAGGAGAATCTGGCCGGACTGGAATAAGCACCGAAAATGATCCTCCATTTTGAGACTGCAGGCTCCCTGCCCAGTCTTAAAAGAAACTTAAAAATATTTTTCAGTAAACAAGGGGGGATATAGGTTTTGGAAGTGCAGAATCATTGGAAGAATTTTACACAAAGACCATTTCATATTTTATGATACCCCTGTCGGCCCATGTGATTATAGTCCATGCTAATTTAAGCTTATTGATAAATTCGGCGTGTGCTGGTGTCTTTTTGTATGAGGGAACAAGGATAACCGCTGGCCCTCTCCAATGGTCTGTGATAATCTTTATTTTCCAATCCGATACTGATACTCCGGGATATTAAAAATTCCGTCATCCAGTATCCGGTTCTCCAGATACTGGATATCTCCGTTTTCTGAGAGCCTGACCGTAAGTTCATGGGTTATGACCGCATCATTGCATAAAATCATCTGGCATACCGCATCCACAGTCAGGGTAAATGTTCCATCTTCATTTTCCCTGATCTGTGTCACCTCGGGAACAGAAGTACCGAAGAAACTGGGTGCGTAATTTCCGCACCCCAGTCTCTCCCATCGGTAGACTTGACGCACTTCATCAAACACGGCCCACTGCCGAATCTCCTCCCTGGAAACCGGAAGGTAATCCATGATGGTGTTTTCAAACTCTTCTGCCGGTATCCCATGGGGATACTGCTCCGGTTCAAACCTCCTGTCATACTTCATCCCATAAAAATATTCATAAATCCCGTTATAATCCAGTTTATCCAGGCTCTCCCTGTCCCAGTTGGAGCATAACAGGTTATTTCCCTGATACCCCAATGGAAGCACACATTTTTCGGACATTTTACGGCATTCCTCTGGCAGGGGCCTCACTCTGACCAGGCAGCTTCCGTCAACAATCTCCGATACTTCCGGAGGTTCCGGTACACATAATTCATAGCAGAAATATCCTTTTTCCGTATACTGCCATTCTTTTATTCTTGTATAGGAAATGTACGCAGGCATCGGTGTTTCATCTTTCCCCCATGTCATATTTGCTGCCAGCACATACATAGTTTCCCCATCATACTGATATTGAAACCTTCCGATTCCTCCATCTCCATGAATCCGGTACAGGAGCACGGTCCCGGCCTTTCCCACTCCGGCATCCTGTAAAAAACGCTCCATCTCCTGCCAGTTCTCCATAACCTGGTACGGTTCGCTTCCTGTGACCGGCATGCCCATAGTCTTTAGCTTCTCTTTTAATTGAATTAAAACTTCCTCTGATAAAACCACGTTTGAAGCATCGCCTTTGTCCGCTTCTTGGTAGATGTCCCCGGTCAGTTCCAACGCGGCCCTTAAGTCAGCTTCCGCTTCTTTCCTTTCGTTTTCATCAACCGGAAGATCATACCCTTTTTCCCAACGCCCTTTTTTGTCATTATCTTCCCTGCTCTCTGCCAAAGAAGGTTCTTCCCCACCTTCTATGGCGCCGGACAGTGAAAACTCCTCCTGCTTTTTTCCTCCACAGGCACACAAAAATCCTGCCATCATTATAATAATAGTCTGGATATATATTTTTCTTATTTCCATGGAAATCCTTCCTTTATTTCATATCATATACGTTGGGAATGTCCAGCTCCTTTTTCTCTATGGAATTGGATAAATAACGGAATGTCCCGTCATCAAAGGGCTGAACGGTTATGATGTTGGTAAACGCACGGTCGGAGTTATAATCCGGCCATACCCCATCTACAAAGAGGGTCAGCGTTCCGTCCGGGTTCTCCTTATCCCCCACCACTTCCCCAAAAGGCGGATACGGGCTGGAAAAGATCATTTCATACGGATAGCTGTCTGTGTCTGCGCGGTAACCGCATATCTCCCTTATCCGTTCCTTTGTGACTGGAAAATACGTGGTCATGATCCGTTCATATACCTCTGCAGGTATCTCCCCATTTTCCGGCCGCAGAATCTCTCCCGTATCCATGCGATACAGGTCCTCAAACATGCATGGCATCAGGATATCCTCCACGTTGTTACTGTCCCAGTCCGTTACAAGGACATTGTAATTGACATAGCTAAGTCCGTCCAGATATTTTTCTGTCAACTCCCTGCACCGGTCAGAAAGCGGGGCTGCCCGCCAGAACTGGCGCAGGCTGGAATGGTAGAGCTGTACCGTATAGGCGTAAATGAAATATCCTTTTTCTGTCAGTTTTATCTCCGCAATATCACTGACAGCAGTAGATATGATTTCCGGTACGCCCCCTTCCCTCCATCCGATCTGCACATAAAAGGTCTGCAGGTTTCCTTTCCTGTGTATAAACGTATAAGCACCGATCAGCCCATCCAGATTCACGTCAAAAATAGTAACCAGGCTGTCCTGCCCTTTTAAATAAGCAGAATAAAAGTCCCGGACACTGTTATGGTTTTCCATATTTGCCCCATCAGTAACGCTTACATATCCGGCCTCTCCCAGCATGGATACTACCCGGTTCCTCTGCTCCCTGGAGAAATCCCTGACCGTATAAGTATAGGGCGCATCCTCCTCTATTGCTGCATACCTGTATACTTCCTGCACCTCCAAGGCAGCCGACAGGGCACTGTTTTCCAGTTCTTTTTCTTCAGCTTCACCGAGCAGGCTGTCCGGCTCTTCTAAAAAATATGGTGATGGCAATGCTTCCTGTGGTTTTTCCCCTTTGTCTGCTGCCCCGGTATTGCCAGTGGCGGCGCTGCCGGAAATCTCCATAGCCGGTTCCCAGGATTCCTCCGGCTGCTTTCGGCCTTTGTCCTCCTTAAAGCCTGTATAGAAGCTCCCGGCTGCCACTGCCAGACATAACAGGATAAGCAGGAAACTCCCCTTTCTGAACAACCGCTTTAAATCTTCCAACTAATCATCCCCTCCATATACTTTCTTCCACTGGTCTTCTGTCAGCCGGTCTGAATGCCACCACAGCTCACAGCCGCCCTCCGGAAAAATAACCTGATTGGATACATACTGAAAACCTCCATCGTCAAGGGGACGGACCACGGTTTTGTGGGTATACGCCCTGGAGGTGTTTTCCTCCGGGTATACGGCATTCACAGTCAAAGCTAACGTTCCGTCATCATTTTCCGTATAACTGACCACCTCCGGATATGGGATATCCGGATATTCAACCTCATAAAACCCTCTCGGTCTGTATTCATAAGTCTGATCCTCCGGGATATAGGCGGCCTTCCTCTGCAGCTCCTCGTAATCAATTTGCAAATGACGCTCAATGACATGTTCAAATACATCTGCCGGTATCCTGTAAAAGGCTCCGGCGTCTAAATCATCATCCGGCGTAAAAGGAACCGGCTGTTCATAGATATCAGGATAGAACCTGTCAAATAAATCATAAAAATCCAGATTCCCAAAATCCTGCTCGCTCCAGTCCGTAAGGAAAAGATTATTTCCCCCATACCCCACCGGCAGCAAATACCGTCGGTTTAATTCCCTGCACGTTTCATCCAGCGGCTCAATCCTCAGCGCCGTATGTTCCGGTTCATCACTGAGGGAAAGCACATAATAGCTTTCGGAATAATAACTTCCCTCAAACAGCAGGTAGCCTTCTTCCGTATATTCCCACGATTCTGCCGGATAGCTTACGGTACTTAAGTTTTTCGGAATCCCATTGCTATACTGATAATATCCTCTGGTTACATTTACTGCTCCCTCTGCTGTAAGAAGGTCATACTTTATAAATCCGCCGGAACTGGTGACTGCGATTATGGTAAGTTTGTCATCCTGCGCTTCCTCTACGGATCTGCAAAAGCGTAAAACCTGTTCCGAACCGACCATGTCAATCTGATTTTCCTCTACCTTTTTGCCGCATCCGGACACTATAAAAAGAAGGACACCTGCTGCAATAAACAGTTTTTGCTTTCCCATGTTTTTCATCTCTGTCAGACCACCTTTTATCAATATCTTTTATTTTAGAATTCCCGCCATGCGCAGCAGATACCTGGCATTTGTGGTAGTGCAGCGCCCCACATTTTGGCAGCAGAGAAGCATTGCACATCTATTTATCCAGCTGGGTTACGACAAGACAAAACTGATGTCCTGCCATAATCAGGGTTTCCAGTATCTCCACATCCTTTCAATTACTGATTTTCTTATACAGGGATATCATACTGCATGATGATGTTATGGAAACAGTCATGGAACCCCAGTTTTCTGTAAAGTTCAACGGCCTCCTCCGAACCGCTGAGCGTAACTGCCCTTACTCCGTTTTCAAAAAGCTCCCCCAGTGCCTGCGAGCATATCGAAATTGCCGCTTTCCTCCTGCGGTATTCCTGTATGGTGGAAACAAATTCCAAAGACGCCGTATCCCCTGTCCGGATTGTGGAGGTCGTGGATACCGGTTTCCCATCCATCTCGCACAGATAAAACCGGAGATTCTCTTCCTTATACCCTCTGCAGTTAAAAAGCCGGAAAACGTACTCCTATTATCACCCTGTTGACCGATTTTGAGAAGACTCCGGGTTCTTATTCCACAAGTTCAATGGAATCCACAATGCTCATCCTGCTGACCTTCCGGAGTGGAATACAGGTTGCCAGGATACAGGCTCTGATGGCAAAAAGTGATGCGCAGGCCATGGGAACCACGGGAACTGCCGTCAGCCGCAGGACATCCGCTGCCCCGGCCTCCACAAATACTGTGCCGATATATCCGGTGATACACCCAATCACCGCCGCACTGATGCCATAATAGAACCTTTCCCACAAAAATACCCGGTACAGGCTTCCCGCGCTCATACCCATGGCCCGCTGTATGCCGATCTCCGTGATCCGGGTATGGATATTGGTATAAACTGTATTGATAATGTTCAGGATTCCTATGAGGCCGATGAACAGAATCAGGCCCCAGGCCAGCAGACGGATCTGGGTCTTGCTTTCCGCATACTGGCGGTCCGTCTGTTCATAGGACACCGTGACCGTCCCCAGTACTCGCCTGCAAAATTCCTCCAACACCCGGTCAAAAGCTGCCCGGTCGGAACCTGCAGTTAATCCCGGCCTAAGTTCCCCTTTACCGCAAAAAGGACGGCCATCACAAACGATTGCCGCCCTGCAATTATTTTCCTGTCCTATATCTGCTTCAAACCATTCAGACAAAGCATTCCTTCCGTACCTCCGTTTTATTCCATCTTTTCCGGCCACTTTAACCCTTCTGTTTTCCTTAATAATCCCATATGAAACAGCACCTGCACGCAGTCCGCATATCCCTGGATATATGCCCTTCTCTCCTGAACAGACGCAAAGTCCTCCAGGCAGTCTTTCATTTTTTCCGCCTGATTCTGCTGCTCTGCAGATAAGGTTTTTAAAAATTCTTCCCACTCCAGCTCGGTTTCTTTCCAGGCAGTCAGCGCCTCTTCATACTCCGGAGTGCGGATGTAACTTTCCCTGTTCACATTCTCCCCGTTTAAGTTGCCCAGGAACTCAGCCATTTTCACCCACATATCATTTGACATTTCCAATTCTCCTTCCTCATTCTTAATTTCAACTCCTGCATTTCCCGTATATTCCTATCTCCTGAAGTACATTATGTATGTTATAGAAGAACTTTCTCAACCATAATCGCTTAATTATTGAAACTATAGCAGATAAAATTAAGCCATTATACTTGGAGGTGAACGGATGGACGACTTATTAAAACAGATTGGAAACCGGATACTGCATCGCAGGAAACAGCTGCGCATGACACAGGAAGAACTGTCTGAAAAGGCAGGTATCACCCCCCAGACCGTTTCTTCCGCAGAACTTGGCAAAAAAGCACTGCGCCCGGAAAATATCATCCGGGTCTGTTCCGCACTGGATATCAGCACCGATTACCTGCTTCTCGGAGAAGTGAATGCCAGCGACCACTGGACCCTGATTTCCAGAATCTCAAATCTGCATCCCGCACAATACCGTCATCTCGAAGATATTATCAACAGCTTTATCTCCGCTTTAGAGGTACGGGAAACACAGAAAAGAAAATAATTCTCCCCATGTTAATCAGTTACTCCGAAATGCTGACATGGTATCTGCAATCAGTGCTCGTGTTGCCTGATCCATCTCTTTTGGCGGATACTCTCCATCCGGCTTCTTCTCCGGCTTGAAAGCGCCCTGTTTCCATATAGTTTCACTTTTTATCTCTGTTTTATCCTCTGTCTGCCTAACATTTTCTTTCTGGCTCAGAATCTCCGCAACGATTTCTTCGATTGCCACCCTG
Source organism: Candidatus Merdisoma sp. JLR.KK011 (assembly GCF_036941125.1). Classification (NCBI taxonomy): domain Bacteria; kingdom Bacillati; phylum Bacillota; class Clostridia; order Lachnospirales; family Lachnospiraceae; genus Candidatus Merdisoma; species Candidatus Merdisoma sp. JLR.KK011. The sequence goes on along the minus strand of NZ_JAYWSZ010000004.1, from coordinate 975,538 downwards.
TCTACGGTCTGGGGAATGGCAATATCCGGTGTTTCCGGGCAGTTGATATAGTGGAGGACCGCATTCACAAGAAACTGTGCCTTGCTGCGCAGCCCCTGTTTTTCCAGCAGACGAATCACGGCGTCATGGGCCGGATCATTTTCATTAAATTTGATACTGAACCGCTCCCGGTCTTTCTTTGACAGGACAAAAACAGGAATAACCAATCCAAACTGATTTTTTATCATTTCCTCAATCTTGTCCGTAAGCTTCCTTATATTATCTTCATCACTGGAAAAAATCACATTGCCGCTGTTCAGATATGTTTTTACTTCTACAAAAGCAAGTGTTTCAAATCCCTTCTTTAATTCTGCCATTGGCACTTTATTTTTTCCACTTATATTGATACCCCTTAATAAAGCAATATATCTTTTCATATCCGCCCCTCCTGTCACTTCTTGATTTATTTATTCATCAATTCAAACGCTTTTTCAAATGAGATACATTCTGTATATCTTCCATTCCACATGAATCAACAACCAAAAGTACCATTCTATTTTCTCCTATTCATTTAGACAATACCTGTTCAGACATTAAATCCTGCTTGTTATACACAGTTTGTCATAAAATGGCTCTGCAACTTTCATATTCCTGCTATGATGGTATACGCCTTCTGAGATTGATAAGGCGAAATACATCATCCATAATTTCTCTATCCCGCACATCCAGCATCAACCATTTCTGTCCATTTCCGGTTTTTGTGTTTTTGAATACTGTCTGCACATAGTCGGAACATTGCGGCATAAGAAACTCTGCCTCCGTAAATTCACGACTTCCTACAACCACGAGAGCGATAAAATAGCCCTGCATCGGATAGAGAGTACAAAGAGACTTTCCGTCTTTTTTATACTTAATATTCCAGCCTGCCTGCATAGAACAACGGCTGTGTTCCATGCAGGGCCTGACCCGATAGGTGGACTGAATACGGTTATTAAAATCTGTCCATAATGAACTGTTAATGTATTCTGTGACTTGCTCCAGTGATGGGGATTTTTCCTTTGAATATAGCGCATTCCAATCCATTCTGAACTCCTCCTTAGCCTTTATTTTTCAGCGGCAGGGGCTTGACCCAAATTTCCATACAGGCCATCCCCTCCAGGTCACGGTAATATTTCTCTGCTGAGAAAGGCTCCGTGGTTAAATTGTGGCGGGGCAGCCAGATACCAAAAAGATATTTGCCGGCCTGATCTAAAGCAGCCGTTACCAAATCCTCAAAATTTTCTGCTTCGACTCTGCAAACGATGTATTCTCCTGCCGGGAGTTCTCTCTTAACAAAACCATCCTGCAGCCGGTCCGGAATATTTTGAACAAGGCCGCCTGCAAAATAAGTGAAAAGGTTTTGTGCAATACCTTCCCCATGGGACATTCCCATTTCTACAGCAGTATTTAGATTGGCTGCGATGGAAGCCTTCTCCATGTGATAACGTTTCCAAAGTTGTCCTGGTACATCTACACCTGTGCTTTCACCAGCCGGCATTTGTTCGGAGATACGGACTTCCGTTTCCAGGCCAAGGTAAATTTCCGGTTTTTCCAATGTCCTTCTCTGGATTTCCAGGACGATATTTCCCGCCACCAGCGGAACCCCCTCGTCTACTAAAACATAATTCATGGAAACTTCCGGCCTGGCGAATGTGTTGAGCATTGGCAAATCCCTCCTGTAGCTTTCAGGTGTAATCCCATAGGTTTCCTTGAAAGCCCGTGTAAAATTGCCGTGGCTTAAAAAGCCATAGTCCAAGGCAACGTCAAGAATCCTCTGGTCGGTATTTTTTAGATTTTCAATAACCTTTGCCAAACGGCGTAGCTTCACATATTCCTGAACCGGTTTGTTTACCAGCCTTTTGAATAATCGCTGAAAATAAAAGGGGGACAGACCGACAGTATTGGCCAGTTCTTCCGTTGAAATTTCTTTTGTCAGGTGTTCCTCGATAAAAGTCAGGGATTGTTCGATTGCTTCATATGCGTGCATTGCGGCACCTCCTTAAGTTGATGATCAAATTTTATCATTTTATTTTTTGCCGGGCTTTTCACGCAATGCGCTTTTTGATTTGGAAATTTCAATATAATCAGCCTTAATCATACCATACAAATAGTAATCGCAGTATGTGTTTACCATTTTATCTTCACGGATAAGTCCCTCACACTTGAAGCCTGCTTTTTCCAAGGTTTTACAGGATACAATATTTTGTGTGTGAACATCAGCCCATAAACGCTGTAATTCCGTTTCTTCAAAGCAGAAGGTAACTGCTCTCACCAGCGCTTCTGTCATAAGCCGTTTGCCCTGGCAGGCAGGTGAAAGGCGAAATGCCACTTTTGCCATGCGGTAATTTCAATGAGATATACCCACATATCGCCAATAACTTTATGATCCTGCTTATGGATAATACCCCAATGAAAACTTTTCGCAGGTTTCTCTTGCTTTTGGATAAGTAATTCCGGGTTTAAGTCACTTTTCCCGGAGCGTTTGCCCCAATACTGATAAATAGAGCTGTCACCCAGCCATTCTTTCAGATCCGTAACATCCTCTTTTCGCAGAGGGCGCAGGATAAGCTGTTCCGTTTCAAGAACAGGTTTATTCTGAACATAATCCTGTAATTTCATAAGCTGTCCCTTTAAAAGTTAAACACCTGTCCCCAATCAAAACAGCCGGACGCTTCTGTGCTTTTCGGCCATTCGCTGCACCATGCGGGAACACCGGGCGTTTCAACCCTGTCAAAACTCGGTGTATAGGGCTTGATGTCCAGTACAGGCGTATTGTCATCCGCATCAATGAACGCAACACGAATCATTCCGTTGGTGAAATCAATGTTGATTATTTCGGACGCTGTTAATGCAACAGGGTTCGGACGTGCAGGAGACCGTGTCGCAAATACACCCATGACTTTGGGTGCGCCTTTATAGGGCTGTTTCGTTTGTAGTTCATTCCGGTCCGCATGGTTGTCGCAATCGCTGAACCACCAGAGGACTTGGATGTGGCTGAAGCCTTCCAGGGCCTGCAGTCCGGGAATGTACTCTGGGGCCAGCTGAATAAATGTGCCGCTTTCATCATTTTTCACTTTGCCAATGGCTTTTAACTGACAGGTCATATTTTTTTCCTCCTTGCTTTGTTGGTAAAACCAGTATAAGACCTCACATCATGTGAGATGCAAGAGGGAAAAAATGCCCTGCATTTTTAGCGGGGCATTTCAATTTCTATATGGCTATGGTGTTCCAGTGGTATTTGAAGCTCAATCAAATACTTTTCAGGGTTCTTCTCATTCCACGGGCCTCTATGCACGATTTGACGCATGGGGGCAGACATTTTGTATTCGCTGTTTTTCTGCAGCCATTCGGCAAAGGCAAGATAAGCTCCTTTTATATTTGCAAAATCGCCATAGACCATTGTGCAAGCCATATGCGGGACTGGTTCTGTCGTGCCAAAACAAAATGGGTCTTTTGCCTTCCCCATTTCCTTTACCGGAGCGCACAGTTCAATATCAACATCTGTCTCCCGAAATTCTGTATCGTGATAAATAGAAAATGTACTGCCCGTTATTTCTATTTTTTGCTCTCTCGTAAAAGCAGAGAGTTCTTTCCATAAGTCACCCTCGGAATAGTAGTCTGGTACAACCCTCCTCAGGGACAGCACCTGATACCCAGGGATTGGCTTAATGGAGATGTGATAGTGCAGCTCTCCTTTGCCACCCTGTATTTCACTTTTTGCAAGTTCGATTTTTTGCAGTTTTTCCTGTTCGGCCTGTATTGCATTTTCTATCTCCATGCGCTTTTTGTCGAGCTGCGTAAGAAGTGATTGCTCATCCTTCGTCAAAGCAAGCGCAATTTCTGAAACATTCAGTCCGCTGTCCCGCAAATACAGGATTTTATTCAGGCGCGGTATTTGCTCCACCGAATACAGCCGGTGTCCCGTCCACTTGTCAACCTCTGCCGGTGTCAGGATACCTGTCTCATCATAATAGCGGAGCATACGAACAGATACCTGCGTCAGCTTTGAAAATTCTCCTATCCTGAACATTGTTTCACCTCCTGCTCCAGCTTAATGAGATCACTGTAAGTTGTCAAACGAATCGGTAGTCTATCCCCTCAGATTTTTTAGAGCATCGGGGTTATTTGAGATAATCTCTCCAACAGTCTGACAGCTTTCCATGTTTGGGCAGTCTCCACATGTCGCCACACCCTTTTTCAATGCACACTGACGAATTCCGCAAAGACTATCGCAGAATACAGTTTTCATTCCATCAACACGACATCCTTCACAATTGATATGTTCAGGCAGAATGGGGGCATTATTTAACTCGGCCCATAGTTTTGCAGTTTTCTCACGCAGCGCCTGGTCATCATTGATTGTTGCGAGATATGCATCACATTTCTCACAATCCAGCCCGCAGTATGCAATCATATTTCTCATGGTTATAATCCACCTTTCTGCGAAAGGCACCAATGGGGTTATGAAACTCATTTGTGGCTTTCACTCTTCAAATTTTCCTGATATATTATCGTTGTAAGGCTGACACACTACACAACACGTGGAGGTGAGTGGTGGGGCTGTATAGCGGCAACCTCGTATGGTTATATGTGTCGGTCATCCGTTAAGGCATCAATGAATGGCGCATTCCCGCAGCCCGTAAACTTATCTCTTCCAAAGTCGACTCGATTTTGCCGGATGGCCAGTCCCTGTCAGCTTGCAACTATAAATCTCAGGAGGTTATTTTCTTGGCTTTTAAAATCTTTCGTAAAAACTGTTGTGGGCTTGATGTCCACAAAACATGGATCTATGCCTGCATCGGGATTACCGACACAAACGGCCGAACTGAGTATAAGCAGGCTCGTTTCTCGTCCTTCTCCAAAGGGCTTAAGGAACTGGCTGACTGGCTTGCAAAATACCGCTGTTTTGAAGTTTGTATGGAATCTTCCGGTAAGTATTGGATCCCTGTTTTCAATATCCTGGAAAAAGCAGGGCTCTTTGTCACCCTTGCCCATCCCAAATACACCAAACCGCAAAAAGGAAACAAGACAGACCGTAAGGATGCCAAATGGATCTGTGACCTCTTCATGTGTGACATGATCAAACCTTCCTTTATTCCGCCTGCTGACATCCGCCATCTGCGGGATCTGGTACGCTACCGGTTCAAGCTCACCTGTATGATTACTGGCGAGAAGAACCGTGCGCAGAACTGTCTTACCGTATCCAACCTCAAGCTGGATGATGTCTTCAGTGACGTTTTTGGAAAGTCCTCCCGTTCCATCACGGAACAAATACTTGCCCATCCTGGGGAAACTTTTGATGTGGCACCTTTTGTTGACAGACGGTGCAAGACTCCGATTGGAGAAATCCAGGCTGCCATTGATGGAGCTGTTTCTCCTGAACAGGCTGTCAAACTCCGTCAGTGCCTGGACCACATAGACGAACTGGAGATGCATATAGAAAAAGTGCAACAGGAAATCCTTCGTCTCAGTGATAAATACCAGGCCGCCCTTGATTTGGTCCGTACCGTTCCGGGCTTTGACAAAAATCCTATGACTGCAATCCAGATCCTTTCTGAAATCGGTGGTGATATGTCTGTCTTCCCCACAGCAAAACACCTCGTTTCATGGGCAGGATGCTGTCCCCGTAACGACCAGAGTGCCGGCAAAATCAAATCCACTCGGATTTCCCGTGCTGGTTCTTATTTTAAACCAGTTCTGGTGCAGGTTGCAAGTGCTTTGACAAGATCAAAGGACCATCCTGAAATCACCAATCGTTACAGGCGTATAAAAGCACGTCGTGGTCACAAGAAAGCCATCATCGCTGTCTGCCGTATGCTCCTGACCGCTATCTGGCACATACTCTCAGATTTAAAGCCCTATACACCAGACGGCTTCGTTGAACCACGTCCTGCGGAAAAGTCAAAGGTACTGACTACTGCGCAGGCACTTAGCTTGTTGAAGCAACGGGGATATGTTATCTCCGATTCTGCTCCGGTTCTAAATTAGGTGTTGTGTCTATATTCATTTTTTCGAAGCCACCACATGATGGCTTGTTTGTGGCGCAATTCACTTTCTCTCTAACCGCTACCTCTCAGTTTCAAACTTATGTACCTCCTAAAAATCCTAATTTAGCGTTTCCCCGTCTTAATAAATTCTATCAGCTTTTCCACATCGTCAAAATCATCATAATCGCCAATAATCCCTTTACGATGGTACAGGATTCCTCTCTTTTCATTTTCTTCAAGGCAGTCAAGAAGATTTTCTATCCCATATCTTTTTATAAATAATGTAAATCCATATGGCTTGATTTTGTTCAGCAACCCTCTTTTACAATCTATTTCACAGGCATAACAGCCTGGAAGTTCCTTTTCCATGGAACATTTTCTGTTTTCACATTGGGTGTAGTCAGGACAGTTATCCGAATAGCAGCCATTGCATTTTTCATTTTCTGAACACAGGCAACAGGCAAGCCCACACCTTGCAATTCCTAATTCTCGTTTCATTCTTTCCCTTCCTCAACTCTCGATTTGTTTATTGGCCCGCCATGCACTCACTATCCAGAAGTTTCGTTAAGTCCTCCACGGAGGCGTTCATTTTCACAGAGATCTCCTCCATCGTCATGCCGGAAGCAAGAAAACGCTTTATCACCACTTTCATATCCTCACCGACCTCTATGATATGCCTGTCCAGATCATAAAAACGAATCACCCGCTGGCCCCAGCTATGTTCGATTACTTCTCCCAGATATTCAATATCCGGGTATTCTTTCAGCCTGCGCAGAAATCCGTCAAATTCCTGTTCCTCAAAGACGATTTCCGCATTGTTGGATTTTTTTAATACCTTTTCTTTGGGTAGGTTCACAAGCCAGTCAAAATCCTGCTGCAATGCCAGGCCGCAGGTAAAAGCGATATTCCGTCCGTAGTCCTGAAATACTTCCAGTCCAAACAAATCCTCATAAAATTTTCTTGCAGCGTTCATGTCGGCCACCGCTATCACCGTACATATGTACTTCATAGAACGATTCCTTTCCGCTTTATTTTTTCTGTTCCTCTTTTACTATTGTCTGATTCAGATAAAAATAAGTACTGTACTCTGATTGTCACTTTTTCCTGCGCAGCTTCAGGTCAACCTTTCTACGGGATGCAATCTCCGAAAGCACCTCTGCTGCAAAAGCGCTTTTCTCTTTGAGCGTAAGGATCTCCATATCCGGTCTGCTCTCAATTTCCCTGAGCGCCTCCTTAAGTTCCTGCAGATTCAAAAGGTTTACCGCAACGCAAAAAAGGGTCTTTTTACGGCCGTCATTATAGCCGGACAATAAAATATCCAGTATTTTTATTTTTTCCATCTGCTCTGTATTATAGGCTTCGGCCCCAAACTGCCGGATCTTTTCCAGATCAACCCTTCGGTTGCGATGTGTAATAAAGGAATCAAAATCATCAATATGCTCATATTTTTCACATGGGTACTCCCTGCATTGACAGCAGTATTCTACTCCTCTGTGCTCCATGCTGCACCTTGCGATCCTGCACGACTGATTTCCTTCCCCTCCACCGCAGCCGGGGCAGTTTTTGTTCAAAAACATAGGGCAAAGTCCACAATTCAGACCACAAAGGGACAAGAACTGATTTTGTCGGTTAAATCCTTTCATCATACCTCCCAAACAGCTTGCCTGTACCTGATTTGACAAGCAACGACTGAATCCTCTCTGGTAAACAAAAATATAGGAAATTATATCATTGTCTATGGAATTTCACAACCAAAATGGTATAAGTGGTCAAATGAAAAATACTGGAAAGAAAAATAAGATTGCAGGTTCCAACCAACAATCTTTTCTATCGTTTATAGAGCCTCCATATCAAACAGGCTTAATTGTACCGGCTGCTCTTTTTTCTCCTTTTCTTTTAGCAGATGCATCTGTTCCAGTTCTGCTATCCTCTCTGGACCCAGCCATTTATCTGCATGGCGCCGGTCTGTGCTGTGTTCCTCCAGGCTCTCATATCCGTTCTCCAACACTTTCTTTTCCAGGCACCTGACTGCGGCCTCCCGTGACTGCCGCCGTCTCTCCCTTTTATTCTCTGAATCCCGTTTTTCCATGTCGGAAGCATGCACAATCTGGATTCCGTTCCGGATATCTTCCAGGTCCTGCATCAGATTCCGGCTCTCCCTGCGCTCTGCACGGACGTTCTGGATCTCAAAGGAAAAATACCTGCCGTGGTATTCGGAGAAAAAGAGTTCCGTAAAATAGTGGTTCCGCACTTTCTCCTTTATCCTGTCCTGGCAGAGACTGGCGCATATCTTGCAGATATCCATGCTCACCGGATGGTCAAAGAGCTTTTTCCCTTTGATAATCTGGGTATCCACCTGCCCTTCAAACAGTGTGCCGCTTAGGTCATTTCTAAGATAGGAAATTTTTATATCATAAAATACATTTCCCCTTTTCTTATCCAGCTCATGCCCCAGGACCGGGCACATCCCTGCACATCTGTTCCGTCCGCAGTCATAAGGGTCATAGTTCATCTCCCATTCCAGTGTATCCCGGTTGAACCGCATATGCTCCCGGCAGACACGTCCTTTCTTCTGCAGTCCGAAACTGATCTCCTGCCTTCGTATCTCATCGTCATGCAGTTTCAGGATATGCTCCACACTCCCCTCATAACAGTATTCTTCCTCCGTCATATGGACCTCGCAGTCATACCGGAGTATGCCATGCTCCTGGAGATATTCATGTTTCAGCTTACATTCTTTCTTTTCATAAGGGCAGTGGATGGTAGCCATATCATTTTCAAAAGTCCACTCAATCCCCATGTAGCTCATGTTGCTGTGGCACTGGAGCCCTTTGCACTGCAGGCCGCAGGGTGTCTTAAAAGTCTGCTCAAATATCCACCATTTTTCATAAGTAAAACCCCCATCATAATTATCAAGAGTCTTTTCCTGCCACATGGGTATGTCAACCCTTACATAGTCTGGATGGTGCTCTGCGCTATAACCTTCCTCCAGCAGCCGTTTTGTCAGAGCATTGTATTCCTCATATTCCTTTTCCCTCATTTTGTTCCTCCTTATAATCCCTGGCAGGGACGCATCCCAAAATAGTTTTCCATGCGGTCCCGCAGCCTTTCTGCCGACATATCATATTCTCCGGCAATACAGGATTCACAGCACGGGTATTTGTACGCCAGGGTTTTCGATAACCGGGCATCCCAGCTGTTTAACTGTCTGCCACATTTGTTACAGTCCTGATCCAGCCATCTTACTTTCTGCAGTCACTCTCCACCTTTCTTTCTTGTGAATGTTGTTGTATCCTTATATGCCTTCCGGCTTTCAGGCAGCAAAAAAGCAGGAATGACTCTCTGATATTCCTGGCGTCCGTAGTTTCCTGTGAACTCGTGTCATTCCTGCTCTGAAAAGAAATAATAAAATTTTCCAAAATAAAACCAGCGGTATATCACTCACAGGGCGTAGTGATACTGCTGGTACAATCATACAAACTTAACGGCGTGTGCAATGCGGAAGTTTGCCACATACAGGCAATTCCGACTATATCCACAAAAGGATGCGCACAAAAATCAATTACAAGGGAAGTGTAACACAAGATATGGAATCAGTCAACAACTTAAAACTATATATAGTATGAAAGAAATTTAAAAAATTTCTGATTCTTGCAGAAATATCTGGTTTTCACCCTATTTTATTATTATATAGGTCATTTAAAAAGATGCCATAGAACGTACATTGACAATTTCACAGCATGGTACTGGGAGTCATACAGGTGCATGGGACAGGTCTGCCGTAAAAAGCCAGCCCCTGCTTGATCGTTGCACAGCACGGCCTGAAAAAATGGAGGGCATCTACCTATGATGGCAATAACGGACTTCTGGAGAATTATGTGCATCCCTACCTGGGTGACAAAAAGCTCCGTTCCATCAAGACAAAAACGGTAGATGACTACTATCATTTTCTGGAAACAGAAGCAGAACCGGCTACCAATATGGGGAAGCCCATGCGTGACCATATCACGGCCGCTACCATCCATGACATCCATAAGGTACTGCGGTGTGCTTTCAATCTTGCGGTGCGTTGAGAATATATCAATAAGAATCCATTCCTAAATGCAACTCTTCCGGAACACCACGAAAAAGAAAGGGTGATCCTGGAACCGGAGCAGATTTTAAAGGTTCTGGAATTTACCAACCGCCCCGAATATTACGATTATTACTTAATCCATTGTGCGGTTCTGATCGCCATTGGATGTACCGTGCGGGGTGGTGAAATCGGCGGCCTGCAGTGGGACAAGATCAATTTTGAAAAGCAGATCATCCATTTTGACCGGGCAATCGACAGGGTATCCAAGAAAAACATGGATATGCCGAAGATGAACATTCTTTTTAAGTTCCCAAATCTTTATCCAGGAACCAAGACAACGATTGTTCTGAAACAGCCCAAAAGTGATGACACGGTACGGGATGTGGATGTTCCCCAGAGTGTACTGAATGCGCTCCTCATACTGAAAGAGATGCAGGACAAGCTGAAAAAGGAATTAGGACCAGATGGTTACATGGATTATAACCTTACTATCTGTCAGGCCAATGGGCGTCCCATTATGACGGAACACCTGAATAAGCGGTTTAAGGAAATCCTGACTGAAATGAATGATCCTGATATGGATCCCCAGGAAATCGTATTCCACAGCCTGCGGCACACCAGCGCCACCACCAAACTTCTTATGTCCGGAGGCGATTACAATTCGGTTATGCAGGCCGGCGGATGGTCTAATCTGGAAATGCTGACCAGACGTTACGGGAAGCATTCTTTTGCAAGCGAGCGCGAAAAACTGGCTGGTAAAATGGATGATTTTCTTGACGGCAAAGGCATCTGTGATTCGCAGAAAAATGATAAAGATGAGGCAGGTTCTGCAGAACAGGTACTGCAGCAGCTTATGAAATCCAATCCTGAACTGCTAATAGAATTTGCCAGGTCTATCCAAAATGCTAATAAAGAGTAAATCTATTAGCAGACAAAAGAACAGTTAAAAATACCGTATTAGCAAAAAAGAAAAAATCTTGTGTTTGGGAAGCTTCAAAATGGGAGTTTTATTAGCAGAAAAACAGAGCGGATTATTTGAACATCCGACCAATTAACTCGTATTAGCATGTAGGTTCGATTTTCAAATGTATTAGCATATTAGCAAATCTGAGTTTTGATGCTGAAATGAAGAAAGCCGAAAACCCACTAAAATCAAGGCTTTCGGCTGTGTTCCCAGCGTTCCCGAGGTGACTCGAACACCCGACCTACCGCTTAGGAGGCGGTCGCTCTATCCATCTGAGCTACGGAAACGTGTATAAAATTGTGTGTGACTTACTACCTCATGTCCTCCAAAAAGTTTCCGTTGTAGGTTCTCTTAGGAGGCGGTCGCTCTATCCAGCTGAGCTATAGCGACATTTAGGAAATCTATATGTTATTTTGCTTGCTGCCTTTTCCCTTGTCCTCCGAGGTGTATGTTTTAACACTTTCTTAGAAGGCTCCTGTTATATCCATATAACTAAGGGAACAAGTACAATTATGGTTACTGGCTGCGAAGTGAACAGTAACTAATTATGCATGCTGTCAAGATCATTTTTTGAAAATCAATCTTGACTGACTTCCAGTTAAGAGTGTACCATAAAATAGATAACTACACAAGCAAAAAGTGAAGAAAAGACATCCGTTCTGCTATGAAAAATGCGAAAAAGACGAAATACAAAGATAAGCAGAAATCAAAACTGACAACAACGAAAGAGGAGAACCTGCATGGAACGTGAAATAGATATGAAGGAAGTCTCAGACGGGCGGTTTTACAGCCTGCGCGACATGGTAAAGGCAGACTGCGGCGGCTGCCAGGGCTGCTGTGACTGCTGCCGGGGAATGGGAAGCAGCATTATCCTGGATCCCTATGACTGCTTTCGGCTGACGACAGGCCTGCACCGCTCCTTCGAGGAATTGCTGGATAAGGAAATCGAGTTGAATCTGGCAGAAGGAATTGTCCTGCCAAACTTAAAAATGACAGGGCCTAAGGAGCAGTGCGGCTTTCTAAGCGGGGAAGGCCGCTGCACAATCCATCCATACCGTCCAGGCATGTGCCGCATCTTTCCTCTGGGACGTTATTATGAAAATGAGAGCTTCCGATACTTCCTGCAGGTGCACGAATGCCCAAAAGAGCCCAAGACAAAGGTAAAAGTGCAGAAGTGGATTGACACGCCGGAGGTGAAAAAGAATGAAGCCTTTATCATAGAATGGCACTATTTTTTGAAAGCTTTGTCAAGGCGGCTGGAACATACAGAGGAGGGAAGCTTCCAGAAAAGCTTAAGTATGTATCTATTGAAAACTTTTTATCTAAAGCCCTATGAAGAAACTCGCAGCTTCTACGGCCAATTCCAGGAGCGAATGGCAGAGGCGCGGAAACTATAGTAGAAAAATAAAATCGTTACAGAATCAGCAAATGTTATTTCGTTAAGTATAAACCAGCTGACTGTAACGATTTTTCTATTCTAAAGATCCAGATCCGAATAAGGCGAGCTGCGTTTTTTCGGTGTTCTCTGATACCGATTCCGCGGCGTTACCCTGCGGCGCTTCTTTCGTTTGCGCCGTTTTTGCAGCTTGAAGCGGCGCAGCTTTCCGGAGAGATCCCACTGCTTTGAAAGCTTCCGGAAAAGAATGCAGAGCAAAAAAATCACAGAAGCAATCATAACACCAATCGCAACCAGTCGGATATTGATTTGAATAAATCTCTTTTGTTCGGTTCCGGAGGAAGTATCTGTATCCGGAGTTTCCGGATCACCTGTTTCCCGATCAAAGGAAAATGTATGGAGCTTTGACTGGGCAAGCTCTATAGAAGCGGAGCCGACAGGCTGTCCCTGCCAGGTGTAAGCCAAGGTAGCTATGGTATCCGAATCCTCCTCACTTTGAAAGGTCAGCTCTGGAGAAGCCTCTGTAAAAGGAACGTCATTGGGAAGGACAATGTAATCATTTTTGTTGATTTCAATCAGTGATTCTGTCTGTCCGAAGATGGAGCTTCCTGTATGAAAGAAGCCGGAGTTATTGACAGAAAAATTGGTCTCGTTGGAAGCTACATTCACTTTGCTAAAATTTTCTGATGCATAGTCAAGAAGTAAAGCCGTATCTGGAAATAGAGGAATGCCTCGTTCCGCATTTGGATCTGAGGCTGTTCGCATAGTAACAACAATTAATGTTAAGCCGTTTCTCTGAGCTGCGGTGACAAGCGTATTTTTAGCTGCACTGGTTCCTCCGGTTTTTCCGGCAATCACTGTATCATCCAAATATTTGGTTACACTCCTATAAGGCCCAATCATATAGTGATGATTTTTCATATATACAATGTCATCACTTTTATTCGTAGCCCGCAGCTCATAACTGCCGGTTCCGGAGATTCGGACAAAGTTTTCATTCTGCAGAGCCGCCCTCATAATCAGAGCCATATCATGAGCAGTTGTATAGTGATTCTCGTCATGCAGTCCGTGAGGATTCACAAAATGGGTGTCCGTACACCCAAGCTCGGCCGCCTTTTCGTTCATCATATCTGCGAAAGCCTCTACGGAGCCTGCAACATGCTCAGCCAGTCCATTGCCGCACTCATTGGCAGACTCAAGCAGAAGAGCATAGAGGGATTCTTCCACCGTAAGCTCCTCTCCCTCCGTGCGCCCGATGCTGCTGCTTCCGGCTTCAATGGAATGAGTAGCATAATAAGAGTAGGTCACTACTTCGTCCAGAGAACAATGCTCCAGAGCCACAAGAGCAGTCATAATCTTGGTTATGCTGGCCGGAAAATTGCGCATGTCCATATCTTTGTTATAAAGGATAGCGCCGGTATCAGCCTCCATGATAACAGCAGATTCCGCATAAATCTGCGGCCCTTGGGGCCAGCCTTCAATCTGATTGGAATCAATGGCCTTGTTGTAAGCATCCTGCCGTTCCTGTTCTGCCTGTTCCGCAGCGGCAATCTCCGCGGCCGTCGGCCCGCGCTTTTTTTTGGCCGCATCTACATCCAGAGGGGAAAAACAGGCAGAACCTAAGAGGGCCAGGCCAAGGGCCGCAGCCAGCAATCTATGTGAAAATTTCATATTTGACCTCCGCAAGTCAGGCGGATAGGATTCTATATCCGTCTGACACTTAAATTATCATTGAAAACCTTTGGAATACGAGTATAAGCAAATGCATGCTGTATTAAGCTTTCGTATTTAGAAAAAGATAGTATTATCAACAGGTATTAAGAAAAATGACACCTTCAAGTATATGTTATTTTTTTTACAGGTGCAAGGTCTATTACAAAAAGTTTACATTTCTTTAAGAAAAAATGTAATAATTGAAATCGAAAAGAGGCTTCAAAAAGTTTTTGTTTTTTGAAAAACTTGAAAAGTAATGAAAAACAGAAAGAAAAGGGCCGAAAACATTGACAAACCAAGCAAAAGCACGTTATACTAAGGAACGATAAGCAAAGACAGAGACGAAGACAGTAAGATCTGCTCAAACGTTCCAGCGAGCCGGGGAGGGTGGAAGCCCGGTACAAGTAGAGCTTTTCCGAAGATCACTTCCGAGTTGCAGGCTGAAGGAAAGCATTTCACAGAGGACTGCTTCCATAGGTACTGACGGCTTTCCCGCGTTATAGGGAAACGCATGTGACAGCATGCAGTAACAGGTGGTATAACAGAAGCAAGGCTTCCGTCCTTTTACAGGACGGGAGCTTTATTTGCAAAAAGAACTAAAATCAGTAGTGTCCTGTCAGTGCACAGAACAATTTACAGACGCATGCCTTTGAGGCTGGAAATTGTTCTATTAAAGGTGTATGGACAGAATATTACGGAACTAAAATGGAGGCATACTTATGTACGAAAAAGTATCACCCAATCTGAATTTTGTAGAACGGGAAAAGAATGTGGAAAACTTCTGGAAGGAAAACCACATTTTTGAGAAAAGTATGGAAAACCGCAAGGACGGCGAAACCTACACCTTTTACGACGGGCCGCCCACGGCCAACGGAAAGCCCCACATCGGCCACGTACTGACCCGTGTTATCAAGGATATGATTCCCAGATACCGCACCATGAAGGGTTATATGGTCCCGAGAAAGGCGGGCTGGGACACCCACGGACTCCCGGTGGAGCTGGAAGTGGAGAAGCTTCTGGGCCTTGACGGCAAGGAGCAGATCGAGGAATACGGCCTTGATCCCTTTATTACAAAATGTAAGGAAAGTGTCTGGAAATATAAGGGCATGTGGGAAGACTTCTCCGGCACCGTAGGCTTCTGGGCTGATATGAACGATCCTTACGTAACTTATCACGACGACTATATCGAGTCTGAGTGGTGGGCCTTAAAAGAGATCTGGAAAAAGGGCCTTCTATACAAAGGCTTTAAGATTGTGCCTTACTGCCCCCGCTGCGGAACGCCCTTATCCTCCCACGAGGTAGCCCAGGGCTATAAAGCAGTGAAGGAGCGCTCCGCCATTGTCCGCTTCAAGGTAGTGGATGAGGACGCCTGTTTCCTGGCATGGACCACAACTCCCTGGACGCTGCCCTCCAACGTAGCCCTCTGCGTGAACCCCAACGACACCTATGTAAAGGCAAAGGCGGCAGACGGTTACACCTACTATATGGCCCAGGAGCTCCTTGACAAGGTGCTTGGATCCCTGGCGGAGGAAGGACAGGCTGCCTATGAGATTCTGGAAACCTTTAAGGGAACGGATCTGGAGTACAAAGCCTACGAGCCTTTATTCCCCTGCACCGGCGAAGCAGCCGCAAAGCAGAAGAAAAAGGGCCACTATGTAACCTGCGACACCTACGTAACCATGACAGACGGTACGGGAATCGTACACATCGCACCGGCCTTCGGTGAGGACGATGCTCAGGTTGGCCGCAGGTACGATCTGCCTTTCGTGCAGTTTGTGGATGGCAAGGGTAATATGACGGAGGAGACGCCCTACGCCGGTATGTTTGTCAAGAAGGCAGACCCAGAGATCCTAAAGGATCTGGATAAGGAGGGCAAGCTCTTCTCGGCGCCCAAATTTGAGCATGACTACCCCTTCTGCTGGCGCTGCGACACGCCCCTTATCTACTATGCAAGGGAATCCTGGTTTATCAAGATGACGGCAGTCAAGGAGGACTTGATCCGCAACAACAATACCATCAACTGGATTCCGGAGAGCATCGGCAAGGGCCGCTTTGGAGACTGGCTTGAGAATATCCAGGACTGGGGCATCAGCCGGAACCGCTACTGGGGAACGCCTCTGAACGTGTGGGAGTGCGAATGCGGCCATCAGCACGCCATCGGAAGCCGCCAGGAGCTTCTTGAGATGAGCGGCAATGAAAAGGCCCTGACCGTAGAGCTTCACCGCCCGTATATAGATGAAATTACCGTCAGGTGCCCGGAGTGCGGCAAAGACATGCACCGCGTCCCGGAGGTTATTGACTGCTGGTTTGACTCCGGAGCCATGCCTTTTGCACAGCACCACTATCCTTTTGAAAACCAGGATTTGTTTGAGCAGCAGTTTCCTGCTCAGTTTATCTCCGAGGCTGTAGATCAGACAAGAGGCTGGTTCTATTCCCTGCTCGCAGAGTCTACACTGATTTTTAACAAGGCTCCTTATGAGAATGTTATCGTGCTGGGCCATGTGCAGGACGAGAACGGGCAGAAGATGAGCAAGTCCAAGGGAAATGCCGTGGATCCCTTTGACGCGCTGGCAACCTACGGCGCAGACGCCATCCGCTGGTACTTCTATG
This sequence comes from Candidatus Merdisoma sp. JLR.KK011, assembly GCF_036941125.1. Taxonomy (NCBI): domain Bacteria; kingdom Bacillati; phylum Bacillota; class Clostridia; order Lachnospirales; family Lachnospiraceae; genus Candidatus Merdisoma; species Candidatus Merdisoma sp. JLR.KK011. The sequence continues at coordinate 958,775 of NZ_JAYWSZ010000004.1, read as the reverse complement.
TGAACAGCGCGCCCTGGCTGCCGAACCGTTTCCACGGAAAGGCTGTGATGGAGGGACAGCGCAAGTTTATGGGAACCCTGTGGAACACTTATGCGTTCTTTGTGCTCTATGCCAATATTGACGGTTTTGATGCAGCAAAATACGAGCTGGACTACGATTCCTTAAGTGTTATGGACAAATGGCTTCTCTCCAAGCTGAATACCGTTGTGGGCCAGGTGGACGATAACCTGGCAAATTACCGGATTCCTGAGACAGCCAGGGCTCTCCAGGAGTTTGTGGACGATATGAGCAACTGGTACGTGCGCCGCAGCCGGGAGCGTTTCTGGGCAAAGGGCATGGAGCAGGATAAGATCAATGCATATATGACCCTCTACACTGCGCTGGTAACTATCTGTAAGGCGGCGGCCCCCATGGTGCCTTTTATCACCGAGGATATTTACCGGAATCTGGTATGCAGCATTGATAAGAGCGCGCCGGAGAGCATTCACCTCTGCGACTTCCCGGAGGTGAGACAGGAATGGATTGATAAGGAGCTCGAGAAGAATATGGACGAGGTTCTGCGCATTGTAGTGATGGGCCGGGCCTGCAGAAATGCCGCAAATATTAAGAACCGCCAGCCTATTGCCGATATGTTTGTGAAAGCGCCCTATGAGCTCGACGGCTATTACCAGGAGATTATCCGGGATGAGCTGAATGTGAAGGCTGTCTCCTTTACGGATGATGTGCGTGCTTTTACCACCTACAGCTTCAAGCCCCAGCTAAAAACCGTAGGCCCCAAGTACGGCAAATCCCTCAATGGTATCCGGGCTTATTTATCAGAGGCAGACGGCAATGCGGCTATGGATGAGCTGAAGGAAAAGGGCAGTCTTACATTTGACGTAAACGGTGTTTCTGTGGTATTATCAGAAGGAGATTTGCTGATTGATATGGCCCAGACCGAGGGCTATGTATCCGACGGGGACAACGAGATTACGGTAGTTCTTGACACCAGGCTGACCCCGGAGCTGATTGAGGAAGGCTTTATCCGGGAGATCATCAGCAAGATCCAGACCATGCGCAAGGAAGCCGGCTTTGAGGTAATGGATAAGATCACGGTCTACTGTCAGGGCAATGATAAGATTGCGGAGCTGCTGACATCCCACAGGGAAACCATTCTGTCAGAGGTGCTGGCTCTTGAGGTAAGGATCGGCGAGACAAAGGGATATGTAAAGGACTGGAGCATCAACGGGGAGGAAGTAACCCTGGGTGTGGAACGTCCATAAAGAAAAATAAAATAACGGGAGGGATTTACCATGAGCAAGAGACCTTTTGATAAGGAACTCTTCAAAAGAAGCGTTGTTTACAATGTAAAGACATTGTACAGAAAGAGTATCGAGGAAGCGACACAGCCGCAGATTTTTCATGCGGTAGCCCTCGCTACTAAGGATGCGGTCATTGACGCCTGGCTTGCAACCCAGGAGGAGATGAAGAAAAAGGATCCCAAGATTGTTTATTATATGTCCATGGAATTTCTTATGGGCCGGGCCCTGGGCAACAATCTGATTAATCTGACCTTTTATAAAGGGGTAAAAGAGGCTTTGGAGGAGCTTGGATGCGATCTGAACATTATCGAGGATCAGGAGCCGGATGCAGCTCTTGGCAACGGCGGCCTGGGCAGACTGGCAGCCTGCTTTTTGGACTCCCTGTCCTCTCTGGGCTACGTGGCTTACGGCTGCGGTATCCGTTACCACTACGGAATGTTTAAGCAGAAGATCAAGGACGGATACCAGATTGAGGTGCCGGACGAGTGGTTAAAGGACGGCAATCCTTTTGAACTGCGCCGCTCCGAGTATGCCAAGATTGTAAAGTTCGGCGGCTATGTGCAGGTAGAGACAGACAAGAACGGAAGAAATCATTTCGTGCAGAAGGGCTACCAGAGCGTCCGTGCGGTTCCCTGTGATCTGCCGGTGGTAGGCTACGGCAACAATGTGGTAAATACTCTTCGTATCTGGGATGCAGAGCCCATGAATTCCTTCCATCTGGATTCCTTTGATAAGGGCGAGTACCAGAAGGCCGTGGAAGAGGAGAATCTTGCAAAACTGATTGTGGAAGTTCTTTATCCCAATGACAACCATATGGCGGGCAAGGAGCTTCGTCTGAAACAGCAGTATTTCTTTATCTCAGCCAGCGTGCAGACGGCCATTGAAAAATATAAAAAGGATCACAAGGATATCCGCAAATTCTATGAGAAGGCAACCTTCCAGCTGAATGACACCCATCCCACGGTGGCTGTGGCAGAGCTGATGCGTGTGCTCATTGATGAGGAGAATCTGGAGTGGGATGAAGCGTGGGAGGTTACCACCAAGACCTGTGCGTACACCAACCATACCATTATGTCCGAGGCGCTGGAGAAATGGCCCATTGAGTTATTTTCCAGACTGCTTCCCCGTGTGTACCAGATCATTGAGGAGATCAACCGCCGCTTTATCCTGGAGATTCAGAAGAAGTACCCGGGCGATCACGAGAAGGTGCGCAAGATGGCCGTTATCTATGACGGACAGGTAAAGATGGCCCACCTGGCAATTGCCGCGGGCTACTCTGTCAACGGTGTGGCAAGGCTTCACACGGAGATTCTGAAGAACCAGGAGCTGAAGGACTTCTACCAGATGATGCCGGAGAAGTTTAATAATAAGACGAATGGAATCACACAGCGGCGGTTCCTGCTTCACGGCAATCCCCTGCTGGCAGACTGGGTTACGGATCACATCGGCGACGAGTGGATCACAGACCTGTCCCAGATCAGCAAGCTTAAGATTTATGCGGACGATGAGAAAGCTCAGCAGGAGTTTATGAATATCAAGTACCAGAACAAGGTGCGTCTTGCAAAATACATTCTGGAGCACAATGGGGTGGAGGTAGATCCCAGATCGATCTTTGACGTACAGGTAAAGCGTCTCCATGAGTATAAGCGCCAGCTGATGAACATTCTCCATGTAATGTATCTGTACAACCAGATCAAGGAGCATCCGGAGATGCCGTTCTATCCGAGAACCTTTATCTTCGGCGCCAAGGCGGCTGCAGGCTATCACCGCGCCAAGCTGACCATCAAGCTGATCAATGCTGTGGCTGAGGTGATTAACAACGACGCATCCATCAACGGAAAGCTGAAAGTGGTATTTATCGAGGATTACCGGGTATCCAATGCGGAGTGGATCTTTGCGGCGGCTGACGTATCCGAGCAGATCTCCACAGCCAGCAAGGAGGCTTCCGGTACAGGCAACATGAAGTTCATGCTCAACGGCGCTATTACCATCGGAACCATGGACGGTGCGAATGTGGAGATGGTGGAGGAGATGGGCGAAGAGAACGCCATTATCTTCGGCTTGAGCTCCGATGAGGTTATCAATTATGAGCAGAACGGCGGCTACAACCCTATGGATATCTTTAATGCAGACCAGGATATCCGCCAGGTATTGATGCAGCTCATCAACGGGTACTATGCGCCCAACGATCCGGAGCGGTTCCGGGATATCTACGATTCTCTGCTGAACACCAAGAGCAGCGATCGGGCGGATACCTACTTTATTCTGAAGGATTTCCGTTCCTATGCGGATGCTCACAAGCGTGTGGAGGAAGCTTATCGTGATGAGAAGGGCTGGGCAAAGAAGGCTATTCTGAATACAGCTTCCTGCGGCAAGTTCTCTTCTGACCGGACTATCCAGGAGTATGTGGATGAGATCTGGCATCTGGATAAGATTACCGTGGAGCTGTAAAGCGGCAGAAACGTTATAGAGAGATTGAATTGACTAAAAAGGATTGAATTCGGTTTTACTGGATTCAGTCCTTTTTCTTCTGCCGTCAGAGAGATTTCTTCATTATTCAGTATCACTGTGGATAGAGCGTCTATTTTTTCCGTGAGTTCATAAAATGTAAAATGAGGGAAAAAATAAAGACAGGAATATCCATATTTATTATTTTAATACTGCTTCCTTATGTGGCGGTGGTTTTTCGTACCGGAAATATGCGCGGAGAGCAAAGAGAAGCGGATGCACCCAGTCTGGAAGACTATGTGGCGGGGATTCTGCCGGGGCAGATGCCGGTTTCCTATCCGCAGGAGGCTCTTAAGTCCCAGGCCGTGATCATACGGACGAACCTTCTGAAAAAGAGCATGGAATTTTACGGGACGGAAAATATGGAGGAGGCAGCCGCATCCATTCGGCAGAGTGATCTGAAGACTATGGGATTTTCTTATGCTTCGCCGGAGGACTTGGAGAAGCTGTGGGGGTACGGCCAGTGGGAGGACTATTATGCCAAAGTCCAGGAGGCAGTCACTGCCACACAGGGACAGATTCTGGTTATGAATGCTCAGCCTGTGGATCTGCCTTACCATGCGGTCAGTGCGGGAAGGACGAGGAGCGGCCAGGTACTGGGAGAGGGATATTCCCATCTGGAGCCGGTGGAATGTCCCCAGGATGTGGAATCGGCGGATTATTTGAAAATAGAGTTTCTTAAGCTTGAGGAGCTGCCGGAGATCCTGTCTCAGGATGATGCCGGCTATGTGACAGAGCTTCGCCTGGGAGGAGAGGTTCTGGGAGGAGAGGAGTTCCGCAGCCGTTATTCGCTGAATTCCAGCTGTTTTTCTCTGGAAAAGACCCAGGAAGGCATTCGTGCCGTGACCAAGGGGCTTGGACACGGGTTGGGACTTAGCATGTATCAGGCCAGTCAGCAGGCGGCTGCCGGGAAAACGTATATGGAAATATTACTCTATTTTTATAAAAATGTGGAATGTATAAGCTTCCATTAAAGTGGCTATGCTATGGTTAGCAGCACAAAGAAACGTGTGTAATCTAGTATAGAGGTGAAGCTTATGACAGTGAAAAGAAAGAAAAAGAGTACATTTACGGGAGGCAAATCCGTAACGGTTGCGTTTAGTCTCTGCCTTCTTGCCGTAGTCGCTATGATTGGCATGTATACGGTGGGAAAAAGCGAGCAGAAGGAGAATGAACTCCAGCAGAAGATTGCGGATGCCAAGGAGAGGCAGGAAGAGGAACGGGCCAGACAGGAGGAAGTGCGCAAGGCACAGGAGGAGGAACAGAAGCAGGAGATGGAAGAGATGCGCCAGGAGGCGGCTTCTGCTTCCGCAAAGCGTGAGAAGGAGACACAAACAGCGGATAAAACGGTAGAAAAAAATGTGATCAATGAGGCGGAGCTGGAAAGTGAATTTCAGGCGGAGGATGCGGAGATTGCGGAAAATGTTGTGATTGACGAGATGGAGGAGGCGGTTTCGGACGCCATGGCGGAGGAGCCGACCCTTTCCTTTTCTGCGGAGACAGACAAGCTTTTCTGGCCTATTGCAGGAAATGTGATCCTGGATTACAGTATGGACAAGTCCATATACTTTTCTACCTTGAATCAGTATAAATATAATCCGGCGGTGATTATACAGGGAAGCCTGGACGCCTCTGTGATGTGTGCTGCTCAGGGGAAGGTTACGTCGATTGAGACGCTGGACGAGACGGGGACTACGGTTACGATGGATATCGGCAATGGGTATGAGGTTATCTACGGACAGCTGAAAGAGCTTACGGTGAAGGAGGGCGATTACCGGAAGGCTGGGGAGACCATTGGGTATGTGAGTGAGCCTACGAAGTATTTTGCCCAGGAGGGGTGTAATGTGTATTTTGGAGTGCGCAAGGATGGGGAGAGTATTGATCCTATGCCGCTTTTACAATAGTGTATTTAGCTGATTAAGGGTTTTGTGTTGATAAGCCGTTCCTTCTGGGGGCGGCTTAGTTTTTTGATGGCGGCTTCCCGGGACATGGCTTCTTCTTTGGTTGTGTGGAGTTCGTAGTAGACGAGGGTTACGGGGAGGCGGGAGCGGGTGTATTTGGCGCCTTTGCCTTGGTTGTGGGTTTTTAGACGCTTTTTTAGGTCGGTGGTCCAGCCGGTGTAGAGGGTGTTGTCGGAGCATTTTAATATGTAGGTGTAGGTTGGCATGGGGACTCCTTTTTGGGGTTGGGGGTGGACGGTTCAGCCGTGAAAGCAGCCGGCAGACTTTTCCATATCTGTGTTCGGACGGTTCACGTACACGCTGTCTGCTCTGAACGTACATTGCCTCTTTTTGGGTGTTGGGTGTTGTGGGGCTCGGGGCAATGTGCGTTCATATCAGACAGCGTGTGCGTGAACAGCCGGACACTTGATATTGGAAAAGTCTGCCGGCTGCTTTCACGGCTGAACCTGGTTGTTGGGGATGAATGTTGGTTCTTTTATTATAATGGGTGGGATGGAGGGGTGCAAGGGATATGTGAGGGTTTTGGTGAGGGGGATTTATAGGGGGATGGGTGCGGAGTGGATGGTGATTTTGGAAAAGTAACGAGCCAGGCGGCTGGCTCGTTGATTGGGTGGGGGATTTTGTTTTTGGGGTATTGGGTTAGAGGGGCATGGGGGCTACGAATACGTACATCATGATGAAGTGGCAGATGCTTCCGCCCATGACGAAGAGGTGGAAGATCTCGTGGGAACCGAAGTGTTTGTGTTTTGAGTTGAAGATGGGCAGTTTTAGGGCGTAGATGATTCCGCCTATGGTGTAGATGATTCCTCCGGCCAGGAGCCAGGCGAAGGCGGCTGGGGAGAGGGAGTTGAGGATCTGGGTGAAGGCGAGGACGCAGACCCAGCCCATGGCTATATATAGGATGGAGGAAAACCATTTGGGGCAGGTGATCCACAGAGCCTTGATGAGGATTCCGGCTAGGGCGATGCTCCATACGAGGGCGCAGAGGCTGTAGCCGGTTTTTCCGCCTAGGACGATGAGGCAGACTGGGGTGTAGGAGCCTGCAATTAGGATGAAGATCATCATGTGATCGATTTTTCGGAGTATTTTGTTGGAGCGTTCGGATAGGTTTAAGGTGTGGTAGGTGGTGCTGGCTGCGTAGAGCAGTATCATGCTTCCGATGAATATGGCCAGGGATATCAGATGGATGGTATCGGGCTGGCTGGCGGCTCGTATTAAAAGGGGAGTGGCGGCTAGGGCTGCCATGAGCATACCAATGAAATGGGTGATGGCGCTTCCGGGGTCTTTGATTTCTAGTTCGAATTTCATATTGACATCTCCTTTTTGGATAATCATACTTTGACATGTAGTTTTTAATACTATGTGTAGATGTTAATATATTATACTATCTGTGTAGAAATGTCAACATCTGTGCGGAGATTTTTACATATTACTGTCTGATGGTGGTAATGTTAATAAAAATATATTGGACAACTGTAGGAAATATGCTGATATATGATGGATCAAAGGGGAAGAGTTTACTTTGGAAAAGGTTTTGCGCATTCAGATGCTGGGAGGCTTTGCGGCTTATTATGGAGAGAAAGCGGTGGTTTTGAAGAAGGTCGGAAGTTCGAAGTCTATCCGGCTGCTTCAGATGCTTTTGATGTCTTTGCCCGGTGGGATTTCCAAAAGTGAGATTATGGATAATCTGTATGGATGGAATGAAAAGGGGGATATGGGGAACCGCAATAAGAATCTGAATAATCTCATTTACCGGCTGAAGGGACAGCTGACGGCGGGAGGGCTGCCGGAGGAGGAGTATGTTGAGATCCGTGAGGGGATATGTTATTTCAAAAGCAGTCTTCCTTTGGAACTGGACACGCAGGAGTTTGAGGAGATCTTAAAACAGGCCAGAGAGGAAAGGGGAACGGGAAGGGCCGCACTTTTGTGGAAAGCCATTGAGCTGTATTGCGGAGAGCTGCTTCCGGTGAATCTGGCGGATATGTGGTTTTTTCATAAAAGCAGATATTATAAAAAGCTGTATCTGTGGGCGGTCAATGAGCTGGAGCAGGAGCTTTTGAAGAACCGGGATTATAAGAATCGGCTGGCGCTCTATGCCAGAGCGGCCGCTATCTATCCCTTTGAGAACTGGCAGCTGAAGCTGATGCGCTGCAACCTGGAGCTGTACCGTTACGATGAGGCGCTGGCTATATATAATAAGACGGTGGATCTCTATGCCCGGGAAATGGGCGCTCCCCCTACCGGGGAGATGCAGGAATGCTTTGAATCTCTGGTGCTTATGGATGAGAACCACAGAAGGGACGCCGGCAATGCGGATAGCTGGCGTAACATGGATAAGATTTTTATGGGAAAGAGAGGGGATATCCGGCAGGCAATTTTTGAGGAAGAGGATGTGAAGGGGGCTTATTACTGTACGTATCCAAGCTTTGTGGATTACTGCCGGCTGGTGGTGCGGGCCAAGGAGAGAAATGATTTTCCGGCGGTGCTGATGTTTTTAACCTTAAGCCAGAAGAAAAGAGTGCCCCGCTCCATGGATCTCCAGGAGCAGATGCAGCTTTTAAAGGAAGTGATTGAGAGTGCTCTTCGGATTGGGGATGCATTTACCAGATATGGAAACCGGCATTTTATCGTGATGCTGGTTAAGACAAAGCTGGAATTCTGCAGCACGATTTTTCAGAGGCTGGAGGCGGCTTACAGCAGGGAGGGAGGAAAGGGCGAACTGTGGTATTATGCGGATATGACCCAGGAACTGAACCATACGGCCCTATAAATACTCAAGGATATTATATATGGAAGAAAGCGGCTTTGCTGATCTAGAGTGGGAGATCTGCAAAGCTTTTCGTTAAAAAACTGTAATTGACAGGATGTTTCCCATGAAATGAGGCAGTTGGCAGGATACCTGCGCTGATATAATGAAAGACGTAAAAAGGAAAAGGCTGCTTTACAAGTGAAAGGAATGGATGTTCTGCAGTATCTCTTTGAGAGAATAGCGCCGGAAGAAAAATAATTTAGGGGGAAAAGAAAATGAAAAACAATTTAGTAAACAAGAAGATTGCAAGCTCTATCGGGATTGGCATTATGGCGTTTGTGACGGCGGCTTCACCGGCGCTGACAGTTTTGGCGGAGGATGGAGAGCCGGCTGAGAATCCGGCGCCTGAGACAACAGAAGAGCAGCCAAGTGAGCCGGAGGTACTAAGCGAGCCTCAGAATACGGAAGTGAGCGAGGCGGTTGATGAAGCACAGGCTGCAATTGATAAGGTGGGAGAGGGTGAAGCCAGTGCCGTGCCGGATGATGTGGTAAACGCATTGGAGGAATCTTCTGAGAATCTTGATGCAGTTGATACAAGAGTTGATACACTGGATGGCTACAATAACGCAGCAGAGGAAGCAAAGAAGGAACTGGAAGAGGCAACTGCAGAAGATGAGGAAAGAGCGAATGCAAATCTAACTTCATCGGAAGCAAAGACAGAGACAGAAAAAATAGCGGAAACGATTGAAAAGGAAAATCTGACAGAAGCAGAAGCAAAGAAGGACGCAGTAGTCGAGGCTCAGGAAGTTACATATGAAAGCAGTGAGGCAGCAGAGGCGGCAAAGAAGCAGGCGGAGGCAGATGTAGCAGCCGCAGAGGAAGAGCTTGCAAAAGCTGAGAAGGCAAAGGAAACAGCAGATCGGCATGTAAGCGATGCAAAGACGGCTTATAATTATTTGAAGGGACAGAGTGAAAAAGCAGAAGCTGCTTTAAACACTGCCCAGGAAAATGTTGAATCTGCCCGAAAGGAATTGGAAGAGATCTGTAAAGCTTATGGAATAAGGCTGGGCATGGAAGAAGTAACACTTACAGGGGAAGCCGGAGCTGCTTATAATGAGGCATATGAGGCATGGAGACTGGCAAATGAAGATCTTGAAGCTGCAAAGCAAAAAGCAGAAGAGGCCGGCCGGGCCAGGGATCAAGCTCAAAATAATAAAGACAAGGTGGAACGAGAGAAAGAGGCAGCTGAAAAAGCATTATCTGAAGCAAAAAATGAATTGGAGTATCAAACGCTTGTAAAAGAGAATGCGGAGCGTAATTTGGAGAATGCACAAAAAGAGGCAGAAGAGAAAAAGGAGATCTTTGACAACGAGAACGAAATCTATTTGGAAGCACAGAAAAAATCAAATGATGCAACGGCTGAGAAAATGCAGGCATATGCTGACGTAGATAATAAAGAAAAGGTTCTTGAAAGAAAAAAAGAGCTATTAGAAGAGGCTGAAGTGGAAGAAGCGAATGCTGAAGCTGCGTTTAAAGAAGTTGAAAAATATGAGCCTGTATTCGGAGCAATAAAAGGATACCAAGATTTGTATAAAGAGCACTATGCAGATGCAACGGAAAATACCCTTTGCTGGGAGATTTTTGACGGCATGGCAAAAGAAGCTGTTAAGTTTTATTTGTTCAAGCAGAACATTGATATTGGAGGCATACGTTTCCCTAATGAGGGAAAAACTGAGACCGGGTATTCAAATGGCTGGTACAAGGATCCAGGCAACGACATTAGTAAAAACTATTTGCTTGTGGAATATGAAGAGGATGGACAGACAAAAACAGCTTATTTTGATTACGGAACAATGAAAGACAGCATAGAATCTGAGAATGATGTTTATAAGATAAGACTTTATATAAAGACGGGAGCTCCAGGCAGCTTTGAGGGCAAAGGAACGGAGTGTATAAATCAGGAAGAATATACAAAAGCAGTAGAAGACTATCTGGCGAGAGAAACCAGAAAGAACAATGCGATTCAAGCAAAAATTGAAGCTGAAAACGCCAAAGAAGAAGCAGAAAGACAAAAAGCTGCTGCAGAAAGTGTTTTGAATGTTTTAATAGAGAAAGCCAAAGAAGCCAAAGAAGAAGCAGAAAAACAAAAGGCTATAATGTCTGAAGCGAAAAACTTCTGGGAAGAAGCAGAAAGAGATAAAAACTTAAGAGACTTGCTGTACAAGAGTGCAACAGAAACGGTAGAGAAAGTAAAGGGTAATGTTACTTTATGTGAGCAAGAAAGTTTCAGGCTGGCAGATGCTTTGTTAGAAGCAATCAATCATTTGGATGAAAGTGAAGCGAATGTAGAACTTGCTTTAGAGAAGGAAAGAGCAGCCGGAAAGATAAATGAGGATGTTGAAAATGCATTGGAGATGGTGACAAAGGCAGTAAAAAAATTAGCTTATTTGTCCATACAAGAAGATGCAGACACAGAGGCATATAATAAGCTGGTAGAAGAGTGTAAGGCAGCGGAGACAAATCTGGAAAATGCAGCGGCAGCAAGGGATCTTTCCCAGGAGAGCCTGGAAAAAGTATTAAAAGCCGTAGAGGAAGCCCGTGAAGCAGCAGCAAAGAACTTCGCATACAGAACTCCGGATACACCGACAACGGATGGTGGAACTACAGGCGGCGGAACAACCGATGATGGAACAACGGATGGCGGAGCAGCCGGCGGTGGAACGACAGGTGGCGGCGCAGCCGGAGGTGGAACGACAGGTGGTGGAGCAGCCGGAGGCGGAGCAGGTGACGGCGCCGGAGCTCCTGCGGCAGCTCCGGTAGTAACAATCCCCACAGCAGCAGTACCTCTTGCAGGCCCGGGGGCAGTAGAAGATACAGCATTGGCAGACGCCGGCGAAGATGAGGCGGCAGGCCTTACAACCCTGGAAGATGAGGTAACACCTCTTGCCGCTCCGGAGGAGAAAGCAATAGCTGTGAATCCGGAAGACTTTGCAATGCTTCTTGCCACTCCGGCAGCCGGAATGGGACAGATGTCCTGGTGGTGGATGCTGATTATCGCATTGCTTGGGGTAACCGGCGAGGAGATGTACAGAAAAAATCGGAAGAAACGCAAAGAAGCGGATATTGAGAACTAATAGCAGTTTACAACAAAAGCAGGACGGCCACCGGCCGTCCTGCTTTTGCTGCAAAAAGACGTTTCCTAATTTTTATAAATGAGTAAAAGCCTCTATACAAGCAATTCTTAAAGAACTATAAACTTCTCAAAATCACTTGTATAATTTTTCCAGCAGTGATATTATAAACGCACTTACATCAGATTCAATTCAATGTATTCTAAGGGAAACAATCCTTTCCAAGATTTCCAACCACTAAACCATTTACGAAAGAAAAATTATGGCCTTTGAACAAGAAAAAAAATATGTTAAAATAGAGGAGGAATTATATTGAAATTTGAGTGGGACGAAGAAAAAAATCAAATTAATTTCAAAAAGCATGGCATTGATTTTGAAACGGCAATACTTGTTTTTAATGATTTGGATCGTATTGAAATATACGATATATCATATAGTGTAGAAGAAGATCGTTATAATACAATAGGAAGAGTAAATGAGGTACTATTTGTTGTATATACGGAACGAAAGGATAATATACGTTTAATATCAGCAAGACTTGCAACAAAAAAGGAAAGGAGTATTTATTATGATACAAACAGTTATATTAGATAAAAATCAGAAGCCCACAAAAGAACAGCTAAAACAGATAGAAGATGCAGCAAAGAGAGAAATTGTCTTTGATGAAGATTCTCCGGAACTGACACCGGAAATGGAAGAAGCATTTCGATTGGCGGCAAAGAATCGTAATACACATAAAAAGATGGGTGTATCGTAATTGGTTTCCAGATAATGCCAAAAAATATTTTTCATTTGCGGCAATACCGCATAAAAATCTTCTCATTAAACCCTTTTTGCTTACCATGTTTTTCCGGAATACGCTTAAATTCCTCAAATCCAATGCTCGTATAACATTTAATAGCATTAATATTTATATCCGTCACATCAAGCACAAAATCTTGATAATTTGTAAGCAGCATACTTTCTTGAAGCATAGCTGCAGCAATGCCTTGTCTGCGGTATTTTTTTCGTACTGCTACAAATTCTATGTATCCAGTTGTAATCGGATACTCAAGCTGCTTTTCAAATTCTTCTTTCAAAACGAAAGTACCAATAATTCCTTTAAAGAACCCAAAGTGTCTCTTCAAAGATGCTTTTTCTGCTCTTGCAGCTCTTCCATTGCAGTCAGAAATTGCCAGCACTCCCACGATATTTCCCTTCATATCTGCCACATAAAATTTTTCCATATTCAATCCCGTTTTGATAGCATCTGCCACTTTTTGCTTATCTTTACATAATATTGAAAAATCCTTTTCAAATCCTTCTGCAATACATAAAGCTACGTTATTACGGTCTGTTTCTTTTGCTTTCCTTATATGCACCATCTTAATATCTTCCAAACTTTCGTATCCTCCTGTAGAGACACCGATTTCTTTATCTGTTTTTCAGCTTCGATTATACATGAAAGGATATGCTTTTTCAATTCCTCTAACTTCTCTTCATTTAGACTTAGACGGCTATTTTCAATAGAAAAAGTGTTATTATCAAACAAATTATGGTACAATTCATTTTAGAAATCAGGATTTGAAAGTGAGATAAAATATTATGGATTTAAAGAAAATCGAAAATTTTATTGATAAACAAAAAGTTAGTTTTATATGCTCTATTGATGATGAAAATTGTCCTAATATAAAAGCAATGCTAAAACCCCGCAAAAGAATAGGGCTAAAAGTGTTTTACTTTTCTACTAATACTTCATCTATGAGAGTAAAACAATATAAAGATAATTCAAATGCTAGTATTTACTTCTATCACAAAGGATTAATGAAATATATTGGTGTTATGTTAAAAGGTAAAATGGAAGTCTTAACAGACCAAGAAACTAAAAACATGATTTGGAAAAAGGGCGATACAATGTTTTACAAAAAAGGTGTAACTGACCCAGATTATTGTGTTTTAAAGTTTACTGCCGCAAGTGGCAGATATTATTGTGATTTGAAAACAGAAAATTTTGATATTTAAGCTGTTACTAAATTCCAGTCTGTCTATTGCAGTATCCAAGAGAGATAAGTGAATGCTTATCTCCTTTTTAAACCCACATTTAAAAGAGTGTGTTTCTCCAAAGAAAATGGGAAGTAAAATTATAAACCCACATCCAGACACAACCGCCTGCACAAAAATAAGGGTATGTCAGATTGCTCTAACATACCCCTAAATCCTCAAAAATGTTGAATTTACAGCATTTCCAATTAGCCAAAGTATCTCTTAAGCAGACCCTCAAATGCCTTGCCATGACGAGCCTCGTCACGAGCCATCTCATGCACGGTGTCATGGATTGCATCCAGGTTTGCAGCCTTTGCTCTCTTAGCCAGGTCAAACTTGCCTGCGGTTGCGCCGTTTTCAGCGGCAACTCTCATCTCCAGATTCTTCTTGGTGCTGTCGGTAACAACCTCGCCCAGCAGCTCAGCAAACTTAGCAGCATGCTCAGCCTCTTCGTAAGCTGCCTTCTCCCAGTAAAGACCGATCTCAGGATAGCCCTCTCTGTGAGCAACTCTTGCCATAGCAAGATACATACCAACCTCAGAGCACTCGCCGTTGAAGTTAGCTCTTAAGTCCTCAAGGATATCCTCGCTAACGCCCTTAGCTACGCCTACAACATGCTCAGCAGCCCAGGAAAGGCCCTCAGCCTGCTCTGTGAACTTGTCCGGGCCAACGCCGCACTGGGGACATTTTTCGGGAGCGGAATCTCCCTCGTGAACATAACCACATACCTGACATACGAATTTCTTCATGCTTTTATTCTCCTTTTCTTATAAAAAATGTTTTGTGTTCTAAAACAGTAATAATTACTGTTATTAAGATATCATAAATCAGAACAATCGTCAAGCTTTATTTTATAATTTTCAAAGTAAAATTTTGTTACTGTTCATGCACAACATAACAAAATTTTTGCAGCAGTTCCATTATCTGAATACCTGCAGACTTTTACAGATTCATGCAGTCGCTGCACACGCCGTAATACTGTACGGAATGCCCCTCAATCCGCCCGGTAAATGCTTTCTGGGCCTCTGCATTGATAAAATCTTCATTTTCCATATGAATGTCCAGAAGACCATGGCATTTCCTGCATATAAAATGGGAATGAGGCTCTACATGAGCATCAAAGCGGTCAGGGCCATCGGTAGTGATCTTGATAATCTCTCCTAAGTCTGTGAGAAGGGCAAGATTGCGGTAGACCGTTCCAAGACTGATATTAGGAAATTCTTTTTTTACATTTATATAGATGGTATCCGCTGTAGGATGATCGTATCTGGAAAGCAGAAAGCTTTTGATGCATTCCCGCTGACGGCTGTACTTCAAAGCAGTCATAAAAACCTCCTTTCCTTAATTTGCCCACGCTCTTTGGGCATAAAGGTATGCCCGAAGGGTGTTTCCTTAATTTGCCCACGCTCTTTGGGCATAAAGGTATGCCCGAAGGGTGTTTCCTTAATCTGCCCATGTTCTTTGGGCATAAAGGTATACCCGAAAGGTACTTCCATGCTTCAATAATAATAACAATTACTATTTCTCATTATTTTACCAAAACAGCAGGAAAAGTCAAGAAAAGTTTAATGGAAAATAATAGAAACCAAAGAAAGCAGATTAAAAGTTCAGGCTTAAACTATTACATAAATAAAATGGAAAAAATGTAGAAAATCGCAGAAACAGTTGACAACAAGTAATCATACTGTTATAATTCTTTCATAAGTCTTAACAAATTTGTAATAATTAAGTTGAGAAGCTTACGGAGGATAGTAAAAATAATGAGAGTTCATAAATTGACAACCTTATGTCTGACCGGTGCACTTTGTTTCAGCTTTGGAGGGATGAGGGCAGAAGCCAGCAACCTTTCCGCTTTAGGAGAAGAGGGAATTGCATCTGTTATGACAGAAGCACATACAGCAGACCCCACCGTAGACGAAAAGGTGATAGAAGAATTAACACCTTCCGAGTTCGACGGAATCTGCATCGCACAAGTAAATGATTATGTCAATGTAAGAAGCCTGCCAAGCGAGGAAGGAGAGATTCTTGGAAAGCTCTATGATGAGTCGGCAGGAACCATAGAGGAGGACGTGGACGGCTGGTTCAAGATTACCTCCGGAAGCGTAACCGGATATGTAAAAAGCGATTATGTGGTAACCGGCGACGAGGCTGAGGCCCTTGCCGAAGAAGTAGGAAAAAGAGTTGCAACCGTTACAACGGAGACTCTTCGTGTAAGAAACGAAGCCAGCACGGAAGCCAGCATCTTAGGCCTTATCGGAGAAGAGGAAGAGCTTACCGTAACTGATGAGACCGAAGATTGGGTGCAGGTATCCATCGAGGAAGGCGACGGCTGGGTATCCAAAGAATTTGTAGACCTTCGGACGGATTTTGTCCAGGCAGAGTCCAAGGCAGAGGAAGAAGCCAGACTTGCTAAAGAAGAGGCAGCCAAGGAAGAAGGAAAGCGTAAGGCAGCAGCGGCGGCAGCTAAGTCCGGCGGCCAGAATGCAGGCCTGGGCAACGGCGGCGGAAGCAGCAGCGGCAATGCAGTGGCATCCTTCGCAAGCCAGTTTGTGGGCAATCCTTACGTATACGGCGGCACCAGCCTCACAAACGGTGCGGACTGCTCCGGATTTGTAATGAGCGTCTATGCGAATTTTGGCGTAGGACTTCCCCATTCCTCCAGCGCAATGCGCGGCGTGGGATACGGCGTAAGCCTTTCAGAAGCGCAGCCGGGCGATATCATCTGCTACAGCGGCCATGTTGCTATTTACTGCGGCAACAACACCATCGTACATGCAAGTACTGCGGCAACTGGCATCAAGTATACATCACCGGCCAACTACAAGCCGATTCTTGCAGTAAGAAGAATTTTCTAGAAAAAAATAGGAAGGCAGGAGCAGATAAAGCTCCTGCTTTTTTGATCACAGAAAGCAGCTTTTAGCAGCCTCGGCGCCCGGAAGGCGTATGCAATGATATACTGGCAATTCCCGGATTTTTATAGTAAGATAAAGAAATCAAAAGGTTATTGACTATGACTGAAACAGTAAGGTTAAAAGCAGCGGACAGGAGAAGACTATGAGTTTAAACGAGACGCCGTCCTCGGAACGGATCCATATAGGAATCTTTGGAAAGCAGAATGCAGGCAAGTCCAGCCTTATCAATGCGATTACCGGACAGCATACCGCCCTGGTATCGGAACAAAAAGGAACAACTACAGATCCCGTGTATAAGGCCATGGAGCTTCTGCCCCTGGGCCCGGTTGTGCTGATGGACACGCCAGGCCTGGATGATAGGAGTGAGCTTGGAGAGCTCCGGACGGCCAGAAGCCGGGAAGCGCTGAAAAAGGCCGATCTGGCTCTTGTGGTCATTGACGCAGCCAGGGGCGCAGATTGTCTGGAAGAAGAGCTGATGGAAGAACTTCGAAAGCAGGAGACGCCGTTTTTAATTGTATATAATAAGAGCGATTTAAAACCGGACTCCGCCGGGCAGGGAGAGGGAGGCGCAGTCTGGGTCAGCGCCTGTACCGGACAGGGAATAAAGACCCTTAAGGAGAAAATGGCACATATGATTCCTGTAAGGGATTCGGAAAAGCGCCTGGTGGGAGATCTGCTGAAACCCCATGATACAGTGGTGCTTGTGGTTCCCATAGACAAAAGCGCCCCCAAGGGCCGGCTGATCCTGCCCCAGCAGCAGACCATCCGGGATGTCCTGGAGGCCGGAGCAGTCTCTGTTGTGGTAAGAGACACGGAGCTTAGGGAGACCCTTGCGCGTTTCCCAAAGAAGCCCCGGCTTGTGATTACCGACAGCCAGGTGTTTGAGAGGGTGAATAAGGAAACCCCGCAGGAGATTCCTCTGACCTCCTTTTCCATTCTCTTTGCCAGATATAAAGGAAATCTCCTGCAGCTGGTACAGGGCGTCCAGGCGTTGGAAAGCCTGAAAGATGGAGATAGGATTTTGATTGCAGAGGGATGTACCCATCACCGCCAATGCGAGGACATCGGAACGGTGAAGCTTCCCCACTGGATAAAGGAGTACACGGGAAAAGAGCCGGAATTTGTCTTTGCTTCCGGGAAGGAATTTCCCCAGAGCCTGGAGGAATACGGCCTTATTGTCCATTGCGGCGGCTGTATGCTTCAGGAGCGCGAGATGCAAAACCGCCTTAAGCAGGCGGCCCGGGAGGGAGTGCCGGTAACCAATTACGGAATATTGATAGCCGGCATGAAAGGAATCTTAAAGAGAAGCTTAGAGCCGTTTCCGGAAACGGAGGCTTTGAGGAACGGAGATGCAAGGTGACCAGGCAAAGAGAGATAGATTCCCCCAGAGGCCCTTTATATGAGAAGCTCACGGCTTATCAGTCGGCGGATTACTGTGCGTTCCATATGCCGGGGCATAAGCGGCGCGGGGGAGATATGGGAGATCCCTATGGGATCGATATTACAGAGATAGACGGGTTTGACGACCTTCACCATCCCCAGGAACAGGGGATTCTGGTACAGGCCCAGGAGCGTGCGGCTCTGCTTTATCAGGCGGAGGAGACCCATTTTCTGGTAAACGGAAGCACAGCCGGGGTCTTAGGCGCTATTTCTGCCTGTGTCCCTCCAGGAGGGGAGCTTTTGCTGGCGAGAAACAGCCACCGGAGCGCATATCATGGAGCCGGACTTCTGGGAGCTGCAGTCTGGTATCTTTATCCACAATTTCTTGGCGGTTTGGGGATAAACGGCGGCATTCTCCCGTCAGATGTGGAAAACTCCCTGGCGGAGCATCCCGGCATCCAGGCCGTATTTGTTACGTCTCCCACATATGAAGGTATCTGCCTGGATGTAAGGGCTGTTGCAGAAGCCTGCCATAGACGCGGCGTGCCTTTGATTGTGGATCAGGCCCATGGGGCTCATTTTCCCTTTTCCGGCTATTTTCCGGAGGATGCCCTGGCAGCGGGCGCCGATATGGTGATTCAGAGTGTGCATAAGACCCTGCCGGCGCTGACACAGACAGCCCTTCTTCATGTACAGGGAGAGCTTGCAGACAGGGAGCGGCTGCGCTATTATCTTTCTGTGTATCAGACCAGCAGCCCTTCTTATGTGCTGATGGCGTCGATTGATCGCTGCATGGAATGGATAGAGCGGCAGGGCGAGGGGCTCTTTGCGGCATATGTGGAGAGGCTGGAGCGCTTCCGCAGAGGCTGTGGGGAGCTGAAAATACTGGAGCTGGCAGGGAAGGAATGGGTAGGAAAGGCCGGGGTGTGGGATTTTGACCGCTCCAGGCTGGTGATATCCACCCGGAAAGGAAGGATTTCCGGACATGAGCTTTCGGAATGTCTGAGACGCAGGCACCATATTGAGATGGAGATGGCTTCTGTGCAGTATGCCGTTGGAATATCCACCGTGGCTGACAGGGAGGAAGATTTTGAGCGGCTGGGCCGGGCTCTCCGCCAGATAGACGATTCCCTGGAAGAAGGAAGGATGCAGATTCCGGATTCGAAAGAAGAGGGGACAGAGGAGCCGGCTTTGGAAACGTCCGCAGCCTTTACACTGGGGAAGGCCCTGGAGCAGAAAAAGGAATGGATAGACAGAAAAGAGTGCCGTAACCGGATCAGCGGAGGATATCTCTATCTATACCCTCCCGGGATCCCTCTGGCGGTTCCCGGAGAGCGTCTGACAGACGGGATATGCCGGAAAATAGAAGCGTGTATGAGGACAGGGCAGGAGCTGCACGGCCTTGACAGAAAAGGAAGAATAGAAGTATTAAGGGAATAGGAGAACAAAAATGGGAAAAATATTTTATATCTTCGGAAAAAGCTCCACCGGAAAAGATACCATTTACAAAAGTCTTATGGAAAATAAGGAGCTGGGCCTGCGCCCGGTTGTTCCCTATACCACCCGGCCCATGAGAGCGAAGGAGACACCGGGGGTGGAATACCATTTTACGGATGAGGAGGAGCTTTCCCGGCTGCAGGCGGCCGGGAAGGTAATTGAGCTGCGGGCATACGAGACGGTTCACGGTATCTGGAAGTATTTTACCGTGGACGGAAAACACATGGATCTGGCGAACTATAACTATGCTATGGTGGGAGTGCTGGATTCCTTTCTGGCGATCCGGGAGTACTATGGGGCGGACAAGGTGATTCCCATTTATATTGAAGTGGAGGACGGGGAGCGGCTTCAGAGGGCCCTGGACAGGGAGCGGAGCCAGGAAGAGCCCAAGTATGCGGAGATGTGCCGGAGATTTCTTACGGACAGCGCTGACTTTGCAGAGGAGAAGCTGCTGGGGGCAGGCCTTGTGCGCAGATTTTTTAATAAGGACTTAAAGGAATGCATACAGGAAATCACCGCCTGCCTACAGGAAGAAATGGAAATGTAAAAAGTCTGTCTTTTGCAGAGGAAATGTGATATACTACACATAGGCACCAAAGATTAACAAAAGGAGGGGAGATCTATGCCCGATTTTAAAGATATCATAGGCCATGAAGAAATCATCAGCCATCTGAAAAATGCAGTCCGTCTGAAAAAGATCTCCCATGCTTATATTTTTGACGGAGAAGAGGGAGCCGGGAAAAACCTCCTGGCCCAGACCTTTGCCCAGACCCTCCAGTGTGAAAAGGGAGGGGAATCCCCCTGCGGCGTCTGCCGGTCCTGTAAGCAGGCGGCCGGCAGCAATCAGCCGGACATTATCTATGTGCGCCATGAGAAGCCGGGCTCTATCGGAGTGGAGGATATCCGGGAACAGCTCTGCGGCGATATCCAGATACGCCCCTACAGCAGTCCCTATAAGATCTATCTCATAGACGAAGCGGAAAAAATGACCGTTCAGGCACAGAATGCGCTTTTAAAAACCATAGAAGAGCCGCCCTCTTACGGAGTGATTTTTCTGCTGACCACAAATTCCGAGAGCTTCCTTCCCACCATTTTATCCCGGTGTGTGACCTTGAAGCTGCGTCCGGTGAAGGACAGCCAGATCCGGAGCTATCTGATGGAGCAGCTGCGTGTGCCCGATTATCAGGCGGATATCTGCACTGCATTTGCCAGGGGCAATGTAGGAAGGGCGCGTATGCTGGCGCTGTCGGAACATTTCGGGGAGCTTAAGGATCATGCCCTTCATCTGGTGCGCCATATGAACGACATGGAGCTCTGGGAGATCACCGAGGCCATCCGCAAGGTGTCGGATTACAAAGCAGACATCAACGATTATCTGGATCTGCTGGTGCTCTGGTATCGGGACGTCCTGCTCTTTAAGGCTACCAGGCAGGTGGACAGCCTTATATTTTCAGAGGAAATCAATTATATCAGCCTCCAGGCAACGAAGATATCCTATGAAGGCCTGGAGAAGATTATAGAAGCGCTGGAGAAAGCCAAGGTGCGTCTCAAGGCCAATGTGAACTTTGAGCTTACCATGGAGCTTCTCCTGCTGACCATAAAGGAGAATTGAGATGGAAAAAGTAATCGGAGTCAGATTCCGGAATGCGGGAAAGGTTTATTACTTTTCCCCCGGAAAGCTGAATATACCCAAGGGAAAGCATGTCATAGTAGAGACAGCCAGAGGGGTAGAGTACGGATATGTGGTGGTGGGAACCAAGGAGGTAGAGGGGAACCGGGTGGTTCAGCCCCTAAAGCCCGTTCTTCGGATTGCCACTGCGGAGGATGACGCCAAGGAAGCAGCCAACCGGCAGAAGGAGAAGGAAGCCTTTCAGATCTGTCTGGAGAAGATTCGGAAGCATAAGCTGGACATGAAGCTTATTCAGGCGGAGTACACCTTTGACAACAACAAGGTATTGTTCTATTTTACGGCAGACGGCCGGATTGACTTCCGGGAGCTGGTGAAGGATCTGGCAGCCGTATTCAAGACACGGATTGAGCTGAGACAGATCGGCGTCCGGGATGAGACAAAGATTATAGGAGGCATCGGTATCTGCGGCAGAAGCCTCTGCTGTCATACCCATTTGTCGGAATTTATACCGGTTTCCATCAAAATGGCAAAGGAGCAGAACCTTTCCCTGAACCCGACCAAGATTTCCGGTGTCTGCGGCAGATTGATGTGCTGCTTAAAGCATGAGCAGGAGACTTATGAGGAGCTGAACAGCCGTCTGCCTAATGTGGGCGATCATGTGACCACAGGGGACGGACTGAAAGGCGACGTACAGAGCGTCAACGTGCTGCGCCAGAAGGTGAAGGTGATCGTAACCCTGGAAGGAGACGAGAAGGAGATCCGGGAGTACAAGGTGGACGAGCTGAAGTTCCGCCCAAGGCGCAGGAAGGAAAAGGGCGACGTTGCCGACAAGGAGCTGAAAAAGCTGGAGGCGCTGGAACGCCAGGAAGGAAAATCAAAGTTAGATGACAATTGAGCTGAAGGAAGGGGAACGGCTGGACGAGCTGCACAGGAACGGCTGGCAGATCATCCAGAATTCCCATAAATTCTGCTTTGGCATGGATGCGGTTCTGCTGTCAGGCTTTGCAAGAGTAAAGACAGGGGAACGGGCTCTGGATCTGGGAACAGGCACGGGAATTATCCCCATTCTGCTTCGGGGAAAAACCGAGGGACGGGATTTTACCGGACTGGAGATCCAGGAGGAAAGCGCAGACATGGCCAGGCGGAGCGTGGCATACAATCATCTGGAGGAATCGGTTTCTATTGTGACCGGAGATATCAAGGAAGCGGCGGCTCTTTTCGGAGCTGCTTCTTTTGATGTAGTTACCTGCAATCCTCCCTATATGACGGGAAATCATGGGCTGGTCAATCCAAAGCAGTCAAAAGCCATTGCCCGTCACGAGATCCTGTGCACCCTGGAGGATGTAGTCGGCCAGACGGCAAAGGTGCTTCGTCCCGGGGGACGCTTTTACCTGGTTCACAGGCCCTTCCGGCTGGCGGAGATTCTGACTCTCCTGGTGAGATATAAGCTGGAGCCCAAGCGGATGCGGCTTGTGTATCCATTTGTGGATAAGGAGCCCAATATGGTTCTCATCGAGGCCTTGTCCGGCGCAAAGTCACGGATTACGGTGGAAAAACCTCTGATTGTGTATAAGGAACAGGGCGTTTATACAGATGAGATTTATGATATCTATGGGTATTGAAGCCATGCGTGATAAAGAGGATAAAAGGCGTAAGGAAGGCTGTACGGGCCGGATGGAGGAAAGGGATTGAAAAGGGCAGGAGTTTTTGCATTGCTTTTTATGCTCCTTGTGTCAGGGGCGGCAGGATGCATCCGGCAGCCGGAAGCGGAGGTGCCCGCAGTGCGGCAGGCGCCGCCGGCTGCGGAAGAGGAGATCGCGGGCGAGGAGCAGGCAGAGCCGGAAGTCCCAGAGGACACGGAGGAGCCGGAAACGGAGGAAGAGGAAGTGCTTCAGGAGCCGGAGATACCTCAGAAAGAGCTGCCGAAGGTGAAGGGGATCTATATAACCGGCCCCATGGCGGGCCACGAGGGGATGGCCGATCGGGAGCAGCTTGCGGCCGATACGGAGCTCAATGCTATGGTTATTGACATTAAAAATGACGAGGGCATTGTCACGTATAAGATGAGTCAGCCTATGGTGGAGGAGCTTGGAGCCGGTTTGGCTTATATCCAGGACTTGCCGGAGCTTATGGGGCGTCTGAAGGGACAGGAGCTTTATCTCATTGCCAGAATTGTGGCCTTTAAGGATCCGCTGCTGGCAGAAAAGCGTCCAGAGCTCTGCATCCGCAAAAGGGACGGCAGTGTGTTCCGGGATAAAAACGGCCTGCCCTGGGTGAATCCTTATGAGGAAGAGGTCTGGGAGTACCTGGCCGCCCTGGGAAAGGAGGCGGCCGGGGCTGGCTTTGACGAGATTCAATTTGACTACATCCGGTTTCCCACGGAGATTTCCGACGAGGAAGCGGATTATGGGCCCAAGGCCCAAGGGAAGTCCAAGACAGATATTATTACCGAATTTACAGCATACGTCTATGAGCAGCTTTCTCCTCTGGGGGTACAGGTGTCGGCGGACGTGTTCGGAACTGTGATAGACAATGAGGATGACGGGGCCCTTGTGGGTCAGGATTACGGAGCTATGGCCAGGCACCTGGACTATATCTGCCCCATGGTTTACCCGTCCCATTACCGGGACGGCGTGTATGGCATTGAGCACCCGGATCTGATGCCTTATGAGACGGTTGCAGCGGCCCTTAAGGCTTCCGGGGAGGCGCTTGATGGGATTCCGGAAGGAGAACACAGAGCCATTGTAAGGCCTTGGCTCCAGGATTTTACGGCTGTCTGGATCTCTCACCATCAGAGCTATGGGGGCAGCCAGATCCGGCAGCAGATACAGGCAGTCTATGACAGCGGCTGCGAGGAATGGATGCTGTGGAATGCAAAATGCTCTTACACGCCGGAAGGGCTGTTAAGTGAGGATTAAACTATGCAGGGAACCTTATATTTGTGTGCTACACCCATTGGAAATCTGGAGGATATTACCCTCCGGGTGCTCCGCACCTTAAAAGAGGTGGATTTGATTGCGGCGGAGGATACGAGAAACAGCATTAAGCTTTTGAATCATTTTGAAATTCATACGCCTATGACCAGTTATCACGAGTATAACAAGTACGAGAAAGGCAGAGAGCTGGCTGCCAAGCTCAGACAAGGAAAGAACATTGCCCTAATCACAGACGCAGGAACACCGGGAATCTCCGATCCGGGAGAGGAGCTGGTGAAAATGTGTGCGGAGGAAGGGATTCCGGTAACCTCCCTGCCGGGAGCCTCTGCCTGCATCACGGCCTTGACCCTCTCGGCTTTAAGCACCAGACGCTTTGCTTTTGAGGCCTTTCTGCCGGGGGATAAGAAAGAGCGGCAGGCCGTGCTGAAGGAGCTGTCCAGGGAGACAAGAACAATCATCCTTTACGAGGCGCCCCATCGGCTCAGGAAGACGCTGAAGGAGCTTTATGAGCTTCTGGGCAACCGGAGGCTGACGATCTGCCGGGAGCTTACGAAGAAGTATGAGACGGCCTTCCGGACGGACTTTGACGAAGCTCTCCGTTGTTATGAGACAGAGGAGCCCAAGGGGGAGTGCGTGCTGGTCATTGAGGGGAAAAAGGCGGAGGAGATTCTTGAGGAGCAGAAGGCGGCGTGGCAGGAGCTGAGCCTTGAGGAGCATATGGAGCTTTACGAGGAACAGGGACATTCTCGTAAAGAGGCTATGCGGCTGGTGGCCAGGGACAGAGGCGTGTCCCGAAGGGATATTTACCAGGGGCTGCTGGAGGGAAAGGAATGAAAAAACCGGGTTCCACAGCTGTGGAGCCCGGTTCGTTATGTAGATCAATCAGTAGTAAATAGAAACAGTGTTTCCTGGCTACGGATATTCAAATCAACTCTGCGAGCTTCGCCAGGTCTTCAATGGTCTTCTTGGATACCATCTTGCCTCGGTATTCAATCAAATCATCCCTCTCTCCTGTGAAAATATCCGTAGGTGCGTACTTCTTTAAAATGATTTTGTCATCTTCAACATAAATTTCGAGAGAATCACGTTCTTCAATGTTAAATACCTTTCGTAACTCCATTGGAAGCGTGATACGTCCCAGTTCGTCTAGTCTTCTGACTACACCGGTGTTTTTCATTGTGTCTCCTCCTTCTGCGATAGTAGCACGTTCTTCTTTGTAAGTATATCAAAAAGTGCGTGAGATTCCAAGATCATTTTTGACAAATATCGAGTAAAAATGAAAAAAATTTCCGTGTAAAAATTCGTTAAAAAGTGCGAAAAATGTGGAAAATTAAGAAAAATAATCCATCCAAACATAGGCCGTGGCACAAGAGAATATATTGATCGTAAAAGGAGAAAAAACGGTGTGAAATGTTAAATTATTTGTGGGGATTCATGCTGCTTGTGGGTATTGTGTATGGGGCCTTCCAGGGACGGCTTCCGGATCTGACTACGGCGGCTCTCGACTCGGCAAAAGATGCAGTAAGCTTGTGTATTACTATGACAGGGGTGATGTCTCTGTGGGTGGGACTGATGGAGATTGCCCAGAAGAGCGGAATGATCCGCCAGGCGGCAGGAAAGCTGCAGCCCTTTATCAGCTTTATGTTTCCGGAGATTCCCAAAGGCCACAGGGCAAGAGA
Source organism: Candidatus Merdisoma sp. JLR.KK011 (assembly GCF_036941125.1). NCBI lineage: Bacteria > Bacillati > Bacillota > Clostridia > Lachnospirales > Lachnospiraceae > Candidatus Merdisoma > Candidatus Merdisoma sp. JLR.KK011. Next base: position 933,069 of record NZ_JAYWSZ010000004.1, on the reverse strand, counting down.
ATACATAACTACCAATATCATTGCGAATATCTTCGGCCTGGGCTGGGCGGCGACGCCGGCAGGATTGAAAGCCATGGAGGCGCTGGAGGAGCTGGAAGAGGAGCGGAGAAAAGGAACGGCAGTCCGCCCGGGCGGCAGAAGCCTCAGACCTCCTGTGCCGAAAGGGACGGCAAGCAATGAGATGTGCACTTTTTTGATCATCAATATCTCGTCCCTGCAGCTGATCCCGGTGAACATCATCGCCTACCGGAGCCAGTACGGGAGCGTGAACCCGGCGGCCATTGTGGGGCCGGCCATTGCGGCGACTTTTGCGAGTACAGCGGTGGCGGTTGTTTATTGCAAGGTAAAGAGCGGGAGGCAGAAAACATAACGTTTTCTGGCTTTTATAAATCATAAAGCTGGAGCGTTGACATTATGTAACGCATGGAATAAAATGAAATTTATAATTCCACTTTTTTAAACAAAAAAAGTATTGTACGAAATGATTATTATGGCTATGTAAAGAATGCATCTAAGACAATAGGGAGAGCGCGGATATGGGAATATATTTAAATCCGGGAAATGAACAGTTTGCCGTTTCTGTTAATTCTGAGCTGTACGTGGATAAGACAGAACTGATAAAATATACGAATAGCCGTATGGGAAAAGACAGGCCTTTGATCTGCTCCAGCAGGCCGAGAAGATTTGGAAAGACAATGGCGGTAACGATGCTGTCAGCGTATTACAGTAAAGGATGCCGCTCTGAAAAGTTATTTACAGGACTTAAGATAAGCCAAAACGAATTTTTCGTAACGCACTTGAATAAGTACAATGTAATTTTTTTGGATATCCAGTGGATGTATGGAAATGCCCTTGAGGAAATGAAAAGAAATTCTTTTGTTAAGGTGGTGAGCTATATCCAGGAACAGGTGATAAATGAGCTGAAAAAGGAATATCCGGAATGTGTTCAAGACACGGATGTTTCATTGCCCTCTGTATTGGCAAAAGTTAACGCCATGACAAAAGAACAGTTTATCATTATCATTGATGAGTGGGATTGTCTGTTCCGGGAGGATAAGGATAACAAGGAGCTCCAAAAGGAATACATTAATCTGCTGAGAGGTTTGTTTAAAGGGACTCCGTCAGGAGCATTTTTAAAGCTTGCTTATATTACGGGTATTTTGCCGATCAAGAAGTATGGCACGCAGTCGGCGCTGAATAATTTCCGGGAACATACAATGGTCAGCCCCAGGCAGATGGCGGAGTATGTTGGATTTACAGAGGAGGAAGTAAAGACTATCTGTAAAGAACATGATATGCCATTTAAAGAGATGCAAAGATGGTATGATGGGTATTATTTTGAAAAGGCAGGACATGTCTATAGCCCCAATTCTGTCATTGAGGCTGTAGACAGCAGGGAATTTGGAAATTATTGGTCAGGAACAGAAACCTATGAGTCTTTGATGACGTATATTGCAATGGACTTTGATGGATTAAGGCAATTGATCGTAGATATGCTGGGAGGCCAGAGGCGCAGTATTGATGTGGAGTCTTTCCAAAATGATATAACTTCCTTTCACTCTGCCGATGATGTGATCACATTGTTGATTCATATGGGATATATGGCTTATGACAGCAAGACAAAGAAAGTTTTTATTCCAAACGACGAGGTCAGGAGCGCTTTTCTGCGTGCTGTTAAAAATGATGGGTGGGAAGAGGTAATAAGAGCAATAAATGCGTCGGAAGCCTTGCTTAGAGCAACTTTGGCGATGGATGAACAAGCTGTGGCACAGATGATACAGGACGTTCATATGCAGAATTCTTCCAGTCTGACATATAACAATGAAATTTCCCTAAGCAGCGTGATTGCGCTGGCATATTACAGCGCATGCAGAGATTATACTCTTGTAAGAGAAATGCCGGCAGGTAATGGATTTGCCGATATGGTTTTCCTTCCCAAACGAACCTCTTTGAATCCTGCGATGGTTCTGGAACTAAAATGGGATAAAACTGCCGAGGGAGCCATAAGCCAGATTAAAAGTAAAAGATATGTGTCAGCCCTTAAAGAGTATAAAGGAAATGTTTTGCTTGTTGGGATTAACTATGAAAAGAAAAGTAAAAAACATCAATGCAGAATAGAAAAATTGGAATGGTAATTTTGTAATTTTAATAAATCATTTCTAAATGATTTATGGAGTCTTCCATACCTGCCGATATATCTAATATACGAAAAAAATTCTGATGGATGGTAAAGCCAGTGTGTCGAAGCGGCTTTACCCTTTACCGCTGTCGCACAGCGGCTTTTAATAGGAGGCCCTGCTATGATAAAATGCACCTGTTACCATTCCGCACCATACCAGCCAATCCGCCCTTTAAAAGAGCAGCTTACCCCGGAACAGGATGCGAAGATAAGAGAAGGATTCGCATCTGCAAAGCCCATGAATGAGAAGCCCCTGGCGCTGCCGGAGTCTGTGGATACATCGCCTGCGGCCCCTGTGGAGCGCGGCCCCATCGTGATAGAGACAGGCCCGGTCACCCCCTTTTACACCGGCTATGCCCGGATAGACAATGCAATTACCGATGCATTGAAGGGAAAAAGCCAGGAACTAAAAGACGATGTCTATCGGATTATCTGGAGAGATTTTCTCCCCCACAATGTTCACGGCATGGAGGAAGCAGACCGTCTGGCCAAGATTGGGCTTGGCGTGGAAAAGGCGCAGTACCTTGCAGATCAGTTTATGGATGACAAAACAAAAGCTTCCTTCATGGAAGCCATGCGCTCCATTGCCAAAATCGGAATGTCTGGAACGCGGGTCAGCGACTGTGAGATGGAGTATAATGTAAAGCATATCGTACAAATCGACGGGAACGGTTACGTGCATGAGGATCGTTCGGAAGAGTATCTTTACGCTATGGAAACAAAAGCCCCGAAGGAATATGAAACCTATAAAAAGATCAAGGAAACCTCAGGAGAGACAGAGGCTGCCTTTTTCATGGTCCGGTGGGCTATAAAAAATCTGGATCTCATAAAGAGCAATCAAAAGGATTATAAAGAGAAACAGGAAGAGCGGTATGAGAAGCTTAACAAGGTAGAGCTTGACCAGACCTTTGCCGGGGCGGATACCTCAAGCAAGGAGCGCTTTCTGGCATCCATCCAGGAAAAGCTTATGGACAGCAAGGGCTTGCAGATAAGCCTTTTCCTGAAACAGATATCGGATATGGCAAAAACGCCGGGGAACTATCTGTTTGGACGAAGACAAGAGTTTACAGCCCGGGCTTAAGGAAGAATAAAGGCTATCGTAAATATGGGCATTGTCCTATAGAGACGTTCTATGGGGCAATGCCTTTATCAATTTCATGCAAATCCAATAATTTTTCTCCGAAAGGGAGGAACAGGCGTGAAGCCTTTGCTCCAGCTCTTTTTCGGAAAGCAGCCAGTCAGAGCGGACGCTTCCAAGCAGCAGGCAGCGCCGGACTTCCTTTAGCTGTTCTTCATCAATGCCGTCATGGGCCATAGTTTCCAAAAGCTGCGCGGCGTCCTTATCGTAGGCTGGATTGACAAATATCTGCTTATTTGCATGGTATTCCAGATCATATACCGGATATACACCGCCATCCGGCAGAAAGCAGCGCTCCTCCGTAGTTTCGGCCAGGTGAAGATAGTAGAGAGCAGCTTTCTCCTTATTCCCGGCGTTTCGGATAATGCGTCCCAGCCGCTGGGTGCGCTGCCTTGGCATAGAAGTGCCGGAAAGGACAATTCCAATGGAGGTCTCCGGAATGTCAATACCCTCGTCCATAGATTTACAGGCAATGAGAATCCGAAGGGATCCGTCCCGGAAACGATTCAGCGTATTCTGATTGGCAGTCCTCCCCATCTGGGAATGGCAGCGGCCTGCCTTTTCGGGATACTGCTTCTGCAAGAGCCGGTACAGCTCATCTGCCTGGGAAATACGCTCGCCGAAAATGAGAATTTTTTCGTTTTCCGGCAGGCGCCGTACCAGTTCACAGGCACAGGAGATCCGCCCGGATGCCAGGCAGACCAGGGTTTTGCGCATATAGGAGAGTTTTAAGTAGGAGGATGCGGCCTTCGCCGTCTTTTTGTCCGGATCCTTGGCAAGCGAGGAGATAAGCTCAAAGCGTTCCTTCTGGCCCGAATCCCTTAAAACAGGGCAGGAATGAACAAGACTGCGATACAGAGAGCGCATCCGTTCCGTGATTTCCTCATATTCGGCCCGTTCTGATTTTTGAAAGGAAAGGCTGATATGAAAGATGTCGCAAGGACATACGGTGTGCATAGCGGCAGCCTTCTTTATCTCATAGCGGTAGATTTCAGGGCCCAGCAGCGATGCCAGTCTGCTTCCGGCTTGTTCGGAAGGGAGGGTTGCTGACAGGCCAAGGGAAAAGAACGGGGCATCCGAGGGCTTCAAATGGGGAAGGAATTCGAAAATCAACTGGTTTTGTTCACTTTCATAATGGTGGCATTCATCTGCAATGAGCAGAACAGGAATCCCTCTTTGAAGGTCGCTTAGGATCTGCCTTGCCAGCTCATACCGGGCAGAGTTAATGACATAAATCATATACTGCCTGCCGGCAGGCATTCTGCATCCCGCGCCCCGAAGCCCGATACAGTGATGAAGGGGAGCCGGGCCTTGCAAAGCCTCCGAAGAATCGGAGAGAAAGTCTTTTATGGCACGGTTCCACTGATGCATAAGAGAGCCGGAGGGAACCACGATTTTTATATGCAGTTTCTGGGGCAGGCTTTTTTCCAGGCGCTCTATGGCATTCAAAGCCAGCAGAGTTTTGCCGGAGCCGGTAACTGCCTGCACCATTCCGCGGCATTGATTCTGAAACCACCGATCCAGGCATTCCTCCTGCCAGGGGTATAGGGAAATTTTCATAATCAGGTACTCCAATTAGATGTTTGTGCCGTTTATAAAAGTATAGCACAGGTTACAGGAAATGATAAGGAGATTTGGCATTACTGTCCACACGCCATTGTTCCGCAAGGTGTTTCCGTATATTTTGGGGAATAAAGATTGAAAACTTTCCGGCTTTCGTATATACTTTTTATAGTAATTTGCAACGGACGGATTCAAATACAAGAGATGAGGATAAAAAAATGAATTATGAAGAATTGTACGAAACCTTACAGCCGCAGGAAAAGTCTTTGAAGGACAGCCTGGCTCTTATGCAAAGGCTGTTTAAAGCAGTGGCGAAGGAGACAGAGGGAGGAGATCTCAAGAGCCTTATGCGGGACGTGAGTGCTATGCAGGAAGCCTGCGAATCCCTTAAGACAGCCCTTGAAGATGTGAAGGATACCATAGAGGGCTTTGATTCAAAGGCTTATTTTGCAGAAGGAGATTTTGCGGAACAGATGCTTTCGGCCTGTGCAGAAAAGGGAGTGGATGTGAGAGGAGAGTTTCCGGTTTATGAGATGTTTCCCTATAAGGTAAAGCTGGATGCGGAGAACCAGGATGTGTATCTGGATCGGAAAAAGCTTCCCTGTATGCGTCCTTTAAGCCTTGTAAATACGGTAAAAGCCGGACAGGAAAGGTTAAACAGGGTTTCTTTCAATGCCCAGGCATTTGTAAATGAACTTGCGGATGCTTACGATTTGGCTGTTTTGAAGCTTGGCAAGCAGGATGCGGCAGATGTTTACCTGACCAATCTGTATAAATTCCTGGCGCCTATGAGCCGCTTCCGAAAGGACTATGATCAGCAGAGCTTTGCCTTTGACCTGGCAAGATTGTACGCTTCGGGGATTGAGGAGACGAAGAATGGGAGGAGGTTCCAGTTCGGCCCAAGCCGGAAGCAGAATAAGGCGATTCGGATTCTTGACAAGGATGGCCAGGAGCAGTACCTGGCAACCATTCGTTTCTTTCAATAAGGGGGAAGGGCTATGAGATTGGAGTTTGAAGAGGGAGCGGATGGGAAGCCTGCCCGTGGAATTGAGTTTCTTACGGACTTCTGGGAAGCAAAGTATCTTCGGGAATACATACGGGACGGCGGCAGCAAGATTAAGTTCGTGACCGGGCGGGAAGGAAGCGGCAAGAGCCATTTTCTGAAGCTGGTTACAGGAATAGCGCGAAGAGAAGGCTATAAAACGGCCGCATTTTCAGCCAGGGATATCTGGATGCATGATTTTAGGGAGATTTATATAGAGATTTTCCGCCAATGTGATATTCTGGACTGCCTGGAAGGGGTCAGCCGCTATCTGATAGAAGAAATGGGGTTTGATGCCAGGGAGATTCCGGAGGGAATGAAGTTCATTGATTATCTTTCCCAGAATGGATCGGGGGATGCAATTACGAAGAGGGAGATCCGAACGCAGCTGAAGCAGATTTTTCTGGACAACCCTATGCTGGATAATAATTTTGCCCTTGCATGCAGTATGCTTACGGGAAGCATTCTGGGTTATCCGGTTCTGGAGGAACAGAACCGGGAGCTGCTTCTGGCCTGGCTTACAGGGGATCGGACTATTAAGCTTACACAGCTTCGGGCGATGGGCTTTTATCCCAGCCGGATTACAAAGTACAATGCCCGTCACATGCTCTGCTCTCTGGCGGAGGTTATCCGCATGGGCGGACATCCGGGATTGTTTATTGCGATTGATGATATGGAGATTCTTATCAGCCGTTCCAGTCTGGAGCCTGTCCATTATACGAAGATGAAGCGTGAGGATACCTATGAGAGCATCCGTCAGCTCATTGACGATATTGACAGTATGAAGCATATTATGTTTGTGTATGCCTTTGACCGGGGACTGATGGATGATGAAAATGCAGGGCTTAAGTCGTACCAGGCTCTCTGGATGCGGATTCAGAATGAGATTGTGGGAGAGCGCTTTAACCGGTTTACGGATATGGTGGATCTGGATCGTCTGGCGGCTCAGGAGTATACAGAAGAGGTTATCATAAGCATGTCTGAAACATTGGCCGGGCAGCAGAACAGCACTTTGGCCAGGCCCCTTGGCCGGGAAACAGCCCGGGAGATTCTGCGTCAGGCCCGAACGGGGGCTGTCGGCATCCCGGGACTGGTCCGGACAGCAATGCAGGAGGTGAAGGAAGATGTATGATATGGAAGCCAGGCACATCGTGGAAGCCTTGCGCTCCGGCATTCCCTCCAGGGCTGTGGGGCAGTATTTTTCCGAGGCAAGGCCCAGGATTATGAAGGAAATTTCGGATCGTCTGGACGCCGTGTGCGATCAGGGCCGTTCCGGCGGAATGGTGATCAGCGGAAAGTATGGGGAGGGAAAGACCCATCTTCTGAATACTGTATTCAATCTGGCCCATTCAAATAATATGGTTGTCTCCTATCTTTCCTTGAGTAAGGAGACGCCTATGGACAAGCTGTATCTGATTTATCAGAAGGTTTTGCAGAATACTTATCTTCCCAAGCGGAGGCAGCCGGGATTTATGTATGAGCTGGAGAAGATTTCAGCCAACAGCCCCATTGCAAATGAGATGCTTCTGTATGCGGCGAAACAGCTGGAGACGGATAAGCTGTATTATTTGTTCCGGTCTTATCTGAATACGGAGGATTCGGACGAGAAGTTCCTTCTCCAGTCTGATTTAGAGGGAGACTTTATAGCCAATGCGCCCTTGAAAAAGATTTACCGGCGGATTTTCGGACAACCGGTAAAGTATAATGTGAATTTTACCAAGACGAAGCACTGCCGGGATTATTTTTCCTTTATGAGTTATTTGTTTACACAGATGGGGTATCATGGCTGGGTGATTCTGCTGGATGAGACGGAGCTTATCGGAAGGCTCGGGAAGAAGGCGAGGCTCAATGCCTACCGGAATATGGCGGATTTTCTTCTTTCCGATCGGTGCCCGGAGAGAACCTTCAGCCTTTTTGCCCTCAGTTCATCTTACGTGGAGGATGTGATTGAAGGAAAGCACGAATATGAGAATCTGGAGGCGGTTTATCCGGAGGAACCGGAACCGGCCCGGACAATTTTGAACCTGCTGGAGGGAGCGCCGCAGTTATTGCCTCTGACAAAAGAGGAGATCCATGAAGTGCTGCGCAAGATACAGGAATTTCATGGACGGGCTTATAATTGGACGCCGGCCTTGTCGATAGAGACATTGGAAGAGGCGATTCAATCCGGAGGATATCTGCTGCGGACCCGGATACGGGCGGCAATAGAATTTCTGGATCAGCTTTATCAGTATGGAAAGGCTGGAAGGACAACGATCAATGAGCTGGGGAAGGAGAGCTTTACGGAGGATGTTCCTTCTTTAGAGGAGTTTTTGTAAAGCATGAGAGGCTGTTAAAAACGCAAAGACAGACATTCGCAGTCTGTGTGTGTTTTTGACAGTCTCTTTTTCCTTTGAGAGATATTTCTGCACCTGGTGTCATACTTTGCGCATGCTATAAGACAACTTCGGAATCGCTCCGCCCCAGTGCGAACCACAAACGATAATATAATCTGGTGTCAGGATCATTCAGATCGTTATCATAAAGCAAAGCTGTTAATTTTTTCAAACCTCGGATGAATCTGCCTATGCAAACGGCGCTCTCCTTACGGCAGACTTTTTTGAATCTGTATTTTCATGGTTATGAAACACGGGATACTGAAAAAGTCTGCTGTCTTATTTTTTCCCGGCCTGTCCAAGCTTCCGGTAATCCGAGGGCGACATGCCTTTCTGTTTGCGGAAGATCCGGCTGAAATACAGGGGATTGTCATACCCAACAATCCGCCCGATCTCCGTAATGTTATAATTGGTAGTCTCCAGAAGCATCTGTGCATTGGTAATGCGCCTTGAGACAATATACTGCATAGGCGTGGTGTGGGTGTACTGCTTAAAGCTGCGGATGAACCAGCTCACGCTCATGCCCCTGGAAGCTGCATACTCTTCAATATTCACTTCCGTATTGTAATTATCATTAAAAAATTGCATGGCAAGTGACATTTCCCCATCCAGATATTCATTTTTCCGGGTGTGATCCCTTGTGAGCTGTCGATGGATGAGAATAAAGAGCTGCCGGAGCAGCAGGGTCAAAACCTCCGGGTAATTGGTCTGGCACCGCTGCAGTTCATAGATCATCTGCTTAAAAATCCGGGCATAGTCCAGAGAGGTTCCGGTGGAAAGCACACGCATATCGTTTGTGATGCCGTAGCTTCCAAGAATCTTTTTCACACTGCTTCCGGTAAAGTGCACCCAGTACACCTCCGTCTGTTCATTTCCATAATACACATACCGCTGAGGCTCTTTGGGCCGGTAGAGTACCATATGTCCGGCCGGTACAATCGTGTCCTGTTCCTTATTATCAAAATAAAAGTGCGCAATGCCCGAAGCAATATACAGCAGTTGAAAGTCCAGCCGTCCCTTGGGACGGTAGGTAGGAAGCTTTGGTCTGGTATATAAATGATAGGTTCCGCAGCTTCCCACAACAAGCGGTTTGCTCTTGTCCTTGAAGTCAACCAGTGAGTTATTTAAATAAGCGGAATTAATATACATACCGTTATCAGCCTCCTTTCCATCCGTTTTCAGTCCGGTAAACGGGATGCATGATAAGTTAAGCTCCCAAAGCTTGTGAAGGCTTCGGCATTTCTCGAGGATTAACTTAGTAACATTGGGTGTGAACAATAAAATTGTATCATTTTGTGCATGTTTTGTCTAATGCAGTCTATGGACGTTTTGCAGGGGAATTACTATAATAAGAAGCAAGATAAGAAGAGCGGAAAAAAATTAGAGCAGAAGAAGGGCTCAATAAAAATAATGTAACAGGAGGAGCTATTATTTATGATTGTACCAAGACACTACGAAAACATGAATGTTCTGCACGAAAACACCATGCCGCCCCGGGCTTATTACATCCCGGCATCCCTGCGGATGGATACTCTTGTAGAGAAACGGGAGGATTCGGACCGGTTTCAGCTTCTAAACGGCGACTGGCGTTTTTCCTTTTATGCAAGTATTTATGAATTAAAAGATGCATTTTATGAGACGGATTTTGACATCTCATCTTTTGACTGCATCAAAGTACCGGGCACCTGGCAGATGGCAGGTTATGATACCCACCAGTACACCAACATACGCTACCCATTTCCCTTTGATCCGCCTTATGTACCCCAGGACAATCCCTGCGGAGCCTACATAAAGGATTTCGATTACCAGAGAGACGAAAGCGCACCGACAGCTTTCCTCAACTTCGAGGGCGTAGATTCCTGCTTCTACGTATGGCTCAACGGAACCTACATCGGCTACAGCCAGGTATCCCACAGCACAAGCGAATTTGATGTAAGCTCCGCCATTGTGGAGGGAAAAAACCGCCTGGCCGTACTGGTCCTCAAGTGGTGTGACGGAAGCTACTTAGAAGACCAGGACAAATTCCGCATGAGCGGCATTTTCCGGGATGTGTACCTCCTAAAGCGTCCCCTTAAGACAATCCGTGATTATTTTGTAAAAACAGCCCTGGAAAATGGAACCGCAAAATTGGCAGTGGAACTTAAATATTTCCAGGAACAGATCCCGGTAACCGTATCCCTCTACGATGCGGAAAACCGCCTTGTAGATACCAAAAAGCTGCAAAGGGCAGAGACCGTCTTGCTGCATATTCCGAAACCGATTCTGTGGAACACAGAGGCGCCATACCTCTATACTCTGGTGCTGGAGACAGAAAACGAGGTTATCACAGAGCATATAGGACTGCGTGAAATAAAAATATCTCAAAATACGGTTTATTTCAACGGAAAGCGTCTGATTTTCCGGGGCGTCAACCGCCACGATTCCGATCCGGTAACGGGCTTCGCCATAAGCATAGAGCAGATGATAACAGATTTGACCCTGATGAAACAGCATAACTTCAATGCGGTCCGCACAAGCCACTATCCCAATGCTCCGGTATTTGGCCAGCTCTGCGACAAATACGGCTTCCTGGTCATTGGAGAAGCAGATTTGGAGAGCCACGGTCCATCGGAAATCTACTATCAGGACAATTCCGATGCCAATAAATTCGACCGCTGGAATGAGCCCATTGCCGATGCGCCCATGTGGGAGGAATCCATTCTGGACCGGGTGCGTCTCCTGGTGGAGCGTGACAAAAACCGCTCATGCGTGGTTATCTGGTCCATGGGAAATGAAAGCGCCTATGGATGCAATTTTGAAAAGGCTCTTAGGTGGACAAAAGAATACGATGCTTCCCGGCTGACCCACTACGAGAGCGCCAGATACCGAAAGAGCGGTAAAGCCTATGACTTTTCCAATCTGGACTTATACAGCAGAATGTATCCGTCCTTTGAGGAAATAGAAGACTATCTGGGGCACAATCCCACAAAGCCCATGATTCTCTGCGAGTACAGCCACGCCATGGGAAACGGCCCGGGAGATCTGGAGGACTACTTTCAGCTGTTCCATAAAAATGAAACCATGTGCGGCGGCTTTGTCTGGGAGTGGTGTGACCATGCCATTGACCATGGCAAAACGGCCGAAGGCAAGACCATTTATTCCTACGGGGGAGATCATGGAGAGGTCATTCACGACGGAAACTTTTGCATGGACGGTCTGGTTTATCCGGACCGGCGGCCCCATACGGGACTTCTGGAATATCGGAATGTATACCGCCCGGTGAGAATTGTCTCCTATAACCAGGATACCGGAACACTCACACTTCAAAGCTATCTGGACTTTACGGATCTGCAGGAGGAGGTTGAGATCCATTATGAGGTAAGCTGTGACGGCGTATACCGGCAGACAGGAATACTTCCGGCCTGCACTGTAAAGCCGGGACAGACGGGGGATGTACCTTTTAAGATAACCGTACCGGAAGCGGGCCGGGCTTATCTAAAGCTCACCTATTATCAGAAAAAAGAGACTCTGCTGGTTCCGGCAGGCCATCTGCTGGGCTATGAGGAGCTTCCTCTTAAGACAAGGGATAACAGAAATCAGACCGCATACAAACTTTTGAAGCCCCAGAAGACCTCCGGCTTCGGGACGGCGATACATATTACGGAAACAGAGGAAGCTTTTTTACTGAAGGGAGAGAACTTTACCTACTGCTTTGACAGGCGGACCGGGTTGTTTTCCGGGCTTCGATTTGAGGGTTGTGATTTTCTTGAACGCCCCATGGAGCTGAATATCTGGCGTGCGCCAACGGATAATGATATGTATATCAAGGAGGAGTGGAAGCGTGCGCAGTACGACCGGGCTTATGTACGTGCTTATAACAGTGAAAGCCGTCAGACAGGCTCCGGTGCAAAGATACGAAGCCGTATGTCCATGGGAGCAGCCACAGTACAGCCCATGATGTGGATCGAATCCGTCTGGCAGGTGGGAGCAGAGGGAGGTCTTGAAGCCGCTTTTTCCATAAAGCGCAATATGGAATTCCCGGAGCTTCCCCGGTTTGGAATCCGTATGTTTCTGCCAAGAGAGCTTAATCAGGTATCCTACTATGGCATGGGTCCATATGAGAGCTACAGGGATAAGCACCAGGCATCCGTTCATGGATTGTATCAGGCTCCCGTGTGGAAGCTTCACGAGGACTATCTTCGGCCCCAGGAGAACGGAAGCCATATGGACTGTGATTATGTGATTTTATCAGGCGGTTCTTACAGCCTGGCGGCAGTATCCGGGAAGCCCTTTTCGTTTAACGCATCGATTTATACACAGGAGGAATTGGAGAAAAAAACACATTACTATGAACTGGATCCATCTGGAAGCACCATTTTGTGCCTGGACTATGCCCAGAACGGCATCGGCTCCAATAGCTGCGGACCGAGGCTTAAGGAAATCTATCGGTTTGATGAAGAGACATTTACATTTTGCATAAAACTTGTGCCATTTCAAAAGCAGTAAGCTGCGGTTCATCATATGAATCGGAGCAGCATATAGAAACCACATCGCCCTCCCAGGTATCTTAGCATGCAGAATCCGGAAACGGATACCGGGGGAGAGGGGATGAAAACAATTGCACGCATCAATCGGTGCGGAACTGTAAAGGTTTAAACAGCACCCATTGGACAGTGCAAAACTGGAACAGAAGGGAGCATTTTATGCAGGAAAAAACGTATTTAAAATGGTACAACAAAGTGGGATATGGTTCCGGAGATATTGCAGGAAATGTAGTATATGCATTCCTATCCTCCTTTGTAATGATTTATCTCACCAACACCGTGGGACTTCACCCAGGTGTGGTTGGAACGCTGATTGCGGCCTCCAAGCTCTTTGACGGGGTGACAGACATTTTCTTCGGGGCCATGATTGATAAGACAAAAAGCAGGCTTGGAAAAGCGAGGCCCTGGATGCTCTATGGGTATATCGGCTGTGCCGTTACCCTGGCCGCCATCTTTGCCATCCCTGCAGACCTGGGGAAAACGGCACAGTATGCATGGTTCTTTATTGCCTACACTCTGTTAAATGCGGTGTTTTATACGGCCAACAACATTGCCTACTCCGCGCTGACTGCCCTTGTGACCAAAAACAGTAAGGAGCGTGTGCAGATGGGCTCCTGCCGCTTCATCTTCGCATTCGGCACAAGCCTCTTGATTCAGTCCATTACTATCTGGGTGGTGGCGGCCTGCGGCGGCGGAGCCGGGGGATGGAGGATGGCTGCCATTATCTATGCCCTGGTTGGCCTGCTTGTCAATACCATATCCGCCCTGTCCGTAAAGGAGCTTTCGGAGGATGAGCTGAATGAAGGCGTGGAGGAGCAGGGGCCGGAGGAAAAGTATGGGCTTGCTGCGGCGGTAAAGCTCCTTGCCTCCAACCGGTTTTATCTGATGATCTGTGTGGTATATATTCTCCAGCAGGTCTATGGGGCTATGCTGAATATGGGCATCTACTATATGACCTATGTTCTGCGAAATGAAAATTTGTATGGTGTATTTTCCTGGGCCATCAACATTCCGCTGATAGCTGCCCTTGTATTAACTCCTGCGCTGGTGGCCAGGTGGAAAGGAATGTATAAGCTGAACCTGAGGGGCTATATGCTTGGCACTCTGGGCAGGGCTCTGGTGGTTGCGGCAGGTTATCTTGGAAGCGTTCCTCTGATGCTGCTCTTTACGGGAATCGCAGCTTTTGGACAGGGACCCTGGCAGGGAGATATGAATGCGGTGATTGCTTCCTGCTCGGAGTATACCTATCTGAAAACAGGGAAACGGGTGGACGGAACCATGTACTCCTGCACCTCCCTCGGCGTAAAGCTGGGCGGCGGTCTTGGAACAGCCATTGCAGGCTGGATGCTTGCCGCAAGCGGATTCGACAAAAATCTGGCCGTTCAGCCGGAATCTTGTATGCAGATGCTCTATTTTATGTATCTGTGGATTCCATTGATTATCACTCTGGTGATTACCCTGGTGCTTTCCAGGATGAATGTGGAAGACGCTAATGCAAAATTGAAGGAGCAGCGTAAGGCGCAAGAGGAAGATATTTACTGGATCAGATAGGAAATAGGAGCTGTCAGGAAAGCAGCCGGTCAAAGGAGGCTCATAAGATGCTGCGTAAGATGCAGGAAGTTCCTTCCCTGGAGGATTTGGAGTAAACAAGAGAGGCTGTAAGGCAGGAGTTAATACTGCCTTACAGCCTCTCTTTCATTCGGTAATCCGAGGGAGAAACGCCTGTCATCCGTCGGAAGAACTTTGAAAATGCCAGCGGATCGGAACCGCAGAATATTCCTCGCTTAGGATTCATAGAATAGAAATAAGATCTCCAGAGAAGGTCGGGCTTATGCAGGCGGCAATCCGTATTATTCTTTATATTTCTGATTTATTAGTTCCCTTTTTGATCTTTTATGTAGTTGCATATGGAATTCTTATGAAACGACCGGTTTATGATGATTTTGTACGGGGAGCGAAGGACGGTTTTCATACGGTGATACAGATCATGCCCACGCTGATTGGGCTGATGGTGGCTGTGGGGGTGCTTCGTGCCTCCGGGTTTCTGGACTTTTTGTCCGGGGCGCTGAGTTATGTAACCAATTTGATTCATTTTCCGTCGGAGCTTGTGCCCCTTGCTGTTGTCCGGATGTTTTCCTCATCGGCGGCTGTGGGTCTGGCGCTGGATATTTTTCAAAAATATGGAACAGATTCCCGCCTGGGATTGATTGCATCCATTATGATGGGGTGCACGGAGACGATTTTTTATACAATGAGTGTCTACTTTATGACGGCCAAGGTAAGGAAGACCCGCCACACGCTGACAGGAGCCTTGCTTGCTACGGCAGCAGGAATTATAGCCAGTGTGGCGCTGGCGGGGATGATGCAGTAAAGATGCAGGCTGCTATGGGGGTAAAAGTTGCAATCGGTCTGCAAAGCTTTGAAAAGATACGTGAGAACAATATTTTCTACGTAGATAAAACAGACTTTATAAAAGACTGGTGGGAAAAGGAAGACAGTGTAACATTTATCACCCGTCCCCGCCGTTTTGGAAAAACTTTAAATATGAGTATGGTAGAATGCTTTTTTCCTAACCGTTACAGGGACAGAGGGGAGCTTTTTGAAGGGCTTTCCATATGGGAGGAAGAAGACTATAGAAAATTGCAGGGAACACTTCCGGTGCTGTTTTTGAGTTTTGCAAAGGTAAAAGCGCAGGATTATGAAGAGATGCAGTTTTCCATAGCAAGTATTATTTTCGAGGTATATCAGAAAAATTCGTTTTTGATGGACGGGGATACTCTGAGCGAAACGGAAAAAAAGTATTTTCAAAGCATACGGCCGGAAATGAGCCGTAAAAGAGCAGTTAATTCCATAAATACACTATCAAATCTACTGAGTCGTTATTACGGAAAAAAGATTATTATTCTACTGGACGAGTACAATACGCCCATGCAGGAAGCCTGGCTGTCCGGATACTGGGATGAGGCATCCAGCTTTTTCCGAAGCTTTTTCAACGCCACCTTTAAAACAAACCCCTATATGCAGAGAGGGCTGATTACAGGCATAACCAGAATTTCCAAGGAGTCCATTTTTTCCGATCTGAATAACCTGGAGGTGGTAACAGCCACATCCGAAAAGTATGCCTCCTGCTTCGGTTTTACAGAGGGAGAGGTTTTTAAAGCCTTAGATGAAATGGGACTTGGGGAAGAAAAACAAGGGGTAAAAGATTGGTATGATGGATTCACTTTCGGAAAGTTGAAAGATATCTATAACCCCTGGTCTATTATAAACTTTATCGGCAAAAACGGTGAATACGACGCCTACTGGGCAGACAGCAGCGGCAACGGGCTTGTGAATTCTCTGATTCGCAATGGATCGGCAGATGTGAAAAAGCTTATGAAGCAGCTGCTTAAAGGACAAAGTATTGAAATAGAGCTGGATGAACAAATTATTTTTAACCAGCTGGAGGAGGATGAAAATGCTATCTGGAGCCTGCTGCTTGCCACGGGATATTTGAGAGTAGACAAGGTAGAACGAAGGGGACGGCTTTTGAAAAAATTTTATACACTGCATTTGACAAATATGGAGATTGAGAGCCTGTTTTCCAAGATGGTGCAGGGATGGTTTAAAAATTCGCAGCCGGAATACAATGAATTTATCAAAGCCCTGTTAAATGACAATGTGAAAAAAATGAATACCTTTCTGAATAAGGTTGCCCTAAATACGTTCAGCAGCTTTGACGGAGGAAATAAGCCGTCAAAGACAGCCGGGCCGGTATGACGTGATGCTTGAGCCCTTTGATAAAACCCAGAAAGCGTTTATCTTTGAATTCAAGGTGCTGGATCCGGATGAGAATGAAAACAGTTTGGAGGATACGGTGAAAAATGCCCTTGCCCAGATAGAGGAGAAGCAGTACGAAACCGAGCTGACAGCCAGCGGCATTGCGCAAAAGAACATTCGGAAATACGGCTTTGCCTTCTGTGGGAAACAAGTGTTGATTGGATGAAATAATAAAAGCCGCGGCATTTTTTAAATAAGCCGCGGCTTTTCATTATTTTGCATCCGCACCCTTCACCAGCTTCGCAATCGTCCCTCCGAGCAGGAACAAAGCAGCCAGGTTCGGAATGGACATCAGGCCGTTAAAGGTATCCGCAATGCTCCACAAAAGCCCAAGGTTCACGGTAGCACCGATAATGGCCACTGCCGAGTACACCAGCATAAAAGGCTTATTCGCCGTAGAGCCAAACAGGAATTCAATACACCTCGTCCCGTAAAGCCCCCATCCAAGTATCGTAGAAAAAGCAAAACAGCAAAGAGCCGCTGCCGTAAAGATGGATACCCAATTGCCATAGGTGGACGTAAATCCGCTGATGGTCAGCTCAGCCCCTGCCGCAGTCCCGTAATCCACCGGCACGCCGCTGCACAGAATAACCAAAGCCGTTGTGGTACAAATAATAATCGTATCCATGAATACTTCAAAAACACCGAAATAACCCTGCTTCACCGGATCCTTCGTATCCGCCGCCGCATGGGCGATAGAACCCGTGCCAAGTCCGGCTTCGTTGGAGAAAATACCCCGGGAAACGCCTTTCTGCATGCTTAAAAACATGGTTCCCACAACGCCGCCTGTAACGGCGGAAGGAGCGAAGGCTCCCTGGAAGATAGAAGCAAAAACACCGGGAACATTCTGAACATGTACCAGAATCACGCCGATAGCCAGGATGATATAGAACACAGCCATAAATGGAACCAGGCGTTCCGTAACCCGGCCGATCCGCTTGATACCGCCTAAAAGAATCATAGCAACCAAAATCATAATAACAATTCCGATAACCAGATTAACCGTATTAACGGAATCAGAAGAAATGATATTATAATTCAAAAGAGCCGTATTAACAGCTGTGGTAATCGTATTCACCTGCGTTGCGTTTCCTGTACCGAATACCGTCAGAATACCGAGAACGGAAAAGACCACGGCCAGCCATCTCCACCTGGGGCCCAAACCGTTTTTAATATAATACATGGGGCCGCCCACCCAGTCGCCGTGCTGATTCTTCTCCCTAAAGTGCACAGCCAGAGTAACCTCGGAAAACTTCGTACACATGCCTAGGAGAGCCGAAACCCACATCCAGAACACCGCCCCCGGGCCGCCGATGGCAATGGCTCCGGCAACGCCGGCGATATTCCCCGTACCTACCGTGGCGGCAAGGGCCGTGCACACAGCCTGGAAGGGCGTAACAGCGCCTTCGGCAGCATCTGATTTAGCAAAAATCTTTCCGATAGTGACCCGGAAGGTATGGCCAAACCTGCGAAATTGAATAAAACGAGTACGTAAACTGAGATAAAGTCCCACACCAATAATGCAGACCATAGCCGGGATTCCCCAGACAATATTGTTGACTGTATTGTTGATGTCTGTAATTGTTTGCAGCATCGCATTCACTCCTCACATTTTTCCCATATATTGCCGGATATCCGGCTGTTTTTTAATCATAGCATATTTTTTTAAAGAAATACAAGAAAATATGAAATTTTTAGGAGCGGTTATTGCATAAATCGGGCAAATATCAGATAAAATTGCGGATTTGCACATTGACTAACAATAGAGAAAATGCTAATATTTAAGGGATGTGTAAAGAAATAATTTACATGAATTGAGAAAGAACAGGTGGTGATTGAGTGGTTCAGGAAGCAGTTCATGCTGTGAAGGAAGCGGAAGCCCAGGCAGAGGCGATTCTAAGGGAAGCCCAGGAACAGAGCGAAGAGCTTGTTGCGAAGGCAAAGGAGGAAGCCCAGGCAATTCGGGAAAAGGCAGCTGCCCAGGCAAAAGAGCAGGAAGCTCTGCGCATGCAGGCAGCAAAGGATTCGGGAAGCAAGGTCCTGGAGGAAGCCGCCGCGGAAGCACAGAAGGAAGCCGACGCATTGAAAGCTCTTGCGGCAAAGGAGGAAGCGAAAGCGGTAAAAGCCGTAACTTCTGAACTCATATAAAAGAGCTTGCGCAGGCAGAATGGGGAGTTGTATCCCCGGATGCCCCGAAGATGGTTCAAGGGAGTACCTTAAAGTATTTCTTAATACCTTAAAAGGGGCGAGTTAAAGAGAATAGAAGAGAGGAGGGATGTATATGGCAGTATTGGAGATGCAGCGGATCGGCATCTGTGCAATGAAAAAGGACAGAAAAAAGCTTCTGGAGCTTCTGCAGAAGAAAGGCGTAGTAGAGATTGACGCCCATGTGGAAGAAGATGAAGTCTTTAAGAAAATGGATACGTCCAGCTCCAGAAATATTTTTGAAAAAAATGCACAGGCTGCAGAGCGCGCTTTAGAGATACTGCAGGAATATGTTCCGGAAAAGAAAGGCATGCTGTCCTCACTGGAGGGAAAGGCCCTGGTAGACGCCCAGAGCTACGACAGTGTGATCAAACGGCAGGATGCAATTATGTCAAAGGCGCGCCAGCTGGTGTCCCTTTCCAGACAGATAGCAGAAAACAAAGCAAATATTCAGAAACGGGAAAACCAGATAGAGGCTCTTGAGCCTTGGAAGAACCTGGATGTCCCCATGAACTTCGTGGGAACCAGAAAAACAGAAGGGTTTGTGGGTACCGTTTCGGAGCTAATGAACACCGAGCAGCTTTACGCAGCAGTAACCCAGGCCGTCCCCGATGTGGACGCTTTTTTTGCGGAGGTTATTTCCACAGACCGGGATCAGACCTATCTCTGCGTAATCTGCGGAAAAAAGGATGCGCCTGCCATGGAGGAGGGGCTGCGGAGCATCGGCTTTGCAAGACCGTCCCAGATAGGAAGCCTCTTACCGGCAGACCGGCAGGAGCAGCTTCGGGGGAAACGAGAAGCCCTGGTTCAGAAAAATGAGGAGATTGTTTCTCAGATCGCAGCTTTCGCAGAGGCAAGACGGGATCTGGAGCTTGTAGCGGATTACTACCGGGTGAGACTGGATAAGTATGAGGTGCTGGGAGGACTGATCCAGTCGAAGAGTACCTTCCTGATAACCGGCTATGTGCCTAAACGCGACGGGGAAAGCTTAAAGCAGGAGCTTGAAAGGAATTTCACCTTAAGCGTAGAGGTTGCGGATGTGGAGGAAGAAGACATTCCGCCCATTCTTCTCAAGAACGGCAAGCTGGCGGCTTCCTTTGAGGGTGTTGTGGAGTCCTTCGGACTTCCGGGCAAGGGAGAGATTGATCCCACTGCGATTATGGCGTGGTGTTACATTTTCCTGTTCGGACTGATGCTTTCCGACGCAGCCTATGGACTGATGGTCTTTCTGGCCTGCGCCATTGTACTTAAGAAATTTCCGCGTATGGGCGAGGGCATGCAGAAATCCCTTCGGCTGTTTATGTACTGCGGCATTTCTACACTAGTCTGGGGCGTGCTTTTCGGCGGTTATTTCGGCGATGTGGTGGATGTTGTGTCACGGACCTTCTTCGGACAGCAGGTGACCATAAAGGCGCTTTGGTTTGTTCCGCTGAATGATCCGATGAAGATGCTTGTTTATTCTATGCTGTTCGGACTGATTCACATGTTCCTTGGACTTGGACTCAAGGCATATATGTTGATTAAGGACAAAAAATATCTGGATTGTTTCTGCGATGTGGGACTTTGGGTTATCTTTTTGATGGGATTGATACTGATGTTCCTGCCAAGCAGCATGTTTGCATCCATATCCCAGATGTATTTCACCTTCCCGCCTGCAGTGAATACGCTGGCAAAGGCTATGGCAATCGGAGGAGCGGTGGGAATCTGTCTCATGTCCGGCCGGGATAATAAAAATTTCGCGCTGCGCATTGCGCTGGGCGCGTATGACCTCTACAACGTGACAGGCTGGTTAAGCGATGTGCTTTCCTACTCCAGACTTCTTGCTCTGGGACTGGCGACCGGTGTTATCGCTTCCGTTATCAATTCCATGGGAAGCATGGTGGGAAGCGGTGTTGTGGGAGCGATCGTATTTATTCTGGTATTTGTGGTAGGCCATGTGCTCAACCTGGCTATCAACATTTTGGGAGCCTATGTGCATACCAACCGTCTGCAGTACGTAGAGTTTTTCGGAAAGTTTTACGAGGGTGGAGGCAGACCCTTCAACCCATTTAATATGAAAACAAAATATGTAGATATTAAGGAGGAAAATTAATTATGTTAGGTCAATTAGGAGGCGTTTACGCATTATTAGGAGCAGCAGTTGCAGCACTTCTGGCAGGCATCGGTTCTGCAGTGGGCGTTGCAATCGCAGGTCAGGCAGCAGCAGGCGTTGTAACAGAGGATCCGGCTAAGTTTTCCAAGGTTCTGATTCTTCAGCTTCTGCCCGGTACACAGGGTATCTACGGTCTTCTGGTAGCTTTCGTTACGCTGTCCAAGACAGGACTTCTCGGCGGAAGCATGGCAGCGATTGATGTTCCTACCGGTCTTATGATTCTGGCAGCCTGCCTTCCGATTGGTATTGTAGGTATGATTTCCGCGATTAACCAGGGCAAGACCTCTGTTGCATCCATCGGTATCGTAGCAAAGAAGCCGGAGCAGTTTGGTAAGGCTATGCTGTTCCCCGCTATGGTTGAGACCTATGCGATCCTTGCACTTCTGGTTTCCATCCTGGCCGTAAACTCTATCCCGGTTTAAGCAACAGATGGAAAAATCCCAGAAAAGGAGAGCTGATTGATGACTGGATTAGAGAAAATGGTGAGCCAGATTGTGGATGAGGCAAAGGCAGAGGCCGAGAGCCGTTTGAATACGGCCAGAGAAGAAGCGGATAAAATTGTCTCGGAAGCAAAGGCGGAAGCGGATAAGCTCTTAGAGCAGAAGTCCGAACAGTCAGAGACAAGCGCCGCTAATTATCTGGAGCGTATCAAATCCTCCGCAGACCTGCAGCGCAGAACCTTAATTCTGCAGGCAAAGCAGGAGGTGATTGCCTCCGTTCTGGAAAAGGCATACGCATCTCTGAATACAATGGACGAGGAAGCATATTTCGCCATGATACGAAAGATGCTGGAGAAATTTACATTAGCAGAAAGCGGAGAAATCTATTTTTCCGCAGCAGATTTGAAGCGCCTTCCGGCAGGATTTGAGAAAGAAATCTCAGCCATTGCTGCAAAGAAAGGCGGAAGTCTGACCCTTCAGAAAGAAAGCAAAGGAATAGAAAACGGATTTATCCTGGTATACGGAGGCATCGAGGAGAACTGTACCTTTAGGGCGCTGTTCAATACCCAGAGGGATGTCCTGCAGGATAGGATCCACCAGGAATTGTTCGCATAACACGCATAAGGAGGTTACAACATGTCTGATTTAGAATATACCTATGCGGTTGCGCGAATTCGTACCAAGGAGTTATCTCTCTTCTCGGCAGCTACCATTGAGCAGCTGCTTGCCCGTAAATCTTATGAGAACTGCCTGCAGTTTCTCCAGGAAAAGGGCTGGGGAGATTCGGATACTCCCTTGGAGGCAGAGAAGATTCTGACCAGAGAACGGGAAAAAACATGGGAGGATATCCGGGAGCTTGTCAAGGACATGTCCGTGTTCGGCATTCTGGATTATCCCAATGTGTTTCATAACCTGAAAGCGGCCATCAAGGAAGTTTGTACGGAAGGACACAGTGCCAATATCTTTTATAAGGATACGAACCCTTCCGCGGAGGAGATTCTGGAAGCGGTGAGAAACCGGGATTTCGGAAATCTTCCGGCTTATATGGCGGATGCGGCTGCGGAAGCGTTTGAAACCCTGCTTCACACAAGGGATGGCCAGCTCTGCGATGTGATTGTGGACCGGGCGGCTCTTGACGCCATCTACCAGGCGGGCAAGTCGGCTAAGGATGAGATTATCCGGGCATATGCGGAATCCGCCGTGGCCGTGGCCGATATTAAGATAGCAGTCCGTTCCCAGAAAACCGCAAAATCTTTGGAGTTTATGAAAAGAGCGCTTGCTCCCTGCGGCAGCCTCAATGTGGAGGCCCTGGCTCATGCGGCCCTTGGGGGACCGGAAGCCATTCGGGATTACCTGGCAGGTACAGATTACGCAGAGGGCGCGGAGGCCCTGGCGGTATCGCCTTCCGCCTTTGAGCGCTGGTGCGACAATCGGATTATCTACACCATCCGGCCGCAGAAATACAACTCATTTTCCGTAGGACCCATTGTGGCCTATGCCCTGGCCCGGGAAAATGAGATTAAAACGGTAAGAATTATCCTGTCCGGGAAGCTCAACGGCCTGTCGGATGATTCCATCCGGGAAAGGGTAAGGGAGATGTATGTATAGGATTGCAGTGCTGGGAGATTATGACAGCATTTACGGCTTTGCTACACTGGGACTTGATACATTTCCTGTGACAGAACCCGTGGAGGCCGCGAAAAAGCTGCACCAACTGGCCGGCGGCGAGTATGCCGTAATCTATATTACGGAGAGTCTGGCAGCTCAGATAGAACATGAGATTGCCAAACTGCGGGAGCAGGTGCTCCCGGCGGTGATTTTGATTCCGGGTGTGTCCGGCAATACGGGCAAGGGAATCGAGAGCGTCCGCAAATCCGTGGAACAGGCCGTTGGATCGGATATTTTATTCAGTAATAATTAAACAGAAAGTGGGTGATTCGTCCAAATGAGTATAGGAACAATAAAGAAAGTAGCAGGACCGCTGGTCATTGCAAGCGGAATGCGGGATGCGAACATGTTCGACGTGGTTCGTGTCAGCAATCAGCGTTTGATCGGCGAAATCATAGAGATGCATGGGGACGAGGCGTCTGTCCAGGTATATGAGGAGACATCCGGACTTGGACCCGGCGAGCCTGTAGAATCCATGAATGTGCCCATGTCCGTAGAACTTGGACCGGGACTTATCAGCAGCATTTACGACGGAATTCAGCGTCCTCTGGACGACATTATGAAGCTGTCGGGCAACAACTTAAAGCGTGGTGTGGAGGTTCCTTCCTTAAAGCGCGATTTGAAGTGGAACTTTGTACCCGTTGCTAAGGCGGGCGACGAAGTAGAGCCGGGCGATGTGCTGGGTACTGTACAGGAGACAGCCTCCGTGGTACAGAAAATCATGGTACCCTACGGAACTACAGGTACGGTGAAAGAGATCAAAGCAGGCGAATTTACGGTAGAGGAGGTTGTAGCCGTTGTAACAACGGACGAGGGAGACAAAGAGCTGACCATGATGCAGCGCTGGCCCGTTCGTAAAGGCCGTCCCTACCAGGAAAAGCTGCCGCCGGAGATGCCTCTCATTACCGGCCAGCGTGTTGTAGACGGACTCTTCCCCATTGCCAAGGGCGGTGTGGCAGCCGTGCCCGGGCCCTTCGGTTCCGGCAAGACGGTTATCCAGCATCAGCTTGCAAAGTGGGCGGAGGCAGATATCGTAGTTTACATCGGCTGCGGTGAGCGTGGAAATGAGATGACGGACGTTTTGAACGAGTTCCCGGAGCTGAAGGACCCGAAGACCGGCCGTTCTCTGATGGAGCGTACCGTGCTGATTGCCAATACCTCCGATATGCCCGTTGCGGCTCGTGAGGCATCTATTTATACAGGTATCACCATTGCAGAGTATTTCCGTGATATGGGTTACTCCGTAGCATTGATGGCAGACTCCACCTCCCGTTGGGCCGAGGCTCTCCGTGAGATGTCCGGACGTCTGGAGGAGATGCCCGGTGAGGAGGGATACCCGGCATACTTAGGCTCTCGTCTGGCACAGTTCTATGAGCGCGCAGGACGTGTAGTTTCCCTTGGAAAGGATGAGCGCATTGGAGCGCTGTCCGTAATCGGAGCCGTTTCACCGCCAGGAGGCGATATCTCCGAGCCTGTATCCCAGGCGACCTTACGTATCGTAAAGGTATACTGGGGACTGGATTCCGCCCTGGCTTACAAGCGTCACTTCCCGGCTATCAACTGGCTGACCAGCTATTCTCTGTATGTGGATGATATGGCTGACTGGTTCAACAAGAATGTGGCCGATGACTGGATGGCACTGCGTCAGAGCCTGATGTCCCTTCTTCAGGAAGAGGCAGAGTTAAATGAAATCGTGCAGATGGTAGGTATGGACGCTCTTTCCGCGCCGGACCGTCTGAAGATGGAAGCGGCCCGGTCTATCCGTGAGGACTTCCTGCATCAGAACTCCTTCCATGAGGTAGATACCTACACCTCTCTTGAGAAGCAGTATCTGATGATGAAGCTGGTACTGAAGTTCTACAACGACGGTGTGGAGGCCCTTGACAAGGGCGCTGATGTGAACGGCCTCATTAAGATGGAGGTTCGTGAGCGGATCGGCCGTTTCAAATATACGCTGAACGACGATATTCAAAAAGAATATGAAGCGATCTCTAAGGAGCTTGCAACGGAGATTGCCAATTTACTCGGGAAGGAGGACTTCTAAATGCCAAAGGAATATAGAACAATACAAGAAGTTGCCGGCCCGTTGATGCTGGTTCAGGGTGTTGAAAATGTAACCTATGATGAGATCGGCGAGATTGAGCTGGCCAACGGGGAAACCCGCCGGTGCAAGGTTCTGGAGATTGACGGAACGAATGCGCTGGTACAGCTTTATGAGAGTGCAACCGGTATCAACCTGTCCAACAGTAAGGTGCGCTTCCTGGGAAGAACCCTGGAGCTTGGCGTGTCTGCGGATATGCTGGGCCGTGTATTTGACGGTATGGGACGCCCCATTGACAAGGGACCGGAGATTCTGCCGGATGAGCGCCGCGACATCAATGGCCTGGCTATGAATCCGGCGGCTCGTGACTACCCCAATGAGTTTATCCAGACAGGAATCTCCGCAATTGACGGACTGAATACCTTGGTACGTGGACAGAAGCTTCCGATCTTCTCTGCTTCCGGTCTGCCCCATGCACAGCTTGGAGCCCAAATTGCAAGACAGGCAAAGGTTCGGGGCAAGGATGAGTCCTTCGCCGTAGTATTTGCCGCTATGGGTATTACCTTTGAGGAGTCCAACTTCTTTATTAACAGCTTTAAGGAGACGGGTGCTATTGATCGTACCGTACTCTTCATCAATCTGGCAAATGACCCGGCCGTAGAGCGTATCGCAACACCGCGTATGGCTCTGACTGCGGCAGAATATCTTGCATTTGAGCAGGGTATGCACGTACTGGTTATTCTGACGGATATTACCAACTATGCGGACGCTCTCCGTGAGGTATCCGCAGCCCGTAAGGAGGTTCCGGGCCGCCGTGGTTATCCGGGATACCTGTACACCGACCTGGCTACGCTGTATGAGCGTGCCGGACGTCAGAAGGGCAAGGACGGAAGTATCACCATGATTCCGATTCTGACCATGCCCGAGGGCGATAAGACCCACCCGATTCCCGACCTGACCGGATACATCACCGAGGGACAGGTAATTTTGAGCCGTGAGCTTTACAGTAAAGGTGTTACGCCGCCTATCGACGTACTGCCCTCTTTGTCCCGTCTGAAGGATAAGGGTATCGGCGACGGAAAGACCCGGGCCGACCACTCCAATACCATGAACCAGTTGTTTGCCGCTTACTCCCGCGGTAAGGAGGCGAAGGAGCTGATGGTAATTCTGGGTGAGGCTGCTCTTTCTGATATTGATTTGATTTATGCGAAGTTTGCGGATGCATTTGAGAAGGAGTACGTATCTCAGGGCTATCTGGCAAACCGTGATATTGAGGAAACTCTGAACATTGGATGGAAGCTCCTTTCCATTCTGCCCAGGTCCGAGCTGAAACGTATCGACGATAAGTATCTGGATGAATACTACGGAAAGTTCTAGGGAGGTGATTTGATTGGCATCTACCCAGGTAACTCCAACCCGAATGGAGCTGACCAGGCAGAAGAAAAAGCTGGTTACGGCTACCCGGGGACACAAGCTTCTGAAGGATAAGCGAGATGAGCTGATGCGTCAGTTCCTTGATATGGTGCGTGAAAACATGGCTCTTCGTGAGAAAGTGGAGGCCGGCATCAAATCTGCCAACAAGAATTTTGTCATTGCCAAGGCGGGAATGTCGGAGGAGATTCTGCGTGTTGCGCTGATGGCGCCCAAGCAGGAGGTATATCTGGAAACCTCTGCCAAGAACGTTATGAGCGTGGATATTCCGGTTTTTGAGTACAAGACCCGGACTGCGGACACGAATGATATTTATTCTTACGGTTTTGCCTTTACCTCCAGTGATCTGGATGACGCAGTAAAATCCCTGGCGGATATTCTGCCGGATATGCTGCTGCTGGCAGAGCGTGAGAAGGCCTGTCAGCTGATGGCAAGCGAGATCGAGAAAACACGCCGCCGTGTAAACGCGCTGGAGCATGTGATTATTCCGCAGGCTCAGAGCAATATCAAGTATATTACCATGAAGCTGGATGAAAACGAGAGAGGATCTCAGATTCGCCTGATGAAGGTAAAGGATATGATGCTGGAGGAAGAGCATCATTACAAAGAGAAGCAGCAGCAAAGAGCACAGGCTTAAATGGATGGAGACAGGGTAAAGTCAGACGATGGGCTGGCTTTACCCTGTTTTTTAGCGTGCTGCTTGTCACGGAGCGGACAGTAATCTTTCGCTTTTTGCATATGTTTCTGGTAATATATATCTAGCGTTCGAAAAATTCTTGATTAAACGAACGCACTTGGTTTATAATAGAGAAAAGAGCTGCATGTAAAATCAGAGCGGAAGCAGAGGTGAGCATATGACTGAGCAGCAAAGGCAGCAACAGGAGATTGAGCGCCTGCAAAAGAAAATTCAAGCCTTGTCGAAAGCGTACAACGATACTAGGGAAGAGTTAGAGAAGAGAAAGCAGGAGGAGAAAAAAACGCGCCCAAAGGGCCGACCGTCTACCAGCGCAGAAAAAAAAGCTCAGGTGCTTTCACTCTGCCGCCAGGGGCATTCTATGCGTTCCATTGCCGGTAAGACAGACCTTGCCCTCAGTACGGTTCACAAGATTATCACGGAAGCCTCCCAGGAGTCAAAGCGTGTTTATGTGTATATGGACCGGGGCAGACTGGCGACGATTATTGAAGCCTGTGCAATTACCCAAAAGGTGCACATTATAAACTTTACGGATGATATGCTCAGCCGGGCCTTCGGTGTCAATGAAAATCCTGGCTGGGAGGATTACAATGCTTTTATGGAGAGCCGGTGCATGCCCCGGACGCGCTATGGAATCCGGGAAGAGCTTAAATATATGGGAATTGACGTCTACGACCCTTTTCAGATTGTGGAGAAGACCTCTGGCCGTGTATATGGGGACGGCCAGAGCCTGGAGCGCATGAATCCGGAATGGGTAAAAAAGTACGACAAGATCCGAAAAAACGTGAAGGATGCCGCAGAACAGAAGGAAGAATTGAAAAAGCTTTTAGAGGAAAATAGAGGAAGGCGGACGAGCAATGACCTTGATTACTGACAAGCTGCAGATGACAGGACAGGAAACAAAATGGACATCCTCCAAGGGAAATCAGAATAAATGGTTTGCGGACGGCATGTGGTATAAGGAAGACGGCCTTGGATATGAGGCCCTGGCAGAGATTCTTGTATCCCGGCTCCTTGCAAAAACAAATGTAGAGACTTTTGTATCTTATGAATACGAGCAGGTGGAGAGAAACGGCAGGCAGTATCATGGATGCAGGTCGGCAGATTTTCTTCTGCCGGATGACGACAAGCTCATATCGGTAGAGCGGCTGTTTCAGGCCTACAAGAGAGAGGGGGCGGCCCAGAAAGCTGCTCAGTTTGAGACGGCTGCAGAGCGTATCCGATATATTGCAGAAAGCATAGAAGAGATTACGGGCTTAAATAATTTTGGAGATTATCTTCGGAAGGTTCTCACCGTAGATGCCCTGTTTTTAAATGAGGATCGCCATTTTCATAATATTGCAGTTATACAGAAAAAGGATGGAACCTTTCGGGAGTGCCCGCTTTTTGATCATGGAGCTTCTCTGTTTTCTGATACAAAAAGCGATTACCCTCTTGAGATGTGCTTAGAAGAGTGTTTTCAAAAGATACAGGCGAAGCCCTTTTCCAGGTGCTTTGACGAACAGCTGGATGCCTGCGAGATTTTATATGGAGGCTTTCGGTTTCATGCTTTTTTTACCATGAAGGATGTGGAATTGCTGTTGGAAGAATTTCGTGGGTTATATGAAGAACGGATTTTAATTCGTGTTCTTGAGACGATGGGACAGCAGATGCGGAAGTATGCGTATTTGTTCTAACACAGTGGGGATTGGCGTATAGGATTAAAAAATTTCTTGACAAATCCTTCTGCAAATGGTAATTTATTCTCAGTGATATAGTATGTAACTGTTCGGCAGGCATTAACTATGCATGAATATTTTGGATGTTTATGCACGTTAATGCTTTTTTTGTGTAAAAAATGGGGAAATGTGGGCATAGTAAGGAAGCAAGATGTGGATAAAACGTCCGGAACAACTGAAAAACAGCAATACTTCTCCATAAAGGGTACTGTTAGAAGTATTGCGGAATTGGAATGGAGGGTTTCAGTATGAAAGACAAGATTTTTGGTGTACTGCAGCGAGTGGGACGTTCCTTTATGCTTCCAATCGCAATCCTGCCGGTGGCAGGTCTGCTCCTTGGTGTAGGAGGTTCCTTCACCAATGAAACAATGCTCGAGGCTTACGGCCTGATGGGGATTATGGGCCCCGGAACCTTTTTAAACGCGATTCTGAAGGTGATGAGCGCAGCCGGCGATATTGTATTCACGAATCTTCCCATTATCTTTGCCATGGGCGTTGCAATCGGCATGGCAAAGAAGGAAAAAGAAGTGGCTGCCCTGGCAGCGGCAATTGCCTTTTTCATTATGCATGCATCCATCGGTGCCATGATTGGAAATAACGGCGGCGCAGAGGCCATGCTGGAAGGAGCAACTGCCTCGGTTGTGGGAATTACCTCCCTTCAGATGGGTGTGTTCGGCGGCATCATTGTAGGCCTTGGCGTTGCGGCTCTTCACAACCGCTTCTATAAGATTGAGCTGCCCCAGGTATTGTCCTTCTTCGGGGGCACCCGCTTTGTGCCGATTATCAGCGGCCTCACCTATACCATTGTGGGCATTCTGATGTTTTACATCTGGCCGGTGATTCAGCAGGGAATTTACGCCGTAGGCGGCGTGGTGCTGGAATCCGGCTATGCAGGAACCTGGGTGTACGGCCTCATGGAGCGTGCACTGATTCCCTTCGGCCTCCATCATGTATTCTACCTTCCCTTCTGGCAGACGGCTCTTGGCGGAACCATGGAGGTTGCGGGCCGGATGGTTGAGGGCGCACAGAATATCTTTTTTGCACAGCTTGCAGATCCAACGGTAGAGCATTTTGCCGTGTCAGCAACCCGGTTTATGACCGGCAAGTTTCCGCTGATGATCTTTGGCCTTCCGGGAGCAGCTCTTGCCATGTACAAGGTTGCAAAGCCGGAGAAAAAGGAAGCCGTTGCCGGTCTTCTTTTATCTGCGGCTCTGACCTCTATGCTGACCGGAATCACGGAGCCTCTGGAGTTTACATTCCTCTTTGTAGCGCCGCTTTTGTATGCCATCCACTGTGTTTTTGCGGGTCTGGCGTATATGCTGATGCATATATTCGGGGTGGGTGTCGGAATGACATTCTCCGGAGGACTTATTGATATGTTCCTGTTCGGCATTCTTCAGGGAAATGCAAAGACAAGCTGGATTTGGATTGTTGTAGTAGGTGTGGGCTACTTTGTCGTATATTATTTCCTGTTCTCCTTCCTTATCCGGAAAATGGATCTAAAGACTCCCGGACGCGACG
Source organism: Candidatus Merdisoma sp. JLR.KK011 (assembly GCF_036941125.1). NCBI lineage: Bacteria > Bacillati > Bacillota > Clostridia > Lachnospirales > Lachnospiraceae > Candidatus Merdisoma > Candidatus Merdisoma sp. JLR.KK011. The sequence continues at coordinate 902,560 of NZ_JAYWSZ010000004.1, read as the reverse complement.
ACAATGAGGAAGTGAAGCTGTACCGCAGAAGTGATGTAGACGCCAGGAAAAAGGGAGGACAGGACTCCCAGGATGGCGGCCCTTCCGAGGAAGACGCCATGTCTGCAGCGATTTGCCGGGGACTTGGAGGTAAGAAAAATATTTCCGATGTGGACTGCTGTGCCACAAGACTCCGCTGCACGGTACACAAGTCTGAGCTGGTGGACGACGGCCTGCTGAAATCTACAGGAGCTTCCGGTGTGGTTCATAAGGGCAACGGCGTACAGGTGATTTACGGTCCCCGGGTAACGGTGATTAAATCCAACCTGGAGGACTATCTGGAATATGCGCCGGATGAAGAATACATTCCGTCACAGGCGGCGGAAAATGAGCAGGCAGCAAAAAATGAGACGGAAAGGGCAGAGGGCAGAGTGGTAGAGAGCATAACCATCTACAGCCCGGTTACAGGTATGGCAGCCGACATTTCCGAGACGCCGGACGAGGCATTTGCCGGACGGATGATGGGAGACGGCGCTATGGTAATTCCGGAAGAACCTGCCGTATGTGCGCCGGAGGACGGAGAGGTCTGCTTTGTGTTTGAGACAAAGCACGCCATCGGTTTCCAGACCGCATCGGGAATTGCTATGCTGCTGCATATGGGAATTGACACAGTCAATTTGAACGGCGAGGGCTTTGAGGTTCTAGTAAAGGACGGAGATCAGGTGAAAAAGGGCGATGTGCTTATGAAGCTTGATCTGGAATATCTGAAGAGCCATGCGCCTTCGCTGGCATCTCCGGTGCTGTGCACAGAGCTTGGAGAGAACCAGAAGATCCGTCTGCTTGCAGCAGGAAAGGTAAAAGCAGGAGATGCTTTATATGCCGTGGATACCTATGAGGGATAGATAAAAGCTTGGGGGAAAAAGGATGTTCAGAGTAAAAAAGGCGCTGAATCACAACACAATTATTGCGATCAACATGGCAGACAACCGGGAATACCTTCTTATTGGGAAGGGCATTGGCTTTGGAAAAAAGGTCAGTGAGCGTATGGAAACGCCTAAGGGGTGTACCATGTATTCTCTGCGTGAGCATACAGAGCGCGGAACTGCTATGGAGCTTGTGAAGGATATGGATCCGGTGTTTTTGGAGATTGCCGAGCAGGTATTGAAGGAAAGCGAGCGGATCTTTGGGCGCATTGACTGGAGCATCCTTTTTCCCATGGCGGATCATATTGCCTTTGCGGTACGCCGGATTCAGAACAATGAACAGATCAGTAATCCTCTCACCAGCGATATACGGGCGCTGTTTCACATGGAATACAAGACGGCGGAATGTATTAGGCCGATTCTTAGGGAACGGCTGGACGTGGAGATAGACGAACATGAAGTGGGGTATATTGCTTTACATATCCACTCAGCCATTGAGGAAGAAAACGTGGCTCTCTCCATGCAGATTGCCCAGACAGTCCGGGAGTGTATCCAGATGGTGGAGGAGGCTACAGGGCAGACCATAGACGTTATGTCCCTCTCCTATAACCGGCTGATGAATCATGTGCGTTACATGGCAGCCCGGGCGGTGAAGGGGGAAAAGCTGAAGCTGAACATGAATGACTATATGTCCACAAAATTCCCCGAAGCCTATGAACTGGCAGCCCAGGTGTGTAAGCATCTGGAGACATATCTGCGCAAGCCTTTAGATGAGTCGGAGATTGGTTATCTGGCTATGCACATTGAGCGTGTGGCGGCCCAGGAGGAGTAAGAGCCCATTCTATTGTGGAGCAGACACGGGAAAAGGGATTTTGCATATACTATTCAAAAAGGATTTTTTTATGAACCCATATTATGAGCAATACGTACCGGGACAAAACCCCAGCCCCTTTTACGAAGCGTATAAGCGATACCCGTTTTGCCCTTTTAGCCCATGGGAAGATGAAAAAGCGCGAGATCAAAGAAAATTTAGGGAACTCTATCCAAGCCTTGCAAGACAAATTCAACCGCTGGTAGAGGAAGAATGCGATCAGATGGAGTACGACGGAAGCTTTATGTTCGATGAATATCCGGATCAGCTCCAGATCCGCCGGATCAGCCGCCGGGTTTATGACAGGCTGAATAAAAAGGAATACCAGGACGATCTGATGATGCAGGAGACAAACGGGCGGAACTGGATGGAGGATTTCGTCACAATGATGCTTCTCAATGAGATGTATCAGCGCCGGTGCCGCCGCAGGGATCGCCGGTGTAGCTGGAGGTATTGAAAACAGGAGGGACTGCCGGGAAAAATGGCTGATGCCGCATTTCCCGGCAGTCCCTTTGACGTATCCTTTTATCATCCTTTTGCAAGCCCGTATTTCGGGGCCGGAATACTGGTAATTTGGAAAAGTTTGTGATATAGTAAACGGGAAGCTGCCGAATGGAAGTAAAAGGCGGCAGCAGGAATGAAATACAGACCTTTAGAAGAATAAGGATAATAGATGGAAGAATTAAAAAGCTTATTAGAGAAATATCTGAATAGAGAACTGCTTCATATGGTAATAAGCGGAGCAAAAGGCCCGGCGGAGCTCACAAAGGTTCGTATCCGTCCCGTGCTTTTAAAGGAGGAGCTTAGGTTCCAGGCGGAGATTTTCCGGGGAACAAAGGCTTTCCACGAGAATCTTAAAAAAGAAGAGGCTGCGGCGCGGATCTCACAATGGATGCAGGATTCTTTCCGCCAGCTTCAGCTGGCCGGCACCTTTGGCACGGCAAGCGTCCTGGTGAGCAAAAAGGGAAAGGTAACAATCAAAGAGAAGACTCAGAACACAGGTGTAAAAGCCGGGGAGCTTGCGCATAATAAAAAGAAGCATTATCTTCTGGAGGAAGGCCGCCCCATTGATTTTCTGGTGGATTTGGGGGTTATGACCCAGGAGGGAAAGGTTGTTCATGCCCGTTATGACAAGTTCCGGCAGATCAACCGGTTTCTGGAGTTTATAGAGGACGTGCTTCCGGCGCTGCCGCGGGATCGGGAAATTGCAATCCTGGATTTCGGCTGCGGCAAGTCTTATCTTACTTTTGCCATGTACTATTATTTAAAGATATGCCGGGGCCTGGATATCCGTATCACAGGCCTGGATCTCAAGGAGGATGTTATCCTGCACTGCAGTGAGCTGGCAGAAAAATACGGCTATGAAAAGCTGAACTTTTTAAAGGGAGATATTGCAGGCTACGAGGGTGAAAAGCAGGTGGATATGGTTGTGACGCTTCACGCCTGCGATACAGCTACGGATTATGCCCTTTATAAGGCCGTCAATTGGAACGCAAGGGTGATATTGTCTGTTCCCTGCTGTCAGCATGAGCTGAACAGGCAGATATACAGTGAGCAGCTTGCCCCAGTGCTCAAGCACGGGCTTTTAAAGGAGCGGATAGCAGCACTTGTGACGGACGGCCTGCGCGCGGAGCTTCTTGAGCAGCAGGGATATGCGGTACAGGTTCTGGAATTCATTGATATGGAGCATACGCCGAAGAATATTCTGATTCGGGCGGTGAAGCGGTCCGGGGAAAATCAGGAGCATGGCAAGGCTTATGAGGCATGTACGCAGGCTCTGCACGTTCATCCGACCCTGGAACGCCTGCTGAAAAAACAGCCTTCAGGCAAGGTGAATTTGCCCGAAAGGCAAAGAGAAGGTGCCCTGGGGCATATCCCTTTATGTCCGGAAGACGCGGACAGATCAAGGAAAGGAGCAGCCGGATGAAAAAGCTGATATTGAAAATTATATCCGTTCTGGCAGCTTTCTTTCTGGGAATCGTCTTTATGAGCTACATGCAGTCTGCAGGAAACCGGGATCTGACAGATTCCATGGCTTCGGCTACACTGCCCCTGGTTTATCTGGAACAGGGCGGCCGGCAGCTGAACCTGATGCATGGATACACCCAGCCAATGAACGGCAGCCTTTTGAGAGAGGCGGTGCTTCCCCTTCCGGAGGATCGGGAGATAGAGCTTCTGGTACAATGTCCCAATACAGAGGCAGAGCAGCTTTTTTATGAAGTCCGCAGTCTTGACACAAAGCGTCTGGTAGAGGATGCGCAGATTATGGATTACACCCGGGAGGACGATTTTATCCGGGCCAGATTCCAGCTAAAGGATCTTCTTGACGAGGGACAAGAGTATCTGCTGGTGATACGGCTTGAGCTTGAACGGGGGCAGGAAGCCTTCTACTATACACGTCTGATAAATCTGCCGGAGCATCATCTGGAAGAATGCATGGACTTTATTACAATGATCCATGAAGCCCTTTTTGATAAGGAAAATACAGTCAATATCACCTCTTATCTCGAACCGGATACTTCGGCAGACAACGGGACATTGGCTTACGTGAATATTCACTCCCGTTATAAGCAGCTTATCTGGGATGAGATGGAGGTACAGCTTTCCAGTCCGGTGCGGACGTATCTCATCGACCTGGAAGGGTCAATTGCGGCTGTGCGTCTGGAATATGAAGTAAACCATCTGAATGAAAAGGGAAAAACCGAGCGCTATCAAGTTCAGGAGGCGTACCGGGTCCGCTATACGGAGCAGCGGATGTATCTGCTGAACTATGAACGGACTGCCGAACGGATTTTTGATCCGGAGCTGGAAGTGTTTACTGAGAACTCCATTGAACTTGGAATACTGAATACAGAGGTGGAATACCGCAAAAATGAGGAGGAGAATATCATTGCCTTTGTCCAGAACGGAGATCTGTGGTGTTACGATGTGGCGCAGAATAAGCTTTCTTATGTATTTGGATTCCGGGATGGGGATGACTTAAGGTGCAGCTATGAGGAGCATGAGATTAAGATCATAGATGTGGACGAGTCGGGCAGCATGAATTTTCTTGTATACGGTTATATGAACCGGGGACGGCACGAGGGAAGGACGGGAATTTCCGTTTATACCTACAACGCCCTGACGAATTCCGTGGAGGAACGGATCTTTATCGAGAGCAGCAAGCCCTTCCGGATTCTGAAATCAGAGGTTGGAAAGCTGGCTTATGTAAATAAACAAGAGATTCTTTATCTGTATCTGCAGAACAGTATCTGGCGCATTGATCTGAAAACCAGGAGCTTCGAGGAGGTTGTGACAGGAATCGCAGAGGAATGCTGCATGATGTCCGAGGACGGCCGTCTGGCCGCATGGCAGAGAGAGAATTCCCTCAATGAGTCGGAGGCCGTGGAGCTTCTGAACCTGGAGACAAACCGCAGGCGGACGGTTCAGGCGGAAGAGGGATTTTATATCCGGGCGCTTGGATTTATGGGAACGGATTTTATCTATGGGGAGGCAAGAAAGGAAGACGTTGCCAAAAGCATTACCGGCAGCTTTGTGTTCCCCATGGGCTATGTAGCCATTCAGGATGAAAACGGCGTTAAAATCCGGGAGTTTTCCTATGAGCAGCAGGGAAAATATGCGGTTGATATTTCCATAGAGAACAACCGGACGATTCTGGACTGTGTGGCAAAGGATGAGGCTCAGGGATATACGGAAGCGCTGCCGGAGCTTATCACAAAAAATACGGCGGAGGTTGTGGAAAAGATAGCCTTGAATACAAAAAATTCCGGAGTCAAGAAGCGGGAATTTTACTTTGAGCTGACAGAGAGCCGCAAAGAGACGCAGATGAAGCGTTTAATGCCAAGGCTGGTTCTCTTTGAGGGAAGCCGGAGCCTGCAGCTTGAGAAAACGGAAGAGGATCTGCGCTATTTCGTCTATGCTTATACCGGAAGGCTTGCGGGGGCATATGGCTCTGCCAACGAGGCGGTTATAACAGCCTATGAGCAGATGGGCGTGGTTGTGGACAGCAGCCAGAGCTGTATCTGGAGACGGGGCGGAAGAAAGACCCGGACAGAGCTCACGGGACTGGAAAACCTGCAGCAAAGGCCGGAAGAGACAAGTATGCAGGCGGCCATAGAGATTCTCTTAAGCGGAGAGAATAATTATGCGGATACGACTGCTTCGCTGGAAGCAGGGAGGACGCCTTATGAGATTCTCTCGGAGAATCTGGACGGAAGAGTGCTGGATTTGTCAGGCTGCTCCGTGAATATGATATTGTACTATGTAAGCCAGGGATATCCGGTGCTGGCCATAGAGGGCCGGGACACGGCAGAGCTGATTACAGGCTACGATCCCCAGAACGTCATTTTGACGAATCCCATTACGGGGGAGGCATACCGGAAGGGAATGAATGACAGTACGCAGATGTTTGAGGAGCTGGGCAATCTGTTTGTAGTCTGCCTGCCGCCGGAGAATCTGTGATAATATGGTTACTGGGCACGGAGTGAACAGTAACATAATATGAAAAAAGGAGAATAAAATTATGGACAAGAGAATTGAGACATTGGCAGAAAATCTCGTAAATTATTCCTGTAAGGTTGGAAAGGGCGATAAAGTATATATTAATTATACAGGCCCCTCCACAGAGGATCTTGCAAGGCAGCTGGTAAAGGAAGTCTATGCAGCAGGAGGTGTTCCCTTTGTGCATTACATCAATCCCAGGCTTCAAAGAGAGATACTTTTGAACTGTACTAAGGAGCAGCTAAAGCTGATGGCGGATCTGGCATGTCAGGAGATGGATCAGATGGACTGCTACATCGGCGTAAGGGGAAGCGATAATGTATCGGAGCTTTCGGATGTGCCTTCAGAGAAGATGCACTTATATGAAACTCTGTATTCCACCCCGGTTCACCACAACATCCGTGTGCCCAAGACGCGGTGGGTAGTGCTGCGTTATCCCAACATGTCCATGGCGCAGCTTTCCGGAACCAGTACGGAGGCCTTTGAGGACTTCTATTTCCAGGTGTGCAATCTGGATTATTCCAAAATGGCGGAAGCTATGAAGCCTCTGGTGGAGCTGATGAACCGCACGGATCGGGTGCGTCTCACGGGAAAGGGAACGGATCTTACCTTTTCCATTAAGGGAATTCCTGCAATTGCCTGCGCAGGGGAGCTGAACATTCCCGACGGAGAGGTTTACACGGCGCCTGTGAGGGATTCCATCAACGGAAAGATTACCTACAATACGCCCTCCCTGTACCAGGGGGTTACATTTGAGAATATCTGTCTGGAATTTAAGGACGGAAAGATTGTGAATGCCGCTGCGAACCATACGGAACGGCTGAACCAGATTCTGGACACGGATGAAGGGGCCCGCTATGTGGGTGAGTTTGCCATCGGCGTGAATCCCTATGTCCTTGAGCCCATGAAGGATACCCTGTTTGATGAAAAGATTATGGGATCCATTCATTTTACGCCGGGAAACTGCTATGATGATGCGCCCAACGGCAACTCCAGCGCAGTTCACTGGGATCTGGTAATGATTCAGAGAGAAGAGTTCGGCGGCGGAGAGATTTACTTTGATGATCGGTTAATCCGGAAGAACGGCCGCTTTGTGATTCCGGAGCTTGAGTGCCTGAATCCGGAAAACCTGGTTTAATCGTCTTCCTCAAGCATCTGGATCTCCAGGTAGTCGAATTCGATCTGCTCAATAAAGCTGTCTTTGTAAAAACGTGCCTTGGCGTGCTTCTGAAACTCACGGACATTGGAGTCCAGCCACAGGGGGCGGCCAAGGTCAAACTGGGAACAGACTTCATCCAGAGCGTGAAAGATTTTGTGAGTACGGGTATCGCTGCTGCCGTCGCAGATGACAGTATCCCGGAGCATATGGTTATTTTTAAATGTTTTGGCCCATAAGCGAAACATATACACCTCCTGGTTAAGCATAAAAGCTGGTTTTAAGTATAGCGGATCTTCGGAGGAAAGTAAAGTCAGGAAAGACAAGGAACAAAGGAGGACATAAAAATGGACGTCGAGAATAAGACAGAAGTAAAACCGGAAGAAGAGAAGCCGGAAGAGGTTAAGTTATTGGAGATGCCGGACGTGGTGTCGGGGACAGTGCCGGCAGACTATCCGGAGATCAGTGAATTCCTCCAGAAAATGAAGATAAAAACCGGGTTCTTCGGCTACCAGAAGGAGGATGTGCTGGAGAAGATGCAGCAGCTGAACAGCCTGTACCAGAACCGGGTCCAGCAGATGCGCGACCAGGCAAGGGGCCAGCTGAAGCAGATGAAAAAGCAGCAGCAGGAGGATGTGATTGAGATTCGCAGCCATCTGCAGAAAGCCCAGGATGAGTTTAAGGAAGAGTGCCTCAAGGAGGTGCAGGCTCTGAAGGTGCAGCAGGAGGAGCTGAAAGCCGGCCATGCCAGGGAGCTGGAGGAGGCCCGGAATGAATATGAGCGCCAGCTTGAGGAAGTGAAAAAGGAGTATGCCCGTCTTCTGGAGGAGGCGGAACAGGCATCTGTACAGCGTGCAGAGGAGGCGAACCGCGAGCGCATCCGCCGGATGGAGGAGATAAAGAGTGAGTATACCCGTCAGCTGGAGGATGAAAAAAACAAATACGCCCAGGAAGCGGAAAAAGTAAGGAATGAATGCAGCCAAAAGGCGGAGGAAGCAAGAAACGAGTACGAGCAGAAATGGAAGGAAAAGCAGGGTGAATATACACACTTGCAGGAAAACCTCCAGGGAGAGCTGGAAAAGCTGATAAGCAGGCTGGAAGAATTAAAGGGCAAGGTTCGTCTGGCGGCAGAGGAATGATTAGGACAGGCATATGAAAAAAGAAATAAAACGGAACCCGGATGAAGTGCTGGAGGCGAGGCTGAACAGACTTCAGCACAGACGGGAGTTCAGACAGATACTGATAGAGTGTATCGTATTAGCCGGGCTCATTTATGTGCTCCTCCACTACATAATAGGAATTGCCCTTGTCAGCGGAAGCTCTATGGAGCCTGCGCTGTCAGACGGAGAGCTGGTTATCTTTTACCGCCTGGATCAAGAGTATCAGAAAGGCGATATTGTGATTATTCAACGGGAAAATGATATACAATATGTAAAACGGATTGCCGCACGTGGGAATGAACGCATAGAGATTGATGAGGAAGGGGGGGAGACGCCCTTTGACGTGCCGGCCGGAAGCTATTATGTGCTGGGGGATAACCGGGAGGATTCCATAGATTCCCGGTCTTTTGGCGCTGTTAAGAAGGAAGAGATTGTGGGAAGGGTGATTTTTCATGGCGGGGTGGCGCGGTAGAGTAAGATGTCTTGTCTGCCGGGCAGCCAGGAAAGCCGGAGGCTTTCCTGGCTCGCGGCTGTCGCTGCATGATAAAAGAAATATGGGGCTCATAGATTTCGCACAACATGAGGAGTGCCCCGGCGCACCAGGTACGCCGAGGCTATTATGAAAAAATTTATCTATATGTGTAATGAAAGCGAATCCACCGGGAAGGAAGACCTTCCTTTAACGTAAATTCAGTATATCAGCAAAATATGAACAAAACATGAATAAAATATGAACTTATTGTGAAAGTATACAAAATAGCAAAAAAACAAAAGGAGATAATAGGGCAATTTATATAAAATATTTTGAGGATAGTCAAAGGGAAAGTGGTTGTAATGACTACACAGAAATGATAAAATGAAGAAAAAATCTGTACAGGGAATGTTTGAAAGGAAAGGGTATGAAAAAGGATCGGACAAGGCCGGTGTATATCATTGGACATAAGAATCCGGACACGGATTCCATCTGTTCTGCGCTGGCATATGCTTATTTGAAAAATCAGCTGGAAGGAGGGGGGTATGTGGCGGCCCGGGCCGGGCAGCTAAATCAGGAAACCCAGTATGTTCTGAATTTTTTCCAGGCAGAAGCGCCTGTTTACGTAGCGGACGTGATGACACAGGTGAAGGATATAGAGATCCGCAAAACAGAGGGAGTGCGGGGCAATCTTTCCTTAAAGCAGGCGTGGAATCTCATGCGCAAGCTGGGGGTGGTGACCCTCCCGATTACAAAGGAGCGGAAAATCGAGGGATTGATTACCATAGGCGACATTGCCACTGCCTATATGGATGTTTATGACAGCAAGATTCTCTCGACAGCCAATACACAGTACCGAAATATTGTGGAGACCCTTGAGGGCTGCCTGCTGATCGGCTCTGAGGAGGATTACTATAACCGGGGCAAGGTATTGATTGCGGCGGCAAACCCGGATCTCATGGAGGATTACATTGAGGAGGGGGATTTGGTGATCCTTGGAAACCGCTATGAGTCCCAGCTCTGTGCCATTGAGATGCATGCAGGCTGCATCATTGTCTGCGAGGGGGCAAAGGTTTCCCTTACCATAAGGAAGCTGGCGGAGGAACACAACTGCGTGGTTATCAGCACACCCTACGATACATTTACAGCGGCAAGATTGATCAACCAGAGTATGCCCATCCAGTATTTTATGAAATCGGACAATCTCACCATCTTTAATGTCAGTGAGAGAACCGAGGATATTAAGGAAATCATGGGACAGAAGCGTTACCGTGATTTCCCCATCATTGACAAGGAAGAAAATTATGTAGGCATGATCTCCAGGCGGAACCTGCTGAATCTGAAGCGGAAGCGTCTTATTCTGGTGGATCACAATGAGGAATCCCAGGCGGTGGACGGCATTGAGTTTGCAGAGATTCTGGAGATTATCGACCACCATAGGATTGGCTCCCTGGAAACCATGTCCCCGGTATTTTTCCGTAATCAGCCTCTGGGGTGCACGGCGACCATTATGTACCAGATGTACCAGGAGCGGAACGTGGAGATTCCCAAGAAGATAGCCGGACTTCTCTGCTCCGCCATTATTTCCGATACGCTGATGTTCCGCTCTCCCACCTGCACGGCAGTGGACAGAGCTGCTGCTGAGGCCCTCGCAGGAATAGCCGGCATCGAGATCGAGGAGCTGGCCATTGATATGTTCTCCGCAGGCAGCAATCTGGGCTCCCGGACGGCGAAGGAGATCTTCTATCAGGATTTCAAACGATTCAGCGTTAACGGCGTGGAATTCGCCGTAGGCCAGATCAACTCTATGAACGCCATTGAGCTGGGCGAGATCCGGGAGAAGCTGATGCCTTACCTTGAGGTGGCTTATACGGAAGTCGGTTTGAACATGATTTTCTTTATGCTGACCAATATTGTAAAAGAAACCACAGAGCTTCTCTGCTGCGGGCCCAATTCGGACAGTCTGGTGCGCAAGGCCTTCCAGCTGCCGGAGGACTCTGACAGCTATGAGCTGAAAGGGCTCGTATCAAGAAAGAAACAGCTCATTCCGGCACTTGTAAGTGTGATTCAGCAGTAATATTTCTTACCAGTGTATTGTGAGAAATATTACGGAACTGGAAAACAGTAATATTTTTCACAATGCACAAATCGATTTACAGACACAGATATTAGTGGCTGTAAATCGATTTCTTACCAGTGTATTGTGAGAAATATTACGGAACTAAATATAGAAAGAAGAGTGGGTATATGAAAAAACAGCAATGGAAACCGGGAAATATGCTCTATCCTCTGCCGGCCGTTATGGTAAGCTGCGCACGGGAAGGCGAAAAGCCCAATATTATCACACTGGCCTGGGTTGGAACCGTCTGCTCCGATCCGGTGATGGTATCCATTTCTGTCCGCCCGGAGCGGTATTCCTATGATATTATCCGGGAGACGGGAGAATTCGTAATAAATCTCACAACAAAAGAGCTGGCTTACGCCACGGATTACTGCGGTGTAAAGTCCGGCCGGAATGTGGACAAATTTGCCGAGCTTCATCTGACGCCGGGAAAAGCAGGAACGCTTAAGACAGCCCCTCTGATTGAGGAAAGCCCGGTTAATCTGGAATGCAGAGTGACAGAGGTCAAAGAGCTTGGAAGCCATCATATGTTCCTGGCCGAGGTTGCGGCTGTGGATATCGACGAAGCATATCTGGATGAAAACGGAAAATTCCGTCTGAATGACACAGGGCTTCTTGCCTACTCCCACGGGGAGTATTTTACCTTGGGTGGGAAGTGCGGAAGCTTTGGATACAGCGTGAAAAAGAAACGGAAAAAATAGATGAAGGATAATATTGTACTCATAGGAATGCCGGGGGCCGGCAAAAGCACCATAGGAGTGATCCTTGCAAAGGTTCTGGGGAAGGATTTCATCGATGCGGATCTGGTGATACAGAAAGAGGAAGGCCGCCTTCTCAGCCGGATTATTGAGGAAGAAGGCCCGGAGGGCTTTTTGAGAATCGAGGAGCGGATTAACAAAGGGCTCAATCCAAAGCAGGCAGTGATTGCCACCGGCGGCAGCGTCGTCTATGGCCGGGAGGCTATGGAGCATCTTCGGGAAATAGGCGTCGTCGTGTATCTGAAGCTTTCCTGCGAGGCTGTCCTGGGCCGTCTGCGTGATATCCGGGGCCGGGGAGTCGTGCTCCGGGAGGGACAGACCCTGGAGGGGCTTTACGAGGAACGCTCGGAGCTTTATGAAAAATACACTCATCTGACAATAGACGAAGACGGACTTACAGTGGAAGAAACATTAGAAAAAACTTTACAAGCGGTTAATTTGTTGGTAGAATAGGAATTGTTACGAAATTATTACAAACTATTATAGACAGAAGCGAAAAACAAATGAACCGAAAAAAATTATTATTCAGCAAAAGATCAAAGCTTGTTTTTATTCAGTCGGTAGTGGCTGCCTGCGGCTGTATGCTGGTGGGCATTCCGCTGCTGGGATCCGGCTTCGGCAACGGCGACAGCTATTATGAAGTGACGCTGGAGGGAAATCTGGTTGGTTCCGTGAAGGATCCGGAGGTGGTGGATGATGCCTTTCTGGATGCCAGGGCACGGATTTCCAGGGAGACGGAAGGACTGGTGCTGGCAGACGTGGAGTACAGCATGGAAAAGATTCCCAAGGTATTCGGGAGCACCATGGACACGGAGACTCTGACAGACGCCATTTACCAGGAGCTCTGCGAGGTAGTGGCAACGGCCAAGCATAAGGCGTACCTTATGAAGATCAATGAGTTTACAGTGACACTTGGCAGCTATCAGGACGTGATGGATGTGCTTTACGCCACCAAGAACCGGTATGATGAAGAGAATGAATTTCAGATTAATATTGTTTCCGATGCAGATCGGGAACTGAACGTTTACACAGTGCAGATTTCCAAACAGGAGGAGCCGGAGGAGCTAAAGCTGCTTCCGGTACAGAGCAACAGCCTTGCACAGATTGGAAAGGCTACGGCCGGCGTGGGGGATTTTGACGTAACCCAGGCGGTGGAAGACGTTATCACCATGACGGTTACTGAGGAGCAGGTGCGAAACGGGGACGGCCAGGAGGAGGATCTCCGCCAGGCCACAGGCGACGGGCTCAAAGACGTGAAATTTACCGACCGGGTAGAGATTGTGGAAGCCTATGTGTCCAACGATATGATCACGCCTACCCAGGAAGCCATTGATATGGTGACCAAGGACACGGAAAAGAACCAGGTGTATGAGGTTCAGTCCGGAGACACCCTTTCCGTGATTGCCAACAGCCACGGACTGCTGGTAAAGGATGTGCTGGCGCTCAATGAGGGACTGGACGAGGGGACAACCCTGCATCCGGGGGACGAGATTATTATTACCGTGCCGGAGCCGGAGCTTTCGGTGACTTCCATAGAAGAATCCACCTATGAGGAGGATTACTATGCGGAAACCCAGTATATTGACAATGACGAATGGTATACGACAGAGACCGTGGAGCGCCAGGCGGCAGCGCCGGGACACCATGAGGTGACGGTGCTCATTACCAAGAAAAACGGCAAAGAAGAAAGCAGGGAGATGATAGCGGAGACGGTGCTTGCAGAGCCCACGCCTCAGATCATCGAACGCGGAACCAAGATACCGCCGACTTACATCAAGCCTCTGTCCGGAGGACGCTTTAGCTCCGGATTTAAGTGGAGATGGGGAAGACAGCACAAGGGAATCGACTGGGCGTGTCCTATCGGTACTTCGATTATGGCTTCCTGCGGCGGAACGGTGGTGCAGGCAGGCTGGTTCGGAGGCTACGGAAATTGTATCACTCTCCGCCATCCCGACGGACGGCAGACGCGCTACGGCCACCTGAGCAGGATCCTGGTAAAGACGGGACAGAGCGTGAAGCAGGGAGAGAAGATCGGCCTCAGCGGAAACACGGGCCGAAGCACCGGGCCGCATGTGCATTTTGAGATTATTATAAACGGAAGCCAGGTGAATCCGTTGAATTATCTGGATTAGAAGACAAATTATAAAGAGGATGCCGCAAAATAGATAATTTTGCGGCGCCTTTTTTGTGGGAAACATAGTGATTCAGACAAAATGTCTATTTGCAAAGACGGTCAGACGACCAGGGAAATCTGTAAAAAAAGATAGGGTATTTACAAATGAACAGATTGTGGTATACTAGACCCAGGATATTTCCCGGTTTTTTGGGAATGAATAAAGTAAACCAACAAGAGTATTTGTGATGATAGATATTTTGCTCGGTTAAATATAGAGAGATTGGGAGCAGCCAGTGATGGATCAATATGTAATTAAAGGTGGAAATCCACTTGTAGGCGAAGTTGAGATTGGCGGAGCGAAGAATGCAGCTCTGGCAATCCTTGCGGCAGCTATAATGACAGACGAAACGGTAATGGTAGAGAATCTCCCGGATGTACGGGATACGAATGTCCTTTTACAGGCCATGGAAGAGATTGGCGCACAGGTTGAACGGATAGATCGCCACACGGTGAAGATCAACAGCTCCATGATCGGGAGCTACAGCGTAGATTATGAGTACATTAAGCGGATTCGCGCTTCCTATTATCTCCTGGGAGCCATGCTTGGGAAGTATAAGAGGGCTGAGGTGCCTCTGCCCGGAGGCTGCAATATCGGCAGCAGGCCCATTGATCAGCATCTGAAGGGCTTTAAGGCCCTGGGGGCAAGCGTTAAGATTGAATACGGCTTTATTGTTGCGGAGGCTGAGCACCTCCGGGGCAGCCATATTTACCTGGATGTGGTGTCCGTAGGGGCTACCATCAATATTATGATGGCGGCAGCTATGGCTGAGGGCAATACCGTGATTGAAAATGCGGCCAAGGAGCCCCATGTGGTGGATGTGGCCAACTTTTTGAACAGTATGGGGGCCAATATCAAGGGCGCCGGTACGGACGTGATCCGTATCAAGGGCGTGGAGCGTCTGCACGCCACGGAATATCCCATTATTCCCGACCAGATTGAGGCCGGAACCTTTATGTTTGCGGCGGCAGTCACCAAAGGGGACGTGACGGTGAAGAACGTGATCCCCAAGCATCTGGAAGCAACGACCTCCAAGCTGCTGGAGATTGGCTGTGAGATTGAGGAGCTGGACGATGCAGTGCGGGTAGTCTGCTCAAAGGGACTGAAGCCTACCAATGTAAAGACGTTGCCCTATCCCGGATTTCCCACGGACATGCAGCCCCAGATTACAGTAGCCCTTGCACTGGCCAAAGGAACCAGCATTGTAACAGAGAGCATTTTCGAAAATCGATTCAAATATGTGGATGAGCTGGCCCGTATGGGAGCCAATATCAAGGTGGAAGGCAATACGGCGATTATAGACGGCGTAGGGCAGTATACGGGTGCTCAGATTTCCAGCCCGGATCTTCGGGCGGGAGCGGCTCTTGTTCTTGCGGGGCTTGCGGCTGACGGGATTACCATTATTGAGGATGTACATTTTATAGAGCGGGGTTATGAGTGCTTTGAGGAAAAGCTGAAAAGCCTTGGCGCCATGATCGAAAGGGTCGGGGAGGACAAGGA
The DNA here is from genome assembly GCF_036941125.1 of Candidatus Merdisoma sp. JLR.KK011. Taxonomy (NCBI): domain Bacteria; kingdom Bacillati; phylum Bacillota; class Clostridia; order Lachnospirales; family Lachnospiraceae; genus Candidatus Merdisoma; species Candidatus Merdisoma sp. JLR.KK011. The sequence continues at coordinate 886,945 of NZ_JAYWSZ010000004.1, read as the reverse complement.
TATTCAGAAGTTTCGTCTGAAAGTGGGTTGACAAAAGCGCTCAACTGGTGTATTTTAATAATGTTGATGGTAAGCAAATTGAATATTGTGAATTTCTCTTATTCAGAGTGATGGAGATACAAAGGATCTATGAAGTCACGGCAACCCCAGCGATGGAAGGTGCCAACCTGAGCGAGTAATCGAACAATAAGGGGATTTGGTTATCAGAATATATCCGGTCCGCCTTTGGCGGACCTTTTTTTTCGCGTAAGCAATGAGCCGTGCGGAAAAAGACAAGTATGAAGCAGCGCTGAGCTTGCTCAAAAGCAGATTCATACTTGGCTTTTTCCATAGGGCGAAGCCCGCGACCGAGGCGTAAGCCGAGGTGCACGGCGGGGTATCGTGCGGAAAAAGACAAGTATGAAGCAGCGCTGAGCTTGCTCAAAAGCAGATTCATACTTGGCTTTTTCCATAGGGCGAAGCCCGCGACCGAGGCGTAAGCCGAGGTGCACGGCGGGGTATCGTGCGGAAAAAGACAAAAACACCACAAAAAAGGAGAGAATCACCATGGAAAAATTATTATTTACCTCAGAATCCGTTACCGAAGGCCATCCGGACAAAATCTGCGATCAGATTTCCGACGCCATTCTGGACGCCCTCTTAGAGCAGGATCCCATGAGCAGGGTAGCCTGCGAGACAGCCACCACCACGGGGCTTGTCATGGTTATGGGCGAGATCACCACCAAGGGCTATGTAGATATCCAGAAGATCGTCCGTGAAACCGTCCGCGAGATCGGCTACACACGCGGAAAATACGGCTTTGACGCAGACAACTGCGCGGTGCTCACAGCCATTGACGAGCAGTCCACAGACATTGCCATGGGCGTGAACAAGGCCCTGGAGGCAAAGGAAAACCAGATGTCCGATACAGAATTAGAGGCTATCGGCGCAGGCGACCAGGGTATGATGTTCGGCTATGCATCCAACGAGACCCCGGAACTGATGCCCTATCCTATCTCCCTGGCCCATAAGCTGGTGCTCAAGCTTACCCAGGTACGCAAGGACGGCACCCTGCCCTATCTTAGACCCGACGGAAAGAGCCAGGTAACCGTAGAGTACAATGAGGCAGGAAAGCCCATACGTCTGGATGCAGTTGTACTTTCCACCCAGCACAGCGAGAATGTGACACAGGAGCAGATTCACGCAGACATTAAGAAATACGTCTTTGACGAAGTGCTTCCTGCCGATATGGTAGATGCAGACACCAAGTTCTTTATCAACCCCACCGGCCGCTTCGTAATCGGCGGACCCAATGGAGACAGCGGTCTCACTGGGCGGAAGATTATCGTAGATACATACGGCGGCATGGCCCGTCATGGCGGCGGCGCCTTCTCCGGCAAGGACTGCACCAAGGTAGACCGTTCCGCAGCTTACGCAGCCCGTTACGTGGCCAAGAACATCGTAGCGGCAGGACTGGCGGAAAAGTGCGAGATCCAGCTTTCCTACGCCATCGGCGTGGCGCAGCCCACCTCTGTAATGGTAGACACCTTTGGAACCGGAAAGGTTTCCAATCAGAAGCTGGTAGAGCTGATTCGCGAGAACTTTGACCTCCGCCCGGCCGGTATTATTAAGATGCTGGATCTGCGCCGGCCTATCTACAAGCAGACAGCGGCTTATGGTCATTTCGGCCGTACCGATCTGGATCTGCCCTGGGAGAAAACCGACAAAGTAGAACTGCTGAAAAAGTATTTATAAAGAATCATAGAAAAAACATCCCGAATGAAGCTGCATTCGGGATGTTTTCTTTTTGGCAGTAAAGGCGAAAGCTATCTGGCCATTTGCAGTATTTTAACGACATCCTCCTTGTATAAGGTCTGAAAGAAGCCTACATGCCCACCGCCTGCGGATACACATTTCTCGGCCATTTCCTCAATCTGCCCGTCTGTGGGAGCAATCCCCAGTTCCGTTAGGCTGGCAGGCATTCCGATGGATCGGCACCAGTCTTCCCAGGCTTCAATCCCCTTTTCGGCAGTTGCCTCCCTGTCGTAGAAGTTTTCCGCCGCGTCAAAGACCCGGACGGCAAATTGGGCAAACCGGGCCGGATTGGTTTTGTATACATAGCGCGCCCAGCTTCCCCAGATGGCGCACAGGCCCGCTCCGTGGGCCACATCAAACATTCCGCCCAATTCATGCTCAATTTTGTGAGAAGCAAAATCCGTAATGCGTCCCGTACCGGTAAGGCCGTTGTGAGAGAGGCTTCCGGCCCACATGAGAGTAGCGCGGGCTTCGTAGTTATCCGGCTCCTTTACGGCAGTTTTTGCAGCCTCCCTGACAGCCGTGAGCAGCCCCTCGGACATGCGGTCTATGAGATCCACATCTTTTGTATTGGTAAAATAGCGTTCCATGGTATGCATCATAATATCAGAGGCGCCGCTGGCCGTCTGATACGCCGGAAGGGTGCAGGTAAGCTCCGGATTCATAATTGCGAATTTGGGACGGGCGCAGTCGTGATTGTAGGAACGCTTCAGCATACCCTCCTCAATGGTAATTACCATGGAATTGCTGGTTTCAGATCCGGCAGCGGCAATGGTAGAAATACACCCAAGGGGAGCAATCTTGTCCGTTGTCACTTTTCCAAGGAGCAGATCCTCTAAGGGAAAGTCATTGACAAGACCGTAGCCGATGCCCTTGGCGGAATCAATCACACTTCCTCCGCCTACGGGAAGAAGAAAGTCCACGCCCTCTTCCTTACAGAGACGGATTCCTTCCTTTACAAGACCAAGCCGGGGATTGGGAACCACGCCGCCCAGATCCACATAGGTAAGTCCGGCCTCCGTAAGGCTCTCGTGGATACGATCCAGCACTCCGCTTTTTTTAAGGTGGCTGCCGCCGAAGTGAACCAGCACCTTGTGTCCTCCCAGGGCTTTGATTTCTTTACCGGCCGTCATCTCTGCGCCCCTGCCGAAAATCACTTTCGTGGGGTTGTAAAATTCAAAATTAAGCATCTCCAATACCTCCTATTCCAGTTCCGTAAGATCCCTCCCAGTACACGGGTATGAAATTAATTTACAGACGCAGAAAACATGCGGCTGTAAATCGATTTGTGCACTGTGAGGAATATTACTGTTTTAAAGTCGCTGCGCGACAGCACTAAAGGGTAAAGCCGCTTCGACAGAAATAGCCAAGCTGACAGCTTTACCACTTAATTATAGAAAAAAATCCCCGGAATGAATAATTATATAATTGCACCTGCTTAGTGAAACAGAATCGGCAAAAGAAAAAACGGCCTGCGGATTATGCAATGTATACAAAAACGGCCATTGGATACTAGGCATTTTCACAAGAGCTTATCTGATAAAATGCACAAAAAAGCATATGAAAAGTGAAAAAGTATAAAATTTCCGACAAAAATTGCACTAAGTAGAAGAGCCAAAGTGAAATTAACTGATTTGATAAAGCACATACACATTCGCTATAATGAGGTCAAACAGCAGAGAAAGGCGGCCAAATGTTTTTACCAAGAGAAAAGAATATTTTAAAGCTTCTTTTAAAAAGTGAAAAGAAATTTACAACCGCTCAGATTGCTGCGGAACTAAAAGTAAGTCCCAGAACCATCAAGGCAGATATCAAGAAGATAAACGATACGCTGAAAAATGATTCCTGCCAGATCTGTACCAAACAGGGAGTGGGACTGTGGCTCGATTATGACAAGAGCAAGGAACGTTATCTGAATCTTCTGATCTATGAGGATAAGGACACAGGCGTTTCCCTGGAGAGCCGGAAGTATTATGTGGCGGCGGAGCTTCTCACCTGCAAAGATTACATTTCCATGGAGACAATCGCCAACAAGCTTTATGTGAGCAAAGGAACTGTAGTAAATGACATTGCAGAGCTGCAGGATTTCTGCAGAAGATTCGAAATCACCTTTGTGAAAAGAGTTAAGCATGGAGTCCGGGCAGAAGGGGAAGAGATACGTCTTCGCCTGGCCCTGGTGGAAGCCCTGAAACAGGCGGTGAAGCAGGAGGGCAGGGTTTCTCTTGAGCGGCTTTCGTCCCTGCTTGAGCAGGTGGATCTCGCCCGGCTTCGGGAGATTGTCTTACAGAGTGAGCAGCGTTTTCATTTTATCCTGTCTGACATTTCTTTTGATGAATTTGTCATACAGCTTGCGGTTCTGGCGCAGCGGCTGAAAAGAGGCTGTCACATGAAGGAACCTGCCGATGGAAGGGCTGAAGGGATTAAGGAAGAGCCTGCCGGCAGCAGAGAGCGCAGGCAGTGGTTTGTGATTCAGTATCTGAAAGGGCAGATGGCCGATTCCCTGGGTGTCAGTGTTCCCGATACAGAGGATTCCTACCTGCACACCTGTTTTCAGGGGCTGCGCTTTCAGGTTCCGATGGTTCAGGAGACAGACAGGGACAAGCTGCGGAGCCGGGCGCCGGAATTGTTCGACTACATGATGTCTGTGATAGGGGAAGTAGACGAGCAGTACCATTTGAAGCTGAAAGAGGATTCGGAGCTGTACTGCGCCATGTTCAACCATCTGGAATGCATGATACACCGGATTCAAAGCAAGCTGTTTTTGGAAAATCCGATTTTAAACTCTCTGAAAAAAGAGATGGTTTATGAATATGAGATTGCCTCCTACTTTATGTCAAAATTCAGCACCAGGTATGATATCAAGCCCACGGAGGATGAGATAGGCTATCTCACCTTTTACATAGGAGCGGCGCTTGAGCGGATGAAGGAGAAGGGCAGGCAGGTGCTTACGGTAACGCTTGTGTGCACCACAGGCGTCGGCACCTCCCAGTTTCTTTCTGTAAAGCTTGGCCGGCTGTTTCCGGATCTGGAGATCACAAATGTGATTCCCAGCAACCAGGCGGCAGCTCTAAAGCCGGGAGAACAGGATCTGGTTATTTCCACAGTTCCTCTTCAACGGGATGATTTGAACGTTATACAGGTATCCTCTGTATTGAATGATACGGACATCCGGAGAATCGAAAGGTATATAGAGAAGCGGAGCGCATTGGAGAATGAATGTAAATATCAGTGTCTGAAAAAGCTGCTTTGCGAAGAGCTCTCGATCCTGGACTGCGATTTGCGTTCCAGGGAAGAGGCCATCCGGCTTCTGGGCGGCAGAATGCACATGGAAGGATATGTGGATGAGGGCTACATTGATTCTGTATTCAAACGGGAGGAGGTTTCCGAGACAGCCATCGGAAGCCGCGTGGCAATTCCCCATGCTTTTCAAGGTCATGTCTGCAGACAGGGGATAGGGCTTCTGACACTGCAGAGGCCGGTTTCATGGGGAAACGAACGGGTGCAGGTTATATTTCTCCTTGCCCTTGAGGCCTCAAAGGAGACGGATCTCCAGGGCGTCTTCAAAGACATTCTTTCACTGACACAGAATGCAAAGGATCTGGAGAGCCTGCTGAAAGTAAGAAAATTCGGAGAAATCAATATCTGGAAAAAATAAGAGATTACGGAACTGGAATCAGTAATATCCTTCCAGTGCACAAATCGATTTACAGACGCAGCTTTAAGCGGCTGGAAATTGATTTAGATAAAGGTGTACTGGAAGGATGTTACGGAACTGGAATCAGTAATATCCTGCCAGTGCACAAATCGATTTACAGACGCAGCTTTAAGCGGCTGGAAATTGATTTAGATAAAGGTGTACTGGAAGGATGTTACGGAACTGGAATAGGAGATAGAGTATGAACATTGCAGAAATGGTAGATGAGAAGCTGGTAAGCTTTGGGTTTGAGGCAGGAACCAAGGACGACGTGTTAAAGGGCCTTGGGAAGATGATGTATGATGCAGGTAAAGTAGAAGACCTGAACCAATATATAAACGGACTTTACGAAAGAGAGGCCGAATTCTCAACAGGGATAGGGAACGGAATTGCAATTCCCCACTGCAAATCCGACTGCGTCAGAGAGGCAGCATTTACATTGGTAAAACTAAATAATCCGGTGGAGTGGGAAACACTGGATGGACGTCCGGTTGACTATGTAATTATGCTTGCGGCACCAAACACATCAGATAACGTGCACTTGAAAATGCTTTCCAGGCTTGCGGCCAATCTGATGGATGATGATTTCCGTGAAGGCTTGAAATCGGCCGGAAGCATTGAGGAGATCAAAACATTATTTTCAGCGAAGAAGGAGGAGAATTAAGAGGGAACATGAGTAAGTACATTCTTGGAGTAACAAGCTGTCCCGTAGGGATTGCACATACTTATATGGCAGCTTCCAATCTGGAAAAATGTGCAAAAAAGAGAGGACTGGAAATCAAGATTGAGACACAGGGGGCGACCGGTGTGGAAAACGAGATTACCAGAGAGGATATCAAAAGGGCCGATGCGGTCATAGTGGCAAGCGACGTAAGGATCAAAAACGGGGAGCGTTTTGCGGATCTTCCTACCCTGACCGTAGGCGTCAGCGAGGCAATCAAGGATGCGGACGGAATTATTGACGAATTATTGGAGGCGTTGGAATAATGGCAGAGATTAAGAGAAAAACAAAAAAGAAAAGCCAGGGAGCTTTTTTAAGAGATTCAATTATGACAGGTATTTCCTATATGATTCCTGTGATTGTAGGAGCCGGTGTGCTCCAGGCAATTGCAAAGGCCATGGGTGGATATGACATCGGAAGCCATATGGATGAGATTGACACACTGGCAAAGGCGATTATGCTGCTGGGCCAGAACATGATGAACTTTGTAGTTCCGGTTATTGCGGCCTTTATCGCCTATGCCATGGCAGATAAGCCGGGTCTTGCTCCTGGTTTTGTAATGGGCGCGCTGGCAGGCGCTATCAACACAGGCTTTGTGGGAGGTGTTGTAGGCGGTATTCTGGTCGGATACTTTGTACTGGCAGTCAAGAAGATACAAGTACCCAAAGCCATACAGGGCATTATGCCGATACTGGTAATTCCTGTTGTGACAACACTGGTCTGCGGTCTTTTAATGTACTATGTGATCGGTGTTCCCATCCGGCTGTTTATGGAGACTCTGACAGGCGCACTGACCTCGTTAAACGGCGGCTCCAAGTTCATTCTGGGCGCTGTAATCGGCGCTATGATCTGCTTTGACCACGGCGGCCCCATCAATAAGACAGCTGCTTTGTTTGTAAACGGACTGAATGCAGACGGATTTTTGATTCCTACTTCCGCAAAGATGTGCGCAGGCATGACCTCTCCTCTGGGAATCGGCCTGGCATGCTTCCTGGGCGGAAAGAAGAAGTTCACAGATGCAGAGAGAGAGCAGGCCAAGTCCTTATTTATCCTTTCCTGCTGCTACGTACAGGAGGGCGTTATCCCCTTCCTGATGAAGGATCCCATTCGTGTAGGCGCATCCTGTATGATTGGCGGAGCTGTCACCGGCGGCCTGTGTATGATTACGGCTCTGGAATCCCCGGCTGTTCACGGCGGCGCCTTTGTCATCGCCATGACCTCCAATCCTCTTCTGTTTGTCGGCTACTGGCTCCTTGGGGGAATTATCACCGGTGTTCTGTATTCCATCCTGCGCAAGCCGCTGCCTGAGGGCTACGAAGAGAGCGAGGACGACATCGTTTCGATTATCTAGTGTACTGACCGCTTTTGGGAAAGAGGAAGAAGCCTTGGCTTTTTCCTTTCTCTTTCCCGGCATAAAAATAGAATTGCGGAACTGGAATCAGTAATACCCTGGATTTACGGACACAGGAAACTGTGGCCGGAAATTCATCTAGATTGCCGGGGATTGGACAGGGTATTACGGGACTAGAATGGAGGATAGTATGTATGTATCGATGAAAGACATGCTCTGGCATGCACATAATAACAATTATGCGGTTATGGCCATTAACTGCGTCAATATGGAACAGGCAAAGGCCATTATCCAATCGGCAGAGGAGGAGCGCTCAGCGGTTATTCTCAATATCTCCCCCCGCCAGATGAAAGCACACGGGCACGGGGAGATCCTGGCGCCCATGATCCGGGGGATGGCGAAGCGCATATCTGTTCCGGTGGCCTTTAACCTGGATCACGGCGCAAACCTGGAGGACATTACGGCAGCCATGAGTTATGGCTTTTCCAGCGTTATGATTGACGCATCGGGCTTTGCCTTTGAGGAAAATGTAAGAAGAACGCAGATTGTTGCCTCGATGGCCCACGGAATGGGGCTTTCCTGCGAAGCAGAGCTTGGCCATGTGGGCCTTGCAAAGGAAGCAGACAACGAGAAGGAGGATCTTTATACAAATCCGGAGCAGGCCAAGGAATTTGCAGAGCGCACAGGCTGCGACTGCCTGGCGGTAGCCATCGGCACTGCTCACGGCAGCTACCCCAAGGGCTTTGTTCCCCGGCTGGATTTTGAACGCCTGGCGCTTTTAAAGGAGACGCTTCAGATGCCCCTGGTGCTCCACGGAGGTTCCGGAGCAGGAGAGGAGAACATCAAAAAAGCAGTGGCCTGCGGCATTAATAAAATCAATGTTTGCACGGATTTGTTCAAACATGCCAGAATTGCCACGGCAAAAACCCTGGAGGAAAATCCGGAGATTGACTATATGGATTTATGCATAGCGGCCCAGAATGCCATGAAGGAATTTATAAAGAGCTATATGCGCATAATTGGTTCCAGCGGACAGTATGATTTTGAGCAATACCAGGGACCGGAGCTTGATTAGAGAATCATTTTTTGCGAAAAGGAGGTGAGTGAGCATGCTCAAAGGAAAGAATGTATGGAACGAGTGGTATCAAAAGGGCATGGGAGAGATGCGGATTGGAGAGCGCACCGTATACTCCTTTCCGGATATGAAAAAAAGCTTTTATGATATGCTGAGGGCCTCGGCGGAAAAATATCCTCATAAAACAGGCCTGTGCGACAACTGGAACCGCAGCTATACCTACCGGGAATTTTTGAGCATGACAGACAGTCTGGCCTTCTATTTGAGAGAGACCATGCAGGTAAAAAAGGGCGGTCATGTGGGTCTCCTTCTGAATAATGGGATAGAATTTGCAGCTTCTTTCTACGCAGTGAGCAAGCTGGGCGCAGTAAGCGTCCCTTTTCCAACCAAGTACCGGGAGCCGGAGGTACGCTCTCTGGTTGAGAAAGCAGATCTTGCCTGCATTCTGGTCAGTGAGGATTACGAGGCATGGAGTCCTGCTTATGAAAATATGGGAATTCCGGTGCTGCTCACCCACGGCGAAGAAAAGGAGTACGGCTTTACATATCTGCATATGCCGGAAGCGCCCTGGGAGGAGGGCGTGGGAGAGCTCGCGGATGAAGCAATCATCATGTTTACCTCCGGGACTACCTCTGCCAGTAAAGGCGTTGTGCTGAAAAATTATAACATCAACCATGCGGTTATGATTTATCAGAGGCTTCTCCATCTGGATTCGGAGGATAAGACCATTATCCCGGTGCCGGTTTACCATATTACCGGCCTGGTGGCCCTGCTGGGGCTCTTTGTCTGCCTGGGAGGTACGGTTTACCTGTATAAACGCTATGATGCCAGGCGGATTCTGGAGGGTGTGTGTAGGCATGGGATCACCTTTATGCACGGCTCCCCTACGGTATTTGGACTGCTTCTGAATTACCAGAAAGAATTCCCAAGGCTTCCTTCGATCCGGACTCTGGCCTGCGGAAGCAGCTACCTTCCGGTAGAGACCTTGAAAAAGCTTCACCGCTGGATGCCGGAAATGAAGCTTCAGAATGTCTACGGCATGACGGAGACATCCTCTCCCGGAACGGTATTTCCCTATGATGCGGCTACCAGTATTTATCCGGGATCCGAGGGAAAGCCGGTCCCTGGAATGGAGATTAAGATTGCGGATGAGGAAGGCAATGAGGCGCCGGAGGGAACCGTTGGGCTTGTATTTTTGAGAGGCGCCAATATCTGTGAATATTATTATCATCTGGATACACCCCTTATTACAAAGGACGGCTGGCTTAACACCGGAGATATGGGCTATATCAACGAGGACTCTTATGTATTCATTGTGGATCGGAAGAAGGACATGATTAACCGGGGCGGTGAAAAAATCTGGTGTACGGATGTGGAGGATGAGCTGATGGCCATAGAGGGTGTCCGGGACGCTGCGGTGGCCGGAATTCCGGATGCAGTCTACGGGGAAGCCGCGGCTGCGGTGGTTGTGCTGGAGGAGCAGGCGCATCTTACCCAGGAGGACATAAAGGAGCGGCTCAAAGGCAGGCTTGCGCGGTATAAGATACCAGAGCAGATTCTCTTTGTGGAGGCGGTTCCCAAGACGCCAGGGCTTAAGACGGATAAAAGGCGGATTAAGGAGCTGTTTGCAGAAAAGCAGATGTGAAATAGATAAACAGAAAAAAAGAGAGGAAATAAGATTATGCTGAAAGCAAATTTTATTACGGCCAGAGAAGCGGCTGCGAAGGTAAAGGACAATAGTACCATCTGCACCATCGCCATGACCCTTGTCAGCGCCAGCGAATCCATTTTAAAAGAACTGGAAAAGAGCTTTCTGGACACAGGGCATCCGGCCAATCTGACGCTTCTGCACTCCTGCGGACAGAGCGATCGGAAGGATGGAATCCAGCATTTGGCCCATGAGGGGATGGTGAAGCGGATCATCGGCTCTCACTGGGGGCTGCAGCCCAAGTGGATGGAAATGATTGCAAACAGCCAGGTGGAAGCTTACTGCCTGCCCCAGGGACAGATTGCCCAGCTCTACCGCAGCATGGCCTGCGGACTTCCGGGGAAAATGTCCAAGGTCGGGCTGGGTACTTTTATTGACCCCAGAGTCGAGGGCGGAAAAATGAACGAACGCACCAAGCCGCTGCCGGACATTGTGGACATTCTCACTTATGACAATGAGGAGTATATGTTTTACCGCCAGATTTCCATTGACGTGTGCGTGATCCGCGGAACGGCCTGCGACGAAATGGGCAATCTGACGACTACGGAGGAGGCCATGAAGCTTGAGGTGCTTCCGGCGGTGCTGGCGGCAAAACGCTGGGGCGGAAGGGTGATTGCCCAGGTAAAACAGGTGGTGCAGACGGGGACGATTCATCCCAAGGAAGTGACAGTTCCGGGCGTCTTTATCGACGATATTGTGGTGTGCGGGAATCCTATGGAGGATCACCGCCAGACCTCGTCCTGGTACTTTGATCCTTCCTACTGCGGCCAGGTGCGTGTTCCCCAGGGAAATATTCCCCCGGCTCCTTTTAACGAGCGGAAATTTATCGCCCGCCGGGGAGCCATGGAGCTGTACAGGGGAGCTGTGGTAAATCTGGGAACGGGAATCCCTAACGATATGGTGGGAAAGGTCTGCAACGAGGAAGGCGTATCGGACGATATTATGATCACGGTAGAGTCCGGCATCTACGGCGGTGTCCAGGCAGGAGGCATTGACTTTGGAATCGGCCAGAACCTGTATGCCATGATCGGCCATCACGAGCAGATGGATTACTACAATGGAGCTGGTGTAGATATTACTTTTATGGGCCTTGGGGAGCTTGGGGAGGACGGAAGCGTCAATTCTACCAAAATGGGATCCAGGTGCACGGGGGCCGGGGGCTTTATTGATATTACGCAGAATGCCAAGAAGGTGGTTTTTCTGGGAACCTTTACTGCCAGCGGAGCGGAATATGAATTCTCGGAGGGGAAGCTTAAGATTGTCAAAGAGGGAAAGATCCGCAAGATGGTAAAGGAGGCAGCGCAGCTCTCCTTCAACGGCCCTATGGCCCGGGAAAAAGGGCAGGAGGTTCTCATTGTGACGGAACGGGCGGTATTCCGCCTGTGCAGGGAGGGCGTAGAGCTGATTGAGATTGCCCCGGGAATTGATTTGCAGACCCAGGTGCTGGAGCAGATGGATTTTGCGCCCATAGTGAGCGCGGATTTGAAAGTGATGGACGAGAAGCTTTTTATTCCGGACGGCCCCTTCGGGCTGGAGCTTAAAGAAAAATAGGGGAAATTGATTTAGAACAAGGTGTACAGAAAAAATATTACGGAACTGGAACAGTAATATTTTTTCCGTGCACAAATCGATTTACGGACGCATGAATCTGCGGCCGGAAATTGATTTAGAACGAGGTGTACGGAAAAAATATTACGGTACTGGAATGGAGGATATGAGATGAAAGCAGCAGTAGTTGGAGCAGGACTTATGGGGAGCGGTATTGCGCAGACATGTGCCCAGGCAGGATTCGAGGTGGTGAACATCGACACCTTCCCGTCAGCCATCGACAAGGCAAAGGCCAATCTGGAAGCCCTTTTTGCCAGAAAGGTAACAAAAGGCTCCATGACAGAAGAAAAGAAAGAAGAAATTCTAGGCAGGCTGACCTACAGCGGAAGCTTTGAGGACGTAAAAGGAGCGGCCATCGTGATTGAGGCGGTTCCGGAAAAGATCGAGATTAAAAAAGATACCTTCCGAAAGGTAGATGAAGCCGCCGATGCAGATACTTTAATTGTTTCCAACACATCGGGCTTAAGCATTTCGGAGATTGCTTCCGTAACAAACCGCCCGGACAAGGTAATGGGAGTCCACTTCTTCTATCCGGCGCCGGTTATGAAGCTGGTGGAGCTGGTGCGCGGTCTGGTGACTTCTGACGAAACTTATGAGAAGGTAAAGGAGTTTGCCGGACAGATTGGAAAAACAACAGTGGATGCGCCGGAATATCCGGGCTTTATGGTGAACCGGATTCTGGTTCCCATGCAGAATGAAGCTGCCTTTATGGTAATGGAGGGAAGCAGGCCGGAGGACGTAGACAATGCCATGAAGCTTGGCTGCAATCATCCTATGGGCCCCATTGAATTGACGGACTTTGTAGGAATTGACACCATGCTTGCTACGATGACGGGGCTTTACAACGGCTTCCATGACAGCAAGTACAGACCCTGCCCCCTGCTTGAGACCATGGTGAAAGCGGGCCATCTGGGAAAAAAGACCGGACAGGGCTTCTATAAATACGATGAAAAAGGAAATAAGATAAGCTGAGAAAAGGGGAAAAAGAAAATGAAGGATGTAGTAATCGTAAGCGGCGTCCGCCTTCCAGTGGGAAGCTACGGCGGAAGTTTAAAAGATGTATCGGCCATTGACATGGGAGCCATGGTCGTAAAAGAGGCGGTAAAGCGCGCCGGAATCCAGCCTTCGGATGTAGACGAGGTTGTGATCGGACAGGTGGGAGAGATAGCGGAAAACGGATTTATTGCAAGGGCGGTGAGCCTTAAGGCAGGGATGCCGAAGGAGTCCGCGGCTTATTCCGTAAACCGCCAGTGCGGCTCCGGACTGCAGGCAGTTGCGGAGGCAGTGATGGAGATTCAGACCGGACAGGCAGAGGTGGTCGTGGCAGGGGGAGCAGAGAATATCTCACAGCTTCCCTACTATGTAAAGGATGCCCGGTGGGGCGCAAGGATGGGGCACAAGAGCTTCGAGGACGGGGTGATTGACATTCTGACCTGGCCCTTAGACGGCAATCATAACGGGGTGACGGCGGAAAATGTGGCGGAGAAGTATCATGTGACAAGGGAAGAGCAGGATCAGTTTGCCCTGGAAAGCCATCAGAAGGCCTGCGCCGCTATCAAGGCCGGGAAGTTTAAGGAGGAGATTCTTCCGGTAGAGCTGAAAGACCGGAAGGGCAATGTCACGGTATTTGATACGGACGAAGGCCCCAGGGACGGTCAGACCATAGAGAAGCTGGCAAAGCTTCGCCCGTGTTTTGTAAAAGACGGCACGGTGACGGCAGGAAACTCCTCCAGCTTAAATGACGGCGCGGCTGCCGTGGTGGTGATGTCGGCAGAGAAGGCAAAGGAGCTGGGGGTAACGCCGAAGCTTAAGATAGAAGGCTTTGCAGTGGCAGGCTTTGACGCGGAGCTTATGGGGTATTCCCCGAAGCTCTCCAGCGAGAAGCTTGCGGCCAGGCTTGGGCTGAATCTGAAAGAGATTGATATGTTTGAGATCAATGAGGCCTTTGCCAGCCAGGCTTATGCAGTGAGCCGGGATCTGGGGCTTGACAAGAATAAGGTGAATATCTATGGAGGCGGAATTTCCATCGGTCATCCTATCGGGGCAACCGGGGCGATACTGACTGTGAAAGTATTGTATGAATTATTGCGGACGGATAAAAAAGATGCTATGATCAGTATGTGCATCGGAGGGGGACAGGGGATCTCCATGTACTTTACGAAGTGCTGACAGCGGCCGGGAGACGGAGCCGGAAGGGAGAATATAAAACAGGTATGAGAGTTGTAATTGCGATTGATTCACTAAAGGGAAGTCTTCCTTCCTTAGAAGCAGGCAGTACCATAGCAGAGGGCATCAAAAAAGTATACCCGGATGCGGAGATCCGGATAAGCCCTCTGGCGGACGGCGGCGAAGGGACGGCGGAGGCTCTGACCTTAGGGCTTAAGGGAACCTGGCAGAGCTTAAGCGTGACTGGGCCTCTGGGGGAACCGCAGCCAGCCTCTTACGGCATTCTCCCCGATGGAAAGACGGCTGTCCTGGAGATGGCTTCGGCGGCAGGAATTACGCTGGTAGAGCCGGAAAAACGCAATCCCATGAAAACAACAACTTACGGCGTGGGAGAGATGATCCGGGATGCGATCGAAAAGGGATGCCGCCATTTCATTGTCGGAATCGGCGGAAGCGCGACCAATGACGGCGGAATCGGGATGCTGCAGGCGCTGGGATTCGAGATGCTGGACAAAGAAGGGAATCAGGTGCCCTTCGGAGGGGAAGGCCTTTCGGTACTCCATAAAATCAAAGCGGAGCATGTCATGGAGGAACTGAAGGACTGCACCTTCCGCATTGCCTGCGACGTGACGAATCCCCTCTGCGGCCCCATAGGGGCCAGCGCCGTGTACGGCCCTCAGAAGGGAGCGGACGCAGAGATGGTTACGAAGCTGGACGGCCTCCTGGGCCGCTGCGCATTTTTGGCAAAGGAGCTGAACCCGGAAGCGGATCCGGAAGCGCCGGGAACCGGTGCGGTGGGAGGGCTTGGCTTTGCCTTTCTGACCTTTACCAATGCAGTCTTGGAGTCGGGAATCCGGATTGTTATGGAAGAAACGCATCTGGAAGAGCTTGTTCAGGATGCAGACCTGGTCGTAACCGGGGAGGGCTGCCTGGACGGGCAGACGGTGCAGGGAAAGGCCCCTGTGGGAGTGGCCGGGCTTGCGAAGAAATATGGAAAGCCGGTAATCGCATTTTCGGGAATTGTCAAAAAGGACGCCTCTGCCTGCAACGAGGCAGGAATCGACGCCTTCTTCCCGATTCTGCGCA
The DNA here is from genome assembly GCF_036941125.1 of Candidatus Merdisoma sp. JLR.KK011. Classification (NCBI taxonomy): domain Bacteria; kingdom Bacillati; phylum Bacillota; class Clostridia; order Lachnospirales; family Lachnospiraceae; genus Candidatus Merdisoma; species Candidatus Merdisoma sp. JLR.KK011. Next base: position 871,742 of record NZ_JAYWSZ010000004.1, on the reverse strand, counting down.
GAGTAACGACCTTAGAGGAAGCCATGAAGCCGGAGAATGCAAGAGAGAACCTCCTGGAGACAAGCGAGCAGGTGTTCCGGCTGGTAAGGGCAATGGCAGATAAAAGAAAGGAATAACCGGCCTTCACGGCTTAATCAGCAGATTTTTATTGGTCTCGTCAAACTGCCTGGTGGAACTGCGGACAAAGAGGGTTGGTTCCAGAACGATTTTTTCGACTTTGGAATCGTTCCCCTCTATCTGTTTTAAGATCAGACGGGCGGCTTGCTCCCCCATCATCCGGACATTCTGTCCGATGGTTGTTAGTTCAATGCCTTTGATGGAAGAAAATGCAATATTGTCAAAGCTGACAACGGAAATGTCCTCTGGAATGCGGATGTTTTGCTCCCGGCAGCCGTCCATAAAGCCGATGGCAGCCAGATCGTTTACAACGATCATGGCAGTAGGTTTTTTCCCGGCTTTTTTTGCAAAATCAAGGGCGACTTCTTTGCCGGCTTCCATCTTCAGCTCGCTGTCAAATACGAATTCCTCCTGAAGGGGAAGGCCATAGCTGCCAAGAGCCTGGCAGTATCCCAGATATCTCATCCTTGAAGCAGAGGAAACCTGGGGGCCCCGGACAAATCCGATTCGGGTGTGCCCCAGCTCGAAAAGATGGGTAACAGCCATATAACCGGCTTTGAAATTATCGGTCAGTACAGAATTTCCGTTGTAGGAGGGCAGAACGCGGTTCACCAATACCTTGGGAAGCTCCAATGCCTTTAGAGTGTTTTCCACACCGTCATCCTGAGCAGTAAGCAGAATAAGCCCGGCAAAGCTGAACTGCTGAATCAGATCGAGAAATTCCAGCTCCCGCTCCACATAGTATTCGCTGTTTAAAACAACCAGCATATAGCCGCTTTTGTTTAAGCACTGCTGGATATAAAATGTCAAATCTGCATAAAAGGGATTTCGAATATCGCCGAGAATCAGAGCAATGATATTCACATGACCTTTGATTAGACTTTTGGCAATCGTGTTGGGACGATAACCAATCTCATCCACAAGATCCAGAACCTTTTTCCGGAGTTCGTCTCCTACGCCTGGATTTCCGTTTATAGCACGGGAAACTGTAGCTTTCGAAACGCCAAGCATCTTGGCTACGTCTGATATACTGTACTTTCCGTTTTTCATCAAATCAATTTCCTTTTTCTTTATAATACAGATATTAGCCTAATATTCCCTTAAAATCAATCTTTTTTGTGTTTCCGTATTTTTATGCGCAAAAAACCACCAGACTTTTCTGCGTTCTTCGTCCGCATAACTTGCGTACACCGGATATCAGAAAAGTCTGATGGCTTATTCCTGCGCTGCAAGCTTGATGTCCTGTCAGCTTGCTGCAGAGTGTCTGGCTTGGAGGCTGTCCCCCCAATTGTGAGCCTGTTTATTGATAATCAGCCGGATACTGCAATTTGGATTCTGCAATCTCATAGGGCCAGATGGTCACATAGCTGCCGTCTTGAATCTGAGTCATGGTCAGGGTGGCGTTCAAGTTCTGATTCAGATAAGGCGCGCCGTCGAATTCGTCCTCGTCAAAGGAAATGGTATCGTAGGGGAGGATGATTTCGTTCCCGTTGGAAAAGCTTCCGTCAATTACGATTTTGGCCAATTCATCCCGGATACTGCTGTGGCTGAGCTCCTGTTGTGAAGCGGCGATCTCTTTGAAGGCGTCAATCAGCACCCAGGCTGTTGTGTAGGCTTCCGCAGAGTGACCGTTCAACTCCTCGCCGTATTTGGAATAGTACTTATCGCTGATTTCCACGCCCTTGCTTCCCACAACGAACTCAGTCGCCACAGCGATGCCGTCTGCACGGGTTCCTACACTTTCTAAGTAAGCGCCCTCCGTGAAGCCGTTTCCTTTGCAGACAATCAGGCTGGGCTCATATCCCTGCTCGCTTAAGGTGTTTGTGAAAAGGATTGCATCTGATACATAAGCGTCAGCAATGACCACATCCGGAGCCATGGACTTCAGCTGCAGAACTTCAGAGGACAGATCTGCCGCGCCGGAGGTAAAGAGGATTTCTCCAAGATACTGGATGCCGTTCTGCTCTGCCCAGTATTTTGCCCACTGAACCGTCTGCTGTCCCACCTCGGAGTTATCCGTGATAACGGCAACGGAATTTCCGCTGAATTCGGAATTGCTTTCGGATTCGTCAACGATGTACTGAATCATATCCCGGACAAACATCATATTCGTGGGAGCCAGGCGGAAAAAGTACTGATAACCATTTCCTGTGATAGCATCCGATGTAGCGTTGGCGGTAATCATGGGAACCTCATACTGCTCTGCAATCTGGGCTACGGTCAGGGTAACGCCGGACTGATAGCATCCAATCAGAACATCTACGTTTTCCTGCGTGATAAGACGCTCTGCCTCAGACATGCCCGTTGCGGAATCTCCCTGGGTGTCGCCGTAGATCACCTTGACCTGTCTGCCTTCGATACCGCCGGCTTCGTTCACTTCCTCCACGGCCATGTCGATGCCCTGCTGCATGGTCTTGCCGGAATCGGCCAGATCGCCTGTCATGGGGTAGAGGGCACCGATGATAATATCATCTTCATCTGCCGGCGCTTCAGCGCTGCCGTCGTCGGAAGCAGAAGGAGCTTCGGAAGCCGGGGCTTTCTCGCCGGAACCACAGCCGGTAAGCATGGAGCCAAGGATACATGCTGCCAAAAAGATTGTAAATAGTCGTTTCTTCATTTCTTTTCCTCCTAAAAATAATTTTATCAAAAGCCCAGATAGGCTTTTTTAACGTCTTCGTTATTGGACAATTCCTCGGCGGTGCCTGTAATATTTACAACGCCGTTTTCCAGAACGTATCCCCGGTTGGCGAGCCGCAGGGCTTTGCGCACATCCTGTTCCACAAGCAGGATGGTGAGCCCGGTTTCCTCTGCAACCTGTCTGGCAATGCGGAAGATATCGTCTACAATATTCGGTGCAAGGCCCAGGGAGGGCTCGTCCATAATCAGCATCCGGGGCAGTCCCATCATTCCCCGGGAGAATGCGACCATCTGCTGTTCGCCGCCGGATAAGGTTCCGGCCATCTGGCCTCTGCGCTCCTTAAGCTTCGGAAACCAGTGGAAAACTTTTTCGATGGTTTCCTTCTTCTTGCTTTCCGCCATTTTGCTGCATGCGCCCATTTCCAGATTCTCGTAAACAGTCATCTGTGGGAAGAGCTGCCTCCCTTCGGGAACCAGGATAATGCCGGCGTCGATAGCGGCCCGGGCGTTGCCGCCGGGAATCTCGTTGCCGTCAAAGACGATGCTTCCCGAGGTATGCCGGATCAGCCCGGCTACTGTTTTTACAGAAGTGCTTTTTCCGGCGCCGTTACTGCCTACCAGAGCGATAATTTCCCCTTTTTCCGCCTCAAAGCTTACATCCCACAGTACCTGTATATCTCCGTACTTTACATTCAGGCCGCTGGCCTTAAAAAAAGCGTTTCCCACCTTACTGCTCCTCCTTTCCCAGATAGATTTCAATCACATAGGGATCGTTCATAACTTCGCTGGGAGTTCCCTCCGACACCTTTTCCCCATGATGCATGACTACAACTTTTTCACACAGGTTGGCTACTGCCCTCATAACATGCTCAATGAGAAGAATGGTGATTCCTTCATTGTTGATTTTCAAAAACAGCTCGATTGCCTCGTCTGTCTCTGTGGGGTTCAGGCCGGCCATAACCTCGTCCAGAAGCAGAAGCTTCGGGTCGGTAGCCAGGGCTCTTGCAACCTCCAGGCGCTTTTTAAAAGGCGTTCCCATTTCCTTGGGATACATGTCTTTTTTATCATACAGATCTGTGAACTTTAAAATCTCGGCTGCGTACTCTCTGGCTTCTTTTGTGTTTGAGATTTTTTTGCGTCCGAACATGGCGCCGGAAAGCACATTCTCCAGCACGGTCATATTGCGCAGGGGCTTCATAATCTGAAAGGTTCTTGCTATGCCCAGGCCTGAATACTTGTGGGCTTTTGTTCCGGTAATGTCATTTCCGCAGTAAGTAATGGTTCCCTCAGAGGGAAGCAGGACGCCGCTGATCATATTGAATACGGTCGTCTTTCCCGCGCCGTTGCTTCCGATAATACCGGTAATGCTGTTTTCGCTTACCGTGAAGCTTACATTGCTTACCGCTTTCAGGCCCTGGAAATTTTTGCTGAGATTTTGGATTTCCAATATATTTGCCATTTCCTCATCACTCCTCATTTTCTGTTGGTTTCATCTTGAACAGCTTCACATTTACTGCGTCCAGCTTTTGGTTGACGTTTTTCTTAAAACGGCTGTGGGCGAACCATCCCATAATGCCGTTTGGCTGAAAAAGGATGACCACAATTACGATGGCTGCATAGACAATCAGATTCAGTCCGTTTGCGACAGAGGACAGGTTTGCGCTCAGGAATTCGGAAAGGGGCGTAAGGATGGCAGAACCAAGAAGCGGCCCGGCGATATTTCCAACGCCGCCGATGATTGCCGGCATTACATAATTTAAACTATAGGAGTGATCCATAATGTCTGAATTGATGTACCCGATATAGTTTGCGTAAAATACGCCTACAACGGCGATCAGGCCTGCGCTTAAAAAAGTGGCGATAAACTTGTATTTGAAAGGGTTGATGCCGATTGCCTTGGCGGTTTCCTCATCTTCACGGATGGTTTTAAGGGCAAAGCCCAGCTTGCTGTGATCGATGGAGCGCAGGATGATGAAAAAGAGGATCACCATAAAGAAGCTGATGTAATAGTAGGGAACCTTAGATACCCACCGCATCCACCAGAAGCCCTTCTTTATGGGAATCAGGATTCCCTGTCCGCTTCCTGCGTACTCCCAGTTGATAAAGAGATTGCGGAAGGCTTCGGAAAATGCAATGGTAACCAGACTGAAGTAGGCGCCGGACAATACGAAGCAGGGCGCCATCAAAATGCTGGCAATCAGTCCTACCACAAGAAAGGCGATGAGCATGCAGATCCAGGGAGAAATCTCTGCTTTTGTAGTCAGCAGTGCAGTAATGTATGCGCCCAGTCCCATAAATCCTGCATGTCCCAGAGAGGTCTGCCCGGTCAGGCCGCCAAGAATGCTCCAGGCAATGGTTCCGCAGGCGATGTAAAAGGTAGTTACAAAGATACCCAGGATATAGGGCGTTTTTATCCAGAAAGGCACCAGGGCAAGAATTGCTATCAAGACCAGCAGCAAAATGGTACGGATTCCGATGTGTTTTTGTTTCATAATTTCCTCCATTTTCGTGTTCTTAACCTCTTTTTCTTTTGATGTTAAGGTTTTCTTTGATTACGAGAATCAGTATAAAGACTACAAATACAAGGGTATCCTTGAATGCCGCGCCTACGATTGTGGAACCTACGGTCTCTAGGATTCCCAGGACAAAGCCTCCGGAAAATGCGCCCCAGACATTGCCCAGGCCGCCCATAGTTACTACAATAAAAGACCTGGTTCCGTATACGTTTCCGACCGAAGGGTATACGTAGTAAAAGGACATAAGACATGCTCCTGCAATGCCGGCAATGGCGGCTCCGATTCCGTAAGTGCAGGTATAGATGGATTTTGTTTTGATTCCCGTTACCTGGGCTCCGGTGGGGTTCTGCGAGGTTGCGCGTATCTGCTTGCCAAGCTTCGTATGCTTCAGCATCAGGAAAATGAAAACCGTTGCCAGGCAGAGAAGAAGAAAGCTTACAAATCTGGGCAGGCTGATATTCATTCCAAATACTTTCATAACCTGATTGGAGAAAATACTTTCCACGGTTCTGTAGTTGGATGAAAAAAGAAGCAGCGCCGTGTTTGTCAGAAAAATTCCCAGACAACAGGTTAAAAAGAGCACGTTCTGGTCTCCGTCCTCCTTAATGGAACGGTTGATAAGAAGCGATTGAAGCATTGCGCCGAAGGCAAACATGATGAGAGCCACCAAAGGGATGGCGAGAAAGGGATCCAGATTGAGATAGGTATAGAGCAGATAGGTAACGTACATACTGACCATAACAATCTCGCCCTGGCAGAAATTTGTGATTTTCATAACTCCGAAGATCATGTTCAGACTCATCCCCACCATAGCGTAGATTCCTCCGATCATGATGCCGTTAACAAGCGCCTGTACTAAAATTCCAACATCCATTTTTTCCCTCCTATTAAAAGTCGCTGCGCGACAGCGCTAAGCCGGACTTTTTATTTTCCAAGATATCCCCCGTCCACGGGGATCACGGCTCCTGTTATATAGGATGCCGCATCGGATGCCAATAATAGGGAGATTCCCTGTAAGTCCTCTCCGGTTCCCCATCTTCCTGCCGGGATGCGCTGGGTGATTTGCTCATATTGGGACGGGTTCGTGGTTTTGATTGTTTCTGTCAATGAGGTTTTCATATATCCTGGGGCTATGGCGTTCACAAGAACGCCTCTTTTTGCCCATTCATTGGATAATGCTTTTGTCAGCTGTGCGATGCCTCCCTTAGAAGCGCTGTAGGCCGGAATCTGCTCACTTCCGAAAAAGGAGGTCATGGAAGCGATGTTTATGATCCTTCCGCAGCCTTGCGCAAGCATATCTCTTCCGGCAAGCTGCGACATCCGAAAGGCTGCTGACAGATTTAACTTTAAGATTCTCTCCCACTGTTCATAGGGGAAGGTTTCGGCAGGGCAGCGGAACTGGGAACCGGCCCCGTTGACCAGAATGTCAATCCTTCCGCCAAGGATGCGCAGACATTCTGCATAAATTTCCGGAATACGTTCCGGTTCGGATAAATCTCCGATTACGGCGGCTGCCGTACGGTGGCGGGAGGCTATTTCCTTTGCGGCTTCTTCTGTTCTTGCAGAGCTGCCTACGATGACCACTTCGGCTCCTGCATCCAGGTATGCCTGTGCAATGCTTCTGCAAAGTCCCCTTCCGCCGCCGGTAACAACAGCCTTTTTTCCGGTTAAGCTAAGATTCATAAATTGTTTTCCTTTCTTTTTCCCGGATTTTCTGGAATTAATTAAGTAACCGTTTTCGTAAGAAGAGACTAACACCTTTTTGTACAAAAGTCAACAGTATATTTTTAAATAATGCCGAAAACAATATTTTTCTGCTATTTTTTACGATTTTCAACAGTGGAATTTGTGCATAATATACATATATAGGGGAAGGAGAGAACGAATCGGAAGGAACGAGATAAGAGAGTCAAACAAATCGCATAGTTGCTCCTGTGAAACTGGATTTTGTGTAAAATGTCTAATTTTTAAGGCTATAATTAGTAATTTTGCCAGTTGACTTTTTGCATTTCTGTAAATATGATAAAAATAATTAAGAAACCGTTTTCTTTAATGTAAGGAGGAACATATATGCACTCAGGAAACGATCTCTGGAATTTAACAGAGCAGAAGGCCTTAGATGTGCGTCATATTGCGGATTCGTCCGGTGAAAAGGAGATTTTATCGTATCCCCACAGCTTTCGCAGCATGTATGATATGCTGGTTCGCTCAGCCGAAAGGCAGGGGGACAAAGGGGCGATTGCAGACAATGAAAATCATATGCATACATACCGGCAGCTTCTTATGGATACGGATGTACTTGCGGATTACCTGGAGAATACCCTCGGCTTTCAGGCTCACAGCCGTGTAGGGCTGCTGCTGTATAACAGCTATGAATTCTGTGTTTCCATTTTTGCCTTATTTAAGCTGGGGCTGACAGCCGTGCCCATTCCCACCAAGTTCCGGGAGAGGGAGATCTGTTCTCTGATTGAAAAATCGGATGTAAAAGGAATTCTGTCGGATATTCATTTTGAACATGCAGTTGCGCCCTTTTCCGGGAAAGGCATTAAAATTATCTTTTCGGAGAATGCTGCCGGGGAATATGGCTTTTCCCATTTGAAAACCGGAAACAAGCTTTTTGCCGATACCAGGGCAGAGCTGTCGTCAGATGCGATTCTCATGTACACTTCGGGGACTACCGATCAAAGTAAAGGCGTAGTTCTTAAGAATTACAGTGTGATTCATGGGATCATGACCTATCAGAAGCTTCTGGGGATTACTGAGAAGGACAGCTCCGTTATTTCAATTCCTATTTATCATATTACGGGAATTGTTGCGCTTCTTGGGCTCTTTATTTATGCAGGGGGAACCCTCTATCTTCATAAAACCTTTGATGCCGGCCGGACTCTTGCCTGTGTACGTGATTTTTCAGTTACGTTTCTGCATGCGTCGCCTACGGTGTATTTGAAAATGTTAGATCTGCAGACTTCTTATCCGTCCCTTCCGTCTCTTCGGATGCTGGCCTGCGGCAGCAGCAATATGCCGCCTGCCAAGATCCGGAAGCTTCAGGAATGGCTTCCGCAGATGGAATTCGTCACTGTTTACGGACTTACGGAAACCTCTTCTCCCGGGACGATCTTTCCTGGAAATGCGGCGGCAAGCCCTTATATCGGCTCGTCGGGCCGTCCGATTCCGGGAACGGAGTTTCGCATTGTGAATGAGGATGGGGAAGAGCTGCCGGACGGCCAGGTGGGAGAAATTGCAATCCGGGGAACGGTAGTGCTGGACCGCTATGATAAAATCGAAACGCCGCTCTTAAAGGACGGATGGCTTAGAACCGGCGACCTGGGATATTTTAACGAGGAAGCTTATCTTTATATTGCAGGCAGAAAGAAGGATATGATCAACCGCGGCGGAGAAAAGATCTGCATATACGATGTGGAGAACGCACTGTGCAGGATGGAAGGCGTGGCGGATGCTGCAGTGGCAGGGATTCCGGACGAGATCTACGGAGAGACAGCGGCGGCAGCGGTAGTTTTGGAAAAAGGATATATGCTTGAGGAAACAGATATCCGGGCCTTCCTAAAGACGATGCTTGCCGGCTATAAGATACCGGCCCGGTTCCTGTTTTTGGAGAAGCTTCCGGTGACGCCGGGCGGAAAAACCGATCGGAAGGCGGTTAAAAAACGGTTCCTCCAAGAGAAGTAAGAAAGGAGATCAGACGGCGGCAGCCGTCTGCAGATACTATGAGAAAACCTGTATTTATCACTGGCCGGGAGGCTGCGGAAATGATCCGGGACGACTGCACGGTTGCAACGATCGGCATGACACTGGTATCAGCTTCCGAAACAATCTTAAAAGCAATAGAAAGCCGGTTTCTTGAAACAGGACATCCGTCCCGGCTGACTCTGGTTCATTCCTGCGGACAGAGCGATCGGGATCGGGGAATTCAGCATTTTGCCCACGAAGGAATGCTTCGCCGCATTATCGGAGGGCACTGGGGGCTTCAGCCCCGGATGATGGAGCTGATAGCGGATAACAAGATTCTTGCTTACAATCTTCCCCAGGGACAGTTTGCCCAGCTTTACCGGAGCATGGCGGGGGGAGAGCCTGGAAAGATTACGAAGGTAGGTCTTGGAACCTTTGTGGATCCCAGGCAGGACGGGGGAAAGATGAACGAAATCACAAAGGATGCCCCGGACATTGTGGATCTGGTTCAGATAGACGGCGAAGAATATATGCGTTATAAGCCGATTCCTCTTGATTACTGTATCATCCGGGGAACCTGCGTAGACGAGCTTGGCAACCTTACAACGGATGAGGAAGCCATGCAGCTGGAAGTGCTTCCGGCGGTTCTGGCCTGCCAAAAATACGGAGGGAAGGTCATTGCGCAGGCAAAATACAAGGTTCGCTCCGGATCTCTTCACTGTAAGCAGGTTACGGTTCCCGGCGTTTTCATTGACGCGGTGGTGATGTGTCCGGATCCGGAGGAGGATCACAGGCAGACCCACAGCTTTGCTTTTGATCCAGCTTATTGCGGGAACGTGAAGACGCCCGTTTCTTCCCTGGAAGAGCTGCCTATGAGCCTGCGCAAAGCAATCGGCCGCCGGGCGCTCATGGAGCTTAAGGAAAATGATATTTTAAATGTGGGTACGGGAATTCCCAATGATGTGATCGGCCCGATTCTTGCAGAGGAAGGAGCTTCAGAGGAGGTAACCATTACCGTGGAATCGGGAATCTATGGGGGAATTCCCATGGGAGGCGTTGATTTTGGCATTGCCAAAAATCAGTATGCGCTGCTGCGGCATGACGATCAGTTTGATTTTTACAACGGAGCAGGGGTTGACGTAACCTTTATGGGCGCAGGAGAAATGGATGCGTCCGGCAATGTGAATGCTACCAGGCTGGGCTCCACGCCTACCGGTGCGGGAGGCTTCATTGACATTACCACCAATGCAAAGCATGTGGTTTTCTGCTCTTCCTTTACGGCAAAAGGGCTTGTATGCTCCTTTGAGGGCGGCCGCCTTCACATCCGGCAGGAGGGCTCTGTGATTAAATTTGTAAAGAAGGTGAAGCAGATTTCCTACAACGGGGAGATTGCCCGGAAAAAAGGCCAGAGGATGCATTATGTAACGGAACGGGCCGTGTTTGAGCTCCGCCCGGAGGGACTTACATTGACGGAAATTGCCCCGGGGATTGACTTGAGAACACAGGTGCTGGATTTGATGGAATTTGAGCCTCTGGTGAGCCCGGATCTAAGGCTGATGAATCCGGATATTTTTAAGGAGTCCGGGACTTTTGGCCTGAAAAATATATTGAACACAAATGAATAAGGAGGTTGTTGAAGATGCGTTTGGAGAATAAAACAGCAATTGTAACAGGAGCGGGCCGTGGCCTTGGAAGAGGGATTGCAAAGAAGCTGGCCAGAGAGGGCGCCCGGGTAGTTGTGGCAGATATGGCAGATACGGATGAGACGGTTGCGGAGATAATCGAAGCAGGAGGCGCTGCATCGGGATTCCAGGTAAATGTGTCCAGGCAGGAAGAGGTGCAGGCATTGATCCAGTATGCGGTAGATACTTACGGCGGTCTTGATATTATGGTAAATAACGCCGGTATTAACCGGGACGGTATGCTTCACAAGATGCCGGTAGAAAATTGGAATGTGGTAATTGATGTGGATTTGACGGGTACTTTTTATGGAACCCAGGAGGCCCTTAAGGTAATGAGAGCCCAGGAGAGGGGCAGGATTATCAACATTTCCTCCGGAAGCTGGCTTGGCAATATCGGGCAGGCGAATTATGCTGCGGCAAAAGCCGGAGTGGTGGGGCTGACGAAGACAGCGGCAAGAGAAAATGCCCGTAAAGGCATTACCTGCAATGCGATTTGCCCCGGATTTATCGAGACGGATATGACACTTAAGCTAAAGGAAGTCAATGACGGCGCAGCCTGGGACAGCATGATGCAGAGAATTCCCATGGGCTGTGCGGGAAAGCCGGAGGATGTGGGAAACCTGGTTGCTTTTCTGGCATCGGATGAGGCCGCTTATATCACGTCAGAGGTAATTAATGTAGGAGGAGGGATGATTGTATGAAGGATGTAGTAATCGTAAGCGGCGTCCGCCTTCCAGTGGGAAGCTACGGCGGAAGTTTAAAAGATGTATCGGCCATTGACATGGGAGCCATGGTCGTAAAAGAGGCGGTAAAGCGCGCCGGAATCCAGCCTTCGGATGTAGACGAGGTTGTGATCGGACAGGTAGGAGAGATAGCGGAAAACGGATTTATTGCAAGGGCGGTGAGCCTTAAGGCAGGGATGCCGAAGGAGTCTACGGCTTATTCCGTAAACCGCCAGTGCGGCTCCGGGCTGCAGGCAATTGCGGAGGCAGTGATGGAGATTCAGACCGGACAGGCAGAGGTGGTCGTGGCAGGGGGCGCAGAGAATATCTCACAGCTTCCCTACTATGTAAAGGATGCCCGTTGGGGCGCAAGGATGGGGCACAAGAGCTTTGAGGACGGGGTGATTGACATTCTGACCTGGCCCTTAGACGGCAATCATAACGGGGTGACGGCGGAAAATGTGGCAGAGAAATATCATGTGACAAGGGAAGAGCAGGATCAGTTTGCCCTGGAAAGCCATCAGAAGGCCTGCGCCGCTATCAAGGCCGGGAAGTTTAAGGAAGAGATTCTTCCGGTAGAGCTGAAAGACCGGAAGGGCAATGTCACGGTATTTGATACGGACGAAGGCCCCAGGGACGGTCAGACCATAGAGAAGCTGGCAAAGCTTCGCCCGTGTTTTGTAAAGGACGGCACGGTGACGGCAGGAAACTCCTCCAGCTTAAATGACGGCGCGGCTGCCGTGGTGGTGATGTCGGCAGAGAAGGCAAAGGAGCTGGGGGTAACGCCGAAGCTTAAGATAGAAGGCTTTGCAGCGGCAGGCTTTGACGCGGAGCTTATGGGGTATTCCCCGAAGTTTTCCAGTGAGAAGCTTGCAGACAGGCTTGGGCTGAATCTGAAAGAGATTGATATGTTTGAGATCAATGAGGCCTTTGCCAGCCAGGCTTATGCAGTGAGCCGGGATCTGGGGCTTGACAAGAATAAGGTGAATATCTATGGAGGCGGAATTTCCATCGGTCATCCTATCGGGGCAACCGGGGCGATACTGACTGTGAAAGTATTGTATGAATTATTGCGGACGGATAAAAAAGATGCTATGATCAGTATGTGCATCGGAGGGGGACAGGGGATCTCTATGTACTTTACAAAATGTTAGACAGGCCATTGCAGGCAGTAAGCAGGGCGGACGTCTGATGCGTCCGCCTGATTTGCTGACAGCGGCCGGGAGACGGAGCCGGAAGGGAGAATATAAAACAGGTATGAGAGTTGTAATTGCGATTGATTCACTAAAGGGAAGTCTTTCTTCCTTAGAAGCAGGCAGTACCATAGCAGAGGGCATCAAAAAAGTATACCCGGATGCGGAGATCCGGATAAGCCCCCTGGCCGACGGCGGCGAAGGGACGGCGGAGGCTCTGACCTCAGGGCTTAAAGGAACCTGGCAGAGCTTAAGCGTGACGGGGCCTCTGGGAGAACCGCAGCCAGCCTCTTACGGCATTCTCCCCGATGGAAAGACGGCTGTCCTGGAGATGGCTTCGGCGGCAGGAATTACGCTGGTAGAGCCGGAAAAGCGCAATCCCATGAAAACAACAACTTACGGCGTGGGAGAGATGATCCGGGATGCCGTCGAAAAAGGATGCCGCCATTTCATTGTCGGAATCGGCGGAAGCGCGACCAACGACGGCGGAATCGGAATGCTGCAGGCGCTGGGATTCGAGATGCTGGACAAAGAAGGAAATCAGGTGCCCTTCGGAGGGGAAGGCCTTTCGGTACTCCATAAAATCAAAGCGGAGCATGTCATGGAGGAACTGAAGGAATGCATCTTCCGCATTGCCTGCGACGTGACGAATCCCCTCTGCGGCCCCATAGGGGCCAGCGCCGTGTACGGCCCTCAGAAGGGAGCGGACGCAGAGATGGTTACGAAGCTGGACGGCCTCCTGGGCCGCTGCGCATTTTTGGCAAAGGAGCTGAACCCGGAAGCGGATCCGGAAGCGCCGGGAACCGGTGCGGCGGGAGGGCTTGGCTTTGCCTTTCTGACCTTTACCAATGCAGTCTTGGAGTCGGGAATCCGGATTGTTATGGAAGAAACGCATCTGGAAGAGCTTGTTCAGGATGCAGACCTGGTCGTAACCGGGGAGGGCTGCCTGGACGGGCAGACGGTGCAGGGAAAGGCCCCTGTGGGAGTGGCCGGGCTTGCGAAGAAATATGGAAAGCCGGTAATCGCATTTTCGGGAATTGTCAAAAAGGACGCCTCTGCCTGCAACGAGGCAGGAATCGACGCCTTCTTCCCGATTCTGCGCAGAGTAACGACCTTAGAGGAAGCCATGAAGCCGGAGAATGCAAGAGAGAACCTCCTGGAGACAAGCGAGCAGGTGTTCCGGCTGGTGAAAACAGTTTGGGGATAAAAGAAAGTATTAAGAAATGGAGATGTGACTGCAAAAGCTCACATCTCCATTTGGTTTCTAAAGAATGGGTTTTGAAGGGGTTACGGTTAAACGTAAGCCAAGGTGCTGAAATATAGTAAGAAGTGTACCAAGATTAGGAGTGGTTTTACAGGATTCGATACGGGCGACCGAAGACTGCGGAATTCCACACATGGAAGCAAGCTCCCTTTGGGTGAGTCCCATAGAAGTGCGCTGCTTAACCATAGCGCTGACAATGGCAGAAATTTCTTCTGCTTCATCTATATCTTTGGCAGCTTCAGGATCTGCAGCTTTGACGTGTTTTTTATAATCATCCCAGGTCTTCATAATTTGTGAGTCTCCTTTCTGGCAATATAGTCAGCACGTTCTGCTTTGGGGATGATAGCATAAATGCTATCAAAAATCAAGCAAAGCAAATAATAATCTCTGCTTGCTATTTACCAAGCAAATAATAATTAATATATTCAAAAGGAAGGAAACATTTAAAATTTTGACAATCCACACCCAAAAGAGGTAAGATATCTTCGAAAATTTTTATACTTTTCAACTTGACACGGCCCGGAGGTGACTTTTATAATAGAACAGAACCGACTGGTCGGTCGGAAAATGAGGAGACAGGAGACGAGACAAAATGATATCCAGGTACAGTGTAAAGAGACCGTATACCGTATTTGTGGCAGTGGTTCTTGTGATTGTATTGGGCGTAGTGTCCTTTACAAAGATGACCACAGACTTGCTGCCCAGCATGAATCTGCCCTATGCGATTGTTATGACCACCTATGCAGGCGCAAGCCCCGAGACGGTGGAGAGCATCATAACAAGGCCGGTAGAACAGTCCATGGCCACAGTAAGCAATATTGAGAATGTAAGCTCTATTTCCGCAGAGAACTATTCCCTGGTGGTTCTGGAATTTTCCCAAACCGCCAATATGGATTCCGTCACCATTGAGATGCGCGAGAATCTGGATCAGTTAAAAGCCATGTGGGATAATGATTCTATCGGAAGCCCCATTATTATGAAGCTGAATCCGGATATGATGCCGGTTATGGTGGCCGCTGTGGGAAAAGAGGGACTGTCCCACACAGAAGTGACAAAGCTCACAGAAGATTTGATTATCCCGGAGCTTGAAAGCCTGGAGGGAGTGGCCTCCGTGAATGCCTCCGGCCTTATTGAAGAAAATGTCCAGGTGGTGATCCGCCAGGAAAAGATAGACGCCATCAACGAGCAGGTTTTCGGGTACGTTGAGAGTGAATTTGAGGATGCTGAGAAAGAGATAGCAGACGGCAAGAAGGAGCTTGTGGACGGCCAGAAGGAACTAAACGACGGCCAGCTTGAGCTCAATGACAGCATTGCCGAGCTGCAGGAGAACCAGGCAGATCTGGCGGAGAATAAGGAAGAACTGGAAGACGGCCTTGATGAAATCCGGGACGGAATCGATACCCTGGACAGTAAAAAGACAGAGACCGCAGCCCAGCTTGCCGCAGCTCAGACAGCCATCAACGAAGGGAAGGCGGAGATAACAAAAAATCTTGCGGCGATCCAGGTGCGGCTGAATGAATATGAGACAGCAAAAGCAACGGCAGAGGGGCTTGGAAAGCTTTCGGAGGGATTACATACGCTTTTGGCAGCCGCAGAAAAGGCAGAAGAAGATGCCGTGGCAGCAGGAGCGCCGGCAGGCTCCGGGGCGGCAGATCTGGCAGTGCAGGCGGGAATGGAAGCGATACTGGGTTCCGCCGCAGGCACGCCCTTTGCAGATCTGCTGAAGGATGTGAAAGATTACGCTTCCTTACAGATTGCAGTGGGAGCGGTAGAAGCGCAGAAGCAGGAAGCAGACGCTGCGCTTGCGGCAATCCCCCAGGCAGAGATCGATCAGCTTACGGCGGCAAAGAAGGAGCTGGAAGCTGCCGACGCCCAGTTAAGCGAGAAGCTCACTGAAGTAAATATGGGTGAAATGATAGCAGCCATCGAAATGGGCAGCGCCTCCGCCACCTTAAACATCACCAAATCCCAGCTCAAATCCGCCAAGGAGCAGCTGGAATCCGCAGAGGAGCAGCTTACCGATGCCTGGGATCAGATAAGCGACGCCCAGGAGCAGCTAAACGACGCACGAAAGCAGTTAAACGAAGGCTGGGATTCCATCAAGGAGGGCGAGGAGGATCTGGCAGAGGCCAAGGAAGACGCGCTGCTCAACGCAGACATGACGGATATCCTCACGGTAGAGATGGTGGAAAACCTTTTGGCAGCTCAGAACTTTTCCATGCCGGCAGGCTATGTGACGGAAGAGGGCATTGAATATCTCGTTCGCGTAGGCGAAAAAGTGGATGATGTAGAAAGCCTTCAGAACATGGTGCTCATTGACATGGAAATGGACGGAGTTGATACCATACATTTAAGTGACGTGGCAGACGTATTTATGACAGACAACTCCGACGAGGTCTATGCCAGCATCAACGGCCAGGCAGGCGTCATGCTGACCCTTCAGAAGCAGACCGGTTACTCCACGGGAGACGTATCCGACCGGATTAACAAACGGATAGCAGAGCTTCAGGAGGAAGATCCGGATCTATTGCTGCTTCCCCTGATGGATCAAGGTATTTACATTGATCTGGTAACGGATTCCGTATTTAACAATATGATTTCCGGAGCATTTCTGGCAATCTTAATCCTTTTGGTATTTTTGAAGAGCTTAAGACCGACCCTGGTCATTGCCTGTTCCATCCCCATCAGCGTGGTGGCGGCTGTGGTATGCATGTATTTCAGCGGCGTAACCCTGAACATCATATCCCTGTCCGGCCTGGCCCTTGGAATCGGTATGCTGGTAGATAACTCTATTGTCGTGATTGAAAATATTTACCGTCTCAGAAATGAGGGGCTCAGTGCGTCGGAAGCAGCCATCCAGGGGGCGAAGGAAGTGGTGGGGGCCATTGCGGCTTCCACGCTGACCACTGTCTGCGTATTCCTGCCTATCGTATTTACCGAGGGAATTACCAGGCAGCTCTTTGTGGATATGGGCCTTACCATTGCCTACTCCCTGGGTGCCAGCCTGGCGGTTGCGCTGACACTGGTGCCGGCTATGGGAGCCGGGCTTTTGAAAAGCGCCAAGGAAAAGAAGCCTTCCAGGCTCTTTGAGAGGATGATAGGAATTTATGAAAGCATGATCCGCCTTGCGCTGAGAAGGAGATTCATAGTGCTTGTTCTGGCAGTTGCCCTTCTGGTGCTGAGCGCAGTTCTGGAATTTGCAAAGGGAACGGCATTTATGCCGGAGATGGACAGCACCGAAATCAGTATGACGCTGACCATGCCGGAGGGAACGCCGCTGAAAGAAACGGCCGAGCAGGCAGACGAGCTGGAACGCCGGCTGCTGACCCTGGATGATGTGACAGAGGTGGGAGCCATGGCGGCCGCCGGAAGCAGCATGGGCCTGGTAAGCGGAGATACCTCCACCAATGAGGTTTCCCTCTACGGTCTGCTGAAAGAAGATAAGAAGCTGACAAACCAGGAATTGAAAAATGAGATCTTAAAGCTTACGGAGGACATGGAGGCCGAGATTGAAGTGTCCACCTCCAGTATGGATATGAGCGCTCTGGGAGGAAGCGGCATCAGCATCGTGATCAAAGGACGCGATCTGGATCGGCTGCAGGAGATTGCCGGGGACGTTGCAAAGCTTGTAGAAGAAGTGGAAGGAACCACAGATGTATCTGACGGCATGGAGGAAACCACAGGGGAGCTCCGCATCAAAGTGGATAAGGAAAAAGCGGCCCAGAAAGGGCTGACGACAGCGGGCGTATTTTCCGAGATAATGGAGAGGCTGTCGGATCCTGCCAGCGCAACAACCCTGTCTACAGATACGGAGGATTTCGACGTGCTTGTGGTGAACGGGGGAGATGTGGAGCTTACCAGAGAGACGGTGAAGGATCTGGTGCTGACCGTTACAAAGAAGGATAACACCAAGGAACACGTTCCCCTGGCAGATATTGCCGAGTTTTCACAGGCAGAAGGCCTGGAGACCATCCAGAGGGATGCCCAGTCCCGGTTTATCAACGTGACGGCTTCCGTCGACGACAACCATAACATCGGCCTGGTATCCGGCGAGGTAGAGAAAAAGCTTAAAAGCTACCAGCCTCCGGAAGGGTATACCATTGAGATGCAGGGAGAAAATGAGACAATCATGGAGTCTATGGTGGAGCTGGTAAAGATGCTCCTTCTTGCGCTTTTGTTTATGTATCTCATAATGGTAGCCCAGTTCCAGTCGCTGCTGTCGCCTTTTATCATTATGTTTACCGTGCCGCTGGCATTTACGGGAGGCCTTTTCGGACTGTACGTTGCAGGAAGTGAATTCAGCGTGATTGCCATGATTGGTTTTGTAATGCTCTCCGGTATCATCGTAAACAATGGAATTGTACTTATTGACTATACCAATCAGCTTATTGACCAGGGAATGACGAAGACCGAAGCCTTGGTGGAGGCGGGAAAAACCCGTATGCGGCCTATTTTGATGACAGCTCTCACAACGGTGCTGGGACTGTCCACCATGGGAGCCGGCGCAGGGATGGGGGCGGATATGGTTCAGCCAATGGCGGTTGTAACCATCGGCGGACTTTTGTATGGTACACTGCTGACCTTGTTTGTGATCCCCTGTATCTATTCGCTTCTGATCCGCCGGAAAGTCCGTGAGGAGGTGGAGTAGCATGAAGGAAACAAGGCCGAAGGTTCTGGCGCTGTACCGGGGCGTACTGGAGCTTCTGGATGAAGGCGCCGATGTGAATTCCATCAAAGTGTCTGACATTACCGCAAAGGCAGGAATCGGAAAAGGAACGGCTTACGACTATTTTAAAAGCCGGGAGGAGATTATCGCCTGTGCCCTTCTCTACGATGTGGAACAGAAGATTGAGGAAGAAAAAGAAGAACTGGATCGCCGTCAAGGCTTTTCAAAGAAGGTAATCTACGCCTTTGACTGGATGGAGCGGCGGTTCCGGGAGCAGAAGGTTTTTGCGCGGATTCTGCGGCTGACTACGGAAGGGAGCGGACTGAGCAGCACGATTCTGGAGGAGCTGCAGAAGCGCAAGAAGGCCGGCTGCGGCCCCTTAAAGGTTCTGATGGAAATGTGCCGGGAAGGAAAGAGCCAGGGAGAGATCCGGCAGGATATTCCCGCTTCTGCGGCCTGTATCGCATCCGTGGCAAATATGGCGGCTTTTGTCATGTATCTGGAGAAAAGCGAGCAGATGCCCGAGCTTGATATGGGCTGGATGAAAGAATTTCTCTGTAAAGGACTGTTGAATCAGTTAACGGCTTGACAAAGAGAAAAAAGCCTGCTATGTTAGAAATTGCCAAACAGAAAAAGGCTTGGAAAAAGAGGGTACACAGAGATCACATCTGCCAGAGAGAGGGAGCCGCAGGCTGAAAGCTCCTTTCAGAACAGTGGCTGTGGAGGTAGCTTTGGAGCCGGAGCGGTGAAGGAGGAGTAGCTGTTCACGCCTGACCAGCGTTAAGAGGTCTTAGAGATGTATGCGGGAAACCGCATATAAGACAGGTGGTACCGCGTTAATTGACGCCCTTTCAGATAATGAAAGGGCGTTTATTTTTTGCAGGCTGGCAATGAGCCGGGCAGCCTGAAGGAGGAAGCCCGTGAGCGAAATGAAGCGAAGCAAACTTGAGCGTGCCCGGCGGACAACCGGAACTTCAAAAGGAGGAATTTCACAAATGAAAGAATTAGCAAAAACTTACGATCCCAAAGGCATGGAGGATCGCATCTATGAAAAATGGCTGGAAAAGAAGTATTTCCATGCAGAGCCCGACAAGAGCAAAAAACCCTTCACCATCGTAATTCCGCCCCCAAACGTAACCGGACGGCTTCACATGGGACATGCCCTGGATGAAACCATGCAGGATATTCTGATCCGCTATAAGAGAATGCAGGGCTACAACGCCCTCTGGATCCCGGGAACGGATCACGCTTCTATCTCCACAGAGGTGAAGGTGACCAATCAGCTGAAGGAAGAAGGCATCGACAAAAAGGAACTGGGAAGAGAGGGCTTCCTGAAAAGAGCCTGGCAGTGGAAGGAAGAGTACGGCGGAGCCATCATCAACCAGCTGAAGAAGCTGGGCTCCTCCTGCGACTGGGATCGGGAGCGCTTTACCATGGATGAGGGCTGCTCTGAGGCCGTACTGGAGGTATTTATCCGCCTTTATGAAAAGGGTTATATCTACAAGGGCTCCCGGATTATCAACTGGTGTCCCGTATGTAAGACCTCCATCTCCGACGCAGAGGTGCTGCATGAGGAACAGGCGGGCCATTTCTGGCATATTAACTATCCCATCAAGGACAGCGATCGCTTTGTGGAGATAGCCACCACACGTCCGGAAACCATGCTGGGCGATACGGCTCTGGCCGTGAATCCGGAGGACGAGCGTTACCAGGATATCATCGGGAAGACCGTGATTCTTCCCCTTGTGGGACGGG
This sequence comes from Candidatus Merdisoma sp. JLR.KK011, assembly GCF_036941125.1. Classification (NCBI taxonomy): domain Bacteria; kingdom Bacillati; phylum Bacillota; class Clostridia; order Lachnospirales; family Lachnospiraceae; genus Candidatus Merdisoma; species Candidatus Merdisoma sp. JLR.KK011. The sequence continues at coordinate 851,503 of NZ_JAYWSZ010000004.1, read as the reverse complement.
AGATACCCGTGATTGCCGATGCTTATGTGGACAAGGAGTTCGGAACCGGCGTGGTAAAGATTACCCCGGCCCATGACCCCAACGACTTCGAGGTAGGCAGACGCCATAACCTGCCGGAGATCAATATATTAAACGACGACGCCACTATCAATGAGAACGGCGGAAAGTATGCCGGCATGGACCGCTATGAGGCCCGTAAACTGATTGTGGAGGAGCTCAAGGAGCAGGGCCTTCTGGTAAAGACAGCGGATCACTCCCACAACGTAGGAACCCATGACCGCTGCAAAACCACGGTGGAGCCCCTTATCAAGCAGCAGTGGTTTGTAAAAATGGAGGAGCTGGCGAAGCCTGCCATCGAGGCGGTGAAGAACGGCGAACTGACCTTTGTTCCGGAGCGCTTTGACAAGACGTACCTTCACTGGCTGGAGAATATCCGCGACTGGTGCATCTCCCGGCAGCTCTGGTGGGGACACCGGATTCCGGCCTACTACTGCGACGACTGCGGCGAGCTGATCGTGGCCCGTGAAGAGCCCTCTGTCTGCCCGAAATGCGGCGGTAAGCATTTTACACAGGATCCGGATACCCTGGATACCTGGTTTTCCTCTGCCCTGTGGCCTTTCTCTACCCTGGGATGGCCGAAGCAGACCGAGGATCTGGATTATTTTTATCCAACGGATGTGCTGGTAACAGGCTATGACATTATCTTCTTCTGGGTAATCCGGATGGTATTCTCCGGTTATGAGCAGACAGGGAAATCTCCCTTCCATCATGTGCTGATTCACGGGCTGGTACGGGATTCCCTGGGAAGAAAGATGAGCAAATCCCTTGGAAACGGCATCGATCCACTGGAGATTATCGACAAATACGGCGCCGACGCTCTCCGCTTCACCCTGGTGACAGGCAATGCGCCGGGCAATGACATGCGTTTCTACATGGAGAGGGTGGAAGCAAGCCGGAACTTTGCGAATAAGGTGTGGAATGCCTCACGGTTCATTATGATGAATATGGAGAAGGCTGAGATCCCGGATGCTATGGAGCTGGAGCAGCTTACCAGTGCGGATAAATGGATTCTCTCGAAGGTCAATACCCTGGCAAAGGACGTCACTGCCAACATGGACAAGTTTGAACTGGGGATTGCCGTACAGAAGCTCTATGATTTTATCTGGGAGGAATTCTGCGACTGGTATATTGAGATGGTGAAGCCCCGTCTTTACCAGGAGGAGGATAAGACCAAGGCGGCGGCCCTGTGGACTCTGCGGAAGGTTCTTGTCAGCGCACTAAAGCTTCTGCATCCTTATATGCCCTTTATTACAGAGGAGATTTTCTGCAATCTCACGGGAGAAGAATCGATTATGATCTCCTCCTGGCCGGAGTATAAAGAGGAGTGGGCCTTTGAAGGGGACGAGCTGGCGGTAGAGCGGATCAAGGAAGCTGTCCGGGGCATCCGGAACGTGCGCTCCGAGATGAATGTTCCCCCCAGCAGAAAGGCTTCGGTGATTGTGGTTTCTGAGAAGGAAGAGGTGCAAAGCATCTTTGAAACGGGCCGTATTTTCTTTGCTACTCTTGCTTATGCAGGAGAGGTCGTGATCCAGGCGGATAAGACGGGAATCAGCGAGGATGCGGTTTCTGCCCTGATTACAGACGGAGCCGTTTACATGCCTTTCTCCGACCTGGTAGATATGGAGAAGGAGCTGGAGCGGCTTAAGAAAGAGGAGGAACGGCTTGCGAAGGAGCTGGCCCGTGTAAACGGAATGCTTGGCAATGAGAAGTTCATAAGCCGGGCGCCCAAGAGCAAGATTGACGAGGAAAAGGAAAAGCTGAAGAAATACAGTCAGATGATGGAGCAGGTAAAGGAACGTCTGGCGTCTTTTTCCAGGGAAGAAGGATAAAGATGGAAAGCAGAAAGACATACGAAAGCATGACTTATGAGGAAGCGGCTGCATATATAGAGGAGACGCCGAAATTTACAAAGAAGAATACCTTGGACAATACGAAGGCCATTCTGCGGCATCTGGGAGATCCCCAGGAGCGCATGAAGATTCTTCATGTGGCGGGAACCAACGGGAAGGGGTCTGTCTGCTCTTTTCTGGCTTCTATGCTGCATGCGGCGGGAAAGCATACGGGACTGTTTATTTCGCCCCATCTGGTGGAGGTGAACGAGCGTTTTGTGATAGACGAGGCGCAGGTGGATAATGACAGATTCCTTGAGGCCTTTCGCAGGGTGATGGGCTGTGTGGAGCAGATTCAGAAGGAAGGCTATGCCCATCCCACTTATTTTGAGATTCTCTTTCTCATCGGTATGGTGCTTTTTGAAAAGGCGGGAGTGGAATATCTGGTGCTGGAAACGGGATTGGGGGGCAGACTGGACGCCACCAATTCGGTGGCGCATCCTCTGGTAACGGTTATTACTTCTATCAGCCTGGATCACACGGAGTATCTGGGAGATACGGTGGAAGCCATTGCCGGGGAAAAGGCAGGAATTATCAAGGAGCGGGTGCCCGTTATTTTCGATGGGGAAAATCAAAAGGCGGCGGCTGTGATTCAGAGGCGGGCAGAGAAATTGCACTGTCCGTCCTTTGGAATCTCGGGAGAAATGCTAAAAATTTCCTCTATGACAAATAAAGATATTGATTTTTCCATAAATTCTGGGTATTATGATTATATTGAGCTTTCTATATCCAGCGTAGCGGAATATCAGGTGAAGAATGCGGCCTTGGCCGTGACAGCCTTGAAGGTGATGGATACAGAGGGCGCATTTACAGATGAAGTGATAAAACAGGGAATCGCCCGTATGAGATGGCAGGGGAGAATGGAGACCGTGCTTCCGGGGGTGATTATCGACGGGGCCCACAATGAGGCCGGCGTGGAGGAGTTCGTGAGAACGGCAAAGCGTCTGGAAGGAGATGAGCCGGTCACCCTGTTATTTGCCGCGGTGGGAGACAAGGATTACCGCCATATGATAGAAAAGATCTGCCGGGAACTGCGCACGGACCAGGTGATTGTCACAGAGGTAGGAGGATACCGGGCCGTGGATGCGAAGGAGCCGGCGGCGCTTTTTAAAGAGTACGGAAGCGCCCGGATAACAGTGTGCCCGGATGTGGAGGAGGCATTTTCCACAGCCCTTGCCAAAAAAGGCGGCGGAATCTTATTCTGTGTGGGTTCTCTGTATCTGGTGGGAAGTATTAAAAGTATCTTAAGGAGGACGGCACATGATTGATTTTGAGGAAGAATTGAAGCGGTTTCACCCCAGCCTGGAAGTAGAACAGGTAGAGGAGAATGTCTATAATAATAAGCCCAGAGATATGGCCGATCTTCTCCAGGAGATGATTAAGGAAATGAAAGGCAGCAACCGATATTAGAAAGTGGGATTAAAGAATGCTTTGTGTAAAATGTGGAGCCACTTTGCAGGATCCGGAATATTGCAGTGCGTGCGGCACGGATATTAAGATCTACCAGAAGCTTATCCGCCTGTCCAACACCTATTACAACATGGGTCTGGAAAAGGCCAGGGTGCGGAACCTTTCCGGCGCAGTCCAGGATCTGAAGAACAGCTTAAAATTAAATAAAGAGCATATTTCTGCAAGAAATCTTCTGGGGCTTATTTACTATGAGACCGGAGAGGTTGTATCTGCCTTGACGGAGTGGATTATCAGCAAGAACCTGGAGCCTAACAAGAATATTGCGGATGAATACATCCGGGCAATCCAGAACAATCCGGCCCGTCTGGAGACTATCAATCAGACAATTAAAAAGTACAACCAGTCTCTGCTGTACTGTCAGCAGGGAAGCGATGATCTGGCAGTCATTCAGTTAAAGAAGGTTCTCTCTCTGAATCCAAAGCTGGTAAAAGCACATCAGTTACTGGCGCTTCTCTATATTCAGTCTGAGGAGTATGACAGGGCCGGAAGGGAGCTTCAGCGGGCTCTTGCCATAGATAAGACCGACAATCTGTCCCTGCGCTATCTGGAGGAGCTGGAGCAGCGGACGGGTGCGCCTGTGGGGAGCGGAAAGAAGCCGGAACGGGAAGGGAAGGAACGGGGAAAGAATCCCGATGTGATTTCCTACACCAGCGGCAACGAGACGATCATTATGCCATCCACCTATAAGGACAATACAGGTGTAAATGTGGTATTGAATCTTCTCATCGGCCTGGTGGTCGGCGTGGCGCTTATGTGGTTCCTGGTGGTTCCGGCTAAGCTTCGGGCAGTCCGCAGCGAGACGAACCAGGAGATTGTGGAATACGGAGATCAGATCTCCGCCAAGCAGGCAGAGATCAACAATCTGCAGAAGAAGATAGAGGAACTGGAAAGCCAGCAGGTGGAGGAAGAGGAAAAGCCGGATATCAGCGTTCACTATGAGAAGCTGATCGAGGCTTATGCAGCTGTCCAGGCGGAAGATGACGAGGCGGCCCTTGCCGCTCTCGACGAAGTGGATTCCAGCCAGCTTTCCGAGACAGCTAAGGCTCTGTACAGCCAGATCTACGGCCCCCTTCATATGGAAGAGGTAAAGGCATTGTTTGATGCAGGTTCTGCGGCTTATACGTCAGGAAACCATGATGAAGTCATAGACAAGATGGAGCAGGTAGTTGCCGTAGAGGAAGATTATGAGGACGGCTACGCAATGTATTACCTGGCCCGCGCTTACGAGGCGAAGCAGGAGAATGCAAAGGCCCTGCCGCTGTTCCAACGGTTCGCGGAGACGCATCCGGGAACAGAAAGAGCGCGGTACTGTAACCAGGCCATTGCCCGGCTGCAGCAGGCACAGCAGTAAAAACAGACGAAAGAGGAACCCTGGAGAAAGGGACATACCGGAAGGTATGTCCCTTTTTGACGAGTATATTTTTATAACAGCTTACAGACGCGTATTTTGCGGCTGGAAATTGATTTGATACCCGCGTACTTTGAAGGATATTACGGAACTGGAATAGGAGGATGCAGGAATGAGCAGCAGCATAGAAGCATGGGGAGAACAGAAGATAAAGGATAAAACCTTGTGGATATCCGTACCGAGAGAACTGGATCATCACAGCGCAGAGCGGATCTGCCGGGAGGCGGACACGCTGGTGCGGCAGAAAGACATCCGGGAGATTGTATTTGATTTTTCAGATACGGTTTTCTGCGACAGCTCCGGGATCGGGATGCTGATGGGACGGTATAAAATGATGAAAGCCCTGGGGGGCGATGTCCGGGCGGTACAGGTTCGGGAAAGGGTAGGAAAGATTCTGATGCTTTCCGGCGTTATGAAGATTATTCCGGTGGAAAAGAAGCAGGGGGGAATGCAGGATGAAAAGGAATGAGATGAAGATAGAATTTGACAGCATTTCGGACAACGAGGCATTTGCCAGGGTGACGGTAGCGGCTTTTATGGCGCAGATGAACCCCAGCATGGAGGAAGTGGCAGACGTAAAAACGGCCGTCTCGGAGGCGGTCACAAATGCGATCATTCATGGATACGAAGGGAAAGTACATAAGGTTACCATTACCGGCGTGATTGAGGACGGATTTCTGTGCCTGGAGGTTGCAGACCAGGGAGTCGGAATCAAAGATGTGAAGAAGGCGATGGAGCCTTTGTATACCTCGCGTCCGGAGCTGGAGCGTTCCGGTATGGGATTTTTGTTTATGGAGGCCTTTATGGATGAGGTTCAAGTCTCTTCCAAACCGGGGGAAGGAACGGTTGTCGCCATGAAGAAGAAGATCGGGCAGCATGGAGAATGATATATGGCTCGCACAGAGGAACTGATTCGACGGTCACGGGAAGGAGATAAAGAGGCAAGAGAGACACTGATTGAGGAAAATATGGGATTGATTCATCATGTAGTAAAGCGCTTTCTGGGACGGGGCGTGGAGGCGGAGGATCTCTTTCAGATCGGAGCCATCGGGCTGGTTAAGGCGGTAGACCGTTTTGACTTAAGCTTTGACGTCCGGTTTTCCACCTATGCGGTTCCTATGATTGCAGGTGAGATCAAGCGCTTTCTCCGGGATGACAGCATGATAAAAATAAGCCGTTCTTTGAAGGAGCTGGCCATCCGGGCGGCCAGGCTGCGGGAAGAGCTTTTGATGGAGCGCGGCGAGGAGCCGGGAGTGGAGGAGCTGGCGGAGCGTCTGGGGGTAGAGCCGGAGGAACTGGTACAAGCCATGGACGGGAGCGCTGAAGTAGAGTCTCTTCAGAAAATTGTATACCAGGGAGACGGAGAGGGCCTAAGCCTGATGGACAAGGTGGATCAGGGGAAGGATGAGGAGGAGACACTACTTCGCCAGCTTCTTCTGGAGCAGCTTTTAAGCTCCTTAGAGCCCAAGGAGCGCCGCCTGATTGTGCTGCGCTTTTTCCACGACCGCACGCAGACGCAGGTGGCGGAAGAGCTCGGCATGTCGCAGGTTCAAGTATCGAGGCTGGAAAAGAAAATTTTACAGGCGTTAAAAAAACGGATGTAAGACAGCGCATAATAAGAAATTCCGAGGACATAATAAAGCATTATGGATATTACGGAACTGGAAAACAGTAATATCCTTTACAATGCACAAATCGATTTACAGACACAAGTTTTTTGTGGCTGTAAATTGATTTCATACCCGTGTATTGTGAAGGATATTACGGAACTGGAATAGGAGGCAGATATTATGGATCGGACAAAGTACAGGGTATGGCTGATCTCTGTTGTGCTTGCAGCTGCAATCTTCGGAATTTTTTATTATGTGTATACAGGAAACCAGGAAAAGACGATTACCGACGGCACTTTGGTTTACAGGCAGGAATGGACGCCTAAGGAGGAAGCCGCTGCATGAGCGAGATTCTTTACGTGAAGTTTGAGAAAAACACCCGAACCTATAACCGGACGGTGACTTTAGGCGAAGCGGGAGAAATGCAGTGCGCGGATACGGCCATTGTAAACCGGCTGAAAACAGAGAAGCTGCACACCTTCGAGCATGTGAGAAAAGGCCGGCACACTTGCGCAGACCGCAAAGTATTTTCCATTCTGGAGGTAGTAGAGAAGATTCACAAGGTTTATCCCAATCTGGAAATCCAGAATATGGGAGAACAGGATTTTATCGTGGAGTACTCGACCAAGCCGAAAGAACAGCCGGCCGTGACTTTTATTAAGGTGGCCCTGGTATGCCTTATCTGCTTTTTCGGATCGGCGTTTTCCATTATGGCCTTTAACAACGACGTGTCCACGGTGGATATGTTCGGGCAGTTTTACACGCTGATGACGGGACAGGAATCAGACGGCTTTACCATTCTGGAGCTGACTTATTCTCTGGGGCTTTCCGCCGGTATTATTGCATTTTTCAATCACATCGGGGGACGGCGCCTGAGCAAGGAGCCTACGCCCATCGAGGTAGAAATGCGGCTCTATGAGGATGACGTGAATACAACGCTTATCAATACGGCCAGCCGGAACGGGGCTCATAAAAATGAGCAGTAAGGGGGCGGCATCATGTGGATGAAACAGATTTTTATGGCAGCAGCAGGATTCAGCTGCGGCCTTGCCGTGGCAGGCGGACTGTTTGCTCTAATCATCGCCCTGGGACTGGTGGCGGAGTTTGCAGATCAAACCCATACGGCTAAGCACATTCTCCTGTATGAGGATGCGGTGGCAGCAGGAGGGATCCTGGGAAACCTGATGAGCGTGTATCGGTTTATTGTTCCGGCAGGGCCTGTGGGGGTGGGGATCTTCGGTCTTTTCAGCGGTGTGTTTGTGGGAGCCTGGGCTATGGCTCTGACGGAGATTGTGAACATCGTTCCCATTTTTACCAGGCGTATTGATATGCGAAGAGGGCTTGCCCTTGTGATTGCGGTTATGGCTCTTGGAAGGACGGCCGGCTCTCTGATTTTTTATTATTTCCGATGGTAGGTGATACCGGCAGAGAGCAAAGGGAATGAAGCGCTTGATGAAGGATCTATGAATGTGGGTTGGAAGAGAAAGGAAGCAGTATTGTTATGAAAGAATTTATTGAAGAAGAACAAAAACAGCAGTACAACGAATACGTAAAGCAGGTGACGCCTACCCACAGCCTGCCCATGCAGATGGCGAAGGCCTTTGTGACGGGAGGCATTATCTGCTGTCTGGGACAGGCTGTTTTGAATTATGCAGGCAGCCTGGGACTGGAGAAGGATGTTTCCGGAGCCTGGTGCTCCATGCTTCTGGTGCTTTTGAGTGTGGTTCTTACGGGTTTTAATATTTTCCCGGGAATTGCCAAATGGGGCGGCGCCGGGGCTTTGGTGCCCATAACCGGATTTGCCAACAGCGTGGCGGCGCCGGCTATTGAGTATCAGAAGGAGGGGCAGGTATTCGGAATCGGGTGTAAGATTTTTACCATCGCCGGGCCGGTGATACTCTATGGAGTGTTTACGAGCTGGCTGTTGGGGTTGATTTATTGGGTTTTGATGATGGCGGGAGTAATTTAAATTGACAGGGATGTGTTATACAAGAACTTGTATGGGCAGGCTGGCGGATGAAACATTCGTCAGCCTGCTTTTTATTGTGCTTTTGGCTTTTTTCGATTATAATATGAAAGGATAGAAGGATTGGTTATGTGGAGGAAGGATAATGGATTATTTGTTTTCTTATGTAGAAATTAGAACTTCATATGGAAATGCCCCGGTATGGTTTTAGAATTTATAAGACACTGATATTTAAATGTAGAATAATATGGATGGAGTTGATAGTATAAAATGATCACGGGCCAGCAGGATTATTACATTAGTCTGATAGAACGGTTGAGAAGGCTGCCAGCAGAAACAGAATGGTTGGAATACAAAAGCAATAATACAGCCCCCCAGATGATAGGAGAATATATTTCTGCTATAAGTAATTCTGCCGCTCTGGAGCGAAGAGAGAAAGGATATCTCTTATGGGGGATTGATGATACAACACATGAGATTTTAGGAACAGATTTTTGCCCGGGGACGGCGAAGAAGGGCAATCAGGAATTGGAGAATTGGCTTGCAGGCTTAAGTAATCCCAGATTGAATATTCAGTTTATCGAAGTAGAGGTGAAGGATAAAAGGGTAGTTATTCTGGAGATTCCCATGGCTTCAGTTAAACCTACGGCATTTGCGGGAGAGGAGTATATTAGGATTGGTTCTTATAAGAAAAAGTTAAAAGATTTTCCTGAAAAGGAACGGGCATTATGGCAGTCATTTGAAACAACACCATATGAGATGCGAACTGCCAAAGAGAATGTAACTGAGGAAGAAGTGACACGGCTGCTGGATTGTGCTGCTTATTATACGTTAATGAAACTTCCATTACCCAGTAATCGAAGTAGTATGATGCATAACATGAAGGATGAGGAATTCATTCGTGAGATGGATAACGGACAATATGCTATTACCAATATGGGGGCATTGCTGTTTGCGAAGGATTTGAACAAATTTTTACATTTAAAAAGAAAAGCTGTTCGAGTGATTCAGTATAAAGGAACAGGCAGGACAAATGCGATTCGTGAACAGGTTTTTACACAGGGATATGCGATCTGCTTTGACGAAATTTGCAGATATATAGATACCCTTATTCCGCAGGAGGAAGAGATTTATATTGGACTTCGCCAGATACACAGGATGTTCCCAGAGAAGGCAGTCCGTGAGATGCTTGGAAATATGATTATTCATCAGGATCTGACAATGCGTGGCACAGGGCCAATGATGGAGATTTTTGATGCCAGGGTAGAGGCTTCTAATCCGGGATACTTGTTGGTGGATGTGAATCGAATTATTGATACGGCTCCGCATTCCAGAAATGAGGCCATGGCGTCATTTTTGAGGATGATTCATATTTGTGAGGAGCGGGGAAGCGGATTTGACCGTATGGAGGAGGGGATGAGTGCCTTGAAGATACCGGCTCCTAAGGTTGAAACAGGAGATGATTTTGCTAGGACGAAATTATATTGGTATGCGAATCTTAATGAATGGACGAAAGAGGATAAAATCCGTACTTGTTATCTGGCGACTTGTTATTATTATGTAAATGAGATTCCGGTGGCAAATGCCGTGTTAAGGGAACGGTTTGGTGTTGATGAGAAAAATATGTCTATTGTGTCAAGAATTATCAAAGACACAATGAAAGCTGGATTCATAAAATTAGCTGATGAAAATGCTTCATTGAAAATGAGAAGATATATTCCATATTGGGCGTAGATTTTTATTTGATGTGTATTTGATAGATTCAATATAGAAATCGTAAAACGTTGGAATTTATAGTCCTTTCTAGTGCATTTTTTATTTGATGGGTATTTGATTGCTATTTTCGTGTATACAATAAGATTACGAAAGATATTAAAGTACCATTTTTGGATGGATGGCGGTTTTCGGGTTGATGATACGCCGGTTCACAGAGCGTTGAGGGAAGCGTTGGCGAACTGTATTATCAATACAGATTTTATGGAAAACAAGCGATAAAAACAAAAAATAATCAGGAGAAAATACGACTGTATTTACGAGGGCGTGAAACAGCAAAAACCAGAGATATCGCAGAGTTGCTGGGTTTAAGCATGGCAAGGACGTGAGAGATACTTTCTGTGATGGATGATGTCGAAGCAATGGGAAGAAATAAGACAAGGATATATCGCTTGCGAAAAGAATCGTAATGGGCAGAGAAATATTTAACAGGCAGAGGGGCAGGTTAGCGGATGAAACATTCGTTAGCCTGCTTTTTGATGTATTAAGTTATTTTTTTCGCAGCTTAAGCATATAATATAAGTGCCGGAAAAAAATAAGAAAAAGGAAACACAGGAAGGAAGATAAAAATGGATACAATGGTAGGAAAACAGAGCATTCAGTTTCAGAGAGCACCACACATTGTCAGCGCGGCCTCCATTGTGGGAAAAAAAGAGGGCGAGGGGCCTTTGGGCTCTCAATTTGATCAGATTGAACAAGACCCCATGGCAGGACAGAATACCTGGGAGGAGGCGGAGAGCGCCTTGCAGAAAAAAGCGGCCTCTATGGCCATGGAGAAGATGCCGGCCGGGCTTCCTCCGGTGCGGTATCTTTTTTCCGGGGATCTTTTGGGACAACTTATCGCTACCTCATTCGGGGTAATGGATTTGAAGCTTCCCTTATTTGGCCTTTACGGGGCCTGTTCTACCATTGGGGAGGCTTTGATGCTTGCGGCCATGACGGTTCAAGGAGGGTATTCGGAGACGGTGCTGGCCCTCACCTCCAGTCATTTCGGAAGCGCGGAGAAGCAGTTTCGCTTTCCCTTGGAGTATGGAGGACAGAGACCCCTTGCAGCTACCTGGACCGTTACGGGAAGCGGTGCCTTTGTACTTGCCCCACAGGGAGGAAAAGCCCGGATATCGGGCGCAACCCCCGGAAAGGTTGTGGACTTTGGACTGAAGGATTCCTTGAACATGGGAGCCTGTATGGCTCCGGCTGCCTGCGATACGATCTGCCAGCATCTGGAGGATTTTGGAAGGCAGCCCTCGGACTATGACTATATTATAACGGGAGATCTGGGAAGTGTGGGGCAGACCATTCTTCTGGATCTGGCAAAGGAACGGGGATACGATCTGTCAGAGAAGCATCTGGACTGCGGAATGCTGATCTTTGACAGTGAAACCCAGGATACCCATGCGGGAGGCAGCGGATGCGCCTGCTCTGCGGTGACATTGGCGGCGCATATTCTGCCGAAGATTGAGAAGAACCAGTGGAAACGGGTGCTCTTTGTGCCCACGGGAGCTTTGCTTTCTACAGTCAGCTATAACGAGGGGCAGAGCGTGCCGGGGATTGCTCACGGGGTCGTGATTGAGCATGCTTGAATATTACGGAACTGGAAACAGTATATCCCCATACCGCACCCAGATGGATTTACGGACGCATGTATTTTGCGGTCGGAAATTCATCTCTTGTACCGGGTGCGGTATGGGGATATACGGAACTGGAATAGGAGATGACTTATGATGGACTATATCAATGCATTCTGGGTAGGGGGGCTCATCTGCGCCCTGGTACAGATTTTGATGGAAAAGACAAAAATGATGCCGGGAAGAATCATGGTGTTGCTGGTCTGCACAGGCGCCGTTCTGGGGGCAGTCGGAATCTACGGGCCCTTCCAGGAGTATGCAGGGGCGGGAGCCTCCGTGCCGCTTCTGGGCTTTGGCAATACCCTCTGGAAGGGAGTAAAGGAAGCGGTGGAGACAGACGGCTTCTTAGGGATCTTCAAAGGCGGCTTTGAGGCCAGCGCCGTGGGAATCTGCGCAGCCCTGGTTTTTGCCTATGTGGCAAGCCTCATCTTCCAGCCTAAGATGAAGAAATAAGCTTGTCTTTTGAAACTCAAACTGTTATACTGGTACTGTTTGCAAATGGTGCGGACGGTTACTGCCTGTCCAAAAGCGCTGCGGTTCACTCTGTGGCCGGTAACCAAAAATCAGACAGTAACCAGGATAACAGTTGAGGAGGAACAGGCATTGAGCAGAGTAGCGATTGTAACGGACAGCAACAGCGGCATTACACAGGAGACTGCCTGTGAGATGGGAATCCGCGTGCTGCCCATGCCATTTACCATTGATGGAAAAGAGTATTTTGAGGGAATCAGTCTGAACCAGAAAGAGTTTTATGAGAGGCTGGCACAGGATGCGGATATTGCAACCTCGCAGCCGTCTCCGGAATCCGTTATGGATCTTTGGAAGGAGCTTCTTATGGAGTATGACGAGGTAGTCCATATTCCCATGTCCAGCGGTCTGTCCGGTTCCTGCCAGACGGCCATTGCCCTGGCGGATGATTTTGATGGAAAGGTCCAGGTAGTGAACAACCAGCGGATTTCCATTACCCAGCGTCAGTCTGTGGCGGATGCCGTCCGTCTGGCAGAAGAGGGAAAAAGTGCAAAAGAGATTAAGGAGATTCTGGAGAGAGTGAAGCTGGAATCCAGCATCTATATTACGGTGGCAACGCTGAAATACCTGAAAAAGGGCGGACGCCTTACGCCTGCAGTGGCAGCTATCGGAACCTTGCTGCGCATCAAGCCGGTTCTGCAGATCCAGGGAGAACGGCTGGATACATTTTCCAAGGCACGAACCATGCAGCAGGCAAAGAAAACCATGCTCGATGCCATCCGCAATGATATTGAGACCCGGTTCGGCGGATTGGATGCAAAGGATGTGTATCTGGATATCGCCCACACGAATAACGAGGAGGAAGCCGTCAAGTTCAAGGCAGAGGTGGAAGCGGCGTTCCCGGGATATTCCGTGGGATTTGTGGATCCTTTGTCGCTGAGCGTTTCCTGCCACATCGGCGACGGCTCTCTGGCGATTGCGGCTACCAGGATTCTCCATGACTGACCAATGAGAATTCTGGAAAAAAGAAACATGCACAAAATCAGATAAGGAATGCGTCAATATTTATTGAGAATTATTATCAATAAGTATTGACGTTTTTTTTCTGTAGTGATATGGTTTTATATAGCTGGAAAAGTCAATGGAGAGAGTGAGAGAAAAGGAAGAACAATGACGTTACGAGAAGGAACCATAGGAAATAAATACCAGGTAAAAGAGATACAGCTTGAGGACAAGGTGAAGCGCCGTCTTCAGATGCTTGGAATGACAAAGGGGACGGGAGTCCAGGTGTTGAACAATAAGAAAAGCGGATCCATTATTATGAAGGTCCGGGGAACCAGATTTGCCATAGGAAAGCGGATTGCAGAGGGCATTCTGGTAGAGGAGGGCGCTTATGAGCAGTGAGATTCATGTAGCCTTTGTGGGGAATCCCAATTGCGGAAAAACCACATTGTTTAATGATTATACAGGCGCAAAGCTGAAAGTGGCCAACTGGCCCGGCGTGACGGTGGAGAAGAAGGAGGGCTCGTACACCTTTAAGGGAGAGGCCATGCGCCTGGTGGATCTGCCGGGTATTTACAGTCTGACTTCCTACACCATGGAGGAAAAGGTCTCAAGGGGCTATATTCTCGGAGATGAAGTAGATGTGGTGGTGGATGTGGCAGACGCCTCTTCCCTGGAGCGGAATCTTTATCTGACCCTGCAGCTGATTGAGCTGGGCAAGCCTGTGGTGCTGGCGTTAAATATGATGGATATTGTGGAGGAGCGGGGCATGGATATGGATCTGCACCGCCTGCCCGAGATGCTGGGAATTCCCTGCATTCCCGTAAGCGCCAGGACAAAACAGGGCCTGGAGATTCTGATGCATGCGGTGGTTCATCACAAGGACCGGGAGCTTGACAGCCTGGAGCATCATCACGAGAGGACAAGCCGTCACAAGCACGATCACCACAAGGATATTGTGATGGTATACAGTGACGAGCTGGAGGACAAAATTGACGCAGTGTCGGATCGCTTACGGGAAGCCTATGGGGAGCTGCCGAACATGCGCTGGCATGCCATTAAGCATCTGGAGTGGGACGAAGAAATCCGCAAAAAATATCCCGTCGATATGGCCGGCATTGCAGAAGAGAGCTGTGAGACGGAGATTATCAGCCAGAAATATGATTTTATTGAGGAAATTATTGAAGAGTGCCTGGTGGGGAAGAGCCAGAAGGCGGAATTTACAGATAAGATTGACAGAGTGCTGACCAACCGTTTTTTGGGCGTGCCTATTTTCCTTGGGATTATGGCCCTTGTGTTTTTTCTGACCTTTGCCATCGGGGACTGGCTGAAGGGCTTTATGGAGGAAGGGCTTGACCAGGTTACGGGAGTGATTCTGAATCTTATGGAGGCAGCAGGGGTGAGCGCTGTGCTCCGCTCTCTGGTGGTGGAGGGAATTATTGCCGGCGTAGGCGGAATTCTTACCTTTCTGCCGAACATTTTTATCTTGTTCCTGGCTCTTGCATTTTTGGAGGACAGCGGATACATGGCGAGGGTTGCCTATGTGATGGACGGGATCATGGGGAAAATCGGTCTGTCCGGACGGGCGTTTATTCCGATGCTCCTTGGCTTTGGGTGTACGGTTCCGGCAGTTATGGCTTCCCGGGCTCTTGAGGATCCGAAGGATCGGCTGAAAACGATTCTGGTAACGCCTTTTATGTCCTGCAGTGCGAGGCTTCCAATTTATGTGCTGTTTTCCAGTATGTTTTTTCCCGACTGTGCTATGCTGGCGGCTTACTCCATGTATGTGCTTGGGATTGTGACGGCCATCGGGGCGGCCCTGGTGATGCATTTATTTACCAGGAAGAAGGAGATTAATACGCTGCTGATTGAGCTTCCGGAATATAAGTCGCCGAATTTACATAGCATCGCTATTTACACATGGGAGAAGGTGGAGGATTACCTGCGGAAGGCCGGAACTACGATCTTTGCAGCGTCCCTTGTGCTCTGGGTGATTCTGAACTTTGGGCCGGGTGGAATGGTGACAGATATGTCTATGAGTTTTGGAGCTATGGCCGGACGGGTGGCTGCGCCGCTGATGAAGCCGGCCGGGCTTGGGTACTGGCAGGTTGTGGTGGCACTGATTGCCGGGCTGGCGGCTAAGGAGGTTGTGGTTTCCAGCATGAGCGTGCTCTTTGGGATTACGAACGTGACTTCGGCAGCAGGAATGGCCGGGATGCGGACAGCCCTTGCCGGGATTGGCTTCACGGCGGTGAATGCTTATGCGCTGATGACCTTCTGCCTCCTGTATACGCCCTGCATGGCGGCAGTGGCTACAATCCGCAGGGAGACGAATTCCTGGAGATGGACGGTATTTGGGGCGGTGTTCCAGAGTGTGCTGGCCTGGATTGTGGCGACGGCGGTTTACCGGATTGGGGTGCTGCTGTAGTGGGATGTGTTTGTTAAAAAATATTGATAAGAAGAAGGACGGCATGCTGTGTAAGCAGTGCCGTCCTTCTTAAGAGGAAATTAGAATACTGAACAGGTTAGGGGACTATTTCCCAATCCGTCAGCGGAGTTTTGGTTGAATAATTGTAAAGCCTGCGGTAAAGGACACCATCAATGACTTTATACTGCCAGTCAATATCCGGTTTCCGTTCCACATCAGACAGCTCCAGCGCATATGGGGCAGGTGACATAGCAGCAACACTTAAAGGTGCAGCTAAAAAGAGCAGGTTTAATGTTGTTACAAAATAAAGAATCGCTTTTTTCATGGTACTTATTCCTCCTTTGTATTGTCGTATATTGGTATATCTTTAAAACTATCTAAAACTTCTGCACTTGTATAAACATATTGATTATCCATATAGAGCTCATACTTGTCACCATTGTGAATGTAAAAGGTTCCTTTAGCGGGACTTCGATAAATCTCATCCCCGGCCTCATCCATTCTCACCGGATAAGATGTCTCCAGCACAAAAGTAAATGACAACATGAACAGCACAAAGCAAAGAATCACGCCCAATATGGAGTTATGCCTGGCAGGAGCAGCTTTTATGTAGTTGAATCTCTGAAAAATAAGCGCTTTTTTTCGATTGGGCAAAAGACCAAAATGTATATTTTGGGGAAAGCGAGCTTTCGTTTTTGCGTACTGCAGTGTCTTATGAAGGCCGCTCAGATAGGCGGATCGTTGGGACTGGGTAGTCATACGAACCAACTGGGCATCTGTGGAGAGCTCTTGTATCTGATGAACAGCAGGGAGAAAGAAAAAGATAAGTACTGGGTTCCACCACTGAACAATAGTCAGAAGATCCAGCAGTATCTTAAGCAAAAAATGGCAAAGCTTATAATGAAGCAGTTCATGTATGAAGACACAACGCAGCTCATCCTCTGTATAATCAATATCAGGCAGCAGGACAACAGGATGCCTCACCCCCCAGAGGGCCGGAGTCGGAAAGCGGCTGCACCTCACAAGGCGGAAGCTTACTTTTCCTCCGGGAAAGATATCTTCCTGGACGTTTTCAAAGATACGGATGACGGCAGGATCGGATATCTGTGGAAATAATTTTGTCAGCCTGCAGCATCGGCGGTAACCGAGAAGCTTATGAAACAATATAACCAGGGAACCGGCCAGCCAGACGCAGGACAAAATACCTGCCAGTGTCAAAGAAAAGGAATCTGTCTTAAGCAAAGGATGCAGGAGCATATCCCTAAAAAACGGAAGCCATGTCCTGGAATAGATGGTTCTGGTTAAAGAAAACGGAAAATATGAAAGCTCTATCGGAAGCAGGCCCCGGATAAGTATCAGAGATGCAAGAAAAGATAAACATCTCAAACCTAAGTGCTTTATCAAATAATCATTTCTTAAAAAAATCAATAGAACTAAGGTTAAAAGAACGACGGCAATGAATGAAGCAAAAAAAGAAGAAAGTGATAACAGCATGATTTAGTCCTCTCTGCTTTTGTAATCCTGTATCATCGTTTCCAGCTTTTCTAATAAATCATCATCAACATAATCAGAGCGAAGCAGTGTGGAAAAATAAGACAAAGTACTGCTGGCAATAGATCCGTTCTCAGAGAGAGCCTGGATCAAGACTCCCTGTTCCTCATATTCCTCCCTGGACACAGTAGGAATGTAAGCGCGCCCGGTTCTCGTTGTTGACTGCCGAAAAGATTCTACCTCGATATAACCCTTTTTTTCAAGATGAACCAGAACCTTGGCCACTGTATTGCGGCTTAAGGAAGGATTCATCTTTAAAATATCGGAAATCAGGCAGGAGTGTCCGGCAGACCACAGAAGCTCCATAATTTCCTTTTCCTTTGGAAAAAGTCGTCTCATTACTTAATCCCCTTGTATTTACGTTAATTTCATAATAGAACAATCAGTTTCATATGTCAACATAAAAATGTGTATTGACAAAAACGTATTTATTATGTAATATGCAAAGCATAATAAATATGCTTTTTGAAAAACATAATTAGAATTCTTAGCTCGCTTAAACAATAAAAATGTCTGTGGAGGGGTAAGGGCATTATGAGAAAAGAATGGAATGGACAAAAGAAGCCTTTCAAGCGAATAAGCTGTACGGCAAATTTTCGATACGGATTACTGGGAACCGGAGCATTCTGCATCAGCATGGGGCATGCTCTATGGGTTCCCTTTGTAATATCAAACCGTCTGGGAGGCGCTGCTGCGCCCCGGGAAGTACGGCTTTTAGGAGTGTTTTTGCTGATGGCCGGAGCAGCGCTCCTTATCCGGGGCCTGGAAGCAAAGAAATGGAAAGAGTGGGGGAAGCTCTTTCTTTTTTTCGCCATTTTACAGATATGCCTTTCCCTGGCTTCCGGTCTTCTGGCCCTTTTTGTGCTGTCTCTGTCCGGGGATAACGGAAAGACGGCAAAGGAGGCAGCGGATCTGGGCAGCGTGGTTCTCGCCCTTCCGGTCCATGCGTGGATGCTCTGCCTTGCCGGGCGTCTCCTAAAAAAGGAGCGGTTTGTCCTCTGGTTTCCGGGGAAACTGTTCCTGCAGTTTCTTGCTTTTTGTTTTCTGGCCGCATTGTGTCAGGCTCTGTCAGCAGGACTTCCAGAGAGCACGGCAGGAATCCTTACGCAAGGAGCGCTGGGCGGATGCCTGCTCTTTGCGGCTCTTTTCCTGATGCTGAAGCTGACGCAGCGTCAGCTTTCCAAGGAAGAGATAAGGGAATCATAGGGGAAAACGGCAATTCTCCCGGACAGGGATACGGCCGGAAGAACTGCAGAACAGGAGAAGATAAGATGAAACGCATCACAGTACAGAAGATAAAAAGAATCAGCATAGCAGCACTGGCGGCAGTCTTGTTTGTAAGCAGCGAGCTTCCGGCTTACGGGGCGGTGATTCCCCAGGAGGCGGAAGAGGCAGAACCGGCAGCAGAAGAGAAAGAGAGGGAGACATTCGACTATCCCCAGGCAAATGTCTATGAAGGGGAGACGGAACTCTCCCAGGATAAAGAATCCGGTCAGGAGACTCCGGAACAGGTAGAAGGGGCAGGGCCGGAAAGCGGACAGCCGGGAGTTTTAGGAGAAGAGCCGGAAGAAACGGAAAAAACAGAACAACCAGAGCCGGAGGAATCAGAACCGGAAGAGCAAGAACCAGGGGAAGACATAACACTTTTGGCCCCGGATCTTTCCGAAGAAGCGCTCCCTTATGCAGAGAAATGGGAAGAACCTGTGGAAACAGGAATGTATTATAAGACTTACCGGAATCCGGACGGATCTTTTCGCACGATCTGCACCTCAACCCCGAACCTGTATAAGGACGAGAAAGGGGAAGAACATCCCATTGACAATACACTGATCCTGGCAGAAGAAGAGGAGGCTCCTGCGTCTTTGGAAGAAGAAGGCGTATACGTAAACACAGCCAACAGCATGAAGATAGAGCTCCCGGCAGTTATAAAGCCGGAAGAAAGCAGAGGAATCACCATAGAAGAGGAAGGCCTGCGCCTTGTGATGGTTCCGGCAGAGGGCGATTACAGCCATGCAGCAGCTGAAGAAAACGCAGTCCGCTACAACCAGGTCTTCGAGAACATTGACATCCAGTACACGATCCAGGACACAGGCCTCAAGGAAGATATCATTCTTCTTGCGCCCACAGAGCGGAACAGCTTTTCCTATCTCCTTAAAAAGGACGGCTTCACGGCAGAGGAAGAGGAAGGGAGGATCCTTATTATACCCGAGGGACAGGAGGAGCCGTCGGCAGTGCTTACCGCACCTTCCATGAGCGATGCGGCAGGAGCGCAGAGCCGTGATCTTTCCTTAAGCCTGGAGGAAGAGGAAGAGGCATACCGCATCACGGTAACGGCAGACCGTGAGTGGCTTGCAGAAGAGGAAAGGGTCTATCCGATCAAGATTGATCCCAACACGCTGATCTTAAAAAAAGAGATTGTGCTTATCGGCCTGTGCTCCGAGTACAGCAGGGGAACCTTCGATGCCGTCCCTACCATCCACGCAGGTTACAAAACTGGTTTTGGAAAATGCCGCCTTTTTGTGATATCGGGTTTCCTGTATCCGTCCATTGGAATGGGGGAGGACGGCCCGGTCACCATCACCTCCGCTTCCATGCACCTCTACCAGGAGGAAAAGGCAGGGGACGGAAAGATGTTCTGCCATATCATTGACGAGCCCTACAGCTTTTCCGGAGCCGGAAGCTGGAATGCCCTTGTGGGGCTTAAGCACCACGCCATAAGCCCCGACGCCGTAGTCTCTGGCGTGGGCTGGAAGGACATCGACATCACGGAAGCCGTAAGCGGATGGTACGGCGGCATCTATGAAAGCTACGGCTTGATTCTGCTTGCGGAAGACGAGACAAAGCCTTTCGGTTCCTTTGCTTCGGAATGCAATGGGGACACGTCGCTGCGCCCCTACTATGAGATCAACTGGAAGCTCACAGACGAGGCAGATCCCGATTATCCCCTGGATAACACCACCCTCACCCTAAGGACCATCATGCAGACAGACGTCCAGGGAAAGATGAACCTTCTTGGCGTATTTGCAGACGGCCTGGCCCGGCCTGGCTCCCAGGTAGTCTACGCCCTTACAGAGGATGCAGGAAAATATTCCGGAATCGCCAAAGGAAGAAGCCGGACCTTATACCCCAATACGGAGAGCTTCGAAAGCGCCTTCCCCAAGGGAAGCACCCGTTACCGCCAGGGACTCCATAACTGGCAGACAACCGTCCCCTTCACGGATCTGGAACCTAACAAGGTCTACCGCCTCCAGGCCTCCGCAGTCAAGAACGGAAAAACAGGAAAGACCGTATACAGCGACGAATTTTTAAAATACAAGATCACCCGTTACGACACCCTGCCCAAGATCGCGGACTATTACGGCGTTCCTCTGGCCCAGTTAGTGTACGACAACCGGGTTCAGGACATGCTCCTGGTAGAGGGCAACACCCTGTTCATACGCAATCCTGCAAAGAACAAAAATAAACCCTACCAGCCGGCGGCGCTGACAGACGCCGACAAGGCTGCCATAGACGCCCAGCTGATGGGCCGGGGCCTCCACTGCGAATTCGGCTTCGAGCCGGTGAATCTGAACACAGGAAACTTCTACCTGGAGCAGGAAGACAGCAGCGTCCCAGGGTACGGGGAAGCACTCTCCATCACCCGGAGCTACAACAGCCGGGGAGCAGGCTGCACAGGTTCCTTCGGCGCAGGCTTTTCCTTTGCATATGACGAGCAGCTTATCCGGAAGGACAACAAAACTCTTCTGTACCGGAGAGGAGACGGAAGCACCCTGGAGTTTACCCTGCAGGCAGACGGAACCTATGCATCTCCGGCCGGATACGGGATGGTCATAGAGCCAGTGGAGGATGGAACAGGAGAAATCACCAATCCTACCACAGAAGAGCAGGCAGAGGAAGCGGCAGACGGAGAGACCGTATTCGGCACCTACCCCGTGTACCGGTATGAACTGAAGGAGAAGACAGAAAACGGCGGAATCTGTACACGCAGCTTTGATTCCTCCGGCCTTCTGACACAGATTAAGGATGAAAAGGGCAATACGGTAACGCTCTCTTATGGAGCTGACAGCCTCCTTGAAAGCATTACCTCCGATTCCGGACAGACCTATGGCTTTGAATGGAAGAACGGCCTTATCAGCGCCGTCATCCGTCCTGACGGGAAAAAGCTGTCCTATGCTTACAACAGCGATAACGAACTGGTATCCTATACAGATTCCTTAGGAATCACACTCCGCTATGAATACGATGATCGGCACCGCATGACCGCCTGGTATGACGGGAACGGGGATCGGATGGTATTAAATGAGTACGACAGCCAGGGCCGGGTAACGAAGCAGACAGACGGCAGCGGCGGCGTTACCGAGCTTTCCTACCAGAAGGGGCAGACCATAACTACAGACGCCCTGGGACAGAAGACGGTCTATCTCTATGACGAACAGTACCGGACAAAAGAGATCCGCTGCCCCGACGGCACACAGGAAACATTTGCCTACACGGCAGGAAACCAGACAGCCTCCCATACAGACCGTCTGGGACATATTACTGCTTATACTTATGACAGACAGGGGAACCTTCTTAGCGAAACCCGTTTTGACGGCGCAGCTCGTTCTTATGCCTATGACGGGAAGAACCGCCTTATTTCCCAGACGGATTATAACGGGGCGGTTACCACATATGAATATGACGGAAAAGGAAACCTCACCCGTATGGTACGCCCGGACAAAAGCGCCCTGTCTTACGGCTACAATGGGAAGAACCAGCTTACCTCCGTAAAGGATCCGGAAGGGAATACCGTCACCCTCTCCTATACAGGAACCAGCCTCACCGGAATCAAGGATGCACTGGGGAACCAGGCAGCCTTTGCTTACGATGCCTTCGGAAATCTTATCTCCATGACCGATCCCGAAGGGAACACAAGTCGTACCGAATATGATGCAGAAGGGAGGAAGCTTAAGGAAACCGATGCCCTGGGCGGCGTAACTTCTTACGCCTTTGACGATGCCGGGAATGTTCTCTCCATCACAGATCCCATGGGAAATAAGACTTCCTTCACCTATGACGCAAACGGCAATCCGCTTACCGCCTTAGACCCGGAAGGTAACACGTATACCTACACTTATGATGCCTTAAACCGTCGTCTGACCGAAACCCTGCCCGACGGTACTCTGATAAAAAAGGAATATGATACGGATGGAAACTGTATTCTGGAAACCGACGGAGAAGACAATGCCTATACTTACCGTTACGATCCCCTGGGAAATCTCCTGGAAGAAACGGATCCTCTGGGCCATACCACTGTTTATACCTATGATTACAGGAATAACCAGATGGAGACTCGAACCGACGCATTAGGCGGCGTGCTGCGTCTGGAATACGATATTCAGGGAAGCCCCGTCCGGTTCACCCTGGAAAACGGCGTCTCCGTCACCTATGCCTACGATGTCCTGGGCCGTCTCATCCGGGAGGAGAACGAAGCCTCCGGTCTGGAGACAGAGTATGTTTATGACAAAAACGGAAACCTCTTAAAGCGTGAGGACAGCCAGGGAAGAAGCTGGTCTTACACCTACGATGCGGCCGGAAATATGACGGAACAGCTCCTTCCAAACGGCGGTCGCCTGTCCTATGAATACGACGCCTGCGGCAGGATCAAAAAGGAAACGGATCCTCTGGGCCATGAGACCAGCCGGAACTACGATGCCCTTGGCCGGGTACTGTCCCAGACGGATGCCAAGGGGGAGACAACCTCTTACGAGTATGACGCCAATGGCAATGAAACTACCCGGACGGATGCCCTGGGCCATACTGTCCGGACCATCTATGACGGTCTGAACCGGGCAGCAGGCTATGTGGACAGCCGGAATTTCCAGACCTCTGTCACCTACGATGGGGCCGGAAACCTGACCTCCCTCACCGATGCCTTAAACGGAACCACTTCTTATTCCCACGACGGCCGGGGTCTTGCTGTGGAGGTTACAGACGCCCTGGGGAACGTGTACCGGAACACCTTCGATGCCTCCGGGAATCGGATCCGCATCGATGCCCCGGACGGAACCTGGATCCGTTACACCTATGATGCCCTGGGCCGTCAGACAAAAAGTACTGACAGCGAAGGTCTGATAAAAAGCTATGCCTACGACGTATCGGGGAACCTGCTGGAAGCTTCCGACAATGAAGGTCACAGCACAAAGTACGCCTATGATCCCTCAGGCAATCTCATTTCCGTGATCGATGCCCTGGGGAATAAGACCAGTTATACCTACGATGCTTACGGCCAGGTACTTTCCGTGACCAATCCGGCAGGAAGTATGACCAGCTACACCTACGATTTCATGGGAAATGTGGAAACCGTTACCGACGGGGCAGGGCTTACCGTTACCTATACCTATGACAAAGCTGGCAGATGTACTTCCGTCCAGGATGAAGTACACGGGAGGCAGGCCTATGCCTACGATGCCCTTGGGAACTTAAAGAGCGACACCAACCCCTTAGGGGAAACCAATACCTATACCTATGATGCTCTAGGCCGGGTTACTGCGATCCTGGAAGCTGGAGGCCTGCATACAGAGTACACCTACGACCCTTCCGGAAACCTTACAGAAGAGATTGATCCAAACGGCAATAAAACCAGCTACGAATACGACGCATTAGACCGCCTCATCTCCCTTACCGAAGCAGACGGAAGCCGGGAGGACTATCTGTACGACGCCCTGGGCAACCTGGTGAAATATCAGGATGCCATGGGAAATGTGACCTCCTACAGGTATGACAGTGTAAGCCAGCTGACCGAGCTTGTACTGCCGGAGGGCGGCGTGTGGCATTACGCCTACGACGGACACGGAAAAATCCTTCGGGAAACCGATCCCCTGGGCCGGGAGACCTCTTACGGCTACTCCCTGTCCGGAGAGCTTGTAAGCCGGACCTTGGCAGACGGGGCGGAGTACCGTTACGCTTACGATCTCCTGGGACGTATCACAGGCCTGGAAGCCCCGGAAGGAAGAAGCCTGTCCTGGGAATACAACGAGGCAGGGGATCTCATCCGCGAGACCGACGCAAAAGGGAATACGGCCTCCTACACCTATGACAAGCTGCACCGGCTTCTTTCCGTTACCAATCCGGAGGGAGCCAGGATCAGCTACAGCTACGACAAGGCCGGAAATATGGTAAGCGCCGTGTCGCCCTCAGGAGCAGAGAGCAGCTTCCGGTACGACGCTCTGGATCGGGTAAGCAGCGTAAAAACTCCGGGTATGCATGAGCTCTCTTACACTTATGATGAAGCAGGCAATCTTGCCGCCGTTACCGAAACCGGAAGAGAAAGGAAAACAGGAACCGGAATCGGCGCTGGAACAGGAGCAGGGATAGGGGCATATATAGGAGCCGGAAGAGAAGCAGAGACAGAAAAGATCATCAGCCGTGCCACCCGGTACGCTTACGATGCGGCCGGGAATCTTCTCACCGAAACCGATCCGCTGAACCAGATACAGAGCTATGCCTATGATAACAGGAACCGCCTGACAGAGACCGTCAGTGCCGCAGGGCGGAAGGAACAGTATACTTACGACCGGGACAGCCGTATGATCGGGATCACCGATGCCCTGGGGAACAAGATACGCCTTGCCTACGACGGCAATGATAACCTTACAGGCCTTATTGATGGGGAAGGCCGGAGCATTACTTATACTTACGATCCGGCAGACCAGCTTATTAAGGCAGAGGAGGCCGGGGCTGTCACCGCTTATACTTACGATTCCGTGGGAAATGTAAGCACAGTAACGGATGGAAACGGCAACACTACAAGCTATACCTACGACCTGGCAGGCCGTCTTACCAGCCGCACCAATCCTCTTGGAGAGACCGAGCGTTATACCTATGATCTCAATGACTGTCTGGAAGCATTCACACAGGGAGACGGAAGCGCCATAACCTACGATTATGATAAGCTGAATCAGCTTGTAAGCGTGGATTACAGCGCGGCAGAGGAAGAAGACTCCCAGGTGCTCTACGCCTACGATTCCGAAGGGCGGCGGATCTCCATGGAGGATTTGACCGGGACAAGCACTTATACTTATGATGAAGCCGGGCGCGTGGAGAGCGTCACGGACGGCAGGGGAAACAAGGTATCCTACGAATATGATGCCTTCGGGAACCTCTCTGTCCTTATCTATCCTGACGGGGGACGTGTATCCTACACTTACGACCTCCTGGACCGCCTGACAGAGGTAACAGACCGGCAGGGAGGGGTTACGTCCTATACATATGATCCGGACGGGCTTCTTCTGGAGGTAAAGCGTCCCAACGGGACGAGAACCACCCTTTCCTATGATGGTGCAGGGCAGGTTGAGACGGTCAGAAACCTGGATAAGGGAGGTGGAGAGCTGTCCTTCTACCGCTATGCCTATGACCATTCCGGCTTTATCACCAGCGAAGAGGTACGCCAGAGAGCGGAAGGGAAAACAGAGCTTTTCACGAACACCTATACTTATGACAATCGGGGACAGCTGGTTTTGGCATCCACTTTGAAGGACGGGAAGACCAGTGAAATCCGCTATACCTACGATAAGGCAGGGAACCGGATTGCATTAGAAAAGAACGAAGATACCATCCTGGCTTACCTTGAGGAATACGCCTACGATGAAGCGAACCGCTTAACCAGTCGGAATGTAAGCGGAAACCAGAAAGAGCCGGAGCTGAATGGAACCACCGCCTGCACTTATGATAAGAACGGGAATCTGATCCAGGAGATCGGGCCCGATGAGCGGATTACCGTATACACTTATGATGTGGAGAACCGTCTGAAAGCCGTGATGGAAGGAGACCGCCTCTTGCTGGCAGCCCTTTACGACGGCGACGGAAACCGGGTATTCCGGATGGAGTACGGGGATAAAACGGATGGAATATCTATAAACGGCGCGGATAAAGAAGAGAACAGCGTCTCCATAACAGAAGAGACAAAAGGGGAAGCAGGCAGAAGCGGCTCGCCCTTGATTCCTCATGTCCATGAGACAGAGGAAACGCAGGAGGAGATCACAGAGACCCGGAACAATATCTTCTGGTACGGCTTCGGCCAGGGGCTGATCCAGGGTCTTACCACGGTGCCCGGATATCTGAGCCGCTGGCTGCATGAGCACTGGGAGTATATTTTAAGAAGAATCGATCTCCATAAGGATTATGAGGTACATACCTTCACAGAGGGAGGGGACGAGGCCAGGAAGCCGAAGGAGGGGGATGCCTGGACATCCATGCTTTATGATGAGATCTTTATCCCCTTCCATGTAGGGGAGGAAGCCCGTGAGAACTATGTGCAGACCAGCTATGTGAATGATGTAAACCGCGCATATGCGGAGACGCTGGCGGAATACCAAGTGAACGGAGCCGGGGGAACTGCAGGAACAGAAGGCAGCATTTATGAATACGGCCTCCAGCGCCTGAGTTATACGGAGATGGGAAGCGGAGAGCTGTTCACGTATCTCTATGACGGAAGGGGGAGCGTGTCAAACCTGACTTCCCAGTCCGGGGCATCTGTGCTAAGCTATGTGTATGATGCTTACGGGATGGCAGAAGTCTATAACTGTACGGGCAGTGACAGCCCTGCTTCCGGAATAAGAAATCTATACGGTTATAACGGCGAATCTACAGATCCGTCTACCGGTTTCCAGTATCTGAGAAGCCGCTATTACAACAGCCGGACAGGAAGCTTTCTGACGGCGGATACCTACAGCGGAAGTATCTTAGAGCCCTTAAGCCAGAACCGCTACACTTACACCGGAAACAACCCTGTAAACTTAAGGGACCCCGGCGGTCATGCCTGGATAAAAGGAACGGCGGCAAAGGTATTCTCGGCAGGAAAGAAAGCCGCCGCCAAGCCTAAGGCGATAAAGAGCAGCCCGGCGAAAGCGGTGATGAGTGCAGCCAAGAAAACAATAACGAATACAAAAAAGACCGTATCCGCCAGCAGCCAGAAAAATAAGGGAACCTCCAGGCAGAATGTAAGCAGTGGGACTAAGACTGCGGCCTCAAAGATAATGAGCGCCGGGGTGTCCGTAGCAAAAACAAGCAAAAGCAGCGGAGTAAAACGTGCCGCAGCGAAAACGGACTGGCAGCAGACCATAGCCAACGATATGAGCGGAACAAAGGCAGGGACAGTCCGGAGAGTTAAGACAGGCCAGAGCTATATCAATAACAAGCTGTTCACGGCCAGCAGTGAGAAAGAGAGGAAGATTTGCGCCAGCGGAGACAGAGCCACAGCTGGGGCAATACCTACTGCAATTGCAGTAGCTCCTCCAGCACCGGTACTTCCATGGTTTTGGGGAGTGATTGAAGGACTTCTAGAAGGCGCAGCTGCAGCTTTGGGCTGGGGAGCATTAGCGATTCTGGCAGTAATAGGTGCAGGTATTTTTGTAAATTTAGGTGTGGGATATCAGAAAGAACAGACAGATACATTGATACATGTCACCCCACAATTTAGAGATCGAATGAAGGAGATTCTGGATAGAAGATATGGAGAACAAGAGACGACTATAACAAGTCCTAATAATTCTGAAATCGAAGATTCAGACGATGAGATTCAAGAAGGAGGCGGCGATAAAAATAATAATGATGAGGATGATGGTGAAGAGAAAGAACTAGAACCAGAAGCTCCAGAACCGAAAGCTCCTAAGCCGGAAGGCAATAGTTCTAGTTCAGAGAACAATCAAGAGGGTACGAATATTTCTAAAAGTGTATTAAAGCATATACTAAATCGGCATATGCCATTACAAGTTGCGAAAAAATTTGAACATATGAGTGAAGAGATGATTCAAAAATATTTAAATGCCGTATCATTTTTTAATAAAAATTGGTCGGTAGAAATGATACAGGAAGCATTAGATTATGGATTGAATGAAGCTATAAATCAAGGGGTGGAAAAGGGAAAATATATTTTTGAATATCTTGGAGATATAATTACAATTTATATAGAGAATGGTTTTTTAAAAACGGGATATGGAAATTATAAATATACAATAGACGAGATAATGTTTTTACTAACAGGTAAATGAAAATTTTGGATTTCAGCTTTTAGGTTTACTAATTGGAAAATATTATTAAATAACACAATTTTTAGGTGAACAGTAACGAAGTCTTTGGGGAGAGTTTTTCATTTCTCGCTAAAAGCTGGGATTGTTGATTATCTATTGATTGTAAGAAACAGAACGGAGGATATGATGGTAAAAATGCACTGGGTTATTACAAGTGACCTGTCAAAAATTACATTAGATGAGTTTGATAATGAATGGAATGGGGCAGTATATGGATTTTTTGAATTGTGTATTAATAATAGAAAGGAGGGGATCTGGCCTAATAAAACGGAAATGGATGCATTAATAGAAATAGGAATGGCAGATATGGAGGATATCCTATATTGGTTTGTTCATTTAAAGGAAGGCATAAATGCAGTAAAGAAAAATAAAGAGTATGAAATGCAGCTTTTAACCATGAATAGGTACAGCTTGAAGATGAAGCTGAAGCATGAATTATATTTGAAATTTATTAATATAGAAACGGGTGAAAATAATTGGGATGAAAGGGTAGAGTTAGAAGAATTTGAGAATGAACTATACGTTAATATAGAAAAATTTTTGAATTATATAAAAAGAACTAATTCCAGACTGCTAAAATCTAAATGGATAGAAGAATTGCTATTATAAAGTATATGTTTACAAGGGAAAGAAGATAATGAAAATGCAGGATGGGTTTATTATATCGGGAACAAGCTGTTCACGGCTAGTAGTGCAATTTCTCCTGCAGTCTTAACAGTACTGGCAGTTGCAGGAGGAATCGTATTAGGAGTAGGAAAACAAATGTATTATACAAAGGAAGTAAAGCCAAAGTTTTTTATATATGGGATGGACGTACAAATGATTTTGTCATTAATCTCTTGAAAAGTCCTGGCTTAATAAAATGAATAGGGATGAAGCATTTGAAAGACATAATAAATGTGAAATTATCGCAATATTTAGTTAATGAAATAACACAAGAGCAGCTAAATAAATGGGCAATAGATATGCTGCATCAAATGCTGAAAGGTGATGTTTTTCAGCTTAGCATTTTGGAAGTGTGGGGAATTATAACAGAACTGGCTGGAGCAGGTGATCTTGAGAAAGAGCTTTGTGATAATTTGGTACAACAATTTAGTGATATTTTATCAGGTAAAATACAAGCTGCATTTAGTGTTGCGGTTCAAATTCCTAATAGGCTTGTAATGAAAGATTTGGCGCATGTAAAAGATGTTTTGCAAAAGTATATGCAAAAGAAGACTTTGTCAAAAATAGAAATTCAAAAGTTAAAATTAGTAGTTAAAGAAAAAGTTTGTCCAGTTAATACACTTTCACAGATGCTGAAAGAACAAATAATAGGGTTATTGAAATTAGGCTATGATTTTGACTTGGAAGATAGCGACATAGTTTTTGATTTAAAAAGTACATTATTCATTCATTATGATATAGAAAGAGCATTAGAAAGCGAACTTTTATCTAAAATAATTCAATTATTGGATTGCTATAATGGGGAGAAATGTTTTTTTGTTAATATAAGGTATGAGAAGGGGGAGGGAAATATATCTATTCCGCCCTAGAATTAAAATATAGATTAATAAAAATGATAGTTTGTATCGGAGATTCTCGTGTATATTTCCGATAGCGCAGGTCAAAAAACCTCGCCTTAGTATCACTATTCCTATGCTTTTTGACGTGTATCTTCGGGAAAATATCCGCAGAAAATACATAAGAATCTCCAAGGCAGACTATTAAAATAATAAGTAGATATTTTTAGAAATAAGGATTTATTTTCTATGATGGGGCAGGACAGGTGGAGACGGTCAGAAACCTGGACAAGGGAGGTGGAGAGCTGTCCTTCTACCGCTATGCCTATGACCATTCCGGCTTTATCACCAGCGAAGAGGTACGCCAGAGAGCGGAAGGGAAAACAGAGCTTTTCACGAACACCTATACTTATGACAATCAGGGACAGCTGGTTTTGGCATCCACTTTGAAGGACGGGAAGACCAGTGAAATCCGCTATACCTACGATAAGGCAGGGAACCGGATCGCCGTAGAAAAGAACGAAGATACCATCCTGGCTTACCTGGAGGAATACGCCTACGATGAAGCGAACCGCTTAATGACAGCCAGCAGTGAAAAAGAGCGGAAGCTTTGCGCGAGTGCAGGAAGAATTTCGAAAGGCGACACTGATGGGGTTGGAGTGGTAAAGGGAATCAGCCAAGCGATTACGGATATTTGGAATAAATCTATGTCAGAAAATCCCATAGGGAAAGTATTTCTAAACCAGGGAAAGAAAACAGCTCCAAGTATTGGGAGTACGGTGATGGAGATTGCACAGAGGGTGATTAAGGAGCAGGAAGAGATAAAGAAACAGGAGGAGTTGAAGAGAATGCAGGAAGAGGCTGCAGAATCAAGGCGTCAATTGTGGCTTGAAGGAGTGCAATTTGAAATTGGAAAGTTAGCAGAAACATATGCAAAAAAAGAATACGCTTCTCAAAATGAACTGTATTCCAGCCCATTGTTTAATTTGGTGGCTCGGACGATCTATGGCGAAGAGACAGGGGCTGATGTAACAAGCAATGATGAAATAAGAGAAAAAAAGAACAAGGTCAAGATATTATAACATGGGTAATCATTGAAAGGGTTCTGGGGCAAAACTCAACATATACACATGGAAAGGACGTGACATTGTTTAATGTCCTAACAACAGATAAACAGTTTACAACATTACAAATGGAAAAAGGAAATGATCAATCATATATTGCGAAAACAGAGTACGAATGGCCGGGCTGGGAACATGCATTTGAAAATGCTTACTGGGTAGCTGAAATATTGGGTAACATAGATGGAAATAGCACACAAGAAGAATTGGATGCGGCAAGAAGAAGGTTGGAAGAAAGGCTTGGAAAAAACCCAGCGCAAGGTTATGAAAATTATCGTACAAAAGAGAGATTTGAGAGTGGTGTACAAATAAGAAGGGAAAATGGAGTAGACGTGTTTTATTGGGGAAATGAAAGAATAATCAGTCAATATGAAGATGGAGTACATGTCTTTTTCAATACAGTTAGGGAGTGATGAGAATGTGGAAAAAAATATACATTATGATAGTTTTAATCCTTGTTTTAGCATGTTTTACATATGCAGATTATAAGATAAAGAGTTCAGAATTTCAGTTAAATAAGTCCTTCTTTTGTGAGCACTCCACAAAAAAAGCGCTTGACATTATTGAGGAACAAAGGCAAAAGGAGCTTATCATTGAGGAAGAGCAGAGGCAAAAGGAACTTATCGTTGAGGAAGAGCAAATACAAAAGGAACTTACTATTGAAGAAGAGCAAAGACGTAAGGAACTTATGCTTCAATTTGCTGGTCAAGTTGATCAAAACTTAAGTGAGATGTATTGGCTTTATGATATGAAGGATAATATACCATTTGGAGAAACGCCGCTGGAATTTTATGCTGACTCTTTAGATGATATAAAGACATTGGTTATAATTTCTTCTGGAAAAAACTCTGTTATTGAATCCGAAACAGGTGAAGAAGTGGTAATGACCTGCTTTTATGTAAAAAAGTACAGGGTATGTAAAGGAAAAATTTTAGATCTGATATCAAATGGCGAAACACATTGGCATTCATGGGAAGAATCAAGGGAGTCATTAAAAGAGATAGAACAATCCCTGGACACAGAACTTATTTATTTCGGCACAATAGATTCCTATGAATGGCCGAAGGCAAAAAAGCCGGAATATAAGCTGGAAGATCTAGAAAGTCTGGAAGTATATCAAAATTTTTATACATATATAGAAGAGCGTGCGGGTTTTAGGTTTAATGCAGATAGTGAGGTATATCTTGGATTATGGAATGGACATTCGGAGAATGTAAGAATGGCATGGAAATGGATTGATAGTTCTGGGGAGGCCGGATATTCTGTGGCCAGGCTAGATATGAACGGAACACGTTCCGGAATGATTGATGAAATTGATAAAGAGGTATTTGAGAAGTTCAAAGGCATTTCCGTGCGGATGTTTTAAATGCTATGTAAAAACAATGAGAAATATTATCGTGTAATTGTAGATGGTAAGGGGAGATTCAAGAAGAGCAGGTTGATTGTGTTTATGGTGTATTAAATAAATTAAGAGAATACGAATTATTTAATGAATTATTGCTGCCTGCCAGAAGCAAAAAAGAGGTTGAAGTATTTGATATAAGTGAGAAAAGTATTGAAAGTTTTATTTTATGTAAACAAAATAAAAAGTATAAAAATCTTGGGGCGCAATTATCGTTTTTTACGTCTTTAGACGAGGAGAAATCGTTAAGTATTGATTTTTCTGTAGGAAGATCTAATGGTAAATTTAACAATACAATGGTAATTTCTTTACCTGTTAATTTTACATCATCTAAATTGATTGGAAGTATTGGATTATTAAAAGATTTGATTAAGAAATATAAAGCTTTTTATGCTTGCTTTACAAGCAATATCAATTTAAAGCAGTATGATGATTTTTATGATTTTGACAGTCAAATTCCTAAAGTGGTTTTTTGGGTAAATTATTGGGGAGAAGATATTATAAATAATTTTAAAATTAATGAAAAGATGTTGGAAATTTGTAAGTGTAAGTCACGTATCTAATATAAAAGATAGTAAAAATTGTAAGGTTTTGAATGAACCGTTGGCTGCATGAGCACTGGGAGTGAGACCTCGGCGGCCATGCCGGATAAAAGGGACGGCGGCAAAGTTAATCCAGGACAAGAGGATGAAATAATAAACCCAGAAGGAGACCAGCTGTATGCAGATAGATTCAAAAATATTAAAGCAAAAGATAGATGAATATTACAAGAAAAATATATCAAAAAA
This sequence comes from Candidatus Merdisoma sp. JLR.KK011, assembly GCF_036941125.1. Taxonomy (NCBI): domain Bacteria; kingdom Bacillati; phylum Bacillota; class Clostridia; order Lachnospirales; family Lachnospiraceae; genus Candidatus Merdisoma; species Candidatus Merdisoma sp. JLR.KK011. The sequence continues at coordinate 818,371 of NZ_JAYWSZ010000004.1, read as the reverse complement.
TGAGTTAGGCAGGTGGGCAAAGGAAGGGTATTACACATTAATGAAAGGTGAATATTTAGAAATTGAAAAATTGGAGATCTATCATTTTTATTTTGAAAAATATAGAGAATGGATTTTATAAAATTAAAATATTGAGGGATCAAACGGAAGTAGAACTTATTTATGATAAAAATGAAAAAGAGTATGAGATGTATTTGATGGATTCAATATAGGTTTGATTCCTGGATTTATAGACGGGAGTATTTACCGCTGCAGAGACTGGCTTTCCGTCCAGCCGCTGTTACAACAACTGGATGGGAAGCTTTGAAGATTTATATGCCTAAAAAATACTGTTTACAACTTGAATTTCATGTTGAAATGAGAATTTATATGAAAAGAATCTATGTATTGATAGAAATCATAATAGTCTTTTTTTCCGGGTTAATTATTGGTATGCATTATGGAAAAAATGAACTGCATTTAGAAAACAATTTAAAGCAAATAACAAATATTGGATTTAGTAATATTCTTATTTCTAAAAACAATGAAGAAAAAATAGCTATGGAGTTTTATGAAGATTTTTTGCAAGCAGGAATAACAGCTTTCAGTGAAGATATTGGGGAAATTGAAATTGCAGACATAACGGTTCCGAAAGGAGAACCCGAGAAACAATATTATTCCAAATATACATATCTTGATACCGATAAGGATGGTGTTAAAGAGCTTCATGTCAAATCAGCTCGTTATTATTGTATCATAAAATATAATAATAATGGTTTATATATCTGGAAGCAATTGTCACAAGATTGGGAGCCGTTAAATAATGGAGCATTCCTTGAAGAACGTACTTTTAGTGCACCATCATATACGGTATATACATACAATATTTTAGATTGTAATGGGAATGATATTTTTAAGCTTAATTTTGGAACATATGATAAAAATTATAATGGGGTTCAAGATGAGGATGATGAATATTATTTTGACAGCCTAAAAATGGAGAAAGACGTGTGGGATATGCTGACAAATAAATATTTGTCTGTTGGAAATGATGAAATTCAATGGATAGTTTTGTACGACGGAACAAAATACAATTACTCTCTATGAATTTAGTAAAAATTGTTTTATATAAGAGCGATGGAATTATGATAAATCTTATGGATAAAAACATAAATGAAGTTATATGGTCTGAAAAAATAATAGCTCAAGAATTATATACTAAAGTTTTGTATAATGTAGAAAGGTTTATTAAAGAGATCCAAAAACAAAAGTCTAATTATGTACTTCAAAATGGAAATATATTTTTTGAATATTACGATTAACGGAGAACGATGCATTGAAAAAATATGATACTTTATTAAAAATTATCATAATAGCCCTCTGTATGGGGAGTGCTTTTTTCATACAATCAGTTGGTGATGATATATTAGTGATACATTCAAATAATACTTGCAGACAAATATATACAAGAGCAGATGAAATCTTGAAAAAGGAGGCTGATGAAAGAGAGAGAATAGGAATGCAGTCGGATATTGCTATCAATAGATTGCTAGATCAAATTAATGCAAATATGTCAGAAGAGTACTGGCTATTTGAGACACAACGTAAAACCAAAGGACCGCTTTCTTTAGACATATATGTAGATGATATAGAGAACATAGAACATATTGTTGTTGTTCCATTAGACAAGGTGGCTTTTGTTAATGAAAAGGGTGATGAGTATTATTTTATCTATATTACAGAATATAATGTTTTAAATGGAAACATAAAAGAATTAGCAGCAACAGGGGGAAGATATCTGGATTCTTGGGACAACCTTCAAGCAACATTGAACGAGATGGAACGAATAAGGAAATGCACACTAAATTATGTGAAAACAATTGAAAATTATGAGTGGCCCCAGGCAAAACAGCCCAGATACAAGCTGGAAGATTTGCAGAGTACAAAAATATATCAAGACTTCGAGCTTTGTATAAATAAACAATTTTATTTCTCGACAGGGGCAGATATATATCTGGGTTTGTGGAATGGCTATTCAAATAGAGTGCGGATGATGTATAGAACATTGGGGTCAGACGAAAAAATTCATTATTATAGTACAGAAATGAATCTGGATGGGCAGAGATGTAATTTTGTAAATGAAGTTACGGAAGAAATATATGAAAGATTTAAGCTTATATCTGTGAAAATGATGTGAGACAATCCATTTATTTCCATGAGTAGCGAGCCGGGTGGACATCCAAGTAGTAGCATAATGTGGCAAATTGTTGATGAAATTCTAGGGAAATATGAGTATTGAAAAATTTATTAAAGCGATTAGGAATAGGCCTTTAATGTATGTCGAAAAATTAGAAATAAATTATATTTATTATCTAGTTATCGGTTTTTTGGGAAGTAATTTGATGAAGGGTGACATTTATAAAATTGATAGGATATTTCATAAGCATTTTGTAGGATGGGTAATAAAGTGGGTACAGGAAAATGTGGATTCGAATTATGTAAAGAAAAGTTTTTATTGGCATCATATTTTTATAGCGATAACAGATAGTGAAGAAGACGCCGTAAAATTGTTTTTTGAATTAAGCGAAAAATTTTTTGAAGAATATCAATTTCAGATTGATATGGAGGAAAATGCTTATGATGAAAACAATTTTTAAGCCAATAATTTATAAAATTACAGTATGTGATGAGGTGAAAGGCTATGAAATGGATTTCTATTGAAACAGAAAAGGATATTTTTAATATACAGAAACAATTTAATAATTTTTTGGATGCAGAGATTGTTAGATTTGGATTTGAAAGCGGAAATTATATAGATTCTGAATTAGTAGGACATGAATACATGAAAAATGAGCTTCATATTATTTTTCAAAGAATGGATATGAATCCGTTTGAAATTGAGGTGATTTTTGAAGAAATGAGAAGAATAAATTTTTATACGCCATTGATGGACGAATATTCTTCTTGTATAACTTATGCGAAATTCGTTAAAAATGATAATTTTATTTATTGGACTAAGTGGAAGGATTTTGATCCATATAATGCGAAACACTTAGAGGCAAATGTAACTTTTATTGAAGCAAAAAGGGCTATGTGGAGAATCATTCGTTAAATATGATATTAGGCATAGAAGGATATAAGTATCTGACAGCAGAAAAAGTGGGAACGATTCCTTCCATTGCGGAGCAGATACTTGAAATGATAAAAGAACAGCCGAGTACAGAAAACAGTAGTTTTAATTCAGAAAATGTTCCAGAAGTGACAGAAAATGAAACAGAGGAATTAATCCCAGATTTAAGCGACAAAGCGGTAAAGCATCCCATGAATGATCATATGCCAGCAAAATATGCGTAACTTTAGTGTATATGGTTGAATCATTATGTTGACGGCGAAAACCAATTTTGGAGATTGGGCCTAACAAACGGCTCGTCGCATATACTTGCGATGTGGCGAGCCGTCTAAAGGTGGCAAAGGAGGAAGCCGCAGAGACCCAATTAGCTCTTTTGGAGAGAAACTGAAGGAGAATGCTGAAAGAGACGGGGCACTTCACGAGGAACAGTTAGAGGAAATATTAAAAGAGTTTAAAGATAATAAATAAATCAACAGGTCAGATTAGTGATTTTTATGAAGGAACAAGTTTAAATGGTTTTATTAATATAAGGAAGGTGCAATGATGAAAATACAAGATGAGCCTATTATACCTGGAGTTGGAATAGGAAATATAAAACTTAATATGACAAAAGATCAGCTTATTGCTATACTTGGAAAAGATTATAAAGAACGTTTTCGAGAATGCGATTCGGTAATTGAAATTGAAAATGCCAAATTTTGGGTATCTGAAGATGGAAAAATAGATCAAATCGGTGTAGAGGGTGATTTTAAAGGAAAGTATAAGGGAATTATAGGCATAGGCTCTACTTTAAGCGAGGTGAAAAAATTTATTGGTAATTATGTTCAAGTATATGATACTTATGAAATGGAAAATGAAGAGGGCATCTGCTTTGAATTAGAGGACATAGATGACTGGGATCCATTAGTGGCTCCAATCGATCATATTTATGTATTTAGAATATAAACGATTCTGCTTTTACAATATAGGACAAACATATACATTTATAATGTAAACAACTTGATTGGGACTGTTAAAAATATCTTTCATCAATACCTATACCTACAACAGCTGACGTTGAGAATCTGGTATTTCGGATGGCATATGCAGGAAAGATTGGAGGCATATCCAGAAATGGAGCAGGGAGGAAAGGGAACATCACTTCTGCTGTATCTTCTATTAGATTCCCTGTTAAATAAGAAAATAATTTTCTAAAAAATTTTGGGAAGAAGATTAGGGATATGAAAATAAAAAAAATAAAATCTGGATTGATAGTAGGAGTGGTACTAGTTTGGGGCGTCACCTATGTACTTTTTAATAGTTTACCAAGCTTTTCAAATGAACCTGGATTTGCCGTATCAAGTGTGTTTAAATGTGTTTTGGAACGAGATAAAGAGGTAAGACATCTAAACTCTTATTTTTATAATGAAAATTCTTTTGAATTAGAATCTGCTGCAACCTATTATAGTGGGTTTACATCAGATACTGTTAAAGAAAAAATTATCATAAAGGGGGAACTACTGAAAAATTATGAAAATGGAGATTTGTTTAAACTTGTTATTAAATTGCCGGAACTTAAAGGATATTTTTTTAACAATAATTTGTATGATGATCCTGGTTATTTAATTGAGGACAGGGTGATATTTTATTTTTATGTTACAACGGATAAAATATATAGAGTTTCTCCGTATATTTACGATGCGCAAAAAAATCAGATTTATAAGGGATTAAATAATGAGTTATTATTAATACATCTTTTATCTACTGATCAAGCAATCGTCGCAAACAGCAAAATCGTATGCCAGAATGAAGAAATGCATACAATTGATGAATATGGAAGAATTATCAATATTGCATTAGAAAATGAAAAAGTCAAATATGAAAGACGTGAATATAATCAAAGTAGTGGTGAGCTGCATTTCCATGAGGAATTTGTATGGGAAAGAGATAAGGGACTGGTTTCTTATGGAAGTGCATATCGGGTTGAGGCTGAAATTTTATATTTAAATGCAATTGAACAAATATAGTTTGATTTACATTTTATATCTGAAAGGGTAAGAAGTGAACTAAGGTTTGTGTAATGGCTAAATACAGAAATGAGCCTAAATGAGTAGAGATTTTAAAAATGAAAAGAGCAGATATTAGGTCCGGCAGAGGCAGGATTCAGAATTTCAGATAAGTAAGTCCTTCTTTTGTGAGCATTCCATTAAAAAAGCGTTTTGCATTATTGAAGAGCAAAGGCAAAAAGAATTTCTGGAAAAACTCTGTTATTGTGTCCGAAACAGGTGAAGAAACGATAATAACCTGCTTTTATGTAAAAAGTATAGGGTATGTAACGGAAAAATTTTGGATCTAATATCAGATGGCGAAATTTTTAGGTTGATTGTTCTCATGCGACCTGTGGGAGCAGCCGGAGCTGATGTTTAACAGATTTACATTTGGTCTGATGATGAACGCAGTGAATAGCGGAAGCGAATATACGAAAGCATTGTTTCTATAGTTGAAAAGGCAGGTAAAGGAACACCCAAAGGTTATAGGACTGATTTAAATATGAAATTAAAAAAGACAGGAATTTTGATAATAGCAGGATTAGTTTTATCTATTTGTTCTGGTAAGCTATTATTTGATGCACAAACATATGAGTATAATGAATTAAATATTGCTATATTAGGAGTATTTCAAACTATTTTGCCTGGAGATACAGAAGTAAAACATCAAAACCCCTATTTTTATTCCCAAAATACATTTAATCTAAGTGCGGAAGCAACATACTATAGTACTGTATCATATGATGCTAAGGAAAAAGTAAACATAGAAGGCAAATTGATAAAGAACTATAAAACAGGCGATTTATTTAAACTTAAAATTGATTTTCGAGAGGAGCAGGGATTAATTTACGATAATACATTCAAGTCTCCTATACAATTAACCAGTGACAGAGTGGTATTTTATTTTTACGTTACAAATGAAAAAATATATCTGGTTAACCCATATATTTATAATGAACAGAAAAAACAGGTTTATATAGGATTGAATAATGAAATGGCATTGACATTTTTTTTACCGACGGATCAGGAAATAATCGCAAATAGTGAAATAGTATGCCAAGAAGAAATATTACATGTTGTGGATGAATATGGAGGGGTTACTAATATCACATCAAAAAATGAAGAAGTTGAATATGGAAGACGTGAATATAACCAAAGTAATGGTGAATTATCCTTCCATGAAGATTTTATATGGGAGAAGGATAAAGGATTAATTTTCTATGGAAGCGCATATCGAATGGAAGCTGAAATTTTATATTTAAATGCGATTGAAGAAATAGAGTAAATATTTTTAATAATTACTAGAGGTTTACTGCTGCCTCCAGATATTTAACTGATCCAGTAGGAAGAACTACTGGATATACCTGCGATTCCATGGGAAATGTGAAAACCGTCACGGATGGAGCGAGACTTACCATTGTCTATACTTACGACAAAGTGGGAAGATGCACTGCCGTCCGGTATAAGATCCACGGAGAGCAGACCTATACATATGACAGTGTAAGCCGGATGACAGAGCTTGTACTGCCCGAGGGCAGCGTGTGGCATTACGCCTGCGATGGCCTCGAAAAAATTATCAAAGAAACGGATCCAAGTATTGGGAGTTCGGTGATGGAGATTGCACAAAGGGTAATTAAGGAACAAGAGGAACAGAGGAAAGAGTGGGAGAGAGTGCTGGAATCAAGAACAAAAAGCGCTTATATATGGACTAAATGTAAATGAAGGAAATAATGGAGAATACCTTGATGATGAAGGACACCAATGGATTTATATAGGACCAAGAGTTTTAGATCCAGATTATCCGGATACGGGAGAATTGAAGGCAGAAAAATTTGAGTTTGGTACTAAAATAGATATTAAATTGAAGGAGCGGAAAAAAGGAGAAGAGCTTTATGTTTATAATAAGTGAGGTTCAAAATGAAAAAATGTGGTTGGATTATTATATTATTGGGAATGGTTTTATATTTTAGCAGTTGTATACATACAGACACAAAAACTCTATTAAGAGGATTAAATGTTATTGAGAAAGTAGAAGTACAAAATTTAGAGATTCCAATATCTGAAACTAAAGAACGTCATATATATAACGAAGAAGATGATGAAAAAAATAGATTTCTTCAATTTTTAAATGATGAGATCCCGTTAGTTATGACGTATATACAAATCCCCCAGAAACCGTTTATGCCAGTGAAATATATATGGGGGACAGTGAGAACAACCTTATGCCGGATAAGTATTGTGTGATTGATATGGATGGAGATGGAGAAAATGAGTTCTGTTTTTATTCATGGTTAGTGTTAAATATTATTAAATACGATCACGCTCAAAAGGTTTTTACATTGTGGCTGGATATAGACTGGAATTATAAACCTCTTAGGATGGGAGAAATGTATGCAATTGTAGATGGAGATTATGTTCCAGCAACAAGAAGCTGGATTTATGAGTCCTATGATAAAGACGGAAATCAGCTGCTCACTAATCTTTATAGTATGATCTGGCAAACGCAGGAAGAAATTCAATATACAGTAACGGAAAATATGGCTAAATGGGAGGATATTCAAAGGGAAATCGTTACAGAAAAGGAATGGACAGAACGCCGGGCATATCTGATAGACTTAATTGAAGATGCCCCGGAATGGATTACGTATGAGGATTTATTTAACAGGTAGTCAGTACCAGAAATCCTTGTGCATATTTCCAGTACGGACTGCCAGGAGACTTATGAACAAAAAGAATAGAACATTAATTAGCATGTTTGCAGCAGCAATATAATGATAAACCTTTAGGATGGGATCCATATTCTTTTCCATGAAAACAATAAGTTCGGGGAAATATGATGTATTATACACCGACAGGTTGTTCCTGTGTCTGTTTCGCAAAGGCGGATCAACCGAACCAGAAGGGCGCTTTTGCAGGCAGCGGAACTGCTCCGCCAGCAGCTGGCACAGTCCTTTCCTATACCAGTCAGCCGTTATTTTGTCATTGACAGCTTTCGCTTCCGGTCTGCAAGTTTGGGCGTGCGCATTACTGCCATTCTTTCTGCACGGAAGGCGCGAATTAAGGAAGGTGTCCTTCCAAAAAGGAAACTTATTTTGGTTTCAAAGTCCATGCCTTGATTACGCTGGAGGGTTATATTTCAGCATTTGAGATCACTCCGGCATCCGTGGATGACAGGGAAGGGCTCCGGGACTTTGCGGAGAATCACCTTGGTCTGGTAATCCTTGGGGATAAAGGATACACGGGAGAAGCCCTGTCTGCCGACATGCAAAACAAAGGGATTACTGAAAATAAAATGCCTCGATAAGGCAAGGGGGCTGGCATATGACTGAGAGGGTCAGGGCAGGCCAGAGTTTAATTTTGATGCTGCGTTTGGAAGGTAATAGAATATGTCAATCAGCGTGAATAGAGAAGGAAATTCAGATGGAACAATTGATTTAGCTATTAGTATAGCTGCTACAGATTTCTTTAATACTTATTGGGAAAAAGCGATAAAAGATACGAATGTGAAAATCTTTAAAGAGAATAGTTGTTTCAAAAAAAGCCAAATAGAAGATGTCCTAAAAGAGTTGGAAGCCATAAAAAACTGGGCACTGCAAAATCTTACGGAAAGAGAATTGGAATATATGCAGGAAAGAATAAAAAATTTAATTGAATCTATACCAGAGGCATTTGATAAAGATGATACGGTTTTATATATATATTAAAAGATAACGGAAAAGGCAGATGTAGATTAATACCAATGTTTTAAGTATTTGCCAAATCTTGGATATCTGGAGACGGAAAAATAGATCAAATTGGTGTAGAGAATGATTTTACCAATAACAAAATTTATAGAGATAGGAATGCCATTAAGTAAAGATGAATCAATAGCTTGTATGAAAAATTAATAACTGTTTATACAGTATGGAAATCTACCTCTCTCAGATATGCCGGAGAAATGCAATATTATCTGAAGGACCAGACAAAATAAACTCAGCTGCAGGTAACTTAATGCTGGCATCTGGAAAAACCATAAGTAATTTTGGAAGTGCAGCCATAGAGACCGCAGAATCAAGGCATCAATTGTGGTTTGAAGGAGTGCAATTTGAAATTGGAAAATTAGCAGAAACTTATGGGAACAAGGCCGAGATATTTATTATAAAATGGGTAATCATGGGGCAAAATTATGAAAATTATCATGCAAAAGAGAGATTTGAGAGTGGTGTATAAAAAAGAATGGAAAATGCGAAAAAAACATTCATTATGATAATTTTAATCCTTGTTTTAGCATGTTTTACATATGCAGATTATAAGATAAAGGGTTCTGAATTTCAGTTAAATAAGTCCTTCTTTTGTGAGCACTCCAAAAAAAAGCGTTTGACATTATTGAAGAACAAAGGCAAAAGGAGCTTATCATTGAGGAAGAGCAGAGGCAAAAGGAACTTGTCGTTGAGGAAGAGCAAATACAAAAGGAGCTTACTATTGAAGAGGCGCAAAGACGGAAGGAGATTATGCTTCAATTTACGAGTCAAATTAATCAGAGTTTAAGTGAAGGATACTGGCTTTATGATAGGAGGGATAATATACCATTTGGGGTAACGCCGTTAGAATTTTATGTTGATTCTTTAGATGATATTAAAACATTAGTTGTTATTTCTTCTGCAAAACACTCTGCTATTGTGTCCGAAACAGGTGAAGAGACTATAGTAACCTTTTTTTATGTAACGAAATACAGAGTGTTCAATCAAAATATTATTGATCTCGAATCAAACGGACAAACATATTAGGATTCATGGGAAGAGTCAAGGGAGTCATTAAAAGAGATAGAGCAATCCCTGGACACAGAACTTATTTATTTCGGCACAATAGATTCCTATGAATGGCCGAAGGCAAAAAAGCCGGAATATAAGCTGGAAGATCTAGAAAGTCTGGAAGTATATCAAAATTTTTATACATATATTGAAGAACGTGCGGGGTTTAAGTTTACTGGGAATCATGAGGTATATCTTGGATTATGGAATGGACGTTCGGAGAATATAAGAATGGTATGGAAATGGATTGATAGTTCTGGGGAGTCCAGATATTCTGTGGCCAGGCTGGATATGAACGGAACACGTTCCGGAATGATTGATGAAATTGATAAAGAGGTATTTGAGAAGTTCAAAGGCATTTCCGTGCGGATGTTTTAAATGCTATGTAAAAACAATGAGAAATATTATCGTGTAATTGTAGATGGTAAGGGGAGATTCAAGAAGAGCAGATTTTATTGAACTTCGTTATGGAAAAATGGATTTGACGGAGAGTGTATTAGGAGACCAGTATATGATAGATATAAAATGATTATATGGGCAAAACCAAAAGAAGAATCATTAGAAGAGCAGGTTGATTGTGTTTATGGTGTATTAAATAAATTAAGAGAATACGAATTATTTAATGAATTATTGAAGGATAGCTGCTATATTAGATTGCAAAAAGAACCAATTGACGCTTTCAATAATCAACATATGGAATTTCAAAATAAAATAAATCGTATGTTAAATTTGTAAGGTATATACAAGGGTTGAAAACCAGCCATGCGGAGGCAGAAATAAGTGCCATAAAGAAAATGGTAACGAATACAAAGAAAATCGCATTAACGGGCAGCCAGAAGAGATACTTTTATAACTATTATTAAAGAGGCAAGTATAATGAAAAAGATTTTTCCTCTGCTTATTTTGATTATATGTATAAGCTTTGCAATAAGATATACTATGCACGGTGTTAGGGAAGAAAAGGATTCGTTTTATTTAATGGGAAGCGGTAAAAAGATTATTACAGAAATGCAGGAAACATTGAGAGAAAAGAAGGAGACAGAAGAAATTCAAAAAACATCGAGTGAGAATGAAGAAACGCTGGATATAATTATAAAAAACCTGCTTGCCCAGATTGATGCTAATTTAGTAGAAGGCTGCCTTGGTTTGTGGAATGGTTACTCTCAAGAGATTAGATTAATGTATAAAATGAAATCAAATAAAGGGAATACGAACTATTATATGACTGAGATAGGATTGGATGGCTCAGTACGTGGATATATAAACGAAGCCACAAAAGATGTTTATGAACGGTTTAAACAGATATCTATAAAAATGAGCTAGAGAACTTATTATTATGAAGGTAAAAGAATAAAGTCTAATTATGTACTTCAAAATGGAAATATATTTTTTTGAATATTACGATTAACGGAGAACGATACATTGAAAAAATATGATACTTTATTAAAAATTATCATAATAGCCCTCTGTATGGGGAGTGCTTTTTTCATACAATCAGTTGGTGATGATATTTTAGTGATACATTCAAATAATACTTGCAGACAAATATATACAAGAGCAGACGAAATCTTGAAAAAGGAGGCTGACGAAAGAGAGAGAATAAGAATGCAGCCGGATATTGCTATCAGTAGATTGTTAGATCAAATTAATGCAAATATGTCAGAAGAGTACTGGCTGTTTGAGACACAGAAAAAAACTAGAGAAATGGTTTCATTGGATATATATGTAGATAATGCAGAGAATATAAAAAATTTTGCTGTTGTTCCCTCAGATAAACTGATAGTTTTAAATGAAAAGGGCGAAGAACTTTGTTTTTTTAATATTCTGCATTACACTGTAACAGATGGAAATATAGAAGGGTTATGGACAACAACCGGAAGAGATTTACGCTTTAGAGAAGAAATTGAAACGGCATTAAAAGATATAGAAAAAGTAATTGATTGTAAATTAAATTATGTGAAAACAATTGAAAATTATGAGTGGCCCCAGGCAAAACAGCCCAGATACAAGCTGGAAGATTTGCAGAGTACAAAAATATATCAAGACTTCGAGCTTTGTATAAATAAACAATTTTATTTCCCGACAGGGGCAGAAATATATCTGGGTTTGTGGAATGGCTATTCAAATAGAGTTCGGTTGATGTATAGAACATTGGGATCAGACGAAAAAATTCATTATTATAGTACAGAAATGAATCTGGATGGGCAGAGATGTAATTTTGTAAATGAAGTTACGGAAGAAATATATGAAAGATTTAAGCTTATATCTGTGAAAATGATGTGAGACAATCCATTTATTTCCATGAGCAGTGGGCCGGGTGGATATCCAAGTCAGTAAAATCGAGTTCAGCAAAGGCGCAGGGCCAGGCTGGAGGGTTAAGAAAGGCCGGAGCTATATCAATAACAGGCTATTCACGGATTCTTATAAAAAATACGGGATAGATGGATGGAAAGGGCCGCGTCCAGATCAAACTCCAGGGACAAGGGGCGGAAGGACCTATAAAAACTACGATAAAACTTTACCACAAACAGATGGTGAAGGAAATGATATCACGTATCGAGAATTTGATGTAAATAATAAGATAGAAGGACAGAATAGAGATGCTGAAAGATTTATAATTGGTAGTGACGGTTCGATATATTATACGAATGATCACTATCAGACATTTATAAAAATACGTGGAGAATGAAATGAATAAAAACAACTTGATTTCTTGTGAAAAATTAAAGGTTGAGACTTTACAAAAGGGTGAAATCCGAATCATAATTTCTGGAAAAGAGATGACTACAAAAAAAGAATTTCTAGAAAAAATGGAACAAAAATTCCTATTCCCAGAATCTTGTTTTGGAAGTTTAGATGTATTTATGGATTATATTCGAGATTTATCCTGGCTGAACTGGGAAAGAATCACTTTGATTATAACAGATAAAGATGATTTTTTAAGTTCGGATAATGGTTTGAAAAACATTATTTTGGATTGTATCGAAGAAGAAATATTGCCGTATTGGGAAATGGATGTAATAAATACGGAAGTTGACGGTAGGAGTAAGCATTTTTTAGTGTATATGGTTGAATCATTATGTTAGAAACCGGCATAGGACTGCTCCAGGAGTTTACCACGGTGCTAGGATGTTTAAGTCGATGGTTGTATGAGCAATAAGTATTATCTGAAAATATTTAAGCTTATGGAGGACTATATGCAGCTAAATTCAAAAATATTAAAGCAAAAGATAGATGAATATTACAAGAATAATATATCAAAAAATGAGTTAGGCAGGTGGGCAGAGGAAGGATATTATGCATTAATGAAAGGTGAATATATAGAAATTGAAAAGTTGGAGATTTATCATTTTTTAAGGACAATTTCAACATTTCATTTAATTCCTGATGATAAAAAGGATGAATATCCTTGCAGTGAAGAAGACGTTGTTAAAATAAGAGAAATATTATATGGGAGAGAAAATACTTGTTATACATTTAATGTTAGAATATATCAAAATCTTTATTTGGAAGAAAAGTATATTGCTAAGCTGGAAGAATTTAAGGGGTTAAAGGAAATCATTGATATAATATCATTGGAAGAAGTGTTACTGGAAAAAGTACATTATTCATTCATTATGATATAGAAAGAGCATTAGAAAGCGAACTTTTATCTAAAATAATTCAATTATTGGATTGCTATAATGGGGAGAAATGTTTTTTTGTTAATATAAGGTATGAGAAGGGGGAGGGAAATATATCTATTCTGCCCTAAAATTAAAATATAGATTAATAAAAATGATAGTTTGTATCGGAGATTCTCGTGTATATTTCCGATAGCGCAGGTCAAAAAACCTCGCCTTAACAAGCAAAAGCCTAATATTCAGGCGATTTACAAAAAGTAGATAATCCAGATGCGGAAGCGGATGCATTAGCAGAACGAATTGGCGGTGAATCAAGGGTTAAGTTTTCTAATGACCCTAAAGGAAGAGAATTTGATGTAATTAGTGACGAATTTATTGCGCAGGCTAAACCGAATTTGCAATCTTTTGGTAAATCATGGAGAGAAGAGACAAAGGCAGCATTTGAAGCCGCATAAGCAACCGGCAGGAAGGCATATTTTCAATTTGAGGGAACTCCTGCGGATGATATTTTACGTAAAATAGCAGAATATGGAGAGCGGTATGGCGTTGAGTATGTTATTGATACCGAGCCATTAGGAGTTCATAATTGAGGAAGACAGAAAATGGTAGAATTACATGGCTGGATAACATTTAGAGAAACATATAAGGTGTTTATTGAAGAAGAAGCACATATAGATTTGCTGATAAGAAAAATCCAAGAAGAAATTAATAATTTGTCCTGGTTTAAGCCTAAAATAGAAGCTCAAAATGGAGATTGGTTTATACAATTTTCGATTTATGCAAATAGAATAAATCCTCAGATTCTGGAAGTTTTCAAATTGTGTAGAAAAATTGCAGAAGGAAGTTATGGATTGATTTATTTATACGATGATGAGGATACGAATGGAAATGAAAATGCATTCCAGGTGTTTTCTTTAGCCAGAGGGGAATTGACAAATAAGAAAGATTTTTATTTGTCACCAGTTATTCCAACAATAGAAGATAAAGATGAATCTTTAGAAAATTAAAGTGTTTTTAAATAAGTGATTATTATAAAACGATTGGAGATCATGAGTTTTTGCTAGAGTTTAAAAATAACGAAAATGGAAGATGAACAGGATGTAAAAAAGGATTAGAGGATGTACCAGATGACTGGAACAATTTATCAAAGGCATACTAGAGATAAGAAGATTATGATTACTGAGTATAGTAAATTAGACAGAACAATTTATAGAGATGTGATAAATAATAATGAAAATGCAATGTATTGTGAAATTTATAAATCACGAAATATCATCCGCACATAGCTCTTTCACTGCCTGCTCATAAACAGCATACGTTCTCGGATCAAACAGAACAAATCTGACAATATCGATCTTATCCGCATTCTGCTCACAGAACGTCCGCACGGTTCTGACTGCCGCAAAGGCAGCCTGCTCCACCGGATAGCTGTATACACCTGTGGAAATGGAAGGAAACGCGATTGTTCTGATACCATGGGAAACCGCGGTCTGAAGAGAATTTCGATATGCATTTTCAAGGAGCTGTTCTTCATTGTTCTGCCCTCCCCGCCACACAGGCCCCACCGTATGAATGATATATCTGCATGGTAAATGATAGGCGTTCGTAATCTTTGCCTCCCCGGTTCTGCAGCCGTTAAGCTTCCGGCACTCCTCCAGAAGCAGCGGCCCGGCGGCGCGGTGGATTGCGCCGTCTACGCCTCCCCCTCCAAGGAGGCTGCAGTTGGCTGCGTTTACAATCGCTTCCAGATCATCTATTTTAGTAATATCGCCTTGCATAATTTGAATGTGATATCCCATTTTTTACACCTCGAATATTTAAATTTTAAGCTTCCCGGTGACATTTACTGAATGTCGCTAAGGCGGCAGAAAGAACCTAAGATGAGAGAAGACAGCGGGCTCCGCTTAAAATCTCCTCCCGCATTTCGGGCAGAATTCAAAATCCTCCTGGGTTTCGAATCCGCAGTTACCGCAGCTTTTTACTCTGCTTCTGCATCCGGCCTGAATCTTCGTTAGATTCTGGGGAAGTATTTCGGCCTGTCCGCCTCTTGCGATGCGCTTTCCCACCTCCGGTTCAAGGGTGTAAACTGTGCTGCAGCAGGTAGTCCGCACATAGTATTGCCGGTTCCATTTAAAACAGGGAATAAAAAACAGCGACAGATACATATAAGTCATAAACACCTCGTATCTGCAGTAAGAACCGCAGTGTTCGCAGATGCACATCTGCTGATAAGCAAAATTCTTTCTCCCCTGGCTGATTCCCATGATAAAAAACATCTTAATCATTCTCCCGATTCTGTACAATTTCAAAAAGCTTGGAAGGAACTGTATACAGGCTTATTATACACCAAAATCTGAATTCTGAAAAGCCGCAGCAGTGTCAGTCTGATAATCAAATACAGCCTTGGGTTACTGTTCGTGCGCAACTGCCTTGCCAGGCGTCACTGCATATTTTGTGCAAAAAGATTTCGGCAAATGTAACGAATTTAGCTGCTGATTTTTGGCGATATTTGCGCATTTACAAATAAAATTGTTTATGCTATATTCTAACTATGGAACAAAAATAAAACTTAGTTTTATTAGATAAAACTAAGGCGGTTGGAAGGAGTCAGATGAGATGATTTTAAGTGAATTTGAACTTTCCGGAAAAGTGGCGCTCATTACAGGCGGAGGAAGCGGAATCGGCGGAGGCATCACAAAGGGACTGGCAGAAGCAGGGGCTTCCATTGCTTGTGTGTACAACCGCCATGAGCCCATAGAGATGCAGCAGTATGTAGAAAGCATCGGCGGCGCATTTTTGCCCATCCAAGGGGATGTAAGTGTCATGGAAGAGCTGCCGGGTATCATACAGAAAGTACTGGATTGTTACGGACGCCTGGATATCCTGGTGAATAATGCCGGAATCTGTCCCCGGGCATCTGCCCTGGAATATACGGAAGAGATGTGGGATTCGATCATCCAGATCAATCAGAAAGCAGTATTTTTTCTTTCACAGCTGGCGGCAAAGCAGTTCCTAAAGCAGGGAACCCGGGGGAAGATCATCAATCTGGCCTCCATGCTGTCCTATCTGGGCGGTTTCAACACTACAGCCTATACGGCGAGCAAGCATGCCGTGATGGGACTTACAAAGGTTCTGGCAAGCGAATGGGGCGGCATGGGAATCAATGTAAATGCCATTGCCCCAGGGTGGATTAAAACGAATCTGTCCGCCGCCCTGCGCGCAGATCCAAAGAGAGATGCCAGCGTAAAAGCACGGATTCCTCAAGGCGACTAGGGAGAACCGGAGATGTTCAAAGGAGCCGCGGTATTATTGGCAAGCAGCGCAGGCGACTATATCAACGGCGTGACAATTCCGGTTGACGGCGGTTATCTGACAAAATAGCAGTTGATGCACAATACCAGAAAACCGTAAAGGAGGTGATACGAGTGAAAGCGCTGATTTTAGATAAGGCGAAGGAGTTTCATTATGAGGAACGGCTGTATCCTAGGTGTGGGGAAGGCACGGTGACGGTTCGCATGGACGCAGTATGTATCTGCGGTTCCGATGTGCATGCCATTCTTGGCCGCCAGCCGTTGTTTTCTTTTCCAAGGGTAATCGGCCATGAGGCTGCCGGCACCGTTGTTGAGGCAGGAGAGGGAGTTTCGGATCTGAAGGAGGGAGATCAAGTATGTCTGATGCCGTGCATTTCCTGTAAAAAGTGCAGGGCATGTGAGAAGGGACAGACGAACGCCTGCAAAAGCCTGGAGCTATACGGGGTACATCGGGACGGAAGCCTGCAGGAGTATCTGAACGCACCGGCGGAGAACTGGATAAAGATATCCGGGGATGCCAGGCCGGAAGAAATCGCGATGCTGGAGCCGCTCACAATTGGATGCCATGCAGCTGCAAAGCTGGGGCTTAAGCCGGGAGACCGGGTGCTGGTAATGGGGGCCGGCCCCATTGGCGTAAGCTGCGCCCTAAATGCAAAAACATACGGGGCGGAAGTGATACTGGCAGATACCAGTGCGCAGAGAAGGAGGTTCGTGTCGGAGCAATTCGAACTTGATGTTTTAGACCCGGTAAGCTATGATTATAACAGCACAATCCAACGCATAACCGAGGGACAGCTTTTTGATGCAGTAGTGGATACGACAGCTGTGAAATCTGTGATGGAAAATGACTGGCGTCAGATTACACAGGGAGGGAAGCTTGTATTTGCAGGCATCTGTAAAGGCGTGCTGGAGATACCGGGAGAGGAGTTTCATATGAAAGAGCCCTCCTTATTTGTGACAAGGAATTCAACAAAGGCAGATTTTGAGCGCGTCATAGATTTTTGGAAGCAGGGGATTCTTTCTCCAGGGGATTTTATTACACATAGGACTTCTTTTGAGGAAGCGGGAACAGAGCTGCTAAAGTGGACGGCCCAGGGAGCGGATGTTTTTAAGGGAGTTGTGCGTTTTTGAGAACGGGATGGAAAAGAGGAGAACCGGATGAGTACAGGAAGAGATTATACCATTCATGCAGTTCAAAATGCACTGAGAGTATTGAAGCTTTTTAAGGATAAGCCGGAGATGACCTTGTCCGAGCTGAGCCTGACGGCGGGAATCGGCAAGAGCTCCATGCTGCGGATTTTATATACGCTGGCCCAGGACGGATTTGTGAGCTATGACGCAGAGACACAGAAGTATTCTCTGGGTCTGGAGCTTTACTGCCTGGGAAAGCAGAAGTTCGAATCCCTGGATCTGCGTAAGATTGCCGCCAGATATCTTCAGAAGCTTTCCGATAAAAATGATATGATCTGTTACCTGGGACTGAGGGACAATGACATTCTGATAATGGTTGAAAAGATTGTTCCAAGCAGAGTGCCGGCCTGGACGCAGCTCCTTGTACAGAGAGGGGAAACCAGCGAGCTTTATTCCACCGGGATCGGGCGTTTGTTTCTGGCTCAGGACAGTCCTGACGAGATAGAACGGTATTTCAAGAATGTAAAGCTTCAGAAGTTTACGGAAGACACGATTGTAGACAAAGAAAAACTGAAAAAGCTCATTTTTGAGGCCGGGGAAAAGAGGTATTCTTATAATCTGGGCGAGAATGAAGTGCATGTATGCAGCTTGTGCGCGCCGATTTATGATTTGAGCGGCAGAATGATTGCCGGAATCAGCTTGTGCGGCATGCAGGACATCCTTTTCGGGGAAGAATATGACAGCTATCTGGAACAAGTGACGAGCACGGCAAAAGCGATCTCAAAAGAGCTTGGTTTTGCTGTGGATTAAGCTTTTTTACTTTAAGCCTGTAAAGCAGGTTTAAATTTTATCCACTTAATAAAACTTAGTTTTATACAATAAAACACAAGGAGCAGAAAGTATCATGAAAGCGGTAATTACAGATTATTACTATGAGAGCCTGGAACAGGAAAAGAAGGTGTTCTCGGACAGCGGTATCGAGCTTGAGGCATACCAATGTAAGACAGAGGAGGAAGTCATCCGGGCGGCTGGGGATTGTGACGCTCTGATCTGTCAGTTTGCACCGATTACGGCAAAGGTTATCCAGGCTCTGCAAAAGTGCCGGGTGATAGTGCGGTATGCCATCGGTGTAGATAATATTGACCTGGAAGCGGCCGGGAAAAAAGGGATTTATGTCTGCAATGTGCCGGATTACAGTCTGGACGAAGTGTCCAATCATGCAGTTGCGCTGCTGCTGGACTGCGCAAAGAAGCTGACCTATCTGGCGGGACAGGTAAAAAGAGGGGAGAGCAGCTATACCGTTGTAAAGCCTTTGTTTCGTGTAGAGGGTAAGACCCTTGGACTTGTAGGCTTTGGCAGGATCCCCCAGCTTGTGGCAAAAAAGATGGCCGGCTTTGGTGTAAATATCATTTCCTATGACCCTTTGATGAACCTGGAAAAAGCGGAAAAGCTTCATGTGAGGCCGGTGGAGTTTGAGGAGCTGCTGAAGCAGAGCGATTATATCAGCGTGCATTGTCCGCTGAATGACGGAACTTATCATATGTTTGACCGGCATGTATTTGGCAGGATGAAAGAGGGAGTTATTTTTATCAATACGGCAAGAGGCGCAATCGTGAAGGAGGAAGATCTGGTGTGGGCCCTGCAGAACAGACGGATTGCCATGGCTGGAATTGATGTGACAGAAGTAGAACCCATTCCGCCGGAGCATCCGCTGCTGCAGCTGGACAATGCAGTTGTCACCCCCCATACGGCGTGGTATTCCGAGGAGGCGGTGGCCAGTCTCCAGCTGAAGGCGGCACAGGAGGCGGCCCGGGTGCTGGCAGGAGAGAAACCGAAGAATCCGGTAAACCATCCTCAATTTTAAGGCGGAGAGCTTTAGAGCATAGAAAGGAAAGAACATGTTTGCAGTAATTGACAGCGGAACGACCATGACACGAATCTATATTGTGGATCAGAACAAGAATATTGCTGCTTCCGGGCGCACAAAGGTAGGGGTGCGTGATACCTCCATTACAGGAAGCCGCAACAAGCTCCGCAGAGGCGTGGAGGAGCTGTTTTTCCGGGTATTGGAGGAACATAAAATTGCGGATAAGGATGTGGAATTCGCAATTGCCTCGGGCATGATTACTTCGGAGGTGGGACTGATTGAGATTCCCCATCTGGTGGCGCCTGCAGGTTTAAAGCAGTTGACGGAAGGGATTGAGAAGGTAGAGGATCCGGCGGTTCTCGATATTGGGCGTCCGATTTATTTTGTGCGCGGCGTGCGCAACCAGTATCCGGAGGCGAAGATACAGGCGCTGCGGCAGGTGGATTTTATGAGGGGCGAGGAAGTGCAGTGTATCGGCATTATGAAAAGCATGAAGCTTGCATATCCCTGCAATTTTGTAGCTCTATCCTCCCATACCAAGGTAATGTATATCAACGAAAAGCAAGAAATCGCTGCCAGCAGTACGACCATCAGCGGACAGCTGTTTGAAGCAATCTGCAATTCCACCAACATAGGAAAGAGCCTGGTTCCGGTGGAGGGCGAGGAGCCGGGGGGCTATACGGAGGAAGAACTCATCGAAACCGCAGCCAGCTGCGTGCGGCATGCCGGGCTTGCCCGCACTATGCTGATGCCGCGCTTTATGCAGGTGCTGATGCATACGGACGGCCATGAAAGAGAAGTGTTCATGGACGCGGCAATTGCGGCGGACGACCTCAATGCCTTCCGGGAATTGAGAGAGCAGGGCTATAGAGCGGAGCATTACGTCCTCTATGGGCATGAGAGCCGCTGCAGGATGTATGAGTATATGCTGAAAAAGGAATTTGGCCCGCAGACAGCCATTGACATTATTTATGAAAAGGAAGAGCTGGACAGGCTGACCGTAACCGGCTCCATAGCAGTGGCTCTGGAGCAGATTAGGAAATTATAAAATGGAACTGGAAATTCTTCTGGAAGAGGATGTGCAGGATAGGCTCTGCGGAACTGGAAAATAAACAGCAGAGCCCATCCTGCGCATAGAAGGATTTACGAACGCAGGTTTTTGCGGTCGGAAATTCTTCTGGAAGAGGATGTGCAGGATAGGCTCTGCGGAACTGGAATAGAAACAGCAGAGCCCATCCTGCGCATAGAAGGATTTACGAACGCAGGTTTTAGCGGTCGGAAATTCTTCTGGATCAAGATGTGCAGGATGGGTTCTGCGGAACTGGAATAGAAAGGAGCAGAAAAATGTTTCAGATGTATGGGGTAGTGCCTCCTATGATCACTCCGTTTTGTGAGAATGGGAAGGTAGATTATGAGGGATTAAAAACACTGGCGGGATTTCTGTCAGAAGAGGTGGACGGCCTCTTTATCAACGGCTCTTACGGCGGAGGCGTATTGATGACAGAAGAAGAGCGGAAACGGGTGGCTGAGGTTACGGTCAATACGGCCGGAGGCAGAGTGCCGG
This sequence comes from Candidatus Merdisoma sp. JLR.KK011, assembly GCF_036941125.1. Classification (NCBI taxonomy): domain Bacteria; kingdom Bacillati; phylum Bacillota; class Clostridia; order Lachnospirales; family Lachnospiraceae; genus Candidatus Merdisoma; species Candidatus Merdisoma sp. JLR.KK011. Next base: position 796,949 of record NZ_JAYWSZ010000004.1, on the reverse strand, counting down.
TTATCGTACAGGTGGGCACGGCGGATTCTTTAAGCGCCGGGCGGCTGACAGAGCATGCAGTGCAGAACGGCGCGGCAGCAGTGGCTTCGGTGGGGCCCTTTTATTTCAAACACAATAAGGATCAGCTTCTTTATTATTTTGATGCCCTTGTGAAGGCTGCGAAAGGGCGCGCGCCTGTTTACGTGTACAACAATCCGCAGTTCCAGGGTTATATGATGGATTTGGATGTCATTTCTGATTTGAAGGAAAAGACGGGGGTAAGCGGAATCAAAGATGCAACCTTTGACATTCAGATGATGGCCAAGTACATGCGGCTGCTAAAGAGCGATAGCTTTGACGTGGCCCTGGGAACAGAAGCCATGTGGCTGCCTGCCTGCGTGCTGGGATGCAAGGCCTTTATCCCCGGAATCGCCAATGCGTTTCCGGAAATCTGCCGCAAAATGTTCAGGGAAGGTATAGAGGGGGATTATGAGGCATGCCGAAAGACCCAGTTTGAGGTAAATGAGATGCGTGAGATTATGTACCTGGCGCGCTCCACCCAGCTGGCAATCTATGCCATGCTGGAGATTCGGGGGATTCTGAAATGTTACCCCCGCGCACCGTTTATTCCGGCAACGGAGGAAGAAAAAGCGCAGATTCGCGGACGCTTAAAGGAGCTTAGTCTTCTTGGAGGCTCTTACGAATTATCTTGAACTTAAAAATGCATTTATAAATAAAGGAGGATTACTATGAAAAGACGTATTGTACTGGCACTTACTGCTGCGATGATCCTGGGGCTTACGGCCTGCGGCAGCTCACCGGCTTCTGACCAGCCAAAAGAGCAGGAAGAAGTATCGCAGCAGCCGGAAACGGAAGAGGAAAACGCTTCTGACGAACAGGAGGCGGCGCCGGGGGAGACACCTGTTACCATGAAGCTGGGCTGGGCCGAGACGGCGGAGCGCAGCGGACACGCCCTTTCCGAAGCGGCTTATACCTTCAAGGAGCAGGTGGAGGAGCTCTCCGGCGGTACGGTTACCGTTGAGCTTTATCCGGCAGCCCAGCTGGGAGACGCCAGCAGTATGCTGACACAGGTAGAATCGGGGACACTGGAAGCCTGCATGAGCATCAGCAACGGCCAGTTTGCAACATCCTATTATCCGGACTTGGGATTTTTAGATATTCCTTATTTGTTTGAATCCGGTGAAGAGGCATATGAATTGCTGGATCCGGAGGGGGAATTTTTTGCAAAGCTGCAGGCTGATATTACAGAGAAAACGGGCATCCGTCCGCTGGTATTTTTCAATGAGGGACTGCGCCATATTACCAACTCCAAAAAACCGGTTCTGACACCGGAGGATCTGAAAGGGCTTAAGATTCGTACTATGAATGTGGCGGCACATATGAAAATGTTTGAAACCCTGGGAGCACAGCCTACAAATGTCAGCTGGAACGAACTTTATACGGCGCTGCAGACGGGAGCAGTGGAGGGGCAGGAGAATCCCATTGCCAATGCAGTTTATATCAGCGCCTGGGAAGTACAGAAGTATATGACCTTGGACGGGCATGTGTGCCTTTGCGGATTGTTCTGTATGAATGAGGACTTCTACGGCTCATTATCTGATGCACAGAAAGCTGCGGTAGATGAAGCTGCCCGGAAATCACTGGAAGCAGAGTACGGCATGTATAAGGAAAAAGAGGCAGAAAATCTGGCCTTGCTGAAAGAGAAGGGGCTTGAGGTTACAGAGCTTAGTACGGAGGAGATTGATGCATTCCGCCAGGCGTGCCAGGGAGAGGTTCTTGAGTATCTGCGTACCGTTATGGATACACCGGAACTGCTGGATGAAGCCATGGAACGTGTGGAAGAGATCCGCAGATAAAAAGACTTCTGCAAATAAAGGCAAGGGGACTGCTGCCTTATGGTGCGGCAGCCCCCGTACAAAAGAAAGGAATCAGAATGGATAAATATGCTGCTTTTGTAAAAAAGGCTAATCAGCTCCTGCTTGGTATCGGAATCCTTTTTCTGCTGGCTGCCGTAGTGATTACAGCTGTACAGGTATTTACACGTAATGTATTTTCCACCTCTTTTACCTGGGCAGAGGAGATTACCCGTTATATGGTGATCTTTGCAGTTTACTTTGCATCCGGAACGGTTGTTTATATGGATGCCAATGCAAGGGTAGATATTTTTTACAGAATGTTTTCCAAGAAGATGCAGTGCATATTGTCCTGCGTTTTCTATCTGCTGACGGCTGTTTTTCTGGTTGTGATGGGATATTACGGCTATATTTATGTGGCGCGTAATATGACAATCTGGTGCGCCTCCGTCCGGATCCCCTGGGCAGTTCCCTTTTCTGCATTGATAATCGGCGCTGGGAATATGCTGCTCCAGGTTCCGGTAAAAATGTGGCAGAGCATCAAAGAAATGAAAGGGATGGAGTGAAGGCTTGAACTTTGCGGAACTGGAAAATAAACAGCAGAGCCCATCCAGCGCATAGAAGGATTTACGAACGCAGTTTTTTGCGGTCGGAAATTCTTCTGGATGAAGATGTGCTGGATGGGCTCTGCGGAACTGGAAAATAAACAGCAGAGCCCATCCAGCGCATAGAAGAATTTACGAACGCAGTTTTTTGCGGTCGGAAATTCTTCTGGATGAGGATGTGCTGGATGGGCTCTGCGGAACTGGAAAATAAACAGCAGAGCCCATCCAGCGCATAGAAGGATTTACGAACGCAGTTTTTTGCGGTCGGAAATTCTTCTGGATGAGGATGTGCTGGATGGGCTCTGCGGAACTGGAATAGGAGGTTGAAGGAATGAATCCGCTTGTTGCTGCATTGATAGTATTTGCTGTTTTAATGTTTTTGGGCATGCCAATCGTATTTGTAATGGCTTTTTCCAGTCTGAGCTATTGCATTGCGGCAGGAAAGCTCATGTTTCTGATGGTTGTGATAGAGAAAATGTTCCGGGGCATGGACAGCTTTGTGCTGCTGGCGATTCCGATGTTCATCATGTGCGGAGAGGTTATGAACCGGGGCGGCATTACCAGGGCGATAGTACGGTTTTCAGATCTCTTGATTGGACGGGTGCGCGGCGGACTGGCATATGTCAATACCCTTGCCAGCACATTTTTTGCCGGGATTACCGGATCCGCCCTTTCGGACATTGCCTCTCTGGGATCGATTCTGATTCCTTCTATGGAAGAACAGGGCTTTGACAAGGATTTTTCCTGTGCGGTTACGGCGGCGACTGCAATTCAGGGCCCCTTGATTCCGCCCAGTATACCGGCAGTGCTGGTGGCCTCTGCAACAGGGCTTTCCACAGGAGCGCTGTTCTGGGGCGGCGCAGTGCCGGGAGTTTTGATCGGACTGGGGGCTGCGGCTGTTATTTTTGTAAAAGGTCGTTTTAGAGCATTTCCCAAAAGGACGGAGAAGATTCCCCTAAAGGAAGCTGTCCGGGTAATCGTCAGCTCTCTTCTTCCGCTGATGACGGTTGTTATTATTCTGATAGGTATGAACAGCGGTATTTTTACGCCTACGGAGGCTGCGGCGGTGGCGCTGGCTTATGCGCTGCTTATTACCACCTTGCTTTACAACCGGATTTCCTTAAAAGAGTTCTATGGGATGTGTCAGAATGTATTGATTCAGACGGCTGTGATTTATCTCATCATTGCAGGAGCAACCACATTTTCCTATGTGCTGGCTATTGAGAATGTCCCGGCCCGTCTGTCTGCTCTTCTGGGCGCTTTTTCTGACTCTACAGCGCTGGTGCTGCTTCTTATCAACGTGATTCTTTTGGTCTGGGGAATGTTCATGGATACGGCGCCGTCTATACTGGTGCTGGTGCCGATCCTGTATCCGGTTGCAGCGGCTGCCGGTATCAATCCCGTTCACTTTGGCGTGATTGTCGTAACAAACCTGATGATTGGGATGCTGACACCGCCTTTTGGAATGGCATTATATACCACCCAGTCCGTAGGAAAATGTGCCATGGTAAATCTGATTCGGGAGGTACTGCCGTTTTTGATTGTAGATCTGGTGATTCTTGTGTGCATCAGTGTGTTCCCGGATCTGGTACTGGGGCTTCCGAGAATGTTCGGTTTCATATAAAAAGGAGATTTTGATGGGAGTTATTGCTGAACTGCTAAGGGATGTGGAGATCCCGGGATTTTATAAAGTGAGAAATCACATGGAGGATACCCATACGGAGGACGCGGCGCAGGCAGTGCGTGAAGCATTGAAGCGGGAGGGGACGCTGGAACGGATTCGGGCAGGCAGTACGGTATGCTTTTCGGCATCCAGCCGTGAGATTGCAGGCAGCGCTGTGATCCTAAGAACGCTGGCGGAGGAGGTGAAGCGCATCGGCGCGGTGCCTTATATTGTACCGGGGATGGGCAGCCACGGAGGAGCCTCTGCCGAAGGCCAGAGAGCCATTCTTGAGCATTATGGAATTACAAAAGAGGCCTGCGGCTGTGAGATTGCGGCCACAATGGAAACCGGCCATGTGGGATATACGCCGGAGGGGCTGGAGGTGCGCCTGGACGCGTTTGCGTTATCCTGCGATTATATTGTACCTGTGGGGCGGATTAAGCCCCACACGGATTTTCGGGGAAGCTTTGAGAGCGGCATTATGAAGATGCTGGCAATCGGCCTGGGCAAACAGCACGGCGCGGGTATCTGCCATCAGCAGGGAATGGCGCAGATGCATAAGAATGTGCCGGCTTTCGGCCGCTGCTGTCTGGAAAACTGCAGCATTCCCTTTGGGGTGGGAATCCTGGAGAATCATTATCATCAGACCTATGCCATTCATGCAATACCGTCGGAATACATAGAGGAAGAGGAGCCCAGACTGCTTGAGAAGGCGAAAGAGCTGCAGGCAGGGATTCCCTTTGACAAGGCGGATGTGCTGATCCTGGAGCAGATTGGAAAGGATATCAGCGGCTGCGGCATGGATACCAATGTAGTGGGACGCTCCTGTAGCTGGACGGAGAAGCCGTTTTTACAGAGAATCGGGGTGCTGGATCTGTCGTCAAAGTCGGGGGCTAATTTTATGGGCATTGGAAATGCAGATGTTACCACCCGGCGCGTGCTTGAGAAGGCATCCTTTGAGGAGACGTATCCCAACGGCATCACGGCAAGGACGGTCTATTATATGAAAATGCCGCCTGTTATGGAAAATGACAGGCTTGCTCTGGCCTTTTGTATACAGACTTGTTTAAGTCAGGGCGGGCCGGTGAAAATTGTATGGGCAAAGGATACGCTGCATCTGGGGGAATTCTATGTGTCGGAGAGCATGATAGAGGAGGTGCGGAAGAATCCGGCGCTGTCCACAGACGGACAGCTTTATGAATTGGATTGGGATGAGGAGGGGAATTATAAAGGGTTTTTTTGTTTTTGTTGACATATTTCTCACAAAAACATATAATAATATCAGAGATGGGAAACCATCGTCAGGAGAGTTCCTGCCAGATAGTGGAAAACTTTATATTCGGGAGAGTTCCTGCCAGACAGTGGGAAACTTTAAAATCGAAGGGTGATCGCTATGATCACCCTTTTTGTGTAGGAGATTCGAATGAGCGAATTAAAATTATATGAAATATCCGAGGAATACATTTCATATATCAGCACCATTGAAAAAAATGTTTTTTCCTCAAAAGAAAATGATCGAAACCATACGCGGAAATATCTTGGCATTGTATACAGCATTAACGGATATCATTACTATATTCCGCTTTCTTCCCCTAAAAATTCTGATTACCGGATGGAAAATGGAATACAGAAGATCCGCAGGAGCATTATTCCCATTATCCGCATTACTTCCAAATCCTCATCCGGAGAACTGGAATTAAAGGGGACATTAAAGCTGAGCAATATGATTCCTGTTCCTGCATCGGAATTAACCCTGTATGATATGGAATATGAACCCGACTTATCCTACAAGGCCCTCATACATAAGGAAATGCTTTTTATCCGTAAAAATAAAAACAAGATCATCCAGAATGCCAAAATTCTTTATAAGCAGAAAAAGGAAAACAATTCTGCTATAGGATACTTGAAAAGTACCGTTGATTTTTCATTACTTGAACAGATACACGATAAATTTATTGAAAAGAACGGTAGTTAGCAGTTAAACCATACCAGAACAAAGAAAACATGGACAATTTCATGTTGACTTTTCAAAAATCCATGGTATACTTTTACTAAAAGATATGTAAAAACGTTACGACATAGAAAGATGATCAAAAGTGAGCGCAACAATCAAAGACGTGGCGGATTACGCCCAGGTTGCCGTATCAACGGTTTCACGAGTAATTAACAATAAAGACAGAGTAAGCCAGGAAACAAGGGATAAGGTATATGAGGCAATCGAAGCCCTGGGATATGTTCGGAACAATCTGGCCGCATCCATGAAAACAGGGGCAACCCACTTTATCGTGATCGTAGTCCCCGACATTCGAAATGAGTTTTACACCTCTGTGATTCGGGGAGTTGAATCCGTAGCCAGTCCAAGGGGATACTATACCCTTGTTTACACCACCAACGAGCTCTACGAAAAGGAGCAGACGGTTTTTGACGGAGAATTCAGCCATCTGGTGGACGGAATGATTCTCGTTCCGGCCAAGACAGATTACACCTTGTATCAGTGTACAAAGCCTACGGTTATCATTGACCGGGAGATACCCGGCAGCGATATGTATTCCGTGTGCGTGGATAATTACAAAGGCGCCGTTCTGCTGATGGAGGAGCTGATTCGTTTCGGCCACAGAAAAATTGCCATTATTTCCGGACCCTTGAAGTTCAACATCGGTATCGATCGTATGAACGGCTACAAGGATACCCTGAGACGTTATCATATTCCGGTGAGGGAAGAATATATATGCGTGGGAGAGTGGTTCGAGGAGGACGGCTATCATCTGACGAACCAGCTGCTGCAGCTTGCGGATCCCCCCACGGCCATTCTTGCGGCAAACAACCTTACCTGCATCGGAAGCGCAGAGTGTCTGTGCGACCGCGGCATGGTCATTGGAAAGGATATATCATTGGTGGGCTTTGACGATTCCGTTGTGGCGCGCTATCTATATCCCGGCATCACCTGCATCCGCCGGGCAACCAGCGAGATGGGGGAGATTGGAGCCGAGATGCTGCTTGCTATCCTGAACGATCGGAAAGGGAATATTAAGAAAAAGAAGCAGATTTTAGATGTTGAGTTAATAGAGCGGAATTCTGTCGCAAAAATTGAATAAAAAAGGAGGGCTGGTATTTTTTTACCTTTTGTAAAAACGTTTCGACAACGGAAAATCAAGCATTTTCATAAGAAGAACAAGGAGGCGCTATGGATCGAGAAAAAGTATTGAGCGTGGAAAACATATCTAAGACCTTTCCGGGAGTGAAGGCTTTGAACAACATCAGCCTGGATTTGTACAAAGGGGAGGTGCTGGTGCTTGTGGGAGAAAACGGCGCCGGAAAGTCTACCTTTGTAAAAATTTTGTCCGGGATATACATGGCTGACGAGGGAGGGAAAATGACCCTTGACAAAGAAGCGTATATCCCAAAGGGAATCAGAGATGCCAATGAAAAAGGAATCTACATTATCCACCAGGAATTAAATATGATTCCCGACATGACCATTACGGAAAATCTGCTTCTGGCAAAGGGATTTCCCAAAAGAAAAGATTTCAAATGCTTCGTGGACTGGAAGGAGGCCCACAGGCAGGCCCAGTCAATCATCGACCAGATGGATCTGAAATACGATCTCCATGCAAAGGTGGAAACCCTAAGCGTTGCCGGACAGCAGATGCTGGAGATTTCAAAGGCCATCAGCCAGGAAAATGCCAAGGTCATCATTATGGATGAACCGACTGCATCCATAACAAGCCAGGAAGTGGACAAGCTGTTCGAATACATCCAAAGGCTTAAGGAGAGAGGCATCAGCATCATCTATATCTCCCACCGCCTGGAGGAGATCAAAAGGATAGGCGACCGGATCCTGGTACTGAGGGACGGGACCTATGTGGGAGAAAAGGAAGCGGCAGCCGTAGATATAGACGAGATGATCCGCATGATGGTGGGAAGAAACGTGACCCAGTACTATCCCAAGAGCGGGCACAAAGCAGGAGCTCCGGCTCTGGAGGTGGAGAATCTCAGCCTGCCAAGACTTGTGAAGAACGTAAGCTTACAGGCGAGAAAGGGCGAGGTGCTGGGCATCGGAGGGCTGGTAGGCGCAGGGAGAACAGAACTGGTAAGGGCTATATTTGGCGCAGACCGGATGGTATCCGGACGAATCCTTATTAACGGCAGTCCGGTAAAGCTTTCCAATCCAAAGCGGTCCGTAAAACACAAGATTGCTTTTCTGACCGAGGACAGAAAACGGCTTGGACTTTTAATGGGACAGAGCATCTGGTCTAACGTGGTAATCAGCAGCTTTTCAAAGCTGGGCCGTTTCGGCTTCCTTACAGAGGGCAGAGCCGTAAAGGTAACGGAATATTATAGGGAAAAGCTGAAAATCCGGATGCCCTCTTCCAGGACGCTGATTGAAAACCTGTCGGGAGGAAACCAGCAGAAGGTGATCTTTGCCAGGTGGCTGTTCAGTGATTCGGATATTTTTATCTTTGACGAGCCCACAAGAGGAATCGACGTGGGAGCCAAGACCGAGATGTATGAGCTGATTGACCGGCTGGTGCTGGATCAAAAGACTGTGATACTGATCTCTTCCGATATGATGGAGCTGATGGGAATCAGCGACCGGATAGCCGTTATGAGCAATGGCACTCTGACCGGAGTACTGGAAAGAAACGACTTTACACAGGAAAAAATTATGGAGCTGGCGCTTAAGGGATACCTGGAAAGCGCAGAACAAGAATAAAAGCTGGTGTGCGAAAGGAACTGCTGCAAAAGGGAAATGGAGGACGGATATGAAGTTAAATCTTAAAAGTTTTATGGAGAAAGCGGGCTCATTACTGATACTGCTGATACTGATCATTTGTATGGGACTGGTCTCACCCAAGTTTTTTGCGCTGGATAACCTGAAGAACATCGGGATCCAGGCGTCTGTCAATGTAGTATTATCCATCGGGATGCTGATGGTTATTATTATCGGAGGTATTGATCTGTCTATCGGGGCGGTCCTGGCTCTGGCAGGCATTGTCTCTGCGTATCTGATGAAGGCGAGTTGTCCCATTTTCTGGGCAATGCTTATTTCCTGCTTTGCAGGCGCAGCCCTGGGAGCGGTCAACGGCTTCATCGTTACCTATATGAAGCTTCCGCCCTTTGTGGCCACCCTGGGTACAACGGGAATCTTCCGGGGCACTGCTCTTCTGATTACAAACGGGCTTCCGGTTTCACAGCTTCCGGAAGCTGTGAGGGTGATTGGGCAGGGAACCTTTATCGGGATTCCCAATCCCATCGTGATTATGATTTTTACGGCGGTTGTCATTCATATTCTGCTGGTGTACACCTCTTACGGGCGCAGCCTGTACGCCATTGGCAGCAACTATGAGGCAGCCCGGCTGTCCGGAATAGCAATCAAGCGAAATACCATGCTTACCTATACCATCGAGGGCTTCCTGGCAGCGGCAGCCGGAGTTATCCTTCTGGGAAGGCTTGCGGTAGCCCAGCCCAATGCGGCAGCCGGCTATGAATCCAACGCCATTGCGGCAGCGGTAATCGGAGGAGCGTCCTTCTCCGGAGGCCGCGGATCGGTGAAAGGCTCTCTCATTGGCGCGCTGATCATCAGCGTTCTCAACAATGGCTTCACGCTGCTTGGGCTGAACTCTTTTGTACAGCAGATTGCAATCGGCGTGGTGGTAGTCCTGGCCGTTTTTGCAGATATCCTACAGAGGGAAAAGGTCAGCTGACCTTTCTCATAGAAAAAAGGAAACCCACAGAGAAAAAAGGAGGAACGAACATGAAGAAAAGGTTGACAGCAGTAATTTTAGCCATGTCTATGGCGGCCGCCGCACTGGCCGGCTGCGGTTCAAAGGCGGAGGCGCCGGCGCCGGGGGCAGATACGGAGCAGACAGAGGAACCCACAGCAGAGAATACAGATGATGCGGCAGAGCCGGCCCCCGCTGAGGAGACAAAGGACGGTCCGACAATACAGATGATTGTAATGTCCATAAACAGCGAATACTGGCTGAACGTACAGGCAGGCTCCCTGGCAGAGCTTGAGAAGAGCGGCGGAGAATTGATTTACACAGGCCCCAGCCAGGACGGAGATATCCAGGGCCAGATGGATCTGATGGAAAATGCCATATCCAGCGGAGTTGACGGCATCATTCTGATTCCGGTTGATTCGGACGCTCTGGTTCCCTCTGTGGAGAAGGCAGAGGATGCAGGAATTCCCGTGGTTGTAGTAGACGGCCCCGTAAATACGGATAAGGTTACCTCATACATCGCCACAGACAATGAGGCAGGCGGACGGCTTGCAATGGAAACGCTTATAGAGCTTATGGGCGGACAGGGGAAGGCAGTTGTAATCAATGCGCTGGCCGGCATTCCCTCAAACGACGGCCGGGGCATCGGTGCGGAAGCGGCAGCGGCTGAACATTCCGGAATCGAGCTGCTGGAGACTTTAAGAGGCGCAGACCAGGCAGCAGCTTTGTCCAACACAGAGAACATGCTGACGGCAAATGCGGACGTCGCAGGTATCTTTGCAGCTTACGACAGAGGTGCCATCGGTGCGAGCCAGGCTCTGATTAACGCAGGCCTTGAGGAGAGCGTGCATGTGGTTGCCTTTGACGCAGCGGCGGACGAGATTCAGTATCTGGAAAACGGCGTCATTGACGCGCTGATTGTACAGCAGCCTTATGAAATGGGAAGATTGGCAGTAGAGTATATTAATCAGGCTCTCGCAGGGGAAGAGGTTCCCCAGGAGGTGGCGACCGACGTTGTTGTGGTAACAAAAGAAAATATGAATGATCCCGATGTGCACAAGGTTCTTTATCCCCTTGAGTAAAGCTCTTATCAATCACGGATTAACGTGTTTTTCTGACAATGGGGCTGTCGGAAAGTAAGGCAGCCCTGTTTCTAAAGTATCTGAGCGTATTTGAAGGCTGGAACGGAGGAAGAGCCATGGAATATATCATAGACAGGATAAGAGAGTGCGTAGATAAGAACCGGAAGGAATACATCGGTTTTCTGAGCGAGTATATACAGAAGGATTCCACGAATCCTGCCCTGGGCGAAAATAAGGCGCCTTTTGCATGCCATCTCTGGATGCAGAAGAAGCTGGAAGAATATGGGATTTTTGACAAGGTTGATTTCTGGAAATCGGGAAATGATTTTTCAAATGTTGCGGCAGTCAGCGAGGGAGAGGGAGAACCCCTTCTGTTTGCAGGACATACGGATACGGTTCCGGTAACGGAGCTCCAGAAGGCGGAGTGGAGAGAGGATGCCGGCCCCTGGTCCGGCGCAGTAAAAGAGGGAAAGATATACGGCCGGGGGGCGTCTGACATGAAGGCAGGATGCGCAGCCCCCTTGATGGCAATGCACGTACTGCACAAATTGGGCGTCAAGCCGAAAAGGCCGCTGTATTTTACTTATGTGATGTCAGAGGAGAACGGAGGCCGGGAATTCGGCGTAGACAGTATCATCGAAAGAGGCTATTTTGCAAAGGAATGCATTGTGATGGAGCCTTCCAACGACCTGGCTGTCGTACCGGCAATCCAGGGGGAGTTTTATTTTACAATTGAGGTGCAGGGACTAAGCTATCACATCGCATCACGCCACCATACTCTCTATCCCCATGGTTATCACGTGAAAAATGTTCCAGGAAAGAATGCCATTGAACTTGCCATTGAGTTGATTGGAGAGCTTCAGAAGCTGGAAAAGGAGCTGGGGCAGTATGCGAACCATCCGCTGACGGAATGGGGGTCTACTACCATCAATTTCTCCGGAATTGAAAGCAAGGGCATTTTTTCGGCAGGAGCAGAGAAATGCAAGATCACAGGAAGCATGCTGTATAATCCGAGCATTTCCCAGGAGGAAGCGTTTGCTTATTTTAAAGGAGCCGTTAACCGGGCAGCAGAAAGAAGCTTCTGGCTTAAAGAGCATCCGCCGGTTGTCACGATTCCCTATCTGCTCTCAGCCAAGCCGCCTGTCAATGTGGAGATGGAACATCCTTTATGCAGACAGCTTGCAGAGGCGGCGAGGGCCTTCGGAAGGGAGCCGGTCTATGAGTCCTGCTTAAGCACGTCGGACGCCAATTACCTGCAGGATCACGGGATTGCTGCCATTACCATGGGACCGGGGTCCAATGAATACGGAGTTCACGGGGTAAATGAATATGTGCCGGTAGAGGTTTATCTGGAATCCATAGCCAGGTATGCGTATTTTTTAAGTAAGCAGTAAGAGACACTGTGAAAAAGAACATTCTCGAAGAGAAAGGCAGGGCGGATATGGGAAAACCAATTGTTGTATTCGGAAGCTTTGCGGTAGATCTGATCAGCCGCACAGACGGCATGCCGGCGCCGGGGTATTCCAGGATAAGGGCGTTCGGAATGTCGTGATTACAATGGGAGCAATGGGTGCATATGCCGATGACGGAGAAAAGAGGGAGCTGCTGCCATGCATGAAGACGGAAGCAATCGATACCACAGGGGCGGGAGATGCGTTTAACGGCGCTTTTGCCACGGCTCTGTCGGAAGGAAAGGATATCTTTGAAGCAATGCGTTATGGAAATGCGGCAGGCGCATTGGCGGTAACGAGACAGGGGACGGCTCCGGCCATGGCCCTGCGCAGTGAGATAGAAAAGCTGCTGGAGGAAAGCTGAATCTGGGCGTCTCCTTGTTCGCAGAGAGTTTCGGCTTCAGCGGTAAACTATGAAATCAGAAAGGGAAGGATAGGGATATTATGTCAAAGAAGGTATTATTTGTAGGCGAATCATGGACAGCCACCGTGACAGAGGTGAAGGGATTTAATTCTTTTTCAGCCTCTAAGTATGAGACGGGTCTTGGATGGATTGATAAGGCCATTGAAAAGGCTGGATATGAATTTGTATATATGCCAAGCCACATTGCGGCGGATCAGTTTCCGTTTACCATGGAGGAGTTAAAAGAATATGCGTGTGTAGTGCTGTCGGATGTGGGTGCGGATACGCTGCTGATTCCCACGGAAACATTTACCATGGGGAAAAGATTTCCAAACCGCTGCAGCCTCCTTAAGGATTATGTGCTGGAGGGAGGATCGCTTCTGATGATTGGAGGCTATATGACCTTCAACGGAATCGGGGGACAGGGAAAATGGTGGGCCACGCCGGTGCAGGACGTTCTTCCGGTGCAGCTTCTCACCTGTGATGACAGAATGGAGCACTGCGAAGGGGTATCGGCGCAAACGGAGGCTTCCGAGCATCCTGTTTTAAAGGGGATCACTGGGGAGTGGCCGCCGGTTCTGGGATACAATAAAAGCATTTTAAAAGAAGGCGCAGAGCTTGTGGCGACGATCTGCGGCGATCCCTTTATTGCATTCGGAACGTATGGAGAAGGCAGAAGCGGTATCTTTTCCAGCGACTGCTCTCCCCACTGGGCGCCGAGGGAGTTCTGCGACTGGGAAGGCTATGATGTGCTGTTTGGGAATATGATAGATTATCTGGTAAAGTCAAATGTTCGTGCAAGTACGGTGCTTGGCTCATTGCTCGCAGAATAGTTGTGCGTGAACAGTAACAGAAAAAGGGGAGCGAATTGGATAACCGCTAAAAAATGCTTGCTGCACTTTAAAGATTGTGGTATATTGAACATAAAGAAGGACACCTGCGTCAACAGATGCCCAACAGGCGTTACCGATAGACGGTTAGCCCAACATATGCTAAACAAAAATGGCCGCTTAGTTTGCTAGACTGGGGCGGCTATTTCTGTGTCTTGTTACTATCCTTACCGATAGAGTATCCTATTCCAAAGCAGGTCAAGCCAAAGCTTAACACCGCCATAAGTCCTAAAATATCCATTGGCTCAGCCCTCCTTTCTCCAGATTCCCTTGTGGGTTTCTATGTAATCGGAGGGTCACAGTCCCTCCGGAGAGGGCTAACCGCCTACCATCTTGGTATTCCCAGATAAATACTACCATAATTCGACAGGAACTTCAATTTGATTTTTCACTGTTCGCTGTACGATATAGTTTAAGTGTGACCTATTTAATGCAGCTACAACTCAAAAATTTAGTTTATAAAGCATTTATTGCTTTGCAAGAATAAAAAGATATTATAGTAGAAATTAATGGCACAGTTTACGTTTATGAAAAAGTAAAATGTAAAATATATCTATTACTGCATTTTTAACATCACCGAAAGGAACCGATATTCTGCCAGAAACTGCTGTCCGGATATCGGTTCTTTTTTGCGGAATCCGGGGAGAATCTTAAGAGAAAAAATTTTGACAAGGCATGTGCCCTGTGATACACTAAGACTATCTACGGCATATTTTGACAAATGCTCTAAGAACAGGGCGAGATATGGTATTTATAGAGCCGGAAGCCCGTACAGACGCCTTTTGCATATCTGCTGTTTACGGGAATTGATTGAGGTGGAACGGTTGGACAAGTATGAATTTCAGATAAAAACCGAACAGATGGAAAAGCTGCTTGAGCAGAAAAAATATAAAGCCGCAGCCAAGATTGCAGATTCCATAGACTGGAGCAAGATCCGCAATACAAGCCTGCTGATGAGCGTCAGTGAGATTTACGAGAACCTGGAGCGCTATGAGGATTGCAATGAGATTCTGAACATGGCGTATGACTGCGCCCCTATCGGGCGTATGATTGTATACCGCATGGTGGAAGTGGCCGTAAAGCTTGGAAACTTTGACGAGGCCATTGAATTATACAAAGAATTTACAAAGATAGCGCCCCATGATTTGAGCCGCTATGTATTGAAATATCAGATTTACAAGGGAAGAGGCTCCTCTGTTGAGGATCAGATTGCCGTTCTGGAAGAATATAAGAGCCGGGAATACCAGGAACAATGGGCTTACGAGCTGGCGGCCCTCTACTATAAGGAAGGCATGATAGCCAAGTGCGTGGAGGAATGCGACGATCTGATTCTGTGGTTCAGCGAGGGCGAGTACGTGATGAAGGCCATGGAGCTGAAGATGCGGATTCAGCCGCTGACAGCCTCCCAGGAAGAAAAGTACCGTCAGATGATGTCCGAAAACCAGGCGGAGGAGATAGAAGTTAAACAGATCAATATGGACGAGTTTAACACCAGCAATCTCCAGGCAGCCCTGGCAGAGGGACTTCAGGACTTTATGAGGGAGGAGCTTGCAAGGGAGACCAATCCCGAGCCCGTGCCTGCGCCCTGGGCGGATGCACCCCAGGAAGAGGAGGAAGATCCGGAACAGGAAGCGGCCAGACTGCAGCAGGAAAAAGAGCGGCGTGAGGCCGAGGCTCATAAAAAGCGACAGGCCAGAGCAAGGCGCGAGGCTGCCCGTAAGAAGCTGGAGGAGGAACAGGAGGCCGCCCGGAGGAAGTTAGAAGAGGAACAAAGAGAAGCCTTAAGAAGGTTAGAAGAAGAGCAGGAAGCCGCCCGGCAGCAGTCAGAGGAAGCAGAAGAAGAAGAAGAAGAAATTGCGGTAGCCGAACCGGAGCAGGAGGAAGCGGTTCTTGCTTCAAAATATGAGAGTGTTCAGGAGCCGGATTTAAAGGCCGGTCAGGACAAGCCGGCAGAAAGACCGGTACAGAGACTGGAAAGAGACACCTTCCGTCTTCCCAGGTTTTTAGGTCAGAACGAGAGCGGCCAGCTCACTTTTGATATGGAAGAAAATGTGCTGGATCGGCAGATTACAGGCCAGATGACCATAGAAGACATTCTGAACGGCTGGGAGGAAAAGAAAAAGGAGACAGAGGCAGCCATCGCCGAGGCGGCCAGACGGGACGAGGCCAAGCGTAAAGAGCGCGAATATCTGCGGGCCACCGGCCAGCTCCCGGAGCTGAATACAGAAGTCATTCCGACCCTTCCGGAGGAGATTCAGAGGCTGATTGATGAGATTGAAGGCCAGCTTCCGGTCCGGGTGCATGTGGAGCCCATACAGAAAGGGAAGGAAGAAAGCAGGCAGAAGGAGAAAGAACCAAAGAAGAAAGAATCGACGAAGGAAGCGGTCCGGGAACCGGAAAGGGATCCCAAGAAACGTCTGGATGAAACCTGCGATATTGCAACTATATTGGAATATGAGCTTCCCGACGGATTTGATGATATCATTGACATTCTGGAGGCGGAAAGCCTTGATAAGCCTTTTGTAAAAGAAGAGAACCTGGCGTTCACCAAGGAGGAAGAGCCGGCAGTATCCGAAGAAGAGGAAGAGGAGCCGGAGGAAGAGCCCGTATCCCCGTCTCCCATGATGGAAAAGCTGGAGAAGGCCTTGGAGGAGGAGATTGCAACCATTCCGCCGGGACAGCTCTCCGAGGAACAGAAGAAGCTTTTTGCATACTTTACTTCTGTCCGCGGCATGAATCAGCAGCTTGCGGAGCTGTTAGAAGAGGATCGGATGCGCGGGGAGCGCAGAGAGGATTCTCTGGTGGGCAACCTGGTTATCACAGGAGAGGGCGGAACAGGAAAGACAACCCTGGCCTCCGATATTGTAAAAGCCATTGAGAAGCAGCGGAAAAATACCGGGGCTAAGCTGGTAAAGGTGGAGGCGGAAAGCCTGAACGGCAAGAATATCTCCACTGTATTCGGAAAGCTGGGAGGAGGAGCGCTTCTCATTGAAAAGGCCGGACGTCTGAAAACCCAGACGGCAGTCCAGCTATCCCATGCCATGACCCGGAAGACAGGAGGGCTTTTGGTCATTCTGGAGGATGAGAAGGAAGAGATCCGGGATCTGTTTATCCGCTGTGAAAGCCTGGCGGCTAAGTTCACTCGTACCATAGAGCTTCCCACCTTTACGAACAAGGAGCTGGTTGCCTTCGGCGAATCCTATGCAAGAGAGCAGGAATGCGTCTTTGACGAGATGGCAGTGCTGGCCCTTTACAACCGCATAGGCAATCGTCAGACAAGCGATCACCTGGTAAATGTGGCCGAAGTGAAAGAGATGATTGACGAGGCGATAGAGCGCGGAGACAAGCGGGGACTCTTTGGAAAGCGGCGTAAAGGCCGTACAGATGAGTTTGGCAATCTGGTTTTACTGGAAAAGGATTTTGAATAGCAGTATAGAAAGAAGAGGCTGTGGAGAAATGCATATTTCTCCGCAGCCTCGGTTTGTTCTTACAAGACAGTTTCCACTTCTACCAGAGGAAGCAGCTCTTCCACATCGGATTTTCCGGCAAGGATGGTTCCCTCCTGGCGGATGGAGCCGCCGGCGGCGGCCATGGCGTAGCGGAGCATATCCGGGGTGCTCAGATTCTTACGGATGGCGCAGCACATACCGGCCACCATGGAATCGCCTGCCCCGGTGAGCCCAAGGGGCTTGAGCGGAAGGGGCTTTGCCCGGTAAGCATGCTCACGATCTATGAGCATGGCGCCGTCGGAGCCCATAGAAAGACAGAGATAAGGAATGCCGCTGTCCACCACCCGGCGGGCAATCTCAAGGGTATCCATACCGCTTTCGATCTCCTTTTGGAAGGCCTGCTCAAATTCCAGGGTATTGGGCTTGATGAGAAAGGGCTTTTCCTTAAGCCCCAGAAGCAGAGGCTCTCCTGCGGCATCCAGCACGGTTTTTACCTGTTTTTCTTTTGCCATGCGGATAAGCCTTTGATAGATATCCGTGGGAACTCCGGGAGGGATGCTGCCGCTCATAACCAGGATATCCGCGCGCTCAAGGGATGCTTCCATATCTTTAAGAAGCTCCTCCACGCAGGAGGAGGAGACAAGGGGGCCGGCCTCGTTGACCTCGGTCATCACCTGGCAGGACTGATCAAAAAGCTTGATATTCGTCCGGATTGCCCCATTCTCCATAATAAAATTCCGGGCAACCCCATGGCGGTCAAGAAGCTCCTCAAGAAGCCGTCCGTTGTTCTTAAAATTGAATCCTTTGCAGAGAGTCTCCTCGCCCAGATTATTCAGAACAATGCTGACATTCAGCCCTTTTCCGGCCGGATCCTCTCGGGTACTTTTCACGCGGTTGTAGGAGCCGACCTCCAGCTGGTCCAGATAAATAGTTTTATCAATACAAGGATTGAGAGTAAGCGTCAAAATCATAAGAAACCTCCAGTTTTATAAGTCTGATTTGATTATAAAAGGTGCACAAAAAAAAGTCAAACGAAAACAGGAACTTGACACAATATAACGAAAAGTATAAAATGTTTCTATAGTATGCTTAGAGCGAGATCCTCAATTTTGGTGATAGTTTCTGAGGAGAACGGCTCTTAGAAAAAAGGAGGACGATACCATGTCAAAATGGTACGAGGAGGCGGTTTTTTACCATATCTACCCCTTAGGTCTTACGGGGGCGCCTAAATACAACACAGAAGAAGAGACGGTTCACCGTTTGCAAAACTTAGAACCCTGGATTGCCCATATGAAGGAATATGGGGTCACTGCAGTCTATATCGGTCCCTTGTTTGAATCTACAAGCCATGGCTATGATACCAGGGACTACAAGCTGGTAGACCGCCGTCTCGGAGATAACGAAGACTTCAAGAACTTTGTAACGCTCTGCCACGAGAGCGGAATCCGTGTGGTGGTGGACGGTGTATTTAACCACACGGGACGGGAATTTTTCGCATTTCAGGATCTGAAAGAAAAAAGAGAGCAGTCCCAGTACCGCTGGTGGTATCAGGATGTAAGCTTTGAGGGGAATACCCATTATAATGACGGTTTTTACTATAAAGCCTGGAGAAACTGCTTTGAGCTGGCCAATCTGAATCTGTACGACGAGGGCGTGCGAGGGTATCTCTTTGATGTGGTGCGGTTCTGGATTGATGAATTTGACATTGACGGCATCCGCCTGGACTGTGCGGACTGCCTGGAATTCAACTTTATGAAGGAGCTGCGCAGGGTGACGGAGGAGAAAAAAGAGGACTTCTGGCTCATGGGCGAGGTGATCCACGGAGATTATGCCCGGTGGACCGGGGAGGATATGCTTCACTCTGTAACGAACTATGAGCTTCACAAGGGTCTCTACTCCGGCCACAACGATCACAATTACTTTGAGATTGCCCACACCATCCGCCGCCAGTTTGACGCCAACGGCGGCATTTACCGGGGATGCAGGCTGTATTCCTTCGTGGAAAACCATGATGTGGATCGGCTGGTAAATAAGCTGAAGGAGAAGGCCCATCTGGCGCCGGTATATACCCTTCTTTACACCCTTCCCGGCATTCCCTCCATCTATTACGGAGGCGAGTGGGGCGTGGAAGGCAGGAAGGAAGGCGCCAACGACGATTTTCTGCGGCCCTGCCTGGATCTTGAGAAGATGGAGGCGCAGCCGCCTCATCCCCAGTTAAAGGAGCTTTTAATAAAGCTCTCGAAACTTCGAAAGGAAGCGCCGGCCCTGGTAGACGGGGTGTATCGGGAGCTTTGTCTGACCAACCGCCAGTATGCTTTTGCCCGGATCCTGGGCGGGGAAGCCGTTGTTACTGCAGTGAATAACGATGAGGCTCCGGCGCGGATGGAGATACCCTGTCCGGTGGCGGGAAGCAGCGCTCTTGAGGTTCTGACGGGCAAGACCTTTCCCGTAGAGAACGGAAAAATTCAGTTGGAAATATCCGCAGGCGGAAGCGCGGTATTTAAAATTATACAGGAGTGAGCATTATGGGAGAGACAAAGAAACAGAAAAAGAAAGCACAGCCGAGAAGAAAGCAGAAGCCGGAGATGCCTTCCTGCTTTGTGACAGATATGGATCAATATCTGTTCGGACAGGGAAATCACTATGACATTTTCCGGAAGCTGGGAGCCCACACCGTGAAGCATGAGGGAAAGAAGGGCGTCCACTTTGCCGTATGGGCCCCCCATGCCCACAGGGTTCATGTGATTGGGGAGTTTAACGGATGGGATCAGGAAAGCCATGAGATGAAGCGTCTGGAGCCTCTGGGAATCTATGAATTGTTTGTTCCCGGCGTGGAGACAGGAACCCTCTACAAGTTCCTTATTGAGACGGAGGATCACCGTCTGCTCTACAAGGCCGACCCCTACGCCCTGGAGGCAGAGCAGCGTCCAGGAACTGCATCAAGGATTGCCGATATCAGCGGCTTTCGCTGGAGCGACAGCGCCTGGATGGAGAAGCGGAAGGTGCGGAATACAAAGGAGGAGCCCATGTCCATCTATGAGGTGCATCCGGGTTCCTGGAAGAAGCATCCCCACGGCCCCGACGAGGACGGCTTTTACAGCTATCGGGATCTGGCCCACAGTCTCACAGACTATGTGAAGGAGATGGGCTACACCCATGTGGAGCTGATGGGCATTGCGGAGCATCCCTTTGACGGCTCCTGGGGCTATCAGGTGACAGGCTACTACGCACCCACCTCCCGGTACGGAAGTCCCGAGGACTTTATGTACCTGATCAATTACCTTCATAAGAATAAAATCGGCGTTATCCTGGACTGGGTTCCCGCTCATTTTCCAAGAGATGCCCACGGCCTTGCGGATTTTGACGGCCAGGCCCTCTATGAATATCCGGATCCAAGAAAGGGCGAGCATCCGGACTGGGGCACCAAGATCTTTAACTACGAGATGAACGAAGTAAAGAACTTCCTGATTGCCAATGCTCTTTTCTGGGTAGAGCAGTACCATGTGGACGGCCTTCGCGTGGACGCGGTGGCTTCCATGCTGTACCTGGATTACGGCAAGCAGGACGGCCAGTGGGCAGCCAACAAGTACGGCGGCAACAAGAACCTGGAGGCCATTGAATTCTTTAAGCATCTCAATTCCTGCCTGCTGGGAAGGAATCCCGGTGTGATGATGATTGCGGAGGAGTCCACCGCATGGCCCAAGGTAACGGATATTGCGGAAAATGACGGGCTGGGCTTTTCCTTCAAGTGGAATATGGGCTGGATGAATGACTTCCTGGAGTATATGAAGCTGGATCCCTATTTCCGCAATGGTGCGCACAATCTGATGACCTTTGCCATGACCTATGCTTACAGTGAGAACTATATTCTGGTGCTGTCCCACGATGAGGTGGTGCATCTGAAGTGCTCCATGATCAATAAGATGCCGGGCCTCTATGACGATAAGTTTGCCAATCTGAAGGTGGGATACTCCTTTATGATAGGCCATCCGGGTAAGAAGCTGCTCTTTATGGGACAGGATTTCGCCCAGTTCCAGGAGTGGAGCGAAGCCAGGGAGCTTGACTGGTATCTGCTGGGAGAGGAGAAGCATCAGCAGCTGCAGAGCTATGTGAAGGCGCTGCTTCATTTGTACAGGAAGACACCGGCTCTTTATGAGCAGGATACAGTTCCGGCCGGCTTTAAATGGGTCAATGCCAATGACAATTTCCGCAGCATTTTCTCCTTTATGCGCTTCAGCAAAAAGGGTACGAAGAATCTGCTCTTTGTCTGCAATTTTACGCCTATGGAGCGTGAAGACTACCGGGTGGGCGTGCCGAGAAGAAAGCAGTATAAGCTGGTGCTTAACAGCGACGCGGCAGAATTCGGCGGAAGCGGACAGGAGCGGCCCCTTGTGTATAAGGCAGAGAAGAGTGAGTGCGACGGTCTGCCCTATTCCTTTGCGTATTCACTGCCGCCTTATGGAGTGGCTGTGTTTGAGTTTTAGTACAGGTTGTAGTTATTTGAGTACATCATCGGACAGGATGTGACAGGATGGAACTGGAAAAAGCTTATGAAGTAATCCGGAACAGTAACCCCAGGCTGCGGTTTTGTGAATGGTTTGACGAGAACAGCAGTATGTGGAATTTTGAGCTTCACTCCCATCCCTACCATGAACTGATCTATTACGTGGAAGGAAAGGGAAATGCGGATGTATCGGGAACGAAGCTGAACTTTTCTCTGTATGATACCACGGTCTATCCGGCCTGCCAGGAGCATCTGGACAAGCGGCTTCCGGAGCGTCCAAGGGAGATCATCTGTCTCTGGATCGATATGCCGGAGCTTGTGATTGAAGAGCCGATACGGCTTCACGAGAGAGACGGCATTCTGGGCAATGCGTTCCGTCTTGTGTACCAGGAGGGAAAGCGTGATAAACGGGATGAACTCCTTCTGGAGCATGCCATGAAGGTGCTGATGCTTATGGTTTTAAGAGAGGCAAAGGAAGCGGTGGAAGGCAGCAGGATGCTGGACTGTGTGATAGAATACATCAAGAACCACTATGCGGAAAGGATTTCCCTGGATGAGCTGGCAGAGCTTGAGCACATCAGCAAATCTTATCTTTCGCGTAAGTTTAAGGAACGGACCGGGCTGTCGGTGATATCCTACATCAACCGGTTCCGGATCGAGCGATCCAGACAGTTTCTGATGATGTCCTGTCTCAGTATAGATGAGATTGCTTACCAGGTAGGTTTTGATTCACCAAAGTATTTTCACCGTGTATTTAAGGAGATTACCGGAGAATCTCCGGCCGGCTTCCGCCGGCAGTTTAAGACCTCCGGATAATAGAATCATATGGTAAGCTTGAAGATAAGGCGGGTTTAAGAAACCCGCCTTATCTTTTTATCCAGCTGCAGAGCCATGGCATCGGCGATTACCTGGTGATCCTCAAAATGCTTCATCCCGGACACCAGCACATAAGCCCACGGCGTGCTTCCGTCAGTGGGAAATACAGGGATACATCCGCCGCAGACAGCATAGTTATCCGGACGCTCCTGCCATTGGGGCGCAGGATTGCCCATTTCCGTCTCCACACAGGAAAAAAGGGAGCTTTTTCCTGTTATGCGTGATACGGCCAGCTTGCGGTTCATCCACCAGTCGTTTTCTGAGGAGGTGCCTGCCATCTTATGGGCGAAGATTATAGTACCGTCCTCTACAATCTGGACAGCCAGAGGCTTCTGATAGGTGCTTTCTGCCAGCTTGAGGATGTTAAGGCCCAGTTCCAGGGCCATGCTCCTGGTAAAGGTATCGTAGCGCAGAAGCTCCTCCTGCTCCTTCAAAATCTCCAGCCAGCTTTCCTGATAATAAAAATTACTCATAGTATGTTCCTCCATCCTTGATTCTGCAATCGTCTCCGGTATGCTTTGGAAAACTTCGTAAAATTGCTGTTTGTCTTATTGTAAAAGGAGAAAAGGGAATTGTCAAATAAGAATGCAGCATTCTTCTTAAATGCAGAAAATAGATGGTTAAAACAAGATAAATAGTTTCGAAACAAATATAGAAAGACACTATACGTAACTTTTGTTCATTATAGTGTACTTTTTGTGTTGGATCATGGGTTATTTGACCAAAAATATTTGTCTATAATTAATAAACGAAAAGGGAACAAAAAGATATTCTATGGATGATATCACAAAGATGATTGACAGGTGCAGCCTGTTAGTTATAAAAAATAACAAATCCAAGGAGGAACAACAATGAAAAAGCGTATTGCATTGCTGTTAGCGGCTGTCATGGTGCTGGGCCTGGCCGCATGCGGCGGTAAGACAGAGGAACCTGCGGCTTCGGAGCCTGTACAGACAGAGGAAGCGCCGGAAGCGGAAGCGTCCGGGGAGGAAACACCTGCGGCTGAGCCGGCCGGCGACGGCAGCCTGGCAAAGGTTGCATTTATCACCCAGTCTCTTGCAAATCCATCTCAGGCATATGCATGGAAGCTGATTCAGCAGTATGCGGCAGATTATGGATTTGAGGTAACTGTATTTGACGAGGATTACGATGCGCAGAATGGTGTGGCTGCTATCGGAACCTGCGTGTCCCAGGGCTATGTGGGAATTATGATTAACCCCACGGACCCAAGCGCTATGATTCCTGCCATCCAGGAAGCCCGTGAGGCCGGCGTATTTGTAGGAATCTTCTCTTCCGAGCTGCCGGAAGGCTTTGCAAGCACCGAGTACCGTGATTTCGCTTGTGCGACCAACGACTATATGTGCGGTGAGGAAGCAGCGAAGGCTCTGATGGAAGCATTTCCGGACGGCTGTAAGGTAGTAGAGGTAGGCGGACAGTCCGGCCACAGCGCACAGATTCTTCGTCACGACGGCTTCTTTGACACCATTGACACTGCCAAGGTAGAGGTTCTTGATACCAAGGACTGCGAAGCTTGGGCAACCGAGGACGCAATGGCAATTATGGAAGACTTTATTGTAAAGCACGGCGAGGACATCCAGGCTGTATTCTGCCACTGGGACAACGGTGCAACCGGCGTTATCGAGGCTTTGAAGGCTGCTGAGATGAACGATGTGTACGTAATCGGCGTGGACGGCTGCGGAGCCGGATATGATCAGGTAAAGGACGGCACACAGGCGCTTTGCATCGGACAGAGCTACCAGAACATGACCACCTTTTCCTTTGAGTGTATCCAGAAGCTTATGAATGGCGAGACACTGCCGGATGAAGGCGTTGTATATGCACCGGTAGATATCGTAACCAAGGATAACGTAGAAACTCTGCCTTATCCGGAGTGGTAAAAAGCCAGAAAGCATACATTGGCAGAGCTAAATGGGCTGTCGCTTTGCGGCGGCCTTTTTCAATGAAAGATTAAGGGAGGCAGTAAAGTTGGAGAATAAGACCGATTACATCCTAGAGGTGAAAGACATCTGCAAATACTTTCCGGGAGTAAAGGCCCTGGATCATGTGTCCTTGTCCATCCCCAAAGGCGTTGTGTACGGAATTGTCGGCGAAAACGGGGCGGGCAAATCCACTTTAATGAAAATATTATCCGGTGTATACGAAAAGGACGAAGGCACTGTCATATTCAACGGAGAAACCATTGAAAAGACAACTCCCATCCAGGCGCTGCGCCGGGGCCTTAGTATTATCTATCAGGAGTTTAACCTGGTAAACACCATGACGGTAGGAGAAAATATTTTCCTGGGCCGTTTTATGGAGAACAAGGGCATGGGCGGAACCCATAGGAAGGCCAGAGAGCTTCTTGACAGCATTGGAAGCACCATCAGCACAACCTCCCTGGTAGGGGATCTGAGTGCATCGGAGATGCAGATGGTGGAGATTGCCAAAGCCCTTTCTTTTGATTCCAAGCTGATCATCATGGATGAGCCCAGCAGCTCCTTGACCTCGGAGGAACTGAAAAAGCTGGGAGTGATCATCAATCAGCTCCGGGACAGCGGCGTGTCTGTAATCTACATCAGCCATAAACTGGATGAGATTTTTGAGTACTGCAATATCGTAACCATCATGCGGGACGGCTGCGTCATTGACACGAAGCCGGTGGAAGAACTGACCCGAAGCGATATGATTGCCAAGATGGTAGGCCGGACCATTGAGAATGAGTATCCGCCCAGGGCGCACTTTGTGGGAGAGCCCCTTCTGGAGGTGAAGAATCTCAATACACGCAAGCTCCATGACATTAATTTTACCTTGCACAAGGGTGAGATCCTGGGCCTGGTGGGTCTGGTGGGAGCCGGACGTACGGAGATTATCCGGGCCCTCTATGGCGCCGACAAGGTTAAAGGGCATGAGATCTATCTGGAAGGAAACAAGGTAAAGATTGTGACGCCCCACGACGCCAAGAAAGCGGGAATGGCCCTGGTGCCCGAGGACCGGAAGAGGGAGGGCCTGATTCTGCCCTTCTCGGTGGAGAGCAATATTACTATGGCATCCCTGGAGGATCTGGCTCATTTCGGCGTTGTGGATTCCGCAAAGGAAACGGATATCGGAAAGCGCCAGATAGAGGCCCTGGCGATCAAGACGCCCACGGCAGAGACGAAGGTGGTTACGCTGTCCGGCGGAAACCAGCAGAAATGTATCGTCGGCCGGTGGATGGAGCGCAATCCCAAGATTCTGATTCTGGATGAGCCTACCAGAGGAATCGACGTGGGAGCCAAATATGAGATCTATGTGCTGATGAATAAAATCGTGGAGGACGGCGGAGCCATTATTATGATTTCCTCCGAGCTTCCTGAGGTTTTGAACATGAGCAACCGTGTTCTGGTTATCTGCGACGGCCGTATCACCGGAGAATTCAATCCAGAGGAAGCAGATGCGACGGAAATCATGGATAAGGCCATCGGATAGGACGGAGGGAGAGAAATGACAAAGAATATTAGTGCAATTGCGACAAAGGATTTTCTTAAGAAAAATCTGGTGCTCTGCGGCATCTTAATATTGGCCATTGTGACGGCTGCCGTGGAACCGAAGTTTCTCGGAGCTGCGAACATGAATAATGTGCTCAAGCAGCTGGGGGCTCTTCCCTTTGCGGCCCTGGGCATGACCTTTGTTATCATCGCAGGCTTTATTGATCTGTCCATCGTAGGTATGATCAGCCTGGTAGGCGTTGTGACCATCAGCCTGATTGATCCGCTGGGACAGTGGGGCGCTCTGATTGCCGGCGTTCTGCTGGGCGCCCTTCTCGGTTACATAACAGGGGCGATTCTGACGGCCTGCGGAGCTATGACCCAGGCGGAGGTGCTGTTTATCACCTATGGAATGAGTTCGGTATGGCTTGCGATCGGCTTGATTTTCACCCAGGGAGTTACCATCAAGATTTCCAAGTGCCAGAGCCCTTACGGCGTATTTACGGCTCTGGGCTCCAAGAACATTGGAATTCTGCCGGCAGCCTTGATTGTGTTCCTGGTTTTCCTGGTATTTATGAATTTCTTCCATAAAAAGACCATCTGGGGGCGCTCCATCAGCCTTTTGGGCGGCAATAAGGATGCGGCATACCTGGTGGGCTTCAATGTAAAGAGAGTGATGCGTATGGTATATGCCATCGAGGGCGCCATGGCAGGACTGGCAGCTATTATGCTTATGTCCCGTGTAACCAGCGCCAATGCCACCATGGGTACGGGCTATGAGACCAACGCTATTCTCTGCGTGGTGGTAGGCGGAACCACGCTGAAGGGCGGCAAGGGAAGCGTCATCCGAACCATGCTTGGCGTATTCCTGATTACGGTACTGGGCAACTGTATGAATATGCTGGATCTGTCCACTTATATGCAGACCGTCATGCGTGGAGCCGTTCTGGTTGTGGCTATCTGGCTGGACAACCGGAATCAGCAATAAAAGGAGGGCAGGAAAATGAACGCGAAAACAAATGCAAATAAAGTCTGGAAGATTGTTTCAAAGCAAAAGGCCGTAATTGCGATTCTTGGGCTCATGCTTATGATGCTTTTCTTTGATACGACATTTTATACCATGTACAACTGGCTGGATATGCTCCGCTCCACGGCCATTCTTGAGATTGTAGCTTTCGGCGTGACGGTGGCCGTTATCTGCGGCGGCTGCGATCTGTCCGTAGGCGGCACCCTGTGTCTGGGGGGCATCATTGCCGTTATGATGGTGAATTCAGGACAGCCTATCTGGCTTGCCTTCCTCCTGGCTCTTTTAAGCGGCCTGGCAGTGGGGATTGTCAACGGCTTCCTCGTTGTGCATCAGAAGACGGAGCCCTTTATCATTACCCTGGGTATGGGAATGCTGTTAAAGGGAATCTGCCAGCAGATTACCAACGCGCATCCGCTGACCTGTACCAGCAAGGAGTTTATGCAGATCTCCAATATGAAGTTTTTCGGAACCATTCCGTCGCTGGTCGTATATATGGTGATCTTGTTTGTTATTTTCTACTGTATTATGCGCTTTACCAGCTTTGGGCGGAACTGCTACGCCATCGGCGGCAATTATGAGGTTGCAAAATACTCCGGTATCTCGGTTGTTCCCATCAAGTGGGCGGCCTTTATTATCAGCGGCGTAGTATCCACACTGGCCGGAGTGCTTCTTTCCTCCCGTATGAACACCGGATCCTCTGTATATGGAGATACCACCGGTATGATGGTAAACTGCGGCGTTGTAATCGGAGGAACCTCCTTCGCGGGCGGCGTGGGCGGCATGATAGAAAGCTTTATCGGCCTGTTTGTAATCCAGCTTGTGAGCAACTGTATGAACCAGCTTGGAATTGACGGATATTATCAGAAGCTTTTTGAGGGAATTTTGATTGTAGTGATTATCGGCGGCGACTGCTTCGGAAGAAAGCTGAAGAGAGAGCGTGTATAGAGAAAGGAGTGCAGGAAGTATGAAAGAACAGAATTATCTGGATCATTTGGTAGGCGTGTTCGGACAGCCGGTTGCGGAGAATCCGGGAGTGGTGATTCAGGACGCGGCATTTGAGGCTATGGGACTGGAGCGCTGGCATTTTCTGACCCTGGATGTGGATAAGGATAAGCTGGGAGATGCCATTGCAGGACTGAAGGCTTTTAAAATGAGGGGGATCAATTGTACCATTCCACACAAGATTGCAGTGATGGATTATCTGGACGAGATTTCCGAGAGTGCAAAGCTTATCGGAGCCGTGAATATGATTGTCAACGAAAACGGCCGTCTCTTTGGAGAAAATACCGACGGCAAGGGCTTTATGATGTCCCTGGAATCCAACGGGGTAGACGTGAAGGGAAAGAAGGCTGTCGTATTCGGAGCCGGCGGAGCAGCAAGGGCTGTCTGTGTGGAGATGGGGCTTGCAGGTGTGGCGGATATTACCATTGTGAACCGTGCCCAGGATCGCGCTCTGGGAGATTCTCTTATGGCGATCCTGAGGGAGAATACAAAGACAGAGTGCCGCTACATTGACTGGGACGGTCCCTTTTCCATTCCGGAAGGGACGGACATTGTGGTAAATGCCACCTCCGTAGGCCTCTATCCGGATGTGGAGGCTGTACCGAATATCGACCTGGATTCCATTAAGCCGGAGATGTTTGTACAGGATGTCATTCCCAATCCAACGGAAACGGCTTTCATCAAAGAGCTGCGCCGCAGAGGAATTCCCTGTGCGACGGGAGCGGGCATGCTGATCAACCAGGCTGCCTTGAATATTGAGATGTGGACCGGAAAGAAACCAGACAAAGATGTCATGTATAAGGCTTTGGAAGAAGCCCTGTCATAGATTGGCGTTGTCTTTGGGAAGGGGGCCGTCGCGGCTGCGGCGGCCCCCTTCCAATAGCAAGAATACAGCGGCGGAAAAAGGAGAGAATCGTATACTTTTTGGGTGAGACTGTGAGTAGGTAGCAGATACCAGGTGTGCTATATTGAAGGTAGAAACAAGAGGAATCGGAAACGTAACCAAAAGGGAGGTCGGCAAATGGAAACAAAGACAATTCTAGAGCTAACATGCTCAGAGCGCATCAGGAAACTAAAGGAAGAAATGCTCAAGGAGCCAAGATTTGCAAGCATTGAGCAGGCCCGCATTGTGACGGAAAGCTACAAAAAGACAGAGGGAATGCCTCGCTGCATTCAGAGGGCGGAAGCGCTTAAGGCAGCTCTTCTGCAGATTCGCATCCGGATTGAACCGGAGGAGAGAATTGTGGGAAACCGGACCTATGGAGTACGGGGCGGCGTGGTATTTCCCGAGACCGGGGCTTCCTGGGTAGATCGGGAGTTTGAGACGCTTCCCACAAGGCCCCAGGATAAGTTCCAGGTACGGGGGGAGGACATCGACGCTTTCCGGAAGGAGATTATGCCCTACTGGAAGGGACGTTCCCTGGAGGATCAAGTAAGAGTAGCCGTTGGATCCCAGGTAGACGCTATCGCCAAGGTGGTAAAAATTAACCAGAAGGATCATTCCCAGGGCCACATCTGTCCCAACACCAAGAAGTGGCTGGAGCTTGGGCCGGCAGGAATCCGTAAGGAAGCCCAAGAGTATCTGGAAAAGGCAGACGAGGCCCAGAAAAGCTTTTACCAGAGCGTGATCATCAGTATGGAAGGAGCCAGCGCCTTTATAGAGCGGTATGGAGTTCTGGCAGATAAGCTGTACCAGGAGACTGGAAGAGAAAATCTGGCAGAGACGGCCCGTGTCTGCCATAAGCTGGCTGCAGAGCCGCCAAAGACTTATCAGGAGGCAGTGCAGGCTGTCTGGTTCCTGTACGTCATTCTTCAGATGGAGGGAAATGCGTCTTCCTTCTCTCCGGGACGGATGGATCAATACCTGTATCCTTATTACGAGCACAGCCGCAGGGAGGGAATGACCCTGGAGGATGCCCTGGAGATTACCGAGTGTTTATGGCTCAAATTCAACCAGCTTGTATATCTGCGCAACTCCAACAGCGCCCGGTATTTTGCAGGCTTCCCGATTGGCTTCAATGTAGCCCTGGGGGGACAGAAGGAAGACGGAAGCGACGCTTCCAATGAACTGAGCTATCTTTTCCTTCAGGCCCAGTCTCATCTTTTGCTGCCGCAGCCGAATCTGTCCCTGCGGATTTACAAGGATTCTCCGGCAGAGCTTCTTGAGGCAGCCAGCAGGGTCATCGGACAGGGAAGCGGAATGCCGCAGGTATTCAATGACGAAGCGGTTGTTCCGGCGCTTATGGCCCACGGGGTGAGCCACAAGGATGCGATGAACTATGCCATTGTAGGCTGCGTGGAGCTGACCACCCACGGGAATGCCCTGGCCTGGAGCGACGCAGCTATGTTCAATCTTCTAAAGGCTCTGGAGCTGACGCTGAATCACGGCGTAGATATGCTCACGGGAGAAAAGACAGGGCTGGATCTGGGGGCTCTGACTACTTATGAAACCTTTGAAGAGCTGGAAACAGCCTACGCAAAGCAGATTGATTACTTCTCTGACCGGATGGCAGAGTGTGTAAGCCAGGTGGAGAAGATGCATGAGAAGCTTCTGCCTACGCCTTTCCTTTCTGCGGTGATTGACGACTGTCTGGCAAGGGGCCGGGATGTCACCCAGGGGGGCGCTCATTACAACTTTGCGGGCGTGCAGGCTATCCAGGCTGCCAATCTGGCAGATTCCCTGGCGGCGATTAAGGCTCTCGTATACGACGAGAAGAAGCTTTCCAGGGAAGAGCTGCTTCACGCTCTTCAGACAGACTATGAGGATGCGCCTCTTATCCGGGCTATGCTGCTCAACAAAGCGCCTAAGTACGGAAATGACGTAGATTGGGTGGATGCGCTTGGGGTAAAATGGGTAAATTACTTTGCCGACGGCTTAAAGAAGTATAAAAACGGCCGCGGAGGAATCTATCAGATGGGCCTTTATACGGTTTCCGCCCATGTGCCTATGGGACAGAACGTGGGAGCCTCCGCTGACGGACGCCGCGCCAAGGATCCGCTGGCAGACGGCGGTGTGTCCGCCATGTACGGACGGGATACCAATGGCCCCACAGCCCTTCTCCAGTCCGTGGCAAAGCTGCCCTTTGAAAAGGCCAGCAACGGAACCCTTCTGAACATGAAATTCCTGCCCCAGTTCTTTAAGACGGACACGGGAATTCAGAAGTTTGTGGAGCTTCTTCGGTCTGTATGCCGCTTGGGGATCAGTCATATTCAGTTTAACGTGCTCAACGAAAAAGATCTAAGAGCGGCCCAGAAGACGCCGGAGCAGTATCGCAGCCTTACCGTCCGCGTCGCCGGCTATACGGCATACTTCACGGAGCTTGCTCCCGATCTCCAGGAAGAAATTATTGCCCGTACCACTTACGAATCGGCATGAAAGGGATAATTTTTGATCTCAAGCGGTTTGCCGTCCATGACGGGGAGGGACTTCGCACTACCCTCTTTTTCAAGGGCTGCCCTCTTCACTGCCCCTGGTGCCAGAATCCGGAAGGGATGGACGGGACCCCGGCGCTCTGGTACAGCCCGGGGGACTGTTTAAAATGCGGCACCTGCGCGGCAGTGTGTAAGGAGAAGGCTTTGAAGCTTACCGATCGAATCCACATAGATGCTTCCCGGTGCAGCCTCTGCCAAAGCTGCCAGGAGGCCTGTCCGGGAGCTGCCCTTAGACAAATCGGGACAGAGCTGACGGCGGAGGAGGCGGCTAAGAAGCTGCTTCGGGATCGTGTGTTTTTTGGGGAGACAGGGGGCGTGACGCTTTCCGGGGGCGAGGTGCTCGTTCAGTGGAGATTTGCAGCGGAGGTCTTAAGGCTTTGTAAGCAGGAGGGCGTGAACACGGCTGTGGAAACCTGCCTTTTGGCCCCCAGAGAGGCTGTAGAGGCAATGCTTCCGGTGACCGATGAGTTCCTGATTGATATCAAATTCCTGGATACCAAGCTTCATAAAAAGCACCTGGGAGCAGGAAATGAGCAGATTCTTGAGAATTATGAATATCTTTCGGCAAAGGGGGCGCATATCCTTGTGCGGACGCCGCTGATTCCGGGCTATACGGCCACGGAGGAGAATATCCGCAGTATTGCCCGTTATATCCGGTCGGTGAATCCGGACGGTGCCTATGAGCTTTTGAACTTCAATCCCCTCTGCCGCAGCAAATACGCAGCTATGGAAAGAGATTATCCTGTGGAAGGAAAAGCCCTTTCCGGCGAGGAAATGGAAAGGTTTTACGAGATATTGGAGCAGGAAGGAATTGTACATATTGTAAAGGAGTAAACCATGCTGAATGATTTTCTGGAGCAGGCAAAGAAGGATGAGCCTGTCTATATTACGGATGTAAGAAACGCATTTGAAAAGGAGGGAACAAGGCCCTTCCATCTGCATGTAACCCTCTATGACGAGAGTAAAAAAAGCTTTCCGCTGTCGCTTCCCGAGACCAGAAGCCGGGAGGAAGAGGCGTTCGCGGCTTCTTATGTCCACGCAATGATTTACAACATCCTCTCTTCTCTGGGAGCAGTGAAGATCGAGATCTATACGGATGCTGAGGATGAGAAGGCAGCAGCTCTGGCAGAGGGGCTGGATGAAGTGTTTCAGACCAAGGCCTCAAAGGCAGAGAGAACCGGCTATGGAAAGAGTCTGAATGTAAACGAGCGCATATTGTCCGTGCTCCTGAAAGGGAAATATTGCTTCCGGTTTGAGCGTAAAGACGTGTCAGAAGAGAAGCCTGTGGAAAGTAAAACCCAGGAGACAAAGGGAGAGGCCGTCTTTGCCGCTCTGCCGGAGCTTGCCAAGGATAAGATGCTTTTGGGAATTGATATCGGCGGAACAGACATTAAGCTGACGGCAAGCGTAAAGGGCGCTCTGGCAGTGTACAAGGAGTTCGACTGGTTTCCGGCCGGCTTTGAGAGGGCTGAGCAGCTGATAGATCCGGTGCTGATGCTCACAAGGATGATGTGCGCGGCAGCCAGCCTGGAGGCATCGGGCAGAGGCGCAGAGATAGATAAGGCTGCTTTTTCCAAGGACGCTTCCTTTGAAGCTATGGAACGCGGGATTATAAGTATGGAGCAGGCGGCAGGAGAGGGGCTTCGTAAGTTCGACGCTATCGGCCTCAGCTTTCCGGACGTGGTGATTCAGAACCTGATTGTCGGGGGAGAGACTTTTAAGACAAAGGGCATGAGAGAAAATAAAAAGCTGGATTATGAAGAGCAGTTTGGGAAAATCTCTGTGCTCTGTGAGGACTTGAAGGCATTTGTGACAGAGGACGGAGCGGTGATGAATACCAATGACGGCCCTATGGCGGCTTTTACGGCTGCAGTGGAACAGGCGTGGGCAGGGGAGGACGTGTCCAACGGATTTTTTGCCCATACTCTGGGAACGGAGCTTGGAACAGGCTGGGTGCTTCCGGACGGATCGATTCCGGAGATTCCTCTGGAGGTTTACAACTTTATGATTGACCTGGGAAGCTGTGTGCAGAAGCAGTATCCCTCCAATGACGTGCGGAGCATCAACAATTACAATACGAATCTTCCCGGCACGCTGCAGAAGTATACCTGCCAGTCAGGAGTATTCCGCCTTGCCATGAAATATCTGCCGGAGGAAGAGCCGGAGATTTACCAGGAGGCTCTTGAGCAGGGGCTGTTTGTCTGGGACGGGAATGAGGTGACAGTTCCGACGGAGCCCAAGGATATGCGCAAGCCCTGTCTTGAGTTCTTTATGAAGAAGGCAGGGGAGTCTGAAAGCTGCGGAGAAATTTTTCGGAAGGTAGGAGAATATCTTGCCGTAACCTGGGAGGAGACGGATTATATTCTGAATCCGGCGGCCAAGGAACGCTCCTTGTTCGGACGGCTGGTAAAGAGCCCCGTATGCTTCCGGCTGATGTGCGAGGGGGCAGGACGCAGGAAACCGGATCTGAAGCAGTATGCGGCGGACGGCGGCCTTGCCAATACGGATCTGATGAAGCAGCTTGAGGCCCATCCCGATTATACGGTGGCCCAGTTTGCCCAGGCGGTGGGCGCAATATACTTTGGGTGCCTCGGGCTTAGACAGGAGTAGAAGATTGAAAAATTTTTATTTCTTTACAGGAGGATATACGGAACCCGCAAAGATGGGGTCTGGTGAGGTTGTGCCGGGCAGATGCAGGGGGATTACCTGTTACGCATTTGACGGGGAGACCGGAAGGCTTACGCGGCTGTCGGTGACGCCCTCCGTGTCCAATCCTTCCTATATATTGGTGCATCCTGACGCGCCCTTCCTGTACTGTGTAAACGAATTGAAGGAATACGGGGGAATTCCCGGTTCTACGGTGTCTGCTTATGAGATTGTCAGCAAAACAGGAGAGCTTGCGCTGCGAAGCAGACAATTCACTTGTGGGGCCGATGCCTGCCATCTGGCATTTTCCCCGGATAAAAGATATCTGATGGCTGCCAATTATTCCGGCGGAAGCTTAAGCGTCTTTCCGATTCTTGGGGATTACCGTCTTGGGCATGCCTCTTGTGTGCTCCGCCACAGCGGTGAAGGAGTAAACCGGGAACGGCAGGAGGGGCCCCACCCTCATCAGATGCTTCTTTCTCCCGATGGGAAATATGTCTATGTGCCGGATCTGGGGCTGGACTGTCTTGCAGGATATCGGGGGGATTGGGAAAAGGGCTGGCTGCTGCCCGATGAGCAGCTTACGATACTGGGGATCAAGGGCCAGGGAATCCGGCATGGAGTCTTTGACCGGAAAGGGCGGCATCTCTATGTGATGACAGAGATGGCCTGCCAGGTCAATGTCTATGAATACGAAATGGAATCGGGCTGCGCCCGGCTTGTGCAAACGATATCAGCTATGCCAAAGACTTGCAGGCCTCCTTCTCTGGGAGCGGCCATCCGTCTGCATCCAAAAGGAAAATGGCTTTACGCATCTGTCCGGGGAAGCAACCATCTGGCTGTGTTCCGCATAGAA
Organism: Candidatus Merdisoma sp. JLR.KK011; assembly: GCF_036941125.1. Classification (NCBI taxonomy): domain Bacteria; kingdom Bacillati; phylum Bacillota; class Clostridia; order Lachnospirales; family Lachnospiraceae; genus Candidatus Merdisoma; species Candidatus Merdisoma sp. JLR.KK011. Next base: position 762,023 of record NZ_JAYWSZ010000004.1, on the reverse strand, counting down.
GAGGACGGAAGGCTGGAACAGATTCAGATACAGGACAGCTTAGGAGAGATCCCCAGGGACTTTATCCTGTCTCCTGACGGGGAGTATCTGCTGGCAGGAAACCAGGATACGGACACAATCTGCGTATTCGGCATCAACCAGGAGAATGGGAAGCTTTCGCCGCTGTATGCGGAAAAGGAAGCCTGCTGTGTCACTGTACTGGCGGCATGGCGGAATCAGTAAGATGAAAAAATCCATCCATGTGTAAAAAAATGGGTGGATTTTTGCTTAACGAAATATATTTTATTTCTAAAGAAAGCATATAATTGACAAACGAAAATACATGTGGTAAGCTATAAACAGAAACCGCATAGGAAAGGAAATATACTATGGACGGTGAGGAGTACAAGCGGATCATCTCTCTCATTCAGGACAGCAGCCCCAAGCTGACTTACTGTGAGTGGTTTGACGAAAACGACAGTCTCTGGGATCACACCCGTCATTCCCATCCTTATATTGAACTTATCTATTACGTAGATGGAAAGGGAAGTGTGGGAATCGGGGATGCGCAGGTGAATTTTTCCCTGTATGATACGATTGTGTACCCGGCGTATGTGGAGCACAGGGACGCGCCTTCGCCGGAACGGAAAAGGGAGATCATCTGCCTCTGGGTGGATATCCCGGAGCTGGTGCTTCCGGGCCCTATTCATCTGAACGAGCGTGAGGGAATGCTTAATAATGCCTTCCGGAACATATATCGGGAGGCCAGGCGGAAAACCCAGGAGCCGGTTCTTCTGGAGTATGCAATCAAGCAGCTTCTGATTATTATTTTTCGTGAATGCTACGAGGCAGACGGCAGAAACCGAACCTTTGAACGGGTGTTGGAATATATTCAGAATCATTACATGGAGAAGCTTACCTTAGAGGAGCTGGCAGGCCTGGAATACATCAGCAAATCCTATCTTTCCCGGAAGTTCCGGCAGCTGACGGGGGATTCGGTAATCGGCTATATCAATGCCATGCGGATTCAGAAGGCCAGCGAGCTTTTGATCAGCACGTCCATGGGGGTGGATGAGATTGGGGCTTTGGTGGGTTTTGATTCGCCCAAATATTTCTGCCGGGTATTTAAAGAGAAGATGCAGGAGACGCCGTCGAATTTCCGCAAGCGGTACAGAGCACAGAGCGGAATATAGAAAAAAGATAGTATGAAATCAGGGGCGGAGCAGAAGGAGGCGCGATGGAGAAGAAATATATATTCGGAATTGATGCGGGCGGTACGAAGGTGGCCTACGGCCTTTTTGACCGGGAGGGGGAGCTGCTAAAGAAGTATCAGCATCCCACCGACATTGAGGCGGACGGGCCGGCCTTTTCGGAAGAGATCATTGCGATGATTCACAAGATCCTGGAAGAGCGCCAGGCATCGCTTCGGGAGGTGGAGGGCGTTGGGATCTGTATGCCTTCTTACATACGCTTTGAGAGCGGATATATTCATATGACTTCCGCCATGGTGAATATTAAGGATTTTGCCATGCGCGATTATCTGGAGGAGCGCCTTGGGGTACAGGTGGTTCTGGACAATGACAGCAATGCGGCTGCCTTGGCGGAGTACCGCCGGGGAGCGGGCCGCGGCTTAAGGAATATGGTTTATATGGCAGTGAGCACGGGAATCGGAAGCGGAATTATCATCAATGGAGACCTGTTCAGGGGAAGCTATGGCTGGGCGGGAGAGAGCGGGCATATGCTGGATACGCCGGACGAGGGAATCATGTGCGGCTGCGGCAATTACGGATGCTTTATGTCACAGATAAGCGGCCGGAATCTTCCGAAGCGTCTGGGCATGCGGCTTCTCCGTGGAAAGAAAAGCCTGCTTGAAGACGCAAAGGTGCGCAATGGAGAGGCGCTGCTTAAGGCAGTACGGGAAGGAGATGAGCTGGCGGGGGAAGAACTGACCCATATGGCCCATCATCTGGCAGTCTGCGTTTACAATATCTACCAGCTCCTCAATATCAATACCTTTGTCTTCGGCGGAGGGCTGACGAGCTTTGGAGAAAGCCTTTTTGGGCCCATGCGTCAGGAGTTTGACCGGTACGATCACATTAAGATGCCGGTGGAATTCCGGTTTGCGGAGCTTAAGAAGGATTTTGGGATTATCGGGGCGGCGGAACTGCTGCTGTAGCATTGCGCAGACGGCGGTGAATAACACGCTGCAGGGCATCAGGAGGGGAGAAGGCAGAACGTTCACCCCTCTGCAAGCTCTACCCGGATCTGATGAGAGCGCAGCGTGTCTGCGTATTCGGGGGCAAGCTGGGAATCGGTTACAATGGTGTCCACCTCGTCGGAGGAGAACATCCTGGCCACGCTGCGCTTCCCGAACTTATCGGAGGTTGTGAGGACAATCACTTTATCCGCCTGCTTTGCCAGAGCCCGGACAGTGCTGCAGCGAGTGTGGTTGATGTTGGAAAAGCCGTTGTCCTCCGTGTAGCCGTCTATTCCCACAAAGATTTTATCCACATAATATTCTCTGGCGCAGAGCTCTGTCACCGGCCCGGTGGTAACCTCGGCTACCGTGTCATAATCACCCCCCAGCAGAATTACCTTTGCACCCGGGGCAGATCCCAGGGAACGGGCAATGTAAGTGGAATTTGTAATAATGGTCACATCATTGACGGCCGCCAGCTCTGCGGCAAAGAGGGCGCAGGTAGAGCCGGATTCAATCATAATGGTCTCCATAGGCTCCACCAGAGAGACGGCCTTTTGCGCAATCTTCTTTTTCTCCAGATAGCGGAAGGACATCCGCGAATTGATGGCGTCCGGGGAAGCCTTGGCGGCGTAGCCGTGCTGGCGGCGCAGAAGCCCTTCGGACTCCAGCTCTTCTAAGTCCTTTCGTATGGTCACAACGGAAAGGCCGAGCTTTTCCGAGAGCTCCTGGACGCTGATTCGCTCCCTTTCGTTCACAATGTCTAATATCTCAAGATGACGTTCTTTCATGGAAAATCCCTTTCTTTTTGATACCTGGCCTTTGCCTGCCGAGGATATCCTATTTTCAATTCATTGTAACACATCCACATCTTTCCACACAACAGATTTTTCAAATGAAATAAGCTTGCGTTTCGAATAAAATCTCATTGACATCCGCAGAAAAGAATGATACTATAATTTTACAAACGAAAATAATTTAGTTACGAACGAAATATTAATGGAGGGCAATATGGAAAATAGAAATCATTTCGGCGCATTGACAGAGCGTATGCAGGCATTCCGGGAAGAAGTCCTGGACGAGAAGCCTTATGTGGATGCAGAGCGTGCCATTCTGGCCACGGAAGCTTATAAAGAGAGCTTAAACCAGCCCCGGGTGATGGCAAGGGCGCTGATGCTGAAAAATATTCTGGAGAAAATGACAATCTACCTGGAGGACAAATCTCTCCTTGCCGGCAACCAGGCAACGAAGAACCGGAACGCCCCTGTTTTTCCGGAATATACCTTGGAATTTGTATTGAAAGAGCTGGATCTGTTTGAAAAACGGGACGGCGACGTGTTCTATATTACGGAGGAGGCCAAGGAACAGATCCGAAGCATTGCGCCCTTCTGGGAAAACAATAACTTACGTGCAAGAGGCGAAGCCCTCCTTCCAGAGGAGGTAAGCGTCTTTATGGAGACAGGCGTGTTCGGCATGGAAGGCAAACTGAATGCCGGCGATGCCCACCTGGCCGTGAATTATGAGCGCCTTCTTGCGATTGGGTTAAAGGGATACGAAGAGAGAACTAGGAAATGTAAGGCAGCCCTGGATCTGACAGATCCGGACAGCATTGATAAGAATGTATTCTACAACGCCGTTCTGATTGTCATAGAAGCTGTCCGGGCATTTGCACAGCGGTACAGCGCTCTGGCAAAGGAACTGGCGGAAAAGGAAACAGATGAGAACAGAAAAAAAGAGCTTTTTGAGATAAGCAGGATCTGTGAGAAGGTTCCTTATGAACCGGCCTCTTCCTTCCGGGAAGCCGTGCAGTCCGTCTGGTTTATCCAGCTGATTCTGCAGATTGAATCCAATGGCCATTCCCTAAGCTACGGCCGCTTTGACCAGTATATGTATTCCTATTATATAAATGATTTAAAGGAAGGCAGGATTACAAAGGAGGAGGCGCTGGAGCTTCTCACCTGCCTGTGGATCAAGACCCTGACCATCAATAAGGTGCGCTCCCAGGCCCATACCTTAAGCTCCGCAGGCTCCCCTATGTACCAGAATGTCACCATAGGCGGCCAGACTACGGATAAGAAGGACGCAGTGAATGAGCTGAGCTTCCTTGTGCTCCAGTCCGTGGCCCAGACAAGGCTGACGCAGCCGAATCTGACAGTCCGCTATCATGCCGGCCTGGATAAGCATTTCTTCGACGAATGCATTGAGGTTATGAAGCTGGGCTTTGGAATGCCCGCTCTGAATAACGATGAGATCATTATCCCTTCCTTTATCGGCTGGGGCGTGAAGGAAGAAGACGCGTATAATTACAGCGCTATTGGCTGTGTGGAAACGGCGGTTCCCGGAAAATGGGGCTACCGCTGCACGGGAATGTCCTACATCAACTTCCCCCGGCTGCTTCTGTGTGTGATGAACAACGGCGTGGATCTCACAAGCGGAAAGCGTTTTACAAAGGGATACGGTTACTTCAAGGATATGGAAACCTATGAGGAGCTGATGGCAGCCTGGGATAAAACCCTTAGGGAAATGACCCGTTACAGCGTTATAGTGGAAAATGCCATTGACAAGGCCTCCGAACGGGATGTGCCGGATATCCTCTGCTCGGCCCTTACGGACGACTGCATCGGACGGGGAAAGACCATCAAGGAAGGCGGCGCCGTATACGACTTTATTTCCGGCCTCCAGGTGGGGATTGCCAATATGGCGGATTCCCTGGCGGCGGTTAAGAAGCTTGTCTATGAGGAAAAGAAGCTTACAAGAGAACAGCTCTGGAATGCAATCCTGGACGACTTCCAGTCGCCGGAGAATAAGAAGATCCAGGAAATGCTGATTCATGACGCGCCTAAATACGGAAATGACGACGATAAGGCAGATCTTCTGGTAGTGGAAGCATACGACACCTACCTGGATGAGATTGCGAAATATCCCAGTACCCGTTACAAGAGAGGCCCCATCGGCGGAATCCGCTATGCGGGAACCTCATCTATCAGCGCCAATGTAGGCCAGGGAATGGGAACCATGGCCACGCCGGACGGAAGAAATGCCTTTGAGCCTCTGGCGGAAGGCTGCAGCCCGGCCCACAATGCCGACAAGAGCGGTCCCACTGCCGTATTCAAATCCATTTCCAAGCTTCGGACGGAAAAGATCACCGGCGGCGTGCTTCTGAACCAGAAAATGACGCCTCAGATGCTTTCCAAGGAAGAAAACAAGCAGAAGCTGGAGATGCTGCTAAAGACATTCTTCAACCGGCTCCATGGATATCATGTGCAATACAATATCGTATCCCGGGAGACCCTGCTGGATGCCCAGGAGCATCCGGAGAGGCATAAGGATCTCATAGTCCGGGTGGCGGGCTACAGCGCATTCTTCAATGTATTGTCCAAGAAAACCCAGGATGATATTATTGAGAGAACGGAGCAGACCTTGTAAAGGGATTTTTCCTATACAATATAAAATGGGGGCTGTTGCAAAATAAGCCATCAGCCCCGTATATCCGATGTCTAAGCAGCACACTTCCTGATTTTCAGCAGGATAAGAACCATCGAGACGCCCATTAAGATGTGGCCGATCCCGGCAATGCCGGAAATAGAGGCGTCAAGTCCCTTGCTCAGCTCGGTGCCCCACACTTGTGTCAAGCCCCTCATAAGGAAGCCAAGACCGGTGATGTTCAGACCGAGCTGATAAGTAAATAAGATTCTGCCCATACGCTGGCCGAAAAAGTGAAATGCTTTTTCGGCCAGCATTAGGATCAGAAAAAAGAACATTCCCAGTACAAAGTAATGTGTGTGCAGAAAGGACAGGTTTGTCTGTCCCTCAAAAGAGCTGAACTTTGTAAATTCTCTATAAAATACTCCAAAAATCATAGCGATAACGGCGTAGACCAAAGCCATATCTGCATATCGTCTGCTCATAATGATGCTCTCCTTCCGTGTTTTCGAAAGCTGTTTTTTGGATTCTTGATAAATGTTTCATTCCGAATATACTTCGTACAACATTGTCCTGCATATAATATACTTTGAGCTGGGATTTGTCAATCAAATGGAACATGTCCACAATAAAAAAGACGGCCCAGCCGTCTTTTGGTGTGAAAGAATTTATCGGAAGGAAGCTTCAAGCCCTTCCTTTAAAAAGATATCCAGATAGGTCTGCAGATTTTCGGGATGGAGCTGCTTTACATCTGCCATTTCATAGGGGATGCCAAGCTGCTCGTACTTTTTTTCGCCAAACTGATGAAAAGGAAGGAGATGAACCTCCGTAATTCCCATCTCCTTTAGAAGCGCAGCCATTCCCGCAGCCGCTTTTTTGTTGGCGTTAAAGCCGGGAATAACGGGAATCCGGGCGGTAACCGGAACCTTCCGGGCAAGGGCGTAACGCATATTTTCCAAAATAATGTCGTTATAGACGCCGGTTTTCTTTTGATGGATTTCCCGGTCACAGTGTTTCAGGTCGAAAAGCAGCAGATCAATGTCCTCGATGAATTCCGAAAATATCTCATGAGAAGCAAAGCCGGTTGTCTCCGCCGCACAGTGGAGGCTGCGCTTATGGGCCTCCTTTAAAAGGGCCGTGGCAAAGGCGTGCTGCTGCAGGACTTCTCCGCCGGAAAGCGTGATGCCGCCGCCGGATTCCTCGTAGAAGCAGCGATCCTTTTCTACCTCTGCAAGCACCTCTTCGATGGTCCAGGCCCGGCCGGTAAGCTTGGGATCGCCGCAGGCGAGAGCCGCCTTTCGGTTGCGGTTCTGGGATTCGGGATTGGAGCACCAGCGGCAGCTTAAAGGGCATCCGGCGAAAAAAATCGTGGAGCGGATGCCGGGGCCGTCGTTGATGCTGAATTTCTGTATATTAAAAATAAGACCTGTTTGAACATTTTCCGTTGTGTGCATAAAAATCTCCTATTTAAAGTTCCGTAATATTCCTTTCAAGACACCCCGTATGAAATCAATTTCCAACCGCAAACCCATGCGTCTGTAAATTGATTTGTGCCTTGAAAGGAATATTACTGTTTCTAGTTTACCATGAAATACGCTGTTTGTAAATGAAAAGAAAGATTTTTAATTTCAAACGAAAACAAATTATCAAACATTAGAAATGTTCTTTGTAAATATCAAGCGCCAGACGAAGATGGCCTTTTGCCTGCTTCAGATATGTTTCTGCCTCCTCTGCTTTGCAGCCGGTGATGCCCATAAAAACAGCATATTTTACATGGTTTCCGGAAGCAGCTAAAAGCTCTAGGGCCTCTTCTTCGCCGCACCCTGCGCATTCCCTTACAATACTGGCGGCACGCAATAGGAGTTTTTTGTTGGAGGGCTGAACATCTACCATTAGATTTTCGTAAACCTTCCCAAGCTTAATCATAACAGAGGTTGAAATCATATTTAAAATCATTTTTTGAGCCGTTCCCGCTTTCATCCGGGTGGAACCGGTTATCACCTCGGGGCCGGTTACGGCTTCTGCGGCAATCCGGGCGTGTCCGGATATCTGAGCGCCGGAAACACAGGAAACAGCTCCGGTGTAAGCGCCTATGGAATTGGCATAATCCAGCGCTCCGATGACGTAAGGAGTCCGTCCGCTGGCTGCCAGCCCGATTACGGCATCTTTTTTTGTGATTCCGGCCTTGATCAAATCGCTGCGTCCCTGCTGGGGATTATCTTCCGTTCCTTCGCTGGATACTCTAAGAGCAGAATCGCCTCCGGCAATAATTCCTTGAACCAGCAGAGGAGAAACTCCGTAAGTGGGAGGACATTCGGACGCATCCAGAACACCCAGGCGTCCAGAGGTTCCGGCTCCCACATAATATAGACGGCCGCCGTCTTCCAGCCGGGAACAGATTTCATTTACCATTTCAGCCAGAAGCGGCAGACATTTTTGGATGGCTGCAGGAACAGTCATGTCTTCCTTGTTAATGGCAGTGAGAATGTCAAGCGTATTCATAGAGTCAATTGTCTGCGTGTGCGGATTTCTTAATTCTGTCTCCAGATTTTTTATGTTGCTTGTATTCATAGAATAGTCCTTTCGTTTGTTTTACAGCTGTTGTTGGCTATTGTACCATTCTGAAATGAAAAATCATAGCTTTTCTAAAAGAATGAAATTTTATTTTGAATTCTGAAAGAAACATGTCATACTATAGAAAAACAAATAAGGAGGCTGCTATGAGTGTATTGATTAAATTAAGGGATTATCGGAATCTTTCCGCAGCGGAAAACCAGGTAAGAGAATATATCTTAAAATATCCAAAAAAGGTTTTGGAATATACGGTGTATGATCTGGCCAGAGAATCTTTTACCTCTCCGGCTACCGTAGTAAGACTGTGCAAAAAAATTGATGTTAAGGGATTTACACATCTGAAGGTTTTACTGGCGGAGGAGATCAAGTATTTTCAAGATATGAAACTTAATCTGCTGGACAGCACAACGATTGAAAAGGACGATACGCCCCATGCCGTCATTGAGAAAATCACCAATATTGCGGTCAAGACGATTGAAGAAACAAGGGTTCTGGTAAATGAGAAGGAGTTTATGAAGGTAGCGCATTTGCTGGAAAAAGCGGTTATTATTGATTTTTACGGGGTAGGCGCATCCCATATTGTAGCAATGGACGGTTTGTTTAAATTTATGCGGATTGGGAAAAATGTGATTACTTATCAGTTTTATGACAGGCAGTATGTACAGGCAGTTAATTCTGATGCAAGTCATGTAGGCATTATTATTTCTTATTCGGGGGAAACAAAAGAAATGCTTCAGATTGCCGGGATCCTTCAAAAAAACGGAACTCCTGTAGTGGCAGTTACGTCCTGCGGAGAAAACTCCCTGAACCGCGTGGCGGATTATAATCTGTTTGTTACGGCAAAAGAAACTGTGTTTCGCAGCGGCGCCATGGCATCCAGAACAGCGCAGCTCTATATTATTGACATTCTATATGCCCTTTATTGTTCTCTGCATTACGACGACACCATCCAAAAAATTCAGCAGACCCGTATTGACTCCGCTGATGTTTCATAATATGAAATAAAATTTCGCAATTATCAAACTTTATTGACACTAACTTTCACATCTGGTAGTTTTGAAGTAGGAAAGGGGGAAATACAATTATGGTTACCATAGCACGAATTGACGAACGCCTTATACATGGGCAAGTAGCTCACGCTTGGAGTGTAGCATACAAAAGCGAGGGCATCATGGTAATTGACAATGAAGCGGCAAAAGACAAATTTCAGATTTCTCTGCTTCAGATGGCCTGTCCCAAGGGTGTGAAATGCATCGTGTGCGATGAGGAAAAAGCAGTAGAGCTTCTGAAAAAGTACGAGAAAAGGAAGATTTTTATCGTCGTTAAGCATCCCTGCGCGCTGCTTTCCATTTGTGAAAAAGGGGTTGAGCTAAAGGAAATAAACGTAGGCGGACTGTATTACAAAGAGGGAAGGAGACAGCTTTCCAAAACCGTTTATGTAGACGCACAGATGGAAGAGGCTTTCAGAAAATTGAGCGGTATGGGGATAAGGCTGGAAAACCGGACTCATCCCACAGATACCAGAGAGGATTTGATGGGACTGCTGTAGGAATCCGGGGTTCGCAAAGTCCAGCTAAGAAATGTCAAGCGCCGTCGCGCAGCGACTTTGAATCAGTAATATCCCTCACAGTGCACAAATCAATTTCCAGACGCATGCTTTCTGCGGCTGGAAATTGATTTCATACAAGTGTACTGGGAGGGATATTACGGAACTGGAATAGGAGGGTATTTTATGAGTACGATTCAAGTGTTGATATTAAGTGTTTTTATTGCGTTCTTGATTTTAGAGAACTATGGGTATGGCTACTGGATGATTTCACGGCCCATTTTTGCAGGCCCCTTAATCGGGCTGCTGATGGGAGATCTGCCTACCGGTCTTCTGGTAGGAGGAAGCGTGGAACTGATGTATATGGGCGTGATTCCGGTTGGCGGAAGCGTTCCGCCTAATGCACAGATTGCCGGTATTCTTTCCACGGTGTTTGCAATTTTAAATGGTGGAAATGCAGAGGTGGGCATTGCGCTGGCCCTTCCCATTGGTCTTCTGGCACAGCTTCTGATTATGTTCGCCTGGAACCTGAATATCATTCTGATCCACAGCGCGGACAAGTATGTGCAGTCAGGTGATGATAAGAAAGTGGAGAGGATGCAGCTCTGCGGACTGATTGTATTCTTTCTGGTATTTTTTATTCCCACCTTTTTGGCCATACAGTTCGGCAGTGAATTCGTGAATTCCGTTGTGGCTTCTATGCCCCAGGTATTGACAGATGGTCTTAAGATTGCTTCCGGTATTCTTCCGGCAGTGGGAATGGCGATGCTGCTGAAGATGATGAATTTTAAAAAATATTGGGCTTTTTTTGCCCTGGGCTTTGTGTGCTCCGTCTATCTGGGGCTGAATGTTCTGGCAGCTTCTATCATTGCCATGTCGCTGGTATTCGCTATGTATACCATGAGGAAAGAAAACGCCGGCGACGGATTTGACGATGACTTTGAGACAGGGGAAGAGGAAACGGCTTCCGGAGAAAGGCGTCTCAGCCAGAAGATATTGAAGAAGGTTTTCTGGCGTTCGTTTTTTACCATGACAACCATCAATTATGAGCGGTACTGTTCGCTGGGATTCTGCTATTCCATGATACCTGCACTGCGGACTCTGTATCCGGATCAGCAGGAGTTCAGGGAAGCTATGATGCGGCATAATGAGTTTTTCAACTGCCATCCCTATACCGGAAATGCGGTTATCGGCGTATCGCTGGCACTGGAGGAACAGCGCGCCGTTGGAAAACCAATTTCTGCAGAAGCGATATCTTCTACAAAAGCAGCTTTAATGGGACCGCTGTCCAGCATTGGCGATTCTGTATTTAAGGCAACCTTTATGACGATCTTTGCGGCAATCGGGGCAGCCCTTGCGCTGGACGGCAATCCGGCGGGACCTTTTGTGTTTCTGATTCCGAATGTGCTGCTGAATGTATGCTCCAGATGGCTGTTTATCCGATATGGTTATGAGCTTGGAACGAATCTTGTGGTTAAAATGAAGGGCAGCAGTATCATTGATAAGTTTGTAGAGGGAGCAACCATTGTCGGCATGATGGTGGTAGGAGCCATGATTGTGGGCTTTGTGAATCTGAATGTGGGCTGTGTGTGGATGATTGGAGAAAAGGAAATTATTCTTCAGGATATTATCAATTCCTTAATGCCAAGCCTGCTTCCCCTTTTGCTGGTGCTGTCCTATTATTGGATTCTGGTTAGGAACAAAAAAGGGATGTATGTTTGTATTATTGCAAGCTTTGCATTAGGAATTGTAGGAAAGGCGGTCGGAATCTTCTGATGAAACAGTGGAGCAGCGTATTGGAACAGATAAAAAATAAATTGATCGTATCCTGCCAGGCAAGAGTCGGATGGCCCATGTACGGAGCAGACATCATGGCGGCCTTTGCAGCTGCCGCACAACAGGGCGGCGCAGCCGGAATCCGTGCCACAGGAGCAGACAATATCAGAAAAATCAAGGAACGGACAGACCTCCCAATCATCGGGATAAACAAGCAGTTCCGGGATGACTGTGAGGTATATATCACTCCTACATATGAAAGCGCCAGAGAGATATTGGAGGTTGGAATCGAAATCATTGCACTTGACGCTACGCCAAGGAGACGGCCGGAGGGTGAATGCGTAGAGGAAATCATAGGCCGGATACGGAAAAATTACCCAGAAGTCCTTATCATGGGAGAAATCTCGACACTTAAGGAGGCAGAGGAAGTTCTTCCTATGGGAGTGGATTTGGTTTCGACTACACTGTCCGGTTATACGAGAGAAAGCCAGGAAGTGCAGACGGTGAATCTGGATCTTATCCGTGGAATTCACTTCATTACAGACATTCCGATTATTGCAGAAGGAAAGATTTCCTCCCCAGACGAGGCAGCAGAAGCGCTGGAGGCCGGAGCTCATGCGGTCGTAGTCGGAACCTCCATTACAAGGCCGGAGATTATAACGCAGCGCTATGCGGATGCTTTGCAGCAGTTTAAATAAAGAAAGCATGGGTACGGCATAAAAACAGTATTTTTAGAGAAGCGGCAGCAGGAGCGTAAAGGTACTCCCTCCTCCCGGCGTATCGCCCACCAGGATCTGTCCCTGGTGGGCTTTTATAATTTCCGAAGCAATAGCCAGGCCAAGCCCGAAGTGGCCTTTCCTGCTGCGCGAGGGATCCGCCCGGTAAAATCGTTCAAAAATGCGGCTCTTTTCCTCTTCCGGGATACCAATGCCGTTATCCGCCACTTGAATACGAAAGGTTTTTCTGTCATAAGCAAGGGAAAGCCGGATGAGTCCCTGGGCCGGTGTATAGCTGACGGCGTTGTGCAGCAGGATAGAAAGCACCTGCCGGATGCGTCCGGGATCACAGCTGCAGGGAGGAAGCGCTTCCTGCGGAAGCTCAATGGCAAGCCGGACAGGCTTCTCGGCGGCTACTGGTTCAAAGGCTTCAAAGGTTTCCAGCAAAAGCGTATCCAGCTCTGTGGGGCGCATTTCCACAGACCAGGTATGAGCCTCCATGCCGGAGAGCAGGAGCATATCGTCAATCAGCCCCGACATACGCATCCCTTCCGACTGAATGGAATCCAGAAAATGAGCCCGTTCCTCCTCGTTCCCACACCGGGAAGCAGAGGCGCAGGAAAGAATCACAGCCAGAGGCGTGCGGAGCTCATGGGAGGCTGCGGCAACAAACTGGGTCTGGCGCCGCTGGCTTTCCTCCAGAGGCCGAAGAAGCTTCCAGGTGAAATACCATGCGAACAAAAACAAAGCAGCGGCAGCCAGTGCGGTGAGAAGCGAAAAGAGAATCCGCTGGGAACGTATCTGCTGTTCCAGTGCAGTGAGAGGCATTAAAATCATAATTTTGAGCATGCCCCCGTTCCGCTCAAGGACAATGGCGCAGCCATAGTAATCCGAGGAGCCGGAAGATTTTGAGGGAAAGTCAAATTCCGCGCAATAGACAGGGGATTCCTCAAAGGAGGAAAATGCAAAGTGTTCTTCAAAATAGCGCCATGCGGCAGCAAAAAGCTCCTCCTGTGAAGAAGACTGGCGGTGAAAGAGCAGAGGAACCTCATTATCCAGAATCTGAATGGAGTAAGTTCCCTGATCCTCAATCCGGGCAAGCTGCTCCCAGGTAAGAACACTGCTTTCAGCAAAGCTGCCGGAAATGTCCTTCATCTCATCCTGAAAGGCGGCAAAGCTGCTGTCCTTCAAGCTTTTTTCGGAAATATAGAGATAACCGCAGGACATCACAGCTAATATGAAGCATGTAATACTGGCGCAAAGGAGAGCCAGACGAAAATGTACCTTGCGAAACATAAAGGCTCCTTCCTATATTACTGCCGGTTTGTTCCGGCACACAAAAGGAAATGGTTACCGGCCGCTCTGTGAGCAGCAGGAAACGTGCATGAGCGGTTACCCGGCTTCCAGACGGTAGCCGATTCCCCGGGCAGTCTTAATGCTGACGGCGCTTCCCACGGATTTTAACCGCCGCCGGAGAAAATGAACGTAATTGTCCAGATTTCCCTCTTCCACATCGCTGTCCATCCCCCAGACCCGTGTGAGCAGGAGCGGGCGTGAGAGGGTCTGCCCGGGATTTCGCAGGAAGGACTCCAGAAGCGTCCCTTCCCGCCTGGACAGGCTGCAGGAGCCCTTGGGGCCGGTAAGTGTATTTTCTCCCAGATAATAAGTCAGATCTCCCAGAGCCAGCTGATCGTCCTGCGTCATACGCCGGGGCCTGCGGGCGATACAGCGAATCCGGGCCATCAGCTCCTCAAAAGCAAAGGGCTTCACCAGGTAGTCATCCGCACCGGAATCCAGTCCGGTTACTTTGTCGTCCAGGGTTCCAAGGGCTGTAATCAGAATCACCGGCGTCTCGTTGCGTGCCTGGCGCATCCTGGCCAGTACCTCCGTGCCGCTGAGCAGGGGGAGCATCCGATCTAAAAGAATCAGATCGTGGATATTTTCTTCTATATAATAGAGGGCCTCCTCCCCGTCCCGGCAGGCATCCACCAGAAAGCCTTCCTTCTTTAGCTGAAAGGCCAGGGATTCATTCAGTTTTTCATCATCTTCTACTAATAAAATTCGCATAAGGACTCCCAAATAAGGTTTACTATATGATATATCCATATTATAACTAAATTTAGCATATAAATCTTTAAGATTTCTCTAAATTTAAAACCGGATTACCAGCATAGGGATCGGCGGATTTTGGATCTGGTTATAATATTGGGAAACAATTACAAGGTCATGTATGCAAAGGTGTTTGACGAATGGAAAAAACTCAGCTATGATAATAGATAGCTTTTTGCAGATACATGGGAACAACAGGGAAAGAGGTCTGTGTATGATAGAAAATACAGGAATCCGGGAAGAAATCCTTTGGGAAATTCAAAAGCTGGCAAAAGACTGTGGGCTGAAGCGGGTGTTGCTTTTTGGCTCAAGGGCCAGAGGCGATTACAGAAAAACCAGTGACATTGATCTGGCAGTTAGCGGGGGGGATGCGGTAAGGTTCTCCCTGGAAGCAGAAGAAGTGATTTCTACGCTGCTCTTTTTTGATGTAGTGAATCTGGACGGACCTGTACAAAAGGAGCTTTTGGAATCAATTCAAAGAGAGGGGAAGATCCTTTATGAAGAAGTATGAAAATTTTTGCCGGGCACTTGAAAATCTAAAGGATATTTATGAATATGAAGAGCCTTATAATAATGTGATCCTCACAGGACTGGTGGCTTTATATGAGATATGCTTTGAACAGTCCTGGAAGCTGATGAAGGAGCTTTTGGAAAAGGAGGGCGTGACAGAGGCCAGAACAGGCTCTCCCCGTCAGATTTTAAAATCCGCCTATCAGGCAGGAATGGTGAGAGAGGAAACTTTGTGGATGGATGCGCTTGCAGCCAGAAACAATGTGGCACATGCCTATAATCAGGCGGTTGCGCTGGATATTGTAAGTCAGACAAAGAAACGCTATTACCCTATGTTTGCTGCGCTTAAGACAACGATAGAAGAAAACTGGAAAGAACAAGAGCAGTAGTTATGGCGGGATTTATACTTGGAAAGCATTTCTGCATCTCAACCTGGGGGAATCTCGTGGAAAGGCTGCCGGCGCAGCGGCAGCTGTCTAAAGTAAATAGAAATGTGTTATGGGCAGTCGAAGACTTAATAGTCAGACTGCCTTTTTATGAAACGGATAAAAGCAGAAGATTTTAATAGGTATAGGAATAATGCGGCTGAGAGGTATTTTAAAATGAAATACGATATCAGCCATAATCTGAAATACTGCGAGTGATAATTTTATAACTTCAGGTAAAAATCAAAAAGTTTTAGAGAAAACTTAGAGACACCTTTGCTACCATACAGTTACAATACAAAAGAAAGATGAGGAGAAAAACTATGAAAAGGAACGTATGGAACGAGATAAAGCTGTTTGCTTTGGCAGGGGTTATGAGCCTGACCCTTTTGGGCTGCGGCGGCAAAGGTGACGCAAAAGAAGAGCCGCCTGTACAGGAAGGACAGCAGGAGGACTTGAACACCGAAGACCAGGAAGCTCCCCAGGGGGAAGAGGAAAAACCCGAAGGTCAAGGAGAAAGCACAGACCCTGACAAACAGGCAGACAGCTCCGGCACGCAGAATGAGGAAGAGGTAACCGGAGAAATCACAGAGCTTGGAGACGGGCAGTTCACCATTAAAAAGTTTCATGAGGAGACAGCGGAGGATGGAAGCGAGATATTGGTTTCTCCTGCAGAGGGAGTCGAAGATGACGGAGGGATGGAGTTTGAAAGCCTGACCGTGCTCTGCAATGAAAATACCCGTATCTATAAGCGGACCATCCGGGACGGAGGAGCCAGCTATGAGGATTCAGAGAGTTCCTTTGATAAGCTGGAAAAGGGCATGGAGGTAAGGTTCAAGGGAAGCTGCGAAGGAGATACGTACCGGGCATCCGAGGTTCAGATTGTAGATGTGATTCTGTAAACCTATATGCACAAAAAGCATGTGCAGATTAAGGAAACACCCTACGGGTATACCTGAATGCACAAAAGCATGTGCGAATTAAGGAAAGTAAGGAGAAACAGAAAAAGTTATGAAAAGATCAAGATTTCAACAAATAACAGCATGGCTCATGCTTGCGTTTCTGCTGCTTGCCAGCGGATGCGGCAAAGGAAAGGATACGGTTCCTCAGGGTACAGCCCCGTCGGGAGATCCGGGAGAACCGGGAGAATCGCAGGCCGAAGGAGAAAAAGAGCAGAGCATGGGACGCTATCTGGAATACCAGATCGAGCTCCCGGAGGAATTCGAGTACGCCGATGCCTGGAATACAAGGGCTGTACAGACCCTGGGGGGCGGAGAAATTGCCCTCCTTGAGGAAAGCCTGGGACTGTATGTATCTGCAGACAAAGGCAAGACCTGGGAGCAGCGCGCCGCTTCCTGGCTGACGGATCTGTCTGCAAAGGAAGCATATATTGCCCATCTTGCGCTGGCTCCGGACGGCTCGGCGGCCGCCATTTACTCTGGAGGGGAAGAGAAAGCAGAAGGAGAAGAGGAAGGCTATCACCCCCAATATATCTATGCAGATCCAGAGGGAACCCCCCTCCCAATCCAGTATACAGATGATAAGGATACTCTGTATGGTCTGTGGTTCGGAAAAGACAGCAGCCTTTACGGCTTCAGCATGCAGGGAAGCGTATACGAGATTAACCGTGAAGACGGCTCCGTCCAGGAGCTGTTCAAGGTAGACGGTCTCACGGACTATGTGTGCTTCACGGAAAGCTATATGGTAATCCTCACAAGCAGAACCGTGGAACTCTATGATCTTGAGGCAAAAACCCTGGCCCCCAGTGACGAAGTGCTTCAAAGCTTTATCTCCGAAGAGACAGATGGAGAAATAGGAACCAATTCAGACAGTCACTTGGTTGTAATGTCTTCCGGAGAAGGAGATGTCATTTACCTGGCTATGGATAAAGGGCTTTACCGGCACATAGTGGGAGGCGCTGTTGTGGAGCAGATTGCAGATGGCAGTCTCAATTCCCTGGGAGATCCCCAAATGTACCTTAGGGGAATGCTTACCCTGCCCGGGGATGAGTTTATGATCCTATACAATGGGCCGCTCTGCCATTACATCTATGATCCTTCCGTGCCGGCAGTACCGGAGGAACAGCTTACTATCTACAGTCTGGAAGATGATTACACGATCCGGCAGGCCGTAAGCCTGTATCAGAAAAAGAACCCCGGTATTTATATCCGCTATGAGGTGGGGATGTCCGGCGGCGACGGTGTGGTTCGTGAGGATGCTGTCAAAAATCTGAATACCAAAATTATGTCGGGAAGCGCTCCGGATCTCATTGTTCTGGACGGACTTCCGGAGCAGTCCTACAAGGAAAAAGGCATCCTTGCAGATCTGACAGAGCTGGAAAAGGGTCTGACCGGAGAAAATGCCTTGTTCCCCAATCTGGTAGACGCATTCCGCCAGGAAGGGAAGCTCTACTCCCTGCCTGTGCGCTTCCGGATACCCTTGATGGTAGGAGATCCGGACACCCTGAAGGGAATCACCAGCCTCGTTTCATTTGCAGATGCCGTGGAGCGGCTGAGACAAGAACATCCCCAAGGGTCCATCTTACGGCAGATTACGGAAGAACAGATCTTATATACCCTCGGTCTGTCCTGCTCCGGCGCGTGGCTTGGGGAGGACGGGAAGCTTGACGAGGGAAAGCTGACAGAATTTCTTACACAGGCAAAACGTGTTTACGATGCAGAGATCGCAGGCTGGGATTCCGCAGAACTGAAGGAAATGCAGCAGCGGATGATGAACCTGTGGACGGAAGCAGACGGCCTTTTGTGGGAGGATTACAGCGCAAGCGCCTCCGGCATATCCGTGGATATCGCCATGGAGGATAGCTATCTGGGAATCGGCACAACCAGGGGCATGAATGGAGACTTTAACATGGTATCCACACTGGCAGGCCAGGAGGATGACATCGACTACGCATCCTACCCGGGGCAGGTACAGGACAGCTTTGTACCCGATACCTGCATTGGAATCTATGCCAATTCCATAGAAAATGAGCTGGCTCTGGATTTCTTCCGTTTCCTGTTTGGCACAGAGCTTCAGGATTTGGATTTGCCGGGAGGACTGCCGATGAACATGGCATCCTTTGAAAAACAGAAAATAGATCCCAATGAGGGAAAAGATAACAGCAGCATTTCCATAGGAGGCGAAGGGGGAGAATCCTTCCATCTGGAGATTCTGTGGGTGACAGAGGAACATTTTCAGCGCATCCATGACATCGTAGACGCCGCAAAGACAGCCAGCCGCAGCGACTCCGTCATAGAACAGACCGTCCTCGAGATCGGCCCCAAAGCGTTGAACGGCAGCCTCAGCGTGGAGGACACAGTAAAAGAAATTGTAAAAAAAGCGGCTATTTATCTGGCCGAATGATATTACGGAACTGGAAAACAGTAATAGCTTTCAAAGTGCACAAATCAATTTACAGGCGCATGGTTTTGTGACTGGAAATTGATTTAGATAAAGGTGTACTTTGAGAGATATTACGGAACTGGAATAAGAGGTGAGGGCAACGAAAAAAAGACAAAAACTCTCCGGAAGCAGAAATGCCTGGATATGGTTTCTGCTTCCAAGCGGAATCGGAGTTCTGCTCTTTGTATGCCTGCCATTTCTGGACGTGGTCCGGCGGTCATTTCTGACCGTCGTGACCCAGGAATGGGTAGGCATTCATAATTACGAGCTTATATTTAAAAACCAGGCATTTCTTCTGGCAGTAAAAAACACCCTGCGCTTCACGGCTGTCTGCCTCCCGATCCTCATAGGCCTGGGCCTGTTCCTGGCCGTACAGCTGAGCAGGCTGCAAAACATCCAGTTTTTAAAGTCCTGCTTTCTGTTCCCCATGGCCATGCCGGCAGCCGCAATCGTACTGGTGTGGCGCATGGTATTTTCCAAACAAGGCTTTTTGAACCTCTTGTTAAACAGCCTGCATTTGATACCTGAGAGCGGCCCTGTGGATTACATGGGCACAAAAGCGGCTTTCTGGGTTCTGGTATTCAGCTATGTGTGGAAAAATCTCGGCTATACCATTGTACTCTGGCTGGCCGGAATCTTCTCCATCCCCGGGGACATACTGGATGCGGCCCGGGTGGACGGAGCAGACGAGCGACAGTGCTTCTGGAAGGTAATATTTCCGAATCTGAAGGGAACCCTCTACACCATCACCGTACTTTCCTTTCTGAATTCCTTCAAGGTATTCCGGGAGGCATATCTGGTAGCAGGTTCCTATCCCCACGAGAGCATGTACCTGCTGCAGCACCTTTTCAACAACTGGTTTGTAAACCTGGAGCTGGACAAAATGGCTGCAGCCGCAGTCTGTGTGGGAACCGTGCTCTTTATATTCATTCTATTATTACAGAGATTCTGGGATAAAGACGGAAAGGAGGCATAAGCAGATGCAGATAAAAACAATCTTCCGTTTCCGGGTATGCAGACGAAGCCTGGTAAAAAATACTCAGAGAAATATAAGAAAATTCAGCCTGTTTTTTCTGGCGGTTTTCTTTTTGCTGCCGGCTGTCCTGGTACTTTCCGGCACCATCTTAAGCCGCTGGGAGCTGGAACAATGCCTGGCTTCCCTGACCGGCGGAGCGGGAGAATATATCACCTGGAAGTTCCTTCCCAGATACCCTGACTTTGAGCACTATGCACGCGTACTCTTCTATACGCCCCAATTTTTTGTAGTATTCTGGAACTCCATGAAAATCGCAGTTCTGGTACTCTTGGGCCAGCTCCTCCTGGCTGTACCGGCCGCCTGGGCTTTTGCAGTATACAGATTCCGTTTTCGAAAGATACTGTTTACGCTGTATGTAGTCCTGATGCTGATGCCCTTTCAGGTAACCATGCTCTCCAGCTACTTAGTGCTGGACGGCTTACACCTCATCAACACACATGGAGCCGTTATCCTTCCGGCGGTATTTTCCACCTTTCCGGTATTTCTTATTTACCGGGGATTTTGCGCCCTGCCGGAGAGCATCATCGATGCGGCCCGTGTAGACGGCGCGGGAGAGTGGACGATCTTCCGGCAGATTGGCCTCCCTCTGGCCTCGAACGGCATCCTGTCAGCAATGGTACTGGGCTTCCTGGAATACTGGAATCTTATGGAACAGCCTCTGGCATTTTTGGAAGACAAAAGCCTGTGGCCCCTGTCCCTCTACCTGCCGGAAATCCGTCTCGACCAGGCAGGCTATTCCTTCGTAGCATCCGTCATCACGCTAATCCCTCCGGTATTCGTATTTTTGATCGGCCAGGAATACCTGGAACGGGGAATTGTGGCATCAGCCCTAAAGGAGTGAGTTCAAAATGGAAATGTGGAAAAAGCAGAAAAAAACAGCCATCGCCTTTTGCGTCTTTCTAAGCCTGATGTTCCTGTGTACCCTGGTGTCCCGGGCAGTCTACGCTTCCCGGCTTCCCCAGATAACCACAAAGAAGCCGGAGCGCACCGCCCTCATCCACAAGGTAGAAACGGAAGGCCTCGTCAGTCAAGGCATGGAATACGCAGTCAACACCTTAAGCGGTCTGCGCTGCCGGACTGTCCACGCTCACGTAGGCGATCGTGTCACAGCCGAAACCCTCCTGTTCGAAATAGATATGGAAGATTTAGAGGAACAGATTAAGGAACAGGAAATGATCATAAAAAAACTCTCCCTGACCATCCAGGAGCAGGAACAGAATAAAAACCTTGCAGCAAACGAGAAAAAAACCGAGCAGGATCGGGCCAAAGAAGACTACGACCGCACGGCAGAAAACGCTCAGGACAACGTAGATCGGGCCAAGGAAGATTTAAAAGGAGCCCAGGACGCCCTGGAACAGCTAAAGCAAAACCCAGCCGCTGTCACGTCAGAGGAAGAACGTCAAAAAGCCCAGGCAGAGTATGACGCATGGTCTCTAAAAGAACAAGAGCTCCAAAAAAATCTCAAAGAAGCCCAGAACGAAAAAGAAAATGCAGAAGCTGCCTTAAAAAAGCTGGAAGAACAGGGAGCAGCTCCAGGCGATCCAAGCTTAGAGGAAGCAAAAGCAAGCCTGGAGAACGCAGAAAAAGCATATACCGAAGCAAAATCCCAATATGAAAGCCACACATCCGCCCCGATTGCAAAGCCCGACTACAGCAGCGAAGACACAGCAAAAGCAGCCTGGGAAGAAAAAAAGAGTTCCCTGGAAAGCAGCATAGGATCCGCCGAGCGAAGCCTTTCAGACGCAAGGAAAAGCCGGGACGACACCCTCCTGGATGCCAAACGCCGCCTGGATGATTCGGGGAACCCGGCCGCCGCCGACAACAGCCTGGCCATCAACCGCCTGGAACTGTCCGTCCTCCAGGAAAAGCTGGAAAAATACAAGGAAATCCAGGGCACCGGCGGCTGTATTTACCCAGAATCCGACGGAATCGTCACCCGGATCCAGGTAAGCCCCGGCGAACGAATCCCCGACGGCGCAGCCGTCGTCTACGCAGACCTGGAAAGCCCCCTGGAATTCCGCATCACCCTGACAAAAGAACAAAAAAAATATGTCAACCAAGGCGACACAGCAGACCTATCCCTGGGAAAATCCAAAGAATCCGTAACGGTAGACTATGTGGCTCCAAGCGAAGCCAGCCCAGAACTTTTTGAAGCAATCATTTTCCTTCCCCAGGGAGTAGGAACCTTAGGACAAAGCGGAATATTCACCACCGAAACCCAGACCGAAACCTTCAACTGCTGCATCCCCCTAGAGGCCCTCTACACCGATCAAAACGGCAGAAGCTACATCTACACCCTAAAAGAAAAATCCGGAATCCTAGGCCCCGAACTAGCCGCCGAGCTCACCTACGTAAACATCCTGGATCAAAACAGCAGCTACGCAGCCATCGAAGAAGGCATCATAGACAGCGAAACTGAAATAATCATAAGCACCACCGAGCCCCTGGAAGACCGCGCCATAGTCCGCCCCAAAGAATAAATAAGAGTTGTACGAGTTCACAGTTCCTATTGCTTTAATGATATGATTGTATTGATTTCAATAAAAGAATCAGGAACAATCCCTGCCGATTCAATGGCATTATCAATCAGATTGCAAAACAGGGAAGCAAGGTCATTGTCGGCAATGACCTTGCTTCGTATGTCGGCATGAAAGGTTATGCGACCTTTGATACATTGCTCCATATAGCGGCATAGAATAGAAATTGTATGAAAAGACATTTTTTTATAGATTTTGAGAAGAGACGAATATTTGTGAAATGACCAAAAAAGGGAAAACAATGTTGTTTCATGCAAGAAGGGTTGAAATTATGGAAAATATAGGGATAATGGAAATTGTCATTGAAAGGCGCCGAGAAGCTGAATCCTTGATTTTTACAGGGGATGAGGTGATTTGGGGTATTGATCTTGACACTGCCAATCTGATGTAAAAAGGAGATATTATGAAAAAGAGCGTTTCAAAAAAGACATTTGTCTTGTCTGTGCTTATGTCTGCCGGTATTCTGTTGACGGGCTGTTCCGGTACGGAAGCAGAATCCTCGGAGAGCACACCGATGGGAAGCAGCACAGAGGCGATGCAGGGGAGTGTAGGTGGGACAGAAGCTGGAACAAACCATATCAGCGAGAAGCTGTCCGATATGTTGGTAATTGATGCGGATGTAGTTTTGCCGAAAGAGCAGGTATATAGCGTGTATGCGTTGACAAAGCAAGCGTTTCCGAGAGAGGATTTAGATGTTTTTTTCGGAGCGTCGGAAGCAGTCGTAACGGTTCACCCGGAATGGGAGGGGGCATATTCTGCAAAAACGGAAGAGGGCGGATACTTTAGTACGGATCCCTATGGAAATTTTACATATGCTAAGGATGAGGAAAGAGACGACTATATCGTATATTTGGTGGAATCCGCATATTATAATGCTGGCAGCTGTTCTTTCCAGAAGGAAGAAATACCGGATTTGTCCTTCCTAAACGCAGAGAATGCCATTCAGATGGGAAAGGAAAGGATTAAGGAACTGACCGGACAGGATTCTGAGGTTCTTGCTGCTTATGCTCTGAACCGGGAAATACTAACAGAGCTGGAGGAGGAGTATAGGCAGACTCAGAAATACCAGGAAGATGCACAGAGAGGGAAAGAGACTACGGTCGATGACTGGTCGGATGAAGATGAGATATACTATATGGAGTTTGAATTGACGAAGGATGGTCTGCCGATTTACAGCGGCATCCATGAGCCGGGCATATCCATGGCAGTGGAAACCTTTTGGACGGCTGAAACCCGAATCACTATGCTGCTTGATAAGGATGGGATTCGCTATATAGTCAGTAGGGGTGGAATTTTTGACGCCAGCCCGGAAGCAGAGGCGCAGACGATTATCTCAGCGGAGGCAGCATTGGAAGCGGTAAAGGAAATTTATGTGAATACCATATTGAACTCGCAGGTTACAATCTCTCGGATATGGCTGGAATATGTGGTTGTACCGGACTGGGAAGAGAAGGAACAGTATAAGCTGGTGCCTTATTGGTGTGTGCAGATAGATTCGCCTTCGGGAAACAGCAGTGCGGAGCGGATCAATGCGGTAACGGGAGGCAATCTAGCCTATGGAGAATAAAAGGGCATTGCCCCGTCTGTTTGGTGCTGAATTTAAGAGGAGTCTGACGGTGAGATTTCTCCTTGTACCGGTCGGTGTGGTGTTGTGCATCTGTCTGGATACCTGGAACCAGATACCATTTATGTGGACATCTCCTGAGACTGTGGATGTATATTATTATTGGTGCAATTCTTTTATATTTGGAGGCTTTTATGGTATCTATGTGGTTCCGATGCTGGCGGCGCTTCCCTGTGCAGTAACTTTTTGCGAAGAATACAATACGAATATGCTGAGAGTGCTGCTTATGAAAGCAGGGAAGAGGAAATACTGCATGTCCAAGGTGCTTACGACGTTCCTATCGGGAGCTCTTTCGGTATCGGCAGGCGGGATTGCTTTTATCTTCTTGGCAGATTTTTTTGTTCAGTTGTTCAATCGGGCCAGATTGCCGGAGACAGAAGCATTTCCTTATTATGAATTTTTACTGCAAGGTAATGCTGTCTGCTATTTTGCAGCGGTTCTCTTCCTTTTGTTTTTGACCGGAGGGCTATGGGCAACGGCAGCTTTGCTGGTATCGTCATACTTCCCTAATATCTATGTGACGGCGGCGTCTCCTTTGATTCTGTCCTTTTTGGCAGGCCGGGCTTATTTGATTTTGAAGATTCCCGTCAGACTTCGGCTGGATTTATGGCTGCAGGGCAGAAGCTCCGCCGGTACAGATCAGCTTACCATTTTGTGTTCTGCGTTGGTTGTGCTGGGACTGACTGTGGGATTTGGTATTCTGTTTTACCAGAAGCTGAAAAGGCGGGTGGAGAATGAGTAAGGGACTTCGGGTTTTTTGTTTTCAGCTAAAGCAGGAACTGGTGCAAGTCAGGGTGCTGATCCTGTTCATGATTCTTGCTGTGTTTATCTATTCCTATCTGGAGCCGGTGGCTAATCTGGCACAGGCGGTTGGTGAGAAAGTGAGTCCGTGGGCTTTTCCGCATCTGATGAATGATTACATCTGTCAGATGGTTTTTATGGTGAGTGCAGTCTTCCTGTTTAGCACAGCACCCTTTGAGGGGAAGGCTCATTACTATATCATTCAGCGTTCCGGGAGCCTTTCCTGGCAGTTGGGTAATGTACTGTATATTCTAGCATCTTCGTTTTTGTTTGTGGGGTTTATATGGATACTTAGTGTTATCAGCCTGCTTTCACAAACCAAGTTTAGCGGCGATTGGGGAATCATCTGGGGGACATTGGCAAGGACAAACGCAGGAAATCAGTATGATGTCCCGTTTACGGTGTTTGCTTATATTGTCGGTGTGCTTTCGCCGGTGGAGACGACTGCAATCAGCTTCCTGCTTGAGTGGGCGTGTGTCTCATGGATGGGGCTGGTGGTCTATTTGTTCAACTATATCACAAAAAAGATGACAGGGATATTGGCGGCATCGTTCTTTGTGTTTTTGGATGTGATGATCTACAATTCGTGGACGCCCAAGGCATATCTTTTCTCACCGGTGACGTTGGCACAATTGAAGGCGATGTCAGGGAACAGCTTATCCTATGGCGTATCTTTGAAATATGCAGTGGTGTTCTTTACGGTGACAATCACGGTTTTTATTGTAATATGCTTGGGTCAGGGAACAAAAAAAGTAAAGAAATGGGGACGGAAAAATGAATGATAGAAGGATTCTTTTTAAAAATGTCTCTAAGACAATAGACGATCAGACGATATTGAAGGATATCAATCTGGAGATACCTAAGCAGGGGATTTATGGAATTGTGGGCAGGAACGGTTCAGGAAAGACGGTGCTGATCAAGTGTCTGTGTGGGTTTATGCCTGTCACGGAGGGCGAGATATGGGTAGGAGAAAAACAGGTCGGGCGTGATGTGGAATTTATTGAGGATACAGGCTTCATCATCGAGACACCGGGCTTTTTGCCAAGAGAATCCGGATTTCGCAATTTGAGATATCTTGCCTCTATCCGGAATGTGGTCGGAAAGGAGCGTATCAGGGAGTGTATCACCATGGTTGGCCTTAATCCGGATGATAAGAAATGGGTAGGGAAATACTCATTGGGGATGCGCCAGCGGCTGGGGATCGCACAGGCTATCATGGAGAATCCCAGTCTGATTATCCTTGACGAACCCATGAATGGGCTGGACAATCATGGCGTGGAGGAGATACGAAAGCTCCTGCTTGGATTGAAGGAGGAGGGAAAGCTAATCCTTATCATCAGTCATAACCGGGAGGACATCAACCTGCTCTGTGACAGGGTGTATGAGATGGATATGGGAGTGCTGACACAAGTAAGGTAAAAATAGCAGAATACAGCGATTGTTTTTTATATGTGGGAAGGTGTGCCGTAGTGAAGTGAAAACTGTATTGCGATACACTTTCTTTTTATATGCCGCTAAAGAAGCTCATCGGCGGTGCATGAGTAGTGCAGATAAATCTTCCCTAAACGCTCCGTCTGATCGGAACGAACATTACTCAAAAACAAACCAACACACAAGGTTCAAAAGTAATGTTCGATCCGGGCGGACGAAGTGTACAAGAACTGTGCGAACACAGATATGGAAATGCCCTCCGGCTTATTTTACGTTTCTCCTGTATATCTCCCAAACCTATTCAGCCGCTTCATCAGAATGTTCCTTATTCTTCTTTGTCTCATCCTCCGAAGCCGCCGCCTTATCAAGCGCCCGTTCCACCGCATCCAAAATCACCAGAGAAGTATATTGATTTTCCTCCGGATATGTAATATGATCAAGAGACTGGGAAGCGATAATCTGCTCTGCCAGATTGTCAAGAGCCGGTTCCATAAGCGGATACATTGTAGAAACCATCTCACTGACATTTACCATCTGAATAGAAGCAATCGCATCCTTATCCACCGTTACAGCAATATCCACGGCATTGCCGTTCAGCATAATCGACGAAGTATACACGCCTGGCACATATTTATCAGAAGTATCAGTGGAAGCCGGTTTGCCGTCCTTAGGAGCAAACATAAACACCAGAAGAAGGATCAGAAGAATACCCAGGGCGACAAAGATCCCGGTGTAAATCAACTCCTTCATGCGGAGGACCACAATTTTAGTTTTTGAGCTCAAGAGAAGCCCCTCCCATACAATTCGATTGCTATAACCTATGCGGAAAAAGACAGGGATAGAACTGCAAAACAAGTAAAAACTATGGGATAAAAAGACAGGACTAAAAGTGCATTTTCATAACATAGAACATCGGGACGAAAGGAATAAAAGAAATCATGGGAAAGAAAAGCCAGACAATTGTAAAAGAATATCTGCTGATAGCAGCAGGAACCGCCCTCATAGCATTCGCCGTAGCTTCCATCTACGATCCTTCCGGCTTTGTCACAGGCGGATTTTCCGGCCTGGCCATCATTGTAAAGCAGCTCACTGAAGAGCTGGTTCCGGGCGGCGTCCCCTTAGCCGTGACCAACCTGGTGCTCAACATCCCGGTATTCCTCATAGCCATCCGCTTAAAGGGCTGGAACTATATTGTAAAAACCCTCTTGGCCACGGTAATGCTGTCTGTCTGGCTGGGGGTCCTTCCCGTAGTGCCCTTAGCGGCCGGCGATCTCCTGCTTACCGCCCTCTACGGAGGCGTTGTTATGGGCGTGGGAATCGGCCTTGTATTCTTAAGTCAGGCCACCACGGGCGGCACGGATCTCATAGCGGCCATTATACAGCACTTCTGGCGGCATTACAGTATCGCCGATATCATGCAGGTCATAGATGCCATGATTGTACTGGCCGGAGCTTACCTTTTCGGGATTCAGATGGCTCTCTACGCCGTAATATCCATTTATCTCGTATCGAAGGTATCTGACGGCATCATAGAAGGCTTAAAGTTCTCCAAAGCCGCATTTATCATCACCAGAAAGCCCGACGAGCTCTCCCGGATACTGATGGACGAGCTGAGCCGCGGCGTCACCGGCCTCTCTGCAAAAGGCATGTATTCCGGCGAAGAAAAAAATATGCTTTTCTGTGTGGTGTCCCGAAAGGAAATCGTCCGCCTCAAAGAGCTGACCCTGGCTCTGGATCCGGACGCCTTCGTCATCGTTACGGATGTTCGGGAGGTATTGGGGGAAGGGTTTATTGAGACAAAGTAGAAGAGCTGCTTTTCTATCTACGCCTGCGCCCCAAAACCTTGGAACCAACAACTGTAACCTCTGTCAAACTGTCTCTTATGATTTCAAGTATCAGTTCGTAGGCTTCACGAAATCAGGGATATCATTTTATCTGTCATGTGAAATGGCGGTTTGCAGCCACCCATTGGAGGTCGCCTCCTTCGGAACTTTTATTTGCTATGCTCTTTGTTTCTTGGCTGTCTTGTGCTTATTTGTTTCACACTTGCAGCTGCTATGAGTGTACGAATTAATGACCAAGGACTTTATTTGTACGACATCATAAACATAAAAAAAGAAGCGCGTAAGCCGCAGCATAATGGAAATAGTTTCTTTTGTGAACAATGTATAGGAAAATAATTTGAAAAAAATCCCAAAAAGTCGAGGAAATGCATAAATTTTTTTACATTTCCTCTTTTCTTTTTTGTGATTTTGCATTAGTATATAGATTAGGTATTTTTATTTTTACATAATAAGGGGAAATTCTATAGGTGATATTGCCAGCGGAATCAAAAACAAAGATCTGGCGATGTGCACAAAAAGACAAGCAAAAGGAGCAGGTAAAGACTATGATTTCAAACCAGATACTACAGAATACCATCGAGGGGTTAAAGGGAATCACCCGGATAGACCTTTGCATTATTGATACGGAAGGGAAGGTGCTGGCTTCCACGTTTCCCGAGGCGGAGACCTACACAGGCTCTGTCCTTGCATTTATTGATTCCCCGGCAGACAGCCAGGTGATCCAGGGCTTCCAGTTTTTTAAGGTTTTTGACGAGAACCAGCTGGAGTACATTCTTCTTATCAACGGCGGCAGCGAGGACGCCTACATGATCGGCAAGATCGCCGTATTCCAGATTCAGAATCTGCTGGTTGCCTACAAAGAGCGTTTTGACAAAGATAACTTTATCAAGAACCTTCTTCTTGACAATCTGCTTCTGGTGGATATCTATAACCGGGCCAAGAAGCTTCATATCCAGGCGGAGGTCCGCAGAGCTGTCTATGTGATTGAGACCGGAAAGGAAAAGGACAGTGCGTCCCTGGAAAGCCTCCGGGCGCTGTTTGGCACCAAGTCCAAGGATTTTATCACAGCGGTGGATGAGAAGAACATCATTGTAGTAAAAGAGCTTGGGGAAAACGAAGGCTATCCGGAGATGTATAAGACGGCCCGGGTGATTAAGGATCTGCTCACCAACGAGGGCGAAGATCAGGTTCACATTGCTTACGGAACCATCGTAGGCGAGATCAAGGAGGTGTCCCGCTCCTACAAAGAGGCCCGTATGGCTCTGGATGTAGGAAAGATCTTCTTCGAAGAGAGAGACATTGTGGCATACAGTACCTTGGGAATCGGCCGCCTGATTTACCAGCTGCCCATTCCGCTGTGCAAGATGTTTATCCGCGAGATCTTTGACGGAAAGTCCCCGGATGATTTTGATGAGGAGACGCTTACCACCATCAATAAGTTCTTTGAAAACAGTCTGAACGTTTCCGAGACCTCCAGACAGCTTTACATCCACCGGAATACCCTGGTATACCGTCTGGATAAGCTGCAGAAAAGCACAGGGCTGGATCTTCGGGTGTTTGAGGACGCCATAACCTTTAAGATTGCATTGATGGTTGTGAAGTATATGAAGTACATGGAGACCATAGACTATTAAAAGCAGCAGAATCCTGGACCGGACAGGAAAAGCACTGAGGAGAGAAAAGAAAAAATGATCGATTTGGAAAATGTGACAAAAGCCTATTCCACAGGCAACCATGCCCTCAACGGCGTCAGCCTGCACATTGACAAGGGCGAATTTGTATTTATCGTAGGGGACAGCGGATCGGGAAAGTCCACCTTGATCAAGCTTCTTCTAAAGGAACTGGAACCGACCTCCGGAACCATCAAGGTAAACGGAATCAATTTAAATAAAATGAAGCAGCGCGCCATTCCCAAGTACCGCCGGAAGATCGGCGTGGTATTTCAGGATTTCCGTCTTTTGAAGGATCGGAACGTCTATGAAAATATCGCTTTTGCCCAGCGGGTGGTCATTACGCCTACCAAGAATATCCGTAAAAACGTGCCGGCCATGCTGTCTTTGGTGGGGCTGGCAGAGAAGTATAAGTCCTACCCTAAGCAGCTCTCCGGCGGCGAACAGCAGAGAGTCGCCCTTGCCAGGGCTCTGGTCAATAAGCCCAACATTCTTCTGGCGGACGAGCCTACGGGAAACCTGGATCCGAAGAACTCCAAGGAAATTATGAAGCTTCTGGAAACCATCAATGAGAGAGGGACCACCGTGGTAGTGGTAACCCACAACCAGGAGATTGTGGATCAGATGAAGAAGAGGGTAATTGCAATGCATAGAGGCGTCATCATCAGTGACGAGCGTAAGGCTGGGTACATACAACATGCGAATTAGTACGATTGGCTACTGCCTAAAGCAGGGGCTTAAGAATATCTGGAGAAATAAAATGTTCTCCCTGGCATCCATTGCCACTATGTCCATCTGTATCTTTTTGTTCGGCCTGTTCTTCTGTGTGGTTCAGAACTTCCGGTATATGGTGGAGGAAGTGGAAAGCGGCGTGTCTGTCAGCGTGTTTTTTGACGAGGAGATTTCCCAGGATCAGGCGGCCATGGATGAGATCGGGGCAAAGATCCGGGCCAGGGAAGAGGTAGAGGAAGCACAGTTTGTCTCGGCAGAAGAAACCTGGGAATCCTACAAATACATCTATTTTGCAGAAGCGCCTCATCTGGCGGACGGATTTGCCAACGACAATCCCCTTGCAAAGCAGGCTCATTATGAGATTTATCTGAAGGATGTGGAGGGGCAGAGCACTCTGGTGGAATATCTGGAATCCGTGGAGGGAATCCGCCGGGTAAATAAATCCGTAGAGGTGGCAGAGATTCTCACAAGCTTTAATCTGCTGGTGGGGTATGTGTCCGTTGCCATTATCATTCTGCTCCTATGCGTCTCCGTATTCCTGATCAGCAATACGGTAACCATCGGAATCGCAGTGCGGAAAGAAGAGATTGCCATTATGAAGCTTATCGGCGCTACCAACGCCTTTGTAAAAGCGCCTTTCGTAGTGGAAGGGCTTTTGATTGGAGTGATTGGGGCGTCCATTCCTTTAAGCCTTCTCTATCTTCTCTATACAAAGCTTGTGGGGTATATGGGAGGACAGTTTGACAACCTGACAGGACTGATGCAGTTCCTTCCCATTGATGAGATGTTTCGGACGCTGCTGCCGGTGGGACTGGCGCTGGGCGTCGGCATCGGATTCTTTGGAAGTTATCTCACTATTCGGAAGCATTTGAGAGTCTGAAACCGGTAAACGAAAAGGATGTTTGCAGAGATGAAAAGAAAGAGCTGTATTTACGGACTGCTTGCGGCGGTTCTGTTGACAACCGTACTGTATCATTCCGGGAAGAACCCCGTCATGGCTTCGGAAGCAGAGATTTCCACCGGCGGCTCTTCCGGGGAGAGTTCAGAGAAAACAAATACAGAAGAAAAAAAGCCTTCTGGTTCCGGCGGCAATAAGATCGATACAGATAAGCTGGAACAACAGAAAAAGGATGCGCTGGATAAAATTAAGGATATCAAATCAGACATTAACCAGATAAAGAAAAATATCCAGCAGCTTGAGGCTGATAAGAGTAATTTGCAAAATTATATTGCCCGTCTGGATGAGGAGGCTGCGTCCCTTACGAGGCAGATTGAGAAGCTGAATGAGGATATTGAGGAGAAAAAGGAAGAGATTGTTCAGGCACAAGCGGAGCTGGACGAAGCCCAGAGAGTGGCGGATCAGCAGTATGAGGATATGAAACTCCGAATACAATACCTGTACGAGAACGGGAACCCTTCTTATCTGGAGATGTTTCTGACAGCCGACAGCATCGGGGATTTCCTTAACAAGTCCACTTATGTCAAAGCAATGTCGGAATATGACCGGAAGATGATGGACGAATACATTGCACAGAAGGAAGCGGTTGCCGCGGCAAAGGCGGTTCTGGAATCCGAGGAGGAGGAGCTGGAGCTCATGGCGGATGCCGCTAAGGAGCAGAAAGAGACCGTAGAGGCTCTGATTAAGAAAAAGACGGCGGAGATACAGAGCTATCAGGCGCAGATTGACAGTCAGAACAGTGAAGCGGCAGAATTCAAAGAGGATTTGGAGGAACAGGAGAAGCTGCTGAACCAGATTGAGGAGCAGATTGCGGCTGCGGCCCTTGCCAATGCCAGTATGGACGACGGGGACGGCGGCGCCTCCGGCTTTGTGTGGCCTTGTCCCAGCAGCCGGCGGATCACCAGCGGCTTTGGCCCGAGAACCCAGCCTGTTCCGGGAGCGTCCACCAACCATAAGGGAATTGACATTGGAGCTGCGCATGGCTCGTCTATCGTGGCAGCGGCAGGTGGAAGGGTGACCACGTCAACCTACAGCGGCTCGGCCGGAAATTATATTGTAATTTCTCACGGAAACGGACTTTCCACTGTGTACATGCACTGCTCGGCTCTCTATGTATCGGCAGGAGATGTAGTCAGTGCCGGACAGAGTATTGCGGCAGTGGGCTCTACGGGCTTTTCCACCGGGCCTCATCTGCATTTCGGCGTGATTAAGAACGGGGCTTACGTGAATCCCCGGAATTATGTGGGATAGAATAAAAGAAAATTGCGTATAGTTAAAATAAGGAAACCAGGGGGATGCCGCAAGGCCAAGCGTGAGAGAAAAGCTTGTTTTGCGGCAGCCCCTTTCGGTTGCAGGAGATGAGGTACAAAATGAACGAGAAAAAGCAGCTGTGGAAAGGCATAGCAATCGGATTTGCAGTGACGCTGGTTGTGATCCAGGCCGTGATGTTCTGCAACAGCCTTCTGAAAAGCCGTGTCCGGGAAGAAAAGCAGGTGAATCTCACGGACGAGGCGGTTCAGGAGAAGCTCACAGAGATTGAAGGCCTGATGAACGATTATTTTCTGGATGAACTGGATGAGGAACAGATAGAGACCTGGCTTTATAAGGGGGCCGTGGCAGGACTGGGGGATCCCTATGCGGCATACTATACGGTAGAAGAATATCAGAGCCTGCTTGATTCCACCAACGGCAGCTACTGCGGAATCGGCGTGGAAATCTCCCAGAACATCAACACCGGCATTGTAACCGTGGCCCGTGTGTTTGAGGACGGGCCGGCCATGGAGGCTGGGCTTCGGCCGGGGGATATTCTCTACAAGGTCGGCGATGCGGAAGTGACAGGGATGGATCTGACCATGGTCGTTTCCCAGATCAAGGGAGAGGAAAATACAAAGGTTCTTATCAGCGTAGCCAGAGAAGGGGAGGAGGACTATCTGGAATTCCAGGTAGAGCGGAGAACCATAGAGATCCAGACCGTAGGCTCTGCGATGCTGGAGGATCAGATAGGATATATTTCCATCACCTCCTTTGATGACGTGACCACGGATCAGTTTATGAAAGCGCTGGATGAGCTGGAAACCCAGGGAATCAAAGGGCTGATCGTGGATCTTAGGGGGAACGGCGGCGGACTCGTCTCCAGTGTGTGCGCTATCCTGGACCGGCTGCTTCCGGAGGGGCTGATTGTGTACACAGAGGATAAGTACGGAAACCGGGAGGAGGAGACTTCTGATGCCGAGCATTACTTCGATAAGCCCCTGGCTGTTCTGGTGAATGGAAACAGTGCAAGCGCCTCGGAGATATTTGCCGGAGCCATCAAGGACTACGGCATTGGAACCCTTGTGGGTACCAAAACCTACGGAAAGGGAATCGTACAGAAGATTTATCCCCTCCACGACGGGACGGCAGTTAAGCTGACGGTATCCAAATACTACACGCCCAAGGGGAATAACATCCATGAGATCGGCATTGAGCCGGATGTGGAGATTGATCTGGAGGAAGCTTTGAAAAAAGAGGTGGTAGTTCCCCTGGGAGAGGATAACCAGGTTCAGAAAGCGCTGGAAGTGCTGAGGCCGGAAATAGAAAAACAGTAATATAGCCATATGAGTTAAGGAAAAGAGCCGGGGGTTCGCAGAAACATAAGAATCACCGGGCTCTTTTTTGTGGGAAAATTTGTTTCGGCGTATAACTGATTTTTGTCTTGTATTGAAAAAATGAAACATATAAAAGTTCAAATAATTCATAAAAATAAAAAGTCTTATTGAACTTGCACAAAAAAGTGAATAAATTTAGGATAATATAGAGATTAAAGTATACATTAATTACAAAAATTACTAATTTCAATATAAACGAACATAAAATAGTTCAAACAATCATAAAAAAGATTGCAAATAAAGAGGCATTTCGGTAGAATAATTTCAGCAAGAAAGTTAAGGGCTTTGCAGTAAGAAAGTATTCAAAATAAGAAAGGAAGATGAAAAAATGTCCAAAGTAAATGAAATCACCCGGGAGAGCTGGATTATGAGCACATTTCCCGAGTGGGGAACCTGGCTGGTGGAGGACATCGAGAACGAGACGGTTGCTCCCGGCAATGTGGCTATGTGGTGGCTTGGATGTACCGGCGTCTGGTTCAAGACCCCAAAGAACACAAACATCACCATTGACCTGTGGTGCGGAAACGGAAAAAGAACCCATGGGGACAACAAGATGAAGCCCGGCCACCAGATGGCGAATATGTGCGGAGGGCGGCTGATGCAGCCGAACTTAAGAAACGTTCCCTTTGTAATCGATCCCTTTGCCTTCAAGCATGTGGATGCAGTGCTGGCAACCCATTATCATCAGGATCACATGTCTGCCGAGTGGGCCGCCCATGTGATTCAGAGCGGCATGACTACCACCGACGAGAACGGAAATGAGATCCCGGTTCCCTTTATCGGCCCGAAAAAGTCCGTAGAGACCTGGATGAAATGGGGTGTTCCGGAAGACCGCTGCATTACCGTAAAGCCCGGCGATGTGATTAAGATTAAGGATCTGGAGATTGTGGCCCTGGACAGCTTTGACCGCACCTGCATCGTAACTACCGATGATACAAGCGAGAACAGAGAAGAGCTTACAGGCGTATGTCCGGTTGATATGGATGACAAGGCTGTCAACTATCTGGTAAAGACTCCAGGCGGAAACATTTACCATTCCGGCGACTCTCATTTCTCCATCTACTTTGCAAAGCACGGCAAGGATTATGATATTGATGTGGCATTCGGCTCCTTCGGTGAGAATCCTGTGGGTATGCAGGATAAGATGACCTCCATCGACATTCTGCGCATGGCCGAGAATCTGGGCTGCAAGGTAGTTGTTCCCATCCATTGGGATGTATGGACTAACTTTCAGGCAGACTGCGAGGAGATTAAGGTTCTGTACGACTTCAAGAAAGACCGCAACGAGTACAAGTTCCACCCATTCTTCTGGCAGGTAGGCGGCAAGTATACGTATCCGCAGGATAAGGATAAACTGTACTATCACCACAGAAGAGGCTTCGAGGACTGCTTCGAGCATCCTCAGAACATTCCGTTCCGTTCATGTCTGTAGGTTGCAAAGGAGAGAAGGTATGTTAAGAGAATTCGTAGAAAAAAAGCATTACTTTTTTGCAGAGGAGGCTCCGGATTGGAAGGAAGCCATCCGCATGAGCTGCAAAAGCCTTGAGGCGGACGGAACCGTGGAAGCCAACTACAAGGAGGACATTATTGCCTGTGTAGAAAAGCACGGCCCTTACATTGTAATTATGCCCAATGTGGCCATGCCTCATTCCCAGGAAAATGCCGTGGGCGTGAATAAGACAGCCATCGGCTTTATGAAGCTTGACAAGCCGGTAAGCTTTGCGCCGGGAGATCCGGAAAAGGATGCGCAGTTGTTCTTCACTCTTGCCTCCTGCAACCCTGAGCAGCATCTGGATAACATGATGAAGCTGTCCGAGATGCTGATGAACGAGGATGTGGTAAAGGCCCTGGCCGATGCGAAGACACCGGAGGATTTGCTGAAGATACAGGAACAGTATCTGGATTGATAAAAGAAAATTATATAAAGCTGCCGCAAAATTAAGATAAGGAGAGTGTGTATGGATATTTTAATGAAAGCTTGGTCGTATTTTGCTACAAATATTTTACAGCAGCCCGCATGGATGATAGGACTCATCGTTTTATTGGGATATATTCTGCTTAGGAAGCCCTGGTATGATGTGCTTGGAGGCACTATCAAAGCCGTAGTAGGCTATATGATTCTGGCCGTTGGTTCCGGCGGACTGGTAAGTAATTTCCGTCCGGTGCTGGTAGGCTTAAAAGAACGTTTTAATCTGGACGCAATGGTAATTGACCCTTACTTTGGACAGAACGCCGTAACGGCCGGAGTGGAGGAGGTATTTAAAAAATCCTTCTCGCAGGTTATGATGCTTCTTCTGATTGCATTTATAGTAAATATCATTCTGGTACGTCTGCGCAAGATAACAAAGCTCCGTTCCCTGTTCACTACCGGACATGTGCAGGTACAGCAGGCATCTACAGCCTTCTGGCTGATTCTGTTTGCGCTGCCGGCACTGAAAGACAATAATACGGCGCTTCTGATTGTTATGGCTGTCGTACTCGGCCTTTACTGGGCGGTAGGTTCCAATCTGACCATTGAACCCACACAGGAGCTGACTGACGGAGCGGGCTTCTGCCTTGGACATCAGCAGATTATGGGTGTGGCCCTGTTCTCCTGGATTGCAGGCAAGATGCATGAAAGAGATGAGAAGAAAGGCAAGAAGGTTTCCAGAAGAATTGAGGATATCGAGCTCCCGGGCTTCATGTCCATCTTCAACGAGAATATGGTATGCACCGCATTGCTGATGACGGTTTTCTTTGGTGCAATCCTGCTGATTCTGGGCCGCGATTATCTGATTGAGGCCGGATTCTTAGGAGAAAATGCAAGCTTTTTGTTCTACATCTTGACCCTCTGCCTGAACTTTGCCGTATATCTGGCAATCCTGCAGCTGGGCGTAAGAACCTTCGTAACCGAGCTGACCCAGTCCTTCCAGGGTATTGCCAATAAGCTGCTCCCCGGTTCCGTGCCGGCAGTAGACTGTGCCGTAACCTATGGCTTCGGCTCCCCCAACGCAGTTCCCATCGGATTCCTGTGCGGCGCTGTAGGACAGTTCCTGGCAATCGGAGTTCTGATTCTTCTGCAGAGTCCCGTACTTGTAATTGCCGGATTCGTGCCTGTATTCTTTGACAATGCAACCATTGCAGTTTATGCAAATAACAAGGGCGGTATGAAGGCGGCTATGATTCTGCCTTTCATCTCTGGTCTGTGCCAGGTATTCGGTTCTGCGCTGATTGCAGGCTGGGTAGGCATGGCGGCATACGGCGGATACTTAGGTATGTGGGACTGGGCAGTTGTATGGCCGGTATTCACCGTACTGATGAGATACTTAAGCTATGCAGGTCTTGCTATTGTGGTAATTGCGCTTCTGGTGATTCCGCAGCTGCAGTACCGTGCGGATAAAGAAGGCTATTTCCTGATTACCGAGGATTATGAGGCATATAAAGAGCTGAAGGCAAAGAAGGCAGCGGTTACTGTTCAGAGGTCAGCTTGTGATAAACAAACCGATGGTGTAGACTAATCTTAGTCGAAACCATCGGTTTTCTTTATCCAAATATCTCGGATACTCTGTTATATAAATTTGATTCTTCGTTTTGGCGTATCTGAATAAGCATGCTCATGCATTCACAGAGATACTCGATGGACTCGAATCCCCTGAATGACACAGCCTGCTGCTGCTTGCGCTTATATCCTCTAAGCAGACGCTCCGCTTCATTGTTTGTAGCCGGAACTCTGTGATCATGCAGGAACAGAAGATGGTTGGACATGTATTCTTCCATCCGCAGATACAGGTTGTATCCGTCCTTATAATACTCACTTGCTGGAATGTATTCGTATTCCTCTTTCGCTTTTTGCAGTATTGCCCGGTAGCGTTCTTCATACTCCCTGACCTTTTCGGTGTCAGGAGGCGCCTCTTCCGGCAGGCCGTTCCGGTAGTGGATCATTTCCTGTACCAGAGCACGCATTTCCTTGTTCCAGGTCCGGTCAGCCTCATTATCTATGCTGTCCTTCAGATAGCGGAGGACATGCGCAAGACACTCCTGGTGTTGTGCACCATAGTTATAAAAGGTTTTCTCATGATCGTGAACCAGGATTCCCTGGTAATCTTCGACCGGGGTGCCTTTTACTCCTTCGTGCCCTTTTTTCCTGCGTGCAAAATACATCGCTTTTCCATCCGGGGCAGCGCACACAAATACATAAGCATTTTTTCCGTTTTCCTTTGCGTTGGTACAATCCGTATGAAGGACGGGGCTAAGCAGCAGATCGGCAAACGTCGCTTTTCGTTCCTGTTCCGTTTTTTTGGCAAATTCCCTGCCAAGCTTATTAACCATGCCCTTGGATATGCTGAGCCTGCCATCAGTCAAATCGGAAAGGAATTTCCTGCTTTTGTCGATGGAAGTGCAGCAGTCGTTATTCAACAGAAACAGGAAGGCCTTGACGCTTCCACCATAATTCACCTCGTCCACAACGCCGGGAGGAAACTCCGCATGGATCCGCTCGCCGGTTTTGGAATTATAATACACATCTGCGTGGTATTCCGTGACCTCCAGTATCGTACGTATGTTGACCAGCTGTTTCACGATCGTTTTTGAAGTCTTTTTGAAATCCGGATCTTCCAGCACTTCCCGGGGCGGCGGCAGCAGAACCGGATCCGTGGCAGGGATCTGCTTTTTCCTGCGGTGTCCCGGATGTCCCGGCTGGGCGCCCGGCTTACGGCCGCTTTTTTCCCGGCCGTTGGAGATCTTCTTGCGGCGGAGCGTTTTGGAAGAAGGGATGGAGGAATTTTCATAATCCCGGTTGATTTGCGCCCTCAGCTTCAAGTTCCTGCCCTTTTCCTCTTCCAGCGCCGTTTCCAG
Organism: Candidatus Merdisoma sp. JLR.KK011; assembly: GCF_036941125.1. Lineage (NCBI taxonomy): Bacteria > Bacillati > Bacillota > Clostridia > Lachnospirales > Lachnospiraceae > Candidatus Merdisoma > Candidatus Merdisoma sp. JLR.KK011. The sequence goes on along the minus strand of NZ_JAYWSZ010000004.1, from coordinate 723,252 downwards.
CCCATAGATCTTATGGCGCTGCCGGGTTGCCTTGTCCAGTGCGGCGTCTCTCTGTCTTTCTGCCTTTATGGCACGCCTTTCCATTCGTTCCAATTCTTTTCGCAAGGCCGACAGCTTTCGCTCGCATTCCTTTTGAAGTTCTTCAAATATCTCAAACCATTGATTGCGGACGGAAACGGTTTCACTGCGGGCACGTGAAAGCTCGTCCTTCAATTTCCGGATTTCCCGTTCCAAAGAACGTAATTCTTTCAGGTATTCCTCCTGCATGCGGACATATATTTCACCGGATTTGAAAGCGCATATCTGTGCGTTGGCCGCTTTCAGCCTGTATTCAAGAGTGGTGGTGTATTCAAAGGAAGCGTTCATGTGGTCAGCCCTTCTTTAAGGAGTCAAGAATTCTGTTCATCAGCGCCGATAATTCACCGTTGTGTTCCTGTTGGGCCTTAATGATGCGTTCCTGCTGCCTGATGATTTCATTTTTTGCCTGGACTTCCTCTTCGAGACAGGCAACGGCCTTGTTAAGCAGGACGATTTCATCTTCCATGTTTTTCATTCTCTCAATCCTCCGTTTTCATAAGGCAATTATACTATAGATGCCCTCAAAATGCGAATTTCCGTATTTGAGGGCATGGTCAATTTGACGGTGGATAATTTAAAAAAAGCGAGTAAATATTATCCATAAAAAGAGGGCAAGGAAGCATGCCTGGGACGAAACGGAAGACAGAAATGTGGATAACTTTCTGATAAATAAAGCGGACAGAAAAACTATAAACATCATTTTTCTGTCCGCTTTATTTATCCACATATAAAAAATTTAAATTTCGTCACTTTTCACAATCGTCAAATGTAGGGAGTGAACAGTAACAGGCAGCGAAATAAATAGGAAAAGATTTCCGCAATAACGTTGACTTTTATGAAATATTTTATTATCATAATGATAGAATAATCTTAAAACCCTTTCGACAAAGGGAAAGAAAAGGAGAATGCGGTTATGGCTAAGGATAATATGAGCTTTATGGTTTGCTGTGCAAATGGAGCAGGTTCCAGCCTGATGATGAAGATGACCCTGGAGAAGACCTTAAAGAAGATGAACATTAAGCCGGGAAAGATTCATCACTGTGCTCTTTCTGAGGGAAAAAGCGCAGCATCCCAGTACGATGTAGTGCTCTGTGCTCAGAATTTCCTCAATATGTTTGCAGACGCCCAGAAAAAGGGAACCACGGTTGTGGGACTGCGCAACATTATGTCCATGCAGGAGATGGAGGAGAAGATGACCGAAGCCGGTATTGAGGCAAACTAAGTGCGGACGACATACCTGTTTTGGGCGAAGATTAAATAGAAAACTGGTATGAAGACAGCCGAGAAGAGAGCGTCTTCCGGTAATATAGCCGAAAGACAGCTCTCTTTTTCATTCCTGGGAAAACGTCTCTGTTTTTTGATTGGCTTGAACGTAAATGGCGGCAGAAAAGATCTGAAAAAAGCAGCATTGCAGGACAGAAGAAAGGGAGGAAGAACAGGATGAAAATGAGCCGCAGCATTGTAAACAGCCGGAGGGAAAAGGTGCTGGAGCTGGTGCGTGAGAATGGCGACGTGACTGTGAATCACCTGGCGGAGCAGTTCCAGGTATCCCCCTTAACCATCCGAAGGGATCTGCAGTATCTGGAGGATCACAAGCTTTTGGAGCGCTTTTACGGAGGCGCAAGGAACAGCATGGAGTCCGAAGGAGGGCTTGGAGAGAATAAAAAGCAGTTCCGCAGAGAACAGATAGCCCGGTATGCCGCGGGTCTTGTGGAGGACGGAGACAGCATTTTTATTAACACCAGCTCTACGGCTCTTGCTATGGTAAAATATATCACCAGCAGGAACGTAACCATCATTACGAACAACGGAAATATTATCAATGAAAAAAATCCTTCCCACGCCACAATTATTCTCCTTGGCGGAGAACTGCGTTATGTGAAAGGAGCTATGGTAGGGGACTTTGCCATGAACAATCTGGCGCAGGTTACTGCGAAAAAAAGCTTTATGGGCTGCGGAGGTATCTGTCCGGACATAGGCATGACCACGGAGCTTCTCAATGAAGTGAATCTGAACCAGATGATGTTTGAACGGGTGAGCAAGGGTTCCTATATTCTGGCGGATTGTACAAAGTTTGGGAAAAGGAGCAGCTTCGTGAGCTGTCCGCCGGAGCTGATTGCAAATATTATTACAGATGCAGATGCGCCGTCTGACCTTGTTCGGGAATTTCGGGAAAAAGGAACTTTGGTACATCAGTTATCATAAGGAATAAGGAGTATGAAAATGAAGATTCATAAAATAAAAACACACGAACTGGAAAAATGCTATTCTATCTGCCCTTTGACTTATCAGGGTAAGGAGCATATGCTGGTTGCGGCGGAAAAGGTAAACAAATGCCTTTTGTTCGACCTTGACGGCAATCTGGAGGAAACCGTATGGGAGGGGCCCGGGGGAACCATGACCATGGTGCAGCTTCCGGGAAGCGACGGGGAATTCCTTGCGACCCATAAGTTCTATTCCCCCAATGATTCCAAGGAGGCAAAGATTATCCTCGCTTCCCCCAAAGGAAAGGACGACTGGGAGATCAAGACCCTGGTGGATCTGCCTTTTGTACACCGCTTTGACATTCTCACAAGCGGCGGCGTAAATTATCTGATTGCATGCGCATTAAAGTCTGGCCATGAATATAAGGATGACTGGAGCAGCCCAGGAAAGATCTGGGTATGCGAGCTTCCGGAGGATTTAAGCACGGTGAATGAGGAGAATCAGCTTCCCATAACCGTCTTAAAGGAAGGCCTTTTGAAGAACCATGGCTACTGCCGGGTAGAGGAGGCAGACGGCGTATGGGCGGCTGTGGCAGCGGACAATGGAATTTTTAAGGTGGTTCCTCCGGCAGAGCGGGGCGGCGGCTGGACTGTTGAGACCTTGACAGAGGATGCGGCCAGCGATATGACTTTTGCAGATTTTGACGGGGACGGCGAGAAAGAGATGCTGGTAATGACGCCTTTTCACGGAGATACGGTTAAGATTTATAAAAAGAGCGGCAGCGCATATACCTGCATCAAGACCTTTGAAGAAACCTACGAGTTTGCTCACGGGATCTGGGGCACTGAGATTGACGGAAAAGGCGCTGCCATTATCGGTCACAGAAAAGGAACGCGCGATCTGCTGGCCTGCACGTACAACGGCAGCGATTACGTAATGGAGGTACTGGACCAGGATGTGGGGCCTGCCAATGTGCGCTGCTATGCAAAGGGCAGAAAGACGGGACTTGTGTCTGCGAACCGGGAAATCGATGAAATCGCATTCTATGAGATCGAGAGTATGTAAAAGGGTACGGAAGCTGCGTGCCGAAGCGGCTTTACCCTTTAGTGCTGTTGCGCAGCGACTTAGAATCAGTAATATCCCTCAAAGTGCACAAATCAATTTACAGACGCATGCTTTGCGGCTGGAAATTGATTTCAAACCCGTGTACTTGGAGGGATATTACGGAACTGGAATCAGTAATATCCCTCAAAGTGCACAAATCAATTTACAGACGCAAGTTTTTGCGGCTGGAAATTGATTTCAAACCCGTGTACTTGGAGGGATATTACGGAACTGGAATAGGAGGAAAAGATGAAAGCTTACACCATTGGATTGTACGAGAAGGCCATGCCGAAGGAATTGACCTGGAAGGAAAAGCTTGAGGCGGCCAAGGAAGCGGGCTATGATTTTGTGGAGATCAGCATCGACGAGACGGACGAGAAGCTGGCACGGCTGGAGTGGACAAAGGAGGAGCGTCTGGAGCTTGTGAAAACCATGTATGAGGTGGGAATTCCCGTTCGCACCATGTGTTTGTCCGGCCACCGGAAGTATCCAATCGGAAGCAGTGATCCCGAAATCTGCAGAAGAGGAATGGAGATTATGGAAAAAGCCATTCAGCTTGCAGATGACTTAGGTGTGCGCATCATCCAGCTTGCGGGTTATGATGTGTACTATGATCCCTCCACCCCCGAAACGATAGCCCGGTTTGGGGAAAATTTAAGAAAGTGCACATGGATGGCAGCCAGGGCGGGCGTTCTCATGGGCTTTGAGACTATGGAGACAGAATTTATGAACACCTGCAGAAAGTCTATGAATTATGTGGAGAAAATCAATTCCACCTATCTGAACGTGTACCCTGACTGCGGCAACATCAACAATGCGGCCATTACTTACGGAACCGACGTGCTGGAGGATCTGAGAAGCTGTAACGGACGCATTACCTCCATGCATTTAAAGGAGACAGAGCCCGGAAAATTCCGTGATATGATGTACGGGGACGGCCAGGTGGATTTTCCTGCCATGATTGATACGGCATGGGAGATGGGCGTGCGGAAGTTTGTAACCGAATTCTGGTATCTGGGCAGTGAAAAGTGGAAAGAGGATCTGGCTTTTGCCAATAAGTCCATGCGGACTTTGCTGGATCAAAAAGAGAATTCGTAGTCTATACCGGAGATATGTACAAGGGTTTCCTATAGGATCTATCAGAGCATGTTTGAAAGCTGCTTTTTGTCAGACATGCTTTAAAATAAGGAAGGAGAAAGAAAGATGTTAGAAGCATTGAAAAAACAGGTTTACGAAGCAAACATGGAGCTTCCGAGAAGAGGGCTGATCACCTATACCTGGGGGAATGTCAGCGGAATCGACCGGGAAAGAGGGCTGTTCGTTATCAAGCCCAGCGGAGTGGATTACGAAGAGCTGAAGCCGGAGGATATGGTCGTTATGGATCTGGACGGCAATAAGGTGGAAGGCGATTACAATCCTTCCTCCGATACGCCGACCCATCTGGAGCTTTACAAAGCCTTCAAAGAGGTGGGAGGAATCGTCCATACCCATTCTCCATGGGCAACTTCCTGGGCACAGGCCGGACGGAGCATCCCCTGCTACGGAACGACCCATGCGGATTATTTTTACGGGGAGATTCCCTGCGCCCGGAGCCTGACGGCGGAGGAGATCAACGGTGAGTATGAGAAGAATACGGGCCTGGTGATCATTGAAACCTTTGAGGGTAAGAATCCCATGCACATTCCCGGCGTGCTCTGCACCAACCACGGCCCCTTTACCTGGGGAACGGACGCAGACAACGCAGTTCACAATGCAGTCGTTCTTGAGGAGGTTGCGAAGATGGCCTGCCGTACAGAGCTTCTGATGCCCGGCATAGCCCCGGCTCCTCAGGTGATCCAGGATAAGCACTTCCTGCGTAAGCATGGAGAGAACGCTTATTACGGACAGATTAAGAAATAAGATAAGAAAATGAGAAGAGGCTGCCGGGAAATATGATATCAGAAAAGTCTGATGTCATATTTCCCGGCAGCCTCTTCTTTACACGCATAGAAAAAGAAGCCTACCTGGAAAACACGGCTTTTACGGAAGCCTCTGTGCCGTCCTCTAGCTGTATCTGAATCTGGTGCTTTTCGGTGGAATCAGACAGGATGCCGCAGCCGTTTACCTCCCAGCCCGCAAAGGTATAGCCTCTTTTGGGAACAGCCGTGAGGGTCAGGGGATAATCTGTATAGTAATTTCCCGCCCAGCTTCCGGAAGTAAGATCCGGTGTAATGGTGTTCAGAATCACAGTTCCTCCTTCCGGCTGCTCTGCAGACAGTGTTAAGGGAACTAGGGATCCGGCCAGGGAAAAATGCCGGGCAAGGCAGGGAACGATGGCGTCATAGCGGTTGGCAAAAAACACCCGCAGCTCCTCTGCCTGCTGTTCAAAAGGCGTATCTATAGGAGCTGTGTTCCAGCGCTCATAGCTTTTGGCGGCAGCTTCTGCATACTGGGCTTCCAGCTCGTCCAGCAGGGCCGTTACACGGGAGGGGCGGAAGTTCTCATTTGCCATATCCATAAAGGTCAATACAAACTGACGGCGGAACTCCCCGCTCTTCATCAGAGAAGGCATGGGATCGTCATCCAGGAAGCCGCAGGGGGAATAGCCGGGGTGTTCCACAAAGGAATCAATGAGGTAGGAAGGGGCTTCGGAATCAATCCCCACACCCAGGGAGTCATCCAGATCGTAGAGCATCCAGCGCCACCTGCCGTCCTGGTACTTTGCCCAGCCGGGGACGGCTGCTCTCCAGGTAAACACATTATTGCCTAGAGGCTTTGAGTCGGTATTGGCAATATAGATATTGGCGCACATCCAGTCAATAAAGCTCTGCATATCCATCTGCTGCAGAAGTCCGTTATAAACCTCCGGATTGGACATGTCCAGCTTAAGGTAATCCTTGAGATAGCGGAACTGGAAGATAAAATCGGAATTGCCTTCCTGAACCTCCCAGGAGGTTTTGATCAGGACGATGTTTTCTTTTTCCGCCCCGTAATGCCCTTCCAGGTATTCGCCGGAATATTTTTCCATCAGATAATACATCCCCCAGTATTCACCGTTTAAGAAAACCTGGCACGGCGTGTACCTTTGAACGGCGGCGCTCCGATCCTCTGTGAGGGAAAAGAAAAATACCTTTTTCAGATCTTTGCCGCTGTTTAAGATCAGATCGGGGTAAGAAATACCGGTATTAAAAAATACAGGGGCAAAGGTATTGTTTCCATAGCGTTTCCTGGCAAAGAGAGTAAAACTCTTCTGGGGAAAGCTCCGGGACTGGTTTCCCCGGACGCGGATGCCGCATTCTTCCTCCAGAAGGAGGCTGTGGGCGCTGTCCAGAAAGGTAATATGGGCCGGGCGCTCGGAAATGGTTCCGCGCAGATAGTAGTTCAGATAATCCGTCAGCTCGCTCCAGGAAAGATCGGGGCTGATTTCCAGATTTTCGATTCCCTGGTCATAACGGCTGCCCCGGACATAGATGCCCGTTTCCTCATCAAAGAGATTATCCGGGTCGGTAATAAGGGAGACAATGGCCGTATTTTCATAGCCTGCTTTTTCCTCAAAATCAAGAAAATAGACGGCTGTGACAGGCTGGCTGTAATTGCCCTCTTCGTCATATGCGGCAGCCCTTACCACCAGGGCTTTGTCTACGGGGTCAGAAGGCGGAAGATAACCGTCTGTTTGTGAAGCAATGTCGTCCCGGGCAGAGAATACATTGCCGCTGCTGCTGGGATCGGAAAAGGTCAGAGGCTCACTGTAAAGGTGATCCGCCGGCGTAGGGATGCTTCCGTCCAGGGTATAATAGACAGAGAGACCTTCTGGGCACTGAAGCTCCAGGGTAAAGGGAGCCGGATAAAAACCGCTCTTGGCAGAAAGAACGGGAGAATCCAGAAGACGGGAAGCTGTCTGGTTGGAAGAGTCGGGGGAGGGACGCATTCTTGCAGGTTCTCCTGTTCCGTCCTCTGTTCTGGCATACACAATCCCGGGAGGCAGAGAAGGCACGAACAAGGTGTCTATGGGAAAATAATTTTTATCGCCGCTTTCGGACTCGATACAGTAGCTGAGCGTGACGGTTTCATTTTCGGACAGACGAAAGGGCAGGCTGTGAAAGCCCTCGGGAACCGAGTTGTCCTTGCTGTCTGCATAGATTACATAATAGCCGCCGGGAGGAATGACATCGTCCGGGAGGGGAGCACGGCCGTAGTTTTCTTCGGTATCGGACAAGAAGACATGTTCAAGGGAGATTTCCTGGTCGGAAGGGTTGTACAGTTCAATGTAATCCTCATAGATATAGGCCTCACCTGCATTCACGCCGGGATTCACCGTACAGACCTCGTTGATCCGCAGAAGAAACGGGGGATAATCGGGATGGGAACGGTAATAGGAGGCTGCAAGGGAAAAAATAAAGAAGAAAAGAGAGCCTGCCGACAGCAGACCCAGCAAAAGCAGATTGCGTCTGAAAATAGAGCGCATATTCATAAGGCTTCCTCCTCAAACATAAGTACCTCCCCGTCCAGGAGCGCATACATGCAGGGATCGCCTGCAGTCAGCAGAGCCTGTCCGCTGGTGGCTTCTGTGATGGAAGAAGTGACAGCGTCCACAAAAGAGACGGGAACAAGGGCCTCCAGAAAAACAGAATCCGTATATTCCGAGTGAAGGAGGGGAAGCTTGTCCTGATTTAAAATATATTGGATCTTTCCCAGGCCGTTATAATCTGTCTGAATCGTCAGCCGGACACCCGGCTTCTTATCCAGAATCACAGCATGGCGCAGCCCTTCCCGGACAGCTGCGGAATAGGCCCGGACAAGTCCGCCGGTTCCCAATAGCGTGCCGCCGAAATAGCGCGTCACTACGACGGCCGTGTCGTGGAGATCTTCGCCTAAGAGGACATCCAGCATAGGGCGTCCGGCTGTTCCGGCAGGCTCCCGGTCGTCGCTGCACCGGGTGAGCTGATGGCTGCTTCCGATGGTGAAAGCAGTACAGTTGTGGGAGGCGTCCCAGTGCTGCCTGCGGATGCGTTCGATAAAGGCCATGGCCTCTTCTTCTGATTTTACAGGCTCTACAGCGGCAATGAAACGGGACTTCTTTTCCGTAATCTCTCCTGTGCCGCCTATGTAGGTAAAGCGATATGATTCTGGCATAAGATTCCTTTCCTATATCTGCCTAAGAAGCCTGTCCGCTCTCTCCTGTCATCATATCGTCTACAATTTCCAGAAGGCAGACAGGCGTAACGGCATTGGTGATCAGCCGCCGCAGCATCTGCCTGGCAAAGGCTTCCGAGTGGGAGACAGGAGGCGTGCTTTCCGTTTCTTCTACTCCGGGCTTCTCCGCAACGGACTTTTTGATGCAGATACGATAGAGCGGGGTAACGGACAAAGGCTGTTCTTCCTCAATCAGGTAATATTTCAGATTCAGCAGATTTCCTTTTTCGTCTGCAACAGCTCTGGTCTCGATTAAAAATTCCTTTTGCATAATGCACTCCTTTTTGAACGTCTTTTGGAGAGTATTATAACGGGTATCCGCTGCAAAAACTGTCGAAAACTGTTACAGAAATAAAAAGTATCTTAGAAATATTATAAAGAAACCTTATTAAAAACGCAAGAAAATGTGAATTTTTATTTTATGCTTTATTCCTACTGTAATATTTGTTATAATGATTGGATGTAGAGGAGGCTAAAGCATGAATTACGGAAAAAGAGGGACTTCCAAAAAACAGAGGTCTATGAACTCCAAAACTGCAAAAGTCGGAAAAAAAGCAAGTGTTGTATTTATAAAAGCATTTCTTATCTGCATACTGGCAACGGGAGTGGCCGGCCTGTGTGCGGGAGTGGGAATTGTAAAGGGTGTAATTGACAATGCGCCTCCTGTGGAAACCATCAATGTTGTTCCGAGAGGCTATAAGTCGATTATGATGGATGCCAACGGCAACCAGATTACAGAGCTGGTGGAGGCGGGTTCCAACCGTATCTGGGTGGATATTGAGGATGTGCCCCAGCATGTGCAGGATGCCTTTGTGGCCATCGAGGACGAGCGGTTTTACGAGCACAACGGAATTGATTTGAAGGGCATTATCCGGGCCGGCGTCCGGGGAATTGCCAGCGGCTTCAAGCGTACCGAGGGCGCCAGCACCATTACGCAGCAGCTGCTGAAGAACAGTGTCTTTGATTTTATGAGCGAGAGCACCACGGCGGAGAAGGTGGAGCGTAAGCTTCAGGAACAGTACCTGGCAGTGGAGCTTGAGAAGAGCATGAGCAAGGAGGAGATTCTGCAGGCATATCTGAATACCATCAATCTGGGACAGAATGCCCTTGGCATCCAGGCGGCGGCCAACCGCTATTTTAATAAGGATGTAAAGGATCTGACCATCTCCGAGGCGGCGGTGATTGCGGGAACGACCAAAAGCCCGACAGGCTACAATCCCATCAGCAATCAGGAGAAGAACCAGGAGCGCAGGGATCTGGTGCTGGATCATATGCTGAAGCAGGGATATATCAGCCAGGCCGAATACGATGAGGCTATGGAGGATGATGTGTACGCCCGGATTCAGATTACCAACGAGGTCAAGAGCAATACGGAGGTGTTCTCCTACTATGTAGATGCTGTGATCGATCAGGTGATCAATGATCTGCAGGAGGTCAAGGGATATACGCCCCAGCAGGCATACAATCTTGTATACAGCGGCGGTCTGACCATTGAGACGGCCCAGGATCCGGAGATCCAGGCGATTATGGACGAGGAGATGGGCAATCCGGAAAATTATCCGGCCAATGTCCGCATCGGCCTTGACTATGCGCTGACTGTGGTCAAGCCGGACGGCGAACAGAAGAATTACAGTAAGGAAATGATGGAGGCATACTTTAAAAAGAACGAGTCTGCCAATTTTGAGCTGCTTTTTGATACGGAAGAGGAGGCCCAGAGCTATATAGACGCCTACAAAGCCACGCTGGTGGAGGAGGGCGATACGATATACGAACGGGCGGATATGACCATACAGCCCCAGGCGTCTATGGTTGTGATGGATCAGGCTACGGGATATGTAAAGGGCATTGTAGGCGGCCGTGGAGAAAAGAAGGCCAGCTTAAGCCTGAACCGGGCCGTGGACACGGTGCGTCAGCCGGGGTCTACCTTTAAGGTAGTGTCTACCTATGCGCCGGCCCTGGATTCGGCCGGAATGTCACTTGCCACCACCCAGTTTGACGCGCCCTACAGCTATACAGGGGGACGCCCCGTGCGGAACTGGAACGGCGAGGCTTACAAGGGGTGGACGTCTCTTCGAAAGGGTATTGAGCAGTCTATGAATATTCTTGCGGTAAAGACCCTGACGGATATTACGCCGGCTCTTGGCATAACGTATCTGGAGAATATGGGAATCACCACGCTTCAGAAGGAACTGGATGCCAATGGCAACAACGACTATACCCAGGCTATGGCCCTGGGCGGACTGACAAGAGGTGTGACGAATCTGGAGCTGACGGCGGCTTATGCTACCATTGCCAACGGCGGCGTTTATACAAAGCCTGTATTCTATACAAGAATTCTGGATCATGACAAAAATGTTCTGATTGACAATACGAAGTCCTATACCAGAACGGTGTTAAAGGACAGTACGGCATGGCTTCTCACAAGCGCCATGAAGGACGTAGTTACACAGGGTACGGGAGGAGCCGTCCGCTTCAGCGGCATGACGATTGCCGGAAAGACGGGAACAACTTCAAAAAATAACGATGTGTGGTTTGTAGGATATACCCCTTACTATACGGCAGGCATCTGGGGCGGTTTTGACAATAACCATAAGCTGGGCAAGGGAGAGACGAGCTATCATAAGGTGATCTGGAAGAATGTGATGTCCAGAATTCACGAGAATCTGGAAAATAAGGATTTCCCCAAGCCGGAGTCCGTCACCAGTGCAACCGTCTGCGCAGCTTCCGGAAAGCTTCCAATCCCAGGGCTGTGCGACGGTATGATGAAGTCGGAATACTTTGCGGTGGGAAGCACGCCTACGGAGTATTGCAATGTTCATGTGGCAGGGGAAGCTTGTGTGGAGAGCGGCGGACTGGCAACGGACGCCTGTCCCGTCCATGAATACCGGGTGATTACCTTGATGCCGGAAAACAACGATGTGTCCGGCTCGCCTCTGGTGGCGCCTCCTTGTCCCCTTCATCTGGGGAATCTGATTGGAGGAATCGTGCAGCCGAATGCCGTGGACGGAACGATGCCGGACGGCATGGAAGAGGAAGAGGGCGAGGTTCAGCCGGAGCCGGAGGATGAGGAGATCCCTCCGGAGGAGTAAGGGTTTACGTATGTAAATATTTGAAAAACTGCAATACCCTCAGTGGACAAGAGGACACTGAGGGTATATGGTTAAAAGATAAAAAGGAGGAGCAGCATGAAAGCAATAGCAACTACAAAAGCACCGGCGGCAATAGGCCCCTATTCCCAGGGGATAGAAGTAAACGGATTTGTTTTTTCTTCCGGTCAGATTCCGGTAAACCCGGAGACAGGAGAGATTCCCGAGGGCATTGAAGCACAGGCGCGGCAGAGCTGCGTGAATGTGGGAGAGATTCTGAAAGCAGCCGGGATCGGCTATGAGCAGGTGATCAAGACAACCTGTTTTTTGGCGGATATGGCGGACTTCGGGGTGTTCAACCAGGTATATGAGGAGTTTTTCGTATCCAGACCGGCAAGAAGCTGCGTGGCAGTGAAGGAGCTTCCCAAGGGTGTGCTTTGTGAGGTTGAGGCTGTCGCAGTGAAGAATTAAGAGCCAAAGCCTTTAGCGGAAACGGCTGATGAATACAAAGGAATAGAGAGTGGGAAGGGGCTGTCGGGATATGATATCAGAAAAGTCTGATGTCATATTTCCCGGCAGACCCTTTTTCTATGTAAAGTACAATAAAAACGACATTGTTTAAAGGAGCAGGGATCGTATGTACAGAGTCGGAATATGTGACGATGATAAAATTTTGTGTTCCTTGCTGGAGGAACAGATTCAAAAGCTCTCAGCAGATAGTTCAGTAAAATTTGAAATTGAGGTGTGGTATAGCGGAGAGAGTCTGGAGTGTGATTTGAAAAAAGGGGTTGAATTGGATCTCCTTTTTCTTGATATTGAATTGCTGCAAAAAAACGGCATCGAAATAGGAGCTTTTATCCGTGACGAGATGGGGGATTTTGATACCCATATCGTCTATATTTCTTCAAAGCAGGGTTACGCCATGGAGCTTTTCAAAATACAGCCGCTGGAATTTCTTGTAAAGCCGATTTCCGCTGCCCGGCTGAAAGAAGTGTTGGAAAGAAGCATGAAAAGAAAAAGGTATGCAAAAAGATGCTTCGAATATCGAAGGGGAAGCCGGATTTTTCGTGTTCCGGTAAAGGAAATATTATATTTTATGAGTATGGATAAAAAGGTCTTGATGATAAAAAGGGATGGCCAGGAGGAATTCTATGGGAAGCTGAAGCATGTCATGGAGCAGCTTCCGGCAGGCTTTCTGATGATTCACCAGTCCTATGTGATCCATCAGGAATATGTGTGCGAGTATTCCTATGAAAGCATAAAAATGCTGAATGGCGACGTCCTAAGCGTCAGTAAACCATACAGGAAAGAAGTCAGGGAAAAAATCAAACAATATTTAAAGGGAAAAATGACTGCTGCTCCCTCTGTGAGTGAACAGTGAAGAAAAGGGTACAATGTGTTATAAAATAGGATATGAGTTACCAGCCATTTTGATTGTAGGTATTTTGCGCACGGCGCTGCTGAAAAAGGTCTTGGATACCTTTCTGCCTGCGGAAGGTAAGAACAGGCTCTTGTGGAAACTCGTTTTTGCAGGATACTATCTGTTGACAACAGCCGCCTACGGTGAATTTCATTTGACGCTTTTCTATGAAATGTGTAATTTGACGGGGATTATTGGCGCAGCTTGTTTTTACCGCGGCCCATGGGAGAAAAAAATATGGATCGCTATGGTCTATTTCTGCCTGGACATGGGCAGCGGAGCGGCTGTATCCTTTGCAGGTTCAGAGCTGATTCGAATGCAGGAGAGCGCGGTTTCTGCCCTGCTCCTGCTGATCTGCGCAGTGGTGATCTGTCATATTCCCGATCCGAAGGAAAGCAGGGAAAAAAACCTTGACAAAAAACAGATGTTTTTGCTGTCTGCAATTCCTGTATTGAGCGTGGCGGTATTTTGCGGGATGCTGTATGGAAGTATTGGCAGATGGACGGCGGTATTGGTGTGTGCGGCGGTTTTGATACTTAATCTGTGTGTCTTTTATTTGTATCATATTTTGCTTAAAAATTACGTACAGCTAAGGGAACAGGATATTTATAAACAGCAGACGGCTGCTTATCAGAACCAGTTTGAGCTTATGAAAGAGTCCCAAAGCCGTATCAGGGCATTAAGGCACGATATGAAAAACCATGTGCTGGCGCTTGAGGGATTGGCAAGGGGTTCAAAGCCTGAAAAAGTGACAGAATATCTTGATTCCATGCAGGAGTTTATGAAGAATCCGTCCGAGCATATTTATACAGGGAATGAGGCGTTGGACAGCCTGCTGAATTACAAGCTGCAAAGGGCAAAAGAAGAATTGAAAAAAGTGGAAACGGATATTGTGCTTCCGGAGAAGATGAATCTGCGTTCTTTCGATTTCAATGTAATTGTCGGAAATCTTTTGGATAATGCCATAGCGGCATCTATTCAGACAGACGAACGGTTTTTGAAATTCAGTATTCGGATGGAAAACGGCGTTTTGCTTCTGTATATGATCAATAGCTGCACTGGGATTCCCGAAGGCGTATGCGAAATGCGCAGGCTGTCAGAAAAGTCGTCTGCAGGGCATGGAGTAGGGCTCACAAGCGTCCGGCGGATCGTAGAAAAATATCATGGCGATATGGAAATGCATTGTAAAGACAATCGTATGGAAACAGAGATTGTGCTGTATATGAAAAACCTATAAAACACGGGAAGGGGGCTGTTGCAACAGCCCCTTTTGATAAAGATTTTTTCGGTTGATTTCGGAAAAAATATGGTAGAATTTCGCCGGAACAAAAAAAACGCAGGGAAAGAAGTGTATAATCCGAACCATAACCCATATGAGGAATTGTCAGGAGGCGTATGAAAATGAAAAAAAGATTTTTAAGAGTACTAATCGCAGGCGTAACAGGGATATGTGTTTTGACGGGGTGCCAGAAAGCGCCGGAAGCATCGGCAGACAACGGCGTTTCCCATGCAAAAAGCTCTTTGGAAGACGAGGTGGAGAATATTGCAGCTGAGGAGACATATAGAAATGCAGCAGATACAAAGAGTGCGGGGCAAGGCGAAAGGTATGAGGGCCTGGTCGGAACGGAGGAAAACGGTATCTGGATTTGCGCAGAAGTTCCAGCAGCGCCGCAGACAGTGCAGGCGTTGACTCTGCAGGAACGGGACGATTGGGACGAGGAAAAGCTGAAGGAGCTGCTTGACAGCGAAGGCGGAAATGTGCAGGACCTTACAAAGGAATATCTTGCACAGGCGGAAAAAGAGTTAAGTGAAATGGATGAAGAGGATAAGCCGGTTGAATGGCTGAATTTCGGCGATGATTCTCTTATGATTTTATCGGATGGGCAGAAAGAGGCATCGTTTGCAAGAAATACATGTGTAAGCTATGTGGAAAACGGGTTAAAGAAGGATTGTGATGCGATTTATAAAAAAGCGCCGGAAATTGATGCTGCCAAAGACAGTGAGAGCATTCCTGCAAAATTTTCCGTTTCCAGGGCAAAAGATATTCTTCTGGAGAAGCTGGCGGTATTGGACATTACAGAAATTCATATTTCCAGGACTTTGTATTATGAACTTAACGGAACCGCATTTTATGAACTGATATTTACGCCTTCTTACGAAACGATTGGAGTGGCGTCGGAGTTTGGCCAGATTGTGCTTGGGGAGGTTCAGCCAAGAGGAACCGCATGGATTACAGAGGATGGCATAGCGGCAATGAATTTGGAGAATTATTGCGGCAAAATTACGGAGCGGTCAAAAGCCGGGAATGTTTTGACATTTCCACAGGTAACAGATATTTTGGAAACATATTTGGAAACTAATACGCTCTGCGGAAATTTCAAGGCGAAGCTGACACAGGTAGAGCTTGTATATTATCCAACGCTTTGGGAATCGGAACTGATTCTGACACCGGCATGGCATGTCTGCATCCCGTTGAATGAAATGGAAACAGCGCTGGAGGCCGGCGATAAAGCATGGCAGGAAGCGGCTGACAAAGGTGCGGCATGGAATATTTACCTGGATGCCGTGACGGGAAAACTGATAAAGGTGGAATAAAATGAACGGATTTTTTTGGAAGGATATGAAAAGAAGTTTCCTGAATGTGGGATTCTTTGCCGGGATGGCAGCGGTGGCGGCGCTTTTGCTGGCAGCGGCAGTGAATGGGACGCCGCCGGAGCGTACACGGAGCAGCTATTATATTTTGTACAATGTGTTCGGTGCTTCGGGCTTCGGGCCTTTTGCGGCCGTCTTTCCCGTATTGGCTTATGCGGCAAGCTTCTGTGAGGAATATCAGAGCGGGTATTACCGCATGATTTTTTCAAGGATGAGTCCGGTACGTTTTGGAAGAATCCGGATATGCAGCGTTGCGCTGTCCGGAGGCGTTATGCTGGCAGTTCCCATTGCAGCAGCCTGTATCATGGCGTATACGCTTGGCGTTCCGGGGGTACCGCAGGATTCGGATCAGGGACTGCTGGACGGGACCATTATGCTTACCTATATCATCCAATACGGGGATTGGTACATTGCAGTGGGGAAAACCGTTCTTGGTTTTTTGTTTGGATGTGTGTGGTCGCTTGTGGGGCTGCTGTTTGCAGTATGGACTCCGAACCGCTATGTTGCCTTGATTGCGCCCTTTGTGCTGTATGAATCTATGTGGATTGGGCTGAATGGGATTCCATGGCTGAATCCTATCCGGCTTCTCAGGGGAGATGATGTAGGCAGTTACCCCCTGGCCGCAGGAGTGGAATGTGTTTATATCCTGATTGTGTCAGCCTTCATTATGGTGGGACTTGTGAGGAGGTATCGGAATGGGTAGCGTTGCTGTTATCGTAAAGGGAATGCTTCAGCAAGAGCAGAGAAGCGGCAGGGTCGTCATGGGGTATCTTTTGGGCTTTGCAGTCATGGGCTATTGGATGTCCGGCTTCCTGCGGTATGCGGCTGACACAGGGGAACCAGTCAACATACTGGAAACTTTTTGTGTGGTTGAGCAGCATTATGTGAATATGCTGTTTTTAGTCTTAGGGTGGCTTTTGGCGGCGGCGGACGCTCCGTTTATAAAAGGGAATCTTTATCTGCTTTTGTATCGGTGCGGCAGAAAGCGCTGGAATATGGGAATGATTTTTTATATCTTAATGCAGGCGTTTCTCTATGCTGGGGCCATGGCAGCATTTAGTATCATTGCCAGCAGTTTTTTGGGGTTTGCAGGAGATATATGGAGCAGTCCGGCATACGCTCTGGCGCTTGATACCGGAAACCATATTGGGGTCAAATATAATATTACGTTTCCATGGCTTGAAATGATGAAGACGATGTCAGTTCCGCAGGCATTTGCAGTCACGTTTCTATTTTTTTATCTTTATCTTGCTTTTTTGGGAGTGCTTTTATATACTTCTGCATTGCTGTTTTCTAGAAATGCCGGAATGGCGGCTGTGATGGGGGTACATTTGGCCGGATATTTACAGATGATGGACGGCCATATGGAAACCTCCCTTCTGGCAAGGGCAATTCCGGGAAATTATATAGACGGAACGCTGTCTTATCTGCAATCGGCAGCTTTGTTTTTATCAATGATTGTCGTTTTGACGGCGTTATCCTTTCTGATTGTAAACAGCATTGAGTTTGACTCGGGGACGGAGGTGGAAGGATAGTGTCGGAAAGTATGTTTATCAGACTGTTTGCAGGCGTGCCTTCTGATTATTTTGGCGCTATACCGCTTATTCCGTTTGGATGGTGGCTTCTGTCGATGGGCGTCTTTCTGCTTGCAGTGGGATTCTATGGAGAAAGGGACAGGAAGCTGGAAGTCCTGTCCCTGTATCGATGCAAAACAGTGAAGGGCTGGTGGAAAAGGCGTTTTGGAAAAGGGCTTTTATACGGTATAAAGACAGCGGTACTGTTCTTGGTCCTTGTTTTGAGCTGGGACATTGCTGTGGGGAGCATCGTTGTGCTTTCTGCAGAGCTGTTTGCAAAAATCACCATCCTGTGGCTGTTCCACAGTGTCAGTATGGCTGCGTTGTTTGTGCTGCTGGATTTGTTTCCGGTGGGACGTTTTGCTCCGGGGGCGTTGTTCCTGTTAGAAGGCGTGACGTTTATCATCGGCTGTCAGGTTCATGCAGTTTCCAAAGTGATGTATGGAATGTGGGGCATGTATCTGCAAAGCGGCTTATGCGAAGCAGGCGGCTTTCCAGTGGGGCCGGTTATCGCAGCGGAAGCCGTTTTGCCGGCGGCCGGTTTTTGGATCGGGTGGGAATATTTGAAAAGAGAAAGAGATCTTGTTTGAAGAAGGGATGTAATTATGGCAGAATGTATCCGTGTAGAGAATGTAACAAAAAGGTTCGGCGATGTCATTGCGCTTGATCGTATTAATATCAGTTTTGAAAGCGGAAAAATCTATGGGATTATAGGCAGGAATGGTTCAGGTAAGACTGTTTTGTTCAAAACCATGATTGGTTATTTAAAACCCACATCCGGGAGAGTGGTTGTTGGGGAAAAGGAGATTGGAAAAGAGATTGATTTTGCAGACAATATGGGAATCATTATAGAAAATCCCGGATTCTTAAGCAGATATACAGGATACAAAAATCTGGAATATCTGGCATCCATCCGTAAATTGATAGGCAGGGAGCAGATCAGGGAGAGTATGGATCGGGTGGGCTTAGATCCCGACAGCCGCAAAAAGGTTGGAAAATATTCCCTTGGTATGAGGCAGAGGCTTGGGATTGCCCAGGCAATTATGGAAAACCCGGATATTTTGATTTTGGACGAGCCGATGAACGGGCTTGATAATGAGGGGGTAAAGGATGTGCGGAATATTCTTTTGGGATTAAAGGAAGAAGGAAAGACCATTATACTTGCCAGCCATAATAAGGAGGATATCGAGGTTTTGTGTGATACGGTGTATGAGATGGAGCATGGGAGAGTGGTACAAGGGAAGGCTGTTTGAATGTTTACTTCCCTGCTGAGGGAAAAGACAAATGTCTTCTCAAAAGTGAAAAATAGACAAAAAAGCGTCGGAAAGAAGGCTTGTACAAGACATATTTCCTATATTTTTCAGAGAAGAATGGGTATAATAGCAATTATAAATTTTATTCTTGCGCAGGAAATGAGGAAATTATATGAAAGGAGATTTGAACGAACTTTTAGAGCTGATTGAAAAGGACTGTACCATCTATACCATGTTTAAACAGTGCCCTTATGAAATATTGAGAAAAGTCCGGGTCCGGCATTACGGCCAGGGAAGATTCCGGCTGTCACAGGGAGGCATCTCAGATACTTTTTACATTATCATAAAAGGAACCGTGGGGATTTATGTAGAATCGGAGCATGGAAAGCGTTACACAATTACCACCTATGAAAAAGGAGATTATATCGGAGAGCTGGAAATATTCCGGCGGGCGCCTTATGTCAGCGGCGTGGAAGCCAAGGGGGCTGTGAGTGTTCTGGAGATTGACAGGGATGTATTTCTGGAATGGATTCATATGGACCGGAATTTTAACGAATATATGATGCAGACCATGTGTGATACCAGCTATAACATGTGCAGAAACATGGCGGAGAATATTCTGTATCCATTGAAACAGAGAGTCTGCCAGTATGTGATAGAAAACGGGGATAAGAATAAGAATTCCGGCATCCCGCTGCATACAGAGACGCTGGGGGTTCAGATGGCGGTTACTCCGCGCAGTGTCAGCCGTGTCATTAAGCTGTTGAAAGAAAAGGGGATTATCAGCATAAAGAAGGGAAGGATCTTCATAGAGGATCGGGAAGCCCTTATTCGGGAAAAGGATATTAAGTAAGGAAACAGGAGGTTCAGGAATGGACGTACAGCCACATATCAGATGCAGGAGGGAAGACGCGGCAGAGTATGCGATTCTTCCAGGGGATCCGGCACGTGTGGAGAGGGTAAAGAAGTATCTTGCCCAGGTGAAAGAAATTGCATTTAACAGAGAATATAAGAGTATAACCGGATATTACAAGGGAATAAAGGTACTAGTCATGTCGACCGGCATGGGAGGCGCTTCCGTGGGAATTGCAGTCGAGGAACTGAAACAGATTGGCGTAAAAACCATGATCCGCATTGGAAGCTGCGGAGCCCTTCAGAAAGAGATCCATCTGGGAGACCTGATTATCGCCAACGGTGCAGTCCGGGACGAGGGAACCAGCAAGTCATATGTGGAGAGTATCTATCCGGCTATCCCGGATACCGATCTGGTATTTCAGGTAATTGAGGCAGCAAAGTCTTGCGGCGTATCTTATTATGTGGGAAAAGTGCGAAGCCATGACACGTTTTATACAGAAAGGGAGGAGGAAATCGACCATTACTGGTCGAAAAAGGGAATTCTCGGAGCAGATATGGAGACCGCGGCTCTTTTCACCATCGGAAGTCTGAGAGGGATTCGGACTGCATCCATTCTCAATACAGTAAATGAATATGAGGTGGATCTGACAGAAGAGATCGATGCCTATGTGAATGGAAAGGAAGAGGCCATGTGGGGCGAACAGAATGAAATCCGGACTGCCCTTGAGGCATGTGTCAGAATGGAACAGGAACATAAAAAAATCAAGAAAAACGTCGAAGAGAGGAAAAGCTTATGAGAAGAAAAATCGCTTTATTTTTAACCGCGGTAATGGCAGTATTGAGCCTGGCCGGATGCGGAGGAAAATCGGACGAACAGGCAGGAGAGGACAAGGTCTATAAGATTGCCTTTGTAGTACCTTATATCGGAGATCAGTCCTACTGGGATCTGGTAGACAGAGGACGACAGATTGTGGAGGAATACGAGAATGTAGAGACAACTCTGATTGAGGCAGGAGAGGATACCAGCAAGTGGACCAGCGTTATGACAGACGTATGCGAATCCGGCTATGATTTGATTGTATCGGGAAATGATACCTATGAGTATTATCTGTACGAAGCAGCGGAAAAGTATCCGGATCAGCTGTTCTTTAATTTTGATTTCGGCAATCCCCTGGATTATGACAATGTATATGCAGTAAAATACGACACTGCGGAGCTTGGGTACGTGGCCGGACTGCTTTCCTGTATTGTAACCTCATCCGATATGGAGCAGGCCAACGAAGATAAGGTGATTGGCGTAATCGTGGGTATGGAAAACGATGCAATGGACGATTTCATCGGCGGTTACTGCCAGGCTGCCAATGATATGGGCGTGCAGGTAATTATCGGTTACCCAGAGAGCTGGACGGATGTGGCAAAGGCAAAGGAAATGACCCTGAATATGATTAATTCCGGCGCGGATGTAATCTGGCAGGTTGCCGGCGGGGCAGGAAACGGAGTCTTCGAGGCTTGTGCGGAGCAGAATGTGTATGCGCTGGGCGTAGATCAGGATCAGTATGCGCAGTTTATTGATTCCAAGCCAGAGTATGCCAAGACCATTCTTACCTCATTTGTGAAAAACGCAGAGGTAGGCGTGCAGACCGCAGTGGACAAGCTCATTGCCGGAGAGTTTCCCGGAGGCGCCGTAGAGAATCTGGGTATTGCAAAGAACGGCGTGGGGCTTGTGGAAAATGATTACTATCTTGAGACTGTACCGGAGGAGGTTCGAAATCAGGTGGCGGAAGCGCTGGAGAGGGTGACCAATGGAGAGATTGAGGTATTTAGTGTTCTGAACGGAGATCCCACAGAGTGGCAGGAGATTAAATCCGAGGCACAGCAGGCGAAATAAAACAGTAATATTCCTCACAGTGCACAAATCGATTTACAGGCACATGTTTTAAGTGACTGGAAATAGATTTAGGTAAAGTGTACTGTGAGGAATATTACGGAACTGGAATAAGGAGAAGGAAGAGTGGAAGATTATATCCTTGAATTAAGCCAGATCAATAAGGTGTATGGCAACGGAGTGGTTGCCAACCGGGATATCAATATTTCATTCCGGAAGGGCGAAATTCATTCTATTGTAGGTGAGAACGGTGCGGGGAAGTCTACCTTGATGAAAATTATCTTTGGAATCGAGCAGGCTTCCAGCGGCACCATGCGGTACAAAGGAAAAGAGGTTACGTTTTCCGGCTCCATGGAAGCCATTGAGGCGGGGATCGGTATGGTGCATCAGCATTTTATGCTGATCCCCTCCTATACGGCAGCGGACAGTATTATTCTGGGAAATGAACCAAAGAAAATGAAGATCTTTACGGATCATAAGACAGCCGTAAAGCGGACCCAGGAGCTTTCCGACCAATATCAGTTCGGTATAGATGTGACGAAAAAAATTTCCGATCTGTCCGTGGGAGAAAAGCAGAAGGTAGAGATCCTAAAAACGCTCTATCGAAATGCGGAGGTTATCATTCTGGATGAACCTACTTCCGTGCTGACTCCCCAGGAGACGGAACTTTTGTTCCGGCAGCTGATGCATTTTAAGGAGACCGGACATACAATCCTCTTTATTTCCCATAAGCTCAATGAGGTCAAACGGATCAGCGATCGAATCACCATTATGCGGAACGGATCAGGCAGGGGAACTTACAATGCAGAAGATATTTCTCTGGAGGAGATGGCCCGGCTGATTGGGGGCAGAGAAGTGGCGGCGGATTACAGCCATCTGCGCAGGGAAGTGCCGGAGCAGAAAACGATTCTGGAGGTAAAGGATCTGAGCCTGACCCAGAACGGAGTGCCGGTATTGGATAAAGTGTCTTTCTCAGTGAAGAGCGGAGAGATTCTCGGCATTGCGGGGGTGCAGGGCAACGGCCAGTCTGAGCTGATACGCTGCATTACCGGATTGATTGATTATGGAAGCGGAACCGTCGTGGTGGATGGAAAAGACATTACCCATCTCAACATTCATGATAAGCGGCAGAGCGGCCTGGCTTATATTCCGGAGGATCGGATGGAGGATGGGACCGCAGGAGCGGCCAGCATTACAGACAATGCCATTTCTACCTTTTATGAGCGTCCGGATCTGAACAAGGGTCCCTTTTTAAAGATAAAAAGGATACAGGAAGAGGCTGAAATGCTGATTGATAAATTTTCCGTAAAGGCGAAAAATGCAAGGCAGCGGATCGACAGTCTTTCAGGCGGCAACATTCAGAAGGTGGTAGTGGCAAGGGAATACCATGCGAATCCCAAATGCCTGATTGCCGAACAGCCAGTCCATGGAATTGATATCGGAAGTGCGGAATTTATTCATATTCAACTCATTGAGCTTCGTAATCAGGGAGCCGGAATCCTGCTGGTGAGCGCAGACATTAACGAAGTCATCAATTTGTCTGACCGGATTCTGGTGATGTATGAGGGAAAGATTGCAGGCTGTTTTGAGGATCCAGCCAAGTTCGATGAAAAGGAACTGGGCCTGTACATGCTGGGAGTAAAACGGCAGGAAGAGGGAGCGGGAGGTGTGGGACATGGATAAGCTTAAATCCATAAAAGGCCGGTTATCCATAACCAATGAGTTTGTATTTAAGATTGTGAAAATTGTGATCTCCACACTGATTGCGCTTGTGATCACCTTTGTGGTACTGGCGCTTGTTTCGGATCGCCCGCTGGAGAATTTTATCATAATTCTGACTTCGCCGGTGAAAAAGCTGCGGTATTTTGGAAATACCATTGAGATGATGATTCCAGTGGCTTTTGCCGGGCTGTCTGCGGCGCTGTTATTTAAAATGGGCGTTTTTAACCTGTTTGTGGAGGGGCTCTATTATATCTGCGGAGTGGCCTGCGCAGCGGCGGCAGTCCAGCAGATAGGGAACGGATTTGTGCATCCCCTCCTGTGTATTCTGATATCCTGTCTTCTGGGAAGCTTTTTGATGGGAATCACGGGATTTTTAAAGGCCAGATACAATACCAACGAGGTTGTGTCTACCTTGATGCTGAATAATATTATGCTGGGTGTGGGCCTTTTTTTTCTGAAAAGGACCGGGATCCGGGACGAAGGATTTGCGGCTGTGGCTTCTAAGGTCTTTTCGGACAGCGCAAAGCTGGACATTCTTTTTCCAGGAACACGTATTACAGTCAGCTTTCTTCTGCTGATTCTCACGGTGGTCTTTGTCTATGTATTGATCTATAAGACAAGGCTTGGATATTCCATACGAATCACTGGAATCAACAGCAGATTTGCCCATTATTCGGGAATCAGTGTATTTGCAATGTATATGATGGTACACGCCATTGCAGGCGCCATTGCCGGGCTTGGGACTTCCACAGAGCTTTTGAGTCTCTATGACCGGTTTCAGTGGACAGATCTGCCGGGCCTTGGCTGGGATGGAATTCTTATGGCAACACTGGCTGACAATCATCCTGTGGGAATTTTGATTGCATCTTTTGGAATTGCGTATCTGAAGAAGGGAGCAGAGGTTGTGTCCCTAACCACCAATGTGCCGGTGGAGATTATATCCATCGTACAGGCAATTCTGGTGCTTTTGGTGTCTTCCCAGAGATTTTTAGTTCGTTTCCGGGAGAGAAAACTATTGAAGGAGGGCATGAAGGATGAGCTGGGATAATTTTGCGGAAGCTTTTTTTTCAGCAAACTTTCTCTATGTAGTAATCCGTGTATCGGTTCCGCTGGTGCTGGCCTCGATCAGTGCCTACATGGCGGCTCTGACGGGGGTAGGGAATATTGCAGTGGAAGGTATTATGCTGATGAGCTGTCTGATGGCCGTGCTGGGGAGTTATTGGACCCAGAGCGCGGTGCTGGGGCTTTTGATTGCTCTGCTGACCGGGGTGGTGATGGCGCTGATGATTTATATGTTTTCCATGTCTTTAGGGGCCGAGCCTCTGCTGGTAGGCATTGCTCTGAATACATTTGCCTCTTCTTTTACCGTATTTCTGCTTTACCAGTTTACCAACAGCAAGGGCTCCAGCGCCAATCTGTCCTCGAAGGTTCTGCCTGTGGTGGATATTCCTCTGATTCAGGATATTCCCATTCTGGGGGAAATTATTTCCGGCCATTATCTTCTTACCTATGTGACGGTTGTGCTGGTGATTCTGCTGTATATTATGATTTATAAGACGCCCATTGGAATGCAGATGAAGGCCTGTGGCCTCAACGAGCAGGCGGCCCGTTCGGTTGGGATTCATGTGACCAGAATGAAGCTGCTGTCCATGCTGCTCTCCGGTCTGACGGCGGCCATAGGCGGAGCTTATATGACAATGGGGTATGCGTCTATATTTTCTAAGGATATGGTGGCGGGCAGAGGCTGGATCGGAATTGCAGCCCAGGGAATTGCCGGAATCAATTATGTACTGCTGTTGATTGTGTCCATGATTTTTTCCGTGTTTCAGGCAATAACTAACGTATTCCTGCTCTACGATCTTCCCAGTGAGCTTATCAATATCATTCCCTATGTGGGCGTGCTTCTGGGCGTGATCTTTTATTCGGTGGCGGCAGCCAGAAAGCATAAGCAGGGGTAAAATAGCTTCTGTTATCTATGGAAAGGAGTTTTACGTGGGAGTTCCTGTAAAAGGTCTGAAAAAAGACGAAAATACGTATCAGTTAAATGAAAACACCCTGGAGCGGATCTATGCAGGATGGCTGGGAAAGGTTATCGGCATCCGTATGGGCGCGCCTGTTGAGGGCTGGAGCAGCGAAGAGATTCAGAAAAAATACGGGGAGCTGTGGGATTATCCTGTGGATTACGGAAATTTTGCCGCGGATGATGACAGCAACGGGCCGGTTTTTCTTGTGAGGGCCTTGGAACAGGTGGAACCGGGGAGGAAGCTTACGGCGCAGGATGTGGCGGAGGCCTTGTTGAATTATGCGCCCTATGAGCATGGATTTTTCTGGTGGGGCGGTTACGGTTTATCTACGGAACATACAGCATACTTGAATCTCAGGCAGGGAATTCCCGCCCCTTTAAGCGGAAGTATCCAAAAGAATGGAAAAACGATGGCGGAGCAGATCGGGGGACAGATTTTTATTGATCCCTGGGGGCTTGTGTCTCCCGGCAATCCCGGACAGGCGGCAGAGCTGGCTAGGGAAGCAGCCAGTGTCACCCATGACGGCAATGGAATCTGGGGCGGTGTCTTTGTGGCGGTCTGCATCAGCCTTGCCTTTGAGGAATGGCCCATGGAGGAACTGATTGAAAAGGCTCTCACCTATCTTCCGTCTGATTGTGCGTATGCGGAAATGGTAAGGGAGGTTCTCAAGTTCTGGGAAAAGGATAAGACGGGAGACTGGAGGGTGTGTCTGGCCTTTATTCAGGAGCATTTCGGCTATGACAAGTATCCGGGGAGCTGCCACATTATTCCAAATGCAGCAGTCATGATCCTGGCCCTTCTCTATGGCGGAGATGATTTTGCCAGAACCTTATGCATCTGCAATATGTGTGGGTGGGATACGGACTGCAATGTTGGAAACCTTGGGTCGATTATGGGCGTGCGCGCAGGAATATCCGGAATTGATTACGAAAAATGGCAAAGAGCAGTGAATGATCTCCTTATTTGCTCTGGGACTATGGGAAGCCTCAATATCATGGATGTTCCTTATGGGGCATCCTGCATGGCCAGACAGGCCTTTGCGCTGGCTGGTGTGGAACTGCCGGGAAGCTGGAAGGAGCTGCTGGAAAATCATTTGGAGAGCTGTCATTTTGAATATCCTGGTTCCACACATGCTATGCGGGTGCGTTTGGAGCAGGCAGAGGAGGATGAGAACGGAGACAGGGAATATACTGCTGGGGAGGGCTGCCGGCAGGAAGCTTTATACAGAATCTACAATACTTCGGAGATGTCCTGCACAGGCCGGCGTTCTTTGAAGGTGGAAGCAGAGGGAATGAGAGCAGGAGCGAAGCTCTATGTTTATCAGAAGACCTATTACCGGGCGGAGGATTTGTATGACAACCGTTATGAGCCTTCTTTTTCGCCTAGAATCTATCCGGGCCAATACCTGCAGGCAAAGGTACTGGCGTGTGGAATTCAAGGATATGTACAGTTGTATGTGCGGGATCTGAATGATGGTGAGCTGTTATCCGGTAAAAAGATTCCCTGTCAAAAGGAATCATGGCTGGATTTGGAGTTTGTGATTCCCTTTAAGCGAGGAGCCTGCCTGGGTGAAGCCGGACTGTTGTTTACGGCTCAGGAAGAAGGAAGCGGCGGTTTATTTACGGCTTACCTGGATATTCTGGAGTATGGTGGTGAGCCTGATTATGAAATGGATTTCCGACAGGAATGTCTGGAATCCTGGTGTGAGCACTGGAGCAGCACTCAGCGGGAGGTTACTCAGTTTACCCGTGTGAAGGGCAGTACCTGGCTTGAAGACGAATGGCTGCATGTGTCAGGAACAGATTTTGCGGAAACCTATACGGGAAGCCATACATTTGGAGATTACTGCCTTTCGGCGGAAATTAAACCCTTGTGCGGAGAGAAACATTTGCTGAATGTGCGGGTGCAGGGAGCTGTGCGATCCTATGCGGCAGGATTTTATGGGGAAGGGAAGCTGGGGCTTCTGAAGAATAAGAATGGGTATCAGATACTGGCAGAGACGGAATTTTTCTGGGAAACGGGGAAGTGTTACTGCATTGAGGTGCAGTGCAGGGGGGCTGTACTGTGGGTTCTGGTGGATGGGAAGAGGCTGCTGGAATACGAAGACTGCGAAGGGCCGTATCTTCGGGGTGCTGTGGGGATGTCAGTATTTGAGGGCAGCCATTGTGCATATCGGAATTTAAGGGCAGAAGGGGCGTGTTACCGGGCACGGAGTGAACAGTAACAGGGGCGCAGATTTGGCGGCGTGGCTGTCGCAGCGCCCTTGCGTGACAGACAAATTTCTGCTATAATTGCATCATTATACCGTCAACAGCGGCGCTCTTATACTCGCAGGGAACTGCGTGGCGGAGAGCGCCTTTTTGTTTTGAATACTATCGGCTTTTTGAAACTACATATGGAAAAACTAAAATCTATCATTTTTGCGGCATGAAAAGGAGAGTGGGAATTCGCCGCTTGGAAGCTGAATGGCGGGAAAAT
Source organism: Candidatus Merdisoma sp. JLR.KK011 (assembly GCF_036941125.1). Taxonomy (NCBI): domain Bacteria; kingdom Bacillati; phylum Bacillota; class Clostridia; order Lachnospirales; family Lachnospiraceae; genus Candidatus Merdisoma; species Candidatus Merdisoma sp. JLR.KK011. Next base: position 695,744 of record NZ_JAYWSZ010000004.1, on the reverse strand, counting down.
TGGATTGAGAGGTGTTATCATGGAGGAATTGTTGGTTTATGCGATTTTGCTTTATGAGGAATTGATAACTGAAGATGAGTATAATAAACGGCTTGATGAATTATTTCTCAATACCCCCGAGGATAATGAGCTGCTCTATTTGGAATGGGAAACAGACATGAAAAAAGCGATTATTTATATAAGAACACATATTGACTACAATAATCTTGATCTTGAACAATTCGGAAGGATTTTAATGAGTAAATTAAAAACAGCTTATGTTAATTGTCCGGATATAAAGCATTTTGCAGGCCGAATGTATAATTTGTGGGAAAATCTTCCGGGAAATATCCAGAATATAGAGCCATTTTGGACTCTGTGCTATGCAGATGACCCTTTATCCTGGGGAGATGAAGAACAGACCAGGAATATTTATGAGCATATGCTGAACTACTATAAGGATTAAGCCGATATAACAATTTTATTTTATCGAGGACTAATCGGAATAAGATTCCGTGATTATTTACCCATTGAAAAGTCGGAAAGCATAAATATGATAACGAAAGTTTTTGCTTTAGCATCTATATAGATTATGAAGATACGAGGAGAGGCGGTATGAAAAAGAAGGCGCTGGTAGTTATATTAACATGCATATTATTTATAGGAATTATCATTATTGTTTCCTATGCTGTTGGCGGGAAAAAGCCATTTAAAGATTTGGAACCATCGGAAATAGTGTCAGCCACAGTACGATTGACTCCGCCGGACACAACCATTCAAATTGAAGAAATTGAGGAATTAACAGGATATTTGAATGACGTGGTTATCTATAATGAAGACAATTCCTATACAGAGTATAGCGGACAAGGCGTGATTTTTACACTGAAATTATCAGACGGAACACAGACAGAAGTTATGGGATATAACCCATTCTTTGTGATTGACGGTGTTGGTTATAAGACGAAATACGAACCATGCCAGGCACTTAGTGCATATGCAAACAGACTGTTAAATGATGAAAATGCCAATATAATATTAGAGGCTCCGCCCAGATTAACTGTCACAAGTGATGAAACTGCTTTTGATACGCTGTTGGGGGCTTATGTGTGGCAGAAAAGAAATAGTGACGGAACTTCTACCGAAACACAAACCGATAGTCCGCATCCGCTGGATTGCGAAAGTTTGCTTTTCAAATATGAAACCTCAGAGACAACAGCTGCTTTGAATTTTTCAGAGAACCCCAGTTCAATTTTAAATATTCAGTGCTGGAACGAGAAGCATTGGAACGACCATGATGCAAGCAGTGAAAATATAGATATAGACAGCTATGAAATAGAGTTGAAACCAGGCGGATATATTTATGAAGTCGTTGCTGAATGGGATACTAAAAAAAGCGGTTATGGTGGTATAGCACACTATTATTTCTATATACAGGTCTTGGAAAATGAGCAGTAGAGACATTTTTCCGAAAAGGGAGTTTTTTTAGGCGGCTGAGTATTTCATACGGACTGGAAAGTTACCGTAAGGGTAAAGTCAAAGGCATTTTCTAAATTTCCCCGTTTAAGAAATAAGGAAAACCACAACTTTTCAATCTTCCTCACAGTATCCTTGAAAATTGATTTCCGTACCTTTTTATGACAGTTGAGAATTCTTTGAGATTTCTGTGATATAATAAAAAATCTCTGTAGAAGGTGGAACGTATGAAAAGGAAATTATTGATTGTGGATGATGAGCAGGGAATTGTGGATATGATGAGAAGTTATTTTTCCGAAGCGTATGATGTTTTGACCGCTTATAACGGGAAGGAAGCGATTCAAAAAGCACAGATGCAGCCGGATCTGATTCTGATGGATATCAATATGCCCGGTATGGACGGCCTTTCCGTGTGCAGAAACATACGAAACCATGTGACGTGTCCGATTCTTTTTTGCGAAAGGCTTCTCAAAATCGGTCAATGGAGCAATAATAAATGAAGTTCATTCTTTATTAAGATGTTTTAGAGACCTTTTAGAGACTGCTCTGATAGGATGGACAAGAATCCGCAGAAATACTGGATAAGCTGTGGATTGAATTTTATAGGAGAGGAGAACAACATGAAAAAGAAAACAGGAAAAATGCTCTTATTGACAGGGGTGCTGTTCATCCTGAGCCTTGCGGTATGTGCCTGCGGAAAGAAGGCGGAGGCATCAGATACCCAGGAACCACAGGTGGTTCAGGGCGAGCCGATCCCGGAGGATGATACAGAGGACGATGTTTCTGCTCCGGAACCGGAAGCGGATGCAGAAGGAACCGGCACCGGGAATGAACCGGAATCACCGGAAGCACAAAGCCAAGGTACGTCTGGCACATCTGCAGAATGGGTGGACAGTAATCCCAATCTGGAAGGGGATATCAAAGAGCTGAAGGATGGGCAGCTTACCGTGGTAGAGGCCATTACAGCAAAGTCGGATAATGGCGGTGATATCATAGTGGTTCCCGGAAGCGGGGATGATTCTGAGTTTAACAAGATTGCGGTTACATACGATGAAAATACCCTGTTTGCTATACAAACGATCTACGATGGAGGGGCCAGATCTGAAATGTCAGAGGCAGCAGCGGCAGATCTGGCATCCGGACAGTTCATTCGGGTATGGGGAAGTTCTTCCGGCAGCGGACTGAAAGCAACCCAGATTTGTATTGTAAAAGTGGCCTGAGCCATTGCCTGCCCTCTTTTGATAAGGAGAAAACCCTTGTCAGGAGAGGGCAGTTTTTTGCAGCTGGTATATTGTCAATATCCCAAAGGAACAGAATGTAGGAGCAAGTATGGTGCAAAAGAGAAGACAGCCAGCCTGGAAGACAGAGAATCAAAGAAAAAGAAGCAAGAAGATTGCCAGAAGGAGGCGTAAGGTCATAGCCTATACCGTCCGGGGAATTATGGCGGCTGTCCTGGCAGTTATGATTCTGCTAATGATCTGCGGCTGTTTGTATATCCGGGATTTTTTCCGCAGGAATGAGAATGAGAGCAGCACCCAAAAGGCGGATGCTATTCGGGAAACAATATCCGGTGCAGAGGAAGATGAATTGGACGCAGACCTTTTGGGGGAAGAAAATCATATGGTTGTCCTGGATGCCGGACACGGCGGGGAAGATGGGGGAACAGTGGAACAGGCGGCAACAGAGAAGGAGATCAACCTTGCTGTTGTCCTGAAATTAAAGGAACTGTTGGAGGATCAGGGAATCCAGGTGGGTCTTACCAGGGATAAAGATATTTTTATGAAACTTGAAGAACGGGTACAGATTGCAAATAGGGAAAAGGCAGATCTTTTTATAAGTATTCACTGCAATTATTATGAAAAAGACAGTTCGATATATGGTTTGGAATGTTATTACTGTAAGAGTGGGGAGGAAGGGAAACATTATGCTGAAAAGATTATGGAAACAATAGAAGAGGGCAGAAATATTGTTTCAAGGAATATAAAACCTGCCAATTATTATATCCTGAAGAATACAACAGTTCCTGCTGTGTTGGTAGAAATAGGTTATCTTTCCAATTATAATGAAAGGAATCAGCTGATGTCGGAAGAATATCAGGAGAAGCTTGCCGGAGAACTTGCGAAGGGGATTGTGGAAGGGCTGAAAGCTTTTTAGTAATCACGAGACCATTATCTTTTTATTTGCCTTTCTGTTTAAACCAGAAAATGTGGTGGGAATACGGCTGCTTGACATTTTTCTATTGCCGTCATGTGGCAGGTTGTATTTCTATTGTTTATTAATATGTTAACTGCTAATTTTGTGGATTTTATAAAGATTTGAAAAAAGGACGGCTCGAAAGCCGCCCAAAAGATCAATATGGAATTTTGATTATAACCTGTGCGCCGCCAGTCTTTTCAGAGTTGCTTAAAATAAGCTGTCCGCCATGTTGGGCTATTATGGAGTCTGCTACATAAAGACCTATTCCATAATGTGATTTGGAATGTCTGCTTTGTTCGCCCATAAAAAAAAGTTCGGCCGCATGTTTTAACGCTTCGGGAGAAAAGCCGCTTCCCATATCAGTGATAGAACATAGGATTGAATTATCTTTTTCATACACTTCAAAGAAAACAGTTTTTCCTGCCGGCGTATATTCTATTGCATTTGAAAGAACATTTGCAAAACCTCTTATCAGTTGTTCACTGTCTGCAAAGATATATTCCCGATCAACATTCTCCCTCCATTCCAAATGAATATTTTTTACAGCGCACAAACCTTTTGCCTGTGTATGAATTTCCTGCAATAAGAAAGATAATTTTACATTTTCACGGCGAAAAGAAAAATTCTCTTTTGCTTTTGTCATGTCAATCAGCGTTTCAACATAATCCTGCATTTGAACAACGCTGCCCTCAATATAGTCCGCACATTCTTTCTGATTATCGGCAAGTATCGTATCATACAGCAGCTCCGTATTTCCACGGATAATAGTCAATGGTGTTTTCAAATCATGTGCCAAAGCTGAAATTTGTTCCTGCCGTAATTTATCGGCTTGCCATTGTTCGGCAAGTGAATTTTTTAGTGCCTGTTTCAAGTGTTCTAATGCGGATAAAGCGCGGTCTACTTCAAATATGCCACTGCTTTCAATCTTAAAATCCAAATCCTGCTTCTCAATTTTCTGGGTTACAATAAGCAGTTTCTCAATTTTCCTGCCCGTATATTTCCCAAACCAATGAGAAACAAGGAGCAGCAAAACGATAGTCTCAATTATTATCAGCCCGACAAGGCAAAAGTCGGATGTGGGGCATATCCGCCGAAGCACTGGATTGCTGAATTGTGAAGTCAAACGGTAACGCAAAAGAATGACTTCGTCCCCACGGTCAACAATCCGAACACGGTATGGGTGAATTATATTCTTTCCGTTTGTGGCAGCTTTTTCCCAAAAGGTGTCGGCGGTATCTTCTGATAAAGAACCGTACCGGAACGCACCTGTGGGAGAATAAACGCCATAATCGCAAAAGCTGGGAATGTCGGCTGTATCAAATAATTTATCTGCCTGTATTTTTTCTGCTGCGTCAGCAATCCTATCCTCAATATTCATGGCAGGAATAATGACTTCTGTATTTATACAGAGCATATATAGACCAACATTAACGGCAATAATGAAAAGGATACCTCCGGCAACAGTGAATATATACCGCATGAAGATAGAACGCAGTTTTTTTACTCCCATTTATAACCCACCCCCCAAACCGTTTCAATAGGGGATAATTTGACAGCCGCTAACTTACTGCGAATATTTTTTACATGAGTGGCTATCACACTATCGTCACTTTCTCCCTCAAAACCAAAAACAGCTTCATAAATCTGCTCCTTTGAAAAAACCTGTCCCCGGTGCAAAGCCAAGTATTCACATATTTCATACTCACTTTTGGTTAGAGGGAGTTTATTCCCATTAACTTCCGTTTCCTTTGCGTTGATGTGAAAGATAATGCCCGAAATGGATATGGCATATTTCTTTTCTCTGGTATCTCTGCGTAAATGCGCATTTACACGGGCAAGCAATTCATTTGTACCAAAAGGCTTTGTGATGTAATCGTCGCCGCCAATTCCCAAACCACGAACAATATCGCTTTCCTGTGTTTTTGCAGTCAAGAAAATAATAGGGCAGTCCACAAGGGAACGGATTTGATCGCATAATTCAAAACCGTCCATATCCGGCATCATAATATCCAGCAAAATCAAATCATATCGTCTGAAATCCAAATCAAGAACGGCTTTTGCATTTGCTTGAAGTGTTACGGTATGGGCGTCTTTTTCGAGAATGCGCTTTATCAATTGCAGCATTGGGTTTTCATCATCAACAACTAATATATTTGCCATATCAATCCCTCCTGTCAGGCTTCATTTACTAAGAGCAGTAAATTTGAAACATTGCCGCCCAATCGGTATTCCAATAATGGTTATGCACCCAAAAATGCCCGATATTGTCCATGCCAAGCCCTGCCATAATCCTCCGCACAGGAACCATATCACATTTCCCAAACAACCCATATAATATCATCTCATCACTCATTTGTACACTTTCCCTCGTACCGCAAAAACCACACGAGCAAAATTACAATAAACAAAACTGTCATGCCCGCACACATGCTTATCCCAAATTTAAGTTCTGCACTAACAGCAGGTAAATCCTGCAAGGCAAATTGAAGCGCAAAATTACTAAGACGTATTCCAAAGCCATATGGCAGCACAAACCACAAGCCTGTACCTAGGCCTGTTTGGAGCAACGCAGCTAATAAACTGCCAATAGCTCCCGTTCCTATGCAGATCGTTCTTCCAAACCGAAATGCCAAGATAATGGAAAGCGCATATAGCAGTATATTACTGCTCCACAAGGTCAGAGCCGGTAATACAAGGGATGATATGGGCAAAAGCAGCTTTGTTCCTGTTGCCGGAAGCAACAAAGTAAATAGAAATATGCCCAATAATACTGCAAGCAATCCGGCGGCAATCAGTAACAGGAATTTAGACAAAATAACTTTCGTTTTGGAACGCAGCACTAAAATATTCTGATAATGCCCAGCCCGGTTTTCCTGTCCTGCGATAATCTCACAAACGATACTAATAACAAAAGGATATGCGATTGCGAAAAGCTGAAAGAATACCGCAGTTTTGTTTATATCGTTTACAGCCGCAAATGTCGCATACAGTAAAACAAGTGCTGCTCCCAGAAATGGGAATAAAACATGTACCCAAAAGAACGAAGAATTGCGCAGCTTGTAAAAATCGCTTTTTAGATAATGGTATAACTCAATCATGTGTTCTGTCTCCTTTACTGAAAAGCCATGCTGTAAGCAAAAAACACAATACCGCCAAAATCAAGCTAAACAAAGCGGCAGGAATGACCGTTCCAGTATTCAGCAGAAAGGAACCATTTTCAATAGGAATACCGTTAGGATGCATTTTGAAAAAGGGGCATACAATGCGTGCTGGAATGGCAAATGGATTGAGATAAAACAAATCGCTTTCTGCTCCAAGTGTGGATAAAATGCTGCAGCTAAAGGAAATTAGTACAGCGGTCAGATAATTTGTTTTTTTCGCAAGCCACATAATAAGCGGAAGCTGCCAAAGGTAAACAAGAAACAATAACATACAGCCGAAAAACCCATTAAGCGGGTCAATGTTCATTACGGTAAAAACACCAAAGAGCGTACAGCCGCCCCACATTACAAAATTGGTTAATAAAAGCAGCAAGGCAGCCGCAAACAGCTTGCCAATCCAGATTTTCTTCCTGTCAACAGATAAGCAGAGAATATTCTGATACTGTGTGCGTTTTTCACAACTGATAAAGCTGGCACACCAAATAGCAATCGTAATCGGCAGTATCAAAATATACCACCAATTATAGGCTGTAAGCTGAACAAATTTTCCGCTCAAGATGTATCCTAAGCTCAAAGTAACGATAGGAGCCGCAACAAATAGCTTTACTGCAAACGTATGACGCACTTTTAATAATTCAGAATGTATAAGATAAAACATTATTTTTTCCACCTTTCGTTATTAGCAGCTACAACACGCATAAAAATTTCTTCTAAACTTGTGCCTTTGTTTATTTTGCTTTCATAGCCCAGCTTCCCGGCAGAAATAATTCCAATGTGTTCCGCAATCTGTTCTACTTCGGATAAAATATGGCTGGATAAAATTACTGTAATTCCATGCGCCGGGAAAGAACAGATAAGTTCCCGTAACTCTTGAATACCAATAGGGTCTAACCCGTTTGTCGGTTCATCTAAAATCAACAATTTAGGTGATGCTAACAGCGCAAGCGCAATGCCAAGCCGCTGTTTCATTCCCAAAGAAAAATGTCTCGCTTTCTTTTTTCGGGTGTCTGTAAGGTCAACAATCCGCAAGACTTCCTCAATGCGGGTATCGGGAAGTCCGAGCGCAAGGGTTCGCACTTTCAGGTTTTCGTATGCAGTCAGATTTTCGTATAGGGGCGGCATTTCAATCAATGCGCCGATAGATTGCAAATCGCTGCGGTTCCATGCGTGACCGTCAAACTCAATTTCTCCCGATGTAGGGCGCAAAATACCAGTGAGCATTTTAAGAATGGTAGATTTGCCTGCTCCATTTGGTCCCAGCAATCCGTAGACGGAATTTTTCTGAATGTTCAGAGAGACATTGTTTACTGCTGTCTGCCCTTTGAAGCTTTTACAGAGGTTTGTTGTTTTCAGAATCATATCCATAATCATCATGTCCTTTCATTTGATTCTATCAATAGCATAAAAGATATTTTTGAAGATTTCATAAAGAAAATGGAATATTGACGAGAAAGCAAAAGGAATTTATTTTAGGCATATCTTTATATCCTTCACTATATTTAGTTTCTTTTCATTGACTGATTCCATATATTGTGTTACATTTCCCTTGTAATTGATTTTTGTGCCAGTAGTACCATTATGCCCTTTGGCTGGTGGTATTCAGTGTTGTTTCGTTTCAAAAATACGGTTTTCCTATGCCGGAGCTTAAATTACAAGCTCCCTACAAGCCCGCAGGCCGTTGCCGAGTTGGTCAAAGGCTTCAAGGAGGGCAGTCGATTCCAGACTTTACTAGGGGTTACGGGTTCCGGCAAGACGTTTACGATGGCGAATGTCATTCAGGAATTACAGAAGCCAACCCTTGTCATAGCCCACAACAAGACGTTGGCAGCACAGCTCTATGGAGAATTCAAGGAGATGTTCCCGGAGAATGTAGTGGAGTATTTTGTGTCCTACTAAGCGAAAGGACTTTTGAAACTACATCTAGTATTATTTAGTTTCATTTATACCATATATTGTGGACTAAATGGACTGTATGGAGGGAAAAAACAGGGTGGAATCATAGGAATTGTGAATAAAATTCGTCGTGGAAAGTATTTAAAAGAAGAATATAGGAGCTAAATGATGATCTACAAGGCATAGGAAATTTGTCTTGTAGATTTTTTTTTACAGAAAACTATGAGAAATGAGGAAAACATTATGTCAGAATATCAATTAGAGATCAAACAGATTGTGGATTATCCACGCTGCCGGATCTACCGGCAGTTTATCCAGAACTTAATGGCAGACCGGAGCATTCGCACAAGCGGGGGCTCCGGTCTTTTTTATTATACGGTGCTTTGCAACTACGCAAATTTCCGTACCTCGTATCTCCGCATAGATGGTATCGGCTATACGGTATACCCTGGTGAATGGATCTGCACTGTGAAAGAACTTACAGCATGGTTCCGTACCCGTTTCCAGTGCCAGGCAGTTTCTATCCTGGATGAATTGCAGAAACGCCATCTTATATCCTATCTTTTCCTTGACCGGGGAAAGGTAGTCAAATATAAGGTGCGTGACTGGAAAAAACATAATACCGTGTTGGACTACAACTGCCCCTGTCAAAAGGATACAGGATTTTTCTTTATGCCCACTGTGATTGCAACAGAACTGGTCAGCGCCGGCCGCTGCTCTGAAATGGATATCCTGCTGGAGCTGTGGATGTCTGCTGTCTACAATGACAGCCAGGTACAGGGTTCAGAAATTGGTCCGGTTGTCTATTTTCGTAATGGCACCGGCTCCCCACTGGCTGCCTACAGTGAAATGGCTGTCCGTTGGGGCATCTCCAAAGCTACAACAGGGCGGATACTGAAAAAGCTTGCCGACATGGACTATATCTCTTTAATGTCATTCCCCGGAAGGACAGGCAGCGTGATCTATCTGCATAGCTACCTTTCTACCATGTTCCAGATATCAGATGTCCTTGTTGATAAAGAGGAGGTTGCCATGGTCCTAAAAATCAATCTTGCACTGCCGGATGAAACAGATTCACAGGAAGATTCTACTGTTACAGAGCGGAGATATGCGTTTCAGAGGAATTAACCAGCGTTTCAAAATCGAACATGGAAACTGTCATCACAAAAATGGCGCAAGTCCTTGATGCACAGGGCATTTCCTGTTTCCGGTGTCCCAAATCCATATATAAGTTATATCCTTTATCAGACGTCTGCAGGGAAGAGTATATATCCCACATACTGAAAGGTGCTGTACGGTTTGGAATGACTGTATCCTGTGGGGAGGATAAGCCAGTCTATACCTTTGAGCTGACGCTTTCCCCAACCGAAAAAGCAGAGAAGGAGGTGCCGGGGCATGAAAAAGAATCAGGAAGAAATGAACATTGCCGATAACCCACTGTACCATGATACCTGGAAACTGCTGAAGAAATACAGGGACGTGGTGTGGAGTCTGGAGCTGTCCGTCCAGCAGGTGCGGAGCCGGTTTGAGATCGAATATGGGAGTTCCATTGAGGATTTCCTGGAGTCCGTCTATGTGGCCGGAATAGACTTGTCAGACCGCAGCATTGAGCACCATGCCAAATGTATCGAGCGGAGCCACCGGATGCTGAAACTTTTGGATACCTCTATCGACCTACTCCGTACCAAGCATAAAAATGGGGAGAGCTATTACTGGCTGCTGTATTACTCCTTCCTCTCCCCGCAGCAGCTCCGAAATGTGGAGGAGATCATAGAGAAACTGCGCCCCCATATCCGGGATATTAGTTTCCGTACCTATTATCGCAGGAGGCGGGAGGCGATTGACGCACTCAGTTCTATCCTGTGGGGGTATACATCCAAAGACAGTATCGATATTCTGGAGAAGTTCTTTCCGGACGATAAGGAAGCCAGGGAAGAAAAATAAGTAGCTATATGATATTTTTAGGTGATCAGGCCGGATTGGAGGAAATATATGATAACATTGACCGAGAATGAAAAGAGGATGGTATTTCAGCTGGAAGGCTGCAACAGATATGATGCGATACAGGAGATTGCTGTGTTCTGCCAGTATACCCGTGATCATGACAAAAGGAACATTGCCGAAAATCTGTTAAAGAAACTCCGTGAACTCTCAGAAAATGACTGTAGGGAGCTGATTTGTGATATTCAGAAAAATTATCATCTGCCTCGGAAAGCAAAGACTGTTGGAGAGATGATTGCTGTGGCCCGGCAGGAGTCCGGCGCCCAGAAGCTGGAAGGGCATGACATCATGGCACTGGAACGCTTTGACCCGGAAGTGAGGCATATGATTGTATTTGATGTGCTTTCAGGGGAATCTCCCATAGGAGATAAAGGGCATAGGATGCGGCTGTTTCTGACAGAAGCGGGCTATAAAAAGGCGGTGGAGAGTCAGGACAGGTCTTTTATTCGGATTCTGAACCATGCAAAAGTGTCACAAGGGCATCTAAGATATGACCGGCTGGATGGAGAACGGTAATTTGCGAAATGTTGTAATGTAAGAGATTATTTTTCTAATGGGGAATGAGGGTTCCGAAAAGGAATGATGAGGTTGCCGCTTTTGTTTCATAGTGCATAATCAAATTGATAATCGGCATGATATATGAAAGAAAGATAGTAAATACAAGTTTAGTATATCGGCATTTGATTAAAAAAATGCCGATATGCTAATTGACAAATGAAAAGGAAAGATTTAGAATAAAAATAGAAAATCGGTATTTTTAGATAAAAAGTGCCGATATGCTAATGGAGATGATTTTATGATCAATGACAGCGGTATATTCCTATTAAAAAATAAAGAGCCTTTTGGCAGGCAGGAGCTTTTTCGGGTTTTAGAAGAGCAGTACAAAGGGCTGAGCCTGGCGTCTTATAAATTGAAAATGCAACGCTTGTTGGAATCAGGGGAAATTGCGAGAGTTGGAAGGAATCTGTATTGTATTCCGGATCACCAGGCACCAGTATATGATTATGAGTATTCGGAGCTTGCAGTAATCATTCAAAAATTGATTTGTGAAAGACATCTTTTTTTAGAATACCGGATTTTTGAACTGGTACAGATGAATGAATTTTTAAACCACCAGATTGCTCATAATACAGTCTTTGTGTCTGTTGAGGCAGATTTGGGTGATTTTGTGTTTGAGACATTGAAAGAAAAATATCCAGGAAAGGTTTTATTAAATCCTTCTGTAAAGGAGTATCATCTATATTGGCAGGATGATCTTATCATTGTAGGAAAGCTGCTGACAGAAGCGCCAAAAGGAAAGAAGGCTGTATGGCATACCTGTCTTGAAAAAATGCTCGTTGATATGACTGCAGAGAAAGTGATAAAGACAACCTTTAGTGAGGCAGAATATCCAGGTGTACTGGAGCAGGCATTTCAAAAATATGTTATTGATGAAAGCCAGATGTTCCGTTATGCAAAGCGACGACATATAAAAGATGATATCTTGAAAATTATTCAGAGTCAGACAACAATAAAACTCAGAACGGAGAAATAAATTTATGCTCACGAAAGAAAACTTTAATGAATCACATATCCGGATGTTACAGAAACAAAGCAAAAAAGATCCTGCACTTTTAGAAAGGGTGGTATTTGCGTTTGGCTTGTTAGAGGCAATCAGGCGGGTAGAAATGCCGTTTATTTTTAAAGGAGGCACCTGTCTGATTCTTTTGTTAAAGCATCCTATGAGACTGTCTACGGATATAGATATTGTTGTTGAGCCGGATACTGATGTGGACACATATATTTCTAAAGCATCAACAATATTTCCATTTAAACAATGTGAGGAACAGGTGCGCATTGGCAGAAACAGCATGGAAAAGAGGCATTTTAAATTTACCTGCCAGTCTCCGATCACTGGAAAAGATATCTATATTTTTTTGGATATTTTATTTGCTGAAAACCTTTATACCAGAGTGGTGGACTGTGAAATAAGGAATGATTTATTATTAACTGAGCCAGAATATCTGCTGGTAAAAACGCCGGATATCAACTGTATTCTTGGTGATAAACTGACGGCATTTGCGCCACATACAACAGGGATTCCGTTAAATGCAAAAAAAGATATGGAAGTGATGAAGCAGATGTACGATGTCGGAACATTGCTGGACGAATTTACAGATTTTAATCTGGTATATGATACATATTTTAAAGTGGCAGCGGAAGAGATTTCCTATCGGGGGAATAACATAACAGTAGGGGACGCAATTAAGGATACATATATGTCGGCAGCCTGTATTGCATCCCGCGGCACTCTTTCTTCGGAAGAGTATCCTTTATATGTACAGGGGATACGTGATCTGAGGGGGCATATTTATGCAGAGAACTATTCTCCGGAAACGGCAGTGGGACGAGCTGCCAAAGTCATGTATATGGCTGCATGCCTGTTAAAGAGACAGTCTTATGAGAAAATCGAAGATCCTATGGAATTTTCCACGCAAAAGTTTTATACCGCAGATATGACAAAATTAAAATATTTGCGTAAAGTCAATTTGGAAGCATATGGATATGCAATTAAGGCAGAACATTTGATGAACTCCTAATAATAATGGACAGGAGACTGTGAAACTACATGGTATGGAGGTGGAAGGAGTGGATGCCTGTATACTGAAGGAATATCTGGAAAAAAACTATGGTTACAACGAACCGATTTTCATTAACGAGATCCGTCTGGATGGGCTTAATGACAATGCTCTGCGCCAGTATTTCAAACGGATGCTGGGGTCAGGCGACCTAGCCCGTTTTGATACGGGGATTTATTATCTCCCCAAAGCGTCACGGCTACTGAAAAAAAGTTATTTAGATCCCATGAAAGTCATTGTACGCAAATATATTAAAAGTACAACAGAAACCTATGGATACTTTGCCGGAGCCGCTTTTGCCAATCAGATTGGTCTGACAACCCAGATGCCGGCAATGTTGGAGATCATCACATCAAAAGAATCGACAAAAGGGCGTACAGTCACCGTAGGCTCCCAGGCCATCCGGCTGAAACGACCCGCCACGACTATAACATCGGAAAACGCTGGACTGCTCCAGCTTTTGGATGCCGTTTCCCAGGCAGAAAAGCATTCTGAGCTTTCTGCTTTAGAAACTAGGATTCTTCTGAAAAACTATGCAAAACAGCAAAATTACAGTAAGGAGCTTCTTTTCAGCGTGCTGTCCGGCATTACGGGTCCGACTGCAAAAAAACTGATTAAATGGGGAATTATTTATGAATTTATATCATGACCGCGAGGCATTTAGCGAACTTATTGTTGCTGTTTCTAATGAACTGTGTATACCATCCGGAATCATTGAAAAGGTTTAGATAACAAGCAGGTGAGAAGCATGGGATTGGCGTATTTTTTCTTGTTTATTATGATACTGGGGGCAGCAGGGGCAGTGGTTGCTTTATTGGTGTTGGCGTGGATAATCTGGAAAAAATCTCGTTTCAAAATCTTTGCAATCATCCCTGTGCTTTTGGCTGTGCCTTGCGCTGTTGCAGCATTTTACTTATTGGCAATCGTTTGGAGAGAGCCGCCCTGGGGGGTTCATTTCTGATGGGCTGACAAATATTCTTATAAAGGTTTGGGGAAAATGCCCCGAAGTAGGTGGCAAAAAATAATTACAGTTAGGAGCGTAGAACTATGGCAAAATTTCAACTGAATCCCGAAGAGACACTGATCGGCAGTGGGATGATGTCAATCTATTTGAAGCAGGGACTGAGCAAAAAGCCGTTTCAAGGGAACATCTATATCACTAATCAGCGGGCGTGTTTCAAAATCAGCATGATGCCCGGCGCATTGGATATGGATTTACCGTTGGAAGACATCAGGGGATTTTCGGTGAGTGGTGTGGCGATATTTACCCAGGTAACAATCCACAGCCGGACAGGAGAAAACTACTCCTTTACGGGTTTCCCGGCAAAAAAGCTGCAGGGTTGGCTGATGCAGTTAGGCGTGCAGAAATTGTAAGGCAAAATCGGAATTGGAGGAATATTATGGTTCGTGCAACTTTAGCATTCGCTTTTTTAATTGGTATCGTCTTGTTACAAATTTTTCTGTCGCAAACAGAACGCAAATGGCCTGGACTTATTTTACCTGTTATTTCATTTTTGTTTGGGATTGTTCGATCTTTGGGACAAAATGCCCAGATGTAGAAATATTAAATTCAAATTCATGGAGGAAATACTATGAGCAATAAATTTTTTGCTAATTCTTTGTTTGTTTCTTACATCAAAGGAATACCCTCTAACGAGCGCATTCCGTATCTCCAGGGGGAGTCACTTACACAGGAAATCGTAAATCGCTTGACAGATCAAATACTATCTGGAATTGTCTGTTCTGTCCAACTTGACGATGAAACAAAGGAAAATAGTTTGGTTGCTGATTTTCGGGAAGGGTGGTCAACTGTATATATTGTCAAGGGATGCGAGAATTATTATGAGTTTGTAAATGATCAATTTCCAACTTGTGAAACGCAGTTAAATATCACTGGCGATGGGCCTACTCCTCAAAAACATGCGACTGAGGATCTGCAGTTAATGGCAGAGATCATGATACATTTCATGCAAACGGGAATGGTATATCCAGACTGTACATGGGAGCATACAATCCATTAAGGTATCAGAAACAATTTGGTTAAAGAAAAAAACTTCTTTAGTAAATATAGAAGGAAGTGAAAGCCTATGTCAAACACATTTCCAATAGAAGAATTGCGCTCATTGTTAGAAAAGGCAAGGGCCACAGATGCCAATCTGAAACAATTTGGCGCAGAACATCATAAATATCAATGGAATCCGCCAGCGTCTCTCAAAGAGATAGAAAAATTCGAGAAGGAAACAGGGATTTCGCTTCCGGACGGCTACCGTAATTTTCTGCTGCAGGCGGGGAACGGCGGAGCCGGGCCTTTTTACGGCCTGTTTTCACTGGAGCAGGTGAAGGGCTGGCTGAGCTGGCAGGTGGAGCCGGGAGAAACGCCGTATCTTGCTCCTGGATATTCTTCCCCAGGGAGCCGGACTTTTTATCCTGGTATATCCGTTGGCTGCGGGAGGCGGCAGCCGGTTACGATATGGGGTGGTTCGGCCTTTCTCTGGATGGCGACGAAGAAACGCTGCGGAAGCTTTACATTCAGGCCGATACGGATGCGGAACGTCTGCTGGCGGTCGGCAGCATGGACAAGTTCCCGGCTTTATCGGAGGCTTCCCGGGATTTCATACGCGGGATTTTGGATGATTGGATCGCAAAAGAAAATGTGGACAGCCTGCCTCTGCTGGCTTACCGTGTAGACCCTGTGTTATATGGACAGTTTTTGGATAAACGGTGGGAAGCAGGGTTATTTGATCAGGTAGTCTATGAGTTGTACCACACGCCTGCGGAAAGGAAAGAGCTGGCGAAGATCTGGAGGGAGCGCATTCTGGATAAGCTGTCGGAGCTTTCCCCGGAAACTTATTGTATCGCCATCCCCCTTTTAAGGATGGGCGGTGAAGTGAAACTGGAACAGGTGGCGTTTCTTCTGGACAAAGCCGAAGGCAGGGAAAAAAGGGAACTGCTCCGTGATTTAGGGCGTTTCCCGGACGCAAAGGAACACCTGGAGATATGGCTGGACTTTTTGCGGGAACGGGAGGATTTGGAGCTGCTCCATTATGCCCTGCTGTCGGTTCCTTGTGTAAACGACTCTCGGTTACGGGAAGCATTGCTTGAGGTGCAGGAGGCATTTCCGTTTGCGCTGGAGCAGATCCATGTGGACGATTATAAGGACAAAGAAGCATTAGAGCGTTCTTTCCGCCGGGATGCGGAACGCAAAGTCTACAAAGGGGCCGGCACGGTGTTAAAGGATTTGTTTTATGAAAGCATTAACCCGGAGAATACCCGTTTTCCCCGCCCGTACCGTCTGGAGATGCCGGGAAATGCGCTGGCTGACCTTGGCATGTACCGGACACCACCGGCAGATGGGATTTTGCTGCATCCGCTGATTGCCCTTGCCATCCGGCAGGAATCGGGCGGACGGCTGCCGTCCACGGCCTGGGACTGGGGGCGGAAGTTAAAGCAAATGAAAAAGCTGCAGCTTGTCCTGTCCGAAAAAACGGTTCAGAGTTGGGATGATGAAAGGCGCTATGCGTATCTTCGTGCGCCGGAGGAACATTTTCCCCCGGAACCTTACTATTATGACCTCCGGGGCTGGTCTGTTATCGGGCGTATGGAGAATTTACGGGAACTGCGGATCTGCGAAATATGTGTGGAGGATTTTTCTTTCCTGACAGAATGTAAAAATCTGCGGTCGTTATCTCTCTATAATACAAATTTTACGGATTGCCGGTTACTGCTGAAACTGCCTAAGTTAAAATATATTGACCTGCGCTCCTGCCGCTTGATACATAAAGAGGTTTTGAAGAAACTTCATGTGGAGTGTGAGCTATAAAATAAAGGAGATATGGTATGTCGGAATTATTAAACAATGTTCGTTCCCGCATTGAATCGTTGGGGATAGGCTTTCAATTTGTAAAAACAGTCAAAACCGGAACAAATGGAGCAGAACGGGAAACATGGCTTTTGGAATATGAGGGTTCCCAGTTTATCTTTGTACCTGGCAGGAAACATGTCACTTTGGGATGGGATACAGATAAGTGTCCTCTGGGAGAAGGTGTATTAGAAGGTCTGCAGAAAGAATTTTCTTCCGGTCATGAATATTACTATGAGGAGGAACTGGAGGGTTTAAAGGGCGATTATCAGGAGCAGATTGACGAGGCAGAAGAAAACGGCGATTCCGTGAAAGCAGACGAGCTGCGTTCGGAACTGGCAGAAGAATTAAGATCGTGGAACGAGGACATAGAAGAAAAAGGTTACGCAAGCTGGGAGGGCTTTCTGGCAAAGTGGAACGAGCATCTGTCCAGGTGCCTGTCGCCGCTGCGCACTGCCGATATCGGGGATATGATAGTAGAGGTGGACAGCCGCTATCTGGACGAGGACGCGCCATCCCTGGAACAGGCGGTTCTCTCCCTGAAACAAGGGCCTTTTACATTACCGACAGAAGATGAATGGGAGTATCTTTGTAATGGCGGCACACGGACATTGTTCCGTTGGGGCGATACATTAAGCGATGTAATGACGGAGATCTTCCAGGTGGGCGCTGTTGGGGAAACCAGGGAAAATACAATATTGGAGCAGCCTAATATGCTGGGTCTGTTCATTGCGTATGATTCTTATAAAAATGAAATCATTGATAATACATCCTATACAAAAGGCGGGGATGGGGGATGCTCGCTTTGCGGCGGTGACGGAGCAATCTATGTCCTGCCCTGTTATACTGCTTTTTACCGTCATCCGGTCAACGAACGCTGTCCAGGTTTGTTGAAAAATTATTTTTGTTACCGGCGCATTATTCGACTGCCATAATAAATTTGATTATATAGGACGGATGTTATCTATCACCGGATTACTATGAATCTAAATAAATAGGGAATGACAGGGAGCAATATCAATGAAAAAATGTATACCGCGTACATCTGACCGTATTATTACTGTTTTGGCGGCTGTTGTTTGTGCAGTTGCAGCATTTTTCGCTTGCCGGGAATTGCTCTGTGGCGGACAGCCTCCCACAGTATTTTTCGCGATGACTCTTTTATTTGGCGGTGTAGCCATACATACAATCTGGCGCATGATCTATATGGGGAACTGGGGCTTTTTCTATGATGATGAAAAAATTATTTTTGCCCTGTCCCGTAAAGATTACCGTGATTTTCGATGGGATGAACTACAAAATGCGAAGACGAACATTTTCTATCCATCCTCGCCTGCCGCATGGTATTTTTACTTTCAGGATGAAAAGAAGACAAAGAAGATCGCCGTTACGCCTCGTCTGGCAGGCTACAATGAGTTTGTAGATATGCTTAGAAAAAAAGGGTTTCCTGCCCAAAGCCCTGGTACTCTTAATTTTGATAAAAATACTGCTAAGGATATTTTCCATGAGGTATTTGGAGAGGATTTTGGCAAAGGCAGCAAGAATGGGAGCAAATAAATATAGTTAAATATAAATCGGAAATTGAGGTGCATATAATGATTTTTCAAATGGCCAGTACATCAGCTTATGATGAGAATGAAGTTCAAGTATGTATTCTTGCTGAAAAAGGAGAAACAATCAGAATTGGAGACATTATTGCAATTCCAATGAATGACCATACTTTTGAACAACGTGAGATTATAGCTATGTATAGGGATAGAAAGAAGTGGAAAAAAGGTAAAGGCTTATTCTCTGAAATAAAGGAAGGTGAATGGGCGGAATGTATCATCCATAATATCCATTCAGGAATGATTCATACAATTAGTGCTTCCTATGATGAAGACCTGCTAAAAGATGGTTGGGTATGCGGTTAAAAGGAAGTGGGAGCAAAAGTAAGTAATTTTTTACATAATACAAGGAGGAATACATCTATGCTGCATTGGATTGCGATTATACTCGGAATTGCCTTTACGCTTTTTCAACTTTTTTATGCTTTTATAGTAATATGCAGTTTGATAGAAAATACGGGATATAAAATCCTTAGCATTGTTTTTGGCATCTGCCATGCAATTTCACCGGTTTTGTTCGCATTCTTTGGCTATCAGTGCCTTTTGCGTAAGATAGCGCAATATGGCGTATTAAAAGCAGGTATCGGTATTGTTGTTTGTTTTGTCATATATTTTTTTGCAGTATCAGTTTGGAATAGGACTGTATTGGGGGATGTTCCTGAAACATGGAAGAAGAGAGGGCCTTTACCAGTAGGGAACTAGAACAGGGAATTGAGGGTTTTGCTGTATTCAGCCGGAAGTCACTGAACCAGTTTTGCGGAAATAAGGAATTTAAAAGCCATATTCTTACGCTGGCACGGTGGCCTTATACACTGACGGAGGACAAGGCAGCCGCATGGGAGGCATGTACGGATCTTTCTGATTTTGAGAGTACCCTGCATGGTCTTCAGGCACGGGATGTCTATTACGCAAAGCCAAGGCTTCTGCAGAAAAACGATACAAAAGAGATCGGAGCCTTTTATGCCTTAACAGAAGAATGCGAAAGTATCTTTCCTGTCCGGGCTGACGGGTTTCTGAATCTGAGTGAACTGAAAGTGACAGAGGGGGTTATACAGTTTGTACTTTACAGTGAGCAGCGTGTGCTGGAAGGAATGTTTCCTTATGAGCAGTTTATTGAGGAACTGAACAGATATGATGTCCGAAAGTTTGACGCGGATCATATCCTAATCCCACCTATGACAAAAGCGGATCTGGAAAATTTGGCCGAGAAACTACGAGGAAAGGGAAGGTTGGCATGAACGGAGCAGCAGGAGAAAAGCAGGAAGCAGAAAAAAGGATAAAGGAATATATACAGGTAAGCGCCATGGGCCTGAGCAAAAAGGAAGAACAGGATTTCAACGAGTTTGTGCTCCGCAATGAGGAAACAGCAAAAAAGGTATTCCGGGGTTCAAACCATACAGGGAAAGCGTATATCCTGATCTTTTTGAATTCCTAGGGGAAAGGCGCAGACATTGCAAAAGAGGAAACGGCAGACTGGGCCGGCCAGATGGAATTTATAAACAGCAATCCTTTAGAAGAACGGGCATTCCGTTCCTGGCTGTCAGGAGAAACAGATATCATGCCGGAAACAATGCCTGTCAATAAATATATTATGGGATTTCCCCACAGAAAAAATGTGGAACTCTGTTATTTATCAAAGGTATGCACATTTACGGAAAGACTTATCGTTTATGGGATAAAAAGAGGATATGTGGATATTGTACGGGGGCCGGTGAAGGAAATGATGCGTGAAATTGGAGTGCCCTATGCACATTCTTTTCTTGAACATACAATCCGGACATACCAATTATCAGAAGAAGATATCATGCAGATGTATTCCGCAATCTATGCCATATCCGGAAACGCAAAAGCGGAAAAGGAGTTTTACCGAAATTTTATCTGTACATGGCTGGAGCAGGATCAGGACAGGTATCTGTCTGCTATCCTCCCCGCTGACAGTTACGAGGACAAAGGCGTTTATACCTTTTCACCTTATCAGGTACTGCCCGTCCAGGTTCAGAATACGGGAGCCAGCGGACGGGATCGCCGCATGAACCCGACGAAAACCGCCTATATGGTCTACTATCAGGACATCAGTGGAAGCGGCTATCAGTGGAGCGAGCAAGCCCTCACCCGTGAGCTGGGCCAGAAGATTGTGGATGCAGGAGCAACAGTGGAGCGGCGGGTGCTGGCGATTCCCGCTGACCGCTCCTATATCACTGTGGAGCCGGATCAGACTGCGGAAAGCTACACAACAGGACTTCGGAAAAAGTACATCACTGCCCTCGTGCTGGCGGGTGTTTATGTCCTGTTGTATGTGGCGGCGTGGTGTGTGACAGGCGGTATGAAAAGGAGAACGGGGCAGGTATGAAAATAAAAATTGTGCGCCATGTTGTTTCTTTATGCTGGGTAACAATGGTTGTTCTATTATTGACTGGCTGTAATCCAGCAGCAGGTGCAACAGAATATGAAGTAATATATCCGTCCGGTTATAGCAGAGATTCCTATGCTTATGATGAAAAATCTCCCATTGAGGGAAGTTCTTGTTATCTTCAATGGGAAAAAGCGGATGATTATGAGAAAACCTATGACCGATATACATATCCTGGATGAGAATGATTCGGTATTGTATCGTTATCCCGATGTGGGAAGCAAGGCGATGCGTGGAAACGTACAGAAAGATGGTAAAACCTGGGTTTGTGCGGAACATTGGACGGCTCCCCACCACAATGGCTATGTGGAAGGCTGGCTGAAAGAAAGCGATCTGCTCCTGATTGATTTGAGTGATGGCGAGATACTGTTTCAGGACAAGGCAGGAGAAAATGAATTTTACATCACCACATATGGAACACGATGCTATTTCTATCTTCCTGGAAAAGAAGAAAGCGAGAAGCTGTTTGGATTGATAAAGATACCAGCGGAAAATGCGGTAATTTATTACCGGGATATTTCGGACTGGACACAGAAACACATGGTTTACACTTTTGATTATGTGGCAGAGCCTGATATTGATACAAGTAATGGAGTTAAAACGCGCGTTAAATTTTATATATATGAAAACCAGCTTAAAGTGGCATGGACATCCTTTGAACCTGTTGGTAATGAGCATTGGGAGTACCTGGAGAAAAAGGCTTATGAAATCCCAATTACTGAAAATGCTGACGAGTGAGCCAAAAGCGCAGATGAGGTGATACAGACTATAGTGGACAAGTTTGTTTGCGGTTGTCTGGCCTATAAATAAAGAGAATGGCAAATAGAAATATAGAGGAGTGAGTTGTATGAATCTCTCTTTAATTGATGAGTATGTGTATTTAGTTTTGACAGATAATGGTTGGACAGAAAAAAGGGATTTTCTAACTGCAGATAGCTGGATAGAGAAAATAGAACAAAAATGTGGGTTTCACTGTTTTGAGTATGCAAGGGAAATTTTACACCTGCTCGGTGGCATAAAATTTCGGGAGTTTTCACCGAAGTCTGGTCAATATTTTTTGGGAAAATACGATGGTGATGTCAACCGTTTAGAGAAAGGGTATTTGCGTGCCTTGGAGCGGTTAAATAATTTAAGTGAAAAGAAATCATTTGAAACTTATAATGGAGCAACTTTTACTTTTGATGCGTGGGCTGCCTTTTTAGATCTTGAAATCGTAATTGATTTGAAAACAGCGGAACAGGTAGTCAGTGAAAAACTATTCCCCATAGGAACTGTTGAACCGGATGGTATAACTTGTGCTGCTGAAAGCGGAAACATTTATACGCTATTTGATGACAGCATTTTCTTGTCAGGTGATTGTATAGAAAACTATTTGAATATGTTGTTTATCCACGGACGAAAACCGAAAAAGTTAATGTAACTTCATTATAGGTTTTACAAACCTATAAGTCCTCGGCTGCCAAGGTCAACGGCAGATAAAACCTTTGGATGGGCTGCTGGATCATGCATTTTGATATTTTCAAAAAAAGGAGAGGTTCGCAGGTGTGGTGAAACAGAAAAGACTATTTATAATTTCCTTATTACTGCTTATGCTGACGGGATGCGGTATGAGTGAAGAACTGACAGACTGGGCAGCGGAAAAAGCAAATGATGCATTGGAGGTTGTCGGCGGCGGTGTTCAAGAGGCCATTGATGATCTGAAAAATGCCGAGTATCAAGACGGCCCATTTGAAAATAACCTGGAGTCTGCGAGAGCCTATTTGCTGGCACAGTTACAAGAGAAATATGGGATAGAATTTATTGTTGTCGGTGACGAGGATTTGGAAAACTATGGGCTGTTCGCCGGGGCCACTTATACCTGTGATGTTGCGCCGATCAATGCGCCGGAACAGGTGACAACCGCTCTTGTATCCCAGACAATGTATCAAGATGTCCGGGACGGATATGCTGTGTACTTCTTCAAGGAAGAGGCTGAGGCTCCGGTTTTGGAATTGTGTGAAACTAAGGATTATGTCATTGACCAGCGTATTTCTCTGGAGATGCCGGAAACGGCAAGAGCATGGACAGCCGAAGACGGGCTGGAGCGGTTCCTCTCAGAAAGCGGGGCGTATGTAAAATTGGTTTTACGCTTTACGGACGATTTAGATACAGAAACGTATGCGGAATACCTCTATGATTTTCTAAACAGCATAGACCATTTAGAATGTAATCTGCTCTTGCAGGCAAAAGCAAATAAAATTTATATCTTCCATGAGGAACTCAATATTCTGAATGGCTTTGACGCCAGCACTTATACTGTGGAAGATTTGAGACAAGAAATTGAAGAGTTTTTAAGTATGGGCGCACCTCAATAAATTTATAAGAGCAGAATACGGCTTCCCCATCCAGGACGAATGAGCCAAAAGCGATGGCGAGACAACGATACTATGGTATATGATTTGAAAATATAGATATAAAAATTAGAAACAGAGGGAGCGATACAATGGGTTACGCACGTATTTTAAAAGATAACAATGGAAAACCATCCGGCTACCGTGAATGTGACGGTGAAGTGGCCTTTATGCCGGAACAACAATCGTATGAAAATATTTTCCGCCGTGTCAAAATTGATCTTGCTACAATGGAGGTTCTGAGCCATGACTTTATAAAGGACAAAGAGCGGGTTTACCGAAGAGGCATCCTGTTGCGTGACATTACACCGGAGGGCTTTCACGTCTTCAATCCGGCCTATATTGGAAACCATCAGATCATTTATACTCCATATGGCGATGCCAAGATTGCACATCCGGAAACCTTTGAAATATTGGATGATGGTATTGGAATGTATGGCCCTGAAGGTTATGGCAGAGATGCAGAATTTGTGTACTTTTTTACTTATTCTACGGAAACCCGCCACGCTGTCCGACTGAAAACGTGTAAAAATCCGGCTGCCTTTACTATCTTGACCGATGGATATACAAAAGATGACGAACGTGTATATTTTTGCCAGGTAACAGTAAAAAGAGCAATTCCTCAATCCTTTGCTGTACTAAGTGATGGATATGCCCGCGATGATAAGCACATATTTTGGAGAGATCAGTTGTTGAAAGCAAAAGTACAGAATTTTGTGATATTGGGTGACGGCTATGCCAATGATGGCAGGCAGGTATTTCATAATGGTGTGCCACTTGATGCAGACAGCAAAGCCTTTGCTCTGTTGGGGTATTCTTATGCCAGTGACGGAATTCGGATATTTGGGGAAGGTAAGCAGCTTGATACTACGCCCCAGAGTTTTATGTTGTTAAGTGACGGATATGCTCGTGATGATAAACATATCTTTTGGGGCAATCGGTTGGTAGATGCGGATTTTGATTCTTTCAGAGTTATGGAAGATGGCGATGCGGAGGACAATTATCGCTATTTTTTTCATGGAACAATGATAAAAAAGAAAGTACAGAGGTAATAGCTATGACAAATTTACAGCTTAATCCAGGCGAGTCACGAATTGGACAAGGGCTCGTATCTTATAGGGATTTAGAGAAACATACCTACCAATGCTGGCATGCCACAATTTATGTGACAAATCAAAGGGTATTTTTGGACACTTATACAGGCATTGAGCTAAAATTATCAAAAATAAGAGGCTTTACATTTGGCAGAATCCTTCTCTTTTTTCCGTCTGTGACTATATTTGGCCAGGCAGAAAAAACAGTGATTGGTGAACATGGATTGACAGAGGACGCCTATACATTTACCGGTTTTCCTATAAAAAAGCTGAAAGACTGGTTACAGCAGGCCGGTATTCAGGAATTATAGCTATTACCTCAATGATCAGTATGGAATAAAGGGTGAGTCGAAATGAATGAATATAAGTTAATGATTGCTCCATTTCATCATAATGGATTTCGGAGTCTAAGCAAGAAACAGGCAGAAGAATATTTCCATTGGTATGTTGGACAATCAAAAGAGAGAATTGAACAGCTATATGAATATGTCCAGTCAACAGGGGGAGCAGCTTTTTTGTGTGAATATACACCGGATTCCCTTATCGAGCTATGGAACTGGTTTGAAACTCAAATCGACATGGTAGCAAAAAGCGAGGAAGAATACCAGGCAGAATTAAAGCAATTTCCGGAATGGATGCATGATAGTATTTCAAAAAAGAGATTTTCAGTGAGAACATTAGCGATTATTACAGATATTTCATTCTATTTTGCTGAAACATTTATAAAGCACAACCCTATGGTCAGGTGGGGATATTTTACAAAGCCTAAAAATGAGGTGTCTGTCAACATGCCCGTACTTTTGGGGTTTAAGTCCAATATGAAACTTGATCCAAGGCGAATTGTTTCAGTCTGTGCATCGGAATCATTTGAACAGCATGACAAAAACAGGTTACGAAATGCCTACCGGACATGGACTAAGTATACAGCCGAAGCAACGCCGAATATAGCAGACGTTTTTTCATCTATAAGGGAGCGAAAAATATGAAAACGATAATTGGCGAGGTTAAGGGGATATTTTCCGAATACGGATATAAAAAGGAGCGAAATTCTTTTTGGAAAATAGAAAATGATTTTTACAAGCTTATCAATTTTCAGCATGGGGCTTATGGTGATTACCTTTTTGTTAATGTTGGACTTCACCCCGTGGGGCTCCCGTCTCTTTATACTGGAAAATTAGAGATAAAGGAAAAGCCAAAAGAACATGAGTGCATTATACGGCAAAGAATGGAGCAGATTGTTCCCATTCCTTCATTGGAAAAAGCCTTAACTTTTCCAACACATGAAAATATTGTCCAGGATATCATTTTCAATTTTCCAAAGGTAGAAACATGGCTGAAAGAGTGGGGCTCATGGGAAAACATTGCGAATACCCATTTTGACGATATAGAAAAGATAATTTCGGTTGTGCCAATTACCCAAAAGAAAGCATATTTTATGCTGAAATATTATTGTATGATTAAATTGGGGCGCAGATCTGAAGCTGAAAAGTTTTTGAACGCTTATTCAGAGGAAAATAGTACTATGGATTTTACCTTAGTTGATTGTTTCCTCAATAACTTATTATCGGAGATTTAAAGGTATGGAAGGGAGTAGCAATGAAGACTTTACCTATAACAGCCAGATTTTTTGTCCGCAAAGTTACCGATGATAAGATTACATTAGTCTTTATAGATTTACATGTCATGTGATACCATTTATAAATTTCTTTTTATCGGAAACTGATTGGGAAGCTGAATCCGTAATGGAGGAGATTTGGGATATGATGAAAGCGAAAACACTGGCTTTTATGACGATGCTGATGTTGGCATTAACCGGATGCGGAAAAGAAGAGCAGGAACCATTAAGGGTGTATTCTTTTAGTGGGGAGAATGAACAGCTCACAGTGTCTAATGGTATTATTGTTTTCAATGGTTCAGAGGAAATTTTCTCCGGTGGTGATTTGAAAGTAGCTGATGAGTCTTTCCTTGATATTACATCATACTCAACCACATTTTATACGATATTCGGCAGTGAAAAGAATGTGATTCTTTCCAATAGTGTGGTAGATACGACAGGAGGTACCGTCAATGTTTCCGGTGATTTGGGGCAGATATCGGGAGACAGTACACTTAAGAGAATAAATATAGATGATACAAATGATTTCAATGGTACCCTTTACTTTGAACTTACTACGAAAGATAAGTATGGTACGGAAAATGTATATCAGCTGCAAATGGCTTTAACAGAAATAACAAAAAATGATGGTAATTAAATTTGGACTGCTTTCTGTTTATTGAGTAATGGAGGTTTCAGTTATGAGGACAATGATTTCCAGTGTGATAATTGTAATTGCTGCTGTTATTGGTTTTTTCATGGGAGCAGGAATAAATCAGGCTATGGGTGGCGCAACACTGTTTGCGACGATTGCAGGTTTTTCCTGTACGATCCAGGCTATTGAGAGCAAGAAAAATCAGTAACTTTCAGTTGGTTAAAAACTGTAAGTATCTGCTTTTCAGGAGGTTATATGCTATGAAAAAACAACTGCTGTTAATTTTAACGATGAGTCTTATATTGTTGGCTACTGCTTGCGGAACGTCCAGCGGTGGCGGGGAATCGAAAGTGGGTGGAGACGAAACAGCCACATTCCAGGCGACTATAATAGAAATACAGGATGGTTGTTATCTTGTGGAGCCGGTGGAAGGAAGTGCGGAATTGAACAGTGCAGACCGGATAACTATTCCCATGGCAAATATGGAACCCTCGCCGGAGCCGGAAGTTGGTGATGTTCTGGAAATTGAATATGATGGCTCGATTGCGGAATCGTATCCTGCGCAAATTACGAAAGTTTATAGTATTCGCGTGGCCGAATAATGAAATAACAAAATTG
This sequence comes from Candidatus Merdisoma sp. JLR.KK011, assembly GCF_036941125.1. Classification (NCBI taxonomy): domain Bacteria; kingdom Bacillati; phylum Bacillota; class Clostridia; order Lachnospirales; family Lachnospiraceae; genus Candidatus Merdisoma; species Candidatus Merdisoma sp. JLR.KK011. The sequence goes on along the minus strand of NZ_JAYWSZ010000004.1, from coordinate 668,196 downwards.
TGAAAAGACCAACAGATAGTATCAAAAAATTATTATAACAGGCAAGGAGGAAAAAACATGGATGTCCTGAATTTAGCAGAGTTGCTCTTATCTCCTGATGAGAAAAATGAGTTACACAGTTCGATGGAGCTGTTGGAACAGTCAGACTACTCCGCATTTTATGAGAAAAATCAGAGCATTATCCAAAGCATTTTATTTCTTGAAACACTGGAAGAATTTTTGGACTTTTCAAAGGAAAATGAGTTGTATGCGGAATGTTTTTGTGCCGCTTTTCTCTGCGCGCACGGTTACGGTATCCAGATCGGCGGCTATGAGGATGACCTGACACATACTTTAACGGAGTTTTTCCATACACAGGGAATGGAATATCCGGAAATTTCAGAGATTGTCCACAAAGAAAAGATATACACGGATTGCAGCGATTATGATAATTTCAAAAAATCTATGACCGCAATAAATCAGGTTTTGGATGTGCATGGGATGCGGCTAATCGTGCTGGAAGATTATATTTACTGTGACTGTGAATACACAGTGCTGAGAGTGGACATGACACTTGCTGAAAATGTGCTTTCCACATGGAGCAGTGATAACTTTGAAATTTACCTGTGATCTGGTTCCATATATTCAAAGGTTGATTGATTAAAGAGCGAATGAATAATCTCTTGCTGTCAGTCATGAAAACAGATTGAGGCTGTAATAAACAGCTTAATAGATAGAAAATGGAGGTGCATGATGAAACGCTGTATAATCTGTAAAAAAGAAATCATTGAATTTGGCGAAAAACACTTTACTGATTTTCAGTCTATCTTTCCCCCGAAAGAATTCGACAAAGCCTGCTACTTTGTTCTGCGAGATGGGAGCAGCGGTCCGTATTACCCATTTGCGCAGAAAAGTGAAACGGGCAGTTTCCGGCACCTGCGTATAGAACGTGGATTCTGGAATGAACAAATCCATCTGCGGCTCAACAATGTTTATGTTAGTTATCTCAAGTACGATTGGAGTGCAGCCATGTGTGCTTGCGGGGTGTCGAACTACTCCGGTTATGGCAGGCTTTCCAGTATCCCCGAAAAATATACGGTCTGTTCCCCGTGGTTTGATACGGAGAATGATAAGGACAGTCTGCAAAAGGGCCTTGCTGAATTAGGCGCATGGTATGTCGAGCATTTGCCGGAGATAAACCTCTCCTATGAAAAACAGCAGACGTGGCTGGACAAAGACTACCGGGACGCCAAAATAACCAGGGCTTATTTGGATGAACATTTATCTGAATTGACGGAGCCGGAAATTTTTGAACTGTATCGGACAGTTGACCATCTTGCAGGTGAGTATGAGAAGTCGGATATGAAAAATCGAAAGAATTCCCTGGGATATCGTGCCGCACTTTCAGGCTTCAATGATTTTTGCTATGGCAAGTTTCCACCTAAGATCAATCATTGGGTAGACGAACTAAGTGAGATGATGCTGTCAAAGAAGGTTGTAAAAGGCATAGATATAGATTATGCCCGTTCCTTTGCCATAAAAACTCTGCTGTACCTTTTCCATGACAGCCAGGAAGCAAATTATCCTGCAATACTGAAACATAAGGAGATATGGAAATATCAGTAGATTTTATGTTGATGAACTACCCTCATGACTAAGCGGAATTATAAGAGGACAGGATGATGAGAAAACCCACGGATGATATTGCAAACTGGCGATTACAGCAGGAGAATACATCAAAACCATTCCCATATGTTTTCCCACAGATGCCGCCCCGGTTCCGGCGGTGCTGTGCCTTTGCGAAAGCAGTATTTCTGATACAATGGGGATGCTTTGCCGCTTCTTGTGTTTGCAGTATGGTGCTGTTCATTCCCGTGGTTATTTGGGGCAGGAACATGGGAATGAGCGCCATGATAGAGAACAGACCGTTTTTGGCGTTTTTCATTGTGGTGGCTGCTATATCACTTCTGATTTTTTTTGCGGCTGTTCCGTTTGGATTTACCCCGAAACTATTTTGGCGGTGTCCTTGCTGCGGACATCCATTTCCATATTATGTTCCGACAAGAGGGGATAATCTGAAAGAAAAGGAATGTTTGCGGAGCATAGAGGGGCGGCATATCAAATATGTGAAGCTGAAATTTTGTCCGCTGATCATTCCGTCAGTCTGCCCGGAATGCAAATGTAAGTTTTTTGAAATGGCTGATGATCTACAAAATGCAGGGAAAAATTGATCAGGAAGAGAAATCGGAGATAAAAGAGGGTTTATTTTATGATATATGCAGAAAAGGGAAAAGAACAGGAATGTTTTATTGATTTTGTAGAAAAGGCTTTAGGAATATTGGCTCAGGAAAAGTACCATGATTTTTTAGTTGTGTTTGACAACAGTAGAATATTGACAGAAGAAGATTTAATCTCTGCGCTTCAATATTTGGATAAAACCCGGCCTGTGCTGAAAATTGATGACCCGAAACAGGTGAAAAACCAGAATCAGGAAATATATTTAGTTGCTCTTCGTGACGGAAGTGGGTACTGTATGGATTATGCTTTAACAACAGATGGCGAAATAAATGATTTAACACTCCAGATTGAATTTTTGAAAAAAGGAGACGGATATATTGTTTCACTTGATGATTTGCATACACTGTAAATATTTTTGGTGAGATAGCTTTCAATTTACATGGAGTTTGATTGTATGAAAAAGAAAGTATTATTTGTTCTTGCAATAATCCTGGTTGCTGTACTATGTGTATCTGTCTGGTACTATGGATATTACAACCGAAAAAGCAATGATAACATTCCGTCAAAGGAATTGATGGTTTCTTATTATCAAAACAAAGGTGCGGATTATGCAACAGAACAATTACAAGGTTACAGGAATACGCAGTTAATGGAAGTGTGGGGAGAACCAGATAGTTTCCTGTCAGGAATGTGGGGCGACATTTGGGAAACCAATAACACATATTACATCATTGTTTATTATGACAGCAACGGTGTTGTTGAGCATGTTAAGGTTACGAATGAAGATTAACAGATTTTAGTATGCAAGGGAGCGTGTTACATGAAAGTAAGTCATTATTTATCCGGTGCAGTAAGACAATTTTCGTATTGGTTTGTGCATGGGACATTAGGATATCCTATTTTAGAAGGAATTGATTATTTGAATGAATTAGAGGAAGACAGCAGCTGTATGGAACAGGCATTTTCGATATTTATGAATAACATTGAGTTAGATAATGAGGGAAATGTATTGAATTATAAATATTGTGAAAGAAGAGCCGCAGAATATATCCGAATATATTTTAATCCTGATTATAGCCTTGACAAGCCATTCGAGAATTGGGAATTAGAATTGCATCCGGTAAGTAAAGAATCATATAACCTATAAAATTCCGGTTTATAGAACCGGAAAAGCCGGAATTTGAAAGGGGATAAACAGATGAAAAAAATTGTATTAGGTGGTTTCATTTTTGTGGGTGGGGCAGTTATGTTTTCAGTCGGAACATTAGGATTCGCAGATGTGAACGTACAGGCGCACTATATGCAGCTGCCGCGGTATATTGGAGTGGCAGCGATGATAGCAGGCATTGTTTTTGGGATATTAGGTTTGAAAGATGATAAGTGATATCGGAACAAAATAATAGATTGCACTGACACAACATAAAAGAAAAGAGGATGAAAACAAACATGAAAGCTGCTATGCAATATCAAAATAAAACTCCGGAAGAGATTGTTCGTCAATACAAAAAGAGACTTCGGGCCAAGCAGGGGCTTCTCATCCTGATTTTTCTGCTGTATGTTATTGTGGGCATCAGGGGAATCTGGTGGGGGGATGATGGCATGCCAGATGTTTTACTAAAACTGTTCATTCTTATTGTGATCACTTTTCCAATCAACATCTGGATTTCCTGGGATTTTATGTCTCTGAATATGATTCTAAACCAGGACTGCGATCCGGTAACCTATGTTCAGGTGATGCGCCTGCTTGAAAAGGTACATAAAAGAAAGCGGAGCGCCGTGGCTATCCGTATCAATGAGGCATCCGGCCTTATGTGGTCTGGACAGTTTTCTGATGCCTTAGCTTTGGCAGAGCCTTTGCGTAAGTACAAATTAAGTGTTAATTATCAGATTTCTTTTTTGAACATTCGTTTTAACTGTTATAAAAAAATGGAAGATTTGGAAAGGGCAATGCAGGTTAAACATGAGGCGGAGGTTCTTGTTTCTTCATTCAAAAAAGCATCCTTACAGAGAACAGGGCAAGAGCTGCTGAACGTTATGGATGCCAGCCTGGCCCTGTGGCGGGGAGATTATGAAGCATTCCGCCGTATGGAGGAAGCCCGGAGTGCCGGATATACAGCCAAGCTTCAAAAAGTGGTTTCTGCCGTATGCCTTGCGGATGTGGATATTGCCTGCAATGAGTTAAAGAATGCCAGAACACATCTGGAGTATGCGATCCAGGAGGGCGGGACTTTGTATGTGGTGGAAGACGCCCGGCGTATGCTGGCAGAACTGGCTCAAAAGGAGTGGATGGAAGGAACTGACTATGGGGAAAGAACAGTTAAAATCTAAAATAGAAGAACAGCGGGCCGTTTATCAGGCTCTGAAAGCAGGAAATGACGGCACAGTCCGCTATAAGGAATTTCAAAACGGGGAATGGGGTACAGATGACGAGAATTATACGAATCGCCTGCGGCTGGCGTATTATCTTCTGTACTGCCATATTGAGGATGAGGAGGCGGTTGCTTTCCTCTTTGGGGAGGAATTGAAGGACAGGGAGCAGAATTCATTTCAGGGGATAGGGAGTACGCTTGAGATATTGACGCACCTGCTCAGAAAATACAATGTGGATGGAAAGTACGCCAGTTTATTGGAGCGGGCAAAGAACGCAAATTTTGACTGCGCCTGCGGCTATGACCCGGACGGACAGATGGAGGATGACTTTGGGGAAAACAGCCTGCTGGACTGTATCTATTTGTGCTGGGAAATGGAGTACAGGGATGTGATGGGAAGCCTGGTGGATGAGTGGAAAAAGACTATCACAGAATGGTCCGATTCCAACCGCAAAGTGCTGATCGACTTTAACACATTTCTGAAAAGAGATGCGGAAAATGAAAAGCTTTATCAGGAACAGCTGGAGGAAATCCTGTCAGCAGAAAAAAGCAGTACAAGAGATATCATTTCCGGGTATAAAAATCTAATCCGGCATTACATATATATGTGCGATTATGGAAAGGCACTCTGTTTATGTGAAAAAGTGATCAAAACCACGGATTACGGGCAGATCCGGACGCTCCGGCTGTTCAAGGATATCCTGGAAGCCTGTTTTGAGGTCACAGCAAATCATACAACGGCAGCAGCCAGCCTATGGAACTGGGCAAAGGCGGAACTGCAGAAGGTGCCGCAGTCGAGCTGGTACGGAAATTTATATACAAAGGGAATTGCGGCGGCAAAAGCCATGGATGATCCTTATGGGAAACAGTTAGAGCAGGAGTATGAAAGCTTTCTTGCAAGCTTTAGAAAGTAGATGACAGGAAGGCAAACTATTTTAGCATGGAAGGATGCACTTTTATTTCTGGAGGAAAACGCAAAATGATTGATAAATTTATAAGCTGTATGAAAGAACAGGGCTGGACTGTAGAGAGGAATGAAAAACAGAGATTCTGTCTGCCTGAACCAATGAAAAGCCGATATACCGGCTACCCGGAAAGCTGGGTGGAATTTGTTTCGATTGTAAAAAGTATGATACGAGGTGATGAGAGGGCCTGGTTTTTATGTTCGGAAGATTATGATATGCAGGGAGACAAGGCATGGCAATGGAATGAATGGGAACTGCTCAGCTTGAAGGCTGCAGAAAATGATGCGGCATGGAAGGATGAGATCAGAAAGTTCTGGGACGGACATTTACCTGTCTTTTTATCCTTAGAAGGCGGTTATGCTTATTATGCAATCTCCATAAAAGAAGGCAGTATTGTTTATGGCAGTGAACCGGAATTTGAGGAATGCCAAATTGTTGCCGATTCTTTTGAGAATTTTATGGAAAAGATAATCAGCAAGAAGATTCGTTTATAGAAAAGACGAATGTCGAAACGCATCTATTAGACATTGATAAGACCATCTATGGCATTGGGGAGGAATGAAGCCATGAAAAAGGATCAGTGCTTGGTCAAATTAAAACAAAGAACTGCAAAGTCGGGAGATGTATATGCTTTTTATGTGGAAATGCTGGGGAAATACGGCGCCTGCCAGATCCTTGCCGTGGATGGCAAAAGCATTTGCTATGTGCTGCTTGATTATCTGGAGGATGACCTGCCCGAAAAAGATAGCTTGGAGCGGTTACAGCCGTATCACCGGGAATCCTTCCGGTATCACCATCAGATGATAAAAACAGGGATTGAAAATACTCCTGTTCCCAGGGATTACCGGTACATAGGCCAGTGCGGGCTCAAAAGCAGTCCGACGTGGGATTCCTACTCCTGGAAGTGGCCCACAGGGGAAGATTACTATTATGAAGAGCGCTGGAAGTCTTTTGACGAAACCGCCAGGTCGGCATACAAAAAATATATAAACAACGGCGATTTTGTGTCCGTACATGGCAGGATGTTCCGAAAGAATACCGGAGGACTGCGGGATGACCTTTACCAATGCCTGACAGAAAAAGATACGTTAGAAGAGTTTCCCTGTATCACCTATGCCGAATTGCAGGGGTATTCCGGTAAGCTTCAGAAGCTGCTCTCCACAGCGCCGTTGCTTCGGACACTGCGCCTGCAAAAGGCAGGTGTGGAGGTACTTGACCTTGGGAAGACCTGCCTGGACAATCTGGAGCTGGATATGAGCGGAATTAGGAAACTGGTACTTCCAAAAGATACCCGCTTTCTGAAGCTGTATGGGAAGATCCGGCCGGAACTGCAAATTGACGACAGCCTTTGCAGTGGGAAACTGACTCTGGAAATATCCTTGAAAAAGGCATTGCTTCAGAGATACGGACTTCAAAAAAACCGGGTCCCAAGGCTCCGCCTGACTGACATAAAAGAGCTGGATATGAGGCAGGCGGCCGAACAGTTTCCAGAGGCGGAATATTTAAACATAAGCGGAGCTCCCGGCACCGTAACCCATATGCAGGAGGCAGGAAAGCTGTCCGGGCTTCGGAATCTTTACTGCAAGGATCTGTTTGGATATGATGAGAGGGATATGGAAGCATTGGAGGGGCTTAAGGAACTGTGGGAGCTGGATTTTGACAGCGTTCCCAAAGGAGCGGGCCTGTACCTGAAAAAACACTGGAAAGGGAAGCTGGACAGGTTAAGTGTCACCCATTTACGGGATGAAGGATGGCTTAGGGATAACCTGGAGAACCCGTTCCGCCATTGGGATGGAAACGAGTTCATTCCGGAAGCAGCATACCGGAGCGCCAGAAAATGCTACAAAGATACCAAAAAGCTGCTGGGAGAGGCGATGGGCAGGGCGGCGGACAGAAAAGAAATCGAAGAGATTGTCCGCAGGTACACACAATCTTTTAATAAGCTCAATGACCGCTATGAGGAGTTCATCGAGACAGAGGAACGGGAGGATATCTTTATGGCCATGCAGAGGCTTTACGAAGAGTGTATCCTGCAAGGAGAATACGGGCAGGCGGATGAGAATGCGGCGCCTGTGACGCTTTCGGAAATTTGGAATGTCATGGATGAGGTGCGGGAGGGCTGGTGATACAATTTTTTTCAGGAGGAGCTTTTAAAATGATGAAACAGTATGGAATTGATCCAAGGCTTGCAATCTGGATTCAGAGAAACACAGGGCATGACCTGCAGACATTCAGCGATCTGGCTAAGATCAAATGCCTGGACAGCACAAGGAGAAATTTTGCGGCGGTTAAAAAAATAGAGGATATCCGCCTCCCTTCCTGGCTGACAATAAAGGAAAATGATTTTTCTCTGATTGGGGAAATGATAAAGCTAAAGCAGCTGTTCCTCCATGATGTGGCAATCGACGACTATTCTTTTCTGGCCGGATGCAAAAGTTTAACTACCCTGGATTTGCAGGATACCAGCTTTTCAGACTGCCGCCTGCTGGCAGAGCTTCCGGCGCTGAAGAAAGTCCTCCTGCCTCCTTACAGCCAGCTGAAACATACGGAGGTGCTGGAACAGCTGTCCTGTCTCCTGGAGATAAAAGAAGAAAAAACAGAAGAACCAAAGGCGACAGAGCAGCCCCACGGGGAGGAAACTCTTTCTGAAGGCAATCCGGCATCCGAGGAGCCGCTGCATCTGGGGGATACGGCACATTTGAGTATTGACGGTATGGGGATTGTCCTGTTTTCCCCGGAGGTTATGAGATATGTTGTTCCGGGGAGCGACTTTTTGACGGAAGAATTCACGAATCCGAAACAGGTGGGGGAGCATATCCGGAAAGGGGATATCACGGCTTTCTGTACGGGTACGGGAGGCGATTTTATCCTATGGCTCCGGTCCGGCTATCCGGATTCCAATGCGGAGAAAGAGTTTCCGGTGATGATCCGGCTGGCGGTGGAGGTAAGGGGCGGTTCCCTGCAGTTTGGAGACCTGTTCTGGCTGAGTGACTGGAATCCGGGTTTCCCACAGGACCAGGTGCTGTCTTTGCCGGACGGTTATTATCATATCACAGCCTGCACCAGAAGGCCGGAATCCGGATATTGGGGGGACGACCAGATCATCTGCCTTTATTTTAACAGGCTGGAGGAAATGCCTGAGCTTATGTGGCAGGGAGTTCCTTACCTGTTTACGGAAGAACCGGAAGCAGAACCGCAGGATGCGAGCGCTCAGGGACAGAATCAGAGAGATTATATGGAAATGATTCGGCAGTTGTATGGGGTGGAAGAACTGCAGGGATACACAGAAGAAGAGCTGGCTGTTATAAAAAAGTATTTTAACCCTCTTCCCCCCGTGCTGGAAGAGTTCTGGAGCAGGGCGGTGCGCACGGAGGCGATTCACAGGGTACAGGATAAGTGGATCAGGCCGGAAGATTTCGACAGATGGGGCTGGTTAAGGGACGGCGATTACCTGGTGATCCTGATTGAAAATCAGGGATGCTGCCGGGCGGGAATCCGAAGAAAAGACCTGACAAAAGCTGATCCCCCGGTTTATGTGGTTGCGGATCAAATCAATGACCAAAGATGGACTTTGTGTGCCGGAACGCTCAGCGGATTTCTGAGGGCCGTCCTTGCCTATGAAGCGGTATTCGCTTTTCCTTTTCATGGAGAGGAGCTAATGTACTGGCTTACGGAGGAAGAACTGGAGACCGTCCGGTCAGGCCTTGAAAAACAACCCTTTGGGCTTTCTGGATGGCTGGGAATGGATATGAGTTTTTACAGCAATGCCTCTGACAATATGGCTGTAGTGATGGACTGCGGCGATCTGGAAGTGCTTTATGGAGCTGCCAGTGAGGCAGGATATAAGAAGCTTATGGAAGTTATGGAAGGACTTGGAGAAGCGATATAAAAGAAAACGGGAATTGAGCAGAGTATGAAGGGAAAAAGGGGATCAGACAGCGGAGGGAAAGCATTCGGCAGAATCACAGGAATGGCAGTAACAGGGATTTTGTCAATGTTCCTGCTTACCGGATGCAGCCGGGAACGGATGGAGACACGACGGGAAATTGACCGTATCTATAAGGCGGCGGAACAGACAGCAAAGGACAGGGCAGCGGCTTATATCACGGAAAAATACGGGATAGACGCTTCGCCACAGGGATATTGGGTTCAGGGGTATCATGATTTTTTTGCGCCTTATGTCAATTCCAATGTGGTGGTATTCATGGAATATGAAGGCAGGAAGTTCTGCGCAGGAATCGATGTGGATGATGAGACAATCCTTTGGGATAATTACCAGAGGAAAGAAATAGAGACTGTCCTTCAGGAGTATTTTGCAGAGTTGTATCATTTGCCGCAGCCTTATAAAACAGATATCGAATTCCAACTGGAAAATGCCCCGGGATATCGTGCGGCTACACCCGCAGAATGGCGGGAAAGAGGATTTGATCATGGGAATATGGCGGATTTTTATTTCCAGGGCCAGGCGGCAGAAGAATTGCTTGCGATGATGAGCCGGGTGGAATTCCATAATTCCTGGCTGTCCATGGAGCAGCCGCTTACCTCACTTTCATTCGAGGCCGGAGACTGGCCGGTCTGTGAAGGGGGCTGTGTTGAGTGGAACCTGCGGGTGTATGCTTCACCGGAGGCGGAATGGGTAGACCGTTCTGTGGAATATCCGGATATTGCAGGCTTCCCATATTTCAGGGAGTGGAGGCGGGCCTGCCTTAAGGACAGGGGAACAAAGGAGGAGGAACTGTCAGAAGAATCCTGGGGATTTCATTCCATGCAAAATGAGGGGATCATGGTTATATCAAGGCTTCCTTTTGAAATAGAAGATATCCTGTGCATCAGTGAAGGCGCAGAGGAATGGAATGTTGACCGTGGAAACAGCAAAAGCCAGACATACAAACTTGTATCGGATGTGTATGAAGTGACAGAAAAAAGCCCTGACAGCAATTACGCAACGGTAATGCATGTGTCGGAAGATTTCATGGACCAATATGAAGGAACCCTGTACATACTCAGCAGGAATCGGGAAACAGGGGAAGTAAAGCTCGTGAAAGATATCTCGCCACAGGAAGAACTGGATTTATTGCCAGAGGATGAATTTGACAGAGATTATAAGATACATTCTAATGGGACATGTGGCATGAGCGCAGGCTTTCAATATGCAATAGCAGAAAGAAAAGGGAAGGCAGGAGAATAAAGATGGGATTTCAGGACGAGATGAAACAGATATTTCTGCGCGTTGCGGCGGGGGAAATAGAACCGGTGGAGTGGGAAAAGTGGTGGAACAGCAACAGGCTTAAGTTGGAAGAAACCCTGAACCGGGGAGACAGAGGGCGGATCATGCCCGCTTTATGGAGCGCAAACTATTACTGGATGACAAAGACGCAGGACGGCGTCGCCTACTATTTCCATGCCCAGGGGCGTCCGGTGAAAACATCTGGTTATTATGAGGAAAAAGCACGGGAAGAGGAGATCCGTGAAAGACAGAGAGCCATGGAAGTCTATCACAGGAAGACGGTGCCTGCCAGGCGTCCCTGGGAGGAATATCTGGAGAAACATCCAACAGAATCCATTTCTTTTGACTGGAAAAGCCTGCTAGGGACGCCGCCCGGCCAGAAACCGGCGAAGGCTTTCAGCTATAAAAACGCAAGGACAACCGAACAGTGGAAAGAGTGTGGGGAAGAACTGAAACTCCGCTTAAAGGAAAACCTGCAGGCAAAGATCGCTCCTGTTGCAAAGGCATACGGTATGAAAAAGGCAGGCCCCAAAACCTTTGTCCGGGAAAAGAACGGCCTGGTATCCCGGATTCAGTTTATCGGTTATTTCAGAGGCGGCGGATATGAGGCCATGATCTGTTATCTCTGTCCCATATACGCCATACAGTACGGAATCTTAGGATTGCCGGGTCATGTCAGCCAGGGGGAATATTTTCAAAAGATGCGTAATGGATGGGGCGTGATCCAGTATGGCACAGTAGCCGTGGATGCCGCCATGGTGGAGAGCATCAACGGAAAATTTGATGATATCCTGACCTTCCTGGCCGACGGCATGCTGCCGGAGTGGCAGAAAATCGACAGTCTGGAAACCTACTTTGCGAAAGAGCGCCGGGATTACCTGAGAGCCACAGAGAAAGGCCCAAACGATCCGAGAACCGGCAGGCCTATGTGGAATCTGGATGGGGAGGAAAAACCGGACCCCTGGAGGGCGGACTGCTATCTGTTCGGCGTATGGGATCTGCTGACCGGGAAAGAATCGGAAGGATATGCACGCCTTGAAGAATGTGTGAGACATAATTCCGATTATATGAAAGACCGACTGAAGGAGTTCCCCAATGCCTGCGATGATCCAAGAGACGCCATGGCGGTCATGTATCGCAACGCACAGCTCTTTCTGGAAACAAAGGAGATTCCAGATGCACAAAAACGCCAGAACGCAATCCGGGAGACCTATGAGGAAGAATGCCGGTTCATGCGGTATTACCACGGCCTGGCGAAAAAGACGGAAAGATCCTGATAGCAGGATTTTAAAAGTTTTATATACGATGTACAGAAATGAAAGGAAAATGGAGATTTTTGATGATGGACGAGAAAAAAGAGCAGCTTGAAAAGGTCCGCCGGGCATTCCGTGATCCATACCTGCGGGGATGGATTCCGAAGTATCTTTTGACAATATTGGAACAGGGGGAGGATACCGAAGATATCCTTTCAAAAATGGAACAGGTCATGCCAAAGTATTGTGTTCCCCGCAAATTTGAGACGGAAGAACAGCAGAGCCTTGACGAGGGGAGCGAGAGACAGAACGATTGGAGGTGCCTGCTGTTTGAATTAAGCCCCACTGTCAGGACATCCTGGGCGGAAAAATATAACCGTTATATCAATCCTAACGGGAAATATCAGACGCTTCTGGGATTTACGGATATGCGGGAACGGTTCCTGCAGGCGTCCCATGAAAGCAGCATAGAGCTTCTCTACCGTATTGGATGGAAGCCGGCGGATACTATGTGCGCCTACCTGCTGAGCATGACCACAAACCGTATGTACAGCCTCTCCCCTGATGCAGTAAGGGAAGCGGTCAGGCTGGATGGGGAGACGGCAGTCCGGCTTCTGGATAAAAAGGTGCTGGGGGAGATGATCGTCCACCATCATTCGTCCTATCAGGCCTGGTGGCAGAAGATATGGATGGAATTCCTGTACCTGTTCTGTGAGTTTGATGATCCGACATTTCTGCATGCAGAGCATAAAACAAAAAAACTGAAACAGCAGTGTCAGGTCATCTGTGAGAGGCTTGCGAATCCGGATTATGAGCAGCTGGAACTGGAGAAAGAGCTACGGGCCTGCGCTTTGCTTCCCACGCAGGAGGAACCGGACGGCGTTTCCGATAAAAAATTCATAAAAAGGCAGAAGGCGGCTCTTTTGCGTGCCTTTGTCTGCAGCTATCTGTGGCAGTGCTCTGACTGGAAGAAGATGAAGGAGCATCCGGCCGGCCGGGCAATGTCGCGGAACCTTCTTTGGGGATATTACCGGGATGGGGAGCTTCAGACCGTATTTGCCCTGAGAGAGGACGGAAGTGTGCTGGATGAAAAGGGGGAGACGGTTCCCCCGGAATCTATTTCTGACGAAACGGGCAAAATCGGGCTGGTGCATCCAGAGGAACTGGCAGAAACAGAGCGGAGCAGATGGAAGAAATATGCAGGAAAAGAGAAATGGAAACAGCCCTTTCCGCAGCTTAAGATGCCCGTGTGTCAAGGACAGCATGACTTTTCCGCCCTTTCCGGCGTACAGGTAACCGAACTTTTTCTGATCACTGCCGCAGGAAAATGGGGATTGTATCAGGGGAGCGACAGGAACAGGTATATATCCTACCATATGGCGGATCTGCTGCATGGGTACGGCGCACAGATGGTCTTTGATGGTATCTGGAGGGGACCGGAATACGGACCGGAAATCATTACGGCGGAAAGGGTAGTCTTCTACCGGTTCCGACATTTCTTGCTCTGGGATCATGTACCCGAAAGTCTGGTCTGTGCCCCGGAGGAACTGCCGGCACGCTTTGTGTCTACTGCAATGGCAGCTTTCCAGGGCATCATTGGGAAAGGGAAAAAGAAAGAATGAAAGACTGTTTTAAGGTAATCGGATATTATATATGCGAAATAAACGATACTCCTGGGTGGCTGCAGGGGATCAGCAGGCAGATCCTGTCTGTCAGTGGCTGCATAGGAGAGCAGCATCCCAGGTGGGAATGTTTTATGGGCGGATGGCTTAAAGGGGAGGCGCGGGGATATCAGGAGAAGCTGCGGCTTGATGGAGAACAGTACAGAGAGTTTTCAGAAACGGCAAACTGCCTTTTCGATGCCCAAAGGCTGGATGTGGATTGCAGGTTTTTGAAATTATCAGATGCAGGAGATTTTTATGAGAAATTTTGTCAGGCGGTTCCCTCTTGTGTGGTAAGTATTTCTACAACCATGGAGTATTATAAAATCCTGCTGGATGAGTTGAAGGGCAGCAACAGCCATGCCTTGATGAATGGTGAAAACGATAACAGCCCATGCCTGGGAAATGATATTTTGGGTTGGGATATTGGCGGATTTCATTCTTTTCTGTGCAATTCTCTGCAGAAAGAATTGCCGGATGTAAGATTCAATGATGTGGGACTGCTCTGCAATGTGTTTTCAGAAGTAGAGGGATTTACGCGTCAGATACAGGGAAAAGGGGAACCAGTGGAATGGATTCCCTGCAGGATTGGGATGCATGGGCAGAACGCAGAGTTTGACCGGCTTACAGGAGGAGGAAAATGGGGAAAACAGGACAGCCCGCATGGGCAAAGCGTATTTTAAAATTGTTGGAGCAGGCAAAGGCGAAAGATCCGGACCTTGTGCGGTTTGGGGCCTACAGCCACAAGTATAAGCTGTCACCGCCTGCCAGTGAGGAGATGATACAAAAATTTGAGGAGCAGGAGGGAATACGGCTGCCGGAAGAATACCGGGATTTCCTGCTTTTTGTGGGAAACGGCGGCGCAGGCCCTTATTATGGGCTTTATGGGGTGAAGACACAGGAAAAGGAACTTCACGATTCCCACGGTTCCCGCCTCTACCGCGTTCAGGAAGAGCCGGTGATCTATCCGAAGATGAGTGATGAGGATTGGAACAGGGTGGCCGATCCGGAGGGCAGGCGAAAAGGGGATGAGGTACATCCCTATGTGGGAGTTCTGCCTATCGGGAGCCAGGGCTGTACCCTTATGACAGGGATCATGCTTGCGGGGCCGTATCGGGGGCAGGTGGTCTATTATGACGAGGATTTCTGCGGCCAGCCGTTTTTTGTGCGGGAACAGGGATTCCTTAAGTGGTATGAGAGATGGCTCCGGGAAGTGATCGCAGGCTATAATGACGAAGAGGTTGGATTTGGGCTAAATATAGATGGAACCCCCAGTCAGCTGATGGAGCTGTACGAACAGACCGAAGATCCGGAGGAAAAAATAGAGATTATTGACAGCTTCTATAAATTTGAGACTCTGCCGGGAAAACAGAAAACGTATTTCAAAAAAGCCTGCACCCAGGAATCCAACATGGAAGTACGGATGAAGCTGATTAAGATGCTGGTCCGTTTCCATGTGTCAGGGATGGCTAAGGAGCTTGAAAAGCTGTGGGAATATGGGGCCTATGCGGAGGCTGTTTCTATCATCACCTATGAAGGAACATGGGAGGTGAAGGAAGCATGGTATGAAAGGGTGTTTGAGATACTGCCCAGGCTCCGGGGGGAGGGCTTCCGGGATGCCTGCCATACCATCAGCGCCGTGAAAGATTATCCCAATGTCCATGCGGGAAGGCTGAGAGAAGCCCTGAACCGGAATGATCTGGACAGGAATGACAGGAACTCACTGTTCCACTGTATCAAGGAGTTGAAGGGGAAAGAAGAGGTGCTGGATTATTTCCTGGATTATCTGTCCACAGAGGAAGATCCCACTTTGCTGATTTATGCCGTCTGGTGCACGGAGGGTGTGGAGAACCGGCAGCTGCAGGAGCTCTATGTACGGCTGATGGACAAGTACAGAACCCATGAAAATACGAGATTTGACTATAAAGGCAGCCAGATGGTCTTAAGAGGCGGCGCCTGTCTGGGAGCCGGCAGACCGGAGGGACAGCTCACAAGCAACCTGATGAGGCAGTTTGATTATTTTGGCCTGGATTATCCAGGTGGCTTTAAGCTTTTGATGGACGAGGGCAGATGGAAGGAATGGAAACAGCAAAGTGGGTTTGCATAGATTCAGAAATTGTAAACATGAATGGATACACAGAAGTATTTCCGGAATATTCAGGGAGAAAGCATGGGAGGAAAAAATATGATGTTGGAATTTGCCCCGAATACTTATATGTTGGAATATCAGAATGGTGCCTACCTCTGTAATGGAACAAAACGGGTAGAAGCGCCGCTGAATTTAGATACCCTTGAGGAGGCCGTCAGACAATGCCCAAAACTTCAACAGGTCTTATTGAATGATGCAACCTTTGATGACCAGTGTTTCTCCATTTTGGCAAGGATTCCCAAGCTAAATATGCTGACCCTGATGTGGGGCAGACAGATTACCGGACACGGACTGGAACTGTTGAAAGACCTTCCCTTAAAGGATCTGTTCTTACAGCGGACAGCTCTGGACAACGAGGGGCTGGCCCAGGCCGCACAGATTAAAAAACTGGAAAATATCTATATAGCTGCCTGCCATCATATTACCTTTGAAGGACTGTTGGCGGTTTCCTGGAGGGATAAGTTGTATATCAGCGATACAGACATGCATGATGACGAGGGACTGGCGGGGTTGTTTACAAAGGCAGAGCGCAAGTCATATGAAGATGCCCGTACCTATAAAACCATGAAAAATCGAATTTCATTGGACAATCCCGAATTACAGGCCCCCATTCATGCGCTGTGGGAATTCTTTAACGACATGAACCGCTGGGAGCAGATGGCAAAACAAAAAGGGCGCGGTGATCAAGCGGAGATTGATGCACTGTTTGCCAGGAGAGTGAGCTGGTCTCCCCGTCCTGGCTGGCGCCCCGTGAATCTTTCTTGGAGAAGTGGCAGAAGTGGCGGGACCTATACAGATCATCATTTGATTGCCGGAGAACGGGTCACAAAAAGCAAATTCTGGCTTTATGCGGAACAGGATATTTTCTATTATCGTTATTTGATGCGTCTGATTGATGATAAGTGGATGATTGATAATGCCCAGTGGTGCCAGAAAGGGCGCTGGTCATTTTGCGGACTGTGATGAAAAGTGAACTCTTTCATAATAAGGAATGGAGATTATGCCAAAACGTATCAGGAACACATTAAGAAGGGAGAAGAACAACAGTGAAAATAGAAGAGTTGAAAGAATACATACATAGTGACTGGAGCGAAACAGCCGAATGCAGAAACGATAAACAGTGGAAAGCTGGGATACTGTCCCTCTTTTTCAATGGACTGCAAATGTCTTGCGGAAATGCCAAGTTCTTCGGCTAATTCTTCTCTGGTGATCCGCTGTTTCTCACGGGCATTTTGAATTGCCTGCCCTAATTCCAGAAAATCAAAATCATGACTGGTCATATTTTCACCACCTGTATTTAATATTGGGTACTTCTATTGTACAGAGATGAAAGTTCTACTTAAACGATGTGAAATCTCTTTGTATAGGAGATTTTATTTCTACTCACAAGTGATAAAAGTTCATATTTGTACAGTTGATTGCTGAAATAAGGATAATTATAATAGGTGCAGGAGTTTGAATCAGAATCCCGAAAAATGCAAAAAATTCATACTCCATACACACGGAGATGCTAAGATAAAGTTGGAGGTGGTCTTTGTGGCAAAGATATTGATTGTGGAAGATAATGTTGATACAAACGAAGCTCTTTCCGAATATCTGCAAGAGGCAGGTCACGAAATTATATCAGCGTATGACGGAACAGAGGCTTTGGAGATTTTCTCACAGAACAAGATAGATTTAATTGTCCTTGATATTATGCTGCCCACAATGTCGGGGCTTGCGGTATTAAATGCGGTACGAAAGACAAGCCAGATACCAGTCATCATGCTTACGGCATTAGAGGACGAATATACGCAGGTATCAAGCTTTGATTGTTTGGCAGACGATTATATGACAAAACCGTTTTCAATGGTGGTGCTTGGAAAACGCATCACCGCCCTGCTGCGGCGGGCAGGCGTAAAGGATGAGCCGAATATCTGGAAGTATGGCGAGTTGACCGTGGACTTTTCTGGATACTCCGCCTGCAACCAGAACGGAAAAATTGATATAACCCCCAAAGAAATCGAATTGCTAAAGCTGTTACTCGACCATAAAGGACTGGTGCTGTCACGGTCACAGATATTAAATGCAGTCTGGGGAGACGATTCTTATGTGATAGACCGTATTGTTGACAGCTACATCAGAAATTTGCGAAAGAAACTGGAAATTGATTGCATCGTCACAGTGAAAGGAATTGGATATAAATTGGAGGTGGGCGCATGAGAAAGCTGAAACTCTTTCCGAAAACCTTTTTATATACATTTAGTTTGATGATTGTAATTGTGGCAGTCTCCCACCTGCTCATTTACAGCCTGCTTCCAGTGGCATATAATTTCCGTCAGCGGAACGAATTGGAAAACGATGTAGCCAGCTTGTGTGAAAAAATAGCGAATACTCCAGATGCAGAAAGACTTCCATTAGTGACAGAATTTGCAGGGAAATGGTGGGCTGATGTTTCAGTATGCTATGACGGCTATACCTATGAAATGAATTTACTGAATGCAGGTGAATCAGAGCTTTTGAATTTTTCTAACACTACGGAAGTGGTGAACATCATTGCGGAAGAAACAGATGGAAAAATAAAAATATCACTGTCCCAGAATCCAAAAGGCGGTACAGATTTCTTTTATGTGGAAAGAATATTGCCGAATGAAAACGGATATGTAAAAGCCACGGTATCAAGACAGCAGATTGAAGATGCTGTCAGTACAGTCATTGTCATTTTACCCATTACTGCCTTTTTATGTACGCTTATTTCAATATTGTCCGCCCTGGCATATTCCCATATGCTCACAAAGCCAATCAAACAGATTTCAAGCGCAACAAAGAAGATGCAGGAATTGACATCGGACATTCATTGTGAAATCCATACCCATGATGAAATTGAAGCATTGGCAGATAATGTAAACAACCTATATGATAATCTGCTAAAGACCATTCATGACTTGGAGCAGGAAATTCACAAAGTAGAAGAAATGGAAGTACAAAAAACAAACTTGCTTCGCTCTGCTTCCCATGAATTAAAAACGCCCGTTACAGCCGTAAATGTCATGTTAGAAAATATGATTTTGAATGTAGGGAAATACAAAGACCATAGCGTGTACTTGCCAAAGTGCAAAGTTTTGATGGAGCAACTGGCGGCAATGATTCGGGAAATTCTGGACGTATCAAAGTTTGAAAAACCGCAGGACGGAGAAGATGAAGAAATCGACTTATCTGAACTGATTCCACAGGTCATTCCGCCCTATGCGATTATTGCCAAGTCGAAAGGGATTTGCATAGAAACGGATACTTACGAAAAACTTTCGATATGCTATCCTCTCCCTATGATAAAAAAAGTAATCTCTAACCTATTGGCGAACGCCGTGTCCTATACCCCCAAGGGAGGCAGCATAAGAATTTATATAGCAAATCAAAAACTGATTCTGGAAAACGAATGTGTCCCGATTCCCCAGAAATACCTAACCCACATCTTTGAACCGTTCTACCGTCCAGAGTACGGACGCAGCCCAGATACGGGCGGTAACGGATTGGGCTTATATATTGTTGACACAATCCTAAAAACCTTGCAGATTCCTTACACGTTTGCAGCCATAGAGGATAACAGCGGAATGCGTTTCACAATAGAATTTTAGATAGCTTGAAAGTTGCCTGCGCAGAAAGCAGGCAGCTTTTTTTCTGCAATTTCATACGCCATTCATATTAGAATGATACCTCAATCACATGAGGGGGATAGAATCTATGGGTATCAAGCGAAAGGAGGAACAGTTTTGAACGTCTACAAGCGAGCATTACTTTATGTCATTAGAAAGAAAGGAAAAAGTTTGACGCTTTTTCTGTTGTTGCTTTTAATAACCGTGTCGGTCATGGTGGGAGTTTCCATCCGAGACGGAACGGCAAAGGCAGCGGAGAACCTGCGGACAACAATAGGTGCGTCCTTTACCATGAGCGGGAACATCAACAATCTGGACTTTCATGACGGCGAAGCAGGATATACCGCTGAAAAAATCCCTATTTCCCTTAATACAGTGGAACAGATAAGAAATATAGAGGGCATAAAGACTTACAATGCCGAACAGCACACTTCTGTCACTGCTGAGGGAATCTACTATCTTTCTGGAATGTCAAGCGGCAATCTTTCCACTAATACGGAAACCGCCTACCAGACGGATTTTATGAACGGAATACTGGAATTAGCGGAGGGCAGGCATATTACGGAAGATGACAGGGACGCAGCACTTATCAGCGATAAACTGGCGGCAGAGAATCATTTACAAGTTGGCAGTGAGCTTGTTTTGGAATCTGCTTCTGGTGACAGCGGGGAGCAAACTAAGGTCTTGATTGTAGGGCTGTATTCCAGTGACGATAAGATGGAATATGATAATGACACCATTTTCACAACCCATGATGTTTATTGGAAACTGTCTGGGCAAAAACCATTCGGATATTCTGGGAATGTAACTTTCTATGTGACTGACCCAAAGGAATTGAATCGCATTGTGGAACAGGTACAACAGATAACGTCTATCCAGTGGGAAGATTACTTTATCCGCATCAATGAATCCGAATACAAGGCAGTCGCATATCAGATTCAGACAATGGAACGGCTTACGGAAATACTGATTACTGTAATTGCAGGAGTTGGCTTTATCGTTGTAGCCCTTGTGCTTGCAATGAGAATAAAGAATCGGATACACGAAGCAGGGATATTCCTTTCCGTTGGCGAATCAGCTCCCCAGATTATGCTACAGCTTATTTGCGAAATCCTTATGATTGCTGCCTTGGTGTTCTTTGTATCACCCATGTTGGGACAGTTCATCGTAGGACAAGTAGAAGCTGCCCTAAAAAATATGGGAACTATAATTACAATGTCAATTTCCCTAAAAACGACAGCTTTGCAATTCCTTTTAGAGACACTTATTATCGTGCTTGCAGTGGTTACGGCTGCTTTGCCAATTGCCCGAATGAAACCAAAAGATATTTTATCAAAAATGAGCTGACAGGAGGATAAAAGCCATGAGTACATTGAAAAGAGCATTTTTATATACGATGCGGAAAAAGACAAAAACCCTTATCCTATTTTTGGTGTTGGTTACAATATCCACCTTTATTCTGACTGGATTATCCATATATAAAGCGGCAGACGATTCTGCCCTAAGTCTGCGCCAGTCCGTAGGCGGGAGCATTCGCCTTGAATTAGATAAGAGCAATAACAAAAACTGGCGGTATCAGCAGGCGGCAGGTGGAATGTTGGTTGAATATGTTGGAACTCCCATTACTGACAGGGATATTCAAAAGATTATGTCAATAGACGGGGTGAAAGCATATAACGGCATAGGTGACGGGGATGTTTATGCAAAAGACTTTGATTTCATATCTGGGATTAGTTTTGGTGCAGAAATCGATGACAGCAGGCTTCCATCTGTCACGAATTCAGAGTATTTTAATTTCTTTACCCGAAAAGCGTTCCAGTTGGTAGAAGGACGGCATATTAAGGAAGATGATGACCATGTTGTTTTAATTAGTTCGGCAATTGCGGAAAAAAACAATTTAAAGCTCGGTGATACCATTACCGTACAGTGCTGCTTTGACAACGGTGATTATCCTGATGTGAAACTGAAAGTTGTTGGCATTTACGAGTATAAGGGAGATACCAATCCATACCACACTACCTCAACGGATAAGCGCAACCGATTGATTATAGACCATAAGGCAATGCAGGAAATCATGCAGAGGGATGTGATACAGTATGATAACGGCGTTGATTTTTATGTGGATGACCCCAGAGAAATGGAAAGAATCGCAAGCCAGATAAAAGCCCTTGATTTAGACTGGGATTCCTTTACCCTCACAATGGATAACTCCGCATACGAAGCAGTTGCTTCGCCATTGACAGCTATGCAGAATCTGATTGTCTGGCTGATTGTCGGATGCGTCGCGGTGAGTGTGGGTATTTTGGTACTGATTCTTTCCATGTGGATAAAGCAGCGTCGGCATGAAACTGGCATCCTGCTCTCTGTCGGAATTTCAAAAAGCAGGATTCTTTTGCAGTATACAGTAGAAGTGCTGATGATAGCGATAGTTGCTTTTGGAGTATCCTTTTTTACAAGCAGCCTCATTTCACAAGGAGTGAGTGATTTGATTTTCCATCAAGTGTCTGAATCACAGTCCCTACCCGAAATAGAACTGCCAGACGATGGCACAGAGTACCTTGATATAACAGGACAGTATATTCCATACGACACTTCTAATGTGGAAACACTGGAATCTGTTCAAGTAACTGTCAGTCCCGACTATTTGCTATATATCTATATTTTCGGTACATTACTGATAGCGTTTTCCGTTTCAGCATCATCCATTTCAGTCATACAGATGAAGCCTAAAAAAATTTTATCACAGATGAGTTAAGGAGGTATTTTTCAATGAGCATTATGGAAATTCGTAACATCCGCTATTCCTATGACGATAAGCGAAACGTATTAAAAAATGTAAATGCAGAATTAGAAGCAGGCAAAATGTATGCAATCCTCGGCTCGTCGGGCTGCGGAAAGACTACTCTGCTCTCCCTGCTTGGAGGTCTGGACAGCCCCCAGAGCGGACAGATTTTATACAACGGTGAGGATATTGAAAAGACTGGACTTGCGGCACACCGCAAGAATCACGTTGCATTTATCTTCCAGAGCTACAATCTGATAGACTATCTGACACCGAGAGAAAATGTGGCTCTTACCTCAAAGGTGCCGCCGATGCCCGTTTTAGAGCGTATGGGACTAACTGAGGAAGAAAGCAGACGGAACGTGCTGAAGCTCTCTGGCGGTCAGCAGCAGCGAGTAGCAATCGCCCGTGCATTGGCTTCTGATGCAAGCGTTATCCTTGCGGACGAGCCGACTGGAAATCTGGACGAGGATACCACAGTTGACATCACAAATATTTTGAAAGAATGCGCCCATCAGATGGGGAAATGCGTTATCATCGTAACCCACTCCAATGACTTGGCAAAACGGGCGGATGTAATCTTTCGTTTGAAAAAAGGTGAATTGCAGCAAATATGAAGATTGAATGGATACGATGCCCTATCTGCGGCAGTAAAACCCGAAACAAAATAAGAGGGGATACTGTTTTGAAGAATTATCCCCTATACTGTCCGAAGTGTAAACAAGAAGTTTTGATTGAGATAAAAGATTTACAAATGACCGTCATCAAAGAGCCAGACGCATAGACGCAGAGCCGATGAACTTGTGAGAAAACCTTACAGCTCATCGGCTCTGTCTGTTTAGAAAGAATAAATATTTAGTTGTTGTTCGTGCTTATTGCGGCAGTTTGTTTCTGCATCTCATTCAGCTTTTTGTGGAGCGGTATCGCCATGAATACCGTTATGATGGCGGAAAGTACATCAGCAATCGGCTGGGCGTACATAATTCCATTTAGCCCCCAGACAATCGGAAGAAGCAGGATAACGGGGATAAAGCAAATCCCCTGCCTGCAAGCTCCGAGGATAAAGCCCTCTCTGCCTTTTCCCAGAGCAAGGAACAGGGAAGAATACACTGTATAAAATCCAAAGAGCATAATGGAAATGCCGTTTGCTCTCAAAGATGCTGCCCCAATGCGAATCATCTCAGCATCGCCCTTTGTGAACCTTGAAACGATAGCCGCAGGGAACAGAGCCAGTATCACGCCAAAAATCACACAGAAAACCGTAGACCACAGGATGGAAGTCTTGATTGCTTCACGCAGACGGTCAAACTTCTTCGCCCCATAACTGTAACCTGCAATGGGCTGAAAGCCTTTGATGAACCCGAATACGGACAAGCTGCCCATTGAAATAAGGCGGGTAACAACGCCCATGCCTGCAATGGCAGAGTCCCCGTAATCGCCAGCGGCATTGTTGATTAAGGAAATGGACACACTCGTTAAAATCTGGAATACCAATGTCGGGATACCGATTTTGAAAATCTCAGACATGGTTTCTTTTGTATATGTGCAGTCCTTAACCTGAAAATGGAATACACTTTTTTTACGCAGGATGTAGATTTGATAAACGCAGGTTGAAACGACTTGTGAGATTGCGGTTGCTATCGCCGCTCCTGCTACTCCTAAGTCAAACACATAGATAAACAGTGGATCTAGGGCAATATTAAGCACTGCACCCGTGAGCAAGGCACACATGGTTGTTTTAGCGGCACCTTCACTTGTTACAATGTTATTCATCGTGACGTTGAACACATTAAAAATACAGGAAACAATGTAGACACTTGCGTATGTGGCGGCAAAGGGGAGGATACTGTCTGTTGCCCCTAAGAGCTTCAGTATGGGATGCAGGAACACCATAGAAATTATAATGATAACTGCTCCCACGGATACACTGCTGTATAAAGCGGTACTTGCCACTTTATTTGCATTTTCCTTATCCCCACGACCTAATAATCGGGAAATATAAGAAGCCGCACCGTTGCCGAACAGCAGGCCAAGACCGACAACGACCTGTCCAAGTGGATAGACCACGGAGATTGCCCCCATCTGGCTCTCTCCTAATCCGCCGACGAAATATGCGTCAACAAGGTTGTAGAAAGCATTTACCAACATACCTATCATTGTTGGAATACCCATTGATAAAAGTGCTTTTGGTATGGATGCACTGCCGAGCAGCTCCATTTTTTTACTTTGACTGTTCATTGTGAACTCCTTTCTCTTGACAAATAGTATTATTTATACTACTATATAATATAGTAATTGCGTCGCGGAAATTATAATACTATAATTTATAGTAGTTGTCAATAGAAAAAGGAGGGATTTTAAATGGCGACCATTGACTTGATTGTATTGGGAATGTTGAAGCGGGAATCAATGAGTGCATACGATATTCAGAAACTGGTGGAATACCGCAACATTTCAAAGTGGGTAAAAATCAGCACACCATCTATATACAAAAAGGTGATCCAGTTGGAAGAAAAGGGGCTTATCACAAGCCGTACGGAGAAAGAGGGAAAAATGCCCGAAAAGGCGGTATATTCTTTGACGGATGCAGGAAATGAGGAATTTGAAAAGTTGATGATTGAAATATCCTGCAAACCAATCAATATATTTTTGGATTTTAATGCTGTTATCGTAAACTTAGAAAGTATGGCGAAGGAACAACAGAGGGAATGTCTGGATAACATTGAAAGCAATATCAATGTGTTGAAATCTTATCTTGAGGAGAATATTTCCATGAAAGAAAACGCGCCCGATATTCCTGCCACGGGTATGGCTGTTTTACATCAGCAGTTTTTATTGGTGCAGGCAATCGAAGAATGGATAGCAACACTAAAAAAGAAATTAGGATAATTTGTTATGGGTAAAGTAGAATGGATATTATGTCCTGTCTGCGGAAGTAAAACCCGTAACAAGGTTAGGGAGGATACTGTTCTGAAAAATTATCCTCTCTACTGCCCAAAATGCAGGCAGGAAACACTGATTGAAGCGAAGAATTTGCAAGTAACAGTCATCACAGAGCCAGACACATTAGATGCAGAGCCGATGAACGTGTGAGAAATCACAGTTTGTCGGCTTTTCTTTTTATAGAGCCATAGGTAGATACGTCCACCAAATTAAAAAAAACAGCAATTTGGTGGGCGGTATTGCTATGCCCGAAAGACTTAACAAACACTCTCCAAACCTGTTTCAAGTTTGGGGGGATTTTTATTGCCTGCAAATAGCAATTTCTATTTTCATATACGATATAAAGGGACGGATAACCCGTTAAAAAAATCCTTGCCAATACAAGGGGGCTTTCTACCCCACAAGTAGAGGTCAAATTTCTACATAATAGAAATAAATTCTCCATAGACCGTAAAGGTGTGACAGCCTTTGCGGTTTTTCTTTTGTCGTTTTTTGCCGGATTACGCCGCAGGGCGTTATTCATCATCGGTTGCCGCTCACCGCCTTCCAACCTGAATTTTCAACAAAAAATTCAGATTGGAGGAAAGGACATGGAGGGTAATCGCCCAAAAAGAAGAAAGGATAAGTATAATCCTTATACAATATTCGAGAAAGACGGCCAGTATTACGTTTCATTCAAAGATGGACAAGGTGATTTACATAAACTTGAAATCAGCAAGGTGCTGTATGACACGTTTGATTCTTTTGAATTAAGCGATCTGGTGTATCTTAACGTGGTGGACAGGCATATCGGAGCAATCCGAGGTGTGGGAAAACACTTTGAATATGAGAGCGATGAAAAAGCCGGACAGCATGGAGGAAATCGTGTTCCGCAGGGTTCAGACAGAAAAGCTACATAAGGCAATCAACGAACTGCCGGAAAAGCAGAAGAAAAGGCTGATACTGCATTATTTTCAGGAATTGACCTATGTGGAAATCGCAGAGCGGGAGCAATGTTCGACCAGAGCAGTAGAGTACAGTATCCACGGGGCAATTCAAAGCCTGAAAAAGTTTTTTGAAAAAAATTAAAAAAGGACTTTCGGGTTTTGCCTGATAAGTGAGGAAACAGGTGAGGGAGATAAAAATTCCTTCACCTGTTTTCTGCATTTATGCACATGGCTTTTGTGCATAGAGGGATACCCGAAGGGGATTTCCGTTATGTGGTGAATGGGTTTGCACTCTGAAAATTTCATACCCATTCATCAAACACATTCCTGTTGTTATCGTGATGAGCGTAAGCCACATTAGCAGGTACGCCATGAGCTGGATGGAGATAAAGGCAACGGAATCGCACAGACAGAAAGACAATGGTTTGCGGCTGTCCTATCCCCGTTTAAGGAGCGAAAAACACCGGGCTATAACTGCCAGCTTGCTGCTGGCAGGGCGATAACAGGCAGCAGGGACAATGATACTCCCGCCCAGTCACAGGTCGAGCGTAAATACCCATCAGGTATAAAAACGCCGCAACCAATGTGGGCGGCTCCGGGCGATCCCCGGAGGGGTGCTATTCCCGTGGAGCCGGCCAGCAGCCAGTCGTTTGGTGACTTCCCTATGTTTGCCGTAAAAGCGGTAGATATGTAAGCCGGGGTGTCGAGGACAAATAGGCTTATCAGGCAAAAGTGGTAGCCGGACACAAAACATGAAAATATTCTGAAGAATAATCAAAAAGCCATGCTTTTGTGTTCGGCTGATACATACCTGAAAGGCAGTTTTTTCGACAGGTAAGATGTATTCTGCAAATTTATATTTTCCGCCATGAAAGAAAAAGCAGACTGGATTCAGGAAGTAAAGATTATGGAGGACATTTTTATTATGGAAGAAAGAAAAATCAGACAAGGGGATATTTACCATGCAGACTTAAATCCCGTTTTCGGAAGTGAACAGGGCGGATACCGTCCGGTATTAGTGATTCAGAATAACAGAGGGAGTCAATACAGCCCAACCGTAATTGTGGCAGTAATTACAAGCAGTCCCTTCCCGTGTTTCGGGAGGTGACTGAGATAGATACCATGAATTTGCAAAAACAGGTTTATGACGCTGATGACATTCAAAAGCTATTGGGTATTGGCAGAAGCAAGGCATACGCCTTATGTGACTTGATTATCCCAAACATTGATTATGATATAAAGATGAGGTTTGTCAGCGTGGAATACCTGGACGGACTTCTGGAGAGGACATCAAAGGCTTGTGTTTCGGCAGGAAACAAGGGGCGGGAAATTTTGAATCTTGCCATGAAAGAGGCAGTCATAGAGGGCTATATCAATGTGAATCCCGTGCCGGAAACAAAGCCATATAAAAGAAAGAAACCCAATATCGTGATTCTCAGCAGGGAGAAAATAAAAATACTCCTTCAGGCGGCTTCAAAGGATAACTGGTATCTGGAAATTCTGTTGGGACTGTTTTGCGGACTGCGGAAAGGCGAAATCTATGGGCTGAAATTTTCCGACTTTGATTTAGAACGCCGTAGTGTGAAAATCAGCAGACAGATTGTTGCAAACCCTATTATAAAAGAGGGGAGCAGGATTGAAGAAAATATTTTAATCAAACGTGATCCCAAAACGCCCAACAGTTTCCGGGTACTGCGTGTACCGGAGGTCATTATTACAGAGCTGGAGAAAAGAAAATGTCTGATAGATATGTATAAAGAAAAAATGCAGGAGGCTTTTATTGATAACGATTATATCAGTTGTCAGGCAAATGGAAAGGTACATAGCCTGTCCGCCATGAACAATGCTTTGACAAAGCTGTGTGTGCGGAATGGGCTTCCTGCCGTAACCGTGCATGGGCTCCGCCATATGTTTGCCACCATTTTGGTGGAGCAGGGTGTTCCTCTTGTGAAAATATCAGGGTTGTTGGGACACAGTTCTGTCAATACAACCTTTGAATATTATTGCGACGTCATGGATGAGAAAGAAAAGATTATTGCCTTTATGAATGACTCTTTTATTCCAGAAGGCAGGGAAGGGACAGGATAACATGGAATTTGATTTGAAATTACAGCAGTTTGTGGACTGGAAGGTATATAACGTCACGCCGATCAAGAATAAGTTTGGCTATCGTGTGGTGCTGATTTATGCGGACGGGACAAAAATACCACAGCAGAAATCCGGATTTGCGACAAAGAAAGCGGCGAACACGGACAGGGACAAGACGCTGGGCGAATTATATTCAGGCACATATGTGGTATATACCAGCGTAAAAGTGAGAGACTTTATGCTGTTCTGGCTTGAAAAAGAAATGCGCCCACGCATTACAAGCGGCTCCTATGAAACCTATTCCAATATCGTGAATAACCATGTGATTCCAGCGATGGGCAACATCAGAATGACAGAAATCAAACGGAGCCATATCCAGAGCCTTTATTATGAAGAAGCGGCGGCTTCCGTTTCTATCGCAAGATTGGTAAAAACGGTGATGAATACGTCCATGCAGTATGCTGTGAATAAGAAAATCATTTCCATAAATCCGACGATTGATGTAGCACTACCAAAGCAGGTAGAGAAAAAAGCCTATCACACCCGGAACATTGATACACAAAAGACGCTGAATATGGAGCAGGTTTTAACGCTCATTGAAGCGAGCAGGAAAACGCCAATCCATATGCAGGTACTTTTTGCAGTGCTGTTGGGATTGAGGCGGTGTGAAATCAATGGGGTAAAATATTCGGATATAGATTATATCAACCGGACATTGAAAGTGCAGCGGCAGTTAGGCAAGAAGCCGAACACGACTGCCGGGGATTTCCCGGCTAAGACGTTTACAAAGCAGGAAATCGGATTGAAAACGCCGTCCAGCTACCGAACCATCCCCATACCGGATTATGTGTTTGAAGCCATTCTGGAAGAAAGAAAAGTGTATGAGAAGAACCGCAGAAGGCGGTCAGGCACATTTCAGGATTTGGATTATATCTGCTGTTCCACTTATGGACGTCCGAGAAGCAAGGATTTTCACTGGAGGCATTATAAGAAGCTGTTGGAGGACAATGGACTGCCCGATATAAGATGGCATGATCTGCGAAGCACCTTTTGCACTATCTTATTAAAGAATAATTTTAATCCCAAAGCGGTATCACAGCTCATGGGACATGCGAAAGAAATTATCACCATAGATGTTTATGGAGACACTGCCGAAATCATTGAGGACTGCTTAGACGATCTCCAGCCGTTTATTGATGAAGTAATCCCAAAGGAAGAATGTGAAAGCGGTACTGATTTTTCAGAAGATAATTATATAGAACAAATCAGTGAATTTCTTGCATGAAAATAAGATACTGGCATAATCAAATCGCATGAAAAAAGTACAGAACAAAAGTTCGATTTTGGTCTGTACTTTTTTTGACTTATATGTTATAATGAAAAACCAAATGACTGGATAATACTATCTGTACTGGTTGGTGTTATTCAGTGTTGTTTCGTTTCAAAAATACGGTTTTCCTAAAGGATACTGCGTAATGTGACCTGCATTCGTGTAATTGCTATTTTAACGCTTATTCGCCAGCTTTGCAAGCCCATTTTACACGAATCGAAAATCAAATTACACGAATTTCGGGCGAATAGGCAAACTTTTTTCGGTCACATTACGAAGTATCCCTTGCGGAAATTGGAGGTTTTCATATGCCAGAGTTCAAATTACAAGCCCCCTACAAGCCCACAGGCGACCAGCCCCAGGCCATCGCAGAGCTGGTCAAAGGCTTCAAGGAGGGCAATCAATTCCAGACTTTACTAGGGGTTACGGGTTCCGGCAAGACATTTACGATGGCGAATGTCATTCAGGAATTGCAGAAGCCGACGCTGGTTATCGCCCACAACAAGACGCTTGCGGCGCAGCTTTACGGAGAATTCAAGGAGATGTTCCCTGAGAATGCAGTAGAGTATTTTGTCTCCTACTACGACTACTACCAACCCGAAGCCTACGTCCCTTCCAGCGACACCTACATCGCCAAGGACTCCTCCGTCAACGACGAAATAGACAAGCTGCGCCTTTCCGCTACGGCAGCGCTGATAGAGAGGCGGGACGTAATCATCGTATCCTCCGTCTCCTGCATCTACGGCCTGGGCGAGCCGGAGAATTTTGAGAAAATGATGGTATCCCTCCGTCCGGGTATGCTAAAAGATCGGGACGAGGTCCTGCGCCAGCTTGTAGACATTCAGTATGACCGAAACGACATGGACTTCAAACGGGGAACCTTCCGGGTAAGAGGGGATGTTCTGGAGATCATACCAGCCAGTGAGATGGAGACCGCCTTCCGCGTGGAATTTTTCGGAGACGAGATTGACCGCATCTCAGAGATTGACGTACTAACCGGAGAGATCAAAGGCTCACGTGAGCACGTAGCAATCTTCCCCGCTTCTCACTACGTTGTTCCGGCAGAGCAGATCCGCAGAGCCGCCAAGGATATTGAGGAAGAGCTTGAGGAGCGCATCCGCTACTTCAAAGGAGAAGACAAGCTCCTAGAGGCACAGCGTATCTCCGAGCGCACCAACTTTGACATTGAGATGCTCAAAGAAACCGGCTTCTGCTCCGGTATTGAGAACTATTCCCGCCATCTGTCGGGCCTGGCGCCGGGCGTGCCTCCAAGCACACTGATAGACTATTTTCCGGACGATTATTTGATCATCATTGATGAGTCCCACAAGACCGTTCCCCAGATTCGGGGCATGCACGCAGGAGATCAGTCCAGAAAATCAACCCTGGTAGACTACGGCTTCCGCCTGCCCTCAGCCAAGGACAACCGGCCCTTGAATTTTGGAGAGTTTGAAAGTAAAATAGATCAAATGCTCTTTGTGTCCGCCACCCCTGGAATCTATGAGGAGGAACACGAGCTTCTCCGCACAGAACAGATTATACGCCCCACAGGCCTTCTGGATCCCAAGATCGAGGTACGCCCCGTGGAAGGACAGATTGATGATCTGGTAGGCGAGGTAAACAAAGAGACGTCTGCCGGGCATAAGATACTGATTACCACACTGACAAAGCGGATGGCCGAGGACTTGACCGATTATATGCGCGAGCTTGGTATCCGCGTAAAATACCTTCACTCCGATATTGATACTCTGGAGCGAACCCAGATTATCCGCGATATGCGTCTGGATGTCTTTGACGTACTGGTTGGAATCAACCTTCTCCGTGAGGGCTTGGACATCCCGGAAATCACGCTGGTGGCGATTCTGGATGCGGACAAGGAAGGCTTCCTGCGTTCGGAGGTTTCGCTGATTCAGACCATCGGACGTGCAGCCCGGAATTCCGAAGGCCGTGTTATCATGTACGCAGATACTATTACCGACTCCATGCGTCTTGCTATTGAAGAGACAGAGCGCCGCCGTGAGATCCAGGAAAAGTACAATCAGGAGCACGGGATTACGCCCCAGACCATCCAAAAGTCTGTCCGGGATCTGATCAGCATTTCCAAGGAAATTGCACAGAAGGATCTGCAGTTCGAAAAAGATCCGGAGTCCATGAGCAAAAAGGAGCTGGAAAAGCTGGTGGCGGATATCGAGAAGAAGATGAAGAAGGCTGCCGCAGAGCTGGATTTCGAGACGGCGGCAGAGCTGCGTGACCGCATGATAGAACTGAAAAAGCAGATTCACGATATATGACTATAAAAAGGACATTCTTCTGCAATTGCAGCTATAAAAAGGGATATTTATATATTGGCCGGAAACCGGATATATAAGCTGCCAGGCAGCTTTCCGTGATTTCAAAAAACAGAGTATCAGAAAACAAAAGATAAGTCATACTGAACTATATACAAGAAAATAAAAGAGGAGCAATATGAAAAATTACATTCGCATTCGAGGAGCAAACGAGCATAACCTGCATGATTTAAGCATCGATATTCCCAGAGAGGAATTCGTGGTGCTGACGGGCTTAAGCGGTTCGGGAAAATCCTCCCTGGCCTTTGACACCATTTACGCTGAGGGACAGCGCCGGTACATGGAATCCCTCTCGTCTTACGCCAGACAGTTTCTGGGGCAGATGGAAAAACCTGATGTGGAAAGCATCGAGGGATTGTCCCCGGCTATTTCCATTGATCAGAAGTCCACAAACCGTAACCCACGTTCCACTGTGGGAACCGTAACAGAGATTTACGATTATTTCCGTCTGCTGTTTGCAAGGGTGGGAATCCCCCATTGCCCCAAATGCGGCAAGGAAATTAAAAAGCAGAGCGTGGATCAGATGGTGGATCAGATTATGGCGCTTCCGGAACGGACTCGCATTCAGCTTCTTGCCCCGGTGGTCAAGGGACGTAAGGGTGAGCATGTAAAGGTTCTGGAGCAGGCCCGGAAAAGCGGCTTTGTCCGTGTGAGGATTGACGGAAATCTCTATGAGCTTTCGGAGGAAATCAAGCTGGATAAGAACATCAAGCATCTCATCGAGATTGTGGTGGACCGTCTGATTGTGAAGGAGGGGATTGAGCGCCGCCTGTCCGATTCTATTGAGACGGTAATGAACCTTTCGGAGGGCCTTCTGGTGGTGGATGTGGCAGACGGGGAGGTCTTGACCTTCAGCTCAAGCTACGCCTGCCCGGACTGTGGTATCAGCATGGAGGAGGTAGAGCCGAGAAGCTTTTCCTTCAACAATCCTTTCGGCGCCTGCCCGGACTGCTCCGGCCTGGGCTATAAGATGGAATTTGACGAGGATCTGATGATACCGGACAAATCTCTGAGCATTGCCGAGGGAGCCATCGCAGTTACCGGATGGCAGTCCTGTACAGAGCCATCCAGCTTTACCTATGCTATATTAAAGGGCTTGACAGAGGAGTACCATTTTGACCTGAATACCCCCTATGAGAATCTGGATCCGAAGGTTCAGCAGGTGCTTATACATGGAATGGGCGGAAAGCATATGAAGGTTCATTACAAAGGACAGCGCGGCGAGGGGGTCTATGATGTAACCTTTGAGGGACTTGTGAAAAATGTGGAGCGCCGCTACCGGGAGACTGGTTCGGAGATTATGCGCCAGGAGTATGAGAGCTTTATGCGCATCACTCCCTGCAAGAGCTGCGGAGGACAGAGGCTTAAGAAAACCTTTCTGGCCGTGACGGTTGCAGACCGGAATATTTATGAGCTGACAGCCATGTCCATCTTAAAGCTCCATGAGTTTTTGCAGAATCTCAAGCTGACACCTCATCAGGAGCTTATCGGTGCGCAGATTTTAAAAGAGATCCGGGCACGAATCGGTTTTCTTATTGACGTGGGACTGGAATATCTGACCCTTGCAAGAGCTACCGGAAGCCTTTCCGGAGGCGAGGCGCAGCGGATTCGTCTGGCTACCCAGATTGGTTCCGGCCTGGTGGGCGTGGCTTATATTCTGGACGAGCCAAGCATAGGCCTTCACCAACGGGACAATGACAAACTGCTGGCAACATTAAAGCGTCTTAGGGATCTGGGAAATACCCTGGTGGTGGTGGAGCACGATGAGGATACCATGTTTGCGGCGGATTACATTGTGGATATCGGCCCGGGAGCCGGGGAGCACGGTGGAAAAGTGGTGGCAGCCGGAACGGCGGAGGAGATCATGGCCTGTCAGGAATCCATTACAGGAGCTTACTTAAGCGGCCGGCTTCAGATTCCGGTGCCCCAAAAGCGGCGCACTCCCACGGGCTGGCTTACCATAAAGGGCGCGCAGGAAAATAATCTGAAAAAGATTGACGTGGAGATTCCCCTTGGAATTATGACCTGCGTCACCGGCGTGTCCGGATCGGGAAAAAGCTCTCTGGTAAATGAGATTTTGTATAAAACCCTGGCGAAAAAGCTGAATCGGGCCAGAACCATTCCAGGCAGGAATAAAGGTATTCTTGGAGTGGAGCAGCTTGACAAGGTGATTGCCATTGACCAGTCCCCCATCGGGCGGACTCCCAGATCCAATCCGGCCACCTATACGGGAGTCTTTGACCAGATTCGGGATCTGTTTGCGGCCACGGCAGATGCCAAGAGCAAGGGATACAAGAAGGGACGTTTCAGCTTCAATGTGAAGGGCGGCCGCTGTGAGGCCTGCTCCGGGGACGGAATTATTAAGATTGAGATGCATTTCCTTCCGGATGTGTATGTGCCCTGCGAGGTATGCCAGGGAAAACGGTATAACCGGGAAACATTGGATGTCAGGTATAAAGGAAAGAATATTTTCGACGTGCTGGACATGACGGTGGAGGAGGCCTTAAGCTTCTTTGAGCATGTGCCTTCCATTAAGCGGAAGATAGAGACGCTCTATGACGTGGGCCTGTCTTATATTAAGCTGGGGCAGCCTTCCACTACGCTTTCCGGAGGCGAGGCGCAGCGGATTAAGCTGGCAACGGAGCTGAGCCGCCGGAGCACAGGAAAAACCATTTACATTTTGGATGAGCCTACCACGGGTCTGCACTTTGCGGATGTGCATAAACTGACGGAGATCCTGCAGCGCCTGGCAGAGGGCGGAAATACGGTTGTGGTGATTGAGCACAACCTGGATGTGATTAAGACTGCGGATTATATCATTGATATGGGGCCCGAAGGAGGAGACCGGGGCGGAACCGTGATTGCGACAGGAACGCCGGAGGAAGTGGCAGAACAGCCGATTTCCTACACGGGACAGTATCTAAGAAAGTCTTTAAAGAAAGAGAAAAAATAAAGAAAAGGATACTGTTCACTCCGTGACCAGTAACAAGAAAAGGGCGGCTGGACGTCAGAGCATCGGAAAGGGGTTGTACTTTCCGATGTTTTGGCATATACTTAGATTAATATATCGAAGATTTTTGTGTACATTCCAGGCAGGGACAGCTCGTGTACATAAGAATGAGTTGAAAGCAGGAGTGCCGTATGAAGCAGGAGTTTTATGAAAGATTACGAGAGATCCTTGGGGAAGAGGGCCAGGTACAGATAGATGAGCCTTTGAAAAAACATACCACCTTCCGGATAGGAGGCCCGGCAAAGTACTTCTGCCTTCCAAGGACGCCTGAGCAGCTTTCCGGGATCATAGCCGCCTGCCGTACATTTGGAGAGAGCTGCTATATTCTTGGAAACGGAAGCAACGTATTAGCCAGCGATCGCGGCTATGACGGCGTTGTCATTCAACTGTTTCAGAATTGGAACGAAATACGTATAGAAGGGAAGACTCTGTATGCCAGATCCGGCGCCTTGCTGGTGAAGGCCGCCCATCTGGCGGCGAAGGAAGGCCTGACGGGACTTGAGTTTGCCTCAGGCATCCCCGGAACTTTGGGCGGCGCCCTTGTGATGAACGCGGGAGCCTATGGCGGCGAGATGAAGGACGTGGTGAGGGAGGCTCTTATCTTAAAGGAAGACGGAGAGCAGATAAGGCTTTCAAAGGAAGAACTGGATCTGGGATACCGGACGAGCAGTGTGGCCAGGGAGCATTATATCGTTCTGGAGGCCGTACTGGATCTGGAACAGGGAGACAAGAAGGCCATCGAGGCCAGGATGCAGGAGCTTAAGGAGATGCGGACGGGAAAGCAGCCGCTGGAATACGCAAGCGCCGGCAGCACCTTCAAGCGGCCGGAAGGATACTTCGCGGGAAAGCTTATTATGGACGCAGGCCTTCGAGGCTTCCGGATTGGAGATGCCCAGGTGTCAGAGAAGCATTGCGGCTTTGTGATCAACAGAGGCGAAGCCACTGCCCAGGATGTGCTGGAGCTGGTTTCCCATGTTCAGCAGGAGGTCCGGCGGCAGTTCGGCGTGAACCTGGAGCTGGAAGTGAAATTGCTGGGATTTTAGATGATACAGCTTTAATGCCGTCGCGCAGCGGCTTTAAAACAGTAATATCCTTCACAATGCACAAATCGATTTACAGACACATGTTTTTTTGTGGCTGGAAATTGATTTCATACCCGTGTATTGTGAAGGATATTACGGAACTGGAATAAGACTGGAATAGTCCAGCAAAGAAATGTCAAGTATTTATTAAAAATAATTTCTGCTGGACGGTAAAGTCGCAAAGGCGCACGAGAGGAACTTCTATGAGTGCCCTTTCGAATAAAAGTTTCTCTCATTACAGGTGTGTCGAAGCGACTTTACCCTTTAGTGCTGTCGCGCAGCGACTTTAAAACAGTAATATCCTTCACAATGCACAAATCGATTTACAGACACATGCCTTTTGTGGCTGGAAATTGATTTCATACCCGTGTATTGTGAAGGATATTACGGAACTGGAATAGGAGGACAAAAGGTGCGTTTTGTAATTGTTACGGGAATGTCCGGAGCAGGAAGGGGAACCTCCCTTCGGATGCTGGAGGATGCCGGCTATTTTTGCGTAGATAATCTTCCGATCCCGCTGATGGGAAAGTTTTCCGAGCTCGTCTATTCCGGAACCAGTGAAATCACAAAGGTTGCCCTGGGCATCGATGTGCGGAACGGACAGGCGTTAAGCGATCTGCAGCGTTCTTTGGAGGAGCTAGCCATAGCCGGCTACACCTGCGAGATCCTGTTTCTGGATGCGGCCGACCATGTCTTGATAAAACGCTACAAAGAAACACGAAGAAATCATCCTCTTGCAGGAGACGGGCGCATCATGGAGGGAATTGAAAAAGAGCGTGAGCGTCTCACCTTTTTAAAAAAGCAGGCGGATTACATTATAGACACCAGCAGCCTTCTTACAAGAGAGCTTCGGGTAGAATTGGACAAAATATTCGTACAAAATAGAGAATTCAGAAATCTTGTCATTTCCGTCCTGTCCTTTGGATTCAAATTCGGAATCCCCAATGATGCGGATCTGGTATTTGACGTGCGCTTCCTGCCGAATCCTTATTATTATGAGGATCTCCGCAGGCTGACCGGAAACGATAAGGAGATACAGGATTTTGTCATGGGCTTTGAGGCGGCTCACCGTTTTCTGGATAAACTGGAGGACATGGTACGCTTCCTTCTTCCCAACTATGTACAGGAGGGAAAGAACCAGCTTGTCATCGCCGTGGGCTGTACGGGAGGAAAGCACCGCTCCGTGACCCTGGCCAACCGGCTTTACGAGCGTCTTGAGGAAAATGGGGATTATGTAGTGCGGTGCGAACACCGGGATATTGAAAAAGATGCCATTGTAAAAGCCCATTAAGCAGTGAACAATATGAGGTGACAAATGTCTTTTTCCAGTGAAATTAAGGAAGAGCTGTCCAGGCAGATCCCCGGGGCAAGGCATTGCCAGCTGGCGGAAATTGCGGCAATCTTAGGATTCTGCGGCCGTGTAACAGAAGAAGGGGACACCCCTTTTGGGCTCCGGATGCATACGGAAAATCTGGCAGTTGCAAGAAAGTACTTTACATTGTTGAAAAAAACCTTTAATATAAGACTGGACGTATCAGCCAGGCAGAATAAGAGCCTTAAGGGAGGACACAGCTTTGAGGTTGTTTCTTATGGGGATATCTCTGCTGCGAAGCATGTGCTGATTCAGAATCTTTGCTGTAAGCGCGCATACATCCGCGGGGCGTTTCTGGCCTCGGGTTCGGTGAGCGATCCTGAGAAGGGATATCACTTTGAGATTGCCTGTAACAGTCTTGAGAAGGCAGAGCAGCTCTGCAATATGATTGGGAGCTTTGACATTGAGGCTAAAGTGACCAGGCGCAAGAAGAACCAGATCGTATACATCAAAGAGGGTGCACAGATTGTAGATGCTCTCAATGTCATGGAGGCTCATGTAGCCCTTATGAATTTTGAAAATATCCGGATACTTAAGGATATGCGCAACTCTGTGAACAGGCAGGTGAACTGTGAGACTGCCAACTTGAACAAGACCGTTTCTGCAGCGGTAAAGCAGATTGAAGATATACAATATATTAAAGCAACAATCGGGTTTGACCAGCTTCCCGAAGGGTTAACCGAGATAGCGGTGCTTCGCCTGGAACAGCCGGAGGCCACATTGAAGGAATTAGGACAGATGCTGTCCCCTTCTGTGGGGAAATCGGGTGTTAACCACAGGCTGAGGAAACTGAGTCTCATTGCAGAGGAGCTAAGGGAGCACAAGGAGGAAAGGTTATTATGATTAAGCAGGAAATCACGATTCAGATTCCAAACGGCCTGGAAGCGAGACCGGTGGCTCTGCTGGTACAGGTGGCAAGCCAGTATGGCAGTGAGATTTACGTGGAAAGTGATAACAAGAAGGTAAATGCCAAAAGCATTATGGGTATGATGACCCTTGGACTTTACGCAGGAGAGACGGTGACCGTCTCAGCCAGCGGCGAGGACGAGGAAGAGGCCATGGCTAATATAGAGAAGTTTTTGAGCAGTAAGTAAAAGGGTGCGGAATAGTTACTGGCCGCGGAATGGACAGTAACGGGGAATAGACAGTCTCTCATTTCGGGTGGAGGCTGTCTTGTTTTTTGAAAAAAAATTTGATATGATAAAAACGATTGGGATAATTGTTCATAGAGTGAGCAATAACCCATTGGGCGAGGGAGAAAAAGAAGCACATGAGCAGCAAGAGAATCGTTGTGGATGAATATGCCGGCTTTGCAGCCGTTTACGATTTGTTCATGGACAATGTTCCTTATGAAACATGGCGTGACCGCATTGCAGAGCTGTTAAAAGAATACGGGGTGAAGGACGGCCTGGTACTAGACCTGGGCTGCGGAACCGGAACCATGACGGAGCTTCTTGCAGAGGCCGGCTATGATATGATAGGTGTGGATTCCTCAGAAGAAATGCTGGAGCTGGCTGTGGAAAAGCGTGCAGCTTCCGGCCGCGATATTTTATATCTTCTTCAGGATATGCGGGAATTTGAGCTTTACGGCACGGTAAGGGCGGTGGTGAGCGTCTGCGATTCCGTCAATTACATTACGGAGGAAGCAGATCTATTGCAGGTACTGCGTCTGGTAAATAATTATCTGGACCCGGGAGGAATCTTCCTGTTTGATCTCAATACCGTTTATAAATACAAGATGCTCTTAGGGGAGAATACCATTGCGGAAAGCCGGGAAGAGGGAAGCTTTATCTGGGAAAACTATTATGACCCAGAGGAAATGCTGAATCAGTATGATTTAACGCTGTTTATCTGCCGGGAGGACGGGCTGTATGAGAAATATGAGGAAACGCATTTTCAACGGGCCTATTCCGAAGAGCAGATTCGAGATCTTGTGAAGGAGGCGGGCATGGAGCTTTTGCGGATCTGCGATGCCGATACAGGGCAGGAGCCGTCGGAAACGACGGAGAGAATTCATGTGATCGCGCGGGAGCATGGGAAAGGGACAGAAGGAAAACAGTAAAAATATATGCAAGGGAGATAGAAGGAGAAGCAAAGCAATGTCAGATTATATTGTAAGGGCAGCGGCGGCTGACAACCAGATCCGGGCCTTTGCCATAACCTCCCGGGAAATGGTGGAGAAGGCCAGGCAGATTCACAATACCAGCCCCGTAGCAACGGCGGCTCTGGGGCGTTCCTTAAGCGCAGGCGCTATGATGGGGTCTATGATGAAGGGGGAGCGGGATCTTCTGACCCTTCAGATCCGGGGAGACGGCCCCCTTGGCGGCATTACGGTGACTGCAGATTCCAGGGCTCAGGTAAAGGGCTACGTGAACGAGCCGGCAGTGCTGATCCCGGCCAATGAAAAAGGGAAGCTGGATGTGTCGGGAGCTATTGGAAACGGGATGCTTCAGGTGATACGCGATCTGGGCATGAAGGAGCCTTATGTGGGACAGACAGAGCTTCAGACCGGGGAGATTGCAGAGGACTTAACCTATTATTTTGCAACCTCTGAGCAGATTCCTTCCTCCGTGGGGCTTGGGGTTCTGCTGAACCGTGACAGCACCGTATGCCAGGCCGGAGGCTTTATAATTCAATTGATGCCTTATACGGAGGACAAGGTGATTGACGCTCTGGAGCAGCGTCTTGCCGGAGTCAGTTCTGTGACGGAGCTATTGAACCGGGGGCTGACGCCGGAGGGGATTCTGGAGGAGCTTTTAGGCGATCTGGGCCTTACCGTCAACGATACCATACCCACGGCCTTTTCCTGCAGCTGTTCCAAGGAACGTGTGGAAAAGGCTATCATCAGTATAGGAAGCAAAGAGATCCGGGAGATGATTCGGGACGGCAAGCCTATCGAAGTAAAATGCCATTTTTGCAATGAGGCGTACAGCTTCCAGATAGAAGAACTAAAGAAAATATTAGAGAAGGCAAAGCGTTAGGCTTTTGCGTATTGTAAGGGATATATTGCGGAACTGAAAACAGCAGCACTGGAACAGGAGATGAGCATATGAAGCATGGATTTGTAAAAACAGCGGCTGTCACACCGAAGATTCGTGTGGCCCAGCCGGAATTTAACGGAGCAGAGATCATTCGTCTTGCAAAGGAAGCAGCCGGAAACGGCGCAAAGCTGATTGTATTTCCGGAGCTTTGCATTACGGGCTACACCTGCGGAGATTTATTTTTGCAGGCGGCCCTTATCAGAAAGGCAAGGGAGACTTTATTTACCATAGCAGACGCTGTAAAGGAGCTGGATGCGCTGATATTCGTGGGCCTGCCCTGGGAGAAGCAGGGAAAGCTCTATAATGTGGCGGCTGTGCTGAACCGGGGCGAGATCCTGGGAATGGTGCCGAAAACAAATCTTCCCAATTACGGGGAATTCTATGAGCTGCGCCATTTTGCACCGGGAAACCGGGATGTGGAATATGTGTGGCTTGGCCGCGGAAACGAAGAGGAGGAGTATGTACTGTTCGGAACCGATATGGTATTTTCCTGTGGAGAGCTGCAGGAGCTCGTAGTCGCCGCAGAGATTTGTGAAGACCTGTGGGTTCCGGAGCCGCCAAGCGTGCGCCATGCATTGACAGGGGCAACGGTTATTGTGAACTGCTCTGCCAGTGACGAGACTGTGGGAAAGGATCGCTATCGGGAGGAATTGATTCGCAGCCAGTCTGCAAGGCTGGTATGCGGCTATGTGTACGCCAATGCAGGAGAGGGAGAGTCAACTCAGGATCTGGTCTTTGGGGGGCAGAATGTCATTGCAGAGAACGGAACCATTCTTAGCTGCTCGGAGCGTTTTCAGAACGGGATTACTTACGGCGATGTGGATGTATGCCGCCTTACCGCCGAGAGAAGAAGGATGAATACCTTTTCCGTGGAAAATAATGATGCTTATACGGAGGTGGGCTTCCATCTTTCAATGGAAGACACAAAACTGGATCGCCCCATTGATCCAAGCCCCTTTGTTCCGGCGGACAAGTCGGATCGGGATCGCCGCTGTGAGGAGATCCTTTCCATACAGGCTATGGGGCTTAAAAAGCGTCTGGAGCATACAGGCTGCTGGTCGGCTGTGGCAGGAATTTCCGGAGGCTTGGATTCCACTCTGGCGCTGCTTGTGACGGCCAGGGCCTTTGATCTTTTGTCCCTTCCCAGAGAGCAGATTATCGGCGTGACCATGCCCTGCTTCGGCACCACAGGCCGAACCTATGACAATGCCTGCAAGCTCACAAGGAAATTGGGAGCTACCCTGCGTGAGGTGGATATCCGGGAGTCGGTGAACGCTCACTTCTGGGATATCGGGCAGGATCCGGAAAATCACGATATTACCTATGAGAATGCCCAGGCCAGAGAGCGGACTCAGGTGCTCATGGGAATTGCCAATCAGACCGGCGGTCTTGTAGTGGGAACCGGCGATATGTCGGAGCTTGCCCTTGGATGGGCTACCTACAATGGGGATCATATGTCTATGTACGGGGTCAACAGCGGTGTGCCTAAGACGCTGGTGCGCCACCTGGTACGCTATTATGCGGATACCTGTAAGGATAAGGAGCTTTCCGAGGTGCTCCTGGATGTGTTGGACACGCCGGTGAGCCCGGAGCTGCTTCCGCCCAGGGACGGAAGTATTTCCCAAAAGACCGAGGATTTGGTGGGGCCTTATGAGCTCCATGATTTCTTCTTGTATTATGTGCTTCGGTTTGGATTCTCGCCCTCCAAGATTTATCGGATGGCAAGGCTGGCCTTTGCCGGCGTCTATGAGGACGGGGTTATTTTGAAATGGATCAAGACCTTTTACAAGCGGTTCTTTGCGCAGCAGTTCAAACGCTCCTGCCTTCCGGACGGCCCCAAGGTAGGAACCGCAGCCGTGTCGCCCAGAGGCGACCTGCGGATGCCCAGCGATGCCTGCAGTGATATCTGGCTGAAAGAATTAGAAGAACTATAACTATATAACGGAACTGGAATCAGTAACATCCAGCCAATTGAGGGTGTGTTGGGTGGATGTTACGGGACTAAAATGGAGAGCAAAAATGGCTTTTAAGATTATTACGGATTCAGCAACAGATCTGCCGAAAGAGATTATCGATGAATATCAGCTTCATGTGATCCCAACCCCTGTCACCATCAACGGAACGGATTATTTTGACGGAAAGACTATTTTCCCAAAGGATTTTTACCGCATCCAGTCAGAGGGAGCAGAAATCAAAACCTACCACATCAACCAGTATATGTTCCGGGAGAACTTTGAGCCTTATGCAAAAGCCGGGGACGAAGTGCTTTATCTGTGCTTTTCCACCGGAATTGCCGGAACCTTCAACGCAGCAAATCTGGCCCGGGAGGAGCTTCTGGAGGAATACCCGGATTTTAAAATTACTATCGTAGATTCCAAATGCGCCTCAATGGGCTTTGGCCTGGGCGTTATCAAGCTTTTGCGTATGCAGAAGAACGGAGCGTCCAAGGAGCTGATTACAGAGGCAGCCCGTTACTTTTTTGACAACATGGAACACATTGTAACCGTGGATACCCTGGAATATCTCTACAAGGGCGGCCGCTTAAGCAGAACCTCTGCCGTAGTGGGAGGCGTGCTTGATATTAAGCCTATTATCGAAGTCAACGACGAGGGGGCCTTGGTGGCCTTTGAGAAGGTAAGGGGACGCATGAAGTCCTTAAAGCGCTGCGTGGATCTGGCAGGCGAACGGGGCGTGGAGCTGGAAAAACAGGAGATTGCCGTAGTTCACGGAAACGATCCCGGCACCTGCGCCAAGGTAAAGGAGATGCTGACAGAGAAGTATCACTGTAAGAATATCATAGAATCCCAGGTCGGCTGCGCCATCGGCGCCCACACAGGCCCGGGAATCATCGGAATCGTGTTCTTAAGCGCCAGTGAGGAGAAGTATCGGGAATACCTGAAATAGATACCTTTAAAATCAGCTTGGGGATAGGCCGGGAAAAGGGATGGATGGAAATTGAGAAAGTATTTTAATGTTACAGGACTGTGTACGCCCGATAAACATTATATGGTGGATATCAGCCGGAAGCTGGTACAGATCCAGAGGCTGGTAGACAGAGGGTTTTATTTTACAATCAATCGTGCAAGACAGTATGGCAAGACAACCACCCTGGTAGCTCTGGAAAAGACATTGGCAGACAGATACCTGGTGATACGTCTGGACTTTCAGGTTCTTGGCAGCGCTTCTTTTCAGAATGAAAATACATTTTCGCTTGCCTTTGCATCCTGTTTTTTAAAAGCAGTCTGGATAGCAGATAAGGAATCAGCGGCAGACAGCACGGCCCTTGCAGAGCTTTGCAAAAGAGAAGGGGAGAGGGACTGCGGTTTGGATTTGCGCAGGCTGTTTCAGCTTTTGCAGAATTTCTGCGAGTCCCTGCAAAAACCGGTGGTTTTGATGATTGATGAGGTGGACAGTGCAGCAAACAACCAGGTCTTTTTGGATTTTCTGGCACAGCTCAGGTACTATTATCTGGAAAGGGCAGCACAAAATTCCGCAGCCTTCCATTCGGTTA
This sequence comes from Candidatus Merdisoma sp. JLR.KK011, assembly GCF_036941125.1. Taxonomy (NCBI): domain Bacteria; kingdom Bacillati; phylum Bacillota; class Clostridia; order Lachnospirales; family Lachnospiraceae; genus Candidatus Merdisoma; species Candidatus Merdisoma sp. JLR.KK011. The sequence continues at coordinate 624,290 of NZ_JAYWSZ010000004.1, read as the reverse complement.
TTCTGGCAGGAGTCTATGATGTAAAAAATTTAAAGAGGAAGCTTCGGGGAGATGAAGAGCATAAGACAAACAGTCCCTGGAATATTGCCGCTGATTTTGATGTGGATATGAGCTTTGACGTGGATGATATTGCAGGTATGCTGCAAGCATATGAGTCTGACGTCCAGACCGGCATGGACATTGGAAAGATGGCGGCTCTGCTTTACGAATATACCTCCGGTTATCCTTTTCTGGTATCGCGCCTCTGCATGATGATGGATGAAAAGCTCGGAAAAGAGAGCGGATTTGCTTCGGAAAAAGAGGTGTGGACCAAAGAAGGATTTCTGGCCGCAGTACGCATGCTTTTGATGGAGAAAAATACGCTGTTTGAATCTCTTTTAGAGAAGATGGAGGCATATCCGTCCTTAAAGCAGATGCTGAGGGAGCTTTTATTCGCAGGGAAAGAGATTTCGTACAATGCATTAGATCCTTCCATTGCGCTGGCTTTGATGTTTGGATTTGTGAAAAAGCAGAACCATGCGGTGGTTCCGGCAAATCGAATTTTTGATACACTGCTTTATAATTTTTTCCTGTCACAGCAGGAAACCCAGGGGGAAGAGATTTCCCTTGCATCACAAAAGGATAAGAATCAGTTTGTCCTGGACGAGAAGACCTTGATTGAGGCTGTTGTATAATACAAGATATTTTTTTGGAAAAACAGATATAAAAGAGGAAGCCGGCTTATTTTGCTGACTTCCTTTTTGGGTTATCGCTGCTTCCATAACAAATTCTTAAGAATTCCCCTTCCAGAACTTAAAAAACCCTTGTTATAATCAAGAAGAATCGGTAAAATGGGAGCAGAGGTGATGAAGATGAATACAAATACCATTTTAGTATGCGACGATGATAAGGAAATTGTGGACGCCATAGAGATCTATTTATCCCAGGAGGGGTATCAGATCCTAAAGGCCTACGACGGCCTCCAGGCGGTGAGCATGATGGAGAAGCAAGAGATTCAGCTTCTTATCATTGATATTATGATGCCAAAGCTGGACGGGCTTCGGGCAACCTTGAAAATCCGGGAGAAGAGCAGCATTCCCATTATCATCCTGTCTGCCAAATCCGAGGACGCCGACAAGATTCTGGGCCTCAACATCGGAGCCGATGATTATGTAACAAAGCCTTTTAACCCCTTGGAGCTGGTGGCCCGTGTGAAATCCCAGCTCCGGCGCTACACCAAGCTTGGCAATGCGGCGGAGGAAAGCCAGAAGATCTATCAGACCGGCGGCCTGGTGATGAACGACGATTTGAAAGAGGTAACGGTGGACGGGGAGCCGGTGAAGCTGACCCCCATAGAATACAACATCCTGCTCCTTCTGGTGAAAAACCAGGGAAAGGTATTTTCCATCAATCAGATTTATGAAAGCATCTGGAATGAGGATGCCATCGGAGCGGATAATACGGTAGCGGTGCATATCCGCCACATCCGGGAAAAGATAGAGATCAATGCCAAGGAGCCCCGCTACTTGAAGGTGGTGTGGGGAATCGGCTATAAAGTGGAGAAGCTGTAGGAATGAAGCGATGGGAATATTCTAAGGGCTGGAAGGCCCTGGCCCTTATTTTGAATCAAGTCTGTGCGGTGGTGCTGGTGCTGTCCATAGCCGTCTGCATGGTATCTGTGGGAAACAACGGATTCCGTCTGTTCAAAGAAGATGATATCTTTGAGAATACATCCTATTTTCAGCGCGAGGCCCGGGAGCAGATTTTCCGGTGTGTCCGTGCTGCCAGCCGGGAGAGCCGGTTTGAGAAAAACGGTGTGTATGATGCGTCTCTGGTGCTGAATATCCAGGAATATGCGGATGAAAATCAGATTCTCCATACCAGACCCGAGGACGGAGGCCTCTGCTACAAGCTGACGGATCTGCTGAACTGGTCTTTGGATGGCTGCACATACAATACCCTTTTGAAAATTACTTATGACGACGGGAGAGTGGGCTATATATCCAAGAGCTCCAAGGATTATACAGAGCAGGCAATCTATGACGACGGTACGGCGGTAGCCTCCGTTTCCATTTCCTATGATGCGGCCCTGTCCTTTATAGAGGAATCTTTGGAGGAGGTTTCAGAGGCAGAGATGGAGGAGGCTTTTATACCGGAGGGAGGGATAGAGGAGCCTGATCTGTTCGGAGAAGGGATCTTCGGTCAGGCCGTGATTCAGGATGTAGAAGAAATCCAGGCGGTGGAGGAGCGCTATGCACCGGCGGAGTATACGGATATTATTTCCTATGCGGAGGCGCAGAAGCTGTCTACCCAGGAGCTGCAGGAAGTTTATGCATCCCTGGAGAATGTACTTAACAATATTTACAATGACTATTATTCCTATAAGGAAAATTTGGAGCTTTTTAGTCCAAGTATGACCAATATGCGCTATCTGGTGATTCCGGAGGATGTCACCAGAATAAGCAGGGAGGACTATGAGCAAAAGACTGTGACCAATATCAAAAGCTTTGGAAAAACAGAGCTTGTGGATCGCAGCAGCCTCTTGGAGTATATTCGGGAGCATGGGGACTATCTTATCTTCAACAGCTCGGATATGAGCTTTGAGGCAAGTCAGATGCCGGTTTCTTTAAGTGAAATCAGCAGCTATCTGAAGGAGTTCCCGATGTCTGTGGAGGGAAATTATACGCTGGCTATTGCCATTGACCCAAGCTATGTGGCAAGCGATAATCTTCAGATGTATAAGAAGCAGTACGAGGAGATCCAGCCTATCAGCCGTATGTCTGTGTATGGAGTGATTCTGGGCGGTATTCTGTACCTTTTGACCCTGGTCTATCTGACCCTGGCTGCTGGACGGGGAACGGAGGAAGAGGATAGGAGCGTCACCCTTACCAGATTTGACCGGATTCGCACCGAAGGGGCTGCGCTGCTTCTGGTGATACCCGCATGGATGATTTTATTTGCAGGAGCTCTGCTGTATAACCGGGTAAATGGAATCGGAGAGGCAGGAGTATTTGGAGGAGTGATGACCTTTTCGCTGAATTTTTTATTTCTCTGCGGATATTTAAGCCTGGTGCGGCGCATTAAAACGAGAACCCTTTGGAATAACAGTGTGCTTTACGCTGTATTGAAGCATTGTTACCGGGTGGCGGGCGGCTGGAAGGTAACGACTAAGGTAATTCTTTCTTATGGAATATTCCTGCTGGCAAATGTCTTTCTTCTTTTCTTTGGCAGCTTTGGAATTATGCTCATTATGATTTTTGATTTTGGGACGGGACTGATTCTGCTGCGGCAGGCGCGGCAGCGCAAGCAGATATTAGATGGAATCCGGAAGATCTCCGAGGGGGATCTGAATTACCAGATTCCCATGGAAAAGCTGTCAGGCGACAGTCTGCTTATGGCGGAGGCTGTAAACCGCATTGGCGAGGGTCTTTCTACGGCGGTGGAGCAGAGTGTGAAGGATGAACGTCTGAAGACGGATTTGATTACCAACGTGTCCCATGATATTAAGACGCCGCTGACCTCCATTATCAACTACGTGGATTTGCTGAAACGGGAGGATATTCAGAATGAGAGGGCAAGGAATTACATTGCCATTCTGGAGGATAAGTCCCAGCGCCTGAAGCATCTGACGGACGATCTGGTGGAGGCTTCTAAGATAAGCTCCGGAAATGTGAAGCTGGAGCTTGTGAGGATTAATTTCCAGGAGCTTATCAATCAGACTAACGGGGAGTTCAGCGAGAAGTTCGAGGAGCGTGAGCTGCAGCTTGTGGTAAATATGCCCAAGGAGCCGGTGATCATCGAGGCAGACGGGCGCAGGCTCTGGCGGATTATTGAAAACCTGTACGGAAATGTGGCCAAGTATGCCATGCCCAGGACAAGGGTCTATGTTGAGCTGACTGTGGTGGGGCATATGGTACGGTTCCATGTTAAAAATATTTCCGAGCAGCCCTTGAACATTGACGCAGGCGAGCTGACGGAGCGCTTTATCCGCGGAGATGTGGCCAGAAGCACCGAGGGCAGCGGTCTCGGACTGTCCATTACCAAGACCTTGACGGAGCTGCAGAAAGGAAGCTTTGATATTTATCTGGATGGGGATCTGTTTAAGGTGACGATTATATTTCCGGAGGCTCCCAGGCTGGAAACGGAAAAAGAGAGGCCGTCCAGAGAAAATTTTAACGAGCTGGAGCTTAAGGAGGAAATTCTCGCAGAATAAACTTGCAATCTTTGTCGGTGCTATTTATAATAAATTTAGCGTTGCCGGACAAGGCGTACTGCCCTTGGCCGGCAATTTAATGAAAATAAACGAGATTACGGGACTGGAAACAGTAATATCTCTTACCAGGCACAAATCAATTTACAGATGCATGTACCTGCGTCTGGAAATTGATTTCATACAAGTGCATTGGAAGAGATATTACGGAACTGGAAACAGTAATATTCCTTACAATGCACAAATCAATTTACAGACGCATGTATCTGCGTCTGGAAATTGATTTTATACGGGTGCATTGGAAGGAATATTACGGGACTGGAATAGGAGGAGAATCATGATTCAATTATTTGAAGGCGGAGCCTATGTGCTGAACGGAACAGAGATTATCCCAGACAGCAAGGATGCAGTGAGCGTTCTGGAAAGCAGGCTTGGCGAGGCGCCCTCCAAGGAAGAGGCCAAAAAGCAGACAATTGCTTATGGAATTCTGGAGGCACACAATACATCCGGCAATATGGAAAAACTGGAGATTAAGTTTGACAAGCTTACCTCCCACGACATCACTTTTGTAGGCATCATTCAGACGGCCCGGGCATCAGGCTTGGAGCGTTTTCCCATCCCTTATGTGCTGACCAACTGCCACAACAGCCTCTGCGCCGTAGGCGGAACCATCAATGAGGACGACCATATGTACGGCCTGACCTGTGCGAAAAAGTACGGCGGCATCTATGTGCCCCCTCATCAGGCAGTAATCCATCAGTATGCCCGTGAAATGCTTGCGGCAGGCGGAAAAATGATTCTTGGCTCTGACAGCCATACCCGTTACGGAGCTCTGGGAACGATGGCAATGGGAGAGGGCGGCCCGGAGCTGGTGAAGCAGCTTCTTAATAAAACCTACGATATTCCCATGCCTGGAGTTGTAGGCGTATACCTCACCGGCGAGCCTCAGAAGGGCGTCGGCCCCCAGGACGTGGCTTTGGCGATTATCGGAGCCGTATTTGAAAAGGGGTATGTAAACAATAAGGTTATGGAATTTATCGGCGACGGCGTGGAGAATCTGAGCGCGGATTTCCGTATTGGCATTGATGTGATGACCACAGAGACCACCTGCCTGTCCTCTATCTGGAAAACGGATGATGTGATTAAGGAATTCTATGAGATCCACGGCAGAAGTGAGGATTATCGTGAATTGAATCCGGGCGGCGCCGCTTATTACGACGGAATGATTTATGTGGATCTGAGCGCAGTTAAACCGATGATTGCGATGCCTTTCCATCCGAGCAATACCTACACCATCGAGGAGGTAAAGGCCAATCTAAGCGATATTCTTCGTGATGTAGAGAAAAAGGCGCTGGTAAGCCTGGGAGACGCGGTAGATTTTTGCCTGACGGATAAGATCCGCAACGGGAAGCTCTATGTGGATCAGGGAATCATTGCCGGCTGCGCAGGCGGTGGGTTTGAAAATATCTGTGCGGCAGCCGATATTTTAAAGGGAGCAAGCATCGGACCGGACGAGTTTACCTTAAGCGTGTACCCGGCCAGTATGCCTGTTTATATGGAGCTGGTGAAAAACGGTGCGGCGGCAGCGTTGATGGAGACAGGCGCTGTTATGAAAACAGCCTTCTGCGGACCCTGCTTCGGCGCCGGCGACACGCCCTCCAACAACGGCTTTAGTATCCGCCACTCCACAAGAAACTTCCCCAACCGGGAGGGCTCCAAGCTTCAGAGCGGCCAGATTGCGTCCGTGGCGCTGATGGATGCACGTTCTATTGCAGCTACGGCGGCAAATAAGGGATACCTGACGGCGGCTACAGAGGTGGATGCGAAGTACACCAATCCCAGGTATTTCTTTGACAGTAAGATTTATGAGAACAGGGTATTTGACAGCAGGGGTGAGGCGGATCCGGATGTGGAGATTAAGTTTGGCCCCAACATCAAGGACTGGCCGGCCATGTCTGCTTTGCCGGAACATATGATTTTGAAGGTGGTTTCGGAGATTCACGATCCGGTTACAACTACGGATGAGCTGATTCCTTCCGGAGAGACTTCTTCCTATCGTTCGAACCCTCTGGGACTTGCGGAGTTTACCTTGTCCAGGAAGGATCCGGCTTATGTAGGAAAAGCCAAGGAGATCCAGGCGGCTCAGAAGGCTGTTGAGGCCGGTGAGTGTCCTGCAGAGGCAGTTCCGGAGCTGAAAGGAATTTTTAATGCTTTGAATCCCTGGTATCCGGGCGTGGATAAGACCAACCTGGGAGTGGGAAGCACAATTTTTGCCGTGAAGCCGGGAGACGGTTCGGCCAGAGAGCAGGCGGCTTCCTGCCAGAAGGTACTGGGAGGATGGGCGAATATTGCCAATTCCTATGCCACCAAGCGTTATCGTTCCAACCTTATTAACTGGGGTATGCTGCCCTTCTTGATTGACGAGGGCGAGCTGCCCTTTACAAAAGGCGATTTCCTGTTTATCCCTGAGATGCGCAAGGCCATTGAGGAAAACAGAAGTGAAGTGAAGGCTTACGTGAATGGAGAGCAGGACAGAGAGGTGACGCTTCGCCTGGGCGCTTTGACGGATGATGAGCGTGAGATTATTTTGAAAGGCTGTCTGATTAATTACTATAGAGGATAGTGGTTCGTATATAAAAATGGGGCTGCCGTACCGGATGAGAGAATTGCCGGGGCGGCAGCCTTAGTATTTTACAAATGAATATACGAAAGAAATATTATATGATTTGGAAAAAGTAATGAGCTTGCATATAGAAGAAACAAGGATTGAAAAAGCAATACGAGAGAAAGATAAAAATAGTCAAAATAATTTGTTCTTCTTAAAGGAAAATGGACAATTCATATGTGTTGATTGTAATGATAATGATTGGATTTTTCCGCTAGTTATAAATGTATATGGTAAAGAAAATACTTTGTTACATAATATAGAAGAGGTTTATGGTATAGAATTACTATAATATACCCTATGGGTATCCATTAATACATGCCCCTTCGGGGCTGGTGGAGGTATAGATATGGAAAATGGGTTTTCTTATGAAGGCAATTTATTTAAAATCGGGGAGAAGCTCAAGGAATTTGCATATTTGATTAGAGATGCCAAATTATGTAAAGATAAGATTATTGTGTTACTTGAAATTCCATTTGAAGATGATGAAATTAATAATTTATATGCGATTAACGAAAAATGTGAAATTATATGGAGAGTAGAAGATTTGAAAACAATGTTTAAAAATCAAGTGCTATTGCCATATGAGCAAATGGTTATAGAAGATAAAGTAGCTATCGTTTCGGATTTTTATGGTAGAAGGTATTATATAAATTGTGATGATGGGAAAATAATGAAAAGAGATATTGCGAAGTAAAAGAGATCATGATATAAGGGAAAATTGGATTTGAGGATTTAACAATCTGGTTCTGTATATAATAAATAATTTATCTCCAAAATAAAAACAAAAATTAAAGAATACGGAATAGAAGTCAAGAAAATATTGACTAGTGGTTGTGCTCTACATATAATAATAGTGTGAAATAGGTTATTATCGTTAATTTTACTTGGAGGTATTTGTGATGGTAAACATGAATGAGATTATCAGTAACAATATTATGAATATTATGAAGCAAAATAACAAGAAGCAGATTGAACTTGCTGGACATCTCGGTGTATCTAAGCAGATTATAAGTAAAATGCTTAGTGGCTCCAGAATGATCAATGCGGTTGAACTGCAAAAAATAGCAGAGTTTCTGGATGTTACGATGGAAAGCCTGGTAAAGGTTTCGCAGACGCTTCCGGAAACCAATACAGTGAAGGCTTTTATGGGAAGAGTGGAATCTCAGGAAGCAAAGGAGGGACTTGCAATTGCGGATGAGATTGCAAATCTGATTTGCTTCTATGCTCGTACTTATGAAAATGTAGAAGAAATGATGCAGCCATGGGAGGCATAAGTCTATGTGTAAGGTTTTGGACAACAGCCTTTATATAAAGGAACGAAAAAAATATTTAAAGATAAGCCAATGTGTGACAAGCTTTAATGCTCTCTATAATAAGAATAACATTATTCAGGACGATATTTTTTGTGTGTTGGAAAATTATGCAGCCCGACACGATATGCCATTAGAATTGCTTAGATATCCAATAGGGGATGCAGAATTGTGTGCTTGCACATTTATAAGGCAGGGACGGATGTTTGTAATGATTAATTCTGCGATTCCTTTGTCAAAACAAATATTTGCTGCAGCGCATGAGCTATACCATATCTATTGTTATTGTGAAGAGAAAGATTTTGCATTATTACAGTTTGGTTCCATTCTTGAATCAGGTGTTATCGAGGATGAAGCAAAAGAACTTGAGGATATGGAAGCAAATGCTTTTGCTGCGCTTTTATTGGCTCCTAGGGATCGCCTTGAAGAACAGTCGGATGTTTATAATTTATCCTACAAAGAGGTTTCTGTTCAGTTAATTCTAAAAATAATGGATATTTTTGCAATTTCATATAAAGCAGCAGTACTCAGACTTTTTGAAGAGGAAAAGATTGATAAAAAAACTGCGAGGAATCTTTTGCAGATTGACCGTGATGAAATAAATAAGCAGATGGAAGTGACTGGAAAAGCTGTAAGATGGCAAGAAATTCCAAGAAATCTCATTCGGTTTGGCAGCTTATTAGAAAAAATGTATGATCTTGAACAACGAGAAAGAGTACGGGATGAACGTCTGAATAGCGACAAGGCCAGATTGAAAGAGATTGAAAAAATGTTAGGAAAACCAGCGAGGCAGCGCCGATGGAGATAGACAAAAATACGCCTTGCTGGATACTGATTTTTATATAAAGCACATTTGGCAAGGAATACAGAAAACCATACATTGGCTGAATTTGTTTTTGATTTTAACGATTACGAATTTTACTGCCATGAAATGATAAAAGAAGAACTGACAAGACATAGAATCAATCCGGATCCCAATCCGTGGTTTCAAGAAAAAATCAAAACCGGAAGAATAAAACTGTATTCTGACAGAGATATTGTGAATGAGCTGAATAAAATATATGGGACAGCAGCGACACTCATATATATTTCCTTACTCAAGATTAGCTGTGATACTTTTCATGCTGGATTTTTTGAAGAATACTATGGAGCTTTAGACTGTATTGAAAATGTAACGGATATTGAGTGTTTTCTTACAACAATAAAAGAGTGTGATGAAAAGATACCACATCAAAATGGCTTAGGAGAAAAGAAAACCTATGTTTTAGTTCAGATGATGGAGATACTTTAAAATAAGCAGGTCTATGTATTCTGTTCCGATGATTTTAAAGCAAGACAAAGTATTTCTAGCTTAACAAAACCAATTAATTGTATGAGCATCCTGGGTGTGTTCTATAAGTTGATGAAAATGGGACATGATAAAGCTGAAATGCAGGAATACTATAATCGTCTATCAGCTTTTTTGAAAAACCAGACGGATTATAGAGTTTGGTCGCTGTCCGGACATCAGAGAGTTAGAGTGTCGATTAGTCAGGTGTTGGATGACATCTATAATGGGAAGTTTCAGCTTCTGAGAAATGGAGACTTACAATACATAAAATAATTCAAATCAAACAGCCGGGAAAGAAAAAATTTCCCGGCTGCCGATTTTTACTGCTCTTCCATCCAGTCCTCCATCCGATCCTCAATAATCTCAAACTGCGCCGGCCCCACATCCAGCAGGAAGGTATGGAATTCCTTTAAATTAAACTTCTCCCCCAGGGTCTCCTCTGCCTTCTCCCGAAGCTCTGTAAACTCCAGATATCCGCCATAATAAGCCAGATAAAGGGCAGGCTCTTCCACCATCATCTCATAGATTTCCTGGCAGGTTTCCTCATCCACACCAAGAAACTCTGTCGTATCCTTAAGATTCCAGCCCCGATAATTGATGCCGATATCCGTCAGGCAGTAAAGGGCAAGGGTATAGGTCTTATTAAGCTCGTTCAGCTTCAGCAGCTTATCATCCAGCCCGGCCAGCCGGTAAGCATAGATTTCCGCATAGGTGCCCCAGCCTTCCGAGTACCCGGAGAAGCCGAAAAGCTTACGGATAGGCGAGGGCTCCTTCCCGTAAAAATAAGTCGTCTGATACAGGTGCCCCGGAAAGCCCTCATGGGCCAGGGTGACAAACTGCTCAATGTCATCGCTGGAATGCTTATTGTTGATATAAATAGCGTTATTTTCCAGATAATCCACAGGAGGAAGGATATAGTAGGCCGGATTCATATACTCTTCCATAGAAGCCGGAACATAATTTACCTTAAAGGGAAGCTCGCCTGAAGCCGGAAAATCCTCGGCGATTCCCTCCTTTAACTGATTGAGAACCGCGTAGGGATCGTCAAGCTCCACCGGGCACTCCATCATAAGGTCAAAATCTTCATCCGCCAGAGACAGCCCCCAGATGGTTTCCATATCGCTCTGCAGCTTTTCCAGGATGAGATCCTCGAATTCCTGCACAGACTTATCGGATCCGGTAGAATCCCGTACAAGAAGCTCGTAGAACTCCCGTCCGTCCTCAAAGTAACAGAGGCCGGCGTCATTTTTGGCAGAGCCTTTCAGTTTTGCCAGCTCTTCCACCAGATAACCGTAGGCCGGAATCAGCGTATTCTGCACCAGATCCGCATTTTCTGCCCGATAACGTTCTTTTTCCTCCTCTGTAAGAAAATCCGTTTCCTCAAGGCGCAGTTGAAAACTGTCAATGAGATAGTGATTTTCCGGATCCTCCATGAACTGCTGGCACTGGTCAATCACCTTGTCCGCCTCAAAATCCGGCATGAAAAATCCGTTGTCCGCCTGCTCCTGCTCAAAGGCCATCAGATCCTTGAAATAGTCCGGAAACAGCCGCAGGGTATCCAGATAATCCGCCACGTCCTGCTTCTTGTAAAATTTGTATTCCGCCAGAAGGGTGGGCAGATAGGACTGTACCCCGTTGGTAGGAGACAGATAGTCATAATAGAGCCGGAACTTTTCTGTCTTCAGATTATCCTCCCCATAGGTCAGCATAATATCATAGATCAGCTTCTGCTCCTCGGTCAGCAGATCGTAGTCAAACTCCTTCAGCTCCTTGAGCATATCCCGGAGATCCCGGTAGGATTCCTCTTCGTATTCCTTGGAAAAGCTGCCGAAAGAAATCTCGTAGTCCTCGATGCCGTAATTCTCGGGGAAGGCCAGCGTCCAGTGGAGATTCAGGATATTTTCCGTAATATCGGAAACAAAAACCTCATTGGTAAAAGCGTCAAAGCGTTCCTGCACCTCTGCCGCTTTTTTCCCGGAATTGCAGCCTGCCAGGGAGGCAGTTATGAGGGAAAGGGCGAGAAGCAAGGCGGCAGAACGCCTGCCAAGGGTGTGTTTGGTAGTCTTTTTCAGCATAGTCTGTGAGCTCCTCCTTTGATAGATATGGTATCGATTTACGCATCCTCCGATTCCGGCACACGGGGCAGAGTAAAGATAAACTCCGTCCCCACGCCCTCAGTGGAGATAGCGTTGATATGTTCCCCGTGGGTGGTGATAATCTCCTTCACAATCGCCAGGCCCAGCCCGGTTCCCCGTTTGTCCTTGCCCCGTGAGGCATCCGTCTTGTAAAACCGCTCCCAGATCTTTTTCATGCTGTCCCGGGGAATTCCGATTCCTTCATCTTTTATGGAGATAAAGACCTTTTCATGGCGCAGAGTAGTTTCAATGGTAATGACCGAGTTGTTGGGACTGAATTTAATGGCATTGTCAATGAGATTGTACATGACCTGCTGAATCTTCCCCATATCTGCGGATACATACTGCTGCTTTGCGTCAAAGAGAAGCTCCAGGGTAATATGGCGCTGCCGGCACTGGCCTTCAAAGGAAGCGATGGTATTCTTAATCACGCCGTTGATGTCAAAATCCGTGATATCCAGACGGTTGCGTTTGGTGTCAAAGGAATTCAGAGCCAGAAGACCACTGGTGAGCTTATTGAGGCGCTCTGTCTCCATAAGAACTGTATTTAAGTACTTTTCCTGCATTTCCGGTGGAATGGTTCCGTCCAGAATGGCTTCCAGATAGCCCTTGATGGAGGTTAAGGGAGAGCGGAAGTCGTGGGAGATATTAGCGACAAATTTTTTTTGGTAATCATCGCTTTCTCCCAGCTCATGGGACATATAGTTCAGCGTGTCCGCCAGCTGTCCCATTTCATCCTCCTCGTTGATCTCAAGGTTATATTTGAAATTCCCCTGGGCATACTGCCGGGCGGCCTCGGTAATTTTCATCAGAGGCCGGTATACGGTAAAGGTAAAGACAGCCAACACCAGAAGGGACAGAAGAAAGACCAGAAGAACCGTTAAATATGTGATGTTCAGAAGCTGATCCCGTTCGCCTTCGATGGAGGCCAAAGGCATGTGAATCAGCACATATCCCCGGGTTCGGAAGTTATAAGTAATAGGTGCGGCAACAGAGAGGGCATCCTCCTCAAAGGTGTCGTAAAAATTGCCGATGATATAGTAGCGGCTGCCCATATCCGTAGGGTCAAAGGCACTCACGCCGGGGGAGGAAGCCTCGGAAAAGACAGCATCAGAATCCACCAGTATGGTGCCGTCAGAATTCAAAAGCCAGATAGAGGCCCCCAGATACGTATCCAGAGCCTGGAACTGGGAGTGGATGGCCCGAAGGGAATCCGCGTCCTGGCTCCTGGAGTAGTAGCTCCGCACAAAATTCGTGGAAATGTAGTTGGCTTCCTTATACAGGCTTTCCGCCTTCTGGGAGGTCAGATGGTTCAGCGTCATCTGGGAGCTGAAGGTGGCGATGATAAAGAAGCTTAGGAAACCGAATACCACATAAGTTAAGATGAATTTTAAATAGAGGGAATGTTTCATAAAGCGTCTATCCTCTGGTTTCAAATTTGTAGCCGATTCCCCACACGGTAGACAGGCTCCAGGAAGGATGATCCTTGATCTTTTCCCGGAGACGCTTGATATGTACGTCTACGGTACGTGTATCACCGATGTATTCATAGCCCCATATATGATCCAGAAGCTGCTCCCTGGTAAATACCTGGTTGGGCGAGGAGGCCAGGAAGTAAAGAAGCTCCAGCTCCTTGGGAGGCATATCCACGGGCACGCCCTTATAGAGAACCGAATAGTTGGTCTGATTGATCACCAGCTCCGGATATTCCACTACCTTGGCTGAGGACTTGGGAGCTTCCTGCTTGGCCGGCTGATAGCGTCTGAGCACAGCCTTCACCCGGGCTACCAGCTCCTTGGAGTCAAAGGGCTTGATAATGTAGTCATCGGCCCCAAGCTCCAGACCCAGCACCTTGTCAAAAACCTCCCCCTTGGCGGAGAGCATAATAATGGGAGTGGCTGATTTTGCCCGGATCTCCCGGCAGACCTGATAGCCGTCAATGCCGGGAAGCATCAGATCCAGCAGGATCAGATTCGGCCCAAAGCTGTCGAATACAAAGAGGGCCTCCTCCCCGTCATGTACCATCATGGTCTCGAAGCATTCCTTCGTCAGATAGAGGGAAATAAGCTCCGCAATATTGGCATCATCATCAACAATGAGAATTTTCTGTTTTGCAACCATAATCCGTCTGTCTCCTTATTTAAATTCCGCAATGGTAACGCCGGCATCTCCTTCTCCGAATTCGCCCAATCGGAATGATTTTACATATTTACAACGCTTCAGATGGGTGTGAACCGCTTTCCGCAGAGCTCCGGTCCCCTTGCCGTGGACAATGCGCACGGAAGGAAGATGGGCCAGGGAAGCGTCGTCCAGATACTTGTCCAGATGGGCCAAAGCCTCGTCCACGGTCATGCCGATGAGATTGATCTCTGTGCTGACGCTGGCAGACTTGCTCATCTTAATCTTGCCGGCGCCGCTCTTGCTGAAGTTCTTCCCGGTGATCACCGGCTCGTCTATGAGCTCCAGATCGGAAAGCTTGACCTGGGAGCGCAGAATACCCATCTGCACGAAGAGATTTCCCTTTGCGTCCGGCAGAGAAGATACGGATCCTTCCAGATTGAGACTGAGCACCCGGACGGAGTCTCCCAGATGCAGCTCCGAGGGCTTTAACTGCTTTTTCGGCGCCTGCTCTTTTTTGAGGGAAAGCTTTTCCTCTGTCTTCTGAATACGCTCCCGGAGACGGGCTCGCTCTGCCTCCATCTCGCTTACGGAGATATTGGACTTGCCGAACTTGTGGAAGTCCTTCATGGTCTGATCCGCATAGTCCTTGGCTTCCTTAAGCACCTTACGGGCCTGCTCATTGGCCTCGCGTAAAATGCGTTCCCTCTGGTCTTCCAGCTTTTCCTGCTTCTTTTCCAGGGCGGCCCTGAGACGGGCGATTTCTTCCTTGTGCAGACGGATCTCTTCCTGCTCCTGGATACTGGTTCTGCGGCTGGCCTCAAGATCCGCCAGCAGATCCTCGAAGCTCTCGCTCTGCTCGCTTAAATGGGTCTTTGCCTCCTCAATCAAAAAGGAGGGAAGCCCCAGCTTAGAAGAAATGGCAAAGGCGTTACTCTTGCCGGGAATTCCAATCAGAAGCCGGTAGGTGGGACTTAAGGTCTCTACATTGAATTCGCAGGAGGCATTTTCCACCCTTGGCGTGGAGAGGGCGTAGACCTTCAGCTCACTGTAGTGGGTGGTGGCCATAGTCCGGATCCCCATCTTGTGCAGATGGGAGAGAATGGAGATGGCAAGGGCTGCTCCTTCCGTGGGATCCGTTCCGGCGCAGAGCTCATCGAAAAGTACCAGTGAATTTAGGGAAGCTTCGTTAAGAATCCGGATAATATTGGTCATATGAGAAGAAAAAGTGCTTAGGGACTGCTCAATGCTCTGCTCATCACCGATATCTGCATATACGTCCTCGAACAGGGCAAGCTCTGAGTGAGGGGCGGCAGGAATCTGCAGCCCTGCCTGTCCCATGAGCGTCAGCAGCCCCACTGTTTTTAAAGATACGGTTTTTCCGCCTGTGTTGGGGCCGGTTACAATGAGTAGATCAAAATCCGCTCCCAGCCGGATGGTCACCGGAACCACCTTCTTCGGATCCAGAAGGGGATGCCGCCCGTCCTTGATATGGATCTGCCCCTTGGTGTTGAACAGGGGCCGGGAGGCCTTCATGCTCTTGGCAAGAGAGGCCTTTGCGAATATAAAATCCAGTTCAGTCAGAAGCTCATAGTCCTGGAGAATGGCTTCCGTAAAAACAGCCGTCTCTTCGCTTAAGCGTTCCAGGACGTGCTCAATCTCTTCCTGCTCTTTTAAATAAAGCTCTCTCAGATCGTTATTAAGTTTTACAACAGCCATAGGCTCTACAAACAGGGTGGAACCGGTGGAGGACTGATCGTGTATCATACCGGGAACCTGGCTCCGGTACTCTGCCCGGACAGGGACACAGTAACGGCCGTTCCTCTGGGTAATCACCGCATCCTGCAGATAGCTGCGCGAGGAGCCGTTGATCAGTCCGGCCAGGGTGGAGTGAATCCGCCCATTGGCTGTCTGAATGCCTTTTCGCACCTGCCGAAGTCCCGGGCTGGCATCGTCGCTTATCTCTTCCTCCGAGAGGATGCACCGCCGTATCTCTGTGGATAAGGGGGTACAGGGTTCCAGAGCGGAAAATAGGGGATCCAGGCTGTCCTGTGTTTCTTCCTCTGTCTCGGCGCTTCTGGCATACCGCTTGGCCCGGCCTGCTGCCTCCAGAAGGCTGCATACCTGCAAAAGCTCTGCAGCATTCAGGGAACCGCCGATCTCCAGTCTTTTGAAGGAAGCTCCCACATCCTTAGCGCCGGAGAAAGAGACGCTTCCCTTCCGGTATAAGCGCTTCAGCGCATCGTCAGTCTCTTCCTGGGCCTGCAGAATCTCGTCGAGACGGTGTCCGGGCGTCAGGGAAAGGCAGCGCCTGCGGCCTCCCTCGCTTCCGGCCAGCAGGGCCAGCTGCTCTATAATTTTGTCATATTCTAAGGTTTTTAATACTTTCTCGTTCATGTATCCTATTTTACCCTACTTTTGCCGGAAAAGAAAGGGCTTTTTCGCAATCGGAAAATCTGGACAGAAAAGGCAAAATGTATTAAAATAGACATTAGTGTACATGGTCAGCAGATTTACAGTAGTGGAGAAATCTTATGGCAGAAGAAAAGAATCGGGAAGAAGAGGAATTTTCCTTTGTGAAGGAGAAGATTAAGCGTCAGCGTTTCTATCAGAATAAGACCTTCCGGAAGGTGGTTTTCCAGCTTATACTGGCGGCTGCGTGCGGTATTACGGCCTGCTTTGTCTTTGTGATTTCCCGTCCCTGGATGGAGGAGCGGTTTCAGAAGGAGGAGCGCCAGGAGATCAGCCTGCCTCGGGATGAGGAAGAGGAAGAGCCTGTGTCCGCGCCTCAGGAGCCGGAACCGCCCCAGGAGCCTGTTATCATTACAGAGTCCGTGGAGCTTGAACTGGAGGATTACAGGAAGCTTTATGGGAAGCTGAAGGGCGTGGCGGACGAGTGCGCCAAGAGCCTGGTTACGGTCACGGCGGCCAGCAACGATATGGACTGGTTCAACGAGACCTATGAGAGCCGCGAGCAGACCAGCGGCATTCTGGTGGGCAACAACGGGGTGGAGCTTCTGGTGCTCACTATTTATTCCCGTGTCCAGTCGGCGGATCAGCTCCAGGTAACGCTGGCCAGCCATACGAGCTTTGACGCAGTTTTGAAAAATTATGATACAGTGACGGATCTGGCCGTGCTCAGCGTGAACCTGGCGGATCTGCCGGAGGGAACCCTGGATCAGCTTCAGATGGCGAACCTGGGCGGCTCCCGTAATATGCGTCCGGGAGAACTGGTGATTGCTGTCGGAAGTCCGGCGGGCGTGTCCGGCTCCGTGCTGTACGGCAATCTGGTATCTGCCGGTTACAGTGTGAGCGTCATCGACGGGGAATATGAGCTGCTTCTTACGGATATGCCGAAGGCCTCCGAGAGCAGCGGCGTCCTTGTGAATCTGGATGGGGAGATTGTGGGCATTATCCAGCAGAGCTGCCAGGGGCCGGGAAGCCGGGATACGCTGACAGCATATGGGATCTCGGATGTGAAGGATGTGATAGAGCACCTTTCCAACAGTCAGGATCTGGTATATATCGGAATCATGGGTGCGGACGTGACCCAGGAGACGGCGGAGGTTCAGTCCCTGCCCACCGGCGTGTATATAACCAGCGTGGAGATGAATTCACCGGCTATGGATGCAGGCCTCCAGCAGGGCGATGTGATTACAGAAATCAACGGGCAGACCATTACGGGGATTTCCGAGATCCAGGAGATGCTCCTGAAGTTTTCCAGGGAACAGGTGATACAGGTGCTTGTGATGCGTCTCGGGAAAGAAGGCTACAAGGAGATTCCCTGCAGCGTGACGCTGGATCAGCTGTGACGGGCCGCAGTCTACGCTCGCGGCTGGTAATGGCAAGAGACTATATGAGGAGGGCGTTATGAAATATATTGAAAACTTTCGGGAGGGCGACCGGATTTCCGGCGTATATCTGTGTAAATACAAGCAGTCGGCTGTGACGAAGAACGGCAAGACTTACGAGAACGTGATTATGCAGGATAAGACGGGCACCATTGATTCCAAGATCTGGGATCCCAATTCCCAGGGAATCGAGGACTTTGAGGTTCTGGACTATGTGGATATTATGGCGGAGGTGACCAGCTTTCAGGGAACCCTGCAGCTTAATATCAAACGGGCCAGGAAGGCAAGGGAAAGCGAATACAAGGCTGCGGATTATCTGCCGGTGAGCGACAAGGATATTGAAGTGATGTACCGGGAGCTTATGGGCTTTGCGGATCAGGTACAGGAGCCCCATCTGAGGGCGCTGCTTCAGGAATTCTTTGTGAAGGACGGGGCATTTGTCAAGGCCTTTAAGTTTCACTCTGCGGCGAAAAGCGTCCATCACAGCTTTGTGGGCGGCCTTCTGGAGCATACCTTGAGCGTGTGCAGGCTTTGCGGTTATTATGTGGAGGCTTATCCGGTGCTGAACCGGGATCTGCTGTTTACGGCTGCTATGTGCCACGATATCGGCAAGGTCTACGAGCTGTCGGATTTTCCGGAAAATGATTACACCGATGAGGGACAGCTTCTGGGACATATCTCTATGGGAAGCGAGATGGTGGGGGAATGCGCCCGGCGGATCCCTGGATTTCCCCGGCGGCTTGAGAATGAGCTGAAGCATTGTATTCTTGCCCATCATGGAGAGCTGGAGTATGGTTCGCCCAAGAAGCCGGCGCTGATTGAGGCGGTAGCTTTGAATATGGCGGATAATACGGATGCCAAGATGGAGACTTTGAAGGAGATCTTTAAGTCGGCAGGGGCAAGCCAGGAGTGGCTGGGCTATAACCGGCTGTTTGAGTCCAATATCCGAAGAAGCTCTCCGTCCGGCCCTCAGCCAGGCGAGCAGCAGTGAACCGGGAAAGGCAGCGGTGAAGCAGGGCTGCAGGCCGCTGGTTGAACAGGAACGGATTGGAGTGCAGGATGAAGAAAAATGATTTGCTTACTTTAAAAATAGAAGGAATGGGAAACGAAGGGGAAGGCATCGGAAAGGCGGATGGCTTTCCTTTGTTTATTAAGGATGCGCTGCCGGGGGATGTGATCCGGGCGAAGGCTTTGAAGGTGAAAAAGACCTACGGCTATGGACGGCTGATGGAGATTGTGACGGCTTCTTTGGATCGGACAGAACCCCCTTGTCCGGTGCACCGATCCTGCGGCGGCTGCCAGATTCAGGCTCTTTCCTATGAGAAGCAGCTGGAGTACAAACGAGAAAAGGTGCAGAACCAGCTGATACGCCTTGGCGGCTTTTCCGCCCCTGAGGTGCTTCCGGTTCTGGGGATGGATGAGCCCTTCCGTTATCGGAATAAGGCGCAGTTTCCCTTTGGCCGGGATCGGGAGGGAAGGGTTGTGACCGGATTTTATGCCGGCAGGACGCATCATATTGTGCCCAATAGGGACTGCCTTCTTGGGGTGGCGGAGAATCAGGAGATTCTGGAGATTCTTGTGGACTTTATGGAACAGGAAGGGATTGCCCCTTATGAGGAGGCTTCCGGAGAGGGCCTTGTGCGGCATGTGCTCATCCGTAAGGGCTTTGCTACGGGAGAACTGATGGTGTGCCTGGTGCTCAACGGCGATGTGCTGCCGGGGGCCGGGGAGCTGGCGGATCGGCTGTTTCAGATTCCGGGGATGACGAGTTTTACATTGAATGTTAACACGAAAAACACCAATGTGATTCTGGGCGATAAGCTGATTCCGGTACGGGGGCAGGCTTATATTACGGATCGGATTGGCGATGTACAGTACCGTATTTCGCCCTTGTCCTTTTACCAGGTGAATCCGGTACAGACGAAGCGGCTTTATGAGACGGCTCTTAGCTATGCAGGACTGACGGGGACGGAGGTCGTGTGGGATTTGTACTGCGGTATTGGGACGATTTCCTTATTTCTGGCACAGAAGGCGGGAAGAGTGTACGGGGTGGAGGTGGTTCCCCAGGCGGTGGAGGATGCCAGGGAGAACGCTGCGCTGAATGGCTTGTCCAATGTGGAGTTTTATCTGGGGAAAGCGGAGGAGGTTCTGCCCCGGCAGTATGAGGAAAAGGGAATCCGGGCGGATGTCATTGTGGTGGATCCCCCCAGGAAGGGCTGCGGCCGGGCCTGTCTTGACACGATGCTTTCCATGGCGCCGGAACGGATTGTCTATGTGAGCTGCGATTCGGCTACGATGGCAAGGGATCTGAAGCTTCTTTGCGAGGGTGGTTATGAGCTGAAGAAGGTGCAGCCGGTGGATATGTTTCCGCATACGGCTGGGATAGAGACTGTGTGTCTCTTGAGCAACCGAAAATCTAAGCCCGATTCTTACGTAGACTTAAGCGTCAATATGGAAGATTACCATAGAATTAAGAACGAAGAAAAATAAACCATAATAAACCGAACTTACAGAAGAACTGTTAGCACGATGAAGTGTTGGCAGTTCTTTTTTTCGTGTAAGGGAGGTGGTGCCGTTGGGTTATGGAACACAATTTGAGATTGATGGTAAGCAGGTGTCTTTTAAGGCATCTGCTGCCATTCCGAGAATTTACCGTATGAAGTTCCAGAGGGATAGTGCTTCCACGGCTCATTGAACTTTGGGGATTGAATGTGCAGACCGATGTGGAAGCTAAAAAAACTTCGTCAGACAGACCGTGAAATGACAACTCCCTTATTCCTGTTAAGGTGCGTACAGTTAGGCTTGTCGATGACAGATTTGGAGCTGTTGTCGATAGGCCTTATTAATGATATGTATGCGGAAAGCAGAAACGATGACTGCAAGTACGCACAGCTTGCGACACAGGAAGATTTTGATAGGTTCTAAGAATAATTTTTTGAGAAATGCATAAAATATTCCCAACTTTATTCCCAACGTGTTATAATGTTTTCGTTGGGATTATAAGTTGGGAAAAGGATGATGATTTATGAATATTGAAAAATTAGTTTTAGACTTATGTGCATATGACGATGAACAGGAATGGTTTGAATTTAAAGAAAATTGGTTTCAGCCAGAAGTGCTGGGTGAATATATATCAGCATTGTCAAACGCAGCGGCATTTCATTATAAACAACAAGCATATTTTGTATGGGGTGTAAATGATGAAACCCATGAGATTGTGGGTACGACATTTAATCAGTATTGTGATCATAATAAAGAGCCATATCAAAATTTCTTGGCGAGAAATTTGTCACCAAGTATCAACTTTTTGTTCGAGGAAGAAATCATTGATGGTAAAAGAGTTGTTGTTCTGGTAATTCCTGCTGCCGAGGAGATTCCGACGGCTTTTAAAGAAAAGCGATATATCCGTATAGGCTCTTCTAAAGCAAACTTAAAAGATTACCCGAAGAGGGAGATTCAGTTATTTAAGATTTTGGATGGAAGAGTGGAGACGATTGAGACATTACCGGCAAAATATCAGGAACTGACATTCTCTAAATTGTTTGGATATTATGGTTCAAAAGGAATCGTATTAAATGAAAGAACCTTTGAGAAGAATCTTGGGTTAAGAAATAAGGATGGAGAATATAATCTGTTGGCACAGTTGCTTTCAGATAATTCACATTTTCCATTAAGAGTATCAATTTTTGAAGGAGAAACGAAAGGTTCCAATTTGTTTGCGGTAAGAGAATTTGGTAATAATTGTTTGCTCTATACTTTGGACGAGGTATTAAGATACGCAGATGTATTAAATTTGATTCAGACAGATGAAAGTGAGCGCATAGTGGAACGTCCGGAAACACCGTTGTTTGATAATAAGGCTTTTAGAGAAGCAATTATAAATGCTATTTTACACAATCTGTGGATTAGTGGAAATGAACCGATGATTTCTGTATTCTCAAACAGAATTGAAATCTTATCGAGAGGAACATTGGCACCGGCACAGACTATGGAAGGATTTTTCTTGGGAGAATCCATTCCAGTAAATGAAAAGCTATCAGAAATCTTTTTGCAGTTGCATATCAGTGAGAAATCTGGTCGAGGAGTGCCTAAGATTATTGAAACTTACGGAAAGGAAGCATTTACTTTTAGAGAAAATTCAATCGTTGTAACAATCCCACTTCAGAAGATTAAAAAAGTTGGGAAAAAAGTTGGGGATAAAGTTGGGAATAAAAAAGGATTAAACTCAAGAAGACAAAGAATTATAACAGAAATGAGAGATAATCCTAATATTACTACCAGCGAATTGCATCAGATACTGGGGATTAGCGAAACGGCAGTAGAAAATAATCTGACATTCTTGAAAGAAAATGGATATGTAGAAAGAGTTGGTTCTAAAAAGACTGGTTATTGGAAAGTGCTTGAATAAGCTGTTACAAATTATATAAAAATGAGATGAAGCATCTATCAGAAATGATAGGTGCTTTTATTATGCAAGGAAGTGAGGAAATGTATCGGTTCAATATAAAAGAGATTTCAAAAGAAGATGCCCTGAAAATGATTCAGAAATACCATTATTCCAATACTCTTCCGAAAATAAATAAATATTTTCTGGGAGTCTTTCTGGAGAAAGAACTGGTTGGTGTGGCCACGCTTGGATGGGGTACAAGGCCACGACACACCATACAGAGAATTAAAAGATTATCTGGAGATTGGACGAATGTGTATGACGGAAGAGATGCCACGAAACAGTGAATCCCAGATGTTATCACAACTTGTGAAATGGATTCAAAGGAATATTCCGGAATTGAAGGTATTATTTACCTGGGCAGATGGAATGGTTGGCAAGGTTGGATATGTGTATCAGGCCTCTAATTTTATTTATGCCGGATGGACAGAAGGATAGCCTTTATTAGAAAAGGGGTACAAGGGTGTATTTGAGAGCCTGCCGGAAGAAAAACAGTCGATACTTATCGGGCGAAAAGCTGATTTCGCAGAGAGAGCAGGGATAGACGTGTAAAAGAATGTTTTTATAAAAGAAATGGATAAAGAGATGGATTCCATAGCCAGTTATGCACATTTCCATGATGCAGATTTGAAAAATTTAATGAAGCTTTGATCATTTGAGCGGAATGGAGCGTTATTATATATACGAACCTTTCAAAGAAAGTTGATAATGTGTGAATATGGAAGAAATATATTCTGATGATGCGTTGGTAGAGCAGATAAGGATCGGAGACGAAAAAGCGGCTGAGGAATTGATAAGACGTTATTATACATCTGTTTTACGTTATTGTAAAAGACAATGTTTCAATCTGGAGAAAGCGGAAGATTTAACGCAGGAAACTTTTTTGAAACTGTTTAAAAATTTGTCTGGATATAAAGAAAAAGGGAAATTTAAGGCATATTTATATACAATAGCAAATCATTTATGCATTGATGAAAGCCGGAAAATGAAAGATTGTTCCTTAGAAAATGAAGAAGAAATCAGAGATGAATGTGATGAGCTGCGCCGGATAGAGGATAAGTCAGAGATAGGTTATCTGCTATGTGGATGATTTCTATTATCGCTGTTAACACAGACACAAGATTGATGATGAGCATTTTTGTAATTTTCAACCGTCTCTTAATCAGAATGATTTTAACCATGAAGTGGAGCAAGTGATTTTGGATATGGTAAACCACGAGAACTTCCGTCAATTTGTTATGGACAAGGTTAATACAAAAGTTGATGTAAGTGCTCTGGAAGAAGAAAGAGAGAGGATACGAAAACTGCTCAGACAGGTAGTGGGGGCAAAAGCAAAGCTTACTGACATGCCTGATAAATTGGATGTGATGGATAAGCATTATGACCAAAAATATCAAGACATGCACGACAGACTGGATAATCTGTACGATAAGATTTCCGAGTATGAAGACAGTATTGCAGATATCACAGCAAAGATTGAGGCAGTGTACGGGAACCAGATTACAGGAAAACAGATATATGACATTCTGGTACATTTTGAAATGATGTACTATAAAATGACGGACCTTGAAAAGAAAGAATTTATGAAAGACTTCATAAACAGTATTGAACTTTATCCGGAAAAGATGGATAATGGAAGCATCGTGAAGCAGATAAACTTCAAGTTCGGTGTTTGTTATGAAGGGCAAGATGGATATTCGGCTGCTCAACGAAAAAACAGAGTCGAGTGCTGTTGTTTATTAAAAAGGAAAGAGTGATAAGATAAAAGAGATGCTGCTGTGTTGGTAATTGAGCTAAATTCTGTTGCTGCGGCTGACAAGTAGTGTTATACTTAAATCCGGATTTACGATTTTGTAGAAGGGCCGGCAGAAAAACACGCTTTTTAAAATAAGAAATAACTCATCAAAAATCAAAGGAGGCACCCATGAATCGGGAAGAATTTCAGCAAAAGCTTACAGAACTTGGAAAACTGGCCGGGGAGAACGGGAATCGTCTGACCGTAGACCAGGTGCGGAATTTTTTTATTTCAATGGAGCTTTCAGAAGAGCAGTATGAATTAATCTTCGCATATCTGGCTTCCCGCCAGGTCGTTGTGGAAGGCTATATGCCGGCACAAAAAGGGAAGGAGGAAAAGCCGAAAACCGATCTTCCTTTGTCCGGTGAGGAGAAAAGCTTTTTAAAAAGCTATCAGGCAGAGCTTGAACGCCTGGAGCTCTTAGAGGAAGCAGAGCTTCTAAAGCTGTGCAGCCAGATAGAGGAGACCGGAGACGGATTTGCCAAGGCAAAGCTTACAGAACAGCTTTTGCCGGAGGTGCTGCGCCTGGCACATGACTTCCGCGGCCGGGAGCTCCTTCTTGGAGATCTGGTTCAGGAGGGCAATATCGGATTGATGCTGGCGTTGGAAACTCTGGGAATGCGGGAACCGGGAAGTTCGCCTCTTGAGTACCTGCGGCAGGAGATTTGCCAGGCCATGGCCCAGGCCCTGGAGGACGATAGGGCAGAAAAAGAGGCCGGAAGCCTTATTGCAGAGCGCTTGAATCATCTGAGGGATGAGATTAAGAAGCTGACAGATGAATTGGAACGCAAGGTTTCCGTGGAAGAACTGGCGCTGTATATGGATATGCCGGTGGAAGAGGTAGAGGATCTGCTGAAGCTTGCCGGTGAGACATCCTATGAGGAAACAGAAAAGGAGACTTAAAGATAGAATTAAAGGAAGTTAGGATATTTTGAGAAAGGGGTTGGAATACGAATGAAGCGGTTTGTAAGTATCATGGTAATTATCACCTTACTGCTTTCCGGTTGTTCGCAAAAAAAGGAAGTAGAGATGAAGGAAGAGAGCTACACCACAGATGGAGGGGAACAGGGGTGGATGTACCTGCCGGACGCCGCCATAGATAATCCGGAGGAAAAACGTCCCTTGGTTCTTGTAACCTGCGCTTTTAGAAGTCATCCGGAGGAAAAGCTTCAGCAGTCCGGATGGATAAAACAAGCCCAGGAGGCAGGCCTGCTTCTTCTGGTTCCAAAGTATAAAACTACGGAAAGCTACAGCCAGACAGAACGTGTGATGGAGATTTTGAATTATGCTATCGAGCATTATCCGGTAGACACCACCCGTATCTATGCTTCGGGCTTTTCCAATGGAGGAGGGGTGGTAGGAGCGCTGACGAATGACTACCCGGGAATCTTTGCCGGAATCTCCTTTATGAGCTGGATGATGCCGATCAAGCATTTGAGCTCCCCCTATGAAATGCCTTTCCAGATCATACAGGGAAGTGAAGATTTGACACTGGAAATGGACTCTGGCTCCATGCGTGTCATTGACGATGAAGTGTGGGGAATTGAGTCCTTAATGAGATTTAACGGACTTCTGGAATCCGGAGAGGCCAAGGACTTTGATAAGACAGAATATTGGGGCTATGAACCGGATGAGGTGGAGACATCCGTTATCGAGGAAATCACCTGGACGTTCAGCAACTATTATAAGGAAGACCATACGGCACCCCTTGGCCAGCTGGTGCTGATAGAGGGAGGAAAGCATGAACTGACAGAACAGAAGGCATTTGTAGCCTGGGACTTCCTGCGGCATTACGCCAGAGGAGAAAATGGAGCCTTGATAGAGGTAGAATAGAACAAAAAGATATCCCGGCAGTCCTTACGGATTGCCGGGATATCTTTTTTGACGTCTACGCAACAACAACTACATTGGTTGCCTGAGGTCCGCGATTCCCCTCGGTGATATCGAAGGTTACGGACTGTCCTTCTTCCAGTGTTTTGAATCCTTCGGCAACAATACCGGAGAAATGTACGAATACGTCCTCGCCAGTTTCGGAATTGGTAATGAAACCATATCCCTTTGTGCCGTTGAACCATTTTACTGTACCTTTGTTCATTAAAAGTTACCTCCTAACTTAAGTACTATTCCGCATATCTTCTCCGAGATAAAAAAAACATGTTCTGTAAGCATCATGCATAGAATGATGACCTACAAAACATGTGAATCAAATTCATCAAAAATATACTTCAATGCACCTTCATATTAGCCTATCCTAAGCTAAATGTCAAGCATAAATAATGGAATTTTGTGGGAAAATGTTGCAAAATTCGTTTTTTTGAGAGAGCTCTGTGTGTATAGAAGGGGAGCTTTCCAATGTTCTTTTGTTTGTTTTTATGGCTAACCTGTTTTAGGAAAACCACATTTTTTGAATGGCGTTTAATACTTTTATGGCATTTACGGTCATATCCTCTGTCATAAGAGGGCTTTCGGTCAATCCCTTCCGGATACATTGCTCCACATGAAGAACTTCATACATGAGTTCGTGTTCGCAGGGGTATTCAAGAATTACAGGCTCCTGCCCGGGATAGTGCAGAATGGCTTTACGCGCTTTCCAGTAGTCCGGGATTTCGATATAGCCGTTTTCTCCATATAGATAACCTGTGTGGGCGGTGGTTACGGCAGTGCTTGTTTTGTTTGTGAAGAGAAGGCCGTTTTCCATCAGCAGGGAGAGGGAGAATTGATTTTCTACACGGGCCTGGCTTTTGGTGCACAGTCCGCTCCAGTCCGTAACCCTGCAGTCGAAAAGATACTGCATAAGCTGAAGGCTGTAAATAGCGTTCCCGTAGAGGGGGCCGCCGCCCTTTTCCGCATCAAAAAACCAGGTATTGTAGCCTGGGTCGAAGGAACTGGAGAAGTCAGCCATCCTAATGGCCCCGAAAGAGCCGGACCGGATCAGTTCTTTTAATTTCTGCACAACGGGAAGGAAGAGAACCTTCTGAGCCTCCATAATAAAAAGGCCTTTTTCCCTTGCAAGGGCGAACAGCTCCCGGGATTCCTGGACGCTTAAGGTAAAGGGCTTCTCACAGAGTACATGCTTTCCCTGTTCCAGGGCCATCTTTGCATAGCGGTAGTGTGCGCTATTGATCATGGCTACATATGCCGCATCAATTTCATTGGAACGCAGAAGCTCCTCATAGCTTCCATAGGCTTTTGGGACATTCCAGAGAGCTGCCTTTTCCTGGGCTTTTTCAAGATTTCTGGATGCCAGCGCAGAAGCCTCGCAGCTTTTTGCGGCTCGTACGCCCTTGATAAAGCGCGGGGCGATGGAGGAGGTGCTTAGGATTCCGAAGCGTAGTTTTTTCATGGCATTTCTCTCCTGGTTAAAGTCGTTGCGTGACAGCACTAAAGGGTAAAGCCGCTGGCATTTTTTAAATAATCTACAATCTCCCCAAACTCCATAAAATGTGAAGCTTTCACCAGGATTGAATCTCCTTTGGAAAGAAGAAGCGGCAAAGCGGCAAGCAGCTCTTCTTTGGAGCCAAAATGCCGGAAGGTGAGTGAGGGGTTTTTGGCCTCGATGCCCCGGGCGGTTTCCCTTGAGAGCTCTCCTACAAGAAAGACAGCGTCTATGCCGGCATCGGCTGCATGGCAGCCTACATTGTAATGAAGCAGCTTTTCATGCTCCCCAAGCTCGCCCATATCTCCCAGAATGGCGACCTTTCGTCCCAGAGCGAAGCTCAGAACATCCAGGGAAGCGCACATGGAGACGGGGTTGGCGTTGTAGCAGTCGTCCAGAATCGTCCATTTTTCCGTGTGAATCAGATTATTTCGTCCGCTGACAGGAGTGAGGCCTTCTATACCGGCCTTGATTTGCTCCGGGGTCAGATTCAGGGCCAGCCCCACGGCAGTTCCGGCCAGAGCGTTGTAGACCATATGGCGGCCTGGAATGGGGATATGAGCCGTAAAGCTTCCTGCTTTGGTTACAAAGGTACAGTGCGTGCCGTCAAGGCCCAGGTTTTCAATCTGCTCCGCATAGAGATCGTTAGAGGGATCCAGGCCGAAAAAGCAGGGCGTTGGGGTGCGGCTTTCCCGAAGGGTGATCAGCTTGTCGTCGTCGCCGTTTAAGATAACCTGTGCGCCGGGCTGGGCCTCTTGGAACATTTCTGTCTTGGCCTTTAAGATGCCGTCCCGATCTTTTAGATTTTCCAGATGGCAGAGGCCGATGTTGGTGATTACACAGAGATTGGGCTTTGCCATACGGCTTAAACGGGTCATTTCCCCAAAGTCACTGATGCCCATTTCCAGAACAGCGGCCTCATGCTCCTCACGGATACGGAAGATCGTCAGGGGAAGGCCGATTTCGTTGTTGAAATTACCTTCGGTCTTTAAGACGTTATATTTCTGCCCCAGTACGGCGGCGATCATTTCCTTGGTGCTGGTTTTGCCCACACTGCCGGTGATTCCCACAATGGGAATGGACAAGGTGCTGCGGTAGTATTCTGCCAGACTTTTCAAGGCTTCCAGGCAGGAATCTGCCAGAATGCAGGGGCCGGCCGGATGCTCGGGGACATGCTCACAGAGGACGCAGGCCGCGCCCTTTGCAAAGACTGAGGGGATGAAGCTGTGGCCGTCTACACGCTCGCCCTTGATGGCAGCAAAAAGATACCCTGGCTCAACCTTCCGGCTGTCGATGACAACACCGGATACCTCCAGGCTCTTTTTTGATTCCTCTCCTATATAGGTTCCTTTGCAGGCACGAGCGATTTGGTTTAATGACATTTCTTTCATAATAGCAGTTCCTATTCCGTTGAGGTTAAAATAAGATTTACTTTACCGTCACAACTAAATTCATAAACAGAAAATCCGGTATCTGAGAAGTGTAGCATTGGGAGCGGTTTTGCATAATGGTTTTGTCAAAGATACAGATTATGCCTGCCGATACCGGGCAAGGGAGACTTCAATCAGTTTCTCGCAGAGCTCTTCAAAGGACATCCCTACAGCCGCAGCCTCCTGCGGAAGCAGGCTGGTGGGGGTCATGCCCGGCAGAGTGTTGGCTTCCAGGCAGTAAAAAGAGTCATCGGACGCATCCATCATAAAATCAATCCGGGCATAGGAGCTGAGCTTTAAGGCTTCAAATACCTGCTCTGCATAGCCCTGCAGCTGAGCGGTCAGTTCGCTGCTTAAGTCCGCCGGGCAGGTTTCCACGGTGCTTCCGGGCTGATATTTGTTCTTATAGTCATAGTAGCCCTGCAAGGGAGCAATCTCAATAACAGGAAGAGCCTTTCCGTCAATCACGCCCACGGAGAATTCCCGTCCGGAGATAAACTGCTCCACAATGACATCCTCCCCGAAGGTATAGGCTTTTGTAAGCACGTCTGGCAGATCCTCCGGACGCTCTACCCGGTAAGTGCCCACACTGGATCCGCCGCAGACAGTCTTTACCATGCAGGGATAGGGAACGGAAGCAGGATCCGCCTGCTGGCCGTTTTTCAAGGTGATGCCTGCGGGGGTGGGAATTTTGGCCTGCCGGAACAATTGCTTGGACAGGCCCTTATCCATGGCAAGCGCACTGCTTAGATATCCCGTTCCGGTATAGGGAATGCCCATCAGATCAAAGGCGGCCTGGATGCGGCCGTCCTCTCCGTTTGCTCCGTGAAGTCCCAGGAATACAATGTCAGCCAGTTCGCAGAGAGCCAGCACATTGGGGCCGAACATGCTTCTGCCGCCGTCCTTGCGCTGCTCTTTCAGACGAGAGAGATCCGGGTGGGATTCGGAAACGGCCCGGATATCCTTTGCCCAGTCAATGTCTTTTTCAAAAAGCCCTTTTGTCACAGGCTCATTGAATTCCAGGCCCAGATACACATCCAGAAGGATGGCCTGGTGGCCTCTTGCCTTCAAGGCATAGTAAATCTTGCTGCCGGAGCTTAGGGATACATCCCGTTCGGTACTGGTGCCTCCGGCCAAAACGACGATTTTCATATATTTTCTCCTCGTATTCCAGTTTCACTACTTATAATATACAGATAACCGGCGAGCCGTGTACACAGAGCTATATCAGGCTCTTGTTCTTATCCAGCATCTCCTGTATCCGGTTCTGGGTATAGGAGCCCAGAAACTTTTTCTCCTCCTTTGTCAGCTCCCTGGGGAGAATGGGGGCGCCATACTCCAGAATCACATGACAGGGGCGGATAAAAGGAAGATGGTTTTCAAATATTTCTGCGGAATTGGTAATGGCCATAGGGATGATGGGGCATCCTGTCTTTTCCGCAATTTTCATACTGCCTTCCTTAAAGGGAAGCATCTCGTCCGTGCGGTTCCTGGTTCCCTCTGGGAAGATGCAGATGGAAATTCCTCTTTTGATATATTCAATTCCCTGGAGGATGGTTTTTAATCCGGCCTTAATGTCCTTCCGATCCAGAAACAGGCAGTAGAGCGCTTTCATCCAGTCCCGGAGAAGCCAGTAGCGGAGCATCTCTACTTTGGCTACATAGCCTGTAAGCCCGGGGCATCGGGAGTAGGTAAGAAGGATATCAAAATAACTGCGGTGGTTTCCGATGTAGAGAACAGCCTGATCCTTGGGGACATTTTCCTCCCCGATGACCGTTAGGCGCACGCCGGTTACCTTGAGCATTAGCTTAAAGGCTGTCTGCACCATGTGCAGACAGCTATAGTCCTTTGCCTCTTGATTGAACTTTCCGATGACCCATTCGACCAGGAGAACGGGGATGCCCAGAAGCAGATAGAGAAATAACATCAGAACAATTATAATGAATCGTATCATTCATGCCTCCTATCTGCCGAAGAGCTCCGTCATCTGCCGTAATCCGGAAGCCATGCCGGAATTCAAATCTTCCCTGCGATAACGCCATTCCCAATTGCCAAGGGGCACGCCGGGGGTATTCATCCGGGCTTCGCTTCCAAGCTTCAGTACATCCTGGAGCGGGAAAATGGCGTAACGGGCAATGGTGCCCAGGCAGATACGGATAAAGTCCCAGCTGATGCTGGAGGCGTCCGTGTTCATATAACGGCGCACCTTATCCTTTGCATAGTCCGAAGTATTCTGATACCAGCCGGTGCTGGTGTCGTTATCGTGGGTGCCTGTGTAGCAGATACAGTTGCGTGTGTTCAATTGATGGGGCAGGAAGGTGCTCTCACCGCCCTCAAAGGCAAACTGCAGAATCCTCATGCCAGGGAAGCCTAAAGTATCACGAAGATGCTCAACCTCTGGGGTGATCAGCCCCA
Source organism: Candidatus Merdisoma sp. JLR.KK011 (assembly GCF_036941125.1). Taxonomy (NCBI): domain Bacteria; kingdom Bacillati; phylum Bacillota; class Clostridia; order Lachnospirales; family Lachnospiraceae; genus Candidatus Merdisoma; species Candidatus Merdisoma sp. JLR.KK011. The sequence continues at coordinate 593,226 of NZ_JAYWSZ010000004.1, read as the reverse complement.
GATCCTCTGCGAAAATGGGAAGATCGTCTCCAAGTTCCTTTTGGACAGCCCGAAAAAGCGCCTCGCCCGGTCCCTTTTTCCAGGTGCCGTTGATGGCTGTTTCCTCCTTGGCGTCCACTTCCCAGTAGGATTCAAAGCCTCGGAAATGATCGATGCGCAGGTAGTCTACCTGGTCAATCTGATTGCGGATACGGGCAATCCACCACTGGTAGCCCTCCTTTTTGTGAGCGTCCCAGTCATAGAGGGGATTGTTCCACTTCTGGCCGGCAGCGCTGAAATAGTCGGGGGGAACGCCTGCCACGGAATCCGGATAGCCGTCCTCGTTGACCTGGAACAGATGCCGGTTGGCCCATACATCGGCCCCGTCCGGGGACACAAAAATGGGAATATCGCCGATGATGGCAATGTTCTTTTCATTGGCATAGGTTTTCAGATCATACCACTGTATATAGAATAAGTATTGTAAAAACTTTTGATAGGCAATACCCTTGGCCAGCTTCTTCTCCCACAGGGGCCGATCCTTGGCGGAAAGGCTGCGAAGCTCCTCGGGCCATTCTGTCCAGGGGGCTTCCTCCTGATCCTCTCGGATGGCCATAAACAGGCAGTAATCCGAAAGCCAGAAGGCATTGGCCTCACAGAAGGAATTGTATTCCTCAAGGAAGTTTTTATCTGCAGTATGGCGGAAGGCCTCGTATGCCTTCTTGTAAAGGCCGAACTTGTAGGCGCGCACCTTCTCATAATCTATCCGTGTTGCGTCGAAGCTGGGAATATCCTTCAGATCCTCCTCGGTCAGAAGCTCCTTTTCCTTCAAAAGCTCCGGGCTAATCAGCAGAGGCTCTCCGGCAAACACGGAATAGCCCTGGTAGGGGGAATTGCCGTAGGAGGTAATGGGAACCAGAGGGAGGATCTGCCAGAGATGCTGCCCAGAGGCTTCCAGAAAGTCAACAAATTCGTAGGCACCTTTTCCAAAATCCCCGATTCCGTAGGGGGACGGAAAGGAAGTGGGGTGCAGTAAAATGCCGCTGTACCTGTGATTCACATGGTCATCGGCAGAGGTTTTAAAACGCATAGTACTTCTCCTTTCGCGGTACGGCGGATAGATCAAGCAGGCCGTAACCGGATTCTTCTTTTCCCATTATAATAAAGATAACATTAAAAAACAAGGATAATACAAGCTTTTTCCACGTAAATATAAGTGAGGTGATGAATATGTGGAAACGGATTCTTTTAATCGGCAGCATTCTGATTTTTCTTTCCGGGTGCAGCATTCAGACAAATGAACAGGAAAAGCTTAGGGATCTGGAATATACGATTGTGGAAGAGGGGAAGGCTCCGGAGGGATTGGAGGCGATTCTGGAAGAAAAACGGAAGGGGGAGTTCAAATTAACTTATGAGGAGGAGGGGCAGCTTTACCTGTGTATCGGCTATGGGGAGCAGAAGACAAGCGGCTACAGCATTGCAGTCAACGAGCTGTATCTTTCGGAAAATGCCATTTATTTTGACACCAGCCTTATCGGCCCTAGCAAAGAAGAGCAGGTAGCGGAGGTATCAAGCTACCCCTGTCTGGTGGCGCGGACGGAATATGTGGATAAACCGGTGGTATTTCAGTAGAGCTTTCTGCATAGATTGGTAGAAAAGAAATGGGAAAGCAGGTGTATGTTATGGAGCTTGTTCGCAGAAATATACATATGAACCGGCGAAAGGGAAAAGCAGTCAGCCAGATGACTCTGGATGATGACTATAATATTCCGGATAACATGCCGGATGCCGGTATGATTATACAGGAAAAAGGAAGTATTGAGATCGGAGAAGTACGGGTGGAGGCGGGCCGGGTGAAGGTCAAAGGCGCCCTGAACTTTTTTGTGCTCTATATGGAGGAAGGGCCGGAGAGCGGATTACATAGTGTACAGGGGCAGATTCCTTTTGAGGAAATGATGAATGTAGAGGATGCCAGGGACGGAGACAGCTTACAATTAAAATGGATGCTGGAGGATGTGTCCTCGGCTCTGATCAATTCCAGGAAGCTGAGCATCAAGACAATTGTAACTCTGGAGCTTTGCGTGGAGGAGCTTTTTGACGTGGAGGTGCCGGTGGAGGCAGAGGATTCTGAGACAATCCAGGTAAAGACCTGCCATGTATCCACAGCCGGTCTGGCTGTCCGGAAGAAGGACACCTGCCGGATTAAGGATGAGATGATTCTGCCGGCCAACAAGCCCAATATCCGCCAGCTGCTCTGGCAGGATATCTCTATGCAGGGGACGGAGCTTCGGATAGGCGAAGGCGAGATTCTTGTTAAGGGCGAGCTTGTGGTGTTCGTTCTGTATGAGGGCGAGGAGGAGAGCGGAAAGGCATTCTGGATGGAGCAGGTGATTCCTTTCAGCAGTCATGTGGATGTGAGCGGCTGCCGGGAAGGGATGCTTGGAAATCTCGGAATTCTCCTGGCGCACAGCGATCTGGAATTGAAGCCGGATTATGACGGGGAACTTCGGGTGCTGAATCTGGATGCGGTATTGGAGCTGGATATCCAGCTTTATGAGGAAGAGCATCTGAGCATGATCTGTGATCTGTACAGTCCGGTACGGGAGCTGGAATTGATTACGGCGCCGGCGGTTTATGAGAGCATTCTGGTGAGCAATTCTTCGAAGTGCCGGGTGGCGGACCGGATGAAGACCGGAAGCCCGGAGGTGCAGATTCTTCAGATCTGCCACAGCCGGGGCGAGGTGAAGGTGGATGAGACTTCGATTACGCCGGAGGGGCTTCTGGTGGAAGGTGTCATCTCCATACAGGTTCTTTATGTGACTTCGGATGATAATCACCCGTTCCTGTGCCTGAAGGATGTGGTTCCTTTTGAGCATCTTGTCGAGGCTTCCGGGATTGGGAAGGATAGTGTTTATTATATTCAGACTTCCCTGGAACAGCTTGGGGTTACTATGGTGAATAGCGGGGAGCTGGAAGTGAAGGCGGTTGTGCAGGTGAATGCGCTGGTGCTGAACCGGGTGAGCATGGAGCGTATTTCGGAGGTTGAGGAGCGGCCTCTTGATATGGATGTGGTGAAGGGGCTGCCAGGGTTTTTGATCTATACGGCGCAGCCAGCGGATACGCTTTGGGATATTGCGAAGGCTTATCATACTACGGTGGATTGGATTTGTGAGTTGAATGAGTTGAGCAGTGATCAGATTCGGCAGGGGCAGAAGCTGCTGCTGGTGAAACAGATGGAGAATTTGTAGAGAGGAGGGATGGATGGACGGGGCAGGCAGAAAATAAGCCCTCCGGTATTTCCGCATCTGGTGTTCGGACGGTTCACGTACACACTGTCTGCTCTGTGTGAACATTACCTTGGAGTGTTTTGGGGTATGGGATGCTTTGGGGTAATGTTCGCCCATATCAGACAGTGTGTGCGTGAACAGCCGGACACCTGGATATCGGAAATGCCGGAGGGCTTATTTTCTGCCTGCCCCTGATTTTGGGGGCGGCAGGTGTGGGGGATGTAAGGGGGTGGGGATTTGGTGTATTTTTGGGGTTGTGTGGGAGGGGGAAGTTTGTTATACTTTTGTGTATACAAAAAACAGAGGAAATACAATGGATTGGGAACAGAGGATGGGTGGAATGGATAGGATGCAGCTTAGGGCTATGGCGAAGATTAATCTGGGGCTGGATGTTCTGCGTAGACGGGAGGACGGGTATCATGAGGTCCGGATGATTATGCAGACGGTACATATTTTTGATCAGCTTCAGCTGGAGAAACGGCGGGAGGAGGGGATCCGGGTTCGGACAAACCTTTATTATCTGCCGGAGAATGAGAATAATCTGGTGTTTAAGGCGGCGAAGCTTTTGTGTGATGAGTTTGGGCTGCCGGGGGGGATTTCCATTGAGCTTAAGAAGTATATTCCGGTGGCGGCCGGGATGGCGGGGGGAAGCTCGGATGCGGCGGCAGTGCTTTTTGGGATGAACCGGATGTATGAGCTGGGGCTTTCTGTGGAGGAGCTTATGCAGAGGGGGGTCCGGATTGGAGCGGATGTGCCTTACTGTATTATGCGCGGGACAGCTCTGGCGGAGGGGATTGGTGAGGTTCTTAGTCCGCTTCCGCCGCTTCCGCCTTGTACGATTCTGGTGGCGAAGCCGGGGATCGGAGTTTCTACACGTTTTGTGTTTGAGAATCTGAAGGCGGATGAGCTTGAGCGGCATCCGGATATTGACGGGATGATGGAGGCTCTGAAAAAGCAGGATTTGAAGGGGCTTGCAGGGCTTATGGAGGCCGGGAATGTGTTGGAGACGGTGACGGTTCCGGCTTATCCGGTGATTCAGAGGATTAAGGATGCGATGCTTCGGGCCGGGGCCCTTGGGGCGCTGATGAGTGGGAGCGGCCCTACGGTGTTTGGAATTTTTGACAGCAGGCAGGCGGCGAAAAGGGCTTACGGCGTCCTGAAACGGGGACATCTGGCGAAGCAGATTTTTCTGACTACGCCTTATAATAACCGGAGTTTCGGCGGCTGATGAAGGAAGGGCCGATTTGTTTTCTGATATTATGGTACGGAAAGAGGAGCGAAAGATGGGTAAGGAAATTCGCACAGTGATCAACGAATATCTTCCTCTTCGGGATGTTGTGTTTCAGACGCTCAGGCAGGCGATCCTGTATGGGGAGCTTAAGCCCGGGGAGCGTTTGATGGAGGTGCATCTGGCGGAGCGTCTGGGGGTGAGCCGGACGCCGATCCGGGAGGCTATCCGGAAGCTGGAGCTGGAGGGGCTTGTGGTGATGATTCCACGCCGGGGAGCGGTGGTGGCCAGTATTACGGAGAAGGATCTCAAGGATGTGCTGGAGGTGCGCCGCACGCTGGAGATTCTGGCCGGTGAGGTGGCCTGTGAGCGGATTACACCGAAGCTTCTGGAGGAGCTTAAGGAGGCCGGAGAGGAGTTTGGACGTTTGAAGGATGCGGAGGATGTCAACTGTCTGGCAGATGCGGATGTGCGTTTCCATGAGATTATTTATGCGGCTACGGAAAATGACAGGCTGATTCATATTCTGAATAACTTAAGGGAGCAGATGTACCGTTACCGGCTGGAGTATCTGAAGGATAGGGGCAGCAGAGAGCGGCTTGACCGGGAACACAATGCGATTTACACAGGGATTAAAAATGGGGACAAGAAGGCGGTATGTGACGCTGTGTGTATCCATATCGATAATCAGGAAGCGGCTATCTTAGCCGGAATCCGGGACTAGTACAGCGAGATACTGATGATCCGGCAGTAAGGTCATACAGACAGGTATAAAATAAGAAAATTATGGGAATTCTCTGGAGGACAAGATTCGGTTCCGCGGCTTACGGTCAGGGAACGGAAGAAAATTCAGGAGGAGAACCATGAGAAATAAGAATAAAATGCAGCTGTTGATTCTGGCCCTGTCTGTGATGATCGGAGGCGCGGGGACTTTTCTGTACGCCGGACGGGTGGCTCAGTGCAGCCCGGCTCCTATGGCTTTGATGGCCTGGTGGGGAGGCGTTTATCCGGAATACTGCCTGTCCGGGGCTGTGGAAGCCGTAGAAGAGGAAGCGGACAGCGCTCAAGAGACAGAGAAGCAGGTCAGGATTCGTTTTAAATATCTGACTTTTCTAAATGACTGATGGAAGGTCAGGAAATTTCCCACATGGATGTGTGGCTGGAAATTGATTTCATATCTGTGTGTTGTAAGAGATATTACGGAACTGGAATAGGAGGCAGGACATGAGTGATGTAAGGGAGGCGCCGATAGGGGTCTTTGACTCCGGCGTGGGAGGTCTGACGGTAGTGAGGGAGATCATGCGTCAGATTCCCCAGGAGCGAATTGTATATTTTGGGGATACGGCCCGGGTGCCCTACGGAACGAAATCCAGGGATACAGTCATCCGCTATTCCCGGCAGATTGTCCGCTTTCTGAGAACCCGGAGGGTAAAGGTGATTGTCATTGCCTGTAATACGGCCAGCGCCTATGCGATGGAGACCTTACAGCAGGAGATAGAGCTTCCGGTGATCGGGGTGGTGAAGCCGGGGGCCCGGGTAGCGGCCCGGGAGACGCCCGGCGGAAATATCGGCGTTATCGGCACGGAAGCCACGGTGGGAAGCCATATTTACAGGGATTACATACAAAGCCTGCGGCCGGAGACACAGGTGTTTGAAAAGGCCTGTCCTCTCTTTGTCTCCCTGGCGGAGGAAGGCTGGTGGAAAGACCCGATTACCGAGGCTGTAGCCAGAAGATATCTCCAGGAGATGAAGGATCGGAAGGTAGATACTTTGATTCTGGGCTGTACCCATTACCCCCTTCTGCGCTCTACGGTGCGCAAAGTGATGGGGGAGGAGGTCAACCTGGTGAATCCGGCTTATGAGACGGCGGTCAGCCTTCGGGAGCTTTTACGGGAAAAGCAGATTGATAATCAGGGGCACAATAAGACGGGGGAGAACCCTTACGAGTTTTTTGTAAGCGATGCGGCTGAGCGCTTTAAGGCTTTTGCCAATTCCATTTTACCTTTTGATATTACAAGCACACGGCAGATTCAGATAGAGGAGTTTTAAAGTATGACAAAGGAAGTACTGCTTACCATTGCCGGGCTTCAGCTTCTGGAAGGAGAAGAGGGGGTTCCGGTGGAGGTTGTAACGGCAGGAAGCTATTATCATCGGAATGGGAAGCATTACATTCTCTATGATGAGGTAGTAGAGGGCTGTTCGGGCCATATTCACAATACGGTGAAAATCGGGGAGGAAAGCCTGGAGGTGATCAAGAGGGGCATTTCCAATGTGCATATGGTATTTGAAAAGAATAAGAAAAATGTGTCCTGCTATGCAACGCCCTTCGGTAATCTGACCGTTGGGATTATGGCGCATCGGATACGGATAGAGGAGAGGGACACAGACATTGATGTGGAGGTGGGCTATTCCCTGGATGTGAACGACGAATATCTGGCGGACTGTTCCATACAGCTGAATGTGAAGTCCAAGGACGCTGGAGATTTCCGTCTGCACAGGTAAATGGATGCAGGGGCATGCATTAATGGGATACCCGTAGGGTATACAATCCAGGATCTAAAAAAAGAAGCGCCGGAAATGAATCTGCGCTTCTTTTTGAATCCTTATTTTTTAAACAGACGCTTGAAAAAGCCTTTCTTCGGGGGCGGTGTCTCAAGTCCTCCTCTTGCGCTTTTGATGGCGCTGATGTAGATACCGCTGACCACTACTTTTACCTCCCGCTTCACGGGAATCAGCTCGAATACTTTATCGTCACAGACCAGTGTCATTACCTTGGGGCCTACCTTTGCCTTAACGATGGGAAGCTTATTCCAGCGCAGAAGCTTGGGCGTTTGTTCGATGACCTGTGAGGGAAGCCCGGATTGTGAGATCTTCATGCGCTTCTTGTCAATAACGAGCATACTGACGGTCTGGGCCATGGCCTCCATCTGTTCCTGCTGGACAGCCTGACGCCGCTGTGCCTTTTTTCCAAAAAAATATAATGCTGCCAATACGGCTATAAGGACAACAATAATAACAATCAGAACAATACTAAGTGTTGACATGGACTCAATTCCTCCTGCGTACTTGAAACAAAAGATATTATAACAGTTTTTCTGGTAAAGCGCAAGGGAAAATGATATACTAGCAAATAAGGCGTTGAAAAGGAAATGGAGAACCGGAAATAGAGAACCGGAATGAAAGAAGGCATTATGTTAGCTGTCCTGGAAGGCTTGTGGAATGGACTCATCCAGCTTATAGGATTCTGGATGGATCATCTGATTTTTATCAATATTATATTATCCATTGTGATTGTGTTTTTTGAACGCAGGGAGCCGCGGACGGTCTGGACCTGGCTTCTTTTGCTGTACTTTATTCCCATTCTGGGAATCTTTTTGTATTTTTTTATCGGACATGATTTTCATAAGCAGCATATGTTCCGGACAAAGGAGATCGAGGATGCCATATATTCTGCCATCAGCAAGCAGGAGGAAATCATCATCCGGGACGAATTCGAGCCCAAGGATCCGCGGCTCCGGAAATACCTGGATGTGGTACTGATGAACCTGGAGGCGGCGGACGCCGTGTATACGGCGGACAATGATATCAAGATTTACACGGACGGGAAAGAAAAGTTCCGGGCCCTCTATGAAGCAATGGAGAAGGCGGAGGAATACATTCATATCCAGTATTACATCATCCGGAACGACGAACTGTGGCAGGCATTTGAAAAGCTTCTGACAGAAAAAGTCCGGCAGGGGGTGGAGGTACGCCTGTTGTATGACAGCATGGGAAGCAGAGCCATGAAGAAAAGGGACTGGAAGCGCCTTCGGGAGGCCGGCATTCAGGTGGGAGAGTTTTTCCCGGCCCTCTTCGGGCGGCTGCAGCTTCGTATCAACTACCGGAACCACCGTAAGATTGTGGTGATTGACGGGAAAACAGCCTTTGTGGGGGGCTTTAATATTGGAAAAGAGTATGTGGGGATGGATCCAAAGTTTGGTTATTGGAGGGATACCCATTTACAAATCTGCGGTTCTGCGGTACTCTCTTTGCATATCCGTTTTATTCTGGATTGGAATTATGCCACAAAACAGAATCTTTTTATAACGGATCGGTATTTTGAAGAATATAAGCAGGAACGCTGCGGGGAGGAGGCAGTCCAGATTGTTGCCAGCGGACCGGACTCCAAGTGGCAGAACATCCGCAATGTGTACCTTAAAATGATCAGCAAGGCCAGAAGGAATATTTATATTCAGACCCCCTATTTTATTCCCGATGAGACTATTATGAATGCCATCCGGATTGCAGCCATGTCCGGGGTGGATGTAAGGGTGATGATTCCCTGCAAGCCGGATCATCCTTTTGTATACTGGGCTACTTATTCCTACATCGGCGATTTGCTGGAAGCCGGGGCCAAATGCTATACCTATGACAATGGATTTCTCCATGCCAAAGGAATGGTGGTGGACGGGGTCGTAAGCTGTTATGGGACAGCCAATATGGATATCCGCAGCTTCTGTCTCAATTTTGAGGTAAATGCGGTGATTTACAGCGTACAGACGGCTGAGCGGCTGGAAGCTTTGTTCCTGGAGGATTTGAAATACTGTACCAGGGTGACGCCTTATCTCTATGGGAAAAGATCCTATGTGGTGCGTTTGAAGGAGCAGTTTTCCAGATTGTTTTCGCCTCTGCTGTAAAAAAGGATGCAGAGATGGATATGGAAGAACTTAAAAAGGAGAATGATTATGAAAAAAAGATGGATTTTGGCATTGGCTATTGCAGGAGCTCTGGCGATGACCGCAGCCTGCGGCGGAAAAGAGGAAGCAGAGACAAATGAGGCGCCGGTTGAAACCGAGACGCAGACCCAAGAGAGTAAGAGCAAGGTAGTCAAGCTTGGGAATTACAAGGGTGTAAAGGCAGAGGCCGTCAGCACAGAGGTGACGGAGGAAGAGCTTCAGGCGGAGATTGATGCTCTGCTGAATTTTTATCCGGCTACAAAGCCGGTGGAGGGCAAGACGGTCATAGAGGAAGGGGACACGGTGAACATTGATTTTGTAGGCCGGATGGACGGAGAACCCTTTGAAGGGGGCAGCTCCCAGGATCAAGGCTATGATCTAACCATTGGATCCGGTTCTTTTATTGCAGGCTTTGAGGAAGGGCTGATTGGGAAAGAGATTGGCAATACGTATGATCTCAATCTAACCTTTCCGGATCCCTACAAGGTAAATCCGGAAATGTCCGGAAAAGAAGTTGTATTTGAAGTTACGGTTCACGAGATTGTGGAGTATGTAGATGCTGAATGGACGGATGAATTTGTGGCGAAATATACGGAATATGATTCCATAGAGGCATATCGGGAGGGCACAAAGGCCCTGCTGGAGACAGAAAAGGTGCAGAACCAGCCGTCAGAGTGGGAAAACCGTGTGATCCAGGCAGTGGCGGCGGATACGGAGTTTGAATTTGACCAGGAGGAGATTGAGCTTATAAAGACAAATATTGTCCAGGAGTATGAGATGTACGCCTCCCTTTACGGCGTAGAGATGGCGGAGTTTCTGAAGTATTATATGAATGGCATTTCCGAGGAGGAATTCTACCAGCAGGCTGCGGAACGGGCGGAGAATCAGCTGAAAAGCCAATTGGTGATTGAGGCTATAAGGGAAGCGGAACAGATTACAGTGACGGAAGAAGAATACCAGGAGGGATTAAAAGACCTGGCCGAACAGTATGGAGCAGAGAGTCCGGAGGCGTTCGAGGAGCAGTACGGCCGGGAGACGGTGGAGGACGGTCTGATCTTTGACAAGACTGTTGACTTTGTAGTGGAGCAGGCGGTGGAGATTTAGCCTGCCGTCTGTCCCGGATTTCGTCCGCTTGCCGGCCTTTGGCTATACAAAGATGCAAAATGTCCGGCGTTTATATTCAGAGTAAGAATAGATTTTAAGCCCCTGGAATAATCCTGGTTTTTTACTCATAAGATGTAAAAAACGTTCTCAAGGGGGATTACCTTGAAGGAATATATCGAAGAACGGGCGGTGGCCATCGCTAATTACATCATAGAGAACAATGCAACGGTGCGGCAGACAGCGAAGCGGTTCGGGATTAGCAAGTCCACGGTACATAAGGACGTAGCCGAGCGTCTGACCCACATCAACCCGTCTCTTGCCAAGCAGGCCAGAATCGTACTGGATATCAACAAATCAGAGCGTCACATTCGGGGCGGAATGGCTACAAAGGAGAAGTATCTGCATCAGAAAAGCGTGTAGCAAGGATCTTTCATAAAATCAGAGTGGGGATAAAAGGAAGAGGGGGATTTTCAAAATTGCTTTGTGAATTTTGGAATATCCCCCCTCTTAAGTGTTCTTGGGCTGCTACAGCGCTAATTTTGAGGCGGCAGGCTTGTCTATCAAGACGATGACATCGGGATGCAGCTTCAAAAGTGTAGCCGGAACTGCAGAAGAAATCCCTTGTGCGAACATATCTGCCACAGCCTGCGCTTTGCTTTCGCCATTGGCAATAAGAAGTATACGCTTTGCAAGAAGAATGTGAGAAACGCCCATAGCAATATAGCTGCCGCTGGGACGAACCTCTTTATGAGCTCCAGGGGCCAAAGCGTCGTTTGGGCGATTCATTCCAATATGTGCGTCCTCGCCGATTCCCAGAATCTGCATATCCAGGCGGCTGCTGGGCAGACTGCTCAGCAGCCTGTCGTATTTTTGACATTCAGCAGAGATATCTTCAGGCTGGCTGTCCGGAAGAAGCAGTTTTTCCGGAGAAACATCTGTTTCGTCCATAAAGTGCTTATGGAAATAGCTTCTGCAAGTAGAAGGATCATCCTTTGCAACCCCGATTTTTTCTTCCAGATTGTAAAACCAGGCATCAGCAAAGGAGACCGTCTTGTTTTGATAGAGGCGGACTAGCTCTGCAAACATGCCAACAGGAGTTTTTCCGGCAGTCAATCCCACGTGGCTGTCTGGTTTTAATAGAAGCTGCGCCGTAACGACATTTGCAGCTGCCCTGCTCATTTCTTCATAAGTGTCGTAGATGTGGAGTTTCATAAAAATACCTCTCTTTCCTTAGCAATCGCTCGTTTTTTCTTACTATCTTAGAATAAAAGACGAAAATTGCAAGAAGAAAGGAAGGGATAGTGACAAAAGTCTGAAAATTGTAACGCTTAATAATTGTCGAATTTTGTCATAATATCATAAATGGTGATGCTCATCTGCTCAATATTTTCTGTCATTCCGTTTTTCGTCCAATCTATGAGGATTTTAAAGAAAATACCCACCAGTGCGGAGATCTCATAGTCGCTTTGAAAACCATAAGAATAAAGCAAAAGATAAAAAGTAGAATGAAAATGCGCTTCAATGGCATTGAGAATGAGATCTGTCATATGAAAATGTATCAGATCGTTCATTAATTCTTGATTGGCATAAAAAAATTCACAGGTTCTTAAAATCATATTCGGAAGGTACATGATCTTATCTGCATTGTTTTCGTTGATTCCCAGCTTAGTCGTATTGAAATAATCAATAATAATATCTTCAATTGTTTCATAATTGCGGTAGAATGCCATCCTGGATACGCCGGCTTTTTTGGTCAGCTCTGTAACTGTTATTTCATGAAAATTTTTAGATTGCATCAAAATCAGGAGAGCAGTAAAAAGGCACTCCTTGACGAAAATATTCTTTGGATTTCTGGATTTTTCCATGTTACATTTTCCTCGTTTTTGTAATAATTAGTTAAAAAATCAAAGAATTTAGTGTTACAGATTTTGAAATTGTCACTATTGACGAAAAGAGTATTGAAATAAATAAAAAAATAGGTATATTGTATAAAAAGAAACTTTGCTGTAGTTGTCGAGTAATACAAATGATATTTATTATAGTTGATACAGCAGAAAATTTCAAATAGTTTGTCAGTGAAGGGAGGGGGATTGACTTGACGGGAATTTTATTGCTAACACATGGACAGTTCTGCGAGGGGATCATTGAAGGCGTGAAAATGTTCATGGGAGAGGCTGAAAAGCTGGAATGCCTTAAGCTCTGCGCCGACGATGATGTGATGATTTATCGAAATCAGGTAGCGGATCACATCAAAAAACTGGACGATGGGGACGGAGTTCTGATTTTGACAGATCTGATGGGGGGGAGCCCCTACAATGTGGCGGCATCCTGGCTGAACCAGCTTTCGGCGGAGTGCGTTACAGGAGTAAATCTTCCAATGGTTTTAGAAGCGCTGCAGGCGCGGGAAGATATGCCGGTACAAGAATTGGCAGAGCATTGTATAAAAGCGGCAACAGACGGGATTGTCAACGTCAGGAGACATTTAGGCCTTTCATAGCGAAAAGCCGGTATCCTTCTCCAGAGAAGGATTTGCGAAACTTTAGATGAACAGGAGGAAATAAAGGTGGCCAAAATTGAACTAGCGAGAGTGGACTTTCGGTTAATACACGGACAGATTATCACCAGATGGAGAAAGGTAATTAATATTAACAAAATCATTGTGATTGATGACATTCTTGCAGCAGATGAATTTATGACAAAGGTGTACGCATCTGCCGCTCCGGCTGATATTACGGTAAAGGTTTACACAGAGGAAAAGGCGCTGCGCCTTTGGGGAAAGAATCAGTTTGGAACAGGAGCAGTGATGATTTTATTTAAAGATATTGCAACCTGCAGCAGAATGATTAAAGAAGGACTTCCTCTGTCTGAGGTACAGCTGGGAGGCGTGCCGCATACGGAAGAAAAGAAGCTGATTATGAAGGCCGTTTCTCTTAACAATGGAGAAATGAACCTGATAAAGGAGCTGTATGAAGACTATGAAGTGAACTTTACAATCCAGGTAGTTCCCGAAAACGCCAAAATGGAATATGCCGAGATTGTGAAAATATTTAATAAGTAACCATAAGAAGGAGGTACATGTTATGTTAGGTGTTGCTTTGTTTTCCGGAATCTGGTACGCCATTGCAGGCTGGAGACCAGGTTACAGCACACATGAAATCTGGATGTTCCCATTGTTCTCGGCATTGCCTATCGGTTTGATTATGGGAGATGTGCCAGGGGCTATGGTCATTGGCTGCGCCATCAGTATGATGTATGTAGGTATGGTGGCGCCCGGCTCTGAGATGCCGGCAGATATGTCTTTGGCGGGGTTAATCGGCATCCCCATTGCATTGTCTATTGGCGCTGATACAGGAACAGCCATTGCCATTGCAGTTCCTTTCGGAGTGCTGGGAGTATTCCTGAATCAGATTCGAAGAATTATTAATGCGAAATTTGCACATATGGCTGACAAATGTGCATTAAAAGGCGATACAAAAGGAATTGCCAACTGTGCGATGTGGTATCCGTTGATTATGAACCTTGTAACCAAGTTTCCCTTTGCGTTTATCGGCGTATATTTTGGCTCTACTGTCATTGAGAAGCTTCTGGAGGTTCTTCCGGATTGGATTTTAAATGGCTTATCCGTAGCAGGAGGCGTTATGCCGGCTATTGGTTTTGCCGTGCTGATCGGAATTTTGAGTGAGAGAAAGAGTATTTTCCCGTTCTTTTTCCTGGGCTTTTTCCTGGTTCAGTTCTTTGGAGTCAGCAGCATTGCAGCGGCTTGCTTTGGAGTTCCCATCGCAGTGATTATTGTACTTATGCAAAAGGATTCTCAGGAAGAGATTATGGTACAGGTAAAAGCGGCTTCTTCTGTGGATGATGACGATGATGATGAGTGAGGAGGGTGAAAAGATGAGCGAGGCAAAAATGAGTTCTAAAATAACAATAAAGGATCTCTGGATCACCTTCTGGAGATGGTGGCTTTCCTGTGAGATGTCCAATTCTTATGAGCGTATGCAGTCCATTGCCTACTGTTTTGCCATGATCCCAGTATTGAGGAAGCTGTATCCGGATAAAGAAGCATTTACAGAAGCATTGCAGCGACACTTGGTATTTTTCAATACAGAGGGTATCTGCGGAAACGTGATTTTGGGTATGTCCGTCGCTATGGAGGAAGAGAAGGCAGAGGAAGGGGTTTTGACAGGAGATGCCATAGTAGCATTAAAGTCGGCCTTGATGGGACCTGTTGCGGGAATTGGAGATACCATTACCTGGGGAACCGTTAAGCCGCTGATATTTACAATTGCACTGACGGCCAGCGCCGACGGTTCTGTGATTGGATGGTTCCTGATGCTCCTGTTTGTCCCTGTGACTGTTGCCTATGGCTGGTATTTGATGTCCATTGGCTATAAGGTAGGAAAGAACGCCTTGGTGAAGCTTTTGGAGTCCGGGTGGATTAACCGCATTATTCTGGGAGCCAGTATTCTTGGTTTGTTCATGGTAGGTGCATTGTCTGCGTCTATTGTAACTTTGAATCTGTCGGGAACTTATATGAGCGCAGGAACTGAGGTAACTTATCAGAGTATCGTTGATGGCATTATGCCGGGGGTACTCCCATTGCTTTCTATCATGGGGATCTATGGATATATCAAGAAGAAGGGACAGAATTTCGGGGTATTGATTCTGATTATCATTGCTGTGGCTATGGTGCTTTCACTTCTTGGCATTGTATAAGATATCAAATAAGTTGATGCATATGCAGGAGGCGGTGGCGTTTCCGCCTCCTGAAAAATATACGGGGGATGATAAGATACGTGACAGGACAGTGGCCTTCACGAAGATAAAATGGAATATACCGTAGCTTTTCTGAGGCGGTATTTAGAAAAGCTGTGTAGATAAAATCAGAGTACCGTCTGTCTTGCAATCAGACGGCACACGGAATCAGAACGAAATTATAATACAGGAGGTAACATGTTATGAGAATTGAAGAGCATCCGATTCTAGGCGCCTTTGAGAAAGGAGATGAGGTGGCTTTTACCCTGGACGGAAAGGAAATGCACGGCTATGAGGGAGAGCCCATTGCAGCGGCCCTGCGTGCGGCGGGAGTGATGGCGCATCGTCATACGCGTAAGAAGGATGAGCCCAGGGGAATTTTCTGCGCCATTGGAAGGTGTACGGACTGTGTGATGATTGTAGACGGCAAACCAAATGTGCGGACTTGTATAACGCCGCTGAAGGCCGGAATGCAGGTTCAGACCCAATATGGAATAAGTGCAAAGGAGTCAGAAGATGAAACGATATGATTTGATTGTAATCGGAGCCGGGCCGGCCGGATTATCTGCTGCGATCCAGGCAGCAAAATATGGGGTTGAGACAGCTGTATTTGATGAAAATGAAAGGCCGGGCGGACAGCTGTTTAAGCAGATTCACAAATTTTTTGGCTCCAAAGAGCATCGTGCAAAAATCAGAGGCTTTCAGATAGGAAGAGAGCTGCTGGCGGAGGCAGAGGAATGCAAGGTCCATGTGCATTTAAACGCTACGGTTTTAGGTTTGTATGAAAATAAAGAAATTCTTGTTCGTGAGGGTGATGAAACAGGGCATTACAAAGGAGACGCAGTGATTGCAGCCACCGGCGCCCGAGAGAATATGATTCCCTTTGAGGGATGGACACTCCCGGGTGTTCTTGGCGCAGGCGCTGCACAGACCTTGATGAACCTGCATGGAGTGCGCCCAGGGAGTAAGGTGTTGATGGTTGGAACCGGCAATGTGGGACTGGTAGTATCTTATCAGCTTCTGCAGGCAGGCGTGAAGGTGGAGGCGATTGTGGATGCGGCTGCCCGCGTAGGAGGCTATGGCGTGCATGCTTCTAAGATTGCCCGGGCCGGCGTTCCTTTTTATTTATCACATACTGTTGTGAAAGCAATAGGAACGGATCATGTGGAGAGAGCGGTGATTGCCCAGGTAGACAGTCATTTTCAGCCGATCCCGGGGACGGAAAAGGAGCTGGAGGCAGATACCATCTGTATAGCGGCAGGCCTTTCCCCGATGTCTCAGATTTTAGCGATGGCAGGGTGTGATACCACGGAAAGAGGGGGGACGGTTCCCGTAGTCAATGAGTATTTGGAAACAAGCCTGGAAAACATTTTTGCAGCAGGCGATGTGGCTGGGATTGAGGAGGCCAGCTCTGCGATGATTACAGGACGTATTGCAGGCACGGCGGCTGCCTTTAAGCTGGGGTATTTGGAAGAAGCCTCCTGTATAGAAGAAATAGGGCGGCTTAGGGAGTCCCTGCGGCAGCTTCACGAGGGAATGTTCAGTCCGCAGAACCGAGGAAAATGCGATATCAAGCTGACGGACGAAGGAATTGATATTTCCGAAAGCTTGTTGAAAAAAGGGTACATAGAAGAACAGGAGCTTAACCGTTTCCCGGGCGTTCCGGACAAGAAGATAAAGGGGCTGCATCCGGTTATTGAGTGTACCCAGAATATACCATGCAATCCCTGTCAGGATGCCTGTAAGTTTGGCTGCATTAAGGTGGGGGATAAGATTACACGTCTTCCGGAGGTGAATCTGGAGGCAGCTTGTGCAGGATGCGGAAAATGTGTGGTATCCTGTTCCGGCCAGGCGATTTTCCTGGTAGACGAAGATTATGAAGAGACCAGCGGCACTGTGACTATGGCCTATGAGTTTTTGCCCCGCCCGGCACCCGGAACAAGAGGAACTGCATATGGAAGAGACGGCAAGGCTGTGTGCAGTGCGGAGGTGGTGAGCTGTCGTATGAATCCAAGCATGGATCACACGGCTCTTTTAACCATTAAGGTGCCTAAGGATATGGTAATGAAGGCTAGATTTTTCCGGGCAGAGGAGGAGATGAAATGAGTAAGGTTCAGGACAGGAGTATTGATATCGGGCCATTTGTTCCAGGGCCGGATGATGATCTGATTGTATGCCGGTGTGAAGAAATTACAAAGGGGGAGATACGCAGAGCTATTCATGACGGGATGTTTACCATGACCGAGATACGCAGATACCTGCGTGCAGGAATGGGTTTGTGCCAGGGAAATACCTGCGGAAGAATTGTAAAAGGAATATTGGCTTCCGAGCTGAAATACAGACCGGGAGAACTGGATGACTGCACGGCGAGAGGCCCGGCCCGCCCAATTGAAATGGAGGCATTTGGCAGGGAGGTAGAAAAAGATGAATAATACAGCAGATGTAATTGTAATTGGTTCGGGTATTGTAGGGAGTTCCACAGCTTACTATTTGGCTCAGAAGGGGCAGAAGGTGTTGGTGCTGGAAAGAGATAATATTGGAGACGGAGCTTCCAGCCGAAACGGCGCGGGCGTTCGGCTGTCCAGCCGCGTATTTCCGGAAAGCGCCTTGGCGGAGGAGGCGATTAAGCATATCTGGCCTGTATTGGGAGAGGAACTGGATGCAGATCTGGAATATACGGCTCCTGGAAGCCTTTGCCTGGCGCAGACGGAGACCCAGATGAGAGCTTTGCAGGGCTCCTTAAAGAAGTCAAAGGCCTATGGGGCAGAGGTACATCTCATAGACGGAGATGAGGCACGGAAAATCTGCCCCTGCCTGTCGGATAAAGTGAATCAGGCGCTTTGGTGTCCGGAGGACGGATATGCAAATCCTATGGTCACTACCTTAGCATATTATCGGAAAAACCGGCAGATGGGCGTTCGTTATATCACAGGCGAGGATGTACGATGCATAAAAAAATACCGTGGAAGGGCAAGGAAGGTAATTACGGCTGAGGGCAATGTATATGAAGCGGATAAAATTGTAGTGGCAGCAGGATTTAATTCCAAACGAATCGCAGAGACAGTCGGTATATGGCTTCCATTTTTAAAGCGTGTGGATGAATGCATTGTCACAGAAGCGGTAGCTCCCTTGACAAAGTTTCGTCTTTCTACTGCGGATGGCAATTTCTACGGGCATCAGACAAAGCATGGGTCTTTTATATTTGGAGGAAATACGAATCTGGAGCGTTATGAAAGTACCTATGATCAGCGGCCGCGCAATACGAACAAGCAGTCCTCGGATAAATGCCGGGCGGTATCCAAGTATATTCCGGCGCTGCGGGATGTGAAGGTTATTCGTCAATGGGCAGGGTGGCTGGATTCTACGGTAGATCGCCTTCCGATTATTCAGGAGATTCCAGAGGTGCCGGGCATGATTCTGTCATGCGGATATAGCGGACATGGCTTTGCGATCGGACCGGCCGCAGGGAAGGTAACAAGCCAAGTGGCCCTGGGCGAGGAGACGATAGTGGATATCTCTTCCTTATGTTATAATCGTTTTAAACCTAGCGGATGTTAGTGACTGTACCGGAAATTCTCGTACCTATTTCCGGCATGTTTTTCCGATACAGACGGCAAGCTGGTACACGGGAGAATGGGAGATGGAAAAATATGGAGATCAAGGGAATCATTTTTGATATGGATGGATTGATGTTCGACACAGAGCGGATAGCGCTCATGGTTTGGAACCAGGTGTGGGAAAGTGAAGGGATCGATCCGAATTGTCCAAAGCTGGGGGATATGCACGGGATTACAGTGCAGGAGGCAGCTATGAGGTATGAAAAAGCATTTCACGGCAAAGTGAATTACTATGAGCTGCGTAAGAAAAAGCAGGCGCTTATGGAGGAGTATATTCATACCTATGGACTTCCTGTGAAAAAAGGTCTCTATGAGCTCCTGGAATATTTAAAGGAAAGAAAGTACAGAATCGCCATTGCAACGTCTACCATGGAGAAAGAGGCAGTTCCATATCTGGAAATGGCACAGGTAACAGCGTATTTTGACGGCAGGGTATTCGGCGATATGGTAGAGCGCGGAAAACCGGATGCAGAAATTTTTTGCAAAGCAGCAGAGCAATTGGGGCTGAAGCCAGAGGAATGCATGGTTCTGGAAGATAGCTGGAATGGTCTGAGGGGCGCTCTGGCGGGAGGCTTTCATGCAGTGATGATTCCGGATCAGCAGAAGCCGGATCCGCAGCTTTCAAAGAAGCTGACGGCTATTTGTGATTCTTTGCTGGATGTGCCGCATCTGTTAGAAAAATAAATATAGAAGCCTCAATCGTTTGCAAAGGGCTGTCCGGCATTGAATGCCGGGACGGCTCTTTTTATTTCAGCGGGCAATGAGCCAAGTGCAGAACGTTGTCTCTTGAGGGATTCTTAATCGCAGAGGGCACATCCTTGAGGTATGGAAAAATTCATTGACATTTATAAGAAAGTTGCTAGAATAAAGGGATAAAGTCTGGAGCAAGACGGGATACCAACGAGGAGAGGCAAAAATGTTTACAAAGCAGGACTTGAGAAAACTGATTCTGCCATTGATTATAGAGCAGATTCTACTTGCAACGGTGGGAATAGCGGATACGGTGATGATTGCCAGCGTAGGAGAGGCGGCTGTGTCGGGTGTTTCATTGGTGGATAATATCAATGTACTGCTGATTAACATTTTCACAGCTCTGGCAACTGGCGGAGCCGTGGTTGCCGGCCACAGCCTGGGAGAGGGCTCAAAGGAGAGGGCATCGGAGGCCGCTGAACAGCTAATCATTTTTACGGCGTTCCTTTCGGCGGCGATTATGCTTGTACTGCTCATTGGCTGTCCATGGATCCTGCAGGGAGTCTTTGGAAAAATTGAAGGGGATGTTATGGCCAATGCAAGAATTTATCTGCTGATTACGGCATTTTCCATTCCCTTTATCGCCCTATACAATGCAGGAGCCGCGATTTTTCGAGCTATGAGTGATTCCAGGACGCCTATGCTTGTGTCTTTGATTATGAATGGGGTAAATATTGCAGGAAATGCGCTTCTAATCTATGGCTGCGGCATGGGCGTGGAGGGCGCAGCGATCCCGACCTTGGTTTCCAGGATGGTTGCGGCTGTAATTATTCTGGTTTTGATTCGAAATCAGGCTTTGGATATTCATTTGCGAAAAGGGCAGAGGCTGGGGATTCAAAGGAGGGTAATTCGCAAAATATGCTTTATCGGCATTCCCAACGGACTGGAGAACAGCTTGTTCCAGCTTGGAAAGATTCTGGTGCTGAGCCTGGTTACCAGCTTTGGGACAAAGGCTTTGGCGGCAAATGCAGTGGCAGGCACGATTGCTTTGTTTCAGATTATACCTGGAATGGCTATTGGCTATGCGATTGTTACAGTGGTTTCTCAATGTGTGGGAGCAAAGCGGTATGAAGAGGCCAAGTACTATACAAAACTGCTTTTAAAATATATGTATGCAGGTATGTGGCTTGTGAATATCATTGTTATATTTGGCTGTCCCTTTATTGTGCAGGCCTATCACCTGTCTCCGGAGACAGGAGCGTTGACGGAAAAGCTTTTGATTTACCATGCTTTTTGCTGTATGACTATCTGGGAATTGTCTTTTGGTCTGCCCAATACGCTGCGGGCTGCGGGAGATGTGAAGGTTACGCTTGTGGTCAGTATGCTGTCTATGTGGATTTTCCGGGTGGGCTTTAGTTTTCTGCTGGGAAGAAATCTTGGATGGGGCGTTTTTGGAGTCTGGGTTGCCATGACCATAGACTGGCTGTTTCGGGCGATTCTATTCTTCGTCCGATATCACAGAGGGAAGTGGCAGGAAATACGGTTTTAGGCAGTGGATTTTGCGGCTGGAAATTGATTGCATATCCGTGTGGTTTAAGGGATATTACGGAACTGGAATAGGAGGATAATGGGTTGAACAGAGAGATGGTTATGGTGCTGGACTTTGGAGGACAGTACAATCAGTTGATTGCCCGGAGGGTCAGGGAGTGCGGTGTATATTGTGAAGTGCATCCGTATACGGTCAGCCTTCAGAAGATTAAGGAAATGAACCCTAAAGGAATCATTTTTACAGGAGGGCCAAACAGTGTTTATGAGGAGGCATCGCCTCATTACCAGAAGGAGATATTTGAAATAGGAGTTCCGATTCTGGGAATCTGTTACGGCTCCCAGATGATGGCGCATACTCTGGGCGGAACGGTAAAGACGGCGCCGGTAAGCGAGTATGGCCATACGGAGGTTCAGGTGGACAAGACCTCTGTGCTGTTCCGGGATGTGGAGGAAGAAACGGCTGTGTGGATGAGCCATACGGACTATATTGAGACGCCGCCGGAAGGGTTTCGGATTACGGCACACACGCCGGTGTGCCCGGTGGCGGCTATGGAATGCCAGGAGCAGAAATTGTATGCCACGCAGTTTCATCCGGAGGTGATGCATACCAGGGAGGGGCAGAAGATGCTTCGGGCCTTTGTGTATGAGGTGTGCGGATGCTCAGGAGATTGGCAGATGGGATCGTTTGTGGAGGAGAGTATTCGTCAGATCCGGGACAAGGTCGGAAGCGGAAAGGTGCTCTGTGCTCTGTCCGGCGGCGTGGATTCTTCGGTGGCTGCAGTTATGCTTTCCAAGGCAATCGGGAAGCAGCTTACCTGTGTGTTTGTGGATCACGGCCTTCTGCGGAAAAATGAGGGGGATGAGGTGGAAGCTGTCTTTGGGCCGGAGGGCCCTTATGAGCTGAATTTTATCCGAGTGAATGCCCAGAAGCGGTATTATGAGAAGCTTCGGGGGGTGACGGAGCCGGAGACGAAGCGGAAGATTATCGGCGAGGAGTTTATCCGGGTCTTTGAGGAGGAGGCACGGAAGATTGGTGCTGTGGATTTTCTGGTGCAGGGGACGATTTATCCGGATGTGATTGAGTCCGGGCTTGGAAAGTCGGCGGTGATTAAATCTCATCATAATGTGGGCGGCCTGCCTGGGGTTGTGGATTTTAAGGAGATTATTGAGCCGCTGCGGATGCTGTTTAAGGATGAAGTGCGCAAAGCCGGACTGGAGCTGGGGATTCCGGAGTATCTGGTGTACCGCCAGCCGTTTCCGGGGCCGGGGCTTGGCGTGCGGATCGTGGGCGAGATTACGGAGGAGAAAGTCCGGATTGTGCAGGATGCGGATGCCATTTACCGGGAAGAGATTGCTAAGGCCGGATTGGATCAAGGGCTTGGGCAGTATTTCGCAGGGCTTACGAATATGCGGTCTGTGGGGGTTATGGGGGATTTTCGAACCTATGACTATGCGGTGGCGCTGCGGGCAGTGAATACCAGCGACTTTATGACGGCGGAGTGTGCGGAGATTCCTTATGAGGTGTTGTTTAAGGTTACTAGCAGGATTATTAATGAGGTCAAAGGGGTGAATCGGGTTATGTATGATTTGACTTCGAAGCCGCCTGGGACGATAGAACTGGAATAAGTTGGAGTAGCGAAGAAATCCAGTGTTTTTATAGTTAAGCGGTTAGTGATAATATTTTTTGTAGTTGATGAAGATTTTATTTGTAAAAAATATACGGAGTATATCCATTATACATTTAGGAAGGAGGGCTGTATGCCGATCACAATACCTAAACACGAACCAATCAAGAAAGTATATGTTGAAATGGTAAGGCAGATTGTAGAGAGTGAGGCGAAGAATGATGAAGAAGCTGAATAATTACATGGCAATGTCCTATCGCATGGAAATTGTAGAAGATAAGGATGAGGGGGATTTGTGGTTTCCTATCCGGATTTGCCTGGCTGCATTACTTGTGGTGAGACAGTAGAAAGCGCAGTGGCAAATGCATTAGATGCGAAGAAAGCATGGATTGAAGCAGCACTTGAAGAGGGTGTAGAGATTCATGAGCCAGATAGCCTGGAAGATTACTCAGGACAGTTTAAATTGAGAATTCCACGAAGTCTGCACAGAGCTTTGGCAGAACATTCTCAAAGGGAAGGAATCAGTATGAATCAGTATTGTGTATATCTTCTTTCCAGAAATGATGTAATGTTCTCAAAATAAAGCTTGTTAGACGTTTTTATGTCAGTTATAGCAAAGCATTAACAAAACGCTGACAGAAAATCAGCGAGTAAAATAGTATAGTGGATTTGTCTAAGTAAAAATAGTATTTTGTGTCTACACATAGGATTGATTTTTATTAGAGGAATTTTGGGAGTTGATTTTCTAGAGTAAAAATAATAAACAGCTTTGATATATGCCGAATAATATGGATATATCAAATAATCAAAAGATTTACATACTCGATAGAGAATAATTCCTAAATAAAATTAGTTAGGAAAAGTCGAGCTCAAATAGTAAACAGAGAGCCGGGAAGCCGAATAAATAAAGGACTTTCCGGCTTTTGAGATAGGTGCAAAAGGCGCATTTCTTAAGCTAAAGCAGAAATATCCGAAGGTGTGTCTGGTACATTTATACACACTGGAGGGAGCAATCCATGATACAGAATTTAACAGACTTTCAGAAGATACGAAAAAGGAATTAAAGGAGTTTAGCGATTTTCTAAAAAAATAGCAGCGTTGATTCCTGTTTGCAAAAGAAATAATATTTTCTTTATAAAATAGGTGGGTTAGTTACTTTTTCTTCCTGTTCATTAAGTGTCAGTACTAAAATTTTCCCATATGCTGCAACCGCCTTCCATAGTTATCAATTATGCTGTAATTATAAGCATTGTGATAATGACAACATTTCCTTACGCTCTTTCAAAACAAGATACATAGATAAGATTGTTGCTATTGCGTCACTGATTGGCTGTGCAAAAAATATACCATTTATATCGAAAAGGATTGGCAAAACAAATATAAACGGAATTAAAAACACCACTTGTCTTAATACAGTTATCAAAATAGAGGGTGCGGGGCGGTTAATGGATTGAAAGAAAGTGGTTGCCAACATGACAAATCCTAAAACCGGGGTAATGCAGAAGTTTATCCTCAGTCCCGTAATTCCGATATGGAACATTTCTTCTGTTCCACCAAATGCAGCGAGTATCTGTTTCGGAAAAAAGTACGATAAGCCAAATAAAACAGGTAATTGATACGGAAAAGATTGCAGCTTGAAAAAGTGTCTGAATTACCCGGCTATAATTTTTTGAACCGTAATTATTTCCGATAATAGGCTGAATACCTTGATTGATACCGCTTGCAGGCATAGCGCCTTTTCCAAATGGAATGTATTTTTGGAAATCGTTACTTGGGTTTTCTTTCCAAAGACAAGATATGTACCAAACAAGGCAGAGAAAACCTGTCCGATTACGGTTGCACTGGCAGCGCCAACCACGCCCCAGTCAAAAACAATGATGAAAACAGCGTCCAACACAATAAATCCATTATAAACCATAGAAAAATAACTAGTTCAAGCTATCCGCCGAGGAGTTTGAATAAAAGAACCGTATTTTTGTAATGGTAATTGATTCATAAATGACATATCATAACAAATTCTTCTTCATTCTCCATTATAATTTCAAAACCAATCTTTAAATACATCTTTGCTGCATAATTGGCTTTTTGGACAGAAAGAGAAACTCGTCTGTACCCATGTGATTTCAGCAGAGCAAGAATTTCTTTCATCCAACCTCCGCTGCCAATCCCCAATCATCTTTTGATTCACCGAAACGCTCCACATAAACCTGTAATTCGGGAGACGTGATAATGGTTTTGGGTGGAGGCTCGATACCCTCTGGAACAAAAATTGCTTCATATAGAAAATTATCCAATAACGGATATTCTTGTTTTTGTATTTTGCGTATCTTATAGTCCATAGCTGACCTCTCAATTCTGTGCTCTTTAAATATTCTAACATAATTCAGATAATACAGGAACAAAACTTATCAGAAATGCTAAGCGGCAGAAAATAAGGAAGCATACCAGGGAAGGGGTTCGATTGATTTTTCCTCAATTGATTTTTGGGCAGTCGTAAGGAGTGTTCTGTTGGCTGGCAGGGGAGAGGGAGAAGAAAATACAAGGTATCCCCCATATTTTATAATGGCAGACAGAGAATAAAAAAAGTATAATCAAATGGAGAGATCAGGAGCGAGGAAAAAACGTGAATAAGAAAACAGAAGAATCAAGAATTACATACAATAAAATAGCATCTGAATATGATGCGTCAAGGGAAGGACAATATACAAGATTTCACATTATGGAACTATCCAATACGATAGATTTGCATGAGGGTAATGTTGTCCTTGATGTTGCATGTGGAAATGGAACTTTGTTGTGGGAATTATCAAAAAAAGCAAAAATCCAAGCAAATGGAATAGATATATCTGAGAACATGATTTGTTCTGCAAAGATGCGGTATTCGAATATGAATTTTGAGGTAAAACCATGCTATCCTCTTGAATGGAGCAATGAAAGTATTGATATTATAACTGTATGTTGTGCGTTTCATCATTTTGACAATCCGCAAGCTTTCGTAAATGAATGTAAAAGAGTTTTAAGGAAAAACGGTACAGTGTATATAGCTGATCCTAATTTTGGAGCAGTAGTTAGATTTATAGCAAATAAATTTTGGTTTCCCTTTTCAAAAAGTGGAGATGTAAGAATATACAGCAAAAAAGAGCTAGAGGAAATCTTTTACAATTGTGGATTTAAAACAGTGCAGGTTTATAGAAAAGGGGAAGGGGTGTTTCTTAAAGCTGAAAAATGAGTATCAAATTTTCGTCTGTAAGAAAGGCAGAATATTTTTCCTTAGTAATGATTTGAACATGGTGCTAGCACCATGCAAGTTAATTCGGATAAGGAAAATGTGATAATGTGGCAGTTCACACTATTAAGCGAATTGCCGCATTTTATATCAAAATAAGCAGTTATGTGGTAATATATAGGAACAAAGATAAAAACACAACGCAAGGTAATCTTGCAGAACTGGTAGGTAGTCCAGTCGCACCGATTTGGCGTAGAGCCTAAAGACTATGAAATTTATGATTTCGTTCTGAAAAATTACTGTCGGCTGCGATTTAGTCCGGCTGTGGCAACTGATGTAAAAGAAGCTGGCCGCAATCCTAAACGGATGCAGCGTGAAGTGCGGAAACGTGCCGGGAACAACGGGAGGAAGAAAGACAGCGGCAGTTTGAACTGAAACAGCAGAAAAAGAAAGAGAAGCATAGGGGCAGGTAATACCTACATGGTCATTTCTTGATATAAGAGTATGTACTCCAATATACAATTATAAGGGGGCATCCCCATTTGATGCGGTCTATCCGCCCCCGGGATGGAGTGAGAAGAAATCCTGCAAAACAGGGACGTGTGATGAGGAGGGTATGTGTAAATGGCTGAGAATTTAGATGAAAAAGCAGTAAAGGAAGTCTTAAAAAAGATTATTGAGAATAATAACAATATTCCGTATAAGGCTAAAGCGGAGATAAAAGCGATAATAGAATTGGAACACAATCCAGAAAAATTGCTGCAAGAGTGTCTGTTATATATGATGTCATATAAGGGATAATCTGTGCTAAAGGAAGTGGTTGGAGATAATGAAAAATATGAAAATAGATGCCAATGGAACAGAAATCAGAGTAATGGGGGATGTCGTAAATGAAGAAGCTTATATTTCTTTAACGGATATTGCCAAATATAAAAATTCAGACAATGCTTTTATCGTGGTTGCGAACTGGATGCGTAACCATTCAACAATCTCATTTCTGGGTTTGTGGGAGCAGATTCATAATCCCAATTTTAAACCTATCGAATTCGATAGGTTTAAAGCGGAGTCGGGAGATAATGCATTTACATTGACGCCGCAACAGTGGATAAAGGCAACAGCCGCAATTGGTATTATATCAAAATCGGGTAGATACGGCGGTACATATGCCCATACAGATATAGCCTTTGAATTTGCGTCTTGGATTTCGCCAGAATTTAAACTCTATATTATTAAGGATTATCAGCGGTTAAAGAAAGATGAAGCAAACCGATTAGCGATTGGCTGGGATGCTAAGAGGGAACTTTCAAAAATAAATTATCGTATTCATACAGATGCGGTAAAGGAATTTCTGATAACACCAACATTATCCCCACAGGAAATGGTTTATACATACGCATCCGAAGCAGATATTTTAAATATGGCTTTGTTTGGCAAGACAGCGGCGCAATGGAGAAGTGAAAAGGGAATAAGTGGAAAAACACCTAATATCAGAGATTTTGCTTCGGCAGAGGAATTAGTTGTACTTATCAATTTGGAAGATACCAATGCTGATTTGATAAGGCAAGGGTTATCTAACATTGAACGATTAAAGATATTAAGGGAAAAGGCGTATAGGCAGTTGGAACTTCTTAAAAAGAACCAAGATACGATTGAAGCACTAAAGAAAAATCTGATCGAAGATACGGAAACAATGTAGGTTTGTCAAACATTTGTTATATTGGCGTAAGATGATTGTCCAATAGTTGTTTGGGAGAATTTCGTTTTTTACAGTATGCGGAGGATATTATTAGCAAGGGAAGGGTAGACTTTTGATTTGCGTTTTATTTTTTGTTCAATCGTTTTGAGTAAAATAGACTCTTGAGCTTTTTGTGAATTTAATTGAAAATATAAAAAATATCAGAAAGAGTCTGTTGACAAAGGAGAAGATGCAGTATATAATGACCTTAAACAGCGAAGGAGGAGAAGTGATGTCTTTTATAATGTCTTTTTCCTATGATTCTAGACCGATACAAACATTGCTGAATCAGATTAGAAACATAAATAAGCGTGATGGCATTGATTTACAGCCTGAATTTCAGAGAGGATATATTTGGAGTTCTGATTTTAAGGATAAATTATTATACAGTATTATAAAAAGTTATCCGATTGGAAATGTAAGTTTGAGAGTTCGTACAGAAAAAAATGATAAAGGTGCAATGTTTGAGGTGGTTGATGGACAGCAAAGGTTGACGACTATTTATAAATTTATTGAAAATGAATATGTTATACAGAGTGATGTTTCGAGGTCAATTATTGAATATATTATAGAGTATGTAGGTGAGGATTCAGATATTAGATTATTGAAATTAAAGAAAAAATTACGTAATAAAGGGAAAATTCTACTTAGTTTTAAGCATTTACCTCAAGTCATCCAAGACAATATTTTGGCATATAATATATCTATTACTAATATAACAAATGCTTCCGATGAAGAAATTACAGAATATTTTAGATATCTTCAAAACCAAGAACGATTGAGAGCGGGAGAAATTATAAATTCTGTGCCAGATACTGAGTTGGACAAATATTTAAAAATGATTAATGATATAGATTTATTGCTGGACAAACTTTCTTTTGGAAATAAACGTAAACAGTTTGACAGAGTTTTTTATAGTATTTTGGGATTAATTGACGGGAAGATTGGATTTGGTGTGACAGATAAGGAAGTTATGAGATTTGTTTCTGAGTGTAGTGAATTAAATGAAGAAACAATTGCAAAAACACTTTATTGTATAGATGTACTTAATTCAATTGTAGATAATAATAGTATTCCTATTAAATATATGTCCTGTAATGCTAGGGCAATGAAATTTTTCTTGTTGTTGATTGTTCTAAAATTTGTAGATTTTACGGAGAATGGTAAAGATAAATTAAAGGCTTTAGATTCTATAAATGAAAAGCTTTCAGCATTTAGTTCAGCCAAGGCTGATAGTGTGAAAGGGGCTTTTCATGGATATTCAGACGCTGTAGTTGAAGAGTATCGATTGTTGGCGCTTATTTCAAAAGGAGGTCATTCATTTAAAAGAGTAGAAAATAGAATGAAAATATTAGCGTATTATGTCAATGGTTTTGATAATAAAATTCAACCATCGGGAATAATACCTGTTTAGAAAAGTGAAAGTGATGTACAGATTTGAAAGTAAATGTGTATAAGACTCAAGATAAAGTAGTTGATAATTAATAAAGATAATATTTGCATTGTTATAAGAATACAGTCTTAAAACTGTATGAAAGTACAAGGTACGAGTGTTTTTATGTATTCCTATATTAATGGTCAATTCGCTAAATAAAATTGTTTATGATTAAAATCATAACATATAGTTATTATCCGCAGTTACAGAGCATGTGTTATCAATCCCGATAACAAAATGATAACATTAGCTCATATAGGCAGGATAATATTGATATATCAAATAATCAAAAGATTTACATACTCGACAGAGAACAAATCCTAAATAAAAAATGATAAATACTGATTTTGATAATTGGAGAGTGATTGTAAATGAGTGAATATTCAAATTATGAAGAGGCTGTCCAAACGATAAAGACAGCAATTTTGCAGAGCCAATATGATGCAGCCAGAGGAGTGAATGAAAAGCAGCTTATGCTGTATTATGGTATTGGAAAATATATTTCTTCAAATTCTCGAAATGGATATTGGGGAAGAGGGGCAATTAATGCGATTAGCATGCGGCTTGATCGGGAATTGCCAGGACTTCGTGGATTTTCGCCCAGAAGTTTAAGGGATATGCGAAAATTTTATGAAGAATGGTCGTGTATAGAAGATACAGAACAAAATGAGATGATTGAGCTGAAAGATAATTTGGCACCCGTCGGTGCCAAATTAGAAAAAAATAATAATATGGCAATTTGGCACCCATTGGTGCCGGAAAAACTGACGGTTCCGGCGGATGCATTTTTGGCTATTGGGTTTACACATCACAGAACGATTATATCTAAAGTAAAAGATATGAACGAAAGAATTTTTTATATCAAGCGTTGTGCTGAGGAGAAATATAGTCGTGAAGCGTTGGTAAAAGCTATTGACAGGGATGATTACCATCATCAGGGACAAATGCCCAATAATTTTGTACAAACACTTCCGTCAAGTCAACAGGCTTTGCGAGCAATCAGTACTTTTAAAGACGAGTATTTGCTGGACTACATCAATGTAGAAGAATTAGGTGTTCGTGATAGGGCGGATGTAGATGAACGAGTGGTGGAAAATGCAATTGTCCAAAATATAAAAAATTTTATTTTGACGTTTGGACGAGATTTTACGTTTGTGAGGAACCAGTTTCATCTGGATGCTTTTGGAGAAGATCAATATATTGATCTCTTATTTTTCAGCAGAGCATTGAATTGCCTTGTGGCGGTAGAGTTGAAAAACGGAAAATTTAAACCGGCTTATTTGGGGCAATTATCAGGTTATTTGAGTGTATTAGATGAATTTGAAAGAAAACCACATGAAAACCCGTCGATTGGTATTATACTATGTAAAGATATGAATAAAGCCTTTGTAGATTTTGTGATTCGGGATTATACGAAACCGATGGGAGTGGCTACCTATAAAACATCAAAAGATATGTCGGCGGAATTGATTGAAGCACTCCCGGACATTGATGATTTGAAGAAATTGCTGGATGCGGAAGAAAGAGAGGATTGTGCCGTCTGAAGTGTTTTTGGCGGTAAGGAAGCAGGACAATTTTGTTGTGGGTATCATTGATTTCCGCCATCCTCTCTCTTACTCTCTCAGAATTTTCGGAGGCAGCATCGGATATAGCGTTCGGCCGTCCGAAAGACGGAAGGGTTATGGGGCTGAAATGCTCAAGCTGATTTTATCCATTTGCCATGATTTCGGAGAACATAGGGTTTTATTAACCTGTGATAAAGAGAATACTGCTTCAAAAAGAATCATCGTGAAAAATGGCGGAGTGTTGGAAGATGAGGTTGAAGATACTGCAGGGCTGAGTAAAAGCGGTATTATACAAAAGTATTGGATATCTGTATAATACGAGCTTGGGACAGAATTTTATTCCAGCAGATTCAATACAGAAATGTTATAATCAAGCCCATAAAACAATATGTCAGGAGAAGAAATATGAGCGAAATTCATAGGATAAAATGTGGAAACAGTAACTGTTATATAGTCGAAAACGGAACTAGCGGAATACTAGTAGACACAGGGAAAAAAGAATTCCTAAATAAAGTTATTGAACAGTGCAAAGCGTATAATGTTAAACTGATTGTCCTGACACATGCACATTTTGACCATGCAGAAAATGCCGCCCAAATATCAAATGCGTTGGGAATTCCAATCGGAATGAACGAAAAGGACTGCAGTCTAATTGAATCCAATACAAATCAAAGGCTTTCTGCCGAAAGTTTTTTGGGGAAGATTGTCTTGTCCGTATCGCTCAAAGAGTTTTCGGCGCGTACAATGGAAGAATTTAAGCCGGATGTATTGCTGAATGATAAAGACAGCTTAAGAGCCTATGGGATTGATGCAAATGTAATTGCCTTACCCGGACATACAGATGGTTCGATAGGGCTTGATGTGGAGAACGCCTATCTGATAGTCGGCGACGCATTGATGAATATGTTTTATCCGACAGTATCAATGTTGTTTCACAACAAACATGACATGTTAGAAAGTGCGGGAAAAATCAGCAGACTGGGTAATAGAAGAATCTATTTTGGGCATGGCAAACCAGTGTCTAATAAGCAGTGGGTTAAATAAGTGCGTCTGTATATAAGGAAGCCTGGTGCAAAATATGAGCCGGGGCAGCCGGAATTATCAGGTTATAAAAGCTGAAAGCCCATAAAAAGGTCTTACCAAATTGAGAAGTATCATTTTGGCAAGACCTTTTTCAACTGACAAAAATAAAGCCCCCAGGCAGTTAAGACAACGCCTCTTCAAACACCTTGAGCAGCTGCTCCTGATGAAAAGGCTTATCCACAAAGCCTTTTGCGCCGATGGCCTTAGCTCTCTCAAAGGTATCGTCGTATGCCAGGGAGGAGATCATAACAATCCTGGCATCCGGATGCTTCTTGAGAATAATCTCGGAAGCGTCCAGGCCGTCCATTCCCTGCATGATAATATCCATGGTCACCAGATCGGGATTTACCTCGTCATACTGGGCAATGGCATCCTCGCCGCTTCGGCAGTATGCCGCAATCTCATAATCCGTACCTTCCAGAACATCACCCAATTGAACCCGGACAAGCCGGGAATCATCTACCACCATAATTCGTTTGCTCATTTCCTATACTCCCTTCTCTCAGCCTTCGCTTGCGACAGTCCCGTCCTCATGGGAACAGGGTACATGGTGAATCAACTGTGCGCCGCCTCCGCAATGCTCGTCGCAATATGTGAGTACGAATTGTATCTCACGCCCTTCCGGTTCATAGCGTCCATGATAAAAGACCGGCGGGCCAAAATGAGCCGGAACCTGTGTGGCCCGGAACATTGCCCCTGCTATTCTGCCGCAGAGCACATTGAAATATTCTTTGCTGAATTCTTCCAGATCTTCCGGGCTTACGGATTCCTCGTGAAAGGAATTGCATGCCATGCGGTACAACAGTCCCGTATCGGCGCATAAGGTCAGGCTGGTGTGAAACCCTTTGTCAAAGGTGATCTGGACAGTACAAAGATCTCCGGCAGGAGACTGCTCCCCCTGCTGGAGACGCACCCCTGCGGTACGTTCCGTCACATCCTGAACAGCCTGATCCAGTATTTGTGCAAGCTCTTCCTTCGCCAAAGCAGTATTCATCTTGTCAATCCCCTCTCTTTCTTATGATTCCATATCCGCATGGTTTTCCGGTTCGAAAACCATGCGGATTCTTTTCAGCAGATCATCG
The DNA here is from genome assembly GCF_036941125.1 of Candidatus Merdisoma sp. JLR.KK011. Lineage (NCBI taxonomy): Bacteria > Bacillati > Bacillota > Clostridia > Lachnospirales > Lachnospiraceae > Candidatus Merdisoma > Candidatus Merdisoma sp. JLR.KK011. The sequence goes on along the minus strand of NZ_JAYWSZ010000004.1, from coordinate 560,555 downwards.
GAAGAAAAAGGCTTGAGTATGTAATCGCAGATTCCAAGCTTAAAGCTTGCAAGAACACTTTCCTTATCCTCCACGCCGGTAAGCATGATCACCGGTATGTCTGACCGGTCTCTCATAGAGCGTATATCCCGAAGGGTATCGATGCCGTTTTTGGGAGTCATCTGAATATCCAGCAGAATCAGATCCGGTTTTTCCTGGCCCAGATATTTCAAGGCCCGCGCCCCAGAATTAACAGTGATTACATCAAAATCGTTCCGCAGGATATCCGAAATCCTGGTTAAGATAATAGCAGTATCGTCCACTGCTAAAATACGCTTTTTAGAAAATCCGCTTTCTGTTTGACTCATTTTTGTTCGTCCTCCTTTTCAAGTATGCTTAGAAGCCGGCTCAATAGATCTTCCGCATTATCGTCTTCATATAATCTCAGCTGATCCCGTATCTGCAAAAGGCTCTCCTTAGTCTCCTTGGGCAGTTCATGGAGCAGCATTGCCTCCACTCTTTTTGCGCACTCCTGAGAGCGGAAATGTTTCAGCTCTTCCAGCGCTGCGGCGGTCTGTTCCTTCAGTTCCTGCAGGGTCAGACAGGGAAGCTTTTCTTTTGCTGCATTCTCCTGGCTCCGCCGTTCCAGGAACTGTCCGATACCAGCCAGAAGGGTCTCATACTCTGCCAGCAGCAGCGGAAACTTCTCACGGATGAACTCTCTGTCTCCCTGGGCGGCGGCATGTTCCTGCGCACGGGCCATGGCGGAGACCTCCATTGCTCCGATGTTGGCGGATGCGCTCTTAAGTCCGTGAACCTCTATCTGATAGCGCAAAATATCGGAATCCACAAGCTCGCGCAGAAGCTCTGTCTTGCGTTTGCCGTCTATGCAGTAAAGCTCCAGCAGATCGGCAAAGCCCTCTTCATCGCCGGAATAATACTGCATCGCGGCATTCATATCCACCCCTTCAATCTGAAATACGGCCGGATCAAGGGGTTTGGCTTCCTCTTCTATACCATCTGTCTGTCTGTATTTTTCCGGCACCCAGCGCAGTAGGAGCTGGTTCAGCTCTCTCCGATCAAGAGGCTTGGCAATAAAATCCTGAAAACCGCATTTCAAAAAATGTTCACGCATTCCTTCCATGGCGTTGGCGGTCAATGCAATCATAACAGGGGCGGCGCCGTTTTCGCCGCAGTCTCTGCGGATAATCTCCGCTGCCTCAATGCCGTCCATACCAGGCATCATATGATCCATAAAGATAATGTCAAACCGGACATTGCGCACAAGCTCCACGGCCTCCGGCCCGCTTGCCGCTTCGGTCAGATCAAAGGCATAATTTTTCAGAAAGCCTCTTGCCACTTTGCGGTTGATCACATTATCATCCACAATGAGTACCTTTACACCGGGGGCGGTAAACATATCTGTTAATTTCTGCTCTGACTGCGGAAGCTCCGGCGTATTAGAAACAGGGGCGGCGTCTATAATCTTCTGTGGGATCATAATGGTAACCGTCGTCCCTTTGCCGTAAGTGCTTTCTACCTGGATGGTGCCTTCCATCAGCTCCACAAGATACTTCACAATGGCCAGGCCCAGTCCGGTGCCCTCTGCGTTTCGGTTCCGCTTGGAATCTACCTGCCGGAAATCCTCAAAGATCTTGCCGAGATCTTCTTCGCGGATGCCGCAGCCGGTATCTTCCACATAGAAAATGAGCAGCTCCTCATCTTCGCTCCTTCCGGGCTTTCCGGTAATATAAGCGCGTACATATCCTTTGTTTGTAAATTTAATGGCGTTGCTGAGAATATTGATTAAAATCTGCTTGATTCTGCCGTCATCGCCGTTGTAGCGGCAGGGGATTGTTTTGTCGCATTCATACTTCAGAATCAAACCCCGCTGGGAAGCGGCCATATCCATCATTCCCATGATCTCGTCCGCCATAACTTTTAGGTAATAATCTACATGCACCAGCTCCATTTTGCCGGCCTCTACCTTGGACAGATCCAAAATATCATTGATAATTGCCAGGAGATTCTTTGCCGCAGACTGTACGTCCTTGGCATAAGCATAGATTTCGGTATCTCCGCATTCTTCCATGATGATATCATTCAGTCCGATAATGGCATTCATGGGGGTCCGTATCTCGTGGGACATATTGGCAAGAAATTCACTTTTGGCAATGCTGGCTTTCTCAGCCTGGCGCCGGACGCGTTTGATCTCATTGATATAGGCTTTTATGTCAGTCATATCCAGAATTAAAATGACGCAGCCCTGTATCTTGCCGTTCTCATCTATAATATGTTTGCTGTGGCTTTCATAATGCTGTTCGTTGATGGAGAAACTCTGAGGAATGTCCTCGTTAAGCATTTCTTCCCGAAAGCCCTCCACGACACGGATATTTTCTCCCGGCTTATGGGAGGGCAGATGGGTAAAGATATTCGCCGCCGCTCTGTTATAGCTCACCAGCCGGTCGTGGTCATCCAGCGCAATTACGCCGTCGCCCAGACTTTCCAGGACTTTTTCCGCCGCCAGGTAACGGAAGTCATAGTTGCGGCGGCTCCAGACTACAATAACTACCAGGGACATCGAGATAGCCAGTGTTACAGGTGTGAGATCAAATACCGTCACGAATTTAAAAACATAGACTGCCAGCATAATCACAGGCAGGGTAGAAATTCCGAGAATCGTCCAATATTGACGGTTTATCTGCCGATCTGAGTGTTCGCGGATAGCTTTTATCAATGTGCAGATACAAAGGGTGTAAGGAATGATAATACGGCTGAACAAAAAAAGCACATATAACGGGCCGTAAGTGATGCTGATATGATAAAATCCATTTGCATCCGCCAGCCATTGAACGTCTTGATAGAAAAGGCCGTGCCAGTTAAAAAATACCGTGGGCAGAGTGAAAAAGCTGATAGTGCCAATAATTCTTAAAAAGGTTTTCGGCGGATTGATGCAGCAATAAATATAAATAAACCAGCAATAACACAGCGGAACAAATGTGGAGCCTGCATTTTCTACCGTCACTGCCGTTATGGCAGCCTCCACGGTAGGAGCCGTCAGTTCCAGTAAGTAGCCGATATTCTGAACGAGAGTTCCGCACATGATAAGGATCAGCAGCTTCTGCTCTTTAGCGCCTTCTCCGTTGAGCAGAAGGAGTAATGCTATAATAGTTAAACATATGCCGAAACATTCCAATAGAATAACTAGATTTACCATATTACCCTTCCCAGCGCCAGCGGCTTTTTTGACCGACATGATGGCTTGTTGTTTATTTCCATTGGCAATGGGCCGGATGTTCAGAACGTATGACATACGGCAGATACCACAGGATATTTGATGCTAAAAATACAATATTACAATTTTGCCGCAGTGTCAAGAAATAGCGTAATAAGAGCTTTTTTACTTGGCGTGTATTGTTACTGGGAAAAATAAAAGAAAAATAGGTAAAGCTTTATGCCTTTTAGAGAAAAGGGATACCAAATTTTGCCGCTTTGTAGTATAATCTACGTATGAGAGCATTCTCGGAAACATAAAAAGGGGGAAAATTTTTATGGCAAAAGAAATGATTGCAATGCTCCTTGCCGGCGGCCAGGGCTCGCGCCTGTATGCCTTGACAGAGAAGCTTGCAAAACCAGCAGTTCCTTTTGGCGGAAAATACCGTATCATCGACTTTCCACTGTCCAACTGTGTAAACTCGGGAATTGACACAGTTGGCATCTTAACCCAGTATCAGCCCTTGGTGCTGAACGAGTATATCGGCAACGGACAGCCCTGGGATCTGGACCGTCTGCACGGCGGCGTCCATGTGCTTCCGCCCTATCAGAAGTCCAGCGGTTCCGACTGGTACAAGGGTACGGCAAATGCGATTTACCAGAATATTTCCTTTATTGAGCGGTACGATCCCAAGTATGTCATCATCCTTTCCGGAGACCAGATCTGCAAGCAGGATTACAGCGATTTCCTGCGGTTCCACAAGGAAAAAGATGCAGAGTTCAGCGTGGCGGTTATGGAGGTTCCCTGGGAGGAAGCTTCCCGTTTCGGCCTGATGGTAGCGGACGAGGATGACAAGATTACGGAATTCCAGGAGAAGCCAAAGAATCCCAAGTCCAATCTGGCTTCTATGGGCATCTATATTTTTAACTGGGACATCCTGCGCAAATATCTGGAGGAGGACGAGGCCAATCCGGAATCTGAGAATGACTTTGGAAATAACATCATTCCCAACCTGCTTCGGGACGGCCGCAGAATGTATGCATATCATTTCAGCGGCTACTGGAAGGACGTGGGAACGATTTCTTCCCTCTGGGAAGCAAATATGGAGGTACTGGATCCGGAGCACAGCGGTATCAACCTCTTTGATTCCAACTGGAAGATCTACAGCCGCAACAGCGGCATGACCGGCCACAAGATCTGTCCGGGCGCCCTGGTGGAAAATGCTATGATTACAGACGGCTGCCGGATCAAGGGCACGGTGAAGCACTCCATTCTTTTTGCGGGCGTCAGGGTAGAAGAAGGGGCGATTGTGGAGGATGCAGTTGTAATGGGCGGAACCCTCATTAAGTCGGGGGCTGTTGTAAAGCACTGTATCGTGGCCGAAAATGTAACCATCGGCGAAAATGCTGTTGTGGGCGCCATGCCTTCCGGCGATGAGAGCGGCGTTGCTACTATCGGCGCCGGCGTCACCGTGGGAGACGGGGCTAAAGTGGGGCCGAAGGCTATGGTAAGAAAAAACGTGGAAGGCGGTGAAGAGGTATGATGAATGCAAATAAAAGCGCGCTTGGCATTATTTTCCCAAACAGCCATGACGCACTCGTTCCGGAGCTGGTAAATGTACGGCTGATGGCTTCCATTCCTTTTGCCAGCCGTTACCGTCTTATTGATTTTATTCTGTCCAGCATGACAAACTGCGGCATTAACAACGTTTCTCTGATGGTGAGGAATAATTATCATTCTCTGATGGATCACCTTGGATCCGGACGGGAATGGGATCTGGTTCGGAAAAACGGCGGACTGACCATCTTTCCGCCCTTTGCGGACAAGACCAACAAGCCTTTCGTGGGCCGTGTGGGCGCTCTGGCCGGTATTCTGGAGTTTTTAGAGGATCAGAAAGAAGAATATGTGGTTCTGGCGGATACCAACGTTGTGGTGAATTTTGACTTCAAGGCTTTGATTGACGCGCATATTGCTACCGGAGCCGATGTCACCATGGCTTACCGTGAAGAGGAGATTCCGGACAGCATTCTGGAAAGCGCTTCCAATGACAAGGGATTTTATTATACCTTTGCCCTTAAGGACGGCAGGATCACCAAGATGTATGTGAACTCCAAAGCCAAGGGCGTACAGAATTTCTCTATGGGAATTACGCTGGTTAGACGGGAGCTTTTGATAGATCTGATTAATACGGCTTATGTGCGCGGAGAAGTATATCTGGAGCGCGACGTGCTTCTGCACCAGCTTGACAGGCTGAATGTCCAGGGGTATAAATATGACGGCTATGTGGCGCGTATATTCGATATGAAGAGTTATTTTGATGAGAATATGAAGCTTCTGGATGATTACAATCTGGACGCCCTGTTCTCGGCGGCGCCTATTTATACGAAGATTCGTGACGACAATCCTTCCCGATATATTGAAGGGGCTAAGGTAGAGAATATCATGGTTGCGGATGGCTGTATCATTGAAGGCGAAGTGGAGAACAGCGTATTGTTCCGTGGTGTTAAGGTAGCCAAGGGCGCTAAGGTGAAGAACTGTGTTCTGATGCAGGGCACAGTGGTGGAGTCCGGCGCAGATGTAGAGTACGTGATTGCGGACAAAGATGTGACGGTGAGCGCCGGGAAAGAGCTGAAGGGGACAGATACGTTTCCGGTTTATATTGGGAAGAAGCAGAAGGTGTAGCGGATAAGCAGAAGCTCACATATGTGCGTACGGACAAAGAGGTGTCGGGCCTGGTGCCTGGCTCCTCTTTTTGAAAATGATTTGGGTTGGGATGGATTTGTATGCTGTATGATAAAGATATCAGAGAGCCGTTGTTTGACTATCTTGAAGAACGGTATGGCAAGGCGCGGATGATTGAGGAGAAGCAGATGGGAAGATCCCGGGCAGATATTGTGATGGTGCTTCAGGGGGAGCTTGCCGGGATTGAGATTAAGAGTGATGCGGATACTTATGCGAGACTGAAGCGGCAGGTAAAGGACTATGACCGGTTTTTTGATCGGAATTATGTGGTGGCGGGGTCTACTCATGCCATGCATATCGGGGAACACGTTCCGGAGTATTGGGGGATTATCTCCGTGGAGCAGATGGAAGAGGGCGTGGATTTTTATATGATCCGGGAGGCGGCGCGGAATCCGAAGATGGAGCTGGAATTAAAGCTTCGGATACTTTGGCGGCCGGAGCTGGCGCATATCCAGGCGATCTGCGGTATGGCGAAGTATGGGGGGAAGAGTAAGGAGTTTGTGAGGAATAAGATTGCGGAAGGGGTGCCGGCAGAGATCTTGAATGAGCTGATAAGTGAGGAGCTGTTTGAGAGGGATTATACGGAGATTAGGGGGAAGATTGAGGAGTTTCGGGGGAGGAGGAAAAAATAGTGAAGAATGTAAACGTTACTTTTCGTGTGGATGAGAATTTGAAAGCTCAGGCGGATGCTTTATTTGCAGATTTAGGCATGAGCCTTTCTACTGCGTTTAATATTTTTTTGAGGCAGTCAGTGAGAGAACAACTGATTCCTTTTGCAATCAGCCGCAATATACCGAATGCTGTTACTTTGGCGGTAATGGATTCAGCTGAAAGGGAGGAAGAACTTTATGGTCCCTTTGACAACGTAACTTCTTTGATGGAGACAGAGTAATCTGTTTTGAATAAAGTACAAATATACAATAGGATGGAGGAGCATGACAATATTTTTGTTTGGAGTATCAAATGTAGGAAAGACGACAACAGGAGAGATGCTGGCTCGGAAGTTAGGATATGACTTTTATGATTTGGATGAGGAAGTAAAAAAATTTTATAATACGACTCTTGAAGATTTTGTCAATACGGGAAGTATCGAAGAAAGAGATTGGAAAAGAGGGCGTGTGATAGATATGACGATGAAGAAAAAGGGAAATAAGGTATTTTCGATTACCCCTATTGCTTACCCAGATCATTTCAATCGCTATCTTGCTTGCGAAGATGTATTAGCAATTGAGCTGCAGGATTCTTCGGAGCATATATTTGACAGGCTTGTTTTTAGTGATGAGAATGATCATGTGTACAAAGATGATGATTATAAAAATGCTCATAGGGATTATTATATTCGGGAGATTAAGAAGGATATATGGGCATATACGCCTTCGTTCTTGAAGGTGAAGAATAAGTTTTATATGGATGGTGATTCGCCGGAACGGGTGGTGGAGAGGATTGTTGCGGAGTATGGGTTGAAATGCGATAGAAAAAAGACTTAAAATGAAACAAATTAAAGCTTGTAGAAATTAACTGATGACATTTAGAAATATGATTATATCTTCTTAAAAACATAAAATGAAACCATTGAAAGGACTTGCCTATGTTAACTCTAAAACTCACCCCAAAACTTCCATCCGCTCATTTCAAATCCGCCAGCCTGGCCATCCCGGGCAGGTGACGTTTTATGAACTCCATGCGGCGCTGGAGCTTATCCTCAACTTAAGCTGCGGTGCCTGTTACAGCTTTATGCTTATGACATCCAGGCATGCCATCGAAGACTTTATAGCTGCAGAGTACAAAATTGCCCCGGCTTTCAACAAAAATGCTCAGATTCGCTACCTAAACCCATATCCGCAAACCTTTGCCTGTCTATTGGAGCTTGAATCCGCAGACGACAAAGAGGATATCCCATATCCTGCCATAACCGGAACCGGCAGCGACAGCCAGATAAACACCTGGCTGAAAGAATACTGCCATTTTTCAAACACCTGGAGATACCATAACGAAGACTTTTTCCAAAAGCAGCAAAAGGCGGAGAGGAAAAACAAAAAGCAATCCACCGCAGCTGCTTCGCATCCTGAAACAGCAGAACCGCAATTTATCACAGGCTTTCGTCCAAAAACCATAGAACAAAAACAACAAATCCTGCAAAGTCTTTATCTGGCGTGTGAGTTTAACGCGTCCACCCGCGTTACCGTGGGAAGTTCTCGGTATACGCAGTCACAGCTTCTGGAAGCCTCAAAAAAGAACAATCTGATAGACTATTGCCGTTATTCCCTTTTGCCGGTATCGGCTAACCGGCGGAAAAAGGAGCTGGCGGAAGCTTTCACCGCCAATCTTCAGGAAAATATGTGGCTTACCCTGGTGCTTCTTCCCAGAGAAGCCATAGAGCTTTACTTCCGCCTGTGCCGTGTAAAGGAAAACCAGAAACTAACCCTTAACCTGGAGAAAGAGAAAGCAGCCTTGGAGCTTCTGATATACCTGGGAATGACGGATCTGATCTTTGGAGCGGGAGAAACGGATATCCGTCTTGAGATTTCAGCAGATTATAAGAAAAGCTTTCAGCTGTTTTTCCAAAACTCTAAAAACTTTGCGCCAGAATCAGCATGTACCTGCTTCTTGTCTCCGGAGCAGAAAACGGGCAGCTGGCAGAGGATTGTCAAAGGCTATGAAGAACTGGATTATCGGGTAACTATGCTGCTTTGCCGCTATGGGATTCTTACTGCGGAAGATTTGCGGAGAAAACTGTGTAACTGCTATGGGTATCGCTTTGAACAGGATCAATTTAAAAATTATCTTATGCTTCATCTGCGATTGCTGGAAATTGTATACACAGGTCATCTTCGGGGAACCCGGCAAAGGCTTGTGAGTATTCGGGAGCTGAACATTGCTTATGCCCTTAAAGTACAGGAAAGCCCGGTTTCCCCAGAGCAGCAGAGGCCGGTAACGAAAGAAGAGCTGGACATCTACACAGAATGGCTGTCAAACCAGCTGGAGGATTTGGCACACCTCTTGTCAAGCTATACAGATGATGCCAGTCTGTTCATAGAGGTTTCCAAACAGATCATGTATGCTGTTCTGGAAAATGAAACCTGGGGAGACTATCTGGAAATTTTGTCAGAACTGCTGGAAGATATAGATGCCTTTATGCGCATGTGTTTCTGGTACGAGCTGAGCAAGCTTTACCTTCATCTTCCTGTAGCCGGCCTGGGCGGTTATTCGCGCATGGAATACGCCGAAAAGGAACATCTTTCCAACCCTTATCTGATTTTAAACGGCGCTGAAGATTCTTTGGAGGACTGGAAGGACATGGACATTTTTGGTATGCCCTTTGACGTGCAGTGTGAACTCTATTTAAGCGCAGAACGTTTTGTAAAGGACGGAACGGAGCTCTCGGAAAAACGTATGATGAAATATGCGAAAAAGCAGATAGGATCAGAAATGGCAGCAGCCCTGCAGATCCACTGTTGTCTGATTTCGGGTAATCCAAGGCTTCTCACTCTTTTGGAAAAGGGAGCAAAACGGGGAAATGCGGAGGCAAGGGAGATGCTGGAGGAAGTGAAATCTCTGCTGGATCTAGATGAATAAAGGAGCAAGGAGCCCCATGAACAACACCAGCCGCAACATTTTCAAGGCCATCCACGAAGGCAAATGGCTCAAAATCGAATATCAGAACATGGAAAACCAGATTACAAACTACTGGATAGGCATCCGTGATCTGAACGCTGCAAACCGCACTCTTTCGGTAGAAGGCCTGCACACTGCAAAATACACCCTGGGCTCCTATGACCGCATCTACATAGATTCCATCCTCACATCCCAGGTCATTGAGGGCTCCTACTGCGAGATTAATGAGGAGCTGGTAAGGGATATTTATCTTCATCCCCATAAGTACAAAACCCTCTTCGATCACACGGCTAATCTAAAGATTCTCAATTACCTGGAAATGTGCAGCCGCATGGACTGCGTGCCCTATTATTCTGATTTTGAACTAATCCGCTATCTTGACAGAGACAGTTTTCAGGAGGAGTTCTACGAACTCAGCGACGAACAGTTCCGTATGATGGTCACTTATTTTCAGCAGAAAACAGAAGAAAACCGCCCAGACGGACGCATTTCCCTTCAGCAGCTGGCGATGAATGTCCTGAGCATCCATACCAATAAGGGGCTGTATGTGCTGGCCTACCGCCGCCTCCGCCTGGATGTAAAACGCCGAGTCCTCCGCCCGGACGAGGATATCACCATCTGCACGGAGTACACTGTGGACGGTACCGTAGAGAGTATCCGCCGGTATCTGGACGCAGACGAGTATGAGCTTCTGGAGCATTTTGAGGAGAACCAGGAGCGGATCAAAGACTGCATCACCCACTACAACCGGACGGTTCTGAGCGTTGACGACATGCCCTATGTGATTGGCCTTGGGATGGACATCGCCCTGGATCTTCACAAGGAATACCAGGCCATTTTAAACATGTATCAAAAGGACAAGGTTCCTGTGCCCATCCGGGCATTTTTCGGAGATCTTCTCAACCGTCCCGTCCGTAAAAAGGCATGTCCTATAACTTTGCTGAACAGGCGCATCAATCTGGATCAGCTTCTTGCCATCAACAACGCCATGAAATATCCCGTAGCTTACATCCAGGGGCCGCCGGGAACGGGCAAGACCAATACGATTCTGAACACTTTGCTGACTGCATTTTTCAACGAAAAGACCGTGCTGTTCACCTCCTACAACAATCACCCCATCAACAGCGTATTCCAAAAGCTGACAGAGCTTCGATACCATGGCCGGAAGATTCCCTTCCCGGTGCTCCGCCTTGGAAATGTGGACAAGCAGAGAGAAGCCATCCGTTATCTGAAGGAGCTCTACCATACCACAAAGGCGATTACCGTATACGAATCTACCCTGGACAAACGGCGCGGCGACCGCATCCAGAGGGCAAAAGAGCTCTCCGGCCTTCTGGGACGTTACGAGGAGGTTCTGGATCTTCAGGAGCGGAGGGAAACCCTTCACCGGATGACAGAATACCAGAGCCATTTAAAGGGAGCCATCGGCCTGCTTCCCTTCCAGGCGGATCTGCAGGGAAGGCAGCTGGAGATGGTGAACCGGAAAATCAGCAGCAAAGGCCAGATTACCGATGAGGAGGCCCTAAAGCTTCTGGATGACAATGAAGAGGAGCTTTACAAGTATCTTTACTACACTTCGGCAAAATACATCCAGAGGCTGGATGAGCCGAAATACGAGGAGCTCCGGAAGATCTTATTTGAGGCCGAAGGGGAGGAGCAGCTAAAGGCATTTTCCAAATACCTCAGAAAAACAGAGCATGTGCGGCGCCTTCAGAGAGTATTTCCGGTGATGATCACCACCTGCATATCCGCTCACCGTCTGGGAGCGCCGGAGACTATATTTGATATGGTGATCATGGATGAGGCGAGCCAGTGCAATACGGCGGTTTCCCTGGTTCCCATTATAAGGGGCGAGCAGCTGATGCTGGTGGGCGATCCCCAGCAGCTCAATCCGGTGATTCTCCTGGATCCCCTGGTCAATCAGCGCCTCCGCAGGAAATACAACGTATCCGACGAGTACGACTACCGGGAGAATTCCATTTACAAAACCTTTCTCTCCTGTGATTCCGTCAGCGACGAGGTATTGCTTCACAATCATTACCGCTGCCATGAGAAAATCATCGAATTCAATAACCGGAAATATTATAACTCCAAGCTGAACATCCGCTCTGACAGCAGTGAGGCGCATCCCCTCGTCTATGTGGATGTAAAAAATGAGGCCGCAGATCAGAAAAATACGGCCCCCTGCGAGGTGCAGGAGATTGTAAACTACGCGGCCGGACACCGGGATAAAAGCATCGGCGTAATTACGCCCTTTGTAAACCAGAGGAAAATGATTGAGGAGGCGTTGAAAAAGGAAGGCCTTGATCATGTGGCCTGCGGAACGGTTCACGCCTTCCAGGGGGACGAAAAGGATGTGGTGCTCTTTTCCACCGCTATCTCGGACAGTACCCAGGCAGGCACCTATGAATGGCTGAAAAATAATCGGGAGCTTATCAATGTGGCTGTTTCCAGGCCCCGGGATCAGCTGATTGTGCTGTCCGATTCCCGGAATCTTAAGCGGCTGCACCAGAGGGAGGGCAGCGACGACCTCTATGAGCTTGTGGAGTATGTGAAGGCTAACGGAGCGTCCCAGGTGAGCCGGAAAAAGGCCAATTCCCGGGCTCTTGGAATCAAGCCCTTCAGTACGGCTATGGAGGAAGCTTTTCTCGCAAACCTTACCCATGCCCTGGAAAATATCTGGCTTTCCCAGAGCCGTTATACCGTTCACAAAGAGGTGGCAGTGTCCCAGGTATTTCAGGACAATCTAAGCCATGACGACCTGTTTTATTCCGGCCGCTTTGACTTTGTGGTCTACGAGCGCCAGGGAGGCAGGGAGCTTCCGGTGCTTGCCATTGAGCTTGACGGGAAGGAGCATTTTGAGGACGAGATTGTAAGGGAACGGGATCGGAAAAAGAATGCCATCTGCGAGGCGCACCAGATGCAGATCATCCGGGTGGAAAATGCTTATGCAAGACGGTATCAACATATCAAGGAGATTTTGATTCATTATTTCTCGATTCGGCATTAAAAATGATAACAAGATACTTTTATTTTTGTTGACATAAGATTGTTTTCTGTTATAATGAATTCAGAGGATAGCGGCAGTGATTGGCTATCGCGGCATGGAAACGGCAGGCTGTGTCGGCAGGCAGTCGTCCGTGGAGCCAGCTCGTGGGTTATGCGGTAACCACAAACCGAATAGATTCTTAGGAATTGAACGAAAACGCATCGAGGCTCTGTATTTGCAGAGCCTTAACTATTTATGCACAGCTCCGTGCAGAGGAAACGAGCTGCCATGAGGCGCACGGTGAGCAGGGGAGAAAGCCGTTCCTCTACTTGATTGGTAAGTGGAGAGTAATATTATATAGCTTTGAAAGAAGCAAGTGGAAAACGGATTTTTTCAGCTCGATTTAAAGGAGGAGACGGTTGCAACGATTCAAAAGCCTGATATTCTTTTCCGTTCCGCACAAGTGTGGAAGGAACTGACGGAATATCAATATATTTTTACATACGGTTATAAAAAACAGCTTTATACGATACATCTTAAGTTCTCCTATGAAGATTTTCCCCATCTTGCAGGATTTCAATATTTAAAGGATCTGGTTCTTCCAAAATATAATCCCCGAAAAACAATTGACAGAATACTTTTGAAAAAGCTTACATTAGAGCAGATACAAAAGGGAATGCAGTATGAGATCATGGTAAAGCCTCGTTTAGAAGCACTGGTACATCTAAAGAATATTCTTGAGGAAGATTTTGTCTTATTTTCTTTTATGCCTCGAATGTATCCTTTTACAACAACAATCAAGGGGGACTATCTCATTTCCAGCCATTCAGATAACGCAAGCTTTGTTTTTCTCATACAATCCTCACAAAATAGTAAAGAAAATGGAGCATATGTATGCTGCTCTGCATTTATCCGAGGAGAACGGGATTACGGGACAAATCAGCGTATACGTACAATTTTGAAAAAAGAGCGTTTACATATTGGTTCTGGTGAATCCGAAGTTCTATATGACAGGTTAAACCCTGTCCGTTACAACTATGTAAAGGAAGACGTGAAAGAGTGACGCGTTATGTTTGACGGCAGCTTGTAAATCATGTACAATAGAAAAATAACCTGGATACAAAATCCAATATCGGCAGACAATAACAGGAAAAAGAAAAAGGAGCTTCAAATGAAGAAAGCAATCATCATCGGCGCAGGTCCGGCAGGTGTGACGGCAGCCTACGAATTGTTAAAGCAGTCAAAGGAATACGAGGTACTGGTCCTTGAGGAAAGCCAGGAGATAGGCGGCATCTCCCGAACTGTGCGCTACAACGGCAACCGCATGGACATCGGCGGCCACCGCTTTTTCTCCAAGGACGACCGGGTGACACGGTGGTGGGATCAGATTATGCCCCTTCAAGGAAAGCCTTCCTATGACGATAAGGTTCTGGGCCGCAGCGTACCGCTGAAAAAAGGAGGGCCGGATCCGGAGAAAGAGGATCTGGTGATGCTGACCAGGAACCGGGTATCACGTATCTATTATAAAAAGAAATTTTTCGATTATCCCATCAAGCTCAATGCAAAGCTTTTCCTAAATATGGGTTTTGCAGATACGGTTGTGGCGGGCTGCAGCTATCTGAAAACGGCAGTTGTCAAGAAGCCGGTGGATTCTCTGGAGAATTTTTACATCAACAGCTTCGGCCGGAAGCTCTACTCCATGTTTTTTGAAGGCTACACGGAAAAGCTCTGGGGCCGTCACCCCAGAGAGATTGCACCGGACTGGGGAGCACAGCGGACGAAGGGACTTTCCATTATGGGAATTCTGAAGGACAACCTGGTAAAGCTTCTTCCGGCAAAGCAGGACAAGAAGCATGTGCAGACCTCTCTCATCGAGGAATTCAATTATCCCAAATACGGCCCGGGCCAGCTTTGGGAGACAGCCGCTGCCGAGGTGGAGCGCATGGGCGGCGAGATCCGCAAAGGCTGTAAGGTGACAAAGATCAACACCGAAGGAAACCGGGTGGAGAGCCTGGTGTACGTGTGCGACGGACAGGAAGTAACCGTGGAGGGCGACGTATTTATCTCCTCTATGCCGGTGAAGGATCTGGTGGCAGGCATGAACGACGTGCCGAAAGATAAGGCTGAGATTGCAGCAGGCCTTCCCTATCGGGATTTCGTCACCGTCGGCCTTCTGGTGAAAAAGCTGAATCTGAAAAATGAAACAAAGCTTAAGACTTTAAACAACATTGTTCCCGACTGCTGGATCTATGTTCAGGATACCGGCGTAAAGCTGGGACGTATCCAGATTTTCAACAACTGGTCCCCCTATATGGTGGCGGAGCCGGAGAAAACCGTGTGGATCGGCCTGGAATATTTCTGCAGCGAGGGCGACAAGTACTGGAAGCTCAGCGAAGAAAAATGGGTCAAATACGCCACGGCCGAGCTCTTGAAGATGGGCGTGATTTCCAGCGAGAGCGATGTGCTGGATTCCCACCGGGAGCGCGTGAAGAAGGCCTACCCGGCATACTTTGATACCTATGAGCATATGGATGATTTGATTGATTATCTCAATCATTTCGGCAATCTATACTGCGTAGGCCGCAACGGCCAGCACCGTTACAACAACATGGATCATTCCATGGCAACCTCCTTTGAGGTTGTGGGCAATATTTTAAGCGGCAGGGAGGATAAGAAGAATATCTGGAGCGTGAATACGGAGAAGGAGTATCACGAAGAGAAGAAATAAGGTTAGAAGAACAAAACGGCAGGCTGTATCCGGGAAATCGGATACAGCCTGTTTTAGGGAATAGAAGGACTTTCATATTATTTATATCAAAAAGTTAAAATGCGGTGTAATATTTAAGATAGTTTTCGTGTCTAATTTATATAAGCAGAAAGTTTAAGGTACAAATTAAGCTTGACAGAGGGGCTGTCGCAAAATAAGCCATCAGCCCTTGGGGGAAGGAGCATATTTTGTCAAAATATATAAGCGAAGACACTCTTAAGAGACTGGTAAGCGATTATGGAAATGATGTGCTGAGAATGTGCAGTTTATACTTAAAAGACTACCAGCTTGCAGAGGATATTACACAGGAAACTTTCTTAAGGGTTTATGAAAAATACTATACGTTTGAGAATCGATGTTCAGAAAAAACGTGGATTATGAAGATTGCAATGAATCTATGCAAAAATCACATGAGAACACATGGGTTTGGGAATATAAACCTAGACATGATCCCCGAAGCAAAAGCGGAAGACATATATGAAAAGCTGCTTGATAAAAATGCAATATCTGTTGAAATAATGAAATTATCACCCAAATATAGAGAAGTCATACTTTTATACTATTATCAACAACTGCCTGTCAAAGAAATTGCCCTTATTTTGAATAAAAAAGAGACAACAATATTGCAATGGCTGAAAAGAGCCAGAGAGCAGTTAAAACCCTTATTACAGGAGGTTTTATAATGGAGGTAAAAAAGCAAATTGACCAGGAACTATCCGATATCATATTGCCGGAACATTTTGTAAATAATGTTCTATATGCGGCTCGCAATAAAAGAAGGAAACGAGGGCTGCAGGCGGCTGTCATTATATTATGTGTGATGTTAACCGGGGGAACAGCTGGCGCCGGATATTTCCTTTACAATAATATCCATGTGAACAAGGAGGTTCTGCCTGCGCTGGAACCAATGGAAAAAAAGGCTGTAAACAATTGCAGCGGCTCAATGGATGACAAGGGGCATTATCTGGAGGAGTACACCTCTTATCAGGAATTGTGTTCTGAGCTTGGCATTCGTTTATTGAGCTCCAAGCTTGCTGAGAATAATCCATATATGCTTATTCGGCGGGAGACAGATAATCTTAATTGGAATACCATATATGTGAATCCTTACATTCTTGGCGATGTGAAAAGTGTTAACAGGGAATTTGGAAAAGAGCGGTATACATGGGAAGAGGGAAGTGAATTTTCTTCGCCTATAGATATGGAAATAAATATTATTGTCAGTGAGAGTCAGTTAAAGCACGGATGGGATAAAGATTTCCTTGGAACTTATGAATTTGTTGAAGCTTATACAACCATGCAGGGATATCAGGCTAATATTATAAAAGACGTCTCTGTAACAGGCACAAGCCGCCCAAAATACTGCGCAGTTCTGGTAGCGGATGGAATACGCTATCTATTAAAGGGACAGGTGGAACTAGAAACTATGAAGGAAATTCTTGATTCTTTAGAATGAAATCATGTGAAAGGGTCTGCTGCAAAATAAGACAGCAGACCCTTGATAATTCAATTGCTTATACCCTACGGGTACCCCATTAATGCATGCCCCTGTGGGGCGGATGGACTTTCGTCCATTAAGGTATAACCAATTCTAAAAGCATCATCCGGCAAACTTCTGCCAATACCCCATCACAAAGATAAACAGCACAATCACCGGAAGGATATAAGAAACATAAAATCTCGCCCACTTCGGAAACTTCACGCCTTCCCCGGCATCCGCCTCCGCAATGAACTTATCCCATCCCCATCCATACCGGCTGGTACAGAACAAGAGATAGACCAGGCTGCCCAGAGGAAGAAGATTATTGGAAACAATAAAATCCTCCAAATCCTGAACGGTAGAGCCAGGGCCCAGGGGAGCAAATCCGCTCCATGCGTTAAAGCCCAGCACACAAGGCATAGACAGCACCAGAATCAGAACCAGGTTCACAAGAACCGCTTTCTTACGGCTCCATCCCCACAGGTCAATGGCAAAACTGATAATATTCTCAAACACGGCAATCACTGTAGACAATGCCGCAAAGCTCATAAAGATAAAGAACAAGGTTCCCCACAGCCGTCCTCCGGCCATCTGGTTAAAAATATTAGGCAGGGTTACGAACACAAGTCCAGGGCCCTCCCCGGGATCCACTCCAAAAGCAAAGCAGGCAGGAAAAATCACAAGTCCGGCCATCAGGGCAATCAGCGTATCCAGAACACAGATATTTAAGGATTCCCCCATTAAAGTCCGTTCCTTACTGATATAACTTCCGAAGATAGCCATAGCTCCGATACCAAGGCTCAAGGTAAAGAATGACTGTCCCATGGCGGCAAAGACCACCTCGCCGATGCCGTTTTCCACCACCTTGCCAAAATCAGGAACCAGGTAAAAGCTTAAGCCGGCTCCGGCGCCCTCCAGCGTGATACTGCGGACACACAGAACAACGAGAATCACAAACAGAAAGCCCATCATAATCTTCGTAATCCGCTCCACACCGTTCTGAAGGCCCATGCTGCAGATACCAAAGCTCAAAAGAACCGTAACCACCATCCAGAATGTCATAGAGCCAGGCTGAGCCAGCATCTCGCCAAAGACGCCGCCCACTGCATCCGGGCTCATACCGCTGAAGGTTCCCGAGGCCATCTTATACACATAAGCAAGCATCCATCCGCCCACAGTCGTATAGAACATCATCAGCAGGTAATTTCCGGCCATGGCCGCATACCCTTCCAGATGCCACTTGCTCCCTTTGGGTTCCAGCACATGAAAGCTTCTGGCAGCCGACTTCTGGCTGGCCCGGCCCACGGCAAACTCCATAGCCATAATCGGCATACCAAGAATAACCAGAAACACCAGATAAATCAGTACAAAAGCAGCTCCGCCATACTTACCCGTTATGTAAGGAAACCGCCACACATTGCCAAGTCCCACGGCACATCCGGCCGAAATCAGAATAAATCCCAGCCGGGACGAAAACTTTTCTCTTTTTTCCATAGTAACATACTCCCTTTTTATACTTCCGCATGCCCAAAACAATCCGTCACGGAAAAGTTTCTTTTGCGGCACACGAAATAATAATAACAGACAAAAGGAACTGCGTCAAATCATTCTTGCTGACTTCCTCCTAACAATTCTTTTCATAAAGCAGCAGGAGACCCCGAAGCAGAAGCTCCTCATCCAGCAGAATCCGGTTCCGGCAAAGAGGAACAATCACCCTGGCAAGCCCGCCCGTGGCAATCAGCGTGCAAGGCTCCCCAAGCTCCTCCTGGATACGGTCGATCAGCCCGTCCAGGGCTCCGGCGCTGCCATAGAGAATTCCACTCTTCATAGAATCCACCGTATTACTCCCAATCAGCTTTTTCGGCGGATCAAGAGAAACCTTCGGAAGCTGCGCCGCCCGGCTGGAAAGGGCATCCAGAGAAACCATCACTCCAGGCAGAATCATTTTCCCGATAAAAGCGCCGGATCTATCAATCACCGACACCGTAGTAGCCGTCCCCATATCAATCAAAATCTGCGGAACCGGATAATCATGGACAGCCGCCACAGCCGCTACCACCAGATCACTGCCCTGCTGGGCCGGATTATCCACCGCCAGTTTAAGCCCCGTTTTAATCCCAGGCCCCACCGCCAGAAACCGCGACCCCGTAAACCGCTCCGCCGCCAGCTTCACCGTATCCGTCACCGAAGGAACCACAGAAGAAATAATTCCCCCCTCAACAGCAGAAGCATCCATCCCATACAGAGAAAAAGTCTCCCGGAAAATCACCCCATACTCCAGAGAAGCCCACCGCTGATTCGTCTCAAACCGCTCAAGAAAACACAGCCGTTTACCCTCAAAGCAGCCAATCACAATATTCGTATTTCCAATATCAACCGTCAAAATCATTTTAATTCCCCTTTAGAAAAAAACATGGGCAGTAATAAAACTCTACAGAACAAACAAATCACATCCAGGCATCCAGCAAAGCAAAACAACGAATACCCCCCGTGAGCAAAGCAACCGCCCACAGAGGGTAAAAAATCATCAGTCAAAAAATCAGCGGCCGAACCCAAACCCATCAGGCAGACTCAAGCCAAAAACTCCTAACAGGCCGCAGCCATCTGCTTCCGGAAAAACACCAGAAGCACCCTTCCAAGAGCCGTCACCAGAACCGCCGCCGCAATCGCCTCCGGAACCCCCGAAGCCGTCACCGTCGTCATAATCAGGCCCCACACAGCACTCCGGGCAACCTCCTTAGCCGCCGCATACTGCGAAGCCAGAAGCACATAGATACTCCCCATCACAAAAACCGTATTCGTCAAAGAACCCACAAAACCAGTAACCGGAAGAGCAATCCAAGGCGACAAACGAAGCTTTCGAAGCCCAATCCAGAGCCATCCCGCCACAACACCAATCAGAACCCGGCATCCGACAGCAATCCAAAGCGTCTTCAAAGCCCCAATCAGATCCTCCGCAAGAAAAGGCGAAAAAGCAAAAGAAAGCAGCGTAGGAGCCACCGTATTACTAATCATCGAGCAGACCCCAAACACACCTCCCAGAATCGCCCCAGCCAAAGGCCCCAAAAGAACCGCCCCAATAATAACCGGAATATGCACAGTTGTTGCCTTAATAATCGGAAGCTGAATCATCCCCAGCGGCGTATTCGCCAGCAGAATCACAATCGCAGCCATAAGTGCAACACTGACCATCCAACGAGTGTCTTTTCTTGATTTCTCCATATTCAATTTTCCTCCTAAATGTTATTATTCTCCTATTGGAGATACAATACATCTACCTTTATACCACAGATCCCAAAAAAAATATACAAAAAAATAAACTTTTTGTGCTATACTAAAAAGAGTTTAAAAAAATACAAAAAAACCAAGTTTACCAAATCAATCAAAATTTAAAAATTACACCCCTTCATATTTGCATAACCATCATTAAACAACCGATACCCATTACAACAACAAACCACCGCCAAGAAACAGGGGATGCCGGAAACGGAGGCCGCAGGCTTTTCCAATATCAAGTGTCCGCCTGTTCGCGCACACGCCGTATGAGCTGGGCGGACATTACAAAAGCAAAAAGCATCCCAAAGACATCAAGCAAAATGTCCGCCCAGAGCATACGGCGTGTACGAGAACCGTGCGAACACAGATATGGAAAAGCCTGCGGCCTCCGTTTCCGGCATCCCCGTCCCCCCCACCACAAAAAAGGAGCCCCCCAATGTTAAAAGGAAAAACCGTCATCCTAGCCGTAACCGGCAGCATAGCCGCCTACAAGATCCCCAACCTAGCCCGCATGCTAAAAAAACAAAACTGCAGCGTCCAAGTCCTAATGACCCAAAACGCCATGAACTTCATCAACCCAATCACCTTCGAAAGCCTGACCGGCACAAAATGCCTCATCGACACCTTCGACCGCAATTTCCAATACAGCGTCGAACACGTCGCATTAGCCAAACAGGCCGACCTGGTGGTAGTCGCCCCAGCCTCCGCCAACGTCATAGGAAAGATAGCAGGCGGCATAGCAGACGACATGCTGACCACAACCATCATGGCCTGCCCCTGCAGAAAACTCATATCCCCAGCCATGAACCACAACATGTACCACAATCCAATCGTCCAGGACAACCTAAAAAAACTGGCCGGTTACGGTTATGAAATCATCCCTCCCGAAAAAGGCATGCTGGCCAACGGCGACGAAGGCGACGGCAGGATGCCCGAGGAAAAAGTACTTCTGGAATACATTTTAAAAGAAATCGCCTATGAAAAAGATCTCACCGGAAAGAAAGTCCTAATCACCGCAGGCGCCACCCGGGAATCCATAGATCCCGTCCGCTTTATCACCAACCACTCCAGCGGAAAAATGGGCTTTGCCCTGGCAAAAGCCGCCATGCTCCGGGGAGCAGAAGTCACCTTAGTAACGGGCCATACAGAGGCCGTGCCCCCCATGTTCGTACACACCCTGCCGGTAACCTCCGCCCAGGACATGTTCGAGGCAGTAACCAGGGAAGCCGCCGCAGCCGACTACGTAATCAAAGCCGCCGCAGTCGCCGACTACACCCCGGTGTCCATGGCAGATCACAAGCTGAAAAAATCCGATCAGGACTTGACGATACAATTAAAGCGCACAAAAGACATCCTGAAATACCTGGGGCAGCACAAAAAACAAGGCCAGCTCCTCTGCGGTTTCGCCATGGAAACAGAGGATCTCTTAGAAAATGCCAGAAAAAAACTGGAATCTAAAAACTGCGATCTCATCTGTGCCAACAGCCTTCGGGAGGAAGGCGCAGGCTTTGGCGCAGACACCAACCGGATTACCCTGCTCACCAGAGAAAAGGAGACCCAGTTGGAGCTGATGACAAAAGAACAGGCAGCCCACCGCATCCTGGACACGCTCCGGTACGAGCTTTCAAATGAATAACACTGCAAAAACAGCCAGCTTTCTGCGTCAGATTTTTCATTCGCAGCTGCCATTTACCTACGGAGGAAGAGAATGTCATTTGTACACCTGCACACCCACACGGAATACAGCCTCTTAGACGGTTCCAATAAAATCAAAGAATATGCAGCCAGAGTAAAAGAGCTAGGCATGGAAGCCGCCGCCATCACCGATCACGGCGCCATGTTCGGCGTTATCGATTTTTACCGGGCGGCCCGTGCGGAAGGCATCAAGCCCATCCTGGGCTGCGAGGTCTATGTAGCGCCCAACTCTCGTTTCGATAAAGAACTCACCGGAGGAGAAGACCGCTACTACCATCTGGTTCTCCTGGCCGAGACCAACGAGGGCTACGCCAACCTGGTCAAAATCGTATCCAAGGGCTATGTGGAGGGCTTTTATTACCGTCCCCGTGTAGACATGGAGGTATTGGAGCAGTACCACAAAGGCATTATTGCCCTGAGCGCCTGTCTGGCCGGAGAGGTGCAGCGTTATATTGTAAAAGGACTCTACGACGAGGCCAGGAAAACAGCGCTCAAATATGAGGGAATCTTCGGGAAGGGTAATTATTTCCTGGAGCTCCAGGATCATGGAATCCCCGAGCAGAAAACAGTAAACCAGGCTCTTCTGCGCATGAGCCGGGAGCTTGAGATCCCCTTAGCAGCCACTAACGATATCCACTATACCAACGCCGAGGACGCAAAGCCCCACGATATCCTCCTCTGTATCCAGACAGCCAAAAAGCTCCAGGACGAGGACCGGATGCGCTACGAGGGCGGCCAGTACTACGTAAAGTCCCCGGAGGAAATGGAGGCTCTGTTCCCTTACGCAAAGGAAGCCCTGGAGAATACGGGAAAAATAGCCGAGCGCTGCAACGTAGAGATTGAATTCGGCGTCACAAAGCTTCCCAAATTCGACGTGCCGGAGGGCTATACCTCCTGGGAATACCTCAATAAAATCTGCTTTGAGGGATTAAAAGAACGCTATCCCAACGACGACGGAACGAGAAAAGAGCGGCTGGAATACGAGCTTGGCGTGATCAAGCGAATGGGCTATGTGGACTACTTCCTTATTGTATGGGACTTTATCAAATATGCCCGTGATCACGGCATTGCCGTAGGCCCCGGCCGGGGATCCGCAGCGGGCAGCATTGTCTCCTATGTAATGCATATCACCAACATCGATCCTATGGCCTACCAGCTTCTGTTTGAGCGGTTTCTGAACCCGGAGCGTGTGTCCATGCCGGATATCGACATTGATTTTTGTTACGAACGGAGGCAGGAAGTCATTGACTACGTAGTAAGAAAATACGGCAAGGATCGGGTGGCCCAGATTGTAACCTTCGGAACCATGGCTGCCCGGGGCGTGATCCGGGATGTGGGCCGCGTGATGGATCTGCCCTATGCCTTTGTAGATTCCATTGCCAAAATGATTCCGGCTGAGCCTGGAAGAACCGTGACCTTAAAGGATGCCTTGAAGATGAATCCCGAGTTCCGGGACAGCTATGAGAAGGATCCCCAGGTTCACGAGCTGGTGGATATGTCCATGCGTCTGGAGGGCCTGCCCCGCCACACCTCCATGCATGCCGCCGGCGTAGTCATCTGCCAAAAGGCGGCGGACGAGTATGTACCCCTGTCAAGAGCTACCGACGGATCCATCACCACCCAGTTCACCATGACAACCTTAGAGGAGCTGGGCCTTTTGAAAATGGATTTCCTGGGACTGCGGACATTGACCGTGATCCAGGACGCGGCCAGGCTTGCGGAAAAAAGCTCTCACATTCACCTGAATATGGATGAGATTAATTATGATGACAAGGCCGTATTTGCCTCCATCGGAAGCGGAAAGACCGACGGCATCTTTCAGCTTGAGAGCGCAGGCATGAAAAGCTTTATGAAGGAGTTGAAACCGAAGAATCTGGAGGATGTCATAGCCGGGATTGCCCTCTACCGTCCCGGCCCCATGGACTTTATTCCCCAGTATATCCGGGGCAAGGATCACCCGGAAACCATCTCCTACGACTGTCCGGAGCTGGAAGAGATTCTGGAGCCCACCTATGGCTGCATCGTCTACCAGGAGCAGGTAATGCAGATCGTACAGCGGCTGGCCGGATATACTCTGGGAAGAAGCGATCTGGTGCGCCGGGCCATGTCCAAGAAAAAGGCTTCCGTTATGGAAAAAGAACGGCAGAACTTTGTCTACGGCAATCCAGAAGAGGGAGTGCCCGGCTGCATCAGCAAGGGGATTCCGGAAAAGACCGCGCACAAAATCTTTGACGAAATGACGGATTTTGCAAAATATGCCTTCAACAAGTCCCACGCCGTGGTGTACGCCGTGGTGGCCTATCAGACTGCCTACCTCAAATACTACTATCCGGTGGAATTTATGGCCGCCCTTATGACCTCCTGCATTGAAAATCCGGGAAAGGTATCCGAGTATATCTTAACCTGCCGCCAGATGGACATTCCCATTCTGCCGCCGGATATCAACGAAGGAGAGGCCGCATTTTCCATATCCGGCAAGTCTATCCGTTACGGCCTGTCAGCAATCAAGAGCATTGGCCGGCCCGTGGTGGAGTGCATTGTGGCGGAGCGGAAGCTGGGGGGAGCCTTTAAGAGCCTGACGGACTTTATCGAGCGGATGTCCGGAAAAGAGGTCAACAAGAAAACCCTGGAAAATCTCATAAAGGCGGGAGCCCTGGACAGCCTGGGAGGAAACCGCCAGCAGTATATGATGGCCTATGCAGGTATTATGGAAAGCGTGGCTCAGAGCCGCAAGAACACTATGACAGGGCAGATGAGCCTTTTTGACCTGGTGGACGAGGAGGAAAAGGAGCACTTTAAGATTCAGCTTCCCAAGGTGGAGGAGTACAAAAAGGAGCTTGTCCTGTCTTTTGAAAAGGAGGTTCTGGGCGTCTACATCAGCGGACATCCCCTGGAGGAGTATGAGGAACGCTGGCGGAAAAACATTACGGCAGTAACTATGGATTTCCAGCTGGACGAGGAAACCAACAAAAGCCGGGTACGGGACGGGGAGCTGGTGATTATCGGCGGCATGATTACCGGGAAAACCATTAAGTATACGAAAAATAACCGGGTAATGGCCTTTCTGCAGATCGAGGATCTGGTGGGAACCGTGGAAGTGATTGTATTTCCGAATATTTATGAGCGCAATTCGGGAATGCTGACAGAGGAGGCCAAGGTATTTGTCAGCGGCCATGTAAACGGGGAGGAGGACAAGGCCAGCAAGCTTATCTGCGACCGCATTTTCTCCTTTGACGAGGGAAAGAGGGAGCTGTGGATACAGTTTGCGGATCAGGCGGCCTGCATGGAACAAGAAGCGGAGCTTCTTAGGCTCATCCATGACAGCGACGGCAGCGACCCGGTGGTTCTTTACGCGGCGGCGGAGCGCAGCACAAAGCGCCTGGGAGCCGGAAAGACGGTTTTGGCAGAGGGGGAACTCCTTGCAAGGCTTCGGCAGCGTTTCGGCTCAGATAATGTAAAAGTTGTGGAGAAACGTATTGAAAAGCTGAGAAGAATGCATTAAAATAACAAAGAGATACAGTCAGAGCCGCGCTGCCGCCCGTGCCCGGGCAGAAATAGGACGGTTACAGACTGACAGATGAGATATGCGGCAATATATGGGGAGGAGTAGACATGACAAAAGAAATTAACACCATCGGAGTATTAACAAGCGGCGGCGATGCCCCGGGAATGAATGCGGCGATTCGTGCAGTTGTCAGAAAAGCCATTGCCAACGGAAAGAAGGTCAAGGGAATCCGGAAAGGGTATTCGGGCCTGCTCAATGAAGAAATCATCGATATGACAGCCAACAATGTGTCCAATACCATTGAGCGCGGAGGCACCATTCTGTTTACAGCCCGCTGCAAGGAATTTATGACAAAAGAAGGCCAGGAGCGCGGGGCAGAGATTTGTAATAAACATGGAATTGACGGAATCGTAGTCATCGGCGGAGACGGCTCCTTCAAAGGCGCCCAGGCGCTGGCGAATCTGGGAATTAACACCGTAGGCGTGCCGGGCACCATCGACCTGGATATCTCCTGTACCGAGTACACCATCGGCTTTGACACAGCAGTTAATACGGCTATGGAAGCCATTGATAAAGTTCGCGATACCTCCACCTCCCATGAGCGGTGCAGCATCATCGAGGTAATGGGAAGAAATGCCGGCTACATCGCGCTCTGGTGCGGCATTGCCAACGGCGCAGAGGATATTCTGATTCCGGAGAATTACGATTATGACGAGCAGGAGATTATCAACAATATCATTGCCAACCGCAAGCGCGGCAAGAAGCATCACATTATCGTAAATGCCGAGGGCGTGGGACATTCTACCAGTATGGCCCGCAGGATTGAGGCGGCCACGGGCATTGAGACGAGAGCCACCATATTAGGCCACATGCAGAGAGGCGGAAATCCCACCTGTAAGGATCGCGTGTATGCATCCATGATGGGGGCCATGGCGGCGGATCTCCTCTGCGCCGGAAAGACCAACCGGGTAGTGGGCTATCAGCACGGCCGGTTCCAGGATTTCGATATCAACGAGGCGCTGGCTATGGACAAGGGAATCGATCCCTATCAGTATGAGATTGCCCAGGCGCTTTCCAAGCATTAGACCAAGGGAATTACATTATGATAACGAGCACGGCGAACCAGCAGGTAAAGCAGCTGATTCAGTTAAATAAGAAAGGAAAGCTTCGGAACGCCCAGGACGTCTTTGTAGTAGAAGGACCCAGGATGTTCCGGGAGGCTCCCGGGGATCGGATCGAGAAGATCTATCTGTCGGAGACGTATTTCAAAAGCCGGTGGAAGGAAAAAGAGGCCGAAGCTCCCTGGGAGGTGGTCCAGGACAGCGTATTCAAGGCTATGTGCGACACCCAGACCCCTCAGGGAATCCTCTGCCTGGTAAAACAGTACCACTATTCCCTGTCGGATCTTCTGAAAAAAGAGAATCCCCTGCTGCTCGTTCTGGAAAATATTCAGGACCCGGGGAATTTGGGCACCATGATGCGCACGGCAGAGGGAGCCGGGGCGGACGGCGTCATCCTAAGTCCAGGCTGTGCGGATATGTATAATCCCAAAACCATTCGTTCCACCATGGGATCCGTGTACCGAGTCCCCTTTTTTCAGACGGGGAATCTGAAAGAAACCATGGGGCAGCTTCGGGAGCGGGGCGTGAATACCTTTGCCGCTTACCTGGACGGAGCAAAAGGCTACGACAGACCGGACTACCGGAAGGGGACTGCATTTCTTCTGGGAAATGAAGGGAACGGTCTTACCCAGGAGGCGGCTTTAAGTGCCGATACCTGCATCCGGATTCCCATGGAGGGAAAGCTGGAGTCCTTAAATGTGTCGGCGGCCTCTGCAGTTCTGCTGTATGAAGCTCACCGTCAGAGAAATTTATAAGTTTGTTACAGGGGCTGTTTTGTATGCTGATTTGTCCTGTCATGGGAATATCCGTATGCAAAGCCCCACTTTTTTTGTGTTTTTTGCCAAAAATATTCCCACAGCCACCACTTTTGTGTTTATACCCTTGACAAGTGCCCTGCTTCCTGCTAAAATGACAGCGTAACAAAATTGTAATATTTGCGATCATATTTGTAATATAATCACCGGAAAGAGGCGGCAGAAAGCCGGACATTCCGGGCAGAATGTAACATGCAGATATTACACAGGGAGGTTCTTATGAGAGCAATCAGCAGAAAGCTGCCGGTTTTACTAGGCCTGTTACTGATTTGGGCCACGGCGTCCGGATTCGAGGGAATCGAGGAGCTGGATGTGGAGACAACGGCCGGCATTGAGTCTGTGATGGACGATTTAACAGGAGAAGATTTTGAAAAACTGCAGATTGAGGAAGAATGGGAAGAAAAAGTACTTGCAAATGTGGAAGATTATGTGACGGTACGCTCAGAGCCCAATGCGGAATCCACCGCTCTGGGACGGATGTTTAAGGGCGACGGCGGCGAAGTGGTAGAGCGTCTGGAGGGCTGGACGAGGGTACAGTCCGGCAATGTAGACGGCTATGTGAACAACGAATATCTGCTGTTTGGATACGATGCCTATGAGCAGGCCCAGGAGGAGGTTACCTTGACGGCAACATCCCTGACAGGCGGACTGCGTATCCGTTCCGAGGCCAGCACTGAGGGAAAGATTCTGAAGAATGTAGGCGAGGGAACGAAGCTTGACGTGGTAGCCGGCGAGGAGACCGAAGGAGCCGAGTGGATTCACATTCAGTATGCAGAGGAAAAGACCGGCTATGTATCGGCAGAGTACGTCAGCGTGGAATTTGAGCTGGGTTCAGCCATGACCATGGACGAGATTAAGAAAAAAGAGGCCGAGGAAAAGCGTGAGAAGCTGAAACAGCAGCGGGATTCCTTTAAGGCAAACGGCAATGAGGTTACGCTCCTGGCGGCCCTTATCCAGGCAGAAGGCGGCAACCAGCCTTATGACGGCCAGGTAGCCATCGGCGCAGTGGTTATGAACCGGGTGAAGAGTCCCCGGTATCCCAACACCATTGCAGATGTTATCTATGCGCCGGGACAGTTCGGCCCGGTAAGCAACGGAACCATGATGCAGTATATCGGAAGCCCCAAGGCAAGCTGCATGCAGGCAGCCCAGGAGGCCATCAACGGTTACACTACCATTGGAAGCTACACCCATTTCAGACGGGCAGGCTCAGAGGTGGGCTCGGACAGTATTGTGATTGGAAGCCATG
This sequence comes from Candidatus Merdisoma sp. JLR.KK011, assembly GCF_036941125.1. Lineage (NCBI taxonomy): Bacteria > Bacillati > Bacillota > Clostridia > Lachnospirales > Lachnospiraceae > Candidatus Merdisoma > Candidatus Merdisoma sp. JLR.KK011. Next base: position 532,108 of record NZ_JAYWSZ010000004.1, on the reverse strand, counting down.
TATTTTATTAAGAAAGAATAAGAAGCTGCGGAGAGATTGATTCTCCGCAGTTTTTTGCATGGCGGAAAATGAGAAAGAGGAGAACGGTTGAGAAGTAAACGGATCTGCCGTATAATGATTTCAGGCAGAATGCTTTGAAAAGCGCACTCTGCAGGCATTCTGTTCATACAGATCTATTGGGGATACCCTCAGTGAAAGGAATCGAATTTATCTTATGAAAAGCATTGCAGTGATTGATGATGATATTTATATCGGCGATATGATGGAGGAAGTCTTGAAGAAGGAAGGCTATGAGGTTCTTCGGGCTTATTCAGGCACAGAAGCGGTTTATCTACTGAAGGAGCACAGACCGGATCTTGTTCTCCTGGATCTCATGCTGCCCGGTTTGTCAGGAGAACAGGTTCTTCCCCTTATACGGGGAATCCCGGTGATTGTGGTCAGCGCCAGGGCAGATGTGGGAGACAAGGTCAAACTGCTTCGGGAGGGCGCTGCAGACTATATTACCAAACCCTTTGATACAAGAGAGATGCTGGCCCGCATCGATGTGCAGCTTCGCGCGGCGGCTTCCCTGGGAAGCAGTGAAGGCCTTGTTTTCCGGGAGCTTAGGCTGGATACGGCCAGCCGGGGCTTAAGCGTACAGGGGAAGGCCGTAAGGCTTACAAGAACAGAATATGCCATCCTAAAGCTTTTGATGCAGAATCCGAAGCATGTTTTAACAAAAGCTGTTTTGTTGGAGCGGATAAGCACGGACACGCCGGACTGTACAGAAAGCTCCTTGAAAATCCATGTGAGCAATCTGCGGAAAAAGCTTCGGGAGGCAGGCAAAGAGGACTATATCGAGGCTGTGTGGGGAATCGGATATAAAATGAAGGAAGAGGAGGAAATCTTTACTGTTTCTTAACCTTTTTCTTTACGGCTTTCTTAACCTTCTTTTGCTAAAGTGCAGGTATGAGAAGTGCGGCACTGTTAATCACATTATGGACTTAGAATAGGAGGCAGCAATTTGGAGTATTGTTTGACAGCAGAAGGATTGAGTAAGCATTACCGGCATTTTAAGGCTTTAGAGGGACTTTCCATCCACGTCCCCAAAGGATCCGTTTATGGCCTGGTAGGAAGAAACGGCGCAGGCAAGACGACGCTCATCCGCCTGATATGCGGGCTGCAGAGCCCCACATCCGGCGAATACATTTTATACGGAAAACGAAACACGGAAAAGGGGATCACAGAAGCACGCCGCCGGATGGGGGCCGTAGTGGAAACGCCCTCCATATATTCGGACATGACTGCAGAGGAAAACATCCGGCAGCAGTATCAGATCCTGGGAATCCCCTCCTTTGACGGGATTCGGGAGCTTCTGGAACTGGTGGGTTTAGAGGATGTGGGAAAGAAAAAAGCCAAAAACTTTTCCCTCGGCATGCGTCAGCGTCTGGGAATCGCCGTGGCTCTGGCAGGAGATCCGGACTTTCTCATTCTGGACGAGCCGGCGAACGGCCTGGATCCGGAGGGAATCATAGAAATGCGGGAGCTTATTCTGCGTCTCAACCGAGAGCGTCAGATCACCGTCCTGATATCCAGTCATATCCTGGATGAATTGTCCAGGCTTGCAACCCATTACGGCTTTCTGGATCAGGGCCGCATGGTAAAGGAATTAAGTGCACAAGAACTGGAGTCTGCCTGCCAGAAATGCGTCCGGCTTCGAATTTCGGACACAAAGGCACTGTCACAGGCATTGGAGAGAGTGGGATTGGAATACAAGATCCGAAGCCATGAGGAGGCCGATGTATACGGGGAGGTCAATCTGTCACAGTTGATTCTGGATCTTGCAAAGGAGGACTGTCAGGTGTTCGGTATCCAGGAGCACAACGAAAGTCTGGAGAGTTATTTTATGGGTCTGGTAGGAGGTGGAGAGCATGAATAAGCTGTTTTGGGCGAACCTGAACCGCCTGCACCGGGACAAAAGCTTTTTGTTTGGATGTATCCTGATGGCAGGTATGAGCATATATTTTCCCATTCTTTACTATGTGGAACAGGGAGAGAAAGCAAATCCGAACAATTATTTCTGGAACTTTAACCTTGTAATCGGAGTGATTGCGGCCGTCTGCTGCAGCATGTATCTGGGTACGGAATACAGCGACCGAACCATGCGTAATAAACTGATAGCAGGACATACGAGAAAAGACATTTATTTATCCAATTTAATCATCGGTACCCTTGCCTGCTTTTTTGCGGTGGCAGTATATATAGCGGCGGAGAGTCTTGTGGGGATTCCACTAAACGGAAATGTCCGGATGGATCCGTGGGAGCTGGCGGTCCGGTTTCTGGTAAGCGGACTTATGATTTTGGCCTATGTCTCCATTTTCACAATGATCAGTATGCTGAACCAGAACAAGGCTTCCGGGGCTGTGGCCAATATCCTCCTGTTTTTCGCTCTGCTGGTGTTGGCCTTTGTTGTTAAAGCAAGGCTGACGGAGCCGGAATTTCTCACAAACGACTATATCTTAAATGAATTAGGGGAGATGACACAGAAGGAACCCATGCCAAATCCACGGTATCTTCAAGGAACCGCACGTGCCGTTTATGAGTTTCTGTATGATTTTCTTCCCACGGGGCAGATGATTCAGATGTGCAGCCAGGTATTCATATGGTGGCAGCGGATGGCGTTGTGCAATGTGGGGATTACGGCTGTGACTACGGGGATTGGGATGTATTTGTTTGGGAAAAAAGATATTCGGTAGTTTAAAAGGACATGGATGGAAAAAATGATTTGTATGGAAATATTGTGTCTGGTGCTGTTGGCGGTCTGCCTGCTGCTTTTATGGAAAATACACCTTTTGCGTAAAGGGGCAAAAGAAATACGCAGAGAATTTGAACAGAAGCTTTCGGAGGATACCAATACGCCCATTGTGATTTCCACCCGGGACTTATGTATGCGTCAGTTAGCAGAGGGAATAAACCGTCAGCTTAAGCTTCTGAACCGGGAACGCCATCGGTTTTGGCAGGGAGATCGGGAGCTTAAGGAAGCGATCACCAACATTTCCCATGATCTGCGGACACCTCTGACGGCCATATCCGGGTATCTTGATCTGCTGGATCAGGAGGAGCACACCCCGACGGCAAGGCGGTATCTGGAAATGATCCGCAGCCGGACCAATGCCCTTGGTGACTTGACGGAGGAGCTGTTCACTTATTCCGTCATAACCTCCCAGGAGGAGAATGCGGGGGAGTACCTGTCACTGAATCGTGTATTGGAGGAAAGCCTGGCCTTTTACTACGGGGCCTTTGTGCAGCATAAGATAACACCCGAGATCTCCATTCCGGGGGAAAAGGCAGAGCGATTTCTCGATCGTTCTGCCCTTATGCGGATCTTTGGAAATATTATCAGCAATGTGCTGAAATACAGTGACGGAGATTTGTCCGTGGTGATGAAGCCCGACGGGACCATTATCTTTGCAAATAAAGCGGCGGGTCTCACGCCGGTTCTGGCCGGACGGCTTTTTGACCGCTTTTACACGGTGGAAACCGGCAGCCATTCCACGGGTCTTGGCCTGGCAATCGCAAAACAGCTGTGCGAGCACATGGGCGGCAGTATCCGGGCGGACTGCCGGGAAGGGAAGCTGCTTATTACGCTGTATTTTCCGGAATAAAAATGGTAGAAAGACTTTTCTTATAAAGTTGTCTCTGCCAATGCAGATCATATGCAGGAGTGCCCGGTGGAGAGGTATCAAAGCATCAGCCGTTTTCCAGGAAACGTTCCATAACCTGCGAAAGAGATCGCACACCTGTGCAGGCACCCAGGGACTCCACGGCCAGGGAGGCGGTTATATTGGCAAAGCGTCCGCAGTCCTCCAGATCCATATGCTCCGAGAGGGCATAGAGAAATCCGGCGGCAAAGTTATCCCCGGCTCCCGTGGTATCAATGCATCTCGTGTGGGGATAAGCGGGAATCATAAACCTCTGCTTTTTTGTCTTAATAAAACATCCGTCTTTTCCCATCTTAATTACCATACAGGACACGCCGCAGTCCAAAAAGGCATCGGCGATCTCATCCGGTTCCGAAAGGCCCGACACAGCCTTTGCCTCCTCATAGTTGGGAAATAGATAATCCAGATATTGAAGGGCTTCCTGGATATCCGGGAGCCGTTCATTATTTTTACAGCGTGTCATATCAGCGCAGAGAATACAGCCCTGTTCCCTAGCGGAGCGGAACAGGGAAACCATAGCCGGGACGTCAAAACGGGGAGACACAAAGATGCTGGCAAAGCACAGAATAGGAGCTTTTTTTAAAGCATCCATATGGACGTCCTCAAGAGCAAGCCTACGCAGGGAACCGTTCCGGTTGGTGATAAAGGAACGCTCAGCCTTTGGATCTACCAGGACAATATTGATCCCGGTGTCCAGATCCGGTTCGATCACCGCATCCTCCGTAGAAACGCCGTTTTCCCAGAAATAATTCAAAAGGAGCTGTCCGCTCAGATCCCCTCCGAGCTTGGTGATAAGGTTCACAGCCTTTCCTAGGCGTGCAAGAGTGACCGCTTCGTTGGCAGCATCTCCGCCGGGTGTAAGGGTGACTTGGTCTGCCGGACAGGAGCGGTCTGATAGGTTCTCTTTGGAAATGGGCTGTGCCAGAACATCCAGAATGGCGGCGCCGATGATGGTGATGTCGTACATGGGGTATCTCCTTTGCAGGTTGAAATAAATCCTTATAGGTGCTTTGGGTTCCTAATATCCTTAGGCTTGTAAAGCCGCAGATTAATTATTAAGATTATAGCATTTCCTGATAAGGCGGACAATGTCTTGTATTATGAAATATTTGACTTCTTACGTAAAGGCACGGGAGTATTGTCCTTTTCATCCAGGTGCTTCAGGTAATACCGTGTATCCCTGCCAATGGTATCGGACAGCAGCAGAACCGCCAGAAGATTGGGAACTGCCATCAGCGCATTGAGGGTGTCTGAGATGCTCCACACCAGTTCCAGGCGGATGACCGGCGCAAAGACAAGAACCAGAATCCAGAGAAAACGGTAAGGAAACAGGGATATTTTCCCAAACAGATATTCCAGGCAGCGTTCCCCGTAGTAGGACCACCCCAGTATGGTGGCATAGGCAAAGGTAATAATGCCGAAGATCAGAATGGGCCTGCCGATATAGGGAATCTGGGAAAAGGCGGCGGTTGTCAGCTCGCCTCCGGAAAGTGTCTCCCAGGCAGCGTTCCCTCCGCGCAGGATGCTGCTCACCAGAACCAGCCCGGTGATAAGGCAGACGACAACCGTGTCCCAGAAGGTAGCCGTGGAAGCAATCAGAGCCTGGCGGACGGGATTGCGTGTACGGGCAGCCGCGGCGATAATGGGAGCCGAACCCATTCCGGCTTCATTGGTAAAAAGCCCCCGTGCAATGCCGTAACGGGCCGCGAGCATCATACCGGAACCTGCCAGCCCTCCGCCTACAGCTTTGGCGCTTCCGAAGGCAGAGGAGAGAATTAAGTAGATGCTTTCGAAAAGAAAGCTGCGATTCAAAACCAGGATCACACAGCAGCCGCCCAGATAGGAGAAAGCCATAAAAGGCACAAGCCGTTCGCAGACCTTGGCAATAGAGCGGACGCCGCCCAGAATCACCAGACAGGTAATAAGTCCTGTTACAAGGCCCACAGCAAGACAGACGGCATCAGGCCGAACCGCCAGAAGCCGTGTGAGAGAGGTGGAGCTTCCCTCCAAAGCGGAGCGGACGGAGGAATCTATGATTACGGCAATGGCATTGACCTGAACTCCGCAGCCGATGCCAAAGGAGGTGAGAACGCCGAAGCAGGCAAAGAGGATGGCCCAAAAGCGCATTCCCAGGCCTCGTTCCAGAGCGTACATAGCGCCTCCGAGCATGGTACCGTCCTTGGTGCGCACCCGGTATTTTACGGCAATAAGAGATTCGGCATAGGTGGTAGCGATGCCAAAGACTCCGGTCAGCCAGCACCAGAATACGGCCCCTGGGCCGCCCAGGGCAATGGCTGTTCCCACGCCGATGATATTGCCGGTTCCCAAAGTGGAGGCAAGAGAGGTGGAAAGGGCTGCAAAGGGACTGATATCGCCGTCGGAATCCGGGTCTTTTGTGAGGGAAAGCCGGATAGCCAGCGGTGTTTTGCGCTGGATAAAGCCCGTTTTCCAGGTCATAAAAAGATGGGTGCCGAAGAGAAGCACAATCATGGGCATGCCCCAGAGGTATTGGTTGACGGTTTCGATGAATGAAGTGAGTGTGGTCATGGGCAGATCCTTATTTGGGGGGATTATTAGAATTATATGTGGGGGCGGGATAGGAATTGCTGGAATTTGTCTGTAAAAGAGAGTATAATAAAAAAATCTGCAAAGCTCTGTCTATAGTGATATATTTTGCAGCTGTGTGCAGTCTCACTACCGAATAAGCGGAAACAGATACCAAATTGAATAGAAAAAGGAAAGGCGAGGAAAAGATATGGGACATCTAGCAAGCAGAGACGCCTATAAGAATCTGGAAGACCGTATCAACTGGTTCACCCAGGGTGCGCCGGTATCGGATACCCTGTACAAGATTCTCCAGGTGCTCTACACGGAAAAAGAAGCCAAATGGGTAGCCCTGCTGCCCGTGCGCCCCTTTACGGCCAAAAAAGCTGCCCGGATCTGGGGCACCAGCGAGGCAAAGGCGGAGAAGTTTCTCACCCATCTGTGCGAGAAAGCCTTGCTGGTAGATTCTTACCACAACGGCGTGCGCAAATTCGTGATGCCGCCCCCCATGGCCGGTTTTATTGAGTTTGCCCTTATGCGCACCAGAGGCGATATCGATCAGAAATATTTAAGTGAATTATATTACCAGTATATGAATGTAGAGGAGGATTTTGTAAAGGATCTCTTCTTTGTCACAGAGACCCGTCTGGGCCGTGTGTTTGTCCAGGAGCCGGTGCTGACGAATGCAAATACCCTGCACATTCTGGATCACGAGAGGGCCAGTCATATTGTGGAGGAGGCTGAGTATATCGGCCTCGGCACCTGCTACTGCCGCCACAAAATGCTTCACGCAGGCCAGCCCTGCGAGATAGATGCGCCTCTGGACGTGTGCCTCACCTTTGGAAATGTGGCCCGTTCCCTGGCGGAGCACGGCGGCTATGCAAGGCTGATTGACAAGGCGGAGGCTATGGATGCCCTGGAGCGTTCCTATGCCCATAACCTGGTTCAGATTGGGGAAAATGTCCGGGAGGATCCGGCTTTTATCTGTAACTGCTGCGGCTGCTGCTGCGAAGCCCTGCAGGCGGCCCGGAAGTTTGCGCCCATGCAGCCGGTGGCAACCACCAATTATATTCCCAAGGTGGACAAGGAGACTTGCATAGGCTGTGGGAAATGCGCAAAGGCCTGTCCGATTTTTGCCATTTCCTTGGAGGAAGGGGAAAACGGGAAAAAGAAGGCATCGGTGAATGAGGAGATCTGCTTAGGCTGCGGTGTCTGTGCCGGGAACTGTCCAACGAAGGCGATTGAGCTGAAGCGCAGGCCGGTACAGGTGATTACGCCGGTGAACAGCACCCATCGTTTTGTTCTGCAGGCGATTGAGAAGGGAACCCTGCAGAACCTGGTTTTTGATAATCAGGCTTTTGCCAATCACAGGGCTATGGCTGCGGTATTTGCGGCGATTCTGAAGCTTCCGCCAGTGAAGCAGGCCCTGGCCAGCCGGCAGTTTAAGTCGGTTTATCTGGATAAGCTGTTATCCAGCCAGATGAATAAAAAGGATTGATAAGGGGCTTCGCCGGGAAAAGGCCGGAAGAATTACCGGTTTTCATAAAGAAGGGGATGTCGGGAAATAAGGCAGAAGACTTTTCCGATATCCCCTTTTTTTATGAAAGAGCTGCCTTTTCAATACGGCACTGGTGTTTCTTTGTCTTTTTATCATAATTTACGGCTACCAGCAAAACCTGTTTAAAGAAACAAAGAAAGAATAGAAATCAAAAAACTTACCAAAAAAAGATATACCATCAAATAGTATTGCGTAAAAGCAGCAGGATATACTATATATTGTTACTCAGAAACTGCAATACCTGTTATGGAGGAATTTTGTTATGAAAAGACAAATCTTGTTTTTGACGGCAGCGCTGACGGCCGCAGTGCTTGCCGGCTGCAGTACGACAGATAACGCCGGAAATGAGAACCAGAATGGATCTTCCGGATCCGTTGTGGAGAATGTGGTGCCCAATCACGGAAATACCCAGCAAGATACAGAAAACAACAATCAAAACACAAGCTCCGGTACAAGCCAGAATGAAGGGGAAGGCCAAGACTATAAAATGGGAGTGGGCATCGTATCGCGTCTTAAGAGAGCCCAGAACGCCGAAGACACGGACGGTTCTGCAGAGATCAATACCGTAGTGGCGGCAGTTACCGTGGACGGAGAGGATCGCATTATAAACTGTATCATTGATAAGGTGGAGAATAAGCTTTCCATTTCCAACACAGGCTCTATCGGCTCTGTGGCCAACACGGAGTATCCCACCACAAAGGAGCTTGGGGACAGCTACGGCATGAAGGGAGCTTCCCCTATTGGAAAAGAGTGGAACGAGCAGATTGCTTCCTTTGAGCAGTACGTCATCGGAAAAACCGTTGAGGAGGTAAACGGGATCGAAACCGACGATCAAGGCTATGCCCAGGAAAATGATTTGACCAGCTCGGTTACCATTTCTATCAGCGACCTTCAGGCAGCCATCACCAAGGCTGTTGAGAATGCCCGGTAAATGCCGGATTATTTTTACTTGTGATAAACAGTTTTTTCCTTTATAATAAAAAAGTGTAGAAAACGGGGCTGCTGCAAAATAAGCCATCAGCCCCGTTTACACAAAACCCAGAAATGCATATGATAATAGAGAGACAATTCTGCTGCTGTTCGTGGAAGGAACTGCAGCAGCATACTTCAAAGAACAGAGGGGGAAAGTTATGCAGAAATTTTTTAAGAGCCTTCCATTTAAACTGCTGGTAGGCGTAATCGCAGGCATTGTGATTGGCCTTGCAGCAAATGAAACGGTAATGAACGTGGTGGTGACGGTCAAGCAGGTTCTCGGACAGCTTATTACCTTCTGCGTGCCGCTGATTGTCATCGGTTTTATCGCGCCGTCTATCACCAAGCTGGGCAACAATGCGTCCCGGATGCTTGGAGTGGCCCTGGTACTGGCTTATGTGTCTTCCATCGGGGCGGCGCTTGCTTCTATGGCTGTGGGCTTTGGTATGATACCGCACCTTTCTATCGTAACGGACGTTGAGGGCTTGAAGGAGCTGCCGGCTGTTTTGTTTGAACTGGAGATTCCGCCGGTGATGTCTGTGATGAGCGCTCTGGCCTTCTCCCTTCTGACAGGCCTTGGCGTCACCTGGACAAAATCCCGTCAGTTGGAAACTATCTTGAATGAATTTCAAGCGGTGGTTCTGGCTATTGTAACCAAGGTAGTTATTCCGATTCTGCCCTTTTTCATTGCTTCCACTTTTTGCGGCCTGGCCTATGAGGGGAGCATCACCAAGCAGTTTCCGGTATTTATCAAGGTGATTTTGATTGTGATAGCAGGCCATTTTCTGTGGATGATTCTCCTCTATGCACTGGCAGGGGCTTATTCCGGAAAGAATCCGGCGGAGGTGGTAAAGCACTACGGCCCGGCGTACATTACTGCAGTGGGAACCATGTCCTCGGCCGCAACTTTGGCGGTTGCTCTGCGCTGTGCCAAGAAGTCTTCCGTTCTGCGCCAGGATATGGTGGACTTTGGAATACCGCTTTTTGCCAATATCCATCTCTGCGGCTCCGTGCTTACAGAAGTATTTTTCGTGATGACGGTTTCCCAGATTCTTTATGGAAAACTGCCTTCCCTGGGAACAATGGTCTTGTTCTGTCTGCTTCTGGGCGTATTTGCCATTGGAGCGCCCGGGGTGCCGGGAGGAACGGTGATGGCCTCCCTGGGACTGATTACGGGAATCCTGCTCTTTGACGGGACAGGAACGGCGCTGATGCTGACGATATTTGCCCTTCAGGACAGTTTCGGAACTGCCTGCAATGTGACAGGAGACGGAGCGCTGACCCTGATGCTGACGGGGTATGTAGAGAAGCATCATATTAAGGCGGAGGAGACCAAGCTGTAAAGAATCATATGGAATGTTTTGGGGCTGCCGTAAAGCAGACTGTCCGATTAGAACCCTTAAGACAGTCTGCTCTGCGGCGGCCCTTTTTGGTTATTGGGAAATATTTTAAAAAAATAGGTATCTTTTAAAACCTTTTCAAAGGCGGCGCCGTCTAATAGTTACAAAGAAACAGCAGCAGCTTGCCTGGTGCACAGATTCATTTACAGATGCAGGCTTTTACATTCGAAAATGGAGCTCCGGCCGAGTGTGCCAAGAGAACTGCTGCGGAACATTAAATAGGGAGAGAGAAAGATGCGAGCAGAGGCATTACAAAAGAAAGTGGAGGAGATGGTTTTGGATTCCTACGAAGCCATGTACCGCCTTGCATACACCTACGTGCGCAACGAGGAGGATGCCCTGGACATCGTTCAGGAGAGCGTATACAAAGCCATCAAGCATTCGTCATCCGTTAAGCAGGACGGTTATATCAAAACCTGGCTTTGGCGTATCGTGATGAACACCGCCCTTGATTTTATCCGAAAAAATCAGAAGGAGATAGCCGTTGACGCCTTTTTTGAAAATGGAAAAGAGGACAGCTACCAGGATTTTGATACCATAGAAGCCTTGAAGGTTTTGACGGAAAAGGAAAAAACAGTTGTGGTGCTCCGGTTTTTCGAGGATCAGAAGCTGAGTGAGATTGCGAGAGTCCTCAATGAAAATACCAATACGGTAAAGACTATTTTATACCGGAGTCTTAGGAAGCTGAAGCTGGAGCTGACGGAAGGAGAGCTGGGCTATGAGGGATAAAAAATTAGAGGAAATGAGACAGGATTACGAAAATGTGAAAATACCGGCACAACTGCGAGAGAGAGTAGAGGCAGGCATCCGGCAGGCAAAGGAGGAGACGCAGATGAAAAAGAAATCAAAGGTAATGGTGTACACAGGCAGAGTTTTGGGAGGCGCTGCTGCGGCAATGCTGGTGATTACGGTAATGGCTAATTCCGGAGCGGCCATTGCCTACGCTATGGCAAAGATTCCGGTGATCGGCGCCATTGCGGAGGTGGTCACGTTCCGGGAGTACGAAAGCTCCGAAAACAACATGGAGGCCGACATCAAGATTCCAGAGGTCAGCGTGAAAAACGAGGACGGTACGGTGAATGAGGAAACGACTCAGAAGATCAATAAGAGCATCCAGGAATACACGGATGAGATTATTGCGCAATATGAGGCGGATGTGAAGGCGGCAGGAGAGAATGAAGGACATCTGGATGTGAAGCTTGATTACTCTGTGATTACGGACAGCGACCGGCTGTTTTCCATCCGCTTTGACCAGCTTCTGGTGATGGCAAGCGGTACGCAGATGGTGAAGATCTACCATATTGATAAGCAGACAGGGGAGATGATTGACCTGGGCGGCTTATTCAAGGAGGGTGCAGACTATGTAACTGCTGTCTCTGAAAATATCAAGAAGCAGATGAAGGAGCGGATGGCCGCTGACGAGTCCCTGGTGTATTGGGTGGACAACGAAGACATGGCGGAATGGAATTTTGAATCCATAAAGGAGGATAACACTTTTTATGTAAATGAAAACGGAAAGCTGACTATCGTATTTGACGAGTACGAGGTGGCGCCCGGTTATATGGGAAGCGTGGAATTTGAGATTCCCACAGAGATTGTGCAGGATTTGGTGCAGGAAGGGTTTTTGAAATAAGGAATTGATTGCTGTTAGGGGGGTGTGGTTCAGAGGGTCAGCAGCGGCGCAGGCCGGCAGACTTTTCCATATCTGTGTTCGGACGGTTCTCGTACACACTGTCTGCTCTGTACGGACATTGCTTGTTTGGTTTTGTGACCGGATTGTTTTTGGGCAATGTTCGTCCATATCAGACAGTGTGTACGCGAACAGCCGGACACTTGATATTGGAAAAGTCTGCCGGCCTGCGCCGCTGCTGACCCTCTGAACGGATTTAGGCTGTGGGAGTGATTGGGGAAAATGTTTTTGAAAGGGGTTGACAAATGAGGTTTATAAGTATAAACTTAAAACAAATGGAAGGTTTATTATAATAAACCTTTCGTGGGAGAAGGATAAAGAATTAAATGTTCAAAACGAAAAGGGGGATATTTATGGATTATCATATTAATGAGAGTGAATACCGGCTGATGGATATTCTTTGGGATGTGCAGCCGATTAATTCTATGGAACTTGTTGGTTTATGCAGGGAACAGCTGGGGTGGAAAAAGTCTACCACTTATACGGTTTTGCGCAATCTGGGAGAAAAACAGATTCTTCGGAATGAGAATGCGGTGGTGCAGGCTCTGGTGTCCCGGGGGGAGATCCAGAGGCAGGAAAGCAGGGACTTTTTGAAGAAAAAATTCCGCGGAAGCCTTCCTGCTTTTATCGCAGCTTTTCTTCAGGAGGAAAAGCTGACAAAAAAGGAGGCCGAGGAGCTTCAGGAATTGATAAACCAGGCGTCGGAAGGAGGAGGCAATGATTCTGTTTTTTAACCAATTACTTCAAAACAGTCTTACCGCAGTTGTGCTGATTCTGGCGATTCTCCTGTTTCGAAAGCTTACAGGCGACTTGTCGAAATTGTATGTTCATATTTTATGGCTGATAACTATGCTGGTGCTTGTTCTTCCGCCTGTTCCACTGGGGTCTCTGCAGACTGCGCGCAGCCTCCTTCCGGAGACGGAGTTTGCATTTTCCGGAAAGCAGCCGGGTATCGTACAGAAGCCGGGGACGGAAATGTTCGCAGGAGCGCAGGTACAAAATAAAGCTGCAGAAGTGCCTGACGGCGGTGAAGCCCAGGATATGGGAGATGTCTCGGAAGAACTGTTCCGCCGGGGACGGGGAGTCCAGACAGCATCCGGCTCTTTTGAACCCGGCTTTGCGGAAGTACTTCTAATCCTCTGGGCGTCCGGAGCGGTCACGCTGACAATCTTAACCTTAGCGGAGTGGCTGCATCTGAAGAAAAGAACGGCCTTGGCCATTCGGATTCGAAAGGATGTGTGGAGCACAGCGCAAATATCCACGCCCTTTGTCATGCCGGGGCTGCCCTCCAGGATCTATATCCCTCGGGGATTGGAAAAGGAGGCGGAGCAGCTGGAAGACATTTTAAAGCATGAGCGCAGACATATCCGCAACCGCGACCCCTGGATCAAATGCGTTGCTGTTCTGGTTTTGATTCTGCACTGGTTCAATCCTTTTGTGTGGCTGGCTTTCCGGCTGATGAACCGTGATATGGAGATGTACTGCGACGAATGTGTTCTCCGGGGCAGGAGCATAGCGGAAAAAAAGCATTATGCCCAGACACTTCTGGAGTTCGCTTGTAAAAGCAGAGGAATTTCGCTTGCCGTCTGCTTTGGAGAGAGCAATACAAAAAAGAGGATTCTGCATATACTCAATACAAAGCGTCCCCATGCGGCAGTAAGCCTTTTGCTCCTCTTAATGATCAGCGGATGCGGCCTGTCTTTTCTGGCCACAGGTGAAAAAGAGCCGGAGAGAGCGGCTGCAGGGACACAGAAGGAAGAGAGTCTTTCTGAAACCTTGCCTGGCGGCGATGGGGAAAACGAGAAGGAAAACAGCACAGAGTCCGAAGGGGAAGAAGTAAACTGGACCGAAGAACGTATAGTAGGTTCCGGACAGAAGGATACAGAGCAGAGATTCGATGAAACAGAAATGAGTGTAATGGGCGAGACAGAGCATTTTACTCTTTACGGAATCCATGAAGGAGAATCCATGGCAGTCCAGACACCAGACGGGCTGGTGTATGCAGAAGTTCCGCTTATATCCAACTACGACGTTGGGCCGCAGATACTGGAGCAGGACTTTGACGACGACGGCAGAGAAGAGCTTGCCATCATCACCTACGTACTCCATGGTACAGGGATATCCATACGCTCCCTCTTTATGACAGACAAAGATTCGGCCGGAACATGGAATATCTATCACCTTCTGGAAGAAGATTATATACAGGAATTAACATCACATTTTACCACGCAATACACAGAGGAAGGCGTAAGACTGATATTCAACGGAGCACCCGTCGGAATCCCGGAACAAGTGGATCAGGAAGAACTGGACAATGAATACGCTTACTATGCCGGATCCCAGATAAATTTCCGTTTTGTAGAGGGGAAAATATATCTTCGGGCAGGTTTGGCCGGCTATTCCAACATCAATTTTTCCGGCAGCTACATTGGCCATCAGCTGGAAGCCGAATTACATTACGCAGGAGAAGGAAAATGGCAGTTCCTATCTGTAAATTATGCAGATGCCGGAATCACAGAACTCATTGAATATGCAGTTCCCCAATACCTGGCAGGCCAGACAAGCGAAGTCAACGAACACTGCACCGCCCCAGGTACACAGCTATCTGATTTCGGAGAACCACAGGAAATAACCATCCTCTCCATCCTCTGTCCAGCCGAAGACCTGGCAGCCGGCGAAACCGAAGCCTACGTAACCATCCGCCGCGCCGGCGAAGACGCCCTAGACTACTTACACGTCCCCTTAAAAAGAATCCCCTCAGAAGAGCCCGAATCCAGCCAGGAAACCACAGACAAATACAACTGGCGGATAGCAGGCGAGATCTACATGGAGCGATAACCAATCACAAAAAATTCAAGAAAAACAATACAACAACCCACTAAAAGCAGAGCTCTATGGCCCTCCCCCATCAAGCGGAGGATTTGAAAACCCATTTACACAAACAGGGGCTGATGGCTTATTTTCCAGCAGCCCCGTCCGTTGCTCCAAAGCGCCCTATTTCAAATCCCCCGCCGCCTTCACCCTCACCCGGTTCGTATTCCCCGGATAATACTGCAGCGGCACATCCTCCACATCAATAATCTCCACCGTCTCCCGTACAGCTCCAGCCTCCACAGCCAGCTCTGCCGCCTCAGCCTTAGCCTCTTCCAGCGCCTTCTCCCGGGGCGTAACCAGATAATCCACCAGCTTCTCATAATTCCCTGAAACCTTTGAAACAGCCGACCCAATAGCATTCGCCACCCCGCCGGCCTCCGGCTTCGCCACAGTCCGCGCGCCTGCAAGCTTCTCCGGCAGAATAATAGACCCGCCCCCCACAAGAATCAGATCCACATCTTCACTGGAAACCTTCATAGCATCGATACTATCCTCCACAAGCTCGGTGAGAGCCTCCAAGGCCTTCCGGGCAAAAGTCTCACTCAGATGCGCAACCTTCGCCTTATCGCCAAGGTCTGCAAGCCCCAGCCGAACCGCAATATCCGTAGCAGTACATACCCCGCCGCCAAATACAAGGGCCTTATCCGTAATCTGAAATCCAACCGAATCGGGCCCTACCGTCACCCGTCCGTCCTCATGCTCCCGGACAATAGAGCCGCCGCCCAGACCAATGGAAATCACATCCGGCATCCGGAAATTCGTGCGCACACCGCCGATGGTAACTGCTACGCCTGATTCCCTGGGGAATCCGTTCTGAATTACCCCCAGATCCGTCGTCGTGCCGCCCACATCCACTACAACCGCATTTTTAAGCTGGCTTAAGTAGCATGCGCCCCGGATCGAATTTGTCGGTCCGCAGGCAATGGTCAGAATGGGATAACGTCTTGCGTACTCCATGGTCATAAGCGTTCCGTCATTCTGGGAAAGGTAAATATCTGCATTTGTAACGCCCTCATCTGCAAGGCTCCTGGCAAAGCCCTCCGTAAAGGATTCCGCCACATGATAAAGCGCCGCATTTAAAATAGTAGCATTTTCCCGTTCTATCAGTCCCATAGAACCGATTTCGCTGGAAATGGACACATGGACGTCCGCCCCCATGACTTCTTTGCAGAGCTTGGCCGCCTCCAGCTCATGGTCATTGCGCACGGTAGAAAATACGCAGGAAACAGCAATGGATTTAACCCCTTTTTCCTTAAGGCCAAGGAAAAAAGTCCTGGCTGCCCCGGCGTCAAAGGGAGCCAGCTCCTTGCCGTCGTACTCAAAACCGCCTCCGACCATGGCAGTATCCACGGCAATGGCCTTCAAATCCTCCGCCCAGTCCACCATAGGAGGAATACCAAGGGAAGCCGGTGCGCCAATGCGCAGGATGCCGATAGAGGCAAGCCCTTTGCGCTCTACAATGGCATTGGTACACTGGGTAGTTCCCAGCATGGCCTGTCCAATCTGGGAACGGTCAACGCCGGATTCCTTGAGGACAGCACGCACAGCCGCCAGAATACCGGTGTACACATCCTTTGTTGTGTGCTGCTTTACACTGGCTGCCACGCGGAGATCTTCGTCAATCAGAACCGCATCCGTATTGGTGCCGCCTACGTCAATACCAAGTTTATACATTACGCATTTCCTCCTTTACAGCGCTCCTCAAGCGGGATATAGTCCGTATCAATACCAAAATACCGGGGGCCCACAAGCTTCAGTCCCTCCGGCGTGCGCCAGAGAGGATAACAGGGAAGCCCCGCCACCATCACACGTTTTCCGTATTTCAAAGCGTCCGTGGGAACAGGCTGAAAGGTCTCGGTGTCCACCAGACAAATGAGATCCGGCGTGGTGGCAAGGATCTCTTCCTCTACGGCAGCCGTCAGATTTTCATTTTGAAATTCCACGTAGGCAGATTTGCCTTTGTAATCACCGATTCCATCAAGGAGAACCTTGCCGAAATTAAAGCCGGCCCGAACCTCCCGGAGCACGTCGCAAATCTTGCCTTTAAAGAGCCGGAAGCCCTCGGTAATATGCAAAAACTCTTCCTCAGGCGTGCGCTGGGAAGCCTCCTTCACACGGCGGATGGCGGAGCCTAAGATCTGGCTGCGTGTCACAATCCCTTTCACGGCATACTGCTTCATAAAGGCTCCATCCATAGAAAAGAGAGACACCGATACGGATCCACCGCAGGCCATGGTCACTGCCCGGGCCAGCTCCTCCGTCCATTTATTTGTAATGGTGCGGAAGATACAGGAATTGCCCTTTTCATCTACAAGAGCCATAGGCGTGGCAGAGCCGCCCCCGATGGTAAAGGTCACCATCTGAAGCTCCGGGAAAGCCCGTCCCATACCGTCGCAGTCCACCAGCGGAAGCCCGAGCCGGGCCGCCGCTGCAATGGGAAGCATAGAGTTCACGCCGCCGGCTTCAATGGGCATAAAAGCGTAGATGGGTTTCCCGTAAAAGGTAGAAACCGTATCATAAAGGGTCTGATATTCCGCTCCGCCGATAGCCTTCTCCGACAGAACCGTGGGCGCGCCCATCATGGCAATGGGCACCACCAGGGCATCGTCGGGCACTTCCTCCGGATCCAGTAATGTAACAGGGCCGCATTCCTTCACGGCGCCTATGGCAACCAGCTTTCCCACATAAGGATCGCCGCCTCCTCCCGCGCCCAGAAGCGCCGCTCCCAGGGCAATGTCTTCAATCTCTGCAATTCCAATTTTCCGCAACTTATGATACCTCCATTCCAGTTTTGCAATTCAAATAAAGCTATTAAGGATTATACGTCCCGGGCATCACTGGGATAAAGAGAAAAAGAGACAAAAAAACCGGCTGTCATTTGTCCAAAAGGACAAAGACAACCGATGAAATGCAAACCTATCTGGAATCCAAAAGACGGTTCAGAGCAGCAGCCTGGTAAAGGGAGAAGAGCTCCGGAACCTTGTCAAGCGGATACCCCAGCAGCTCCCGGATGCGGTTTAACCTATATTTTACCGTATTTTTGTGAAGAAAGAGCAGATCGGCACAGGCGGAAACACTGCTTCCGGCGTCCAGTAAAAACACTTCCAGAGTTTTAAGAAGCGCATTGTCCTCGCGCACATACTTGAAGGTGTCTAAGGGGATAAGGGCCTTTGTCAGAGCAGCTTCGCTTTCGGATAGGATTTTCCGGCAATCCGCTGCAAATTCCAGCTCCTGCAGGGTATAACAGCTGTGAGAGGGCCAGATTTTCCGTATAGTTTCAATCACTTCCTGGTGCAGCAGGAAGGTACGGCGCACATCCGAGGTACTGTTAAGGGGATAGCAGCGCGTCAGCGACAAGGAAAAGCCTAGGCCTTCCAGCCGGGCTGCCAAATCCTGTGAAACCAGAATCCGATCTGGGGAATGCTCGATCCAATCCATAAAAGCAGCAATCCGCCCCTCATACAGATCTGCCACCACCGTATGGCAGTAGTGCTTCAGATGCTCCCGGATAAGGGGAAGACCCTCCCGGCGGAAGCGTTCCAACTGGTCTTCTTCACAGTGGAGAATCCACATTTCATGGATATCCGCCACATTGATGTGGAAGATATTAGCGAGCTGCCGCATTTTCATAGGCTCATCCTGCAAAATGGCGCGGATTAATTCGTGAATTGCCACCTCTCCCGACTTCTGTCCCCAGAGATTGACGCCAAGGCGCACCACGTCCGTAAGCTGCGTAAGCACATCACTGTCTGGCTGAAGTCCTTCCCGGAGAACCAGAAGTTCAAGTCCGGGGCCCCGATCGTTTCCGATGGAGAAACGGTAAAGGCGGCTGTCCGGAAGAATATCACAGGCGAGGGACTGCTGATCGCCGGGCAGAGCATTCAGCCCTTCAATGCCCTTTTTAATGGAGGCCTCCGCGCTCCGGGGCCAGGCGGCCAGGTTCTGGATTTTGAGAGAACTGTCACAGAGGATAAGGGAGGCAGAAATGCGGTCGCTGAGCATCTTTAAGATGGTGTTCACAGACTGCTGATGCTGGGGAAGGGCAGAGACACACTCCAGAATCTCCGAAACCAGGAAGGGGTTGCAGGCCCGATCCCGGAAAATAAGCGCTGTTACATCACTGATGGCTTCTCCGTAGCGCAGGGTCACGTCCCCTTCCGGCATCACAATCAGCACAAAATCCATTTCATCTGCAAGAGAAACCAGCCGGGGATCGATTTTTTTCAGATATACCCCTACATAGTAGAGGATAAGCCCCACTTCACCGCCCTCGGCCAGGCGTTTCATGTTAATATACTGGCGCTCCACATCCTCTGTCATATTTAAAAAGCCGGTGATCACAATCTCGCTGCCGAAATATTCCCCTTGGGGAAATACTTCGTCTATCAGCACGCCGGGGTCTGTGGATTCCAGGACAGTGATAGACGAGACAATCCGTGAAAGACCCTTGTGCCCGGCAATCACCTTCGCCTGGCGCAGAGAGGGCAGCTTTAGCAAATCCGCAACTGTTACACTCATGTGTTCACCTTCCAATCTGCTTTTGCAGTTTCCTCTTTGGCTTCCGCTCCCGAAATACCGTTACCCTTCCGATAAAGCAGACAATCCGTACCAGGATCACCCCGGCTAGGATTCCGATGCTGTCGATCATCACGTCCCGCTTCGAAGGGCCTCGTCCGGCCACAAAGGACTGATGGTATTCATCCAGGCAGGCGCAGGCCACGCAGAAGCCGCCGGCAATGATGGTCAGGGCAATTCCGCGCAGACGGTACACGTACAGCGGAAATGAAACGCAGACAGCCAGAAGAAAATACTCCGTAATATGGGCCAGCTTGCGCACGTATGGGTGGAACATTTCCGTATAAAGATTCAGCTCCGCCGCACTCCATCCCGTTTCAAAGGATTCGCAGGTGATCTCCAGAAGCTTATGAGTGGCTCTCCAGCTTAAATTTCCGGAGACCTCGCCGGGCTGGGCGGAGAGCTGAAAAATCACATACAGCATAAACAAAGCAGGAAGAAAGGAAAAGGGCTTTAAAATAGGTTTTATATATCGCATAATGTAATCCTCTTTCTTATGTGGTTATAATTCCTGGAAAACTGGCGAAAATTGGTTTGATGCTTTTTTCAATGGATAAAGATTATCAATTTTCAAACACGCTTTAGCATAGCACAGACAGGGAGAAAAATCCAGTGAAGAAACCTTAAGGAAATATGAATGTAAAATGAATTACAGGAAATCCAAAGGGATCGCCTTTTGTAGGTATGTCCATTATCTTAAACAGGTTGACAATGGAAAAAGAAAAATGTATTATAAGTATAAAATACATATAAAGGAAGGGGGAGGAGAGCGATTGAGACAATAAGAAATAATATGCTGTTAATAATGTCCCTGTCGGGGAGCACCGCTTTCCTGCTATACGGTTTCGTGTGTCGGATACTGGGGAAACATATGACTTTAAAATGCAGATATTTCATTTTAAAGCTGACAGTCGTTTTCTTTTTATTTCCGTTTTCCTATTTTAAATATTATGCATTAGATTTTATAGGAAAGATAATTCCCCTTCCGAAAAAGAATCTAAACCAGATTTATGACACAAGAAACATGATTATTACAAATAAACGGTATACCCACATCGGAATCCGGATTCAATTGCTATGGTTCTATATGCTGTGTATGGCAGTTATATTTCTGTGTGTTGTGATTGTGTGTCTGGTGCACTGCCAGAAGTCCAGAAGATTATTGCTGTTGTATGAAAAGGAGCCTGTTCCGCCTAAGCTGAAAGTACAGTTTGATAAATTAAAAAGGGAATGGAATATTTCTGCAAATGTGGAATTGGTGTGTTCCCGGGAATGCAGGGAGCCTATGACAATTGGAATTCTCAGACCTAAGATTTTATTCCCTTGCACATGGAAGGAGAGCCTGGAGGATTCGTCCTGTGAGTTTATGCTGCAGCATGAACTCATACACGTCCGTCAGCAGGATTTGATAGTGGAATTACTGGGAGTGCTTGTCATTGCATTACATTGGTACAATCCGCTGAGTTACTTTTTGTATCGGGAACTTCTGGCAATAAGGGAGCTTTGCTGTGATGAGAAGATAGTTGGAGATGGCAGTGAAGAATTGCGCAGGGAATACAGCCGTCTGCTGATTGATGCAGCGGCGCATCAGCTGGAAAAAGAGGAAAGACTGGCGGTGCGCTTCCTGGGGCGTAATGAAAAAGTTTTGGAAAGGAGAATTTTAGAAATGAAGGAAAAGAGAAGATCCAAAGGGTATCTGACGGTTTTAGTTTCTGCTACTGTATTTCTGGCAGGCAGTATGACGGCGTTTGCTTATGAGAGGCCGCAGATTGCAAAGTCGCTGGAAGATACTTCGGAAATTGAAGGAGAGTATTTTTTCATAGAAGGAGTGCCGGAGATAGAACCCGTTTTATATGATTCTTTCTGGGTAAATGCAGATGGGAGTGTTGAAGAAATAATGGATGATGAGCTGGAAGAAAGGGCGGTCTGCAGTCATACATTTAAAGAAGGAACCTATGGAAAGCATAATAAAGACAGCAGTGGGGGGTGCACGGTTACTTATTGGAAAGCAAAAAAATGTATAAAATGTGGTTATATGGATTACGAATCGATTTTAAATAAGGTGAGCTATCAGAAATGCCCCCATTAAAAATAGTTTCTTCATTTGAAACATCTGGACAGAGCTATGGATTCTGTCCAGATACTTTCATTATAAGGAGTAATCAGAGTGAATAAAAATTTTGGCTTATCATATACAGAAAAAGAAATTATGGAATTATTATGGCAATCGGGGGAACCTTTATCGTTCCGTGAGATTTTGGATTATGCAAATGACACGTGGAAGAAAAATTGGAAAAAACAGACATTGAATACCTATCTGCTTAATATGCAGAAGGCTGGCTTGATCGGCTCTGAGAGGGGGAAGGTTTATCAAGTCTACTTCCCTCTTCTTACAAGGGAGGAGCATATTCATAACTGGACGAGGAAGATGGTGAAGGAAACCTTTGGAGGGTCAGTCTATAGCTTGGTAGCTGCTTTTACTGGGGGAGAAAGGCTGTCTGAGGAAGAGGCTGAGAAATTGAGAAAGCTGATTTAAAATATTTATTTAAATTGGAATAAATTTGTTGAAAATATTGACAAAAGTACCCAAATATATTATGTTTAAATAGTACATTTAATACAATTGCCGATGGCGTAAATCTCATTGAGATATGTGTAGAAAACGGAGAGAATGAGTTTGGTTCTGAGATTATTTCCGATACATTGGAGATAATGCCACGTTTTCCGGTTTATCGTGAGGAGACGGTAGATCTGACATTTCAAGGTTGGATCACTCCGCCATCGACATACAATTTCAATGTTTATAATAAAGAGCTTAAGACGCAGATGAGCGGAACCTTGTATCTCCAAGTATATGATCAGAGATATCAAAATTTGCAAAAGATAACATTTGCGGTTTACAAGGGGACAGTATCAGGAAATATTTAATTAAGAATTTGATATAGTTATAGCGAAAGGTGGTTGAGTTAAATGGACACAAAACGTATGAACTTTGTTTATTTTTTGTCGGACTGCATTATTATGGGATTGTGTTATATATTAACTTGGTATATTGTTCGTAAATATTTTTTTGTATATGTATGGACAGTCGAAACAGGAAATTCCTTTCGCATTTTCTATCTGATCTCGTTAGGCTTGATTCCCATATATTTATGCGTACATGCATTGTACCGTTTTTATCATTCAAGTGCTGTTAAGAACAATTGGAATGGACTGCTTACTATCTGCAAAGCAAACTTTATAAGTGTCTTCCTTTTTGGAGCTATTCTTTATCTGGGAGGCCGGAACACCTACGTGTATATGTTTCCGAAGAGTTTTAATATTTGCTTTTATTTTATAAGCATTTTAATGGTTGTAATTGAAAGAAATGTCTTTTTGATATTAGAGAAGAAGATGCAGTGGTGAATAAGGAAGTGATTCCAATGGAGAATAAAAAATATAAGTGACAGGGGAGCGGATATGAATGTTTAAAAAAGAAAGAAGATCATGGATAATCTTGATTTGCGTAATCATGGTTCCGGTTTTTTGTTTTGTTATAGCGCCTCTTCTGATTTACGGTATTGGACATTTTTGGTCTTCAACGGAAAAAGTATATGAAGTTAACTGGAATATTACTTTGCCGGATGATATGGATTTACTGGATGACAGAAAAACGGAATCATTTCGCGGGGACGGGGTAAGGCATACGGTTTATTCCGTTCACGGTAAGGAGGATTATTTTCAGGACTTTAGGACAAGCGGCAGTGCCGAAATCGAAAAAGTATGTTTCGATGTGCTTGCAGATTTACAGGTAGAAGAACCTTATATTCCGGATTTTAAGATGGGATATGTATGGAAAAAATATACAAAATACAGTGATTTCTTAATTGTTCTATACATTCCGGATAAGAGTGAGCTTCATCTGTTTCAGCAATTTATTTGAAGCGAAAACGCAGGAAGATAGAGAAAAAGAACAAAAACGAAGGATAAAGCAAAATATAATAATGATAGAACCGCTGGCTCATGCCAGCGTTTTTTGCTGCCCAAGCCGCCTTGTCCCGAAGCCGGTTTTTGGGGAGGTTCCACAACAAGCAAATTAAACTATAAAAAGCAGAAATTCACCCCCAACTCCCTTGCGTCTCCCCAAAAACCATGCTATATTTAGAAAGGAATTTCAAACAGAGCAGATTCGCATTTTAAACGGGAGCAAGCAGAAGGAGGAAAAGGTTTATGTCAATTTTAGTGACAGGCGGCGCGGGCTTTATCGGAAGCCACACCTGCGTAGAGCTTTTGGAAGCGGGCTATGAGGTAGTAGTAGTAGACAATCTGTACAATGCCAGCAGAAAATCCATGGATCGGGTAGAACAGATCACAGGAAAGAAACCCACATTCTATGAAGCAGACATCCTGGACAGGGAAGCGCTGAATCAGATTTTTGAAAAAGAAAAGATAGATTCCGTCATTCATTTTGCAGGACTGAAGGCTGTAGGCGAGTCCGTGGCAAAGCCAATCGAATATTACTATAACAATATTGCAGGAACCTTGGTGCTCTGCGATGTAATGCGCAAGCACAATGTAAAAAATATCGTATTCAGTTCCTCCGCTACTGTGTATGGAGATCCGGCCTTTATCCCCATTACCGAGGAATGCCCCAAAGGGAAGATCACCAATCCCTACGGCCAGACCAAGGGCATGCTTGAGCAGGTGCTCGAGGATATCCATGTATCCGATCCCCAGTGGAACGTGATCCTGCTTAGGTACTTCAATCCCATCGGCGCCCACAAGAGCGGCCTTATCGGAGAGGATCCCAAGGGCATCCCCAACAATCTGGTTCCCTACGTGGCACAGGTGGCCATTGGAAAGCTGGAATGCCTCGGAGTATTCGGCGACGACTATGACACGCCCGACGGAACCGGTGTCCGGGATTATATCCATGTAGTTGATTTGGCAAAGGGGCATGTAGCGGCCATCAAGAAGCTGGAAGAGAAAAAAGGCGTGCTCATCTATAATCTGGGAACCGGAAAGGGCTACAGCGTGCTGGATGTGGTTCATGCCTTTGAAAAAGCCTGCAAAAAGGAGATTCCTTATGCAGTGAAGCCCCGCCGCCCCGGCGATATCGCTGCCTGCTATGCAGATCCGGCAAAGGCAAAGGCAGAGCTTGGCTGGGAGGCTGAGAACGGAATCGAGGAGATGTGCGCCGATTCCTGGAGATGGCAGTCTATGAATCCGAACGGATATGAGGAATAGAAAGAGCATTTAAAATGAAAAAGAGGCTTATAGCTTTCGGGCAGGAGTTTGCCCTGGAAGGGCTTACGCTGGCTGTGATTGTGGCGTTATTCTGGACCTTTATGAAAAAAGGAATTCTGAATGACCGGGATCTCATTCAGCCGGTTCTGTGGCATTTGATGATACTGATAGGAATAGGCGTTCTGATTCTGGCCTTTTGTAAGCGTTTGTCTTACAAAGGGCTGGTTTCTGTTATCCTTTTGGCGGGCCTGGTGATGCGGATCGGATTCGTGCTCTACAAGCCTTCTTACACGGCTTACCACGATCTGGGCGAGATTACCACCGTAGGCTATTATGGACATGCCTCTTACATATTGAAAATATTTGAGACAGGAGCCCTTCCCCTGGAAAATAAAGGGCAGTATTATCATCCGCCGCTGTTTCATATTCTGGCGGCCTGCGCTATGAAGGTGACGGGGAAAGTGCTCCGCATTACGGATGAAGTCTATTTGTTTGAAAGCGCTAAGATTATTTCCTGCGCAGCCACCTGCTTTACCTTTTTGACAGCCAGAAAGATATTAAAGGAGCTGGAACTGGGAAAAACTGCGTTTGTAACCGCGCTTTCTATCTGTGCGTTTCTGCCCATCCACTATATGCTTGGAGGATGGGTGAATAACGATGCGCTGGTTACGTTTTTTATGACATGGATCATTTTGTATACCATTCGGTGGTTTAAAAATCCCGGTTACGCCAACATTGTTTTCCTGGCGCTGGGATTCGGCTTCGGAATTTTTTCCAAGATTTCCTGCGCGCTTTTTGCAGCCTTTACCGGGAGCTTTATGCTCGTAAAGCTTGTGCTGGCCGTAAGGGGCGGAACGTGGAAACCGCTGATTGGACAGTTTGCGGTGTTTGCCTTGATTGCCATGCCCATCGGTCTTTATTATCCCATCCGGAATTATCTGATGTTCGGACAGGGACTGAATTTTGTGTTAAGGCCGGGAGATAATGTCTACTGCGGCGAACATGGATTTGTGGAGCGTTTTGTGCTCTTTCCAGTTTCCAGGCTGCTGTCTCCCGTTTATCTCAATCCCTTTGAAGAGTATAATTTGAATTTTTATCTTGTGAAATCAGCAGTGGTGGGAGAATTTGAATACCACCATGTGGAGGAATGGCCGGCTGCAGTGCTGGTTGTCTGCAATCTGATTTTAGTGGTTCAGTCGGTGTTTTCTGCTGCTGCGGTCTGTGTACAGGGCTTTAAAGAGAAGGCGGTTACAAGCTCCGTGAGGGCGCAGTTTCTCTTCCTGGGACTTCCAGGTCTGTGGCTCTGGATTTATGTGAATCATCTGATTCTGAATGTCCGCCTGCCTTACGGCTGTACCATGGACTTTCGGTATATTGTGCCTACGTCCCTTTTGGGGGCCGTATATCTGGGGCTTTATGTGGAAAAATGTCTGACAGAGCCTACGGTATTCCGGCGGATATTTGCTGGGATCGGCATGGCAGCCATACTTTTTCTGACAGCAGCAGGAATGTATATGTTCTCGAATATGTTTAAATTCTGATATAGAAAATAGACCGGCAGCCAGGTGCAGGGCGTCCGTACCTGGCACAGTGCCGTAGAATACAATAAGGGGAAAGCAGAATATGAAAAAAGGATTTGACAACGAAAAATATCTGAAAATGCAGTCCCAGCATATCCGGGAGCGGATTGGGCAGTTTGACAATAAGCTGTACCTGGAGTTTGGCGGAAAGCTTTATGACGATCATCACGCTTCCAGGGTACTTCCGGGCTTTGAGCCGGACAGCAAGCTTCGGATGCTGATGCAGCTGAAGGAGCAGGTGGAGATTGTCATTGTTATCAGCGCCGAGGATATTGAAAAAAATAAGATCCGCGGGGATCTGGGAATCACTTATGATTCCGATCTGCTGCGTCTGAAGAGTATTTTCGAGTCCAAGGATCTCTATGTGGGAAGTGTATGCATTACCCATTTTGCGGGTCAGTACAGCGCCCAGATGTTCCAGAGCCGTCTGGAGAAGATGGGAATCCGGGTGTACCGCCACTATATGATTCCCGGTTATCCCAATAACGTCCCGGTGATTGTAAGCGAAGAGGGGTATGGACACAACGAGTATATTGAAACCTCGCATCCGCTGGTAGTAGTGACAGCGCCTGGCCCGGGAAGCGGAAAAATGGCCACCTGCCTTTCCCAGCTTTACCATGAGCATAGACGGGGAATCCGCGCGGGATATGCCAAGTTTGAGACCTTCCCCATATGGAATCTGCCCTTAAGCCATCCGGTCAATCTGGCTTATGAGGCGGCGACGGCGGATCTGAATGATGTGAATATGATCGATCCCTACCATCTGGATGCCTATGGGGAAACAACGGTGAATTATAACCGGGATGTGGAGATTTTCCCGGTGCTTAAGGCCATCTTTGAGCGCATCTACGGGGAATGCCCTTACCAGTCGCCTACGGATATGGGCGTCAATATGGTAGGAAACTGCATCATAGATGATGAGGCATGCCGTGAGGCCTCCGGACAGGAGATCATCCGCCGGTATTACCAGACCCTGGTGAACATTGCAAGGGGAAAGGCGGCGGAGGAGGAGGCCTATAAGATTGAGCTTCTGATGAATAAGGTGGGAGTGACAGTCCAGGATCGGAAGGCGGTTCCGGCAGCCCAGAAGCGCGCTGAAGAGACGGGGCACACGGCGGCAGCTATGGAACTGACGGATGGACGCGTGATTACCGGGAAGACCAGCGAGCTGCTTGGAGCCTGCTCTGCACTGCTGGTCAACGCTTTAAAGGAGCTGGCCGGGATTAACCATAAGGTGCTGCTCATTACCCCGAATGTAATCCGTCCCATACAGAAGCTGAAGGTAGAATACCTGGGAAGCAAGAACCCCCGTCTTCATATGGAGGAGGTTCTTATCGCCCTCTCTGCCAGCTCCGAGAGCAATGAACTGGCGGATCTGGCTCTGCGTCAGCTGCCGCGCCTTCGGGGAAGCCAGGTACATACCTCCCGGATGCTCAGCGCAGCGGATGAGAAGACATTTCAGAGGCTTGGGATTCTGCTCACCTCGGAGCCCAGATAAGCGCCGGGCTTTGAAAATGAACCGTATTTAAAAGGGTGAGGAAGAGGAATTTGAAAAAGAAAAAATACTTGAAATCTCCGGCTTTTTATGCTACACTGTATAAGCTGTCTATATTGGAAGCAAACTGCAGGGACTTGCAGGGATAGCCCAGGGAAACTTGCTGTGGAAGCATCGGAGCAGCATTGACTGGGAATAGAAGGATAGAAGTTCACAAATTAAAATGAAGAGGTGACAATCATGAAGGAAGGAATCCATCCGGAGTATTACCAGGCAACCGTAACCTGTAACTGCGGCAACACATTCGTAACAGGTTCTACAAAGAAAGACATCCATGTTGAAATTTGTTCCAAGTGCCATTCGTTCTACACAGGACAGCAGAAGGCTGCTGCAGCCCGCGGACGTATTGACAAGTTCAATCGTAAATATGGCATCAACAAATAAGAAGGTGTAAGTCAGGGTTGAGGTTGGAAAATCTCACCCTGTTTTACTATGCGGCAATGGGTAAGGCGCCGGCCAAAGGCGGCGTCACGGAGGAGAAACATGAAGAAAGCGTGCAAATCTTCGGGAATCGGAGGGCAGGCCGTTCTGGAAGGCATTATGATGAAGAACCAGGAAGTCTATTCCATCGGCGTGCGCAGACCAGACGGAGAGATTGAAGTTCATTTAAGTACCCATGAGGGGATTGGAAATAAAAAGCTGAAGAAGATACCGCTCATCCGGGGTGTCATCAATTTTGTGGATTCTTTGGTGCTGGGAATGAAATGCCTTACATTTTCCGCCAGCTTTTATGACGAGGAGGAGGCCAAGCCCTCAAAGGCAGACATGGCGCTTCAGAAGATCTTTAAGGACAGGGCGGAAAAGATTGTCATGGGTGTTACCGTGGCATTTTCCATTGTAATGGCAGTGGCTATTTTTATGGTGCTGCCCTACTATCTGGCAGATATTTTCCGCCGCTATATTGTCTCGGATACGGTGCTGGCAGTGGTGGAGGGAGGTATCCGGCTCCTTCTGTTTATCAGCTATGTGCTTCTGATTTCTTTAATGAGAGATATCCAGAGAGTATTCCAGTACCATGGAGCAGAGCACAAATGCATCAATTGTATTGAGAATGGATTGGAGCTGAAGGTAGAGAATGTGCGCAGAAGCTCCAAGCATCACAAGCGCTGCGGAACCAGCTTTATGCTGATTGTAATGGTGATCAGTATTATTTTCTTTATCTTTATCCGGGTAGAATCGCCGATTCTCAGGGTTGTGTACCGTGTGGCTCTGGTTCCGGTGATTGCGG
This sequence comes from Candidatus Merdisoma sp. JLR.KK011, assembly GCF_036941125.1. NCBI lineage: Bacteria > Bacillati > Bacillota > Clostridia > Lachnospirales > Lachnospiraceae > Candidatus Merdisoma > Candidatus Merdisoma sp. JLR.KK011. The sequence goes on along the minus strand of NZ_JAYWSZ010000004.1, from coordinate 503,205 downwards.
GAGTATCCTACGAATTTATCCGCCTGGCCGGCAATACGGACAATCTGATTATCCGCATCTTAAGCCTTCCCGGTATGTGGCTGCAGTCTCTGACCACCAAGGAACCGGATGATGATATGATTGAGGTTGCCATCGCGGCGGTGGAAGCCGTTTTTGACTGGAGAGTTTACCAGGGAAGGGCGGAAGAAGAGCCCATAGAGGCGCTCGCCGAGTCTTTGGAGGAAGAAGCAGCGCCTGCGGCAGAACAGCCGGAAACAGAGGCGGAAGAACAGCCGGAAGCAGCGCCGGATAGAACGGCAGAGGAGACGGCGGAAGAAATAGAGCTTGAAGAAATCATGTCAGTGGAAGCTGCCGGGCTAGAAGGGCCGGAATACGAAGAGGAACAAGAAGAAGCGTCAGAGGGATTCCAGGATATCGAGGATATTCTGGAAGCGGAGCAGTGACACTTTCGGAGGCCTGTCTGTTTGGAGAAAAAAGGCTGGAGGAGGCAGGTGTACCGGAGGCCGGGCTGAACGCATGGCTCCTTCTGGAATATGCGAGCGGCTGCACCAGAAGCCGCTATTATGCATATCCACAGGAACAGCTTTCAGAGAAAGAGGAGAGAGAGTTTCGTAAGGCACTGGAACAGCGGGCCAGCCGCATTCCCTTACAGTATATCACAGGCACCCAGGAATTTATGGGACATTCCTTTCTGGTCAATGACCAGGTGTTGATTCCCCGCCAGGATACAGAGGTTCTGGTGGAGGAAGCCTTGAAATATCTGCAGCCGGGAATGTGTTTTCTGGATCTCTGCACCGGATCGGGCTGTATTTTGCTCAGCCTTCTGCTGGGGTGTCCAGGGGCCGCAGGAACCGGATCGGATATTTCGAAAGGAGCTTTGCAGACAGCGGCGAAGAACCGGGAGCGCCTGTTTCCCGAGGCTGTCCTGGTGGAGAGCGATTTATTCCATGGAATTGATGGTGTCTTTGATATGATTGTATCCAATCCGCCCTACATCAGAAGGGATGAGATTGGAAATCTGATGGAGGAGGTACGGCTGCACGAACCGGCGTCCGCACTGGACGGACACGAGGACGGCCTATACTTCTACCGGAGAATTGCGAAGGAAAGCCCTTCCCATCTGAGAGCAGGAGGACGGCTGTACCTGGAGATCGGATACGACCAGGGAATCACAGTCCCAGAGCTTTTGGAAGAGCGGGGATTCTGCGAGATAGAGGTAAAAAAAGATCTGGCCGGCCTAAACCGGGTAGTAACAGGAGTTTATCCTGGTACAGATGGGTGAATGCGGAACTAAAAATGGAGGAACAAAATGTTTGACAAGTTAGAAGATCTGCTGCTGCGGTTTGAAGATGTCTTAAATGAGCTGAACGAGCCTTCCGTGGTCAATGATCAGGCGCGCTTCCGGAAGCTGATGAAGGAGCAGAACGACCTGCAGCCGATAGTAGACGCCTACAGAGAGTATAAAAAATGCAAGGAGACCGTGGAAGAAAGTCTCCAGATGCTGGAAGAAGAAAATGACGAGGAAATGCGGGAGATGCTGAAGGAGGAATTAAGCGAAGCCAAGGAAAGTATTGCAAGGCTTGAGCATACGCTGAAAATTCTGCTTCTGCCCAAGGATCCCAACGACGACAAGAACGTCATAGTGGAGATCCGGGCCGGCGCCGGCGGCGACGAGGCCGCTTTGTTTGCGGCGGAGATTTACCGGATGTATGTGCACTATGCCGAGAGCCGCCGCTGGAAGGTGGAAGTGATGGAGGCGGACGAGATCGGCATCGGCGGAATGAAGAGCGTAACCTTCCAGATCAACGGACAGGGCGCTTATTCCGTTATGAAGTACGAATCCGGCGTCCACCGGGTACAGCGTGTGCCTGAGACAGAGTCCGGCGGACGGATTCACACCTCTACCATTACGGTGGCAGTGATGCCGGAGGCGGAAGAGGTGGATGTGCAGATAGACGACAAGGATATCCGGATTGATGTTATGCGGGCTTCGGGAAATGGAGGTCAGTGTGTAAATACTACGGATTCCGCCGTGCGCCTGACCCACTATCCTTCCGGAATCGTGGTATACAGCCAGACAGAGAAATCCCAGCTCCAGAATAAAGCCAAGGCGTTTGCACTTCTTCGGGCAAAGCTCTATGACATTGAGTGCCAGAAGGCCCATGACGCAGAGGCGGAGGCCAGAAGAAGCCAGATTGGAACCGGAGACCGCTCCGAGAAGATAAGAACCTACAATTTCCCACAGGGGCGCGTGACGGATCACCGGATTGGTTTAACTCTCTACAAACTGGACAAAATAATGAATGGGGATATCCAGGAAATCATAGATTCGTGCATTTCGGCAGATCAGGCAGCAAAGCTTTTGCGGATGAATGAAGAGTAGGAGACTTCTATGGCAGATATGCGAAGCCAAAATATAGACGCATTAAAAGGAACTGCCATTCTCATTGTAATGGCCGGGCATGTATTGACCTGGAATCATATGGAAGACGGTTATATCTATGATGTGATCAAGGTCATACAGATGCCTCTGTTCATTATGGTCAGCGGCTACCTGTGCGGAATCGGACGCCGGGTGTCGGATCTTACCCAATATTGGCGGATTTTAAAAAGACGCGCCGTTTCTTACCTGGTTCCGTTCTTTTTCTGGATTGTCCTGCTCCATCCCAGGCATCCGCTGTCCAGCATTTGGGAAACCCTGTTCTGCCTGGACAAAGGCCTGTGGTTTTTGATGACGCTGTTTCTTCTGAACCTGATGACTTACACGGCCCAGCTGGCGGGAGCGAAGGCGGCTCATCATAGAAAGCTGGTATTCTGGGGTGTGTATCTTTTCCTGGCGGCGTTTGTTGCAGCGGAAACGCTGCTGGGCTGGGAATTCTTAAGTCCGGGGCTTACAAGGCTGTACCTGCCCTTTTATCTGACCGGGTATCTGGCCGGGGAGAACAGAGAAGTGCTTGCGGACATACCGAAGCAATGGAGGGCAGTCTTTTGCGGACTCTTTGCAGCAGGGCTTATTTACCTGGCGTCTGCCTTTGATCTTTTGGATGTGGGAACCCTGATGCTTCTGGGGAGACAGCTTCTGGCCTCCTTCCTTGGCTGCGGCGCCGTGATCTGCCTGATAACCTTCTGCCGTGACGGGAGGGTCAAGGGCTTTCTGGCATGGCTTGGCAATTATACCCTTGAGATTTATGTGCTGCATTTTCATTTTGCCACGCTGCTGAACCGGGGGGAGACATACAATCTCTATAGCCTGGAGGGCTTTCTCTTTGCAGCTGCTTCCTTTGGAGTTATGAGCCTGGTTACGGCAGTTATCATTGTCATTACGAAGAAAATTCCGGCGCTGGATTTCCTCTTGTATGGAAAGCCTGGCCGGCCTGTATAAATTCCGGAGGATGAGATGGGATTTACATCACTAGCCTTTTTGGTATTTTTTCCAGCTGTTTTTCTTATATATCTGCTGATTCCGCGCCGGGCCAGGGCAGTATGGCTTCTGGCGGCCAGCTATGCTTTTTGCATCAGCTTTGGCGCGGAATATGCCCTTGCGCTTTTTTTGTCTACCCTTGCAACGTATTTTCTGGGAATCTTCATAGAGAGCCGGAAGGAGACGCAGATAAAGAAGCTGTGTATAGCAGCGGCCGTTTTTCTGCACGTTCTTTTTCTGGCCTTTTTTAAATATAATCGCCTTCAGATCCTGCTCCCTGTAGGAATCTCTTTTTATACCTTCCAGGCCATCGGCTATCTGGCGGATGTGTACCGGGGAATGGCGGCTGAGCGCAATATGGTGGATTTTGCCCTGTTCCAGGCCTTTTTTCCAAAGCTTGTGCAGGGCCCCATTGAGCGATCCGACAGCCTCCTGGAACAGATCCGAAGCTTAAGGCAGAGAGAGCTTTTTGATATGCAGCGTATCCGGGAAGGAACGGTTCTTATTTTGTGGGGGCTGTTTCAGAAGCTGATGATTGCAGACCGGATCGCCATTCCCGTCAATGCGGTTTACCGGCAGTTCGGCGCTTTCGGCGGCGTGGAGATTCTGCTGGTGACGGTATTGTATGCCTTTCAGATCTACTGTGATTTTGCAGGCTACACAGACATTGCAAGGGGTGCGGCCCGGATTCTCGGCATAGAGCTTAAGAAGAACTTTATGCGTCCCTATCTGGCGGATTCCGTACAGGACTTCTGGCGGCGGTGGCATATTTCCTTAAGCAGCTGGCTTCGGGATTATCTCTATATTCCCTTGGGAGGCAGCCGGAAGGGAAAGCTTCGGAAATACGCCAATATTATGATAACCTTTCTCATCAGCGGTATCTGGCATGGAACAGGCTTTCATTTTCTGGCCTGGGGAGGACTTCACGGTCTGGGGCAGATATTTGACATAAAGAACATAAAGCTTCCCAGGTGGCTGAAACGGGTGCTGGTGTTCTGCTTTGCAGACCTGGCCTGGATGGTATTCCGGGCAAATTCCCTGGGGGATGTAAAGGGAATGCTGCTGATTCTCTTTACGGATTTCCGGCTTCGGGACTATAAGGGAATGGAGCTTGCAGTGTTTGAGTGGGTGCTGGTGCTTGCCGGGATTTTGCTGGTGATGGCCAAGGACATTCTGGAGGAAAAGGGCGTGTGCATCCGGGAGTGCCTGTTTCGTCAGGCCTGGCTTGTGCGCTGTCTGATTTATACGGCTATGGCTGTGGGGATCGTGATCTTCGGGGTCTATGGGGCGGCTTATGACACCAGTCAGTTTTTGTACACCAAGTTTTGACAGTTAGGGGGAAGCCATGAAAGACAGCAGATACAGACAGATGCTTAGCTTTTTGGGGATGCTGGCCGCAGTGTTTTTCCTGACCGGGCTGGCTGTCCGCGGCTGCAATTATATCCTGGTGGATGATACAAAAAGCTATACCAGGCTTATGATGCACGAGATGTATGAGAGTGAGGAAAATATTGATACGGTGTTTCTGGGCAGCTCTCATTGCTTCCGGGCCTATGATCCCCGGCTGTTTACAGAGCTGACAGGAAAAACAGCCTTTAACCTGGGCTCTTCTTCCCAGAATTTTGACACTTCCTACTATCTTTTGCGTGAGGCGGCAAAGTACCATGATATAAAAACCGTTTACCTGGATATGCATTACAAGTTTCTTTTTAAAGAAAAAACGGATGACAGAGATCTGATTCAGGCAAATATAATTTCGGATTATATGAGGCCTTCCCTCAATAAGCTGGAATTTCTGACCCAGGTGTCCGGGGCAAGGCACTATACAAACCGTATGCTTCCCTTCCGAAGGGACTGGAAGAAGATCGGGGAGATGCCCTACCTGCAGGAGCTGTGGGAAAAGAAGCAGTCGGAGGCATACAAAACCTTCGCTCCGGTGGTAAATGAAGAGGAATACTATGTGGGAAAAGGCTTTGTTTATTCGGAGGAGGAGATGGATGCGTCGAAAATTACCTGGTGGAATAAATATGCATCCGTAACCGAGGACTTAAAGGGGAATGCGGATTATACCAATTCCTATATCAAAAGAATCGTGGAATTCTGTCAAAAGAATGAGATTCGGCTGGTTTTTGTCACAGCGCCCAGCTTTGGGCAGTATCTGGATACCATAGCGCCTTATGATGAGGCTTATGCCTATATCAAGGATATGGCGGATGAGTACGGGGTTTCTTACTGGGACTTTAACCTCTGCAGAAAGGAATGCCTGGATCTGGGAGAGGAATGCTTTGTAGATGTGGATCATCTCAATGGAAAAGGAGCCCAAAAGGTCACGGAGCTGCTGGCCAGGCTGGACGGGGGCCAGGTGAGCGTTGACGAATATTTTAAGCCATGGTATGATGAAGAAAGCCACGAGTGATAGAAATGGAGAGAAAAGGCAAAAATGATGAAGATTATGGCAAACCGTATGGATCGGGGCTTTTTCCGGTATCAGAAGGAGTTTGAGGACCGGGCTCTTGAGGTTTTGCGTTCCGGCTGGTATGTGCTGGGGAACCAGGTGAAGAGCTTTGAGGAGGAATTCGCAGCTTATACAGGCGGCGGATACTGTGTGGGACTGGCAAGCGGCCTGGATGCCTTGTGGATCGCCTTCCGGGTTCTGGGGATAGGGCCTGGGGACGAGGTTATTGTCCAGGGAAATACCTACATTGCAAGTGTCATGGGGATCACCATGAACGGAGCGACGCCGGTTTTTGTAGAACCCGACGAATACTTTAATATTGATACAGAGAAGATAGAAGAGAAGATCACAAAGCGCACGAAAGCAATTTTGGCCGTGCATCTTTACGGCCAGGCCTCGAAGATGGACGCCGTAACAGAGCTTGCCCATAAGTATGGCCTGAAAGTAGTGGAGGACTGCGCGCAGTCCCACGGAGCCTGCTTTCACGGACAGATGACGGGAACCTTCGGGGATGTGGGATGCTTTTCCTTTTATCCCTCCAAAAATATCGGAGCCTTTGGAGACGGGGGCGCGGTTGTGGTGAAGGACGAGAAGCTGGCGGAGGATTTCCGCATTTTCCGCAACTATGGAAGTGAGAAGCGCTACTATAACAAGATAGTGGGAGCCAATTCCCGTCTGGATGAGCTTCAGGCGGGGCTTTTGAGGGTGCGGCTGAACCATGCGGATGAGTGCGAAGAGGAACGCAGGCAGATTGCAGAGCGGTATTTAAGGGAGCTTAAGAATCCGGAGCTTATGCTGCCAAAGCTTCGGGAGGGAGCAACGGCTGTATGGCATCAGTTTGTGATACGTACCTCCAGACGGGAGGAGCTGATTTCTTATCTGAATGACAGGGAGATTGGAACCATCATTCACTATCCCATTCCGCCCCATTTGTCGGAAGCCTACAAAGGCCTTGGTTATGAGAGAGGAGCGTTTCCCATTACGGAGCAGTATGCGGACGAGGTGCTGTCCATTCCCATGTATAACGGGATGACAGACGAGGAACAGGGGTATGTGATAGAAGCTTTAAACGGATTTTAGGCTGTATCAGGAGGCAGGATATGAGTATAAAGGACCAGTATAGGATTCTGGAGTTTGGGGACCTGGGTGACGAACGGGGGAATTTGGTAGTTGTGGAGGGAGCGCAGGATATTCCCTTTGAGATTAAACGTGTATTTTATATTTACGGCTCTGACAGCGAGGTCGTCCGGGGACAGCATGCCAACCGGAATTCGGAGTTTGTCCTTATCAATGTAAGCGGAACCAGCAAGGTCCGGGTGGACAACGGCTTCGAGGAGGCGGTGATTGAGCTGAACCGTCCCCGTATGGGGCTTTACCTTCCCACGATGCTATGGAAGGATATGTATGAGTTCAGCGAGGATTCCGTGCTGCTGGTTCTGACCAATACCCACTATGACGGAAAGGAATATATACGCGATTACGGCGAATTTTTAAAAGAAGTAGGAGGAACCGGGCTTAAATGAGCAGGCTTTCAATTATTGTTCCCGTTTATTGGAATTCTGATACCCTGATGCTTCTCTATGAGGATATGAGGGAAAAGATTCTCCACAAGCTTGGGGATTATGAGATTGTATTTGTAGACGACGGATCCGGGGATAATTCCTGGGAGATTATGAACCAGATACGGGATATGGACAAGCGTGTAAAGCTTGTAAAGCTGTCCCGGAATTTTGGGGAGCATGCGGCTATCCTTGCAGGCTTATCCAGCTGTACGGGGGATTGCGCCGTGACCAAGCAGGCTGATCTTCAGGAGGATTCCGAGCTGATCCTTGAAATGTATGAAAAATGGAAGGAAGGCAATAAAGTGGTTCTGGCTGTCCGCTCAGACCGGGACGAGGGAGCAATTCAGAAGTTTTTTGCCAACTTGTACTATACCCTGATGCGTAAGCTGGTGATCAAGGATATGCCTAAGGGAGGTTTTGACTGCTATCTGCTGGATCGGCAGGTAATCAAGGTGCTGATGATGCTGGATGAAAAGAATTCGGCCCTGACCCTGCAGGTACTCTGGGTGGGATTTAAGAGCGATAAGGTGTATTTCCACAGAAAGGCCAGGGAGATCGGGGAATCCCGCTGGACGCTTTCCAAAAAAATAAAGCTGGTGCTGGATTCTATGATGAGCTTTTCCTATTTCCCTGTCCGGTTTATGTCAGGAATGGGGACGGCCTTTGCTTTTGCTGCCGTAATCTGGGCGGTCATTCTTGTGGTTCAGCGGCTGAACGGGATTGAGGATGTGGCCGGCTGGACGTCCATGATGGTATTGATGCTGTTCGGCTTCGGTCTTATTATGGTGATGCTTGGACTTTTAGGCGAGTATATCTGGCGGGCCCTGGATGCCTCCAGGAACCGGCCGCCGTTTCTGGTGGATGAGACGAGAGGCTTTGAGGACAAGGAGTAATACCAGGGACAGTAAGAGTATGGCAGGCGTGCCGGGGCAGAACAAAGGAGAGAATGAGAGAGGCAAATGGATAAGATTTCGATTATTATTCCCTGCTACAATGAGCAGGAGGCCATACCAATTTTTTATAATGCCATTGTAAAGACGGCGGAAGAGCTTTTTGAGGTTCAGATGGAGTTTCTGTTTGTAAACGACGGCTCCAAAGACAAAAGCCTGCAGGAGATGAAGAGTCTGGCCGAGAAGGACGAGAGGGTAAAGTATGTGAACTTTTCCCGGAATTTTGGAAAAGAGGCGGCTATGTATGCCGGCTTAAGCTATGCCTCCGGGGATTATATAGCTACTATGGACGTGGATCTGCAGGATCCGCCGGATCTGCTGCCTGTAATGTACCGTTCTATCAAGGAAGAGGGCTATGACTGTGTGGCGACCAGGCGTGTGACAAGAAAAGGGGAGCCTCCCATCCGCTCCTTTTTTGCGCGGATGTTTTACCGGATGATGCACAAGCTGTCAAAGACGGAGATTGTGGACGGAGCAAGGGATTACCGTCTGATGACGCGGCAGTTTGTGGACGAGCTTCTAAGGCTTAAGGAATATAACCGGTTTTCCAAGGGCCTGTTCGGCTGGGTGGGCTTCGATACCAAGTGGCTGGAATATGAAAATGTAGAGCGCAGCGCAGGGGAAACCAAGTGGTCTTTCTGGAAGCTTCTTATCTACAGCATAGAGGGACTGGTGGGCTTTACAACGGCGCCGCTGGTAATGGCTGCGTTTCTTGGACTGTTTTTTTGTCTGATGGCTTTTGCCGCCATCTGCTTTATTGTCGTCCGCACTATGATATACGGCGATCCGGTTTCGGGCTGGCCGTCCATGACCTGCATCATTGTATTTATCGGGGGAATCCAGCTGTTCTGTATGGGAATACTGGGAGAATATCTGGCGAAAACCTATATGGAGACAAAACAGCGTCCGATATTTATCTGCAAGGAGACCAATGTTGAACGGTAACACACGGGAGGAGCCATGAAACAGAAACCATTCAGAGTGCTTACGGCGGTATTCTCTCTTTTGCTGCTGGCGATGCTGGTCTGGAATATCAGCCTTCAGAGGGAGCTGAAGCAGTATAAGCCTCAGATAGAGGCTTATCTGCCAAAGGATATCTATGTGGCGGTGGGAAGTACCATAGAGCTTTACAATGACCAGGTGGCATGGGCCGGGATCCGGGAGGGATATTCCTTCAACTGGGACTGCCCGGTTGGGGAAAATCTGCAGGATCGTTTTTCGGTAACGGGAAAAGAAGAGCAGGTGGGAGATTATCCGCTGACGCTTACCATTTACGATTATAATGTAAATGAGGCGCTGGCCTTTACCAGCACCCTCCATGTGGTGGAACAGCTTACAGAGAGTGAATACTCGATTATGAATATGGGAGACAGCCTGTCCAACGGAAGAGAATGGTATCGTACCATTTATCATTTGTCCGATGGACAGATTACGTTTACTGGGACAAGAGGCTGGGAGAGATACAGCCACGAGGGACGGAGCGGCTTTACCGCAGAGGACTATCTGAAGCCCACGGAATATTTTTCGGAAGGGGTCAGCGAAGGCGTTCACCCCTTTTATGATCCGGTTCAGGATATGTTTGACTGGAATTATTACAAGCTGTTCACAGGAAAGGATCCGGATGTTATCCAGATCTTTCTAGGGACAAACGGCCTGAGGGACGACCCTTCTGAGACTGTGGATGCCATTGGCCAGATGGTAAAGAATATCCGCAGGCATGACAAAAAGATTCCCATTTATCTGGTAAATACCATTTACTGGGGGGATCAGGAGAAGATAGGAACCATGGTGCGCCAGGACGGGACGGCTTTTCTGCCGGGAGAGTTTAAGAGCCGTTCGGATAAGCGGATTATGGATCTGATGAAGGCCATGGATAAAAGGTTCGGGAACATGGATGGGGTGACATTGATTCCTCTGGCGCTGATGCATAACAGCAGAGACAACTTCCGGGAGGGTGATGCCCTGCATCCGGGAGAAGAGGGGGATCAGCAGTTTGCGGAGGTTATGTACAGCGTATATTGCGGCACGCTGAACGAACAATTGCGGCACTAGCAGTCTGTATGGGAAGGGAGCGGTTATGTTAAAAAATGCTTATGTGGCTGCGTTGAAGCTTTTTGAAAAATGTTACTGGATTTTTTTTGCGGCAGCCTGTCTGGCTCTGGCCTTTTACTGCTTCCGGTGTCTGGACGTGCAGTACGTGGATTCCTGGGACGAGGCCCGTCACGGCGTCAATGCCTATGAGATGATACAGAACAATGACTATATCCGCCATACTTATAATTATGTGACGGACGACTGGAATCTGAAGCCTTCTATGAGCTATTGGGGGATTATTCTGGGCTTCCGTCTCTTTGGATACAGTGTGTTCGGCCTGCGGTTCTGCTCGGCCCTTGCCTATCTTATCACAGGAATCGGCTGCGGCTTGTTTGCGAAAAGGTACAGCAAGGAGGCGTCTATACTCGTTCTCGGGTTTTTCTGCGCCAATACCCTTCCCCTGTCTGCCCACCTGGCCCGGGCTGGGGATGCGGATTCTCTGTATCTGCTGTTTTTTACCTTTGCTATGCTTGCGATGTTCCGGATACGGGAAAATCACAGAAACCTTTATCTCTGCGGCCTGCTTTTTGCCCTTGCGTTTCTCACGAAGAGCTGGCATGCCGGCATGGTTGCGGCGATCGGCGGCATGTACCTGCTGCTCACAAAAGAGCTCTTCACGTTTAAGCTTAAGGAATGGGGGCTGTTCCTTCTGTCGGTGTCTGCGCCTCTTCTGGCATGGTTTGGCTGGCGGTATACGAAAGACGGCTTTACATTTCTGGGACAGATGGTGGAGGTGGATCTTCTGGCCCGGACATCGGGAGGAAATTTTGAGGGCCATGAATTCCCCTTTTCCTTTTACTATGAGACGGTCTTTGCAAATGAAGCCTATATCTATCGGTGGCTGATGTGGATTTGTGTTCTGGGAATCCTTTTGGGGATTGTCCTTTTGGTGCGCAGAAGGATCGTTTCAAAGACCCTGTTGGAGGAATGCGCCGGTTATTTCCTGTGGTTTCTGGTGCCGTTTTTAGGGTTTTCACTTGTTAAGACAAAGCTTATCTGGTACTGCTATCCCTGCATTGTGCCCCTTTTCCTGGCGGCTGCTGTGTTCCTTGGGAAGCTTTTAAGGCTTCCGGCCGGGAGTATGGCGAGTACAGGGACTGGGAAAGAGAACCGCTGGAAACAGGAGGTTTTCGGGGGATGCATGTGGCTGGCGGCGGCAGGCTGTATTGCTTTGACAGCGTATTTTATGCATAATACGTACCTTTCCGTTATACGGGGAGCCAAGGGAGACAGCTTTCAGATGTTCCTGCAGGCAAGCGTAGACAGGGAGGATGCCTATGCCGGGAGAAAGGCTTACATTATGACGGATACGGAGCAGCCGGATCATGTGGGAAGCTGGGATCAGAATATGCTGTTTGTGGCGGAGATCAGCGGGGATTTTCACTGCATGGACGGCGGAATCCGTGGGTTTTTAGAGGAAGATGAGCCGGCGGTGCTGTATGTGGACCAGGGCCGCTATCAAGAGTACGAAATGCAGCTGAAAGATATGAATATCCTCTATGGAGGGCCAAAGGAAGGATATGTTCTGCTGGAAAAAGAATCAAAAGCCCGGCAGTAAATGTATCCGGAACCCTGAGGAACGTTTAAGTGAGCTGGCAGAATAGGAAACGTCAGAGATGCCTGAGTTTAGATATAAAGGGGCTGCCGGGAAATATGACATCAGACTTTTCTGATATCATATTGCCCGACAGCTCCTTTCAGTATGGGATCAATACATTTTTTTGTCAAACAGCCGCTGCATCCCGGCAGTGATTCCGCCCAAAAGAAGCAGAATTCCGGCACAGAGCATCAGATATATCTTGATGTTAAAATACGTCGTAACTTCATACTCATAAACGGAAAAGGCCAGATCGCCGTTTGGTTGTTCCTCGCCGCCGATGGTGAGGGCGCCGCCGGGGTACATATCGCAGTTGCCTGTATTGTAGGCGAGAAATTCCAGGCTGTCCTCATTTTTGACATAGCCGGGGGCGATCTCCAGAGTATAGCGCGTAGAGCCCTCCGGGACTATGGTGTCCAGGACAAAGGCATAGGGCGTATTTTTCACTACCATGCCGGAGAGAAATTTTTCATCGTAAAAGACGTTTCCGTATTCATCGGTGAGCTTTACCATAAAAGCAGACTGGTTGTAGGGGCCCACAGTGTTGATGGCCTGGATGGCGATTCGGTTAAAGGGCTTGTCTGCAGTAAAGGTCTGTGTATAGATCTGGCTGGCATCGGATACAAAGCCGGCTGCTTCGCCTGCATACTGGTATTGATTGACACAGTAATGCTGCTCTTCAATGGGCGTTTCCACCAGCTCTTTTTTGCCAAAAAACAGAAGCACAAGCATCACGGCAAAGGCGCCGGCACAGCCGATCCAGCCTTTTTGCAGGAAAATGGAAGCTTTTTCTTCCTCCGCCAGACTGGCAATGCCGTCAGACAACAGGATCAGCCCCAGGAAGGTAAAGCAGATGCTGTAGAGGGGATTGGCTTCCCAGACGATGTGAAACGCGATTCCCCCCAGAAGAGTCAGCTGAATGAGAAACAGAGGGGAATATTCTCTGCGCTTCACGGCCAAAAGTGCCAAAAAGCCGATCGCCAGCATTTGAAGAACCCGGAATATCTGAGCATAAATTACCATAAAGCCGCATTTAGAGCCCAGGAGGTATTCGTAGGGCCTGCTGTAGGTGCAATAACTGTTTTCCGCCCGAAAGTTGTCCGTGCCGTCCGCCCAGGTGTTGAGAAGCTTCCGCCCGGCCAGAACCACAAGCCCGGACGGGCCGGCATCCCGGATGCGTTCCAGCAGAACCTTTTTGTCTGCCTCGATTTTTTCTTCCTTTGTCTTAAAACTGAATGTGTAGATCTCGTCCGACTGATCAAAGGAGCCGTCCCAGCGGGCGCTCATCATTACCCAGTGAATCATGGGAAATCCGGTGTTTTTGTAATCAAAGGGCACATAGCGTTCTGTCATAGTATGCCAGAAGGTGAGTGAAAGGAGAGCCGTAAGTAGAAAAACAGCCATGGAAGAGGCGTATTTTTTTAAGACAGCCGTAAGAACAGAGCGCAGACGGGCCAGGCGGTTCCCTTTTTCCGCAGCCAGCCCGGAAAGCTTCATGAGAATCAGGATGCCGACGGCAATCCCTGCAATCATTGTGGTGGCCCGGAGCTTATAGCCCAGAATCAGAAGGAGTCCTGCAAGAGCGCCCAGCAGGCTGCGCTTCCAAACCGAGGCTGCCTTGGGAATGCGCAGGTACAGATACAGAATCCCCATAAGGCAGGGAATGGAACAGGTGGTGGTGTAAAAAAATCCGGCCCATACATAGGAGAGAGGACAAAGCGCGCAGACAACCAGATAGAAAACGGCTTTTAGGCGTCCCCGGAGCTCTTTTACAAGCAGATAGCCCAGCCAGATAGAACCGGTGATGCAGGCAATATTCACAAGCTGGACAGCCGGCATAAAAAGAGACTGGGGCACGCCGCATTTTGATAATACCAACAAAAACCAGTAGGTCAGAAGGACGATGGGATAATTGTTGGTATATCGGGCAAAATAGCCGGTCTCGTAGGTTTCGGAAACGGCGTGGGTCTTTAACATCTCTACAGCCATGTCAAAGGTTTTTAAGGAGTCGTATCGAAGCATGGGCTGAACGAGAAAAAGCAGTATGAGCTGGCCGGCAGTCAAAATCAGCATACAGATCACGGCAGTCCTCTTTAAACCTTTTGCGCCTAGCCGCTGGAGCAGGCGGAAAATGACAAGGAGGGCTGCGCATAGGAAAAGGATTCCTGCCAGAATAATCAGTATCTGAACAGGAGGGGTATTCATATCTCTAAGCCAGGAGGCGTCCCACCGGACAAATCCGCAGACGCCGATAAAAAGGCAGAAAACAGCCAGAAGCAGAAGGGTTAACGTATACATAGGACCTCCAGAAAAATTGTTGTTTATAGGATAGCGCAAAAATCGGGAAGGGTCAAGCAGGAGCGGAAGAACCCTAAAATTTTATCTTGTGAAATTTGAATTATTTGGTATAATGATTGAGATAGGCAAATGCATAAAAAAGGAGTAGATTATGGGAAAGTATTTTGGTACGGACGGCTTCCGAGGGGAAGCAAACGTAAAACTGACCGTAGAGCACGCCTTTAAGGTGGGAAGATATCTGGGCTGGTACTACGGAAGAGATCACAAGGCACAGATTGTTATCGGCAAGGATACAAGAAGAAGCAGTTATATGTTTGAGTATGCACTGGCAGCGGGAATCACAGCCTCCGGCGCAGATGCGTATCTTCTTCATGTGACTACAACCCCAAGCGTCTCCTACGTGGTACGGACGGAAGGGTTCGACTGCGGTATTATGATTTCCGCAAGCCATAATCCCTTTTATGACAACGGAATCAAGGTAATCAACGGCCTGGGACACAAGCTGGAGGCTGAGGTTGAGGAAAAGATAGAACGTTACATTGACGGAGAGGCAGAAGAACGCCCTCTGGCGACAGGAGAGGATATCGGAAGAACCATTGATTTTGCGGCGGGAAGAAACCGCTATCTTGGTTATCTAATCTCCCTGCCTACACGTTCTTTTAAGAATATGCGCGTAGGTCTGGACTGCTCCAACGGAAGCGCGTCTGCCATCGCCAAGAGTGTGTTTGACGCCCTGGGAGCGAAGACTTATGTGATTAACAATGACCCCGACGGCACGAATATCAATACGGACTGCGGCTCCACCCACATTGAGACTCTGCAGCAGTTTGTAAAGGAAAAGCATCTGGACGTAGGCTTTGCCTATGACGGAGACGCAGACCGCTGCCTGGCAGTGGATGAGAACGGCAATGTGGTAGACGGCGACCGGATTCTCTATATCTGCGGCAAGTATATGATGGAGCAGCATGCGCTGAGAGACAGCACAATCGTAACTACCGTGATGTCAAACCTGGGACTTTACAAGGCCTGTGACAAAATCGGCATGAAGTACGAAAAGACGGCTGTAGGGGATAAGTATGTTTACGAGAATATGACTGCCAACGGCTTCCAGCTGGGCGGCGAGCAGTCCGGCCATATTATTTTCAGCAAACATGCCACAACAGGGGACGGGATTCTCACTTCCCTTAAGATAATGGAAGTGATTTTGGAGAAAAAGACGACCCTTGCAACGCTGGCTTCCGAAGTAAAGATTTATCCGCAGCTTCTGCAGAATCTGAAAGTGTCGGATATGGATGCCACCTTGAATCATCCGGATGTGGTGAAGGCCATTGCCGAGGTGGAGGAGAAGCTGGGCAGCGAAGGAAGAGTTCTGGTGAGAAAGAGCGGAACAGAGCCGCTGCTTCGGGTCATGGTGGAAGCCTTGACAGATGAGCTCTGCGAGGAGCATGTGCTTCACATCATCAATGCTATGAAAAGCACCCTTTAAGGGACTAAGATAAAAGAAATACTACGTAACTGGAATAGTCCAGCTAAGAAATGTCAAGTATTTATTAGAAAAATTTTCTGCTGGACGGTAAAGCTGCAAAGGCGCACGAGAGGAACTTTTATGAGGGCTCTTTCGAATAAAAGTTTCTCTCATTACCGGTGTGGCGAAGCAGCTTTACCCTTTCGTGCTGTCGCGCAGCGACTTAAAAGGAGGTATGGGTTATGAAAAAAACAGCACTGGTAGTCATGGCAGCCGGAATCGGCAGCCGCTTCGGCGGAGGAATTAAGCAGTTAGAGCCGGTAGGCCCCAGCGGAGAGATCATTATGGATTATTCCATCCATGATGCCCTGGAGGCAGGCTTTAACAAGGTGGTATTCATCATCCGCAAAGATCTGGAGAAGGATTTCAAGGAGATCATCGGCAACCGGATTGAAAAGCTTGTGGAGGTAGAGTATGCCTTCCAGGAGCTTGAGAACCTGCCGGGAGGCTTTCAGAATCCCGAAGGCCGCACCAAGCCCTGGGGAACCGGCCAGGCAGTTTTAAGCTGCAAGGGTCTGCTGAAGGAGCCCTTTGCAGTAATCAACGCAGACGATTACTATGGAAAGGAAGCCTTTGTAAAGGTTCACGATTACCTGGTAGAGGAGCATCCGGACAACGGAATGCTTGATTTCTGCATGGCAGGATTTATCCTGGGCAACACCTTAAGCGACAATGGGGCTGTCACAAGAGGAATCTGCAAGGTGGAGAACGGATATCTGACAGACGTGGTGGAAACCTCCGGCATTGAGAAGCTGCCGGACGGTGGGGCAGCCGTACCGGGAGAGGACGGCAAGCTGGTGCCTGTTGATGCCAAAAGCTATGTTTCTATGAATATGTGGGGACTGACTCCGGAGCTTCTGGACGAGATCGAGCGCGGTTTTATCGAGTTCCTGGGCAATGTAAAGCCAGGGGATCTGAAGGCTGAGTACCTCCTTCCGGGAATCATCGACGGCCTGTTAAAGCAGGAGAAAGCTACCGTAAAGGTTCTTGAGACAAAGGATAAATGGTTCGGCGTTACCTACAAGGAGGATAAGCAGTCTGTAGTGGATTCCTTTAAAAAGCTGATCGCAGACGGCGTATATAAGGAGAAGCTGTTTGCATAAATCATAATTGAGAGAAAATACAAAGGAGAGGCAGCGGAATGTACGAAATGATACAGATAGCAGTGGAGATCGCCTTTTTTGCATGCGTTGTGATCGCCATTGTCACCACTCTTAAGAAAAAGAAAAAATAACGTAACGAAAAGGGATGCCGAAAAATAAGCCGGCATCCTTTTTCTTCTGGCAAAACCGAAGTATATGTGTTACACTATTATGGTTGTCAATGAAAAAAATACAAGAAACCGGGCAAAATAAAATGGAAGCAAAAGCAATGAAAACAAGTACACTTTTAAAAAGATTCATCCCTTACTACAAAAAATACACCAGGATCATGGTTATGGATCTTTTCTGCGCCGCCCTCACCACGGTCTGCGAGATGGTTCTGCCCTTGATTCTGCGCTATATCACAGATGTGGGAATGCGTGATCTGTCTGCCCTTACAGTGCGCTCCATTGCAACTATCGGTATGATATATTTTGCGCTGCGCATTGTGGACGGAATGGCAAGCTACTATATGGCCTACACAGGCCACGTAATGGGCGCGGCCATTGAGACGGATATGAGGGAGGATGCCTTTGCTCATCTCCAGAAGCTTTCCGACAATTATTTCAACAATACCAAGGTAGGCCAGATCATGTCCCGGATTACCAGCGATTTGTTTGACGTGACCGAGTTTGCCCATCACTGCCCGGAGGAGTTCTTTATCGCTTTTTTAAAGGCTGTAGTTTCCTTTGTGATATTGGCAAGGGTGAACCTTCTGCTGACTGGGATTATTTTTGCATTGATCCCAGTGATGGCTGTATCCTGTACTTATTTTAACCTTCAAGTGCGCAAGGCCTTCAAGCGTCAGCGGAACCATATCGGGGAGCTGAATGCAAGGATTGAGGACAGCCTTCTGGGAAATAAGGTGGTACGGGCCTTTGCCAATGAGGATGTGGAGCTTGAAAAGTTCAACCGGGACAATCACGAGTTTCTGAAAATCAAGCGTCAGACCTATAAGTATATGGCGGCCTTTCAGAATACCATCCGCATCTTTGACGGCCTGATGTACGTGGTGGTGATTGTGGCCGGCGGTATCTTTATGATCCGGGGGCTCATTGCGCCGGCGGATCTGGTGGCCTACACCTTGTATGTCACTACCCTTCTGGCAACCATCCGGCGGATCATTGAATTTGCAGAGCAGTTCCAGAGAGGCATGACAGGCATTGAGCGGTTCACAGAACTGATGGATGCCAGTGTAGATATCTTTGACGAGGAAGGGGCTGTTCCCCTGACCCAGGTGGAGGGCGAAATCACTTTCCGCCATGTGTCCTTTGAGTACCCGGATGATCAGACCCCGGTTCTGTCCGACATTGATCTGACTATCCGCCCGGGAGAGAAGGTGGCCCTGGTAGGACCTTCGGGAGGCGGAAAAACCACTCTGTGCAATCTGATTCCCCGCTTTTACGATCCGACGGAGGGAGAGATTCTCCTGGACGGGCAGAATATCAAAATGGTGACCTTGGAAAGCCTCCGCAGCAGTGTAGGCGTAGTTCAGCAGGATGTGTATCTTTTTTCCGGAAGCGTCTATGAGAATATTGCCTATGGGCGGCCCGGAGCAGGCCGGGAGGAAGTGATGGAGGCGGCAAAGCTTGCCGGGGCCCATGATTTTATTATGGAGCTGAAGGAGGGCTATGACACCTATGTGGGAGAACGGGGAGTGAAGCTCTCAGGCGGACAGAAGCAGAGAATCAGCATTGCCCGGGTGTTCTTAAAGGCTCCCAGAGTGCTTCTGCTGGACGAAGCCACGGCTGCGCTGGACAACGAAAGCGAGCATCTTGTGTCCGAATCCCTGGACAAGCTGGCGGCAGGCAGAACCACCCTTACCATTGCTCACCGACTGACTACCATTCACGGTGCAGACCGGATTCTCGTCCTGTCAGGCAACCGGATCGTGGAGGAAGGAAATCACGAAACGCTGATGAAAAAGAAAGGGATTTACTATCAGCTTTACGAATCGGCCAATATTACGGAACTGGAATCAGTAATATCCTGAGATTTAGATAAGGGTTAGATGGAAGGATATTACGGAACTAAAATTAGGAGAATATTTATGGAAATCAATTTGAAGCGTCCGGAGTTAGAGGATCGGGCGCAGATCAACCACTATTTAAGCTATGCGGATACAAGAAGCTGCGAGATGACCTTTGCCAACACATTTATGTGGTCGCGCCATTACCATGCAGGATTTACCATTTTAGAGGACATGCTGGTATTCGGCAATATAACGGGTTCTGTGTCCTTTACGGTTCCTGTGGGGCCGGGAGACCTAAAACAGGTTTTGGATCTTCTGATGGCTTATTGTGAAGAAAGACAAGTTCCCTTTCAGCTGCATAATGTGACAAAGGACAACTTTGACCGCCTGGAAGCCCTTTATCCAGGGGAATTTACTATCAGCTATGAGCGTGATTATGCAGATTACGTGTACGAGACAGAGAAGCTGATCAATCTGTCAGGAAAGAAATATCACAGCAAAAAGAATCATATTAATAAATTCAAGACCCTCTATCCGGATTGGAGCTATGAACCTATTACAAAGGACAATCTGGAGGAATGCTTTCAGATGGGTCTGAGGTGGAGAGAGCTTAACGGCTGCGAGGAGGATGAGGAAAAGCATGCGGAGATCTGTGTTACCCTGAACTATCTCCGCCTTTTTGAGGAGTTGGAAATGCGCGGCGGCGCTTTGCGCGTGGACGGCAGGATCGTTGCTTTCACCATCGGGGAGCCAGTGGGAAAGGATACGCTGGTGGTTCACATTGAAAAGGCATTTGCGGATATCCAGGGGGCTTACACCATGATCAACCAGCAGTTTGTGGAGCACGAGGGAGCTGGCTTTGCTTATATCAACCGGGAGGAGGATATGGGCGAGGAAGGGCTGCGCAAGGCAAAGCTTTCCTATAAACCTGTATTTCTTGTGGAAAAAGGGGTTGTAAGAAAGCGAAGTCTCTAGTAATATAGTAGGAAATCCCAATTGCGAAATAAAGATACTGGGATGTATCGCTGCAAAAGAGAAGATTTGTAAGGGTACTGCATTACAAAAATGGAGACGATTATGAAAAAATGGCAGGAAAACATAAGAAGAGTGATTCCCTACACACCGGGAGAGCAGCCCAATATACCAGGAATGATCAAGCTGAATACCAATGAGAATCCTTATCCCCCTGCTCCGGGCGTTCGGCGCGTCCTTGGGGAAATGAAGGAGGAAAACTTCCGGCTCTATCCGGACCCGGCCTGTTCCATGCTTGTGGAGGCGCTCTCAGAGCGGTATCAAAGGCCGAGGGAACAGTTTTTCGTGGGCGTAGGATCGGACGATGTACTGGCTATGGCGTTTTTGACCTTCTTCAATTCCGAAAAGCCTGTGCTGTTTCCGGATATTACCTACTCCTTTTACCCTGTGTGGGCAGAGCTTTTTGGAATTCCCTATGAGCGTCCGGCTCTGGACGAGGAATTCCGGATTGTAAAGGAGGACTACGAACGAGAGAACGGAGGTATTGTTTTTCCCAATCCCAATGCACCGACAGGGCTTTATATGGAGCTTGCCCAGGTGGAAGAAATTGTCCGCTGCAATCCGGATGTGATTGTAATAGTGGACGAGGCCTACGTGGACTTTGCAGGCCCCTCTGCCATGAAGCTTGTGGATCGGTATGACAACCTTCTGGTGGTTCAGACCTTTTCCAAATCCAGATCCATGGCCGGAATGCGCATCGGCTTTGCGGTGGGAAATCCGCACCTTATCAAGTACTTAAATGATGTCAAATATTCCTTTAACTCTTACACCATGAGCCAGGCGGCCCTGGAGCTGGGAGCGGCTGCAGTGAAGGACGAGGCGTATTTTCAGAAGAACATTGAGAGACTTACCAAGACCAGAGAACGGACGAAAAAGGAGCTCAAGGCTCTGGGCTTTCATTTCCCTGATTCTGCGGCGAACTTTATCTTTGCATCCCATGAGAGCTGTCCGGCAAAGGAGATTTTTGAAGCCCTTCGCCAGCGGCGGATCTACGTGCGGTATTTTGATGCGCCAAGGCTTCAGGATTATCTGCGGATTACCATAGGAACGGACGAAGAGATGGAAACGCTGCTTAGAGCTTTAAGGGAAATAACCAATTAGAATTACCATTCAATAGATGACCGGCAGTAGAAGGTACACCGGCGAGAAAGGATAAGAAACGATGACAGAGACATTGGTACAATGGTTTGTGGAAAACCTGGGAGGAAGTGCGGCAAAGGAGCTGGTTATTTTTATCATTTCCATGATTCCCATATTGGAGTTGAGAGGAGGGCTTCTGGCAGCAGGGCCGGCTTTCCTGGATGTGGAGATGTGGCGGGCCATTCCCATCTGTATTGTGGGTAATCTGATTCCGGTTCCCTTTATCTTGCTGTTTATCACGGCGATTTTTAACTGGCTGAAAAAGACAAAGCTGTTCCGCCCCATGGTGGAGAAGCTGGAAAACCGGGCCATGAATAAGAAGGATCAGATTGAAAAATATGAATTCTGGGGTCTGCTGCTTTTTGTGGGAATTCCTCTGCCGGGAACAGGAGCCTGGACGGGTTCTTTGATTGCGGCTCTTCTTGGAATCCGCTTTAAGAAGGCATTTCCGGCTGTGATCCTGGGCGTGCTGCTGGCTGCATTTATTATGACCATTTTATCCTATACCATCCTAGGTTCAATTTTTGCTTAAACAGTAATATTCTGCATAGGTGTATATTACCCTCAGTGAACAAGGGTACGGAACTTTTAATAAGAGGTGAAGATTGTGGAAAGGCCGAAAAAGAAATTATATTTTATCTACAATCCCCATGCCGGGAAGGAGCATATCAAGGGAAAGCTTTACGGAATTCTAAAGGTGATGGCAGATGCCGGGTATGAGCTGACGGTTTACCCGACAAAGGGAGCAAGGGACGCCATGGAGCAGATAGAGCAGCTGCCGGAGGTCTATGATTTGGTAGTGTGCAGCGGAGGAGACGGAACCCTCGACGAGGTGGTAACCGGTATGATGCGCCGGAAGCACAAGATGCCCGTCGGTTATATTCCGGCAGGAACCTGCAATGATTTTGCCAGATCCTTAAAAATACCCGTCAATATGGAGGAAGCGGCGCAGATTGCCGTACAGGGAGAGAACTTTCCCTGCGACGTGGGTTCCTTTAATGATAACAGCTTTATATATATTGCGGCCTTTGGCATTTTTACGGATGTCTCCTACTCTACGAAGCAGGAGGTCAAGAATGTCCTGGGCCAGATGGCCTATATTCTGGAGGGCATGAAAAGCATTTACAATGTAAAGTCCTATCAGCTTAAAGTAACCAGCGCAGAAATGTGCTTTGAAGGAGACTTTCTGTTCGGCATGGTGACCAACTCCAAGTCCGTAGGGGGATTTAAGGGAATCATAGGAAAGGATGTGGTTTTTGACGACGGCGTGTACGAGGTAACCTTTATCCGCAGGCCGAAAAATGCCATTGAGCTCCAGGAAATCCTGGCTGCCCTTCTGGTGAAGGAGATAGACAGCAAATACATGTATTCCTTCCGCAGCGCCCGGATCGAGGTAGAGTCAAAAGAGTCCATCCCCTGGACCCTGGACGGAGAATTCGGGGGAACCCATGACTATGCGGTGATTTCCAATAATCCCAGGGCAGTGGAGATACGTGTAACGAATGAGTGCAGAAAGAGTATAACCTGTGAAAAAAATCTTGCCATACAACAGGCGGATCATATATAATAGACAGGTATGAGAAAGAGCAAGGAAAAACGGAGGTAGAAAGCAATGTTAGTATCGGCAGCAGAAATGCTTAAGAAAGCAAAGGCAGGACACTACGCAGTGGGCCAGTTCAACATCAATAACCTGGAGTGGACAAAGGCAGTGCTTCTGACCGCACAGGAGAACAATTCTCCCGTGATTCTCGGCGTATCCGAGGGCGCAGGAAAGTATATGGCAGGTTATAAGACCGTAGTAGGCATGGTAAACGGAATGCTTGAGGAGCTGAACATCACGGTTCCCGTAGCGCTTCACCTGGATCACGGCAGCTACGATGCATGCTACAAGTGCATTGAGGCGGGATTTTCCTCTATCATGTTTGATGGCTCTCACTATCCCATCGAGGAGAACATCGAGAAGACCAAGGAACTGGTAAAGGTTTGTGCAGAGAAGGGCATTTCTCTGGAGGCAGAGGTCGGCTCCATCGGCGGTGAGGAAGACGGCGTGATCGGTATGGGCGAGTGCGCAGATCCCAAGGAGTGCAAGGCCATTGCAGATCTGGGCATTGACTTCCTGGCAGCAGGAATCGGCAACATACACGGCAAATATCCGGAGAACTGGGCAGGCTTAAGCTTCGAGACTCTGGACGCTATCCAGCAGCTTACCGGTGAGATGCCTCTGGTGCTTCACGGCGGCACGGGAATTCCTACGGATATGATTAAGAAGGCTATCGACCTTGGCGTATCCAAGATCAATGTGAATACCGAGTGCCAGTTATCCTTTGCGGCCGCAACCAGAAAGTATGTGGAAGAAGGCAAGGATCAGCAGGGCAAGGGCTATGACCCGAGAAAGCTTCTGGCTCCGGGCTTCGAGGCAATCAAGGAGACGGTGAAGGAGAAGATGGAGATCTTCGGCTCTATTGGAAAAGCCTAAGCAGAGAATCCATATTCGGGGGTGCCGGGAAATAAGTCAGCGATCTTATTTCCCGGCACCTTCTTACGATTTTACTTGCATTTAGTAAGGTTTTTCAGTATCTTAGAAAGATAAGTTACTGTCCGCCTCAAAATTGAGGCGGTGGAATCATCATATAGAAAAACCTTCAAGGGAGATTAGAATGGCAGAGAAAACAAATATCTCTAAAATATTTGGAGAAAATGTATTTAATGATACGGTGATGCAGGAGCGTCTGCCGAAAAAGATTTACCGGGAACTGAAGCTGACCATACAGGAGGGAAAGGAACTGGATCTGGCGGTGGCGGATGTGGTGGCCCATGAGATGAAGGAGTGGGCCATTGAACAGGGGGCGACCCATTATTCCCACTGGTTTCAGCCTCTGACCGGGGCAACCGCAGAAAAGCATGACGCCTTTCTTTCTGCGCCAAAGACAGACGGAAAGGTTCTGATGGAATTTTCCGGAAAGGAGCTGGTGAAGGGAGAGCCGGACGCTTCCTCCTTCCCTTCCGGCGGCTTGAGGGCCACCTTTGAGGCCAGAGGCTACACAGCCTGGGACTGTACCTCGCCGGCCTTTGTAAAGAAGGATGCGGACGGTTCCAGAGCCATTTTGTACATACCCACAGCCTTCTGCTCCTATAAGGGCGAGGCCTTGGATCAGAAGACGCCCCTTCTGCGCTCCATGGAGGCCGTTAATAAGCAGGCCTTACGTCTTCTGCGGCTCTTTGGAAACGAGACATCCCACAGGGTGACGCCTTCCGTGGGAGCGGAGCAGGAATATTTCCTGGTGGATCGGGAAAAGTACTTGAAGCGCAAGGATCTGATATTTACAGGGCGGACCCTCTTTGGCGCCATGCCTCCTAAGGGACAGGAGCTGGACGATCATTACTTTGGGGTAATCCGGGAGCGGATCGCGGACTTTATGGAGGATGTGAACCGGGAACTGTGGAAGCTGGGAGTGTCGGCCAAGACACAGCACAATGAGGTGGCCCCGGGACAGCATGAGCTTGCCCCGATCTATGCAGAGTGCAACGTGGCGGTAGACCACAATCAGCTGGTGATGGAGACCTTGAAAAAAGCGGCCTACCAGCATGGGCTGCAGTGCCTGCTTCACGAAAAGCCTTTTGCAGGGGTAAACGGCTCCGGAAAGCACAACAACTGGTCCCTTATCACGGATGACGGCATTAACCTTCTGGATCCGGGAAAGACCCCCCATGAGAATATACAGTTTCTTCTCATTCTGAACTGTATCTTGAAGGCTGTGGATGATCACGCGGCGCTTCTTCGGGAGTCTGCGGCGGATGTGGGCAACGATCACCGCCTGGGAGCCAGTGAGGCGCCTCCGGCCATTATCTCCGTCTATCTGGGGGAACAGCTGGAGGATGTGCTTTCCCAGCTTATCAGTACGGGAGAGGCTACCCACAGCCTTCGGGGCGGCCATCTGCATACAGGGGTAAAGACCCTTCCTGATTTTGCTAAGGATGCTACAGACCGGAACCGTACCTCGCCCTTTGCTTTTACAGGCAACAAGTTTGAGTTCCGTATGGTGGGCTCCAGGGATTCTATAGCGGCTCCTAATGTGGTGCTTAATACGATTGTGGCCCAGGCATTCTCGGAGGCCTGCGACTGTCTGGAGAAGGCGAAGGACTTTGATATGGCAGTCCATGATCTCATTAAGAAATATGCTTCCGAGCATCAGCGGATCGTCTATAATGGCAACGGTTACTCAAAGGAGTGGGTAGAGGAGGCGAAGCGCCGCGGGCTTCCCAATATTAAGACCATGGTAGACGCCATTCCCGTGCTTACCCAGGCAAAGACTGTGGAGCTCTTTGAAAGCTTCGGCGTCTTTACCCGGGCGGAACTGGAATCCCGTGCGGAGATCCAGTATGAAACGTATGCCAAGGCCATTAACATTGAGGCCCGTTCTATGATTGACATTGCCAGCAAGCATATCATTCCTGCAGTTTTGCAGTATACCACAGCCCTTGCTACCTCTGTGAACCAGATTCGCGAGGCCTGCGGAGAGGCTAATATCAGTGTGCAGATTGATCTCTTAAAGGAATGCTCCTCCCTGCTGGCGGCTACAAAGGCAGCGCTTAGGAAGCTTGCGGAGGTGACGGATGCTTCCCAGGGAAAGAAGGAAGGAAGAGAGAGGGCAGTGTATTTTCAGGATGTGGTGGTTCCCTCTATGGAAGCCCTGCGCCAGCCGGTAGATAAGCTGGAGATGCTGGTAGCCAAGGATATGTGGCCGATGCCTTCCTATGGGGATCTGCTCTTTGAAGTGTAGAGAAGAGAGAAAACTATAAGATAAGGGGCTGTTGTAACAGCCCCTTTCGGAATCCTATGTAAAATTCAGTGAAGAACCTGCTTTAGTACTTATCTGCGCTTGCTTTGCCGTCTGTCTTATCGGCTGCAGCCGGTTCTTCCTCTTCCTCAATCTCCAGAGCGGCGGCATGGTTGGTTACCATGGCGCATCTGCCGTCGAAGAAAGCATCCTCATCAATGACAAGGGAGCGGGCAGTGATGTTTCCGGACAGCTTACCGGTGGAAAGCAGTTCCAGTTTTCCGGAGGAATCCACATCGCCTACGACCTTACCGGAAAGAATGACGTTCTGAGCCTTGATGTTGCCTTTGATCTGGCCTTCGGTTCCCAGAATGAGATTGCCTTTGCAGTCGCAGTTGCCGGTGAGGGTTCCGTCGATACGGATAGCTTCCGGTGCGGTGATATCACCTTTGAATACGGCGCCTGGCCCGATGATGGTGCCGATCTTGGCTGTCTGTGTCTCTACCGTAGAGGCAGGGGCAGTTGATTTGCTTTTTCCTAACATGTTAAAATCCTCCTTAACTTATCTGCAGCATTGCGCCGCTGTTTATCCTTTTGCATCAATAACGGTAAGCGGATCTACGGGCTCGTCATTTAAAAGAACCTGGTAATCCAGCTGACAGTCATCGGATGTAATGGTCAGTAAGGTATCTCCGGCCTCTACCTGGGCCCCTTCCTCCGTATTCACTTCACAATCCTGGTGAAGAAGGTAGCGTGTCTTATAGCCGCCTTCATGCTCGATCTCAACAATGTGAGCATACGTATCATCGGAGGTGACGGCTGTCACAGTGCCGTTCCCGGCGGCAATAATATGGCCGTCCGTATAGGCGCTGATGGCAATGTAGGGCTGTTCCTCCGAATAGGCTGTTTTCAGAATGCCGGCGCCGTCGGAAGGATACAGGCTTGGAAGGGCAGGATCCGCAGCTTCCTCCGGCGCCTCCTCCTGGGGAGCTTCTTCAGGAACTTCTTCTGCGGCTTCTGTCTGGCGGCGCAGAGCTTCATTCTCAGCCGCAAGGGTCAATTTATCTTTTGTCAGGTCTTCACGTTCTGTCTCAAGAGCAGTCAGCTGCTCCTTTAATGAGGCGACCTCCTGACGGAGAACCTGCCGCACCCCGTCGGCTACGGAAGCCTGGTAAATGAGCCAGCCTATCACAAGGCAGAGAGCAGCTACAAAACCGGCACAAAAACGAAGTGTAAAAGCGGATATCTGGAACTGTCGGCTTTTTCCATCTGTGTTGGAGACCATAAGAACGGAATAGATTTCTTTACGTTTATGTCTCTGGTTTTTCATAGATCAACCTCCTATGTTCCCCATTGTACCATAAAAAAACGAAAAAGAAAACTATTTATGATTCATTGCGGCTCGCTTTCGAAGGGTGGGGTCGAGAATCTTCTTGCGGATGCGCAGAGATTTTGGCGTAATCTCCAGAAGCTCGTCCGTATCGATAAATTCCAGGCACTGCTCCAGGCTTAATACTCTGGGAGGCGTCAGTTTCAAAGCTTCGTCGGCGCTGGAGGAGCGGGTGTTGGTGAGCTTCTTGGTTTTGCACACATTCAGCTCAATGTCCTCCGCCTTGCCGTTCTGTCCGATGATCATACCGGCATAAACCTTTTCGCCGGGGCCGATAAAGAGGGCGCCGCGCTCCTGGGCGTTAAAGAGGCCGTAGGTGATAGCCTCGCCCGCCTCAAAGGCAATGAGAGAGCCCTGCTTGCGGTACTGGATATCTCCTTTGTAGGGGCCGTAGCCCTCAAAAATGGTATTCAACACACCGGTTCCCTTGGTATCTGTGAGAAATTCTCCCCGGTATCCGATAAGACCGCGGGCAGGAATCAGAAATTCCAGCCGTGTGGAGCCGCTTCCGTTGCTGTTCATATTCAGCAGCTCGCCCTTGCGCTCTCCAAGCTTCTGGATCACATTTCCCGTATATTCGTCGTCTACGTCAATGTAGGCGCGCTCCATGGGCTCAAGCTTATGTCCCTTTTCATCCGTGCGGTAGAGAACCTCCGCCTTACTTACAGCGAATTCATAGCCCTCGCGGCGCATATTTTCTATTAAGACGGATAGATGAAGCTCGCCGCGGCCGGATACCTTGAAGCATTCCGTGGTCTCCGTTTCCTCTACCCGGAGGCTTACGTCTGTATTCAGCTCACGGAAGAGACGATCCCGTAAATGGCGGGAGGTGACATACTTTCCTTCCTGTCCGGCAAGGGGGCTGTCATTTACCAGAAAATGCATGGCAATGGTGGGTTCGGAAATCTTCTGGAAGGGAATGGGCCTTGGCTGCTCCGGGGAACACAGCGTATCTCCGATGCGGATATCCGCAATACCGGATATGGCTACGATCGAGCCGATGCCTGCCTCGGCCACATCCACCTTGTTCAGACCATCAAATTCGTAAAGCTTGCTGATCTTTACCTTTTTGCACTGCTCGGGATCGTGGTGGTTGACCATCACCATCTCCTGGTTTACCCGGATGGATCCGTTGTCTACCTTGCCTACGCCGATGCGCCCTACGTATTCGTTGTAATCAATGGTACTGATCAGCACCTGGGTTCCGGCCTCGGGATCTCCCTCGGGCGCGGGAATGGCGCTTATAATGGTCTCAAAGAGCGGGGTCATGTCTTTTGGCTCATCCTCCAGGTTAAGGAGGGCGTAGCCGTCTCTGGCAGAGGCAAAGACAAAGGGACAGTCAAGCTGTGCGTCAGAAGCGTCCAGATCCATCAGAAGCTCCAGCACCTCGTCAATGACCTCCTCCGGCCGAGCCTCCGGCCGGTCGATCTTGTTGATGCAGACGATCACTGGGAGCTCCAGTTCCAGGGCCTTGCGCAGTACGAATTTGGTCTGCGGCATGGAACCCTCAAAGGCGTCCACCACCAGGATAACGCCGTTGACCATCTTAAGCACACGCTCCACTTCGCCGCCGAAATCCGCATGGCCGGGGGTATCGATGATATTGATTTTAATATCCTTATAAGTTACCGCCGTATTTTTGGAAAGGATGGTGATGCCGCGCTCACGCTCAATGTCGCCGGAATCCATCACGCGCTCTGCTACCGCCTGGTTGGCGCGGAATACGCCGCTTTGCTTCAAAAGCTCGTCCACCAGTGTGGTCTTACCATGATCTACATGGGCAATGATTGCAATATTTCGAATGTCTTCTCTTTTCATAAATGCTTCCTCATAACTGTTATTTCCTGCTTTTTCTTACCCTCAATGTCCGCTGAGGATATCATTAACTTATACAGTTTACCACATTTAACAAGGAATACAACAGGAAAATGGGGCAGGAAATAAAAAAATTATTAATTTTACAGAAAATGGTTCTAAAGCAGTTTTTCCCGTCATATATATGTAAAGATACCAAAATACGAGAAGAAGAAGGGAGAACTTGCGTAATGTCAGATAAGGTCATTGAAAACAACCAGGTGTCGGTAATCGGAGAAATTGTTTCGGAATTTACATTCAGCCATGAGGTCTTTGGAGAAGGCTTTTACATGATGGATGTGCTGGTAAGGCGGCTGAGCGATTCGGCGGACATTATTCCGGTGATGATTTCGGAACGGCTTATCAATGTGGAGGAGGATTACACCGGAGAGTACATCCGGGTAGCCGGCCAGTTTCGTTCCTATAACAGACACGAAGAGAAGAAGAACAGGCTGGTGCTGTCTGTCTTTGCCAGAGAGGTAGAATTTCTGGAGGATGAGGTGGAAAATGCGAAAACCAACCAGATTTACCTGGACGGATACATATGCAAGACGCCTGTTTACCGGAAGACGCCTCTTGGAAGAGAGATTGCGGATCTGCTGATTGCAGTGAACCGTCCTTATGGAAAATCAGATTATATTCCCTGTATCTGCTGGGGCAGAAACGCCCGTTTTGCATCGGGCTTTGAGGTGGGAGGCCATGCCCAGATCTGGGGCCGCATCCAGAGCCGGGAATATGTGAAAAAAATAGATGAGGAAGAGTCGGAAAAGAGAATCGCTTACGAGGTTTCGGTGAGTAAATTGGACTATGAGGAGAATTAAACAGGCGGCTGTTCATATGCGGCGGCGGTTAGTGAAACAGGGCTGAACCGGAAAAATTTGCAATTCCTGCGTAATTGGTGTATGATAGATGCATTATAGCGTACCGAAATTACAACACGACATCTAATGCTCCTGCCTTTTGCTTCGGGAGCAGGAAAGGAGTGCGGGGATGGAGAAGGGACAGATCATGATTATCTGCGGCGAGGGAAAGGGAAAGACCTCTGCAGCTATTGGACGGGGAATTTCCGGCGCAAGCAAAGGCAAGTCCGTGATTATCATTCGTTTCCTTAAGGGAAAGGTGAAAGAGAAGGATGAGTTTATCAAGCGCCTGGAGCCGGAGATCAAGGTGTTCTCCTTTGAAAAGTGGGATATGGATTATGAGTTCCTGTCACCGGAGCAGCAGCAGGAGGAGGCCGTGAATATCCGCAACGGATTGAATTTTGCCAGAAAGGTTATGACTACAGACGGCTGTGATCTTTTGATTCTTGACGAGGTGCTTGGACTGGTGGATAGAGAGATTATCAAAGAGGAGGAGCTGAAAGCCCTGGTGGAGGCCAAGGACGAGAGCATGGAGCTGGTGCTCACAGGAATCAATATGTGCGAATCCCTGTATCCCTATGCCGATGATGTGGTGAAGATTGATACTTTAAAATAGGGCATTTAAATGGCTGCCGGACACAGAGTGAACCATAACTTTAAATTCGGAGGAAATTTCGTTGACAATCAAATAGCCTTGTGGTACAGTAAGGCTGATATAGACAATTTAAGATAATGATAGAGGTTGCGTTCTCCAAGAGTACCTTTTCGGATATGGCAGACATAGAGGAAGGAGAGGAAAAGGGGCGGACGCCGAAAGGGGCGGCTTTCTGCAGGCAGTTTCTTGGGCATATGCCAAAAAGGTATATGACTGTCATCAGACTCTGATGGGGCGCTATCGAAAGAATGGATGGTAAAGAGGATTCTTTAGGGGCGGACTTCGTGAGGGTCAGCCCCGTTTTTGATCGATTGGACAGCAATGCAGAGTGACGCTGCGGAACTGGAAACAAAAACAGTAATATCCCACACAGTGCACAAATCAATTTACAGGCACATGGATTTGTGACTGGAAATTGATTTCATACCGGTGTACAAAGGGGGATATTACGGAACTTGAATGGAGGTTAAGTATGGCTATTTTTAAGGGAGCGGCGGTGGCGATTGTCACACCATTTACGGAGAAGGGAGAGATTAATTTTCCAAAGCTTGCAGAGCTTCTGGACTATCAGATTACGAATCACACGGATGCCATTGTGATCTGCGGCACCACAGGTGAGTCTTCCACCCTGACCCATGAGGAGCATCTGGAAGCGATAAAGTTTACCATCGACCATGTTGCCGGACGTGTACCGGTGATTGCGGGTACTGGCTCTAATTGTACGGAGACGGCAATCTACCTGTCCACGGAGGCGGAAAAATACGGAGCGGATGCTCTGCTGATTGTAACGCCTTACTATAATAAGGCTACCCAGAAGGGGCTTATTGCCCACTACACGGCTATTGCCAATTCCGTGAAGCTGCCAATCATTATGTACAACGTACCCAGTCGGACGGGCTGCAATATTCAGCCTCAGACTGCAGTAGAGCTTGCAAAAAATGTAGAGAATATCGTGGGCATCAAGGAAGCCAGCGGCAATATTTCACAGGCGGCGAAGCTGATGGAGCTTGCGGACGGATGCATCGAGCTGTATTCGGGAAATGACGACCAGGTAGTACCCCTGCTGTCTTTGGGAGGCTTCGGGGTAATCTCCGTGCTTTCCAATGTGGCGCCCAAGGAAACCCATGACATGGTGGCAAAGTTCCTGGAGGGAGATATTGCAGGCAGCCGGGAGATTCAGCTTCGGGCTATCCCGCTGGTGGATCAGCTGTTCTGTGAGGTGAACCCCATTCCCGTGAAGGCGGCGCTCAATATGATGGGGATGGAGGCAGGCCCCCTGCGGATGCCGCTCACGGAGATGGAGCCGGAGCACAGGGAGAAGCTTAGGAAAGCAATGATTGATTTTGGAATCGAGGTTAAATAAATGATTAGAGTACTGATGCACGGCTGCAACGGCCGGATGGGACAGATGATCGCAGGCCTTCTTAGGGAGGATGCGGAAGCGGAGATCGTGGCAGGGGTGGATACCTTTGACGGCGTGTCCAATCCGTTTCCTGTATTTGCTGCCATTGGGGATTGCGATGTAGAGGCGGATGTGGTGATTGATTTTTCCAATGCAGGGGCGGTGGACGGGCTGCTTGACTACTGTGCGGCGAAAAAGCTGCCGGTGGTTCTGTGCACCACGGGGCTTTCTCCGGAACAGCTTCAGAAGGCAGAGGAGACGGCCAAGGAGACGGCAGTTCTCAAATCTGCCAATATGTCTGTGGGAATTAATCTGCTTCTGAAGCTCCTTCGGGAAGCTGCGCCGGTTTTGGCGGAGGCAGGATTTGATATTGAGATTGTGGAGAAGCACCACAATCAGAAACTGGACGCTCCCAGCGGAACGGCCATTGCTCTGGCGGATGCCATCAATGAGGCGGAGGACGGAGCGTATACCTATGTGTATGACAGGAGCCAGGTGCGTAAGAAGCGCGAGGCTAAGGAGCTTGGCATTTCGGCTGTCCGCGGAGGAACCATTGTGGGAGACCATGATGTGATTTTTGCAGGAACGGATGAGGTGCTCACCTTTGAGCATCGTGCTTATTCCAGGGCGGTCTTTGGGAAGGGAGCCGTGCAGGCTGCCAAATTCCTGGCCGGGAAGCCTGCCGGGCGGTATGATATGAGCGATGTTATCGGGCAGGCTGATGAATGAGAAGTGAAATGCGAACCTTGCCGGCTTTTGGGAGCGATCTTGAGGGGCGGTAAGGTTTTGTTTCCAATCATTTCAATCTTGGATTCCGGTGAATTCTCACCATATTTTCCAGAGTTGATTTAAAAATATTTCTTATGGAGGAAGAATGCCTATGAATTTAAAGGAAGACAGTAAAAATATCTTTGTGTATGGTATGGGGCTCTTGACGTATTTCGGAAAACCCCGTATCCTAAAGACAGGAGCGAACGTACCGCATGGCTGTCTCCGAGCCATGCTGAGACAACGGCCGGAGGAGGTGCTGGAGATGTTTTCAGAGGCATTACGGATATTGGATGAGAACACTGTGAAATATATGATTGAAGAGCTGCAGAAAAAAGTTGAAGAAAAGGATGCAGTAATAAATGAACAGTGTATTGCCATGGACAGAATAAATGCGGAAAACGAAGCATTAAAAAGGCAGTTGGAGGAGCTGGGCGCACAAATAGAGCTTTCAGCGGAGAAGAAATAAAGTACGACATGGAAAGGAAAGATCATGCAGGAAATCAAATGTCCCAATTGCGGTGAGATTTTTGCAGTAGATGAATCCGGCTATGCGCAGATTGTGCAGCAGGTCCGGGATAAGGAGTTTGAGAAAGCGTTAAAGCAGCGGGAAAAAGATTTGGCTGAAAAGAAAGAAAGCGAACTGAAGCTTGCCGGAATGAGACAGAGAGAGGAATATGAAAAAGCCTTGTCCGCAAAGGAAGCGGAGCTGTCCAGGAAGGAAAGGGATATCGAGCAGCTGAAGGCCCGGATTTCCGGGAGTGAAACCGAGAAAAAGCTTGCCATAAGCGAAGCCGTCAATGAGAAAGAAAAGGAAAGAGAAAAAGTACTGGAAAAGAAAAATGGAGAGCTTGCAGAAAAGATCCGTGTGATTGAGGAGTTAAGAGCAAAACTTCAAAATAGTGAAACAGAACGAAAGCTTGCCGTCTCAGAAGCCGTTCAGGCAAAAGAAAAAGAGCTTACCAAAAGAACTACGGAAATTACAGAATTAAAAAGTCAGTTATCATACAAGGACGCTGAACGCGATCTAAAGGAACAAGCACTGCAGAAAGAATATGAGGACAAGCTCAAGCAAAAGGACGAGCAGATAGAGTATTACAAGGATTTCAAGGCCCGGCAGTCCACGAAGATGATAGGCGAAAGCCTGGAACAGCATTGCCTGAACCAGTTTAACGCTTTACGCATGACCGCATTTCCCACCGCTTACTTTGAGAAGGACAACGATGCACGGACAGGAAGCAAGGGGGACTTCATATTCCGGGAATGTGTGGAGGGAACGGAATTTATCTCCATCATGTTTGAGATGAAAAATGAGATGGACGAGACTGCCACTAAGCATAAAAATGAGGATTTCCTAAAGGAGCTTGATAAGGACAGGCGTGAGAAGAAATGCGAATACGCAGTCCTTGTCTCCCTTCTTGAGATTGACAATGAGCTCTACAACAACGGAATCGTGGATGTTTCCTACAAATATGAAAAGATGTACGTCATCCGCCCCCAATTCTTCATTCCTATGATTACCCTTCTGCGCAATGCGGCGCTGAACTCGCTGAAATATCGGCAGGAGCTGGAGCTTGCAAGGAATCAGCAGGTAGACATTCTTCATTTTGAAGAAAATATGAACATCTTTAAGGAAGGCTTTGCCAGGAACTACCGGATAGCCAGCGATAAATTTAAAACAGCCATTGAAGAGATCGACAAGACCATAACCCATCTGCAGAAAACGAAGGAGGCTCTTCTTTCCTCAGAAAATAATCTTCGCCTGGCCAACAACAAGGCTGAGGATCTGAGCATCAAGCGGCTGACAAAAAATGCTCCGGCGGTGAAGGAGATGTTTGAGGAGCTGAAAAAGGAAGGTGATTCACAATGAATCCGTCAAGCGTATTAAAAACGTATTTTGGTTATGATTCCTTTCGGAGCGGCCAGGAGGATATTATCCAGTCCATTCTTGGCGGAAAGGACGCACTGGCCATAATGCCGACTGGAGCCGGAAAATCCATCTGCTACCAGGTGCCGGCATTGCTGCTCCCGGGGATCACCCTTGTGATTTCGCCGCTCATTTCTCTGATGCAGGATCAGGTGAAGTCTCTAAATGAATCTGGAATTCACGCTGCCTTTATCAATTCCTCTTTAACGGAAACACAGATTTCAAAGGCTTTGAATATGGCCTCAAAAGGAACATATAAAATCATCTACGCAGCCCCCGAGAGGCTGGAAAGCGGCGGATTCCTCGACTTTGCGTTAAATACTTCCATTTCCATGATAACGGTTGACGAGGCGCACTGCATCTCCCAGTGGGGGCAGGACTTCCGGCCAAGCTACCTAAAGATTGTTGACTTTATCGACCGCCTTCCCAAGAGGCCCATTGTAAGCGCATTTACGGCAACGGCGACGGAGGAGGTTAAGACCGACATCGAATGTATTCTGAAGCTTAGAGAGCCGAGCATCGTTGTGACAGGCTTTGACAGGGAGAACCTGTATTACCGGGTGGAGCATATTTCCGGAAAACACAAGGATGCTTTTGTGACGGATTACATAGAAAAGCATCGGGACGAGAGCGGAATCATTTACTGTGCTACCAGGAAGAATGTGGACACTTTATACGAGAATCTTTTCAAACAGGGCGTGGCGGTTACACGGTATCACGCAGGAATTGATAATGAGACGCGGAAGAAAAATCAGGACGATTTTATCTATGACAGAACGCCCGTTATTGTAGCCACCAATGCCTTTGGAATGGGAATTGACAAGTCGAATGTCAGATTTGTGATTCATTACAACATGCCTCAGAGCATGGAAAATTACTATCAGGAGGCCGGGAGGGCGGGCCGTGACGGTGAAAATTCCCAGTGTATTCTTTTATTTTCCCAACAGGATGTGATGATCAATAAGTTTCTTCTGGAAAAGAAGGAATTTGAAGGCTCAGATGCAGAAGATATGGAGCTGATCCGGCAGAGGGACGCCCAGAGGCTGCGGCTGATGGAGGGCTACTGCAAGTCCACCACCTGTTTACGGCAGTATATCCTTTCTTATTTTGGGGAGAAAATGAGCAGGCCCTGTGACAATTGCGGAAACTGCCATCGGGAATATACCACAGTGGATATGACGGCAGATGCGAAGTGGGTGATCAATTGTCTGGCAGAGACCAGGGGCAGATATGGGCAGAGCATTGTAACGGGCACGTTACTTGGAGCAAACCGGGCGCGGCTCAGGGAGATTAGAGCCACAGAGTATAAATCCTATGGTGTTCTGTCCCATCGAAGCGAAAGAGAGGTGCGCCTGCTGATTGACCAGATGCTTCTGGAGGGATATATTATCCAGACAGAGGGGGAATACAGTGTTTTGCGGATGGGCGATATTGGAAGGCTTAAAAATGAGGACACACGTGTCGCCGTCAGAACCTTTGAGGAGAAAAGGGCGCCGGCAAAAATCAAGGGCGGAAAGAAGCGAAGCACGGATGCCCTTACAAGCGCAGGCTACCGGCTGTTTGAGAAGCTCCGCAGTCTGCGGCTGGTGATTGCCAGGGAAGAGGGCATGCCGCCGTATATCATTTTTAATGACAGAACACTGATTGATATGTGCGCCAAGATACCAAAGGATAAACAGGAGATGCTCCAGGTATCCGGCGTGGCGGAAAATAAATTCCAGAAATACGGCCAGCGGTTTCTGGAGGAGATTGGGCAATTTACCGCCGATAATCCGGGGGCTGTTATCAGTGCCCAGATAGAGGATGAGCCGGAGGCTGCGGCAGAACTTCCGGAGAAAAAGCAGGAAAGAGAGCAAGACAAGGTGAATCAAGGGACAGCCTGGAGTGAGGAAGAGGATGAACGGCTGTCGGAGGAATATTTGTCGGGCATGAAGATTGCTGAGATTGCCAGGGAGCATGGAAGGACAAGCGGGGCGATTAGGGCCAGATTAAAGAAAAATGGGCTGATTGTATAAGAAATGCTATACAATCTTCCCGTTCATCTGCTATAATAAAGCCGGTAAAATTGACTATTTACGAAAAAGATAAGGAGACTATTTTCCATGAAGCAGGACTTAATTGTAATTCTGGATTTGGGCAGTACGCAGAATACGGTAATTGCCCGTGAAATTCGTGATCTTGGCGTATACAGTGAGATTCATCCCCATGATATTACCGTGGAGGAGCTGAAAGGATTTGACAATGTGAAGGGCATTGTCTTAAACGGCGGCGAGAACCGCATGGTGGACGGGCAGGCTGTGGAGGTTCGCCAGGAGCTTTACGAACTGGGCTATCCGATGATTTCTATTGACTATCCCCAGTCAAAATGTGAGAAGCAGTTTGACAGGCTGCCTTCCCGGGATGAATGGAAGAAGTTTATATTCGAGGACTGTAAAGCGGAAGCGAACTGGAATATGAAGAATTTCATTGAGGACCAGCTGGAGCTGATTCGTCAGCAGGTAGGGGATAAGAAGGTGCTGCTGGCGCTGTCCGGCGGAGTAGATTCCTCTGTGGTGGCGGCTATGCTGATCAAGGCTATTGGGCAGCAGCTGGTCTGTGTTCATGTAAATCATGGTCTGATGCGTAAAAATGAGTCAGAGAGCGTGGTAAAGGTTTTCCGGGATGAGCTTCATGCCAACCTGATTTATGTGGATGCATCCGAGCGTTTCCTTGGCAAGCTGGAGAATGTGGCGGATCCGGAACAGAAGCGGAAAATCATCGGCAGTGAATTTATCCGTGTGTTTGAGGAAGAGGCAAGGAAGCTGGAGGGAATTGATTTTCTGGGGCAAGGCACCATTTATCCCGATATTATAGAGAGCGGAACGAAGACGGCGAAGATGGTGAAGTCTCATCACAATGTGGGCGGACTGCCGGAGGACTTGAAGTTTGAGCTGGTGGAGCCCTTGAAGCAGTTATTTAAGGACGAGGTGCGCGCCTGCGGCGTGGAGCTTGGGCTTCCCCATGATATGGTGTACCGCCAGCCGTTCCCGGGGCCGGGATTGGGTGTGAGATGTCTGGGAGCGATTACGCGAGAGCGGCTGGAGGCTGTCCGGGAGTCGGACGCTATTCTTCGGGAGGAGTTTGCCAAGGCTGGCCTGGACAAGAAGGTGTGGCAGTACTTTACGGTGGTGCCGGACTTTAAGTCTGTGGGAATGAAGAATCATGCGCGAGTGTTTGAGTATATGGTGATTATCCGGGCAATCAATACTATTGATGCTATGACGGCTTCTATCGAGAAGGTGGATTGGGAGGTGCTGGAGCGGATTACTAATCGTATCTTGGCGGAGGTGGAGCATGTGAATCGTGTCTGCTATGATATGAGCCCGAAGCCGCCGGCGACGATAGAGTTCGAGTGATGAAATGGACTTGAAAAAGCCTTTATTTATGCGGGCTGCAAGCAAATTTGTTTAGGTGTTGGCAACGATTTGGCAACATTTTTCACATCACGCACTAAATAATTACATCAATGGCATAAGAAAACCTTGCTGATTTGCGCGAGCAATGAGGAAAATGGGAATGCTTGCATTTCCATTTGACGAATGCCGCGACAACCGCACGATAGTGCGGGTTCAGATATGAAAACTGAATATCGGCAAGGTCTTTTTTATGCTTATTTCTGCTTTTTCTTTTTAGATGTTTTCTTTTCTTCTTTCTCGATTTTCTGAAATTCTTCCATGAGCATATCACTGACCGCCTGTGAGGGGACTTTCGCCCAATGCTTTGAGGTGTCCAGTTCCGGGTACTTGTACCGCCACTGGTCGTATTCCTCTTTGGTAATCTCGCCCTGTTCCAGTTTGGCGGCTTGCTCCTGCCATGCGTGGAACATATCGAACATGGACGTATAAGTGGAATAGTCGGACTTGTCAAGGCGCAGGCAGATTTCCCCGTCAATCTCCCCGATTTCCAGCCCGTACATATCTTCCAACGCAAAGAGCGTGTGCATAAGCCCGGTATAGGTATCAATATCCGGCACGGTGAGGGCGTGGGTGCTTACATCAAAGATATTCGCCATTTCTTTTACAAGGTCGTGCTTCGGTGTCCTCGCTTCGGTTTCATACTGTGCCATGCGGACATCAGAGGTCTTGCCGAGAAAGCCGAGGATTTCGCCTAGCTGTTTCTGTGTCATGCCCTTTCGGTTGCGGAAAAAGCGGATACGTTTGCCGATTGCCATAATAAAACCTCCGTTGTAGTGAAAGTGGTACAGCCTTGCATGACTGTACTTAAACAAATCTGTTGAAGTCAGTATAACATGATGCAATAGGAATAGCAAGAATAACTTAAATAAAAAAAGTTAAGATTTTCTTGAAAACCACTTGACTTAACGGAATTTATTTAGTATTCTATATAAAACACTTAAACAAAAACAGTTAAATATTGAAAGGAGAGGGTATCTGAATGGCAGAAAAATCATTTATGACAGTGGAGGAAGTGGCAGCGGAACTGCGTGTGTCGAAGTCAAAAGCCTATCAGATTGTAAGGGAACTGAACGCAGAAATGCAGAAACAGGGCTATCTGACGGTAGCAGGACGTGTGAACGCTACATTTTTTCATAAAAAGGTATGTTACAGCGAATAGAAGGGAGATGATGGAATGGCTGTATACAAGGACAACGCTACGGGGACGTGGCGGGTTATCTACCGCTTTACCAACTGGAAAGGGGAGAGGAAACAGACACAAAAGAGAGGGTTTGCAACCAAAAGGGAAGCGCAGGCGTGGGAGCATGAAGCCATGTTAAAGCAGGGCGCAAAACTGGATATGACTTTCGGCAGTTTCTTTGAAGTGTACGAAGCCGACAAGAAACAGCGTGTCAAGGAAAGCACTTGGGAGTCCAAAAGCCATGTGATACGGACAAAAATTTTACCGTACTTTGAGAACCGCAAAATCGCAGAGATTGAAGCAAAGGACGTGATTGCGTGGCAGAATGAGTTAATGGCATACCGGGACGAGAAAGGCAAGCCATATTCCGCAGATTATTTGCGGACGATACACGCACAACTGACGGCGATATTCAACCATGCGGTAAACTTTTATAATCTCCCCTACAACCCGGCAAGGCGGGCGGGGACGATTGGGAGCGAAGCCGTTAAGGAAATGGACTTTTGGACAAAAGAGGAATATCTGAAATTTTCCGAAGCTATGATGGATAAGCCCCGTTCCTATTATGCGTTTGAAATGCTCTACTGGTGCGGTATGCGTTCCGGCGAACTGCTTGCCTTAACGCCTGCTGATATTGATTTTGAGAAGCAGACGGTCACGATCAGCAAAACTTTCCACCGTTCCAAAGGACGGGACATTATCACAAGTCCTAAGACGAAAAAGAGCAACCGCACAATCAAAATGCCGCCGTTTCTCTGTGAGGAAATGCAAGAGTACATCAAAATGCTTTATGATATTAAGCCGGACGAAAGGTTATTTACCGTCACAAAATCCTATCTTAATCACGAGATGGAGAGAGGGGCGAAGCAGACGGGCGTTAAGAAAATCCGTGTCCACGATATTCGTCATAGTGCGGTTTCGCTGTTAATCAACATGGGATTTTCGGTACTGGCGATTGGGGAGCGCATGGGGCACGAAGCGGAGAAAATCACTTACCGTTATGCCCACTTGTTCCCTACGGTGCAGACGGAAATGGCGGAGAAACTGGAAATGGAGAGAATGACAAAGGAGGACTAAGAACATGGAAAAATCACTGGATTACAAGGGAAGATGGCGCAACCATACGGTGGCGTTCCGGGTATCGGACGAAGAAGCAAAGCTGTTGAATGATTTGGTGGCATTGTCGGGGCTGACAAAGCAGGACTACATCACAAGGCGGCTCTTATGCCGGGACGTTGTGGTGCAGGGCAATCCGAGGGTGTATAAGGCACTGAAAAATCAGATGGCGGCAATTTATGAGGAATTGAAACACATGGAAAGCATAAGCCCGGACAATGACGAACTGCTCTACACGTTACAGGTAATTGCAATCACTTTAGACGGTCTGAAAGGGGAAGATGAATGATAGAAAAAAAGAAATCGACTGCTCCCGTATCATCTGTTGGCGCAGATGGGGAACAGCCGAAAACAAAAAATTACGCTGAAATTATAGCAAATGAAAACGTAAAAAACAATCTGCAAGCCACAAATTGCCTGGAGAAATCCGGGCAGGGCGGCGGGCTTCAAACCGTTTCCATGACAGAACTATATGATACGGTGTACCCGCCGAGAACGCCTGTTGTAGACGGCTTTCTGTATGGCGGCACTTATCTCTTTGTGGGTGCGCCGAAAGTGGGAAAATCATTCTTTATGGGGCAGCTTGCCTATCATGTGGCAATGGGGCTTCCGCTGTGGAATTATCCTGTTCGGAAAGGGACGGTGCTATATCTTGCACTGGAAGATGATTACGCAAGGCTTCAGCGACGGTTGTCCGTCATGTTCGGCGTGGAGTGTGCGGACAATTTATTTTTCGCAACGCAGGCAAAGACGCTGAATGAGGGACTGGACGGGGAGTTAGAGGGCTTCATCAAAGAGCATAAGGATGCAAGGCTGATTATCATTGACACGCTCCAAAAGGTGCGTGAGGTCGGCGGGGACAGGTACAGCTATTCCAGTGACTATGAGATTGTGACAAAGCTGAAATCATTCAGTGATAAATACGGTGTCTGTCTGTTGGTGGTTCATCATACCCGCAAGTTAGAATCCGAGGACAGTTTTGATATGATTTCCGGCACAAACGGGCTTCTCGGTGCGGCAGACGGGGCGTTTATCATGCACAAGAAAAAGCGCACGGACAACACGGCGGTCATGGATATTGTGGGGCGTGACCAGCCCGATCAAGAACTGGTGATAGAATTTGACCGTGAACAGTGTATTTGGAAATTTCAGAAAGCGGAAACGGAGTTGTGGAAACAGCCGCCCAATCCATTACTGGAAGCAATCAACGAATTTCTGACAGAGGAAGTACAGGAATGGGAGGGGACGGCAACGGAACTTTTGAAACAGTTGCCGGATATGCAGTTATCGGCAAATGTGCTTTCCCGAAGATTAAATGTAGTGAACAGCCAGTTGCTTAATGACTACGGTATTTTCTATGATAACAAGCGGGGGCATGAGAGGAAAATCATTCTGAAACGGCTAGAGCCGAAAACGTAAAGTGCGACGATATGCGTCGGTTGCGACGGTATTTTTGATAGCGGGGCGGTATAGAAAATACCGACGCTATCGACGCAAACCGACGCATGGGGGAGCAGTAAAGCGGCGAAAAGCCGCCCCGTCCATTAGGACGGAAAGTCCCCGGCAGGGCGCAAAGGCACTTTTGATAGAGCGGAGCGTGTCGAAAGTGCTTTTGCGTTACTTTCGCAGAAAGTAACAAAGGCTATGCGCCGTATCCGGCGCCCATTACCCGACAGGGAGAAAGGAAAATTGATTGAAGCGGACAATCAGCGTTATGACAGGAAAAGGCTCTGTCAACCACAACAGCAGAAAATTCCATGCAAAGAACACTGACCCGAAGCGGAGTTGTCTGAATGTGGAATACTGCAACGAAAATATCAAAGAAGTATACCACGAATTATTTGATGAAGCACTCGCCCGGTACAATGAGAAGCAGACCAGAAGTGACCGCATAATTGATGATTATTATGAGAAAATCTGTTCTGGCAAACAGGAAAAGCCATTCCATGAGATTATTTTGCAGATAGGCAACAAGGACGATATGGGGGCAAAGACACAGGACGGGCAGCTTGCGGCGAAAATATTTGGTGAATATATGCAGGACTTCCAACGGCGCAATCCTACACTAAGGGTGTTTTCGGCGTATCTCCACATGGACGAAGCCACACCTCATCTGCATATAGATTTTATACCCTATACGACTGGAAGCAAGCGGGGACTTGATACGAGGGTATCATTAAAAAAGGCACTTGCGGAACTTGGATTTAAAGGCGGCACAAGGAGCGAAACGGAGCGCAACCAGTGGGTGGCGGCAGAAAAAGAACGGCTTGCGGAGATTATGTTGCAGCATGGCATTGAATGGGAGAAAAAGGGAACACATGAGAAGCATTTATCCGTTTTGGATTTTGAGAAAAAAGAGCGTGCAAGAGAAGTTGCCGAACTGGAACAGACAATCTCCGGCAGTAAAGAGGAATTATCCGATATTCTTCATCAGCAGATAGCGGCAGGACAGGAAACGGAGCAGATACGGAAAGAGGGAGAAGCAATCCGACAGGAAGTATCAGAACTTTCCGCTACAAATCTTCTTTTGAAAGAGCAGACGGAAACACTGGCAGAGGATAAGGAAAAATTGTTATCCGAAAATGAGAAGTTTGAGAAACAGCAGAAAAAGTTACAGCAGGAACTAAACAAAATGGTACAATCAAAGGAAGTCATGGAGAGAAATATCCATGCCTATGATG
Source organism: Candidatus Merdisoma sp. JLR.KK011 (assembly GCF_036941125.1). Classification (NCBI taxonomy): domain Bacteria; kingdom Bacillati; phylum Bacillota; class Clostridia; order Lachnospirales; family Lachnospiraceae; genus Candidatus Merdisoma; species Candidatus Merdisoma sp. JLR.KK011. The sequence goes on along the minus strand of NZ_JAYWSZ010000004.1, from coordinate 459,951 downwards.
AAGATATAAAATGGCAGTTGGCAGAGCCGGGGGCATTGATGAGCGCAAAGAGTTTTAGGGATAAAAAGGCTTTACCGCTGGTGGAGAAGTTGAAAGAGGTCGTTAAAAATCTGACTGTCAAATGCGTACAGCTTACGGAGCAGGGAAAGAAGCTGACCGTCAAAGTGGACAGGCAACAAAAGCAGATTAGCCGCTTGACAGATAAGGTTATGGAGCAGAGCGACACCATAGATCGATTGCAGGAAAAAGCGTCTGATTTGGGGCGTTTGGAGCGTCATATAGGCAGGGAACAGATACAGTTGATAGTAGAACGGGCAAAGGTATTAGAACTGGCAGAACAGGCAAATAAACGCCCGAAACGTTCCTTTGAAATGAGCCGGTAGTAAAGAGAGGATTGATAGGATATGACGGATCTGGAGAAGAAAGTTATGATACGGCTGTGTGCTAAAATCGTAGTAGAAACAGACCTTTACGAAACGGACAAGGAAGTGCAAAATCTGATAGACTGGGTATGCCTGTCGGAACAGATAAAGGAAAACAACAATACAATCCGCAATCTGACTGGGGAATATAAGAAGATAGAGCCGGATTGCCGAGAGGGAGTGCGGGCGCAGTTGGAACGCATGAAAGAACTCTGCAAAGAGCGCAATAGTCTGTATGAGAAACAGAATGACTTGAAAGGGCAGAAGTGGAAGATTGAGAAGTCGTTGGAACGATAAGAAATGTAGGGCGTGGCGGTTGCCATGCCCTATGTTTTTATGGTAAATGGAGCGTGAAAGTGATATAATCAAATTCGTAAATCACAAAGTTGCAAAGGTGGGGTATAGGTGAACTTGAATAAAATCAAATCTATTTTACCGGATTTTCAAATGAGCCACTTCAATATGTTTGATACGATTATATTTTTGAAATGGGAAACAACATTAGATAATAATTCTTGGGAAGAATATACAAATTTAATATTAGGTATGACCAGTCCAGATAATTATAAGATTTTCATAGAATTTGTAGATGTAAATTCTTGGCGCTTTCATGGAAGTGGTAAAATTTCTGGATTTTATATTAAAGATATGACCGTGAGAGGATATGAAAATAATTCAAAGTATGAGGTCGGTGATTATGAAGAAAATGAAATAGAATTTTATTGTTCAGATGTTATAATAAAGAGCTTTGAAAGACAATGATTTTATAAATGAAATTATGGATTGAAAGTGAGAATAGAGTATGAACAGGTCTGCAAGTGATATATTTAGATTAGAACACGAAATAATAACAAAGTGTGGCATATCGAAAGAACGTTTTCGTAAAGTGAGTGGAAGCCAGTGGGAAAATATATATCAAAAGATTGCAGAAAAATATGCGGATAAAACAAAAACGTGGAAAAACGGTCTGCATTGGGCTAATACGAATGGTTATAGTCCTAAAAGCATGAAAAAACTTCTTGGGTGCTATGCGGTTGATTATTCAACATGGTTTCATTTTTTGCCTCAAATTATAAAAGAAGAAAATAAAATGGTTTATTTTCTAATCGACAAGAGTAGTGATTGGTATTGTGGAGAAGAATTTTGGATATTTGAAAGTTATGTATCTGAATTAGTGAAAGCCCTTGATTTACTAAATCATACGACTTTTTTAGATAATGGCTGGTTAGATTATTATGTTGTTTCAAAAAAATATCAATGGATTATCGGCTTCAATCACCACGATATTGTTTCGTGTATTGGAGAGGGATTAAACCTTGACTGTTTCAAAAATCAATAGTTTTATTTTCAAAGAAGCGGAAAGATGAGATATTATTATGTTTAAGGAGCGTCAATATGAATAGTCTACAAAAAGGTTCTATTTTAACGTTGCTGAAAACGGATGAAATGAGCAGCAACTATACAAATAATTATTGGTTCTCATATAAAGACTATCTGGACCCGGCAGATGATTTTACGGATTTTTGCTGTGAATGTCTTGAGGGAAAGCATGAATATATTGCCTTGATTGAAAATTTAATCAATAAAGATAAAACGGCAAAAATCTTTGTGCAGGTTTATGGGCTGGACAATAAAGACAAGGTTATAACCGCAGATACTTTGATTATTTTCAGTAAACTATCGCTTGTGGAAATAAAGCAGATTTTTAATGAACCAAAAGATATATTTCCGAGTGATATTGGAGAAGAAACAGACTTTTCACAACCAACTTTTATGATTGGGGATAATGGGGAATTGATTTCAATTACAGAACTATCCCATGAGGGGCAGTGCGTTTACTATTGCTGGTGGGACTAACGTTCTTGTTATTGAATCAACGTTTTGCCTTGTTGATGGTACAAACATGGTGCTAGCACCATGTTATGAAGGCGTTTAAGGAGAAAATGTGTGTTGGCGTTGTTACGCTTTAGGCTTTGGGAATACCTTATTTTACAAGGCATTTGGAATATGAACAGGGCGGGGAGGATATTTTATACCTCTATCCTCAAAAATAGCTTTTATTGCGTAACATTTCAAAAATGGGTTGCTAAATTGCCGGGATTTGCTATAATAAATGCGTGGCAACATTTTGGCAACAGAAAATCAGCAAGCCATAATAAATGATGTAATTGAAGTAAAAAAGGGCGTGTATTTGCATAAAACTTAAACAAATATAGTTAAGAACAACAAAGAACACGCCGAGTTCGAATAGTAAACAGAAAGCCGGGAAGCCGCATAAATAGCGGACTTTCCGGCTTTTGAAGTGGGGCGTGATACCTTTTTGATACCTAAATTATCAATTTATAAAGATTCAGCTGAATTGACAATTATTGATTCAGCTAAAAATCTCATTAGTGGAATTTCCTTAGATAGTTCTTCGTTATCTTTAAACGGCTTGTATAGACCTCGTTCTGATAAACGCGCTTCATTGGATTTATTGTGGACTAAAGCATTGCGTGTTTTGTATATTCTTGCCGCTAATTTCTTAGGTAGTTTATCATTTGATAAATCATGTAAGTTTATAGAATCACCTTTCGAGAAAGTGATTTCATGGTTACAGTAATAGTCAATGATAGTGGAATCATATGTTGATAAATCTTGTATAAGTTCTGCTAAGTTAATATATTTTCTGATGGTTAATTCTAGAGCTTCTAATTCTGATCCTTGGAAATCTTCCTTGTTTTGATGATTTTTCTTTTTTATAGTGTCAACTAACTTTATAATATCTTTTTTTCTTTTTGATGAAAATCCCGGATGTTGCAGGATATTTTGAATATTTTTTAATAAGTCCTCATTGTAAACATCTTCGAAAAAGTATTCTAATATGTGATAAAACCCTATAAATTTAACAAAAGGATCCGAAGAAGCTAGAGCCATATAATATTGTTCTGCTAATTCGTTTGTATATGAAAGTTTTGGTGGCATTAATTCATCTACGTTATGTACTCGACGTATGCTTTGAAATGTACGCTTTGGAAAAAGTACGTCAGGTGATGTAATAGGTTTTAAAACTAAATCTAGGTTATACGCAATATTAAATAAATAAGATTTGCTAAAAGATAATAATTTATCTTTTGACATACGTTTATTGCATTGAATTAAAATTGCATAAGGAAGGCGTATGATTAGTCTTAATATATTAAAAATGGTCTTGTTTTCTAAATTTGCACAACGACTTTCAAACATGAAATAGGGCATTTTCAAGGATATACGTACATTTTCATATGTAGCTAATATATAATAAATTAATTCGTCAGAGGCTTCTTTAAATGAGTAAGTAATTTCATTTTCGGAATCTATAATAGAGGTTGACATTAACTTATCTTCAAAACTAATAGAAAAGCGTCTACGAGAATCTATATCCGGAAAATCGACTAAACATTCATACTGATATTCAGTTATGAGAGAATAAGGTTGATAAAAAGCTTGTTCAGCTTTATTTTTTATATTTTCAAAATCATTTTTGGTATAAATATATTCATTTCCGTTTATTCTATAGAATATTTTTTCTTCGTCATAACTATATTGTAATTTATCCCGGAAAAGACGACTGCAATTGTCTATTTTAGAGCAAAAATCATTCCAATCCATATTAGTTCTCCCATTTATTTAGTAATTTAATTCTTATGTGTAATTTTATATATTTCTCCATTGATAGCTGCTGTTTTTCTTATCATTCCCTTTTTCATCAACACTACTACTCGTAGCAGGCCAGTTGATTTTCCACTCAAAATACTCGTCCTCTGAAATCTCTCCGCTTTTCAACTGTTCTTTCCGCAGACACCACTCTCGCATGAAATCATTGACTAATCCATACTCTAACCACATACCTACCGGGGCATGAGCAGGCCAATCATCATTGTCATAGTAACGCACCGACTTATCATCAGAAGCGTTGCACTTGCCGGGATTACGGACAAGCTGAAATAAGTGGATCGTGCTGCGGTCATCTTCATCAAGCCAAAGGAATGTGAGCATAATATCTTCGGCGCAACCGGGGGTAACGCCAATAAAATGAATATAATTGACGTTCAGTATCTTTGCCATTTCCATTAAAGTGTTGTTTTTGGGAACACGATAGCCAGATTCATACTGTGCGATACGAACATCGGCATTGCGTTCCTCATAGCCCAATTTCAAACCCAATTCACGCTGTGTCAAGCCCCGGAACGTGCGGATTCTCTTTATCCGTTCTCCTAATACCATAATCATGTGTCCTTTCTGAAAATTAGAATGATTGTTTTGAAATTATCATGTTACATCTGCTCCACAATTCGTCTTTATAGGAAAATACATCTTTGTCAATCTTTCTTTCAACAAAGCCGATTTTTTCATAACATTGTTTCGCTAATGCGTTTTCATTGAAAACATTTAGCTGAACCGCTTTTGCGCCGGTTATCTGAAAAGCGTATCGCAGAGCAAGATTCAGCATTTCTTTTCCGTAACCTTTTCCGCGTTTTGTTTTATCAACAATTACAAATTTAAGAAAACCGATATTGTCTGCTGTATTGACAGAATAACAGAAGAAGCCTACTGCCTGTCCGCTGTTTTCAGTTGCTACATAAGCACTGTCTGTCCAGTCTATTGCATTTTTCTCTAAAAAATCATGGAAAGATTGTTGCGTAATTGGATAGGAAAAGCGATTTGCACACCAAAAAGCATGAGTTCTTTCGTTATCAATCCATTTTGATACATATTCGTAATCTTTGTTTGGTATATATGGTCGGATTCTCATAAATGAAATGTCCTTTCTCCAATTTATTTATAAATTTGTTATAGGTAGTACACCATAATATATTCTTCTTCATTCTCCCTTACAATTTCAAAACCAATCTTTAAATACATTTTTGCGGCATAATTGGCTTTTTGAACAGAAAGAGAAACTCGACTGTATCCATGTGATTTAAGCAGGGTAAGAATTTCTTTCATCATAGCCGTTCCAATACCAAAGCCCCGGTATTCTTTATAAAGAGAGATTGCCAAAGAGGGCGTTTCATCATCTATATGTCCGTAATCGTTCATAATACGAACCCAAACAGCACCGACAACCTTACCGTCAACCTCCGCTGTTAATCCCAAATCATCTTCTGATTCCCCGAAACGCTCCACATAAACTTGCAATTCGGGTGATGTAATGATGGTTTTAGGTGGAGGTTCGATACCCTCTGGAATAAAGATTGCTTCATATAGAAAATTATCCAGTAACGGATATTCTTGTTTGTGTATTTCGCGTATCTTATAGTCCATAGCTGACCTCTCAATTCTGTGTTCTCTAAATATTCTAGCATAATTCAGATAATACAGCAACAAAAACTTATCAGAAATGCTAAATTTAATAAAAAAGATAAGCTTAACAAATAAGCTATTGACAATAACAGAAATGTTAAGTATAATTCAAATACAGAACTTAACAAAAACGCTAAATAAAGGAGGGCGTTGAATGAAGAATGAACTATTTGTATCTGCCGGGGAGGTAGCGCAGGAGTTGGGCGTTTCCAAACCATTTGCTTACAAATTAGTACGACAGATGAATGAGGAACTGGAAGAAAAAGGTTTTATCACAATCGCCGGACGTGTCAGCAGAAAATATTATGAAGAAAAATTCTACGGCATGGCGCAGGCGGCGAACTAAGGAGGGCGAAATATGGCGGCATATAAAGATGAACAGCGTGGAACGTGGTATGTATCGTTCCATTATTATGACTGGACGGGGAAGAACTGCCGAAAAGTCAAGAGAGGTTTCAAAACCAAAAGAGAAGCTACGGAGTGGGAACACCATTTCCGTATGAAAGAAGCGGCTGACTTGGATATGACTTTCGGTGAATTTGTGCAGGCATACACAAGAGATATGAAACCTAAGTTAAAACACAATACTTGGTTGACAAAGGAGCATATCTTACGCACAAAATTGTTACCGTACTTTGAGAATAAGAAAATGTGCGATATTCGTGCAAAAGATATTATCCAGTGGCAGAATGAGCAGATTTCCTATCGTGATGAAAAGGGAAAGCCTTATGCGCCGACTTATCTGAAAACTCTGCAATCAGAATTGAGCGCATTGTTTAATCATGCGGTACGGTTCTACGAATTAAAGAGCAATCCCGTTGTCAAAGCCGGTCCGCTTGGGAAAGGGAAAGCAGAGGAAATGCTTTTTTGGACGAAAGAGGAATATCTGAAATTCATTGAAGCAGTAAAAGACAAGCCATATTCCTATCAAGCATTTCAAATTTTATACTGGTGTGGCTTGCGTGTTGGCGAACTTTTAGCACTCACGCCGCAGGATATAGATTTTGATAACAAGGTAATTCGGATAACAAAATCTTATCAGCGGTTAGAGGGAAAAGATGTGATAACAGACCCCAAAACACCGAAAAGCAAGCGAAATGTCAGTATGCCGGATTTTTTGTGTGAGGAATTAAAAGAGTATATCGGCAGGCTGTACGGGTTTCTCCCGACTGACCGTATCTTTCATCTGACAAAAAGTTTCCTGCACCATGAAATGACGAGAGGGGCAGGAAAAGCAGGGGTAAAGCGCATTAGAATCCACGATTTAAGGCATTCGCACGTTTCGTTGTTAATCAGCATGGGATTTTCAGCGGTATCAATCGGGAACAGGGTAGGGCATGAAAGCGTGGATATTACGTTTCGATACGCCCATATGTTCCCGACAGAACAGATACAAATGGCAGAGTTGCTGAACGCAGAGTTTAAGGAGGGTACAAAAGAATGAGCGGCACACACAAATATCCAACAATCAGTTTTCGCATTTCTCCCAGAGAACGGGAAGAAATTGAAGCAAAGATTTTTGCAAGCGGCATGAAAAAGAAAGATTATTTTGTTCGTTCCTGTATTTACAATCGTGTATGCGTGGTGGGGAAGAAAGAAACGGTATATCAGATTGTGGAAAAATTGCAGGAAATGCAGAGCCGTATGGAAGAACTGGCAGAGCAGATAAAAGGCGAAAAGCCGGAGGTCACTACCGAAGAAATCAGAGAATTACAGACGACATATGAGGATATGTTGAAAGCAATCCTTTGGGTATTGGACGGAGCAAAATATCTGTGGCAGGGAAGCACCAACGGAGAAGAAAAAAGCCCCAACAGCGGCAACTGTTAGGGCTGTGATAACTGGAAAACCTCTGTTATCAATATTCACAATACAAGTATAGCAGAGGGTTCTTCCAGTGGCAACGATTTTTCAGAAATGGAGGGCATTTATGGAAGAAACAAAAATCGAATTACAGTTGATTAAATTGTCGGAGATACAGTCGCAGGAAGTTTCTTGGCTGTGGTTTCCGTTTATACCCTATGGCAAGCTGACAATCGTACAAGGCGATCCGGGTGACGGAAAGACAACATTTATTCTGAACATAGCGGCAAAACTGTCTAAGGGAGAAAGTTTAGGCGGTGGAATGAATCTTACAGAGCCTTTGAATGTAATCTATCAGAGTGCAGAGGACGGTCTTGCTGATACGGTCAAGCCCCGGTTAGAACAGGCAGGGGCAGACTGTGAGAAAATCTCTGTCATTGATGAAAAGATAAAATCCCTTTCCATGATAGATGAACGCTTGGAAGAAGCTGTTATAAAGACGGGCGCAAAACTGCTGATTTTAGACCCGATACAAGCCTATTTAGGCGGCGGTATGGATATGAACCGGGCGAATGAAGCAAGGGATATGACAAAGAAATTAGCGGCACTGGCAGAGAAATACCAGTGTGCGATTGTCCTTGTCGGGCATATGAACAAGGCGGCAGGAAATAAGGCGGCATACCGGGGAATGGGTTCGATTGATTTCTTTGCAGTCGCTAGAAGCGTTCTCTTAGTTGGCAGGGTTGAGGGAGAAGAAAATATAAGGGCTGTGGTACAGATAAAAAATAACCTTGCGGCGTTCGGACACCCGAAAGCATTTGAATTATCGGAGAACGGTTTTGAATGGCTTGGAGATTATGAGATTACCGCTGATGAAGTCTTAGGCGGTATTGCCCCGAAAGCAAATAAAATGGAACAGGCAAAGCGGCTGCTCCGGGAACTGGCAGAAACAAACAATGCCATGCAGAGCAATGAGATTTTCAGTCTTGCAGACGAGCAGGGCATATCGAAGCGGACACTGGAAAATGCGAAAAAAGAGTTAGGTGTCCGGGCAAAGCGGATAAACAATACATGGTATTGGGAACTGGATAAAATCAGACAGTGACGGACAGGCAAGGCAACAGCGCAACAATGCAGGGTATTAGGATTTTGCAGTCTTGGAATTGCGTTCTTGAAGATTGCAAGGTTGCAAAAATTATAGACATTGCAATGTTGCGCTGTTGAGAGAAAGCAGGGAAGCGGCGGTATCAAGGCGGCGAAAAGCCGCCCACCGTCCGTTAGGACGGTAGCCCCCGGCAGGGCGCAAAACCTGCTTGCAGGTTGCATTTTTGTTGGCGTAGCTGACAAAAGTGCTTTTGCGTTACTTTCGCAGAAAGTAACAAAGGCTATGCGCCGTATCCGGCGCTCATTACCCGATAGGGAGAAAGGGAAATTTATTGAAACGGACTATTAGCGTTATGACAGGGAAAGGCTCTGTCAATCATAACAGCAGAAAATTCCATGCAAAGAACACTGACTCGGAGCGGAGTTGTCTGAATGTGGAATACTGCAACGAAAATATCAAAGACGTATACCACGAATTATTTGATGAAGCACTCACCCGGTACAATGAGAAGCAGACCAGAAATGACCGCATAATTGATGATTACTATGAGAAAATCTGTTCCGGCAAACAGGAGAAGCCATTCCATGAGATTATTTTGCAGATAGGCAACAAGGACGATATGGGGGCAAAGACAGAGGACGGACAGCTTGCGGCGAAAATACTTGATGAATATATGCAGGACTTTCAGCGGCGCAATCCCACATTGAGAGTGTTCTCTGCCTATCTCCACATGGACGAAGCCACACCGCATCTGCATATAGATTTCGTACCCTATACGACTGGAAGCAAGAGAGGGCTTGAAACAAGGGTGTCATTAAAAAAGGCACTGGCAGAACTTGGCTTCAAAGGCGGCACAAGGAGCGAAACGGAACGTAACCAGTGGGTAGCGGCAGAGAAAGAACATCTTGCGGAGATTATGCTAAAGCATGATATTGAGTGGGAGAAAAAGGGAACACATGAGAAGCATTTATCGGTTTTGGATTTTGAGAAAAAGGAACGTGCAAAAGAGGTTGCAGAGCTGGAACAGACAATCTCCGGCAGTAAAGAGGAATTATCTTCCATTCTTTATCAGCAGATAGCGGCAGGACGGGAAACGGAGCAAATACGAAAAGAGGGCGAAGCAATCCGACAGGAAGTATCAGAACTTTCCGCTACAAATCATTTTCTAAAAGAACAGACGGAAACACTGACAGGGGATAAAGAAAAGCTGTTATCCGAAAATGAAAAGTTGGAGAAACAGCAGAAAAAGTTACAGCAGGAAATCAACAAAATGGTACAGTCAAAGGAAGTCATGGAGAGAAATATCCATGCCTATGATGAAGATGTGAAATGGCAGTTAGCAGAGCCGGGGTCATTGATGAGCGCAAAGAATTATCGGGATAAAAAGGCACTCCCGCTTGTGGAGAAATTGAAAGAAGTCGTTAAAAATCTGACTATCAAGTGCGTACAGCTTACGGAGCAGGGAAAGAAGCTGACCGCTAAAGTGGACGGGCAACAAGTACAGATTAGCCGCTTGACGGACAAGGTTATGGAACAGAGCGACACCATAGACCGATTGCAGGAAAAAGCGACTGATTTAGGACGTTTGGAGCGTCATTTAGGCAGGGAACAGGTGCAGTTGATAGTGGAACGGTCAAAGGCATTAGAACAGGCAGAACGAGCAAAAAAACGCCCGAAACGTGCCTTTGAAATGAGCCGATAGGAAAAGGGGGATTGATAGGATATGACGGATATGGAAAAGAAAGTTATGATACGGCTGTGTGCTAAAATCGTAGCAGATACAGACCTTTACGAAACGGACAAGGAAGTGCAAAATCTGATAGACTGGGTATGCCTGTCGGAGCAGATAAAGGAAAACAACAATACAATCCGCAATCTGACCGGGGAATATAAAAAGATAGAGCCGGATTGCCGGGAGGGAGTGCGGGCGCAGTTGGAGCGCATGAAAGAACTGTGCAGAGAGCGAAATAGTCTATATGAGAAGCAGAATGACTTGAAAGGGCAGAAACAAAAGATTGAGAAGTCGTTGGAGCGATAAGAAATGTGGGGCGTAGCGGTTGCTATGTCCTGTATTTTTTGTGGTAAATAAGGAATAAAAGTGGTACAATCAAATGAACAAAGCAGGAGCTAAAGAAAAAAATGGAAGATAAAAAGATATTGCTTGATAATATTGATAAAATTCATACAACCGAAATGGGAATTGATAGAATTAAAAGAAACCTAAAAATAGATACAACAGATGTTGTTGAGTACTGTAAAAATAAAGTGTTAGATAAAAATTGTAACATATACAAACAGGGCAAAAACTGGTATTGTGAGGTTGAAAATATCAAAATTACTATCAATTCATATAGTTATACAATTATCACGGCACACATTGTTAAATAAAATCTGTGATTATAATGTACCATATGAAATTTCATTAAAAGAAGCAATCAATAAAGGTATGCTTGTTCCATTTCATTATTACGGTATTTATGATGAGACAGATTATTCATCATTGCATCTAGTAAAAGGTCGTTACGATGAAAAGGAATTAAATGAAACTTATATTGGCAACATAAAACGCTATGATTTGATTTATAAATACTACATGAAATATCGTTCTAAAAGGGCTCTTGGCTTTTGCTGTTCCAGACAACATGCAGAAGAAATGGCAAAGGAATTTTGTAAAAGAGGTATTGAGGCTGTTGCAGTATATAGTAATGCGAATGGAGCGTTTTCAGAAGACAGGGATAAAGCAATTGAGAAACTAAAGAAACAGGAAATAAAGATGATTTTCTCTGTAGATATGTTTAATGAAGGGGTAGATATTGCTGCTCTTGATATGGTTATGTTTTTAAGGCCAACCGAGTCACCAATTGTCTTTTTACAGCAGTTAGGGCGTGGGCTTCGTATCAGTAAAGGTAAAGAATATCTAAATGTTTTAGACTTTATTGGTAACTATGAAAAAGCAGGACGAGCACCATTACTATTAAGTGGTGGGAAAGATCTTGGAGAAAAGAGTGCCTATAATTATGCTGATATTGAGTATCCTGATGATTGTATTGTGGATTTCGATATGAGACTGATTGATTTATTCAAGGAACTGGAGAAGAAATCATTATCTGTAAAAGAGCGAATTAAGCAGGAATTTTACAGGGTAAAAGAACTACTAGATGGTAAAGTTCCATCTCGTATAGAATTGTTTACATATATGGATGATGATATTTATCAATATTGTATGAAACACGCAAAGGAAAATCCATTTCGAAGATATATGGAATTTTTAAATGAAATGCACGAACTTTCGGTAGACGAAGAAGTGGTATATTCGGGGATAGGAAGAGAATTTCTTTCCTTGATTGAGACTACTGATATGCAGAAGGTTTATAAGATGCCAATTTTATATAGTTTCTATAATGATGGAGATATACGACTGGCAGTTAAAGATGAAGATGTGTTAGCAGCATGGAAAACATTTTTTGATAATGGAACAAATTGGAAAGATTTTGCGGCGGACATATCATATACTGATTATAAAGCTATGACGGATAAACAGCATTTAAGTAAGGCGAAAAGTATGCCGATTAAATTTTTAAAGGCTTCCGGAAAAGGGTTCTTTATTGAGAAAGATGGCTATGCGATTGCAATTCGGGATGATTTGGAAGAAATAATAAGGAATGATGCGTTTAAGAAACATATGAAGGATATTTTGGAATACCGTACGATGGACTATTATCGCAGGAGATATGAGGGAAAAGCACAATTGAGATAAAAGTAGTTGATAGAATTATAGCAGAACAGTGGAATATGGGAGTGAAAACCATTGCAGAAATTAAAGGTGTAGTAAGACAAATCAATATAGGTGACATGAGCATAGAAGATTTGGAAAATCTTACTCCTGTTGATAGCGTTAATTTTTCAAAAAGGAATTTTTCAGAAGAACAAATAGAGGATATTAATCAACGAACTGTGGTAAATCACTTGCGAAATGCTAAGCATATTGTATTTGACAGAAAAAATCATGTCAGGTATTGTGAGGCAAATCCAAAAGTAATATGGGAAAAGATTGATTTTACACAGTATAGGAATCTTGTTATATCAACTGAGTTGATATACAGGGATTATGCCGAATTGATGGAAGAATTGGACATTAGGGATGGATATAGGTATTGGAAATAAAAAACTTTTGGTTTACAGATGAACTTGAAAGAGAGTTTGAAAAAGTATGTATTCATTCGTCGGATGACGCGTTTAATAGTGCTGCTTTCAAGAGATTAGGGTATACATTAAATATGGGCTATGCATATAATGACATATATAGTTCTGTGGTTAATTATTTTGATGCAGAATTATTTTCGTCAGATATTGTGGATTTAAATGAGTTAGATCGGCGGCTTGTGAATTTATCTATTTTTAATTCAGCACTATATAAAAAGAAAATGGACTTAGAATATATCGAAGTGGCACCCAAAATTTTGATATCTATTTCTCAGGTGGAATATGTATATGGGATTACTATAAGTGATGTAAAAAAATTACAAAAGTGGGTGCTAAAATGTGAAGATAAATATTTTAATGCACATAGTTTGTGGAATAGGCTGTCAGAATCAGGTTTTTCAGAAAAGTTGCAAAATAATGAATGGATGTGTACATGTATATTTAGACAACAGGAAGCGATAGCATCTTTGCAGGTGGCTGGCGGAATTATTTTGTGTAGAGAATATAGCGAACTTAATTTTGGATTAATATGCAAGTGGCTGGTAGAGAAGAATGACAATACAAAATTTAACTTTGCTTTTTAATGATACTTTTTCAACAAGAGTTCTTGTAAGCAAGATTGCGGAAAAAATGAAAGCATATGGTTTATGGGAGACATTTGTAACAGATTCATTTGAAGAATATATTGATAATCTTGTAGTTAATACGGATTTGGAGCTGGATGATAATGATTTGTTCCAAGAGGAATTTTTCTAAAATGAATGGTTGAATATATGTTTTAAAAAGACATGATTTTATTTAAAGCAGTAAGAAATATTCATACCAGAAAGAGAGGCATCTGAATGATACCATTAAAGATAGAAACTTTATTAGAAGGACGTGTCGTTGAACATGACCGTGTAGAGTATAAAACAGGCTGGAATCCAAATGATATTATTCATTCTATTTGTGCTTTTGCAAATGATTATGATAACACCAATGGCGGATATATCGTCATAGGGGTAAAAGAGAGCAATGGTATGCCGGTATTTCCGTTAGTAGGTGTTCCGAAGGAAAAGTTAGATTCCATCCAGCAGGAAATATTTCAGTACTGTAATCAGATTATTCCAAGGTACATTCCAAGAATGGAAGTGGTTGATTATAAGAATGAAGGAATTTATTTGATATATCTATGGTGTTCAGCGGGTGATAGCGGTCCTTATCAGGCACCGAAATCATTGTATGTGGAAAATGGTGAAAAAGCTGACAAAAGCTTGAAATATTGGATTAGACCGGCGTCGCTTACGACAGATGCCAAGCAGGACGAAATATCTGAATTGTTTGATAAATTTAATTCCGTGCCATTGTGCCATTTGATGACCGTGTCAATAGAAAGGCGAAAATTGATGATATCATGAGAGGCTATCTTGAAGATTTTATTAGGAAGAGCAACAGTAGTCTGGTGATGGAACTGAATAGCAGTTCATTAGAGGAACTGCTGCTTGCACAGGAAGTTGCAAATGAGACAGATACGGAATTAGATATCAGAAATATCGGTGTATTGATGTTTGCGGAACATCCGGAGAAGCTGATTCCCGGGGCATATATTGAGCTGACTAGATTTCATTCAGAAGAAGCCGAGGCATCGGATGATTTTACGGAAAAAATATTTACAGGACCAATATGGAGACAAGTTCAGGATGCTTTGAATTATATAAAGACAACTGTGATTGAGCAAAAAGTTGTAAAGGTTCAGGGGCAGGCAGAAGCAGAACGATATTTTAACTATCCATATAATGCATTGGAAGAAACATTGGTAAATGCAGTATTTCACAAGTCGTATCGCGAGCCGGAGCCAGTGGAAATCCGCATATATGTGGATAGCATTCAGATACTTAATTATCCTGGACTTGCGAAATGGATTAATCTTGAACGTTTTGTATCAGGTAAAGTGAAAGGAAGGAAATATCGTAACAGAAGAATTGGGGAATTATTTAAGGAGATTGACTTATCTGAAAAAAAGGGAACAGGCATTCCTAAAATATTAAGAGAACTGAAACAAAATGGTTCACCGGAGCCTGAGTTTGATATGGATGAGGAAAGAACTTATTTAAATGCGATTATTCGCATAAGAGACGGTTTTGAAAGAAAAGAGAAAATGTCCGAATCAATGTCCGAATCAATGTCCGAATCAATGTCCGAATCAATGTCCGAATCAATGTCCGAATTGGAAAGAGCAAGAATGCAGATTATTTTGATTTATCTGGAAACAAATAAAGAAATAAATAGTGCTGCTGCGGCAAAATTGCTGGAAGTTGAAATAAAGACGGCAAGCCGTTTGTTGTTGAAGGCTGAAAAGCTGAATATCCTTAAAGGCACAGGAAAAACAAAAAATAAGGTTTATTTTAGAGAATAATGCAAATGAATGTCATAAGAATGGATTAAGAAGCCTATCTCCATCATAAGAAAAATGATGGAGATAGGAAACAGGCTGTTAATTAAATTCATTCATGGCATTCACATAATCTTGTAAGCCATTTGCTTTCAATGCAAGCTTTGCGTATAAAAGCGGTGTTTCTTCTGCTAAATGGTACAGATAGACTACATCACTGGAATCATCGAAGATAACAGAGGAATTACATTCTTTACAACGGATAACAAGAATGGAATTTTCGCCAGTGTTCACAATGATGGAATCGGTTGCAGGTTCGTACATACCAAACTGAAAAGTAAGATTGTTATTCATGCTGGTTTCCTTCCCACAGATATTTTGCACCATCCAGCAGGTCAATGATAGCTGTCAGCATATTGGTGTATTCAGTTTGTAATTCCTTAATGGATTCCAAAGAAGGAAGCGTATCAGGAGTAACATCGTTTGCGGTAAATTCTCTTTGCATTTTAAGTAATTGCAGATACAACGCATTGACAGTCTGTACCAGAGGATATATGGTTTCTTTCTTGCCAACAACGCAGATGCGGTTGTAAATGCAGGAACGGACAAAGTAATCTTTTTTCATCATTCCACTGGCAAGAATGCGTGCCTCGATTTGTTTTCGTTCGCCATCAGTGATTCTGAAACTAATTGTTGGATTTTTATGTTTGTTGCTCATAGTGGTGCTCCTTTCGTTTTGACAGTGGCAGCAGGTATAATAGATAGCCTGACAGTCACATGGATTTATTCGTTGTGAATAATAAAAAGTAGATTATATCAAGCCGATGGAAAATTATCGGTGCAGATACTGCAACTAATTTGCTACTAAAAATTGTGAAAACGATGCGAAAAGAGTAATATTTGGCGAAATAGATGTACCCGAAATGTAGGAAATATCAGCATTTGAGAGTTGCTGATAAAAATTCCGGGAAGAGTTCGAGTAACGGATGAAATCCCGGAAACACTGATAAAATGGGCGTTTCCGGGATTGCTTTATGCCTGTTGGCTCTAAAATGGCTCTAATTATCTGATGAATACTGGATTTCGGGCGGGTATCATGATATCTGTTTTTTTAATACAGAGGAATTTTGCCCTCATAATTGTCGGCTCTTTCCAACAGAGGACCGGTTGCGCCCATTGTGAAAGCTATATCACTGCTTCGGATAGACAATAGTTCCGTTCCAATCTTCAGATTAAGAAAATCTAATATCTGCTGATTAAGCTGAATTACACCATTCTCTGAAATATTTACCCAACAGTATGACCGCCCTTTGTATTTGACAAATTCGCCCTCTGTGGTCTGATAATTCTGTAAAGCTGGATTATCAGTAAGAATGTGTCCTAATTTTGACGGTTCTAACAATCCTTTTGTTGTCACGCAAAATCCGCCAGTGACCTTGCTTCCAGTAAAAAGATAGACTTTTCCCTCTGCTGTGGCGTTGTACTCTGTAAGAGCCTGTGTTGGGAGATAGATTGTCAAATCATCTCGTATCAGTGATTTTCCGAAAATAAATTTACCGCCTTTGTTCATTTGTGGCATATATCATCAACTCCTTTTCCTAAAAGTGGAAGTCCACTATATCATAAGAAAATTGAAATGTCACTAAGGCTCTCTAAAGTGTGGCAGATTTCATATCGTTTCTTGATAAAAAAGTAGAATATGTAGTTGTTGAGATTAAAAAACCATGATAAACTAAGCATAGCAGTTTTAAAAGTTATGAAGTTGTTTGGTGTGGTAACTTAACAATACATCATAAATTTAAAAACTGCTATTTTTTATGGCAGAAAATTGAAACTAAATGTACTTAGGGCTAGCCGTCGCGCTAGCGACTTGGTACAATGAAAATAAGATTGCAAACTTTAATAGCAACAGACGAAGATAAATATTTCATAGAAAAAGGTATGAAATTATGGCAAAATGTACAGCGCCAATTAACGGTCACCGCACAGCAAGTGGAAGGGCAAATTGTCCAGTGTGTGGAGGAGGCGGTTATAGAAATTACAATTTTTATCCCACATATTCTACACCACATTCTGCGCCAACAAGCAGTTCGAGAAGTGGTAGCAGTAGTGGGCAATCTAAGACAAAAGCACGATGGTCTTCGACGGGGTCAACTATTTTATATACTCCTGCGGAAATTCGAACACTTACCCCAGTGCGTGAAAATGTTGAAAAGCGTTCCGAGTTACCAGATTTAAGAGATGTTTTTCTTTGTCACGCATGGGATGACCGTAAAGGTGCAGCTAAAGAATTACATGATATGCTTGAATCTAAAGGAGTAACGGTTTGGTTTAGTGAAAAAGATGTTCTTTTAGGTTCTTCATTACTTCGTGAAATTGATAAGGGATTAGTAAAATCTCGTGTCGGCATTGTATTGGTTACACCTTCGTTTCTTAAACGTGTTAGTGGAGAAGGAATAGCAGATAAAGAACTTTCTGCGTTGTTGGCTCGTGACTTACTTGTTCCCATTGTACATAATACAACTTTTGAAGAACTGCGTGAAGTTAGTCCATTGCTTGGCTCAAGAAGTGGTTTAAGTACGATTGAGGAATCATTGGAGGATGTAGCGGCAAAAAGTTACTTTATAAACAGAAAAATGATTATAATTTGCACCATTGTGTGATTTACCTTGTTATAAAGGATATATTTAGCGTTATGAATAGAGAGGTAATTTGTTATGAATTATGTTCAAGCGTATATATCAAATATCTCTTTCCCAAATTCATTAGATGAAGTTTATAATTATGCACATTTTTTTAATATGGAAGCAATTATAAGGGGTGGTGATGATGGCGAGTATGAGGATAGAGAAACCGCATGGACAGCACCTAAGTGGTGTAAGAAAGGCGATATTGTCTTTTTTATGCACGCAAAATATGCAAATAGTAAAATTAGTAAATTAAAGAATGAGCTTTTAAGTAGCAGAGAACGGTATTCTAATAGTGCTTTTTGGACAATCATGAATGCTCTGATAAGAGCAAAAAAGATTCATGAAATATATGGTGGAAAAATATTTGCAATAGGAAAAATATCTGGTAATCCTGCCTATGAAAAAATGGATAATGAGAATTTGCATTGGAGAAGTAATATATATGCGCCAATTGATGATATTTTTCTATTGGAAAATCTAGTCGATATATCAGAATTTAGTATTGAATTAGAAGTTTCAAGACAGAGCAGTATAACACCGGTTTTTGGCGAAAAATTTGACTTTATTAAAAAATTGATTTTAAATAAAAACATTATTGTGGAGAAATATTTTATAGATTCGGTTGCAGAACCGATGCCATTATATAAGCTAAATGATGATAATTGGCTGAAAATAGTAAATTGCCATAGGAGAGATTTTTTCCTTGAAGCACAGTTTAGAGCGTTTTACGTGGATAGATTTTTGAAAGTTTTGGGAGATACAAAAGCCTTTTTTAAAGAATGTGGTTGCAAAAAGGAGAACAGAAGCAAAACATTTGTAGATAATGTAATAAAAATGAACGGTAAATATTTGCCTGTGGAAATCAAGTTATCTGTTTCAGCAGAAAAGGACATAAATTCTCAGTTGATGTCATATTGCAATTTAAAACAGTTGTATTTAACAGCAGATAAGGTAGTGACGGACAATATTTATAAAGATAATGTATTAGTGATTGATACAGATAAAATCTATGTATATTATGACAAAAAAAGGATGATAAAAGAAGTGTTTGAGTTGGATGATATAGAATCCAATGATGATATTGCTAATTTGAGAGTAATTATTATAAATTTGCTTGATTACTCGTAAAACAGGAATAATTCGAGCGGATATTCCATAAAATTTTCATGGAAAGCCCTATTGACTTTCCTCTTTGCACTTGCTAGAATGTAGGTACAAAGAAAGTTTACCACTGACCGATATGTGGTATATAAATGGTCGGGTTGAAAGTTTACCGCTGACCGATATGCGGTATATAAATGGTTGGGTCGAAAGTATAGTCCTTCGCCGCAAGGCGAGGGACTTTTCCGTAATGAGGACAGGCAAATGAAGAAAACAGGCTTTTATATTATTAAGGACATATTCTTTGAAGATATGTCAGACCCGTATCTTAAAGGAAATAAGGCAGGAAACAGACCGCATTATTACTGTTTTGAAGATACGAATACGGGTATATATTGGATGATACCGTTATCCAGCCGTATTGAGAAATACAGGAAGATTATGGAGAAAAAAGAAAAAGCCGGGAAACCTTGCGACATTCTCCATATCGTTAAACTGGATGACAGCCGAGAGAGTGCGTTTCTGATACAGGATATGTTTCCGATAATGGAAGAATACATAGAACGGGAATACACAATTGCCGGAAATCATTTGATGCTGACGAGTGAGCATGCCGCTAGAGAGATTGAGAAGAAAGCGAAAAAAGTCATGGGTATGTTGAAGCATGGCATAAAGTTCACTCCAACGCAGCCGGACATTATGGCGATATTAGAGAAGCTGAGGGAGCGCAAATAGATTTTCTTTGTTGGTGTAATTACATGGCGCTAGCGCCATGTAGATAGGGCAGACAAGGAGAAAATAGCGGATTTGACTGGCTCTATTTCGGCTCTAAAAATTTTGACAGTCATAAAAACGAGAGAATTTTTTAAAGAATATGGATAATATATGTTTGAAAAATGAGGGAAAAACAGTCAGTTCAAGCTATCCGCCGAGGAGTTCGAATAGTAAACAGAAAGCCGGGAAGCCGCATAAACAGTGGGCTTTCCGGCTTTTGATGTGGGGTGTGATACCTTTTTGATACCTAAATCAATAAATATTTGATATGTTAAAATAGACCAGTAATATCATCAATGCCTTCAACAAAGCCACCCAAAATATCATTTACATTATTAGCTTGGCGTTCTACGATTCTATATAATCTAAGCAAATTGCTTTGATTTTCTAAATCACTTTCACAAATTTCAGTCAGTATTTCATAACTTATAGAGCAGACAGAAATTACGCCTGCGGTTGTAGTATAGGAGTCGCCGTATGGGTCAATATCACTATATTGTATTTTTTGTATAACTAAAATATTATCTCCTTTTTTGTTTCATATATTGGATAATAGTGTGGAAAGTGTTTGGAGCTACATCTATTCCAAGTAATAGCATTAGATTTAGTTCCGTTGATTAATTTTACTACAAATTCATCAAAATTCATAAAGTTATCCTCTCTATTTAGTCAAGTCTTTTTCCTTATTTTTCAAGGATTTTTTAGTTATATATCTCAGATGAATGAGCCAAGATAATGGACATTTCTTTGTATCTGGTACGAAAATAGAGGTGTTGGGTATACAAAGTAGAACGTCTTCCGTTTCCGCTCTACATGGCCTTGTGTATGCCCCTCCTTCTACGGCAGCGTACCTCCCGTGTCTACCAGGATCACCAGCATCTCTGCCGGGTCCTAACTTCCTTCGTCCCGCCTGTCCATAACCAGGGTGTCAGCTTAGCTCCTTTACAGGGTCATGCCCTATGGATAATATTCCTGCCGACTACCGGCTCATTCTTTGTTATAAGTCTTACTGACCTGTCCCGTATGCTTCCCTCACCGGCACCTTTCGGTGGACGTTTTCCCGGATTGTTCCCCATACTTTCCAGCTTTCCTGTCACAGCTGGATTCAACCCTCAATCAAAATTTTTGAAAGTTCAACCCAACTATGACAGGGCATTGCCTGCTTGTGGTTTATGTTCGTTTATTACGCTGCCTGGATCTGTGGTCTCCTGATGTCGCCCATCAGTTTTCCGGCATCATAGTCTACACCTTTTGTCAGTATCGTGTAGAATACCCTCAGAACCTTACACGCTACCGCTACGACAGACTGCATCTTCTTTTATGGGTTTTCTTTACGTGTCCGGTAATACTCATGTATTGCCCTGAACTCTGCATTCTTCCCAATCAAGGATATCGCTGCTTCATACAGCACATACCTCAGGCGTTTCCTTCCCCTGTAACTGATCCGGCTTTCGCCGTTATGCTTCCCCGAATCATTCGCCACAATCGCATATCCCGCCAGCTTCTGTAACTGCTTTGGGTTGTCAAAACGTCCAATGTCTCCCACCTCCGCAATGAATCCGCTGACTGTTGCCAGGCCGATCCCCTTAATTCCCATCAGTTTATCAACATATGGGATTTCTTTCAGCTTTTCCTCTATTTTCACGAGAAGCTCCTCCAGCCTTGAGGTATATACATCCATGTCGTTGAGCAGGTTCTTCAGTTCCATCCTTGCCGCTCCCGGTGCTTCCTTACTTCCTACGCTGTGCCCCGCTGCCGATACCAGGGTCTTTGCTCTCTTCATTCCGGCGCCTCTGAGCTTTGCGTTCCTCCATATCCGGTTCACACCTTCCACCCCCAGTTTTCTGATGTCCTCCGGCAGCGGTGCCTCCTTCAGCACCATCCTCCCACTCACCGCCTTCAAATCCCCATAAACGTCTTTATATTCAGGGAAGTAGATGGCGAACCATCTGGCCAGGCGGTTCTTGATCCTCGTGAGCTCCTCCTGCGTCTGGAAGCGCAGGTTTGACAGGCTCCTGATCTCTGCATAGATACCGGTTGGTATGTAAGGGTACGAGAACCGTCCCTCGTTGACAAGCGCAGCGATCGTCTTTGGGTCTTTACGGTCATTTTTGTTGGGGTTGTTGTCATCCAGTTCTTTTGATTTTTTCACGTGGTGGGGATTCACATGCACAGGCCTCATCCCGCTGTCCTGCAGGAATTTCCCCAGGGCAAACCAGTAATGTCCTGTCGGCTCCATACCCGGTATTACAGCAGTTTTACCGTGTTTCGCCGCTATATCCTCCATCCATGCTTTGAATGTCTGGAACCCTGTCTCTGTGTTACTGAATTCCAGTGGCTTTCTGGTATATTCATAGTTGCGCCAGTCGAATGCCCTGGCATAGTGGGTTTCACTTCCTACATCGATTCCAACAATCAAAGTTTTTTCAGTTATGGATGCAATTTTTGCGTTTTGTGTGTTACAATTCATTTTAGATACCTCTCTGTTCAATAAGATTTTCACTAACCTGCAAGTCAGTAATCTTATTTTACTCTGAGGTATTTTTTTCTCAACCTTCTTTCTTGGAATTCCCTATACTTGAATTATACAGGAAGCTCCCTTTAACTTCTGAAATCTTTTAATATTTGTTGCAAAAGTTGAGATTGTAAGTAGTCTTCTTTGAATGCGTCCATATCATCAGTAATATAAAACAGATGAATTGTATATTTGATTGAACCTTTCACGAAATACTTATATGAAATGTCCCAGCGGTGGCAGCTCAACATCATCCACCGTCCAAAGCAGCTCCACCCAAAGAATATAATAAGGTTTTTGCAAAAATAATAAGGCGCGATCCAGAGCAGTTGCATCAATTCCGAATCTTTTTTTCCATAGTTTTTCTATGACATCTATATCTGCAGATGCATTTTTAGGGGTATTGGTATCCATTATTCGAGAATAGATGTTATTGGCAAATACACCTTGATATTGTTCTGTTAAATAATAGGGTGTATTACGATCATTGCGAATAACAATAACATCTATTACTTTTTTGCAGTATAAACAGGAATGAACAATCGCAAGTAGCATAATCCGTTTCTTCATTAACTCCAATAATAATAAGTCCATCGTGATTTGATAGATTATTTGCCATACATATAATATCATGCAGTAAATCAGACTTATTCTTGTGCCATTCCTTTTTGAAATCCCAATATTCGCCCTCTTGCCAAAATGCAATTAGTCGTAACACTTCTTCTTTAAATGAAATCATATCCATTGAAGTCACCTTATACTATGCCTTAATATAACGCGTAGATCTTGCCGACCCGATCCGTTTTATTGCACCGCTCTTTACCATTGAACCGAGGACTGCTTCAACTGTTGTCGGACTGACATCGGGGAGAATCTTACATATTTCGGCTTTGGAAAGAGGGGTTAGACTGTTTAATACCGTTGCTTCTATGCGGGCTTTCTTTGTAATCTTTTTCCCATGTACGACTGCAAAGCGTTTGTCCAACTCTTTATAGCACATATAAAGCATAGACAGGAAATTCTCAATAAATGGGAAATAACTATTTTCATTTGATTCCCAACCGTCAGAAGATTGACGAAGAGATTCGTAATAATAGGCTTTGTAGTTATTGATTTGCTCTTCAAAGGACATATATTTTCCGGCATCAAAGCCATTCTTGTATAGGAGCAGCAACGATAACAGGCGTGACATTCTGCCGTTACCATCAGCTGATGTCAAGCATGGGACAAAAATTTTTTCATCTTTTTAATTTCCTACCTTACCATATTTACGAAATCTTATCTAATTCTTCTCTTAACTTTCTTTTAAGTGCCTTCGATACAGGATACCTTTTTATTTTTTCTAAAATTGACTCTTTACTCTCACCTTTTTTATAAAGTTCTTTAACAACTGCCGTAAAAATGGAATCAAAACCAAATTCCACTATCCCTTGCGATGCTAACCCTATAACTCCTAACGTAGCAATTCCTCCCAGCATACCAAACGGACCTAATGCTGCAAGCGCAGAAGTTATTGCCGCCGCTCCTGTCAATCCTGTTGCCGAAATAGCAATTAAAAGCACTAATCCCGGTACTCCCAATGCCGCTATTTTCGATACTATTTTCTCCATACTACCATCCTCTCAAAAAACGTTATCGTTTGCATTTCCACCAATCACCCCAAAATTCTCAAACATTATCTCCACCCTATCAATCTTCTTCTCCGTATGATAATGCCCGCAATACCACTTCCCATAATCCAATCTATCCTCAATCCTGTCCAGCCATTCCTCCGTAGACTTGTCCACCTTACTCTGGTCAACCCCGGCCATGAACACCTCCACCGGCTCATACTTCAACGGCGTAGTATGGCTCAACACCACATCCACCCTCCATCCCAGCCTGTCCAGCCGACTCTCCACATACCGCTTAGTCTCTTCCGAAGGCTGCTCATCCGGCCACCACCCGTACCCATACATAAGCCGTACCATCTTATCAATACTATAGGCCCCGCCCATGACAATGGCCTGCTTCCCGTCCAGATCAAACACTTCCCCGTCCTTCGCAAACAGCAGGCTCGGATACTCTTCTTCCCAGTACACCACACCGCCATGCCACATCTTCTCCTGATATCCTTCAATGGTCTGCGGCCTCTGCTCATGGTTCCCATGAATCGCAAATACCGTAATTGGCAGAGATTCCAGAAATTCCTTCTTCCTCATATCCCGGATTCCCCCGCTATAATTAATCCCGGCATCCCCAAGAATAATCATCACATCTTCCTTACAAGTCCCGAACCGCCTGCAGAAAGCCTCAATCCGCCCAAACTCCCCATGGGTATCTCCCGTTATGTAAATCATGCAATCATCCTCTCTGGATGCCTGCCGTCCGGCAGGCACCCTAATTATACCATATCTTCACTGCATTTCACCTAAAATCTTTTCATAAACGTCCCCGAATTTCCAGACCACTTCCAGCCTGTCCTCACCCATCACCTTTGCGCTCTCAATCAAAGAAGCCATCACCCGCTTATCATACCCCTCCAGATGCAGATACTCCCGAATCCGGAAAGCCTCCCGGTACTCCCTCTGCCCGGCTTCCTCCACGATCTCCCGCGCTTCCGCCTCCAACACCGCCGCAGACAGCTCCTGCCTCCTGGCATCCAGCGCCCTCTTTCTCTCCACAAAACGCTCCCTTGACAACTTCCCCGCCTTATAATCCTCATACCCGGAAATCTTCTCCCCGTCCAGCCTGCGCATCTCCGCCCTCAAGCTCTCTGCGTCCGCTCCCGGCTCCTTCATGCCCTGCCGCCCTTTCAGCGCCCTCTCTGCCTCCAGAAGAAGCTCCGCCTGCTTCCTCACCAGACGCACCAGCGTATCCTCCGCAAGCGCCCTCTTCATCCTCACCCGGCTGCAGGGGCTGTCCCGGTGCATCCGCCCCGTAGGACAGTACAGGATACTCTCCTTCTGCGTCCCCGGCCGGAGCGTCAGCCCGCAGTGCGGGCAGACAATGACCGAATAATTCCCCTTATTGGCAGACTCCCTTTTCTTCCCCTGCACCACGCTCCGCATGTTGGCATTGGCCCGGTCAAATTCCTCCTGGGTCACGATCCCCTCATGGGTATCCCTGACCACGATCCAGTCCGACCTGTCCACACCCACCTGCCTCCTGGAATCAAAACTCTCATAAGCCTTCTTCCCGGACACCATATGCCCCGCATACCGCTCGTCCCGGATAATCTTTGCCACCATGGACGTATTCCAGCCACCCTTCTTCCCCTCCGGGAACCAGTCCCGTGTACAGCCCTTCCTCTGCTTATAGACCGCCGGTGTGGGCACGCCCTCTTCATTCAGTATCTTTACAATCTCATTCCGGCGCATCCCCTCACCGACCATCCGGAAGATACGCCGCACAATCACCGCCGCCTCTTCGTCAACCACCAGCCTGTGGATATCCTCCGGGTCCTTCCGATACCCGAAAAACCCATAAGGTCCGATATACTCCCCGCGCTTCATCCTGGTCTCCACCGCGCTCTTCACCTTATGGGACAAATCCCTGCTGTAAAGGCTGTACACCAGATTCTTAAACGCCACGTCAATGCCGCCCGTCTGCCCGTCCAGCATGGCGCTGTCGTACCCGTCATTCACGGAGACAACCCTTACCCCCAGGAAGGGGAATACCTGCTCCAGCAGGTTCCCCACCTCCACATAATTCCTCCCAAGCCGTGACAGGTCCTTCACCACGATGCACCCCACCTTACCGGCCCGGCACTGCCTGACCATCTCCTGGAAACCGGGGCGGTCCAGGTTCCTGCCCGTATACCCGTCATCCAGGAACTCCTTTACAGAAGCCCCTCCAAAGTCCTCATGCTCGGAAATATACTTCCTCAAAAGCGCCCTCTGGTTCGTCACGCTGTCGCTCTCTTCCTTCCCGTCCTGTATATCGTCATCTTCCAGAGAAATCCGGATATACAGCGCCACTATATTTTCCATGCCCATCCTATCCCTCCATCCTGCGCAGAATCTCCCCGCGCCCCAGAAGGGACGCTTCCAGCCTCCTGCCCTTGAAAACCCGTACCTCTTCCACAAAACACTCCGCCATCTGCCTGTCCAGCTTTCCGGCCGACAGCCAATTCCTAAGCCGTGCCTCCGCCGTTCCCCGGCCGGCCTTCCCGCACTTCTCCCTCTCCCGGAGCAGCCGTTCCCTCTCCTGTGCCAGCTTCTCCTTCCTCCCAAGAAACTCCTTCCGCATCAGCAGATAATCCCCATTGTCCAGAATCCCGTCTGCAGCGTCCTGGTACAAGTCGGCCAGCTTCACGTCCAGCCCTTTCAGTTCCCGCTCCGCCTTCCGCACCTCCGCTTCCAGAGACTCCCGCTCTGCAGGCATGTCCCCGTCCACGGAAATCCCCTCTTTCAGCATCTGCCTTATACAGCCTTTTATCTCCCCAAGCACAAACCTCTCCACCTCTGCCTTATCCACCCTGTCCTTGTTCATACAGACGGCAGAACGCAGCGTCTGGTATCCCCGGCAGTAATACACCCGCGTCACTTTCCCGCCCCGCATGGTCTGGGAAAGGTTGAAGGTCTTCCCGCAGTGCCCGCACCGCATATACCCTTTCAGGTAATTCTCTTCCTTATGCTCACTGATTCGGCTCTTCTCCCGTCTCTCGGTCTGCTCCCTCTGCCTCTCTTCCAGAATCCCCTGCACCCGGAAAAACAGCTCCCTGTCCACCACCGGCTCATGGGTATCCTCCGCCACGATCCACTCCGACTTGTCCGTATGGTACTTCGGGACATTATTGCACAGCTCCTGCCGCTCCTTCCCCTGCACCATGTCCCCGATATACGCCCGGTTCGTAAGGATAGTCCTCACCGCAGACCTGCCCCACCGGGAATCCTTATAGCGCTCCGACTTTGTGACCCCGATCCGGTAACGGTACTTCCTCGGGCAGTCTATCCCGTCACCGTCCAGTATCCGCACAATCTTATCTATGCTCACCCCGTCCGCATACAGCCGGAAAATCCTGCGCACTACCGGGGCCGCCGTCCCGTCCACTACAAACCTGTTCTTATTTTCCTTTGATTTCAGATACCCATAGGGAGCCACCATCCCGATAAACTCCCCGTTCCTCTGCTTCGTCCGGAAAGCCGAAATAATCTTCCTGGAAATATCCCTGGAATACACATCATTCACCAGATTCTTGATGGAAGCCACCATAGCCCCCATGCCGTCGCCGTTTCCCGTGTCAAACCCGTCCGTCACCGCCACCAGCCGGATATTCAGGAAAGAAAACACGTTCTCAATCAGATTCCCCGTCTCAATATAATTCCTCCCAAGCCTGGACAGGTCCTTCACCACGATACAGTCAACCTTCCCCCTTTTTGCGTCTTCCATCAGCCGCAGAAACCCTGGGCGCTCATAATTTGTCCCCGTATAACCAAAATCCGAATACGTCCCTGCCAGCATCATATCCCCCCGGCTTTCCACAAACCTTTCCAGGAAATACACCTGCGTCTCCAACGTATCCTCTCCGCTGGCCTCATTGGAAAGCCTCGCATAGATACCGGCCTTAAAAATCCCTCTCACTTCTGGAACCGCCGCCTCCGCAGCCCCCGCAATCCTGCTCTTCCTCGCCATCTATGAGACCTCCCTTCCGCCAACTCCCGGAATGCACTCTGCACCCTCCACAAGCTCCACCGCTTCCCGATACCGATCCTCATACCGGAACCGCACCTCAATCCGTTTATCCTCAAACACCCGAATCTCTTCGATCAGTTCCACAACCACGCTCCGCACCAGGGACCGGATACCCTTATTCTTCACAAACCCCTCAATCCACTCATGCCGCTTCCCCTCCCTCCGGGCAAGCCTCTCCGCCTCCTGCCTAAGCTGCCCCGCAGAAGCAAGCGCCGCCTTCCGCCTGCCCTCAAACTCCTGCCGGATAGCGGCATATTCCTCCTTGGTGATCAGCCCGTCTTTCAGGTCCTCATAAGCCGACACTTTCAGCCGCTCATACTTCCCAGCCTCTTCCTCCATCTGCACCATGCGCGCCTCCAGACGCCTCACGTCCGCATCCTGCATGGGCAGCGTCCCGATATATTCCAGGATATCCCTCAACTCCGCCAGCCGGTCAATATGGCAACGCAGGCTTTCCGTCACCGCCTCCGTCAGTTCCTCTTCCCTTATCCGGTGCCCCGTGCAGACGCCCTCCCGCTTATTGGCGGAGCACATATAATACACATACTTCCTCCCCGCCACCGTGGACACCTTCCGGGACATCTGCCGCCCGCAGTCTCCGCAGACCGCAATGCCGGAGAACAGATACACATGCCCCTTATCCGGCGCCACCCTGGTATCCTTCAAAAGAAGCCCCTGCACCGTGTCAAATTCCTCCCTTGGGATGATCGCCTCAAACGCATTCTCGATACGCACCCAGTCCGCCTCGTCCTTCAAAACGGCCTTCTTCACCTTATAGTTCGGCGTGGTGGACTTCCCCTGGACCAGCGTGCCTGTATAGCACTCATTGGACAGAATCCTGGACACCGCCACGGCGCTCCACTGCATCTCCTTCCCCGTCCGGAACTTCACCCGGTATCTGCTCCCGCAGCTCTTCTTATACGCCGCCGGGCACAGCACCCCCGTCCGGTTCAGCCGGTCCGCAATCCCCTGCTGGCTCATGCCCGCCCGCTTCCATGCAAAAATATCCCTGACCACCTTCGCCGCATACTCGTCCACCACAAGACGGTTATGGTCCCTTTCGTCCTTCTGATACCCGAACACGGCAAAAGAGCCGATAAACTCCCCTTTTCTCCGCTTAATATCCAGATGGCTCCTGATCTTAATGGAAATGTCCCGGCAGTAAGCGTCATTTATCAGATTTTTGAACGGAATCACAATCTCGTCCGTCTGCGACTTCCCCGCCAGGCTGTCATATCCGTCATTGACCGCAATAAACCGCACCCCCAGCATAGGAAAAATCTTCTCAATATACCTGCCGGACTCAATATAGTTCCTCCCGAACCGGGACAGGTCCTTCACCACCACGCAGTCCACCTTCCCCTGCCGAATGTCCTCCAGCATCAGCCGGAAAGCCGGGCGCTCAAAATCCACCCCGCTGAACCCGTCGTCTACACGCTCCGAAACAACCCTGATATCAGTTTTCTCTTTCAGGAAATCTTTAATGAGCTCCCTCTGGTTGGAGATACTGTTGCTCTCCGCCCTGGAAGCGTCAGAAACATCGCCATCTTCTTTAGAAAGCCTCACATAGATGGCGGCATTATAGATATGTCTTTCTCTCATACGCAAACCTCCTGCATTTTATCAAGGCGGATGCCCCAATAAAATCTCCGGCGGTCTGCACTTCTTAGCCCTGCAACCACTATACCACACATCCCTTCAAACATCCAGCGCTAAAATAAAGAAAACCTGGCCTATTTCAGCCCTACAAGCATCCGCTCAAACCTCTCCCCGAAACTCCCTCCGTTTTCGGAGAACACGGTCTTCACCACCACGTCCCCCACCCGGAAGCAGTACGGGTTCTTCACCTTCCCTATGAACCTCTTTATCCGTTCCTCCGCCGGAAGCCCCCGCTCCACCGGAACCTCCCGGATATCCACAAGCTCTGCCCTGTCCACAATCCTCACATCCACACCTTTCAGCGCGTCCAATTCCTTTGCCGTCATAATCCCTTACCTTTCCTTTCCAAAATTCATACCAACGGCATGGTATGTACCGCCGGGGAATCCCCCGGCTGACGCGCCGCACAAAAGCCCTTACCAGAACCCGCCTCTGGCAGCCCTCCCATATATCCGGACAAAAAAAGAAGGCATCCCTGCCCATCTGCAAAAACACCCTTACAGCCTCGTAACAAAATCCAGCGAAATCCACCCGTCCCGCTCCCTCTTATACGACTTCAAAAGCCCCCACTTCCCGGCTCCCTTCCCGTCCGCTTCCTCCACAACCGTAAACACACCCGCACCCGTAAACAGCCCCGTCCGGGCAAAATCCGTCCCCGGTCCCTTACGGATATTCAGGTCCGGGATATCCACCCGCACCAGATAAGAAGACTTCCCCGGCAGCCTCTCCATGAACATCACATACTCCGCATCCGCCGTAATAAAAAGCCCCGATTTCAGCCTGTACCACCGCTTATCCAGGCTGATGCCCGTCACCGTATAAATACCCTCATACACCACCCGGTCCACGTTATCCCCCATGCAGGGGGCAATCCGCACATTCACGCCGTCCCTGCCCTTATAGAACACCTTCACATACCCGGACATGGGCTGTACCGGATTGTCCGGGCTGTCCGCACCGTCCCCGGCGCTCCCGGCCTCCCCGGCAATCTCTTTCAAAATAGACAGAATCTTCTCCCCATACCCGGCTCCCGCAGCCCAGCCTTTCCCCTGGGGATTCTCCCGAATACCCAGCCACTCCACATAAGGCGCACAGCCCCTTACAACATACTTGAAGCGTGGGTCTATATTTTCATTCACCAAAGTCTCCGTACAAGCATAGGCTTTCAGGTGCTGAATCTGGCATCGTATCCCAAGCTGTGCCGTATCAAAGGACAGTCCCCTCACCCCGTTCTGCGTCACGCCCATTCCGGCAAAATTATTCTGCTCCGGCGTCACCGCCGAACCGGAAAACGTAAAATTCCCCGTCTCCAGGCAGGACTGGGCAAAAACCACATCACCCCTCACGCCTTCCGCCTCCCCCTCGGACAGATACAGCGGCACCATATCCAAAACCGACTGCGCCACAGACGGATTCTTCCGCTTCACATACTCCCGCATCTGCTTCGCCGTCGCCGCAGCCTTCCCCATGATCTCCGTAAGCCCGGAAACACCCGCGCCGGAACCGCCGTTCCCGCCGCTCCCGCTCCCGGTTTCAGAACCGTCCATAGCCGCCCTGATATCCTTCCGGAACTGCCCCATAGACAACCCAAACCGCTTCCAGATATGCTCCACATCCCCGTGATTGCTGGCAATCCCCCTCTTATATCCTTCGGAATGAGAAATCACCACCCCGTCCGCCAGAGGGTCCAGCCCATACATCCGGCACAGATAAGCGAACAGCTCCACCGCATATTTATAAGTGGCAGACACATGGCTCTCCGTATTCCTCCCGTCCCCGGTCTCCGTCCAATCCGCACCGCCCATATACCGGATCGTGGCAGGCTCCGTCATCTCCACGCCTATATGCGTCCCGTTTGCGTCACCTCCGCAGTGCCATCCCCGGCAGTCCCAGGGCAGGAGCTGGTACACGTCCCCTCCCGGCTCCACAATGGCATGGACGCAGGCCCCCGCATCCGCCTTATCCCAGTTACTGATAAAAGCAGACGCCCTCGGCTGCGGACACCCCACCGAATGGATCATCAGCCCCTTCACCGCAATCTTCCTCCCCGCCCGGTAACACCCGGACTTCGTTAAAAACTTTTCAATCAGCTTCATACAAAACCACTCTCCTTCTCCGGTTCCCTGACCGGAAACATTCTCCAATTCTCCGCATGAAAAAAGGCACCAGCTTCCCGCTGATGCCCACTCATAAAAAACCTAAATCATATACCCTGCCGCATTTTACCGCGCTTAACCGCACTTATCCTCCATACCGTCTCCTACTCCTTCCCCTTTTCCTCCCGTAACTGCGCCAGAACCCCTTTCAGCTTTTCCGGCACCGGAAGCCCGATCCTGGCCGCATTCTCCAGAATCGAAATCCCCTCATTGGACAGATAAAAAAATATCACCGCCGTCCGCACCGCGCTCCCGTTCTGAATGACATGCGTATCCAGGATATGCCCCAGGGCCACCAGGCAGAAGACCACAACCTTCTTAAAAATCCCCCGAAAGCCCACGCCGCTGGACAGCTTCTTCTCCACCGCCGCAGCCATCAGCCCCGTCACATAATCCACCGCCACAAACACCATTAGGGCATACAGAAAACCGTCAAACCCTCCCATGGCCCAGCCCAGGTATCCGCCCATAGCCGCAAACCCGCACTCTATCACACCCACAAACTCCTTCATCCAAAATCCCTCTCTTTCTCTTTTTTCTATGGAAAAAGCGGCCCGCTCCCAAAAGCCGCCGCCCTGTTCCCAATCCCAATATCCACACACCATCCCCGGCTCCATATCCCATCCGCCTGACGCTATTCACGCCCCGGTATCCTCAACCTCCGTCAGCGTATAAGTAATCTTCATAGTCTTATTGGCGTCCTTCACCACCGCCGAAGAAAGATTGTTAATAGTAGCCAGATACGGCGTCAGCAGATACATATGCCGGTATTCATTCCCGTAACTGCCTCCCCACCCCACCAGAAACTGCTTATACTGGAACAGAGGCGTGGCCGCGCTCCCCAGCCTCGCGCTCCCCTGGGTATGGACCACCGTGTCCTCTGCCGTCACCTGAAAATCCCCGCCCACAATCAAATCCCCAACCAGCGTCAGGAACAGCTCACAGGTTCCCGACTCGCACAAAGGCTTCATCTTGGACGTAAACCCAAAAGCAATCAGCGACACGTCCGCCGTATTCGCCACATTGATCTTATAAATCCCCTTCTTGTCATAGGCCGGCACATACAGATACCCGCCCCGCATACAGCACCGGCACTTCCGCTCCGGATAGCTCCCGGTCATGTCCCGCTCCCCCACAGCCATCAACTTCGCATTGGAAAGCGTCCACTCCCCCTCCATCATGGAATAGTCCGTTTTGGAAACCCTCACCCACAGCACCCTGGCATTCCCCGAAGAATTGCCCTCATTGGAAAACCCGTACCAGTACCCGTCCTGCCCGTCCAGGAACTCCCCGTACTTCGTATAGCTCCCCAAAAACAGAAACGTCTGTACAGGCACCGCATGGTCCTCCAGCACCGTATAAGTGGAATCGTCCAGCCTCTCATTCAGCCCGATACTGAAAACCGGAACCCTCACCTTCCGCACCCGCACACTGGAATCCTCAAACGTAATGGAATACAGCAGGTTCCTCTCAAAATCCATCTCCGCCGCCTCAAACAAAACAATCTGCTTCGCCTTCCCCAAGTCCCCGATATCCAGCTTCTTAATCTGCAGAAAAGCGCTGGCATCCCCCGTCAGGCTCCCGTACCCGTTCTGCCCGCCCTGGGCACTGGTCAGCGCCACCGCCGCAATGGTCCCGTTCCCTTGGCTCGGCGTAAACTCCCATACAAACTTATACCCGTTCTCCAAAACCTTGCTCTCCGTCTGGTTCAGGCTCCCCCTGGCCGCATTCGCCGTGGTATTCACGTTGTTGGAAGCATAAGCCACCGGCAGGTTGTCCGACATCTCATAGATATGCCCCGCGTCCTCTTCCAGTGTCTTCGGGAACAGCAGAATCCCCCCTATCATGTTGGGGCAGACCGGCAGCATGGTATCATTCCACGACATCACATCCGCCAGCCGTTCCTCG
The DNA here is from genome assembly GCF_036941125.1 of Candidatus Merdisoma sp. JLR.KK011. NCBI lineage: Bacteria > Bacillati > Bacillota > Clostridia > Lachnospirales > Lachnospiraceae > Candidatus Merdisoma > Candidatus Merdisoma sp. JLR.KK011. Next base: position 426,243 of record NZ_JAYWSZ010000004.1, on the reverse strand, counting down.
GAATAGAACACCCCCATGGGATTCATCCCCAGGATATTGTTCACCGCCTCCGTCACCATGTTTTCCTCCGTGACCGTCTCCACGTCCCCCGTGGCCCCATCCGTCAGTTCCAGAACCATTGTCCCTTTCAGCTTCATACATATCCACTCCTTCCTATGCCAAATCAATGGGCTTCCCAAACGCCCCAATCAGCGCCTTCCCGATACTGTCCGCATAACCCTTCCGCACCAGCTCCATAGTCTCAATCCCTATCTCCCCGGCAAACCCCTTCATACCCAGGCCGCCGCCAAAAGCAAAGCGGGCGACATATTCCTCCACCGTGACCGTGCCGTCCCATGCGGCCGCCGCGGCCATGCCCTGCCCGCTGATGGAAGCAATGCACCCGCCGGTCCCAATCTCCCCCGTACCGTTCTCCACCCGCAGATACACATTGAACGTATTGGTAATGTTCGGCACAAGGTTGTCAATGGGATAGTACAGAGACAAAATGTGCTTTCCGCTCCCCCAGGTCTCCGCCGGACAGTGCGCCAGAATCTCCGAATCATTAAACTCATAAGTAACATAAGCCACAGCCTTCCCGTCCTCCGTCCAAGTGACCGGAAGCTCCACCTCCACAATAACATCTTCCGTACTTCCCCCGGCTCCGGAACCGTCCCCTGCACTCCCCTCTTCTCCGGCAATGTCCCCGTTTCCGCCGGTTTCCGCTCCGGCATCCGTCCCCGCCGGAATCGGGACCACAATACTCCCGGACGCACTGGCCGTCCTCTCCGCCTGCACCGCCCTCACGTCCACAACCGCCTGCCCGAAAAACTGCACATGGGTCTCTTCCTTCGCCGCAAACTCGATACTGATAATCCGCACATTATCCTCCGCCACCGTATAAGCAGAGGCATTGGTGAATGTATGAATCCCCACCTTCCCGGCCTCAATCTGGTTCAAAAGCCCAGAAATATTCTTATCATTCTTAGACTTCGCCTGGGCCAGCCGCGGGTTCTTCCCCACACATTTCAGGCTCTGCCTCCCTCCGATCCTGCACTGAAAAGACGTGATACAGGTCACCTGCTCCCCGTCCGCCTGCCCTCCCGAAAAAGTCAGCACGTCCCCCAGGTCCAGAGCCGGGTTCCCTATGGTGCTGGAATCAAACGGCACATAATTCACCACGGACAAATCATTCAGGATATTCTCACACAACTGCCTCCTGGTCTCTTCCAGCCCAAACTGCAGGAGCGGGTTCACCCCCAGGTTCATGGTCAGCCCGTCGTCCCTATCCAGCGCATAATACTCCGCCGTCTGCGTCCGCAGGTTCGTAGAGCTCACCGCCGTATACCTGGTGATAAAATCCGAAAAACTGCTGGAAAACCTGTGCCTCCCCTGCACCTCCGTCACCGGCTCCGCCCCGTACTTCCGAAGCTCCAGCCTTCCCCTCCGGTTGATGCAGAAGAACCCGCCCAGCACCTGCCCCACAAAAAACAGCACGTCCCGGTACGTCCCAATATCATTCTCCGGATAAATGGAAAGCAGCTCCCTCCCGTTGGGCATACCCTCAATCTCCGCCCTCGTGTTCTCCATCTCCACGCCGCAGGCCTTACAGCACAGTTCCAGAAAAGCCCAGGCATTCCCCACAGACTCAAACCCGTTAAAGCTCTTCTCAAACCGCAGCATATAGTCATAGGCTTTCAGTTCCAGACAGTGCGCCGTGCGGTTCGCTTCGCTCACCTCAAAAATGCCCATCGGCACTTCCTCAAAACTGCCGTCCGCCACCCGCAGATGGTAGGACAGCTCCACCCTTGCCCCGTCCAGCGTATACCGGTCAATCTGCGAAAACAGCGTAACGCCCATCTCCGCCGCATACACCGTCCCCAGCTCGATCTCCGCGCTCCCGCAGCACTGGGCGGAAACATACCCGCTCCCCTTCACAATATCCTCATACCCGAAAGGATACACCGCCCCGCCCTTTGTGGTAATCTTCCCCGTCCAGTAATACCTCCGGGTATTCTCCTGCACCGCCCGCAGGAACGCCTCGCTCACCGGATACATGAAAACACCCCTTCCACACAAAAAGCACCAGCCATTCCTGACTGATGCCTTCCCTAAAAACAATCATAATCTCTCAAAAAATAAGAATTTTTCAAAACACTTCTTAATCAATAAATATATGCACCGATTACATAGGCTTTAGATTTTTATTAAGCCTATCCACCATCCACGCAATCCGCTTTTCCCGCCCTGCATCCGTCTTTGCGTCAAAGAACGCCCGTGTATAAGTCTTCTTCACAGATAAAGACATCGCCTGAAAATTTGTGTAGGCTGGCTCATAACTTTCCAATATCGCAGAAAGCTGTGCAATCTGCTCTTCCGTAATAACCGCAAGCGGATTTACCGCATCCCATTGGCCGTTCTTTTTGGCATCCGCTATTTTCTTTCTGCCAAAATCAGTCATACGCCCCTGCTCTTCAAGCCTTTTGGCTAATTCCTTATTTTTGTCCGACCACTTGCTATTCTCCCTGCGCATCGAAAAATACTTTTTATAGGTTTTGTCGTCAATCTTTTCCATCTGGCCGTCAATCCATCCAAAGCAGAGCGCTTCTTCCAGCGCTTCTCCCGCTTTTATTGTTTTCGGTCCGCCAACCTTTCCAAACAAAACCCAAATACCGGCACTTGAAAGGCAGTTATCATAGAGCCACTTTCTAAATTCATCTCTGTTCCCAAATTCCATTATATCGCTCATTACACACCACCTCTTTCCTATGTCTTATCCGCCAAAGGCCCGCTATCTCCAACAAAAAATGAATTGAAAATACCTTTAAATCAATTCCAAAGCCCTTTTATAAAGCGGGTCCATCTCACAGCCGCAACTCCCGCATTCCTTATCTGCCTGCTTAACCGCCGATATTAATGCATCCCTATCAAATTTTCCGTCTAACCATTGCTGTGCCGGAACAGATATTAAATCCCACCCCGATGCAGCGAACTTCTCCATAATAGATTTTAATTCTTCCATAATGTGCTCCTTTCATAATAACGATTTTCGGCTCCTTTCCACCATTATACAGGACATTCCGCAAAAAAGCATCTGTTATTTTCCTAAAACCCCTTTAATGTAAACGACACCTTCCAACGCCCCTTAAAAGACGTATCCCTCACCAGCACCGCCTTATATCCCTCAACAAACATCTCCGCCTCTTTCATCTCCAGCGTCTCCGTATCAAGATACTCCACCCCGATCTTCTCCCTCTGTTTAAATTCCATCAGCACTTTCAGCCGCTTGAAAAAGCACCAGCCATTCCTGACTGATGCCCATTGATACTGCTATTCCCGAAACACATCGTAAAATCTGCCGGCAACTATTTTTCCCGCCGTCACAACAGATAATTATTTTCCCTGTTCGCAACCTGCAGGCCAACCAGCTTATATTTTGCATAACCTCCAACCACCAAAGGCTCCCTTTTACACAGTTCCTCCGCCTCTTCACGGCTTTCTGTTTTCAGGATATACATGCCTGCCATCCCCGGATAGCCTTTGAATACGCCGCATATCTCCAGCTTTCCCTCATCATCCAGCCGCCTGATATTCTCAACATGTTCCTCAACCACTTTCTTTGTTATCTTATTATAGGTCTTGGTCTTTTCAATCATCATCATATACATCAGCTTATCCATACCACATTCTCCTTCACTGCTTTCAGTTTCTTTCCCACCATTATACAGGACATCCAGCAAAAAAGCACCTGTTATTTCTCCTAAAACTCTTTCAACGTAAACGACACCTTCCACAGCCCTTTATAGGACGTATCCTTCACCAGCACCGCCTTATACCCCTCAACAAACATCTCCGTCCGCTTCGTCTCCAAAGTCTCCGTATCAAAATACTCTACGGAAATCTTCTCCTTCTGCTTAAACCCCGTCAGCGCTTTCAGCCACTTCGGAGAAACCGAAAAGCTCACCGGGATAGACACCACCCCCAGCCTTACCACATCCCTCTGGGTAGTCCCGGCCTCCGTCTCCCCGCCGGAATCCGCTTCCACGTCATCCATCTGCACCTCATAAGAATCCGGCATAGGGAGCGCAACACCGTCAAACACCAGATACTGTACAAACGCCATCCCTATCTCCCTCCTGACCTCAGATTCTGCCTCGCCTGCGCGTCCACCACCACTTCGTCCAGCAGCGTGCCGCCCACATACACCGGAATACAGATCGTCCCCATTCCGTCTCCGCCCTGCATCCCCGCAAACATCTCCTGCAGGCCGGAGACCATCTGCCACACAGCCTCCATGGAAGCCCCCTGCGCCTGAACCGCCTGCATATCCGCCAGCTTCGGGCTGACCACCATATCCCCGGCCACACCCTCCACAGCCTTCCTCACCAGCCCCCGGCTCTTCTCGATCCCTCTCGCCAGACCGCCCATAAAATCCGGCATCCAGCTCTCATAATCCGTCAAAGGCCCCACGTCCGGCACAGAGAAATGCAGGTAAGACCGGATGGCATCCGCAACATCTGAAACCGCGCTCACCACGTTCCCGATGGCCCTGCGGACACCCTCCGCAATCCCGTTGATAAAATCCATCCCCCACTGCAAAGCCCTCCCCGGCAGGGACGTGATAAAACTGATGGCAGACTGGAACCCGTCCTGCACCACGCTCCCCAGAGAAGACAGGGCCGAACCAATCCCCGACACCATCGCCCGGAAAGCCTCCACCGCCGACTGCTTCAAATCCGACGCCGTGGACACCACCAGATTTTTGAGCCCGTTCCAGGCCGAAGCCGCAGCAGAGGACACCGCAGACCACAGGTTCCCCATGAAATCCCGCAGCCCCGACAGCAGGATAGAAACATGGTTCACCAGCCCCTGCACCAGAGCACCAACCATCTGCTGAATGCCGGACCAGATCGTGGAAGCCGCCTGCTGAATGTTCGTCCAGATATGCAGCGCGTCCTCTTTCAGCTTCGTAAAATTCCCCGTCACCAAGTCAATCAGCAACAGAACCGGCCCCAGAATCACATTCTTAATCAACTCCCAGGCACCCGAAGCCGCCGTCTGAATCCCCTGCCAGATGCCCAGCATAGCAGCAGAAAGATTCTCCCAAAGAGACCGTATCATATCCACAATCCCGGACAGCACCGGATTCTCCATCATGCCCGTCCAGACATTGTTAAAAAAGTCACCCACCGACTGCCACAGCCCCGACCACCACGCCGGAATCCCCTGAAAAAACGAAACCAAAGACTCCCACGCCGCCGGTATGGTCTCCGTGAAAAACGAACAGATAACCTCCCAGGCAGAGGCAAAAAAGTCCCTCACCTGCGCCCAGACCGCATTCACCGCGTCCCGGAACCACTCACACTTATTATAAAGCAGCACAACAATCCCAATCACCGCGGCAATGGCAACGGGAACCCACCCGATAGCCGCCACAACAGCCGACAGCGCTGGAATCACCGTCCCCGACACAAACCCGGCCACGCCGGAAACCGCCCCCGCAATCTTCGGAACCACTGTCAGGATCGTCCCCACGGCGCCTACCACTTTACCAACCACGATCAACACCGGCCCCAGAGCCGCAGCCACCAGAGCCACCGTGACAATGACCTTCTTCGTCCCCTCGTCCAGCCCGTTCAGCCAATCCACAAGCCCCTGAATCCACCCCACGATCTGCCGGATGGACGGCATCAGAATCTCCCCTATGGAAATCGCCAGTTCCTCCAACTGGCTCTTCAAAATCGTAAGCTGCCCCGCCAGATTGTCCTGCATGGTCTCGGCCATCCGCTCCGCCGTGCCGTCACAGTTGTTAATGGCGCTGTTCAGCTTCTCAATATCCCCCGGAGCCGCATTTATCACCGCAAGGAACCCGCTCATGGCGTTCTTCCCCACCAATGCCTCCGCATTGGCCGCCCGCTCGGATTCCGACATCTGCGCAAACGCCGCCCGGCAGTCCGTAAGAATATCCCCCAGGCTCCGCATACTCCCGTCCGCATTGGTAGTCTGCACCGTCAGCTCCCCAAAAGCATCCCCAACAAAGGTCACTTCCCCCGTCAGGCTGGTCAGCATGGTCCGCATAGCCGTACCCGCCTGGGAAGACTTGATCCCCGCATTCGCCATCAGCCCGATGGCCTCCGCCGTATCCTCCGCCGTGAACCCCAAAGCCCCGGCAACCGGCGCGCAATACTTGAACGTCTCCCCCATCATAGATACGTTCGTGTTCGCATTACTGCTGGCCGCCGCAAGGATATCCGCAAAATGCCCCGAATCCGCCGCCGACAGCCCCAGAGCTGTCAAAGCGTCCGTCACGATATCCGAAGTAGCAGCCAGATCCTCCCCGGAAGCCGCCGCAAGGTTCATGATCCCCTCAATGCCGTCCAGCATGTCCCCGGTCTTCCAGCCTGCCATAGCCATGTAGTTCATAGCCTCCGCCGCCTCGGAAGCAGAGAACTTGGTCTTGCTCCCCATCTCCCTGGCCTTGTCCCGCAGGGCCTCCAGCTCCTTCCCCGTGGCCCCGGACACCGCCGCCACCTGGCTCATGGCAGAATCAAAATCAGATGCCACCTTCACCGCAGCCGCGGAAAGCCCGCCCACAGCCGCCGTGACCGGCATCAGCTTCCGCCCGGCCCCCTCAATGGCAGAACCCACGCCCTGCAGCTTCTCCCCAGCAGCCCCAATCTTCTGCAAAGCCACCGAAGACTGCTCCGCCTGCCGCTCCAGATCCCGCAGGGCCTGCTCCGTCTCCGCAATCTCCCTCTGCAGGGCGTCATACTGGCTCCTGGAAATCTCCCCCTTCGCCAGCGCCTCATTGGCCTGCTGCCCCGCCAGCTTCAAAGCATCCAGCTTTTCCTTCGTCTCACTGACCGCCTGGGACAAAAGCCTCTGCTTCTGCGCCATCAGCTCCGCATTGCCCGGATCCAGCTTCAACAGCTTGTTCACGTCCTTTAGCTGTGCCTGCGTGTCCCGGATCTCCTTATTCACCTTTGAAAGCGCCGTGGAGAGCTTCGTAGTATCCCCGCCGATCTCCACCGTAATCCCCTGAATCCTGGATGCCACGAACCTCACCCGCCTTTCTCCAATAAAAAAAGAGCCACCCCAGCTCCCGTAAAAATGCAACAAAAAAAGCGCCTGTCATTTCCAACAAACGCTTATGTATATATTTCTATCCTCGAAAACCGCCCCTGTCCACTCTCCACAAACATAACACCTTTTTATGCTTTCTTAGGATTCAGACGTTCTTACTATGAAATCAGACGATATTTTCACCTAAAATTATTTTAGGCATTGTGATCAAACATCTATTCCATCGCTTATAGAATTTTTCTATACCCAGCTTAGATACTCTTGCATGTGCCTCTTCATTCTCCAGCACCCAATATAAAACATATGTCACCTTCCCTACATTTCTTGTAAGACGGACAGGCAATTCCCCTTCTTTAACCGCATTAAAATCTTTTTGCCGGTGCGTCCGTCTTATATAATGTACGTCTATAACACCATCCTGCTTCAAATAAAAATCAGCCACTTCCCGCATCAGCTCTTCAATTTCATCCAGCTTCGTTAATTTTGCCTCATATATACATATTTCATTAAACATAAAATTCCTCCATGAATCCCTTTTCCCTGCTGTCACCAGACAGCCTTTTCCCACTACCCATCATAGCAGAAAAAGGCCGCCGTATCAATCAGATTTCAAAACCGGTCCATATCCTCCTGCGTCCCCAGCTCACAGTACTGATACCCGTCATTCACCTGCTCCGTATACATATCGTTCACCAGCCCAATAGACAAAAGCTCCGTATCCGCCATAGACAACCCCAACTGCACGCACCTAAGCAGGAACAGCGGCGTAGTCATCTCCCGCTCTGTAGGGCGAAGTTTTTTTTAGCCTCCGCATCCGTCTGCACATTCAGCCCCCACAGCCTGATCAGCTCCGGCAGCACCTGGTAAATAGAAAACGTATTGAACCCGTCCAGCCATTCCTCCACATCGTCCGGGATCGCCGGGTCTGCATGCTTTGCCATGGTATAGGCAATATTCTCAAACATCTCCAGAGAAAATAAATCCAGATTGGAATGTTCCTCATCCCCCTCCCCAATGCTCTTCTCCAGAATCCGCAGGTCCTTATAAATGTCCCTCTGGAACTTCAACCGGTAAATCCTCGGGATTGCCGCCGATGCCTTAAACAGCACCTCTTTCCCGTCAATCCCCACCTTCTTCACAATGCTCATGCCCTTTCAGCCTCCTTACCCCTGACCTTCCGTATCATCTCCACTGCCGCCCGTCTCCGCCTTCGGGACCGGCAGATACACGCTCTTATACCACCCCTCATACGTCTCAGCAGAAGTCCTGTTCCCCGTCTTCGCCTTCACATACCCGCTTGCCAGCGGCCTCGCCTTCACCGTCAGCGTCTCCGTCTGCACCTCCCGGCTTTCCTCATTGGTCTTCCCCTCGATCTTCGGCCTGCTGGCAGAACAGTTATAAAGCACATGCCGGATCTTCCGGACATCCCCGTCAAACTCAAACAGCAGGGCAAAAGCCCCGGTCTCCGAATTGGCATTCTCCACCAGCACCTCATTCCCGTCCGCTTCCTCCTTCAGCACGTCCGTCCGGAAACTCTCCGGGATCAGCGCCAGCTCCAGGTCCCCGTCATAACCCATATTGTTGGCAATGATATAATACTCAATGCCGTCCGCATAAAAAGACTCCGGCTCCCCGTTGGGGTCCAGCGCCAGCGAAACCGCGCCCGGCATCGCCACCGGCGTATCAAACGCCATCTCCCCGTCTTCCGCCGCCCTCTGCAGCGCATAATGGCAGTTGCAGATATTGAACTTCACCTTGTTATTCATCGTCTATACCTCCGTCTCATACAGAACCTCATACAGCTTCTCCGACTCGATCCACACCTCGCTCTTCCCGTAGAAAATCCCGTGCCTCAACAGCACCGCCTCCACAGCCTCTTCCAGCTCCGGGTCCTTCAAGTCCGTATACAGCTCAATGTCCAGCTCATTCTTCTTAAAATATGCAATCCCGTCCGCCGAAAAATTATCGGCCCTGGGATACAGAAACACCGCAAACGGCGGCTCCGGCGCCTCCCCTTCCACGAAATGGTCATAGGCAAAAGGAAGCCCCATTTCCTCCATCATTTCCAACACACCCTCATGGCTCATTTGGACAGCCCCCTTTTTATCCCCTCTTCCAGCTCCCGGATGCCCTTTTCCTCCGCCGGGGCAATATGCGGAATGGCTCTCACCCTGCCGCCGCCCCGCTTCGCATGGCCCTTCTCCAGAAGATGGGTAAGCTGATACCGGTTCCTGCTGTGTACCACCACCTCCAGCGTATTGGAAGTCTCCCTCTGCCGCTTCACCGCCCAGCTCTTCTTATACTTCCCGGTCCTCACCGGAGCGCCCGCCTGCGTCTCCTTCTTCACCGTGTTCCCGGCCTTCTTCACGCAGTCCTTCATCACGTCCGCGGCAAGGTCCGCATACTCCAAAAGCCCCTCCATAACGGCATCCGCCATCCGGTCCACAGATACCCTCCGATTATCCGCCATCCCGTCACCTCTTCGCCAGAGAAGCCCGCAGCTTCAACGTCCTATTCTGATACCGCACGTTATCAATAAAAGAGATATTGTAAACCTGCCCCCGAAACAAAATCCGGTAATGCTCCGTGTCCATATCAGCCACTTCCGAACAATACCGGATAATGAAATACATATCCTTCTGTGCGTTAATCTGCGCCGCCTCCCAGTATTCCTTCCCGGAAAGATTGTTCACAAAAGCAGAGCAGGAAAAATAATCCTCCCAGGCCAGCACATGGTTCCCCGCCTTATCGTTCCCCGGAGAGCTTTTCTGGATCGTGATCCGCTCTTTCCACTCCCCCAAAGGATACCTCTGCCGGGAACTCCCGCCCGCCCCGCTGTCCCTCCATTCCTCCGCCATCAGAACACTTCCTTCCTGATACCGAACAGCAGGGAGCGTAAAGTCTGCACCAGTTCCTCATGGTCCGCCTGCTCCCTGTGCTCATACAGATAGGCAGTGACATATAAGACGGCAATCCGTGCCATAGGAAGATGTCCTTCCAGCTCTCCCGCTTCCATCCGCGCCATATCCGCGCACATGCTCTCCCCGGTCTCCAGCAGCCCGGAGATAAACCCGTCCTCGTCCGCGCTGTCCACCCGGAGATACTGCTTCGCCTCTTCCAGCGTCACAACCGCCATCCTGCATCCCTCCCGCCTTTCATACTTTATTTCATACCGAAGATTTCATACCCCCGGCACTGCCGGAACACCATACACCCCGGCATCACTCATTCATCATACCCCGGAACCTTACGCCCCGGCGCTGCTCCCCTTGATCGCCATGGTCTTCACAGCCTCCGACAGAATCAGCTTCCCGTCCACCCTCTGGCTTGCCAGGAACCCCACCTGCCCGTTTGCCGCAAACAGCTCATTCAGCCGCTTAAAAGACCTCCCCTGCCGGTCCGCGATCCAGTAATAAGAGAAATCCCCGAAGGCCATCACCTTCGCCCCCGCCGCAACCTCCGGCACATAGGCGGAAGTATGGTACGGACGGTTCAGGATCATGTCCGGCTGCCCCGCCTGCACGGACGGCTGCCAGATATAATTGCCGTTATTGTCTTTCAGCTTCCGCAGGGCCTTCACCGTGGTATCATTCAGCACCCAGACCGCCTTCTTCCGGTACGGCGACTTCACCGCATAGAACAAATCCATCACATCGTCAAACGTGATATTCGCCGCTGCCGTGGTCACCCCGTCAGAAGCCCCGCCCGCGGCATTAAAAATACCCGTAGGCTTGCCCTTCCCGTCCCCGGTAAAGAACGCCTCTTCCTCCTTCGCCCCGATCCTGCGCCCGAACTCCTTAGAGATATACGCCTCCAGGTCAAACACGCTGTCATTCAGAAGCTCATCCGACACTTTCAGCATCGTCGCCACCTTGTATGCCCCGATGGAAACCTGCCCGAAAGAATCATCCGACTCCGGATAAGCCCCTTCCTCGTCAATCCAGGAAGCCGTCCCCTTCGTGGCAACCACCGGGATCTTCCTGTCCCCGCTGGAAGTCCGGATCACCGTAGCGATACTCCGGAAAAAGTTCTCTTCCTCCAGAGCCTCCACCAGCGTATGCTCAAACTCGTCCGGCACCAGATACCCGCCCTCGGAATCCGTCCCCACCTGCAGGGCATTCTCCACGTCATAGAAATTCTTCCTCCGCATGGCGTTCCAGAACATCTTTTTATACCTATCCGTCGCCCTGCCCTTCTTCTCTTCGCCGTCCGGATTGTTGTTCGGCTTATTCGTGATCGGCTCGGAGACAGGCTTATTCAGCTCCGCATCAATCGCCGCCTGCCGTTCCAGCCGCTCAATCTCCTTCCCCAGATCCACAACCTCCTGCTCCATCTTCTCATAGGCGGCAGTATCCTCCGCAGACAGCAGGCCGTCCTCTCCACGCTTGCTGTCCAGAAAAGCCTTTGCCGCCTCCCATGCCTTTGCACGTTTTTCCCTCAACTCCAAAATCTTCTTCATCTCCATACCTCCGTCAATCTATTTTTTGAATTTACAAAAACCTCTTTTCCAGGCCCCGCACCGCCGCAGCACCTCAAAGCCGCTTCCCAGGCTCCACAAGCCGCAGCACCTCTAAACCGCTTCCCAGGTTCCACATAGCCGCAGTACCTCGCAGCCTTCCCCTGCTCCGCCGGTTCACAGGCCGCCGCAGCCCATGGCCACTCCGAAAACTCAATGCCGCAAAAGCCCCAGCCGCTTCTCCAACTGCTCCACCGGAACCCTCTCTTCTATCTCCTTTGGCACCAGCTTAGACAGCAGGGAATTAGTCACCGCCATGCGCGAAAACATCACGCCCTCCGGCTCCGCGCCTCTCACCGAATCTTCCGCACCTTCCCCTTCATGCAGAACCCCGTCCGCAAACCCAAGCTCCACCGCCTTCTTCGCATTGAACCAGCTCTCCGCATCCATCAGGTGGGAAATCCTCGCCCGGCTCATGCCCGTCTTGATTTCATAGGCGTTCATAATACTCTCCTTCACCTCGTCCAGCATCTCCCCGGCCCTCTGCATCTCCTTGGAATCCCCAATGGCAATCGTCATGGGATTGTGGATCATCATCATACCCACCGGGGACATCAGGACCTCCGTCCCAGCCATGGCAATCACAGACGCCGCCGAAGCCGCCAGGGCATCTACCTTCACCGTCACATCCCCTTTGTACTCCATCAGCATGTTATAAATCTGCGCCGCCGCAAACACGTCCCCGCCCGGAGAATTGATCCAGACCGTGATATCCCCCGTCCCCGCATCCAGCTCCTTCCGGAACAGCGCCGGCGTCACCTCGTCCCCGTACCAGGTCTCATCCGAAATCTCTCCATTCAATACCAGGGTCCTCTCCCCGTCCGTCTCATTCCGTATCCAGTTCCAAAACTTCCGCTTCATCCCTGCACCTCACTTTCCGCTTCTTCCAACACTTCCCGCCAATCCCCCTAAATCAGCGCACAAAAAAAGCCGCCAGATATCTCCGCCTGCCAGCTTCCAAAACTCCTTTATTCTGCTTTTATGCCTTTATACCTTTATGCCTTTATATCTTTATGCTTTCATGTTCCCACGCTTCACTGCCTCTGTCCGGGATAGCCCTGCCGGGGCATCCTCCCGTCCGGCGGCTCCAGCTCCTACAGGTTCTTCCCCGCAAACAGCCCCGCATCTTCCAGCCTGCACAGATTCCCGTTCACCAGGTACAGATCCCCGCCTTTCTCCACCGGGATCGGGTTCATGTCCTCCATCTCCCTGATATCATTCGCAGACAGCCACCCATTCTGCCGTCCCACAGAATATCCGGTCATACGGCTCTGGTAATCCCCCCGCAGAAGCCCGTCCACGTTCAGCTTCACAAAATACTCCCGCTTCTCCTGGGGCAGCAATAAGGCTTTCTGTAAAGACTGCTCCCACCGGATCACCCATGGGTCCAGCGTATACTTCACAAATTCCAAAGACTGCTGCTCAATGTTGGAAAAACTGCTCTTATCCAGATCCCCCACCATATGCGGCGGAATCCGGTACAGCCTGGCGATCTCGTCCACCTGGAACTTCCTGGTCTCCAGAAACTGCGCTTCCTCCGGCGGAATCCCGATCTGCTGGTACTTCATGCCCTCTTCCAGAACGGCAACCTTCCCCGCATTCTTAGAGCCCCCGTAGACAGCGTGCCAGCTCTCCCGCACCTTCGCCGGATCCTTCAACACCCCCGGATGCTCTAGCACGCCGCCCGGCGTGGCCCCGTTCTCAAAGAACCCCGCCCCGTATTCCTCACAGGCCAGCGTCATCCCCACCGCATTCTTCGCCATGGCAATGGGAGAATACCCCACCAGCCCGTCAAACCCAAGCCCGGGGATATGCAGCACATCTTCCTGCGGAAGATACACCCTGCCGTACTCCCCAAAGTTCGGGTTCTCGTCACTGTACCGGTTATAGACATAATAAAGCTCCCCCTTACCGTCCCGGTCAACCTCCACCTTGTCCGGCAGCAGCGGGTACAGCCCCAGCACCCGGCCCCCGCCGTCCCGTATGATCTGCGCATAGGCATTCCCCCAGATCAAAAGATGGCTCATAAGCGTCTCCCGGAACACAAAAGATGTCATCTCCGGGTTCGGCTCATCATGCAGGAGATAATACAAAGGATGGTCATACACCCGCTCCTTCCCCCTCCCCGCATACCGGTACAAATGCACCGGCAGGGAAGCAACCGCCTCCGACAGAATCCGCACACAGGAATAGACCGCCGTGGTCTGCATGGCCGTCCGCTCATTCACAACCTTCCCGCTGCTGCTCCGCCCAAACAAAAAAGAATAGGCCGTACTCCCATAACTGTCCCTCGGCTTATCCCTCGCCCCCCTGATACCCAAAATAGACGCCAGCTTCATACACACCTCCTAAAAATCAGCAAAAAAGAAGCGCCTCCGAAGAGACGCCCCCTATATGTCCAAATCAACAGACTGCTATTTCTTTTTTACCGGAAAACAGACTTCCGTGACCAGTTCCTCCGGGTCAGATGTGTCACTGGGGCTTACATGGTAGATACAGAATGACTTCCCGTTAAAATCATACCCATTCTCAACCACCCAGTTTGCAACAGCCGCATTCACCCTCGAAATCTGGTCATAACTGCCCTTATATGTGGCAGACGCAATCTGAATAGGCGGCACGGTCTTAAATTTCACATGCTCCGTATCCTGATATGTTCCCACAACCATACTCTGAATCTCCACATCCGGGTCATGCTCCTTATGCCCTTCATCGTGGAAAATCGCCATCCCATAACACGGCGCTGCCTGCTGCACATTCTGTCCTTCCAGTTCCCGGCACATGATCTCCCATAACAGCCCTTCCTGGTCATAAGCAGGGATCACCTGCCGCACACTTGCAACGTACCGCTCCGGTAATGTTTTTAATGTCACATTATAATCCATAAGGTTACCATCCTTTCTCATCCATTTCAATGTACTGTCAAGAAACTGCAGCTTCTGCCGTATCTCTCTGGCTTCCCCTTCCAGTTCCTTCCGTTTCAAAATCAGGAACCGCTCCATTTCCTGTACGTCCTCATATTTGCCCAGTATTTCTTTTATCATGGAAAGCCCGAAGCCCAGGCTTTTTAATGCCTGTATCTTTCCGGCCAGAGGAAGCTGGGACTCGCTGTAATAGCGGTATCCTGTAAAATCGTCCACGCATTCCGGGTGAAGGATTCCTATTTCATCATAATGCCGGAGCATACGGATACTGATCCTTGACAGTTTTGAAAAATCTCCTATCCTTAACATTCTTTCCACCTCACATATATGTGTCTTCCTGAGCTCAATCATACTTTAGAGTATACCATAGTGTGAGAGTCAACCCCATAATCAAAAGATTTATTAATTTTTCAGTCCTATCAGGCTAAAAGCTCAAAATCCCCCTCTCGTCATACACGCTCCCCGTACTTCCTCCATGCCTAATCGCCCGGTCAAGCGCCATAATCGCCGCCACCGCGCCGTCAATCTTCTCCGTGGACTTCTCCTTGTCCGGCTTGATATTCCCCGCCGGGTCCGTCCGCACAAAAATATTGTCCATCATCCACCGCAGCACCGGATGCCCGCCGTGGGCAACATTCCTCTCCAGCACCAGCTCCATCAGCCTCTTTGTAGGCGGCGACATATCCTTGAACCCCTGCCCGAACGGGACCACCGTAAACCCAAGCCCCTCCAGGTTCTGGACCATCTGCACCGCTCCCCACCGGTCAAAGGCAATCTCCTTTATGTGGAACCTCTTCCCCAAATCCTCTATAAAACTCTCAATAAACCCATAATGGATCACATCCCCCTCCGTAGTCTCCAGAAACCCCTGCTTCTCCCACACATCATACGGCACATGGTCACGCCGCACCCTCCGCGCCATGTTCTCCTCCGGTATCCAGAAAAACGGCAGGAACACATACCTCTCCGTATCGTCCCTGGGCGGGAACACCAGCACAAAAGCCGTGATATCAATAGAGCTTGACAAATCCAGCCCTCCGTAACACTCCCGCCCCAGAAGCTCCCCCTCGTCCACCGGGAAAGCACAGGCATCCCACTTCTCCATCTGCATCCAGCGTGTGGACTGCTTCACCCACTGGTTCAGCCGGAGCTGCCGGAAAATATTTTCCTCCGCCGGATTGTCCCTGGCGCTCAAACAAGCATTCCGCACCTTCCCGATATCAATCGTATGCCCCAAAGACGGGTTCGCCCGGTACCACACTTCCTCCGAAGTCCAGTCCGCATCATCCTCCGCCCCGTAAATCACCGGATAAAACGTGGGGTCCGCCTTCCGCCCGCACAGAATATCCTCCGCCTTCTGATGCTGTTCAAAACAAACCGAATGCCGGTCCGTCCCCGCCGTAGTGATCAGGAAGAACAAAGGCTGTGTCCTGGCATCCCCGGAGCCCTTCGTCATCACGTCAAACAATTCCCGGTTCGGCTGGCTGTGCAGCTCGTCAAAAATCACCGCATGGACATTCAGCCCGTGCTTCGTATACGCCTCCGCAGAAAGCACCTGGTAAAAACTGTTCGTCGGCTTATACACCAACCGCTTCACCGACATCACCGGCTTGATCCGCTTCTTCAACGCCGGGCACTGCTCCACCATGTCCACCGCCACATCAAACACAATGGAAGCCTGCTGCCGGTCCGAAGCGCACCCATAAACCTCCGCGCCCCACTCATTGTCCCCGCAGGTCATGTAAAGCGCCACCCCCGCCGCCAGCTCCGACTTCCCGTTCTTCTTCGGAATCTCCACATAGGCCGTATTATACTGCCGAAACCCGTCCTCCTTCACCGTCCCGAACACGTCCCTGATAATCGTCTCCTGCCACGGCAGCAGGTCAAACGCCTGCCCCCGCCATCTCCCCTTCGTATGTTTCAAGCAGCGGATAAACTCCACAGCCCTCTGCGCCTTCGCCTCGTCAAACACTATCCTCCGCCTCCCTTGAACAACAGGATCTCCATGGCGTCGCTCTCCTTATCCTCCCCGGCATCCGCCACGATCCGGCTCCGGGAAGAAGGCGTAAGCCCGAACTGCTCACAGAACCGGTTCATGATCTTCAGGTAAGTCTGCGCAATGGACACCTGCGGGACCTGCTGGCAGTACCCCGAAGGCGTCTCCATGATCGCCCCATGCTCGGAAATATATTCCTCCGCTTCCTTCCACCTGGCATACGCCTGGCAGTACCCCGCAAAAGCCGCCATGTCAATCTCCGTCAGGATACCAAGCCGCTCCATCTGCTTCGCCATCCGCTTCCATTCCTTCTTCGCCTCCGCTTCCAGCCACGCCGGACACCTGGGAGCCTTCTTCTCCGGCTTCGGCTCCCCCGCATTCAGCCCCCGCTTCCCAGGATTCCCCTCCAGCACCTTCACCGCCGTAGGCTTCGGCTTCCGCCCTCTCTGCGCCACCGCGCTCACCTCCCTCCGTACCGGCTCACACACCTTCTAATTCAGAAAATCAAAATCCTCATCAGGCCCCGTCCCGGAACCTCCAAGAGCCTTTCCTGCAAAAATTCCCTTCTCCATGTCTTTAAAATCTTCATATGCTGATTCACACGAACAATCTTCAAAGCCTTCCTGCTCTATTCCCTCCGCAGAATCTCCAAAGTCTTCCCATGCCGTCCCCGGCACAAAGCCATCAGCGCCATTCCATTCAGCCTCCCGCACGGAATCCCCGAACTCTTCCCACACAGTCTCCATCTGCGCCAGAAGTTCCCGGCTCTCCGGCAGTGCCATGGCGACCGCATAAGCCACCGTCGCCGTGACCGCATTCCCGGCCTGCTTGTAAAGCTGTGTCTCCGAATTGACAGCCGCCGCCCGCTCATACAGCTCATCCGGGAACCCCTGCAAACGGAAACACTCACGGGGAGTCAGCCTCCGGATCTTCCCGCACTTCGTCACCGTCCCCATCATGCATCCCGTATCCAGCGTCTGCGAACAGCCCTTTCCAACCCGGCCCCGCCTGGAACCGCTTTTCGGATATGACAGCACAATCCCGTCTCCGGGATGCGCCATGTCATATCCCTGTTTCGTGGCATTCCGGACAGGCAGCGCCAGCTCCGCATCCCCGGACACCTCTTCCGGCAGGTACACCCCATGCTGATCCTGCGCCGTCAGCGTGAACATCGGTTCCCCGGTTTCTTTCATCCGCCTCCCGTTCTGCCGCTTCTCCATCCTGTCCGGCGTCAGCACCGCCCTGGCTTCCTGCACCGCAGAATCAGTCTCCAATACCCCAGAATTTCCATAATTCGTCAGCCCGCCATTATACTGTGCAATCAGGCACCTAGCAACCTCTGTGACCTTTGGATGGTTCAGCGTCTGATCCACAAATATCCGTCCGCCTGGCTCTGCATCTCCCACGCAGTACAGCCCGGTCTTTGCACCCATGCCCCCGCCGTTCGCCCCGATACTCACCGAAACCCCGGACGGGTCATACACCCGGTATCCCTGCATCCCGCCTATAACCTCTTTAAGAGCTCCGCCGTCTTCTCCGGTGACAGGTAATATTTCCCGTCCACCTCTGCTTCTAAGAACTGCGATAAGGAATACCCTCTCCCGGTTCTGCGGGACTCCGAAGTCTTTAGAATTAAGCACCTGCCACCGCACGTCATACCCTGCCTCGTCCATCTCAGAGAGAACGGCGGCAAAATCGAATCCTGCATTGACTGATAACAGGTTCTTAACGTTCTCAACAAGTAGGTATGTGGGCTTATCACCTTCCTCTTTGCCTTTGATGAGGTCAATAATGCTGTAATAGATCCCACTTCGCTTCCCTCTAAGCCCCCTCTGCTTTCCTGCAATGGAAATATCCTGACAAGGGAATCCGTAGCACCAGATATCGGCGTATGGGATATCCCCCGGTCTAAGTTCTGTAACGTCATATGCCTTCCACTCCCCTTCCGTATCATACATGGCCTCATAGGAAGCCCTTGCAAACTTATCATACTCACAATACCCGATACACTTATGCCCGGCCCATTCCAGCCCCAGCCGGAACCCGCCAATCCCCGAACAGATATCCAGAAATGTAAGCCGCCCCATATCAGCTTTCCTCCCCTCTGCCGTCTGCTCCCAAAGCACACACCTTCTCAAATTTCAGGTCATAAAAATAAGCGGCCTCCGGGAACCGCCGCTCAAACTCCTCCAGATATTTAAAACAGGCGCTCTGCCTGCCGTTCATCTCCCCAAACTCCCTCAGGCTCTTTTTACAAAAAAGCCCCGGCTGGTTCGCCCATCTCGCAATGGTGACATACATCCCCCAGAACGGGCTCTCCCTGTACCGCCCAAACCGCATCACATAAGGCAGGCACCCATACTTCATCAGGAGCTCCACCCGTTCCAGCAGCCCGAAAACATCATCCCTCCAGAAAGCCCCGTCCCACACGCCCTCCCGGTCAAACCCGCAGAAACAGTAAAACCGCAGACGCACATCCGTATACTTCCTGACAAGAATGAGCTTCTTTTCAATCAGCCCTGCGTCCCTCACGTCATCAAATGCAAATGTATATGTCCCGTCATACCTGGCGGAAAACAGCTCCCGGCACTTCCCGTCATCCAGGAGCCGCTCGTCCAGCCCCTGCCGGAACTGAAAAGGCTTCCCCGCCCGCTTTAATGCGTCCAGCATCTCCTTCCAGCGGGGATGCCCCAGGAAATTGTCATCCAGAAGGCATATCTTCTTCCGCTCCGGATCCAGGAACTCCTCCAGGGGGCTGTGCATACATACCCGGTCATAATTCCTGTTCACGCAGAACTCGCATTTCCGGAAACACCCCCTTGTGAGGAAACCGATGGAATAATCCAGGTAAAACTGAAAATCACTTCTCCTTGCCCCGGCATCCAGCTTCTCCTGCACCCACCCGTCATACAGATGGTAGTCCGGCATACAGTGTTCCGCTTCCTCCGGCAGAGACGGCGCCCTGTCGTAAAAGAAACCCGTCCCTCCGTAAGAGACGTTCCCCATCCCAAGGACACCCTCCGGCACTTCCGTATCCGTGAACACCTTCGACAGATACACCCTGTCAAACTTATCCAGCCCCTCATAGTCCGTTTTCAGCGCCACGTCATCCCCGCGCCCCTTGTGGTATCCCGACAGCTTCATGCAGGCAAGGTTCGGGAACCTGTGCTTCTTCCTGCCAATCAGATCCGCATCAACCACCGCAATCCGTTCCATCCTGCACCTCCCCTTCCGACTCTTCCCGGATCTTTTCTCCGACCGGAAAACACAGACCGTCCATGCTCCCCAGTCTCTCCCTCAATTCCCGGAAGAACTCCTTCCCCCGGATACGCTTTCCCTCCCGTATCCGCTCTTCCTCAAACCGGAACCGAACCTCCAGCTCATGCACGGAAAAATCCTTCCGGAAATCCCGCCATGTCTGCGCTTCCCATTCCAGAAGCCGGCTCCACAGCTCCGGAAACTCCCGGCGCAGCGTCCGCAGTTCCTCCAGCCCCTGCAGGGGGCAGCACCAGCAGGACACCCGGTCAAACAGCCTGTACAGCCCGCCCCAGTCATACCCCCGCTCATAGCAGTAATCCAGGCAGTCCTTCTCCGTCATCCCCCATTCCACCAGGGGATACCGGTACTCCCTCACCCTCTGGGGCTCATCCGCCGCTATGCCGATATACTGCACAATCTCATAATTCTTCCTAAGCCCAGACAGATACCTGTTGATCACCGCCGTCTTCAACACCGAAGTACACCAGCGGTTCTTAGGCCCCGCCCAGCTCATGCCCGGCTTATCCGCATAAGGGGAATCCAGGTCCTTCCGCTCCGGCGTATAATGTAGCAGGTAATACTCAAAGCCCTTTTCCTCTTTCAGACGCACCACCGGGACCGGCAGCGCCTTCTCCAGCTTCTCCACATGCTCATACATCCGGGGAAATTCCAGCCCCGTGTCACAGAACATCACAAAATCCAAAGGCCAGCCTTCCTCCACCAGCCGCAGGACCATGGCCGTGGAATCCTTCCCGCCGGACAGCGAAGCCGCATACAGCTTTTCCTTTCCGCCGTCCTCATGCACCCGGCATGGCGGCACCATTGTCCGCCATCTCTCTCTGCAGGTTCAGCTTCGCCGCTTCCCCATAGCCTTCCATCCCGTTCGCCCTGCAGTAATTCCGCACAACGTCACGGGACAGCCCCACGGCAGAGGCAGCAGCCTTATAGCCCTTCCCCTGCATCCGAAGCTCTTTAATCCGCTCCGCCTGTTCCTTCGTCATACCTTCACCCCCAAATAAAAAGAGCCGAAAACCACCTTTTTCCGATAGTTTTTCAGCCCCAAAATGCAGGATTTATAAAGGCTCCCGAAACCGCTTCCTCCCCGGAAATCCTTATAAATCCCGCATTTATGTATAACAGAACAACGCCCTGCCTATCCCCCCTGTCAATTTCTGCGAAAATTCACGTTTGAGGGGGCGGCGGTGTCCATGGGGAGAGCTTCCGGAGATTTCCACCGCCCCTCCCCTACGGCTATATACAGAACCCACAGCTCACATGAAAAATCTTTGTGGAGATCACCGGCCAAATTTCACTGGAGATCCGCACGGTTCCACAGTAAAATAATAGCCAGCACCACACCAAATCTAAAGGAGGCACACGTCTATGAAATCAAAGCTGATCAAAGTAATCACATCCTCACGCCTTACCTATCCCAAAAACCCTTTTGATGACACCAAATACATCCGGACGCCCAAAATCCAGATAGAGGGAAACTGGCTGGAATCCCTCGGCTTCCACATCGGGGACCGCCTGCAGGTGGACTATGAAGAAGGCTCCATACATATCCACCCCGCGCCGCCGGAATCAGAATGTCCCGCCGAACCTGCATGACAAAAAGCATATACCGCAAAAGCCCTGGAAGCTCCCAGGGCTTTTCTGCCGTCAGTACCTGTATTCCTGATACCTGTCCTCGGTCATGGTCTTGCTGTCATGGCAGCTCTTACAAAGCGCCTGCCAGTTCCCTTCATCCCAGAACAGCTTCCCATCCCCTCTGTGCGGCACGATATGGTCAACCACTTCCGCTTTCACGAACCGCCCCTGCTCCTTACACTTCTCACACAGCGGATGCCTTTTCAGAAAAAGTTTCCTCGCTTTCCGCCACCTGCTGCCATACCCGCGCCCGGATGCATCCACACGGTCCGCCCTGTGCAGTGCCGCATGTCCCTCACAGAAATCACCGTCCGTCAGCTCCGGACATCCTGGATGCCTGCACGGCTTCTTCGGCCTTCTCGGCATGGTCACCACCGCCTCACTCCGCCGTAATACTTATCCGCTATGGCATCCTGCTGATGCCCCGGCAGGCTCCTAAGCCTCTCCCTCGCTTTCTCCAATGAACGCTCCTGTTCCGCCTTCGTCTTATGGAACCCGCAGGACTTCCCCTGGCACATCCCGCTGCCTAAAATGCTGCACTTCCCTCTATCATTCACCGCAAAACAATCCATTACAATCCCCCTTCCATCCTCTCAATCCAAAAAAGGCAGCGGTGAAAGGATAAAGCCCGCTGCCCCGCAAAGACAAAAGAAAAAGCCCCATGGACATATCCACAGAGCTCCTTACAGTTCTTCGCATCCTAATCATAGCACAGATGCCAATAAACTTTCAATAAACCTTCCCTATACTCTTACTCAACCTTTACTCAACCATCACTCAACCGTATCACAGAATCAGTCCAGAAGATACTGCCCCGCCGTCCTCTCCCTCATCAGGTACAGCTCCCTCATCTCCGCCAGCGCCCTCTTCCGGTACTTCCCAATCATGGCCTCGCTCACGCTGTACTTCTCGGAAAGCGCCCTCCACGTCATATCCTCCATCACCATATCCCGCACCACCTCCGGCAGCCTCCCGCTCAACTGCCCCACGGCATACTCAAAAAACTCCAGTTCTTCCTTCACTGCCTGATACCTCCCAAGCAGGTAATCAAACCAGTCGTCGTCCAGGTGCTCCTTCACCTGCCGGTACTTCACCGCCGCATTCCCGGTCTTATCGGAAATCCCGCCGCCCTGCACCCGCTCCCCCTGGGGCTGCCCCAGGCACATGCTCTCTATCACATCTTCATACGGAACACCCTCAAACCGGGACAGCTCAAACTCCAAAAGCCCCATATCCTTCTTCCAGTTCTGGTATTCCTTAAACAGCTTCTCTGTCTCCATCCTTTCCGCCTCCAATCCTCGCCCTCACCGCATCCACAAGCGCCGCCTGCCCGCAGTCCTTCCTCTCCAGGGCCGCCATCACCCGTTCGTCCAGCGTCCCCTTCGCAATCAGATGGTGGACCACCACCGTATCCTCCTGCCCCTGCCGCCACAGCCTCGCGTTCATCTGCTGGTACAGTTCCAAGGACCAGGTAAGCCCGAACCATACCAGCGTGGAGCCTCCCGCCTGCAGGTTCAGCCCGTGCCCTGCGGACGCCGGGTGGATTACCGCCACCGGAACCTCCCCGGCATTCCACTTCCGCATATCCTCCGCCGTATCCAGCTCCACGGCCCCCACCTTCTCCCGTATCCGCTCCAGGTCATGCTTATACCAGTAAGCCACCAGCACCGGCTTCCCGTTCGCCGCCTCTATCAAATCCTCCAGGGCTTCCAGCTTCCGGTCATGGATGCGCCTCACCCTGCCGTTCTCGTCATAGACCGCCCCGTTCGCCATCTGTAACAGCTTATTGGAGAGTCCGGCGGCATTCACCGCGTCAATATCCCCCTCCGCAAAAGGCAGCAGCATATCTTTCTCCAGCTTCCCATACAGTTCCATCTCCCTCCCGCTCATGGCAACCTCCACCCGGTTATACACACACTCCGGCATATCCAGATAGTCACACGCCCTCATGCTGATACAGATATCAGAGATCAATCCATAGACTGCTTCCTCCGCCCCGTCCCTGGGCTTGTAGGAGAACACCATCTGCCTGCTCCGCTTATCCGGCAGGAAGAACCGCTCCCGGTATCCGCCAATGAACCGCCCAAGCCTCTGCCCCATGTCCAGTAGCCCGATCTCCGCCCATAAATCGATCAGCCCGTTCGGCGCCGGCGTCCCGGTCAGCCCCACTATCCGCCGCACCTTCGGCCGCACCCTCTTTAGCGCCTTAAACCGCTTCGCCCTATGGGACTTGAAAGAAGACAGTTCATCAATCACCACCATATCAAAATCCCACCTGCAGGAATCCACCAGCCACTCCACATTTTCCCGGTTGATGACATACACCTGCGCCTCCCGCTCCAGTGCCGCCAGCCGCTGCTTCTCCGGCCCCAGCACCTTTGACAGCCCGATCCCGGACAGATGCTCCCACTTCTCCAGTTCACCGCCCCAGGTGTCCCTCGCCACCCGCAGAGGCGCGATCACAAGCACCTTTCGGATATCAAAATAGTCAAACAGAAGCTCCCACACCGCCGTCAGCGCGATCACCGTCTTCCCAAGCCCGCAGTCCAAAAACAGCGCGCTCACTTTCTCCCTGATGATAAATTCCTTCGCATACTCCTGATACTCATGCGGAACATATCTCATCCAGCACACCTCCGATCTGCCTCAGACTGTCTATCACATAAACCGGAAAGCCCAGGCCTTCCAGCTGCCGCTTCCTCTTCTCCTGCAGCGGCCTTGTCTTCTTCCCAGGAGCCTTCAACTCCACAAAAGCAATCTTCCTCCCCGGCAGTAAAATAATCCGGTCCGGCACCCCATCCAAGCCGGGAGAAACGAACTTCACCGCCATCCCTCCCAGCTTTTTCACCGATACAGCCAGATGCCGTTCAATCTCACTCTCCCTCATCCAGACACCTCCGTCCTGTCCTTAATCCGACCCGGAACATGGATACAAAAAATCCCTTATACCTTATACGTGTTATAACACGTACCTATATGCTTCTTTTTCTTATTACCCATACCCCACTAAGAGATTCTTGTTCCCTTGTTCCAGACCGCCCCGCAACCCTTGATTTTACGGAATCCCTTGTACGGGAACTACCGTCAGAACAAACTCCCTCTTGTTCCGCTCGTTCCGTTCCGGCTTGTTCCCATACAGGCAGACTTGTTCCGTCTATTTCCCGTCTTGTTCCCGCACATATGCCCGTTGTTTCCCATAAATCGGGAACCCGGACATCCCGTTCTTCGTCTCCGTATATTTTCCCCATCCCTCAATCTTCCGCATGATGCCGCTGATCTCATAGGAATCTATCTTTTTCAGCGCAGAGGACTCCCTCCCGAAGCACTCACACCAGATCTCCATGTTGCACACCATCGTCCGGCGCACCGTACCCGTCTGCCGTTCCTCCCCAAACTCGCTGCCGTTCAAAAAATTCCTCCGGTCATATAAACTCATAGAGCCCCAGTTCTCCGGCAGGAGCGTGTCAAGGTACGTCCGCACCAGCCCTTCCCGGTCATCCGTCTCCATAGCCTCCGCCTGCTCGGATACAGCCATGGCCGCAACGTCCCCTTCCAGGTACAGCCGCTCCCCGCTCTCATAGACGGCCTTCGCCTCCGCCCATACCTGCAGCACGTCCTCCCCGGAAATCTGCCACGGCTTCCTCACGCTCTCCCCGTTCACCCTCACCGGCCAGAAACGCCGGTTCCCGGTAATGTCACGCAGGAAACCGCTCTCCGTATTCGTGCTCCCCACAATCACGCACTGCCTTGGGTGGCTCTCCACGTTCAGCCCATAGCTGGCGCGGTACTTGTCATCCACCCTGGACAAAAAAGATTTCACCGTCTCCACATCCGTCTTCTTCATTCCGGCAAGCTCCCCTAATTCCAGAATCCAATACCCTTGCAGCTTCTCCGGCCCGGACTTATCCCGCATGTCCGTAAGCGTCAGGCTGTCCGAAAACCACGCCCCTGCCAGTTTTGCAAAAAGTGTGGACTTCCCAATCCCCTGCGGGCCGTTCAGGATAAGCACACTGTCAAACTTCGTCCCCGGCTGGTAAATCCTAGCCACGGCCGCTGCCAGCGTCTTCCGGATGACCGCCCTTGTATATGCGGAATCCTCCGCCCCCAGATAGTCCGTCAACAGCGTGTCGATCCGCTTCACCCCGTCCCATACCGGCAAAGCATCCAGATACTCCTTCACCGGATGGTATGCCCGCTCCGATGCCACAGCCAGCAAGGCATCCTTCGTCTTTGTGGGCGCATACACCCCGTAACCCTTATTCAGATAAACTTTCAAAGACGCAAAATCCGAATCATTCCACCCCGGCTTGATCTGCTTCCAGGGCAGGCTCTCCCCGGCATCAATCCCGTCCCGGTGCAGATTAAAAGCGATGGACTGCAGACCCTCATCATGCCGGATCGCCAGCACCAGATTGTCCAGCGTGTCCTTCACCTTCCCCTGCCGGTCCAGTTCCAGCCCCTTGCGCCAGTCATCTTCCGAAGAAAACTCCTTCCGGGCAGACTGCGCCCTGTCCTCTGCCAGTGTCAGCTTCACCTTTTCGTCACTGACCGCAAACTCGCTCATAGCCTTAAAGGACAGCAACTTAGAAGCCTCC
Organism: Candidatus Merdisoma sp. JLR.KK011; assembly: GCF_036941125.1. Classification (NCBI taxonomy): domain Bacteria; kingdom Bacillati; phylum Bacillota; class Clostridia; order Lachnospirales; family Lachnospiraceae; genus Candidatus Merdisoma; species Candidatus Merdisoma sp. JLR.KK011. Next base: position 400,242 of record NZ_JAYWSZ010000004.1, on the reverse strand, counting down.
GTATCCTCCGAAGCCCTCACGTCCAGCTCCCCGAATTTATGAATCCGCACCATGTCAAAAGCGTTCATCAGCTTCCCGCAGGCCGGGTCCGTGGCATGGTGGGAATAGGCAAACTTCCCCTCATAAACCACCACCCCCGCCTGAGAATCTGCCGGTACATAATCATACCGCCCCTGCATGGCGCTCGGCTTATACACGTCCGCCAGGAACACCTCCGCCGCTTCCTCTATGCTGTACGTCCGGCAGAACGCCCCCACCACGCCCTCCTTCCCAAGCGGGTCCGCCTGCTTCTTCATCTCCCTCAAAACCACCGCCTGCTGCCGCCCGCTCACCGGCCACTCCGAAGAATCCCGCCAGTCCCTATACCTGGAGAGCACCGTGTCCGGGTCCAGGACCTCCCCTTCGATATCCCGGAACACAAACTCCCCGTCCGCAGACGTGGACGGCCAGTACATCAGGCGGGACGGCTCATAGGTGGTATCGTCAAACAGCTCCATGCCGATGTCCTCCGCCACCTTCCGCGCCACCGCCGCGTACTCGTCCGGCGACACATTCCTGGACAGCGGGACCACCAGCCGGAACCTGGGGCTCTCCGGCGTATGCTTATGCGTGGAATAGATCAGGCACCGGAAATCAAAGAACATCTCCATCCGCTCCGGGATATCCGCCTCGGCATGGTCCATATCCAGCGTCAGGGCAGACCGGAACACCACACAGTCCTTCTTCCGCCTGCCGCCCTTCAACTTCCCCATCACAAAGCCGCCCACGTCCTTGATGGAATCCTGCCTCGCCTTGGACAGCTTCCGGTACTGCTCCACCGTCTCCGCCGTCCGTATCGTCCGAGAAATACGCCGGACAAAATCCTCCAGCTCCATCTCCCCGCCGTTCCACCGCTTCTCCATCCTCGAATTGCCCGTTGAAATATATAATTTCATACACTCATACCCCCTGTTCCGCTTCCCGCACCATTCCCGTACCCCATGAAAACGTCCTCCTACTGTTTCTGATAAAACGGGCACTCATACCCGTCCGCCCGCAGCGGCAGCCCCTCCGCCCAGGAAGGCCGCACCGCCATCACCTCGCACATCTCTTCTACAGAACCGCTGCCCTCCGGCACCTCCGCTATGATCTCATCATGGCAGTGCATCACAATGGGATAGCCCCTCTTCTCCACCCGGAGCATGGCTTCCGCCAGCAGGTCCCTGGCCGTCCCCTGCACGATATTCTCCACCAGCTTCGGCCCGTAGGTCTCAATCCGGCCCCACTTCTTATTTTCCAGAATCCCCTCATAAGTCAGGCCCTCCCGCCCGAACTTATTCACCGCCATCCTGGGCTTCACATACGCCAGCTTCCTGCCGGACGGCAGCATGACAAACAGAATCCCGCTCCGATACTCAAACCCAATCCTGCCTGCCCGTGTCTTCGCCCTCTTCGTCACAGCCTCCACAGCCGCCTTATCCACGTCCCACCAGAACTGCGTGATATGCGGGTTCGCCCTGCGCCATGCAGCCACCAGGGACGGCAGATCATCCTCGGACAGCCCCATATCCAGCGCACCCATGGAAACCAACGCACCTGCCGCCCCGCCGTATCCCAAGCCAAGCTCCGCAATCTTCCCCTTCTGCCGAAGAGTGGAACCCTTTGTCACTTCCTCAATCGGGACATGGAACATAGCAGACGCAGAAGCCTCATAAATCTTCCCATGGGAAGAAAACACCTCCAGCCTCCACCGCTCCCCGGCAAGCCACGCCAGCACCCTTGCTTCAATGGCTGAAAAATCCGCCACCACAAACCTGCACCCCGGCACCGGCACAAACGCCGTCCGTATCAGTTCGGAAAGCACTTTCGGCGTGGAATCATAAAGCATTTCCACATCCTCAAACCTGCCCTCCCTCACAAGCCTTCTCGCCAGCTCCAGGTCCTCAATATGGTTCTGGGGCAGATTCTGGACCTGCACCAGCCTCCCCGCCCATCTCCCGGTCCGGTTCGCCCCATAAAACTGCAACAAACCATGCACCCGCCCGTCCGAACAGACAGACCGCTCCATGGCCTCATATTTCTTCACGGAAGTCTTCGCCATCAAAAGCCGCAGCCGCAGAAGTTCCTCCACTTCCCCGTCCGATTCCCTGATCATCTCCGACACCGCTTTCTTGGACAGGCTCTCCGCCTCCACCCCGTTCTCCCCCAGCCAGCCCTTCAACTGCGCCACGGAATTGGGATTCTCCAAGCCGGTAAGCTCATACGCCCGCCTCGTCACAACCTCCTTATGCAGACGCTCACAGACAACCGCCTGCCGCACCAGCCCCATATCCACCAGCACGCCCCGGTCATTGATCCTCTGGTCCAGCCGGTACAGCTCCATCTCACCCTCCGGAATCGGGAACTTATACAGCTTCCTCCGTATGGCTTTCTCCACATCCACGTCCCTCATGCAGTAAGTCTTGAACAGCTCCCACTTCTCCGGCGCATGGCATGGCAGGTTCCGCCTCCTGCCGCCGTTGGCCTTCGTCGGCTTACACGGCACACAGAAATACCGGATCAGCTCCCTCCCCTCCTTCATCTTCTGCTCGTCCAGTCCCAGCACCGCGCCCACGTCCTCCAGGGACCGGGGCAGCGCCAGCACCGCCGCCTGGACTGCGCTGCAGTGCCAGGAATCCGGCGGAAGATACCTCCCGAAATGCTTAGAAAGGCACGTCCGCTCAAAATTCGCATTGAACGCCGTCTTCACCACAGAACCGTCAAAAACCGCCTCCGCAACTTCCCCCGGCAGTTCCTCCCCCTGTGCTAGATCTATCACCCTGGTTTCCCCTCCGTCAAAGGAATAGGCAAACAGCAGGACTTCAAAAGCAGGGCTGTCCGCATAAGCGTAAACCCCGCACTTAATCAAATCCACATCCGAAAACGTCTCAATATCCATCTCTAAAATCCGTCCCATAACGCCACGGCTCCCTTCCTCCTGTATTTCTCCCCATTGGGAAACGGGCGGCAGTCCCCCGCCGCCCTGATACATCTACCCAAGGAAATCTTCCTCTTCGTCCACTTCCACCGCGTCAAAATCATCCTCCGCGCTCGTCCTCCCGCCCAGGGATTCCCCGTCACGCAGCTTCTGGATATTCCCCAGCCCGGCCGCAATCCCACGGTTCCCATTGCTGTTGAACCCGTAAAAATTCACGCTGATCCGCCCATAGCACCCGGAATACACCTCCGACTGGTCCAGGATCGGCTGCACGTTCTTATCCACCACCTGCGGCGCCTGCTTGCTGTTAGCATTAAAAAAATAACTGTCCGCATAAGCCTCATCCTCCGGGCGGTCAATATCCCCGTCCCGGAGCGGCAGCTTCAAATTCGCCGGGACCTTCCCGCCCCACTTGGAAACCGAATCCTTCTTCGCCTGCTCAATCGCCCTCTTAATCTTCCCAATGGTCTCCGTGTCCGACTTCGGGATGATAGCCGACACCGAATACTTCGGGTCCCCGTCGTTCACTGCATTAGGCTCCCAGCAGTGCAGATAAGAAAACCTGCAAGGTACGATCACTTTTGTCAAACTTACATTTTCGTTACTCATAAATTCATTCCTCCTTAAAATCCGCCTCCGCCGTCGCCGCCAACACTTCCTGCCTCTTATCCGACTCTGGCACCAGCGTAATCTTCCCCTGGGGCTTATACACCAGCTTCCCCAGGACCTCCGCAAACTTCCTCTTACCCATCAGCTTCTCCATCTCCGTAATCCCGATTAGCGACCTCTTATAAATATCCGTATACCCGGCAGCCACAGCCGCCTCCGCCGCCTCTTCCTCGTCCGTATACTTCCGGTAGCTCCGGCCCTCCACCAGCTTGAACCCGGCCCACTTCTTCCCCTTGGACACAGCCTCGTCCTGGGCATAGGCATACACATCCGCAGACCACCTGGCCAGCTCGTCCGCCACCTTCAAGACCTCCGCCACCTCATCATCCGTCAAAAGCGCCGGAGCCTTAAACTCCATCTGCGCCAGCCTCAAAAATTCCTCCGCCCTGGCCCTGCAGGTATCCTTCGCCTTGCAGAACCGGCACCAGGAACCGCTCTTAAACTCTCCTTCCCCATTGATGGCAAGCTGGGCTTTCGGCTTCAGCTCCGTCTCCACCCACTCCATCAATTCCGGTACGGAAATCTCCCAGGTACTCACCGATTCCAGACGCGGCTGATAAATCGTCATACGCACCGTATCAATATCATAGATAGCCCCGAACAGCTCCAGCGCCCCCAGGCCATACAGCATCATCTGCGGGTTCCATTCCGCGTCCACTGCAACGCCCTTCCCATACTTCAAGTCCACCACCGTCAGCACCCGGTCCGCCACGATCAGCAGGTCCCCCGTGCCGAACCCCTCCGGCACATAGGCCGAATAGTCCAGCCTCTGCTCAATCAGCACCACCGGGTCCTTACACTCCTGCCTGGCAAGCTCCATCTGCTCCATGGCATAGGACACATACCCGTCCGTGCATTCCTCCATCTCGTCACACTGGTAATCCGACACCGGACGCTTGGAACGCCTTTTCAGGCTCCGTTTCAGCTTATGCTCCGCAAGGGCATGGGCAGCAGTCCCTTCCTCCGCATACACGCTGTTCCCCGTCTCTTCCGCAAACTGTTCTTCCAGCCGTGCGGACGGCGTACAGTTCAGCCACCTCTTAGAAGAAGACGCCGACAATAACGCATGTCTCCCCATATCAAAGCACCCTCGCTTCCTTCAAAAGCGCCGGGTAATGCTCCGGATTCACCGCAGACAGCTTCACCGCACCGTACCTCTGCAGCAGGTCCTTGATCTCCTGTGATTTCCCCTCCTGGGTCTTCTGCGCCATCACCGCCCGCACGTCCTCAATGGCAACAGCCTTCTCCTTCTTAACATCCGCCGCCTTCTTATCCTCTTTCCCGGCCTTCTGCCCCTTCCCGGAATCCGAAGCGCCGGCCGCCCCGAAATCCGCTTCCGCATTCCCGTCCGTATCCACGGCTTCTGCGCTTCCCGGCACGCCCGCATCCTTCTCCGCCATATCAACAGCACCATTCCGCTCCATACCGGCAAGCCCTCTAATCCCGTCCACCACCATGGAAAACCCGTCCGCGATCTTCAACAATTCATTTCCCATCATCACAATCCCTCCATATCTTCCAAACGCTCGATCAGTTCCTCGGAATACATAGCGCACACCAGCAGCTCCTTCCCAATCTCCGGATGGCTGAAATACTGCGCCTTCTCCCCGTACATCTTCCGTACCTCTGCCTCCATCAGCCTGCGCCGCTCGCCCCTCTCAAAGCCGAACACCCAGATCCCGTCCGCCTTCTCCATCAGCCGGGAGACCAGGATGCCCTCCACCGCGCTCCCAAGCTCATCCTTGAAAATGCCATGGAAACACAGAAACGGGCTCACCGGTATCTTCCCCTTATGGGCCGCATACCGGCAGTATTCCTCCGCCCTCTGCCGGTCCAGTTCCTCACTCCCCGTCAGATGCGTCAGCACAAGCACCATCTCCATACGCGCCGCCTCCTTCCAGTTCCTCCGGCTCCATGAACCGCACCCCGATCCCCTGCTCCACGGCAAAGGCGATCTCCGAAGCCATCCCTTCCGTGGCCTCCCCGAACACCCACACCTCGTCACAGCAAAGGAGCAGTTCCAGCCCCATGGCAAGCCCCGCCTGCCGCTCCGCCTCAATCCCCTCATTCAGAAACTGCGGGAACAGCAGATGCGGTGCAACAGGCAGAACCCCTTCTTCCCAGGCCGTCCGGCAGTACCCGGCCGCCTTCCTCGCATTCCCCTCCATGTCCCCACGGAAAGGGCTGCAGATAAACACCTTTTTCCTTTCAGACATACCGTCACTTTCCTTTCTTCATTTTCCTTCTGCCCCGGGTCCCTTCCCCGGCGGACTCATACGCCCTAATCTCCCGATCAATCTTCATCAGCTTCACCGCAAGGCTCTTCGCCACAATGCTGATCGCCTGCAGAATCCCGATCAGTTCCTGCGAATTTTCCATAAATCCCGGCCTCCTTCCTTCCCGTTTTGAAAGGCAGCAAAACTTACCCCTCTACTTCCCGTAATGACACTTTTTTCAAATGTGACGAACAATTTTCAAAACTTTTTCAAAAAACATTCGACATGCCTGTCCCTTATTGTCGAACCGCCGGCCGGCTCACACATCCAGCCCCTTCCCCCGGAAATACGCCCGCAGCTTCCCCAGCACCGAAACCTTCCGGGAAGACACCGTTGTCCTGGGCTCTCCACGCTCCTTCGCAAACTCGCTCACCGGCACCTGCTCCCCGAACACTTTCAGGGCCAGCTCCCTTTCTTCCGGCATCAGGGAATCCAGCGCTTCCTCCAGCACTCCAAGCAGCATCTCCTTCTCCAGCAGATCATCCATATCCGGCTGCCCCGTATCCGCAACCCCCATATCCTCCGCCGCATCGTCCCTCCACGCCTCATAAGACTCTTCCGTATACCCACGTTCCTCCATCGCCTCCCGGTTCCTCTGCTCCCTCTTCTTCTGCCGCCACCATGGGCGGAAATACCGCTGATACTCTTCCTCCGTAACCTCCATCCATACCTCTTCCCTTCCTGACTGAATCCTGATTCTCCGTTTTGACATACGGCTTTCCTTCCTTTACCCTGCGGTAAAGCCAGGAAAAACCGGCTGCCACTCCTTCAAACACAAAAAAAGACCGCAAAAAGCCGGAATCCAGCCTCTTACGGTCTTCATAACGCATCTCTCCGCACGGGTGACGCCCCGGCGGAAACATGATCCGATTCTTAACTATACTGTGACATTCAAGACAAAACTTCAAAAACACAACACTGCTTTTTTCATTGGCGATTATTCGTATGCTCACCAGCCCTTTTCCGGATGATGAAAGCAAAGGGTCAGGCATCGTCTCTCCTTCCTGGCAGCACCGCTCGTATTCATGACTTTTCATGTACTAATGCAATCTGCCCTGGGCCTGTCTTCTACGACGCAATCCCACTTTCCATAATCTACCATGTATAATAAGTATTCCCGTAAAACAGAATTTTATTTCAATTTATGCCGCTGCTATATCGCAGCGAATTTCATATTTTTGTTGCATTTACGCAGCAGATGTGCTATACTATCTAAAATTGAGGTGATGATATGGCAGAAACACTTGGACAATATCTAAGGACAATAAGAGAGCAAAATAAATTAAGCACAAGAGACGTGGAAAAAGAGACCGGCATAACAACTTCACAATTAAGCCGCTTAGAATGCAGCCACACACGCAATCCGTCTCCCGTTGCTTTAAAAAAACTGGCTCTATTATATAACATAAAACTAATAGACTTGTTCCAAAAAGCAGGATATCTGGACTCCCAAGACGTAGATTCTTACATGGATTCCTGTTTCAAAGGCATTGAAAAATTAGACCAGGAAGACAAAAAACAGATACAGAATCAAATTGACTATTTGATTTTTCAGCATGAAAAAGAAAGAGAGGACAGAAATGATTTATAGATTAGGAGAACTGTTCTGCGGCCCCGGCGGAATTGCATGGGGAGCCCTTAATGCCGATATCGGGGATGACAACTATAAAATTGTTCACCAATGGGCAAATGATTATGACAAAGACACCTGTGAAACATACCGGTATAACATCTGCAGTGACAATCCAAAGAGCGTTTACCACAAAGACATCCGTGAATTTAACCTGGAAAACCTGCCGGAAATTGACGCCCTGGCTTTTGGATTCCCGTGCAATGATTACAGCGTAGTAGGAGAGCAGAAAGGCATGGACGGCGTTTTCGGCCCCCTCTATTCCTACGGAGTAAAAGTATTAAATATATACAACCCTATATGGTTCGTTGCAGAAAATGTAGGCGGACTCCGAAATGCCAATGACGGAAAAGCCTTTACCAAAATCATTGACGAACTGAAAAAAGCAGGAACCCACGGCGGATATACTGTCGTCCCGCATTTATATAAATTTGAGGAATACGGAATCCCCCAGGCCCGCCACCGGATTATCATAGTAGGCATCCGGAAAGATATTGACGTTGCATACCATGTTCCTTCTCCGGAACCATATGCGGACATTGACAATACCTGCCGGAAAGCAATAGAAGACCCGCCCATCCCGACAGACGCCTTTAATAACGAACTGACAAAACAGTCTAAAACCGTCATTGAAAGGCTGGACCATATCCTTCCCGGACAGAATGCATTTACTGCCGACCTGCCGGACGAACTGAAACTGAATGTCCACGGCGCCAAAATCAGCCAGATATACAAACGGCTGGACCCTGATAAACCTGCATACACCGTCACCGGAAGCGGCGGCGGCGGAACCCATATTTACCACTGGAAAGAATCCAGGGCCCTGACAAACCGGGAACGCGCCCGCCTGCAGACCTTCCCCGATACCTATAAATTTATCGGGAGCAAAGAAAGCGTCAGAAAACAGATCGGCATGGCCGTTCCATGCAAAGGGGCGAAAATCATATTTGAAGCCATCCTGAAAAGTTTCGCCGGCATCGAATACCCCAGCATTGAACCAAACATCAATGAATGACCTTATAGTAAAACCGGAGCTTTAGCCCCGGTTTTACTACACAGAAAAATCCATATAATACTGCTCATCATCCAACTTATAAAACGTAACATCTGTACGTCCATATTCCTCCAGATCACTTCTCCAAATATAAGCGCCATTCGCCAGCCCCAGCCGGTTCCTGAAATACTCCCCAAGCTGTGCATTACTAAGCGGTGTAGTAATCGCCTTATTCCCCTGCTGTTCCACCCTCAATATCAGCTGATGGCCGTCATCCGTAACAACCGTAAAATGCTGTTTATTCAACGGAAAAAAGCCCGTCCGGACCATCGGCGCAGGAAGCGGTATGTACGCCTCATTCTTATTCCGCCTGCTTCTCTGTCCCCAGTTCAGCCCCGATTTCGTCCCCACTTCCCCGTTTTCCGAAAGCAGGGAAAGCGTTATCGTTTCTATATTTTCACCCGACAGGCTGCCGACCGGCTTATTTTCCATATCCAAAACGCTGTGCGTGGGATACAGTACCACATATTCCTCAACTTCGGCATGATTGCAGAATATCGTATCATTTTCTACACTGCAGTAATACCGGTACGCTTCCAGCGCATCACATTCCACCATATATTCCCTGCGCTTTTCCCCAAATGCACTCTGCGTAAAATTCGCCGAACCCGCAAACGCCGCAACCGGCTCATCCCCTTTAAGCCAGACATACACTTTCGCATGTACCGGCGCAGAATCATACACATAACTGCACTGATAATGCGCCACCTCCTGGGGCATCTTCTCCTTCTGCAGCTCCTTAAATCCCTCATGAACAGCAATGCTGAGACCGTCAAAAGGAACCATTCCCACAATCAAAGATATATCTATAGGCCCGGATTTAAACTCCTTCAAATTCTTTATCAGCCACGAAGCCATGTTCGGCGTTGCGTACCCTGACAAAATACACAGCCTGTCCGCCCCCGTGCGGAGCGGTTCAAACAATACCCTTCTCGCCAGCTCTGAATACTTCATGACACCTTCCTTTCAAACACATAATACCATTATTCACTGTCATCTGTTATATCATAATACACCATCTTATCCGGCAGTTTGATATTCGGAACCCATATTTTCTCTCCGCCCCAGCCTTTTTCTCCTGTCATCTGATACATAGTAAGAACAATCTTGTCCGTAACAGATGCGCCTAACTGCCAGTCATTAGGAGACAGCAGCGCACCCGTACCCTTCGCCACGTTCCTGTTCCTCCTGACAATCAGAACCCCCTGGCCTGCCGGTTTTTCAGCAAGCACCATATCAATAATAGAACGGAAAACACTTACTTTAAAATCATCCTCCGACTTGATATGGGAAAAAACCTCCTGCATCAAACGAAGACTCACCTGATAACACGGCTGTGAATCATCAAATGCCTCCAGAAGCTGGTCAATGTCAGCAATCGTATCATTCTCTGGCGAATATGGATAATAATTTGTCCCCCCTGAAATCATGGCCAGTTTCTTATTATCCAGAACATTCTTCCTTGTCGGATTCAATCCCTCCGGATAATAAATCTTCACATCCGCAGTTCCCCTCTCCACCTGGGAAATAATAGAATTATTCGTTGCATTGATATCCGCAAACAGCTTATACAAATGCTCGTCAATAAACACCTTCATAAGCCCGGCATCCCTGTCATAGCCGAACATACGGCTGTGCTGCCACATCGTATCTGCCTGCGGCTTCTTGGCCGTTCTGGTATAATAAATCGTCTGCAGTCCCGCAAAAGTAACACCCCGTCCAAGCGTATTCCCGCCGATAATCACATTAGAGCCCGATGCATAATCATCACTGCCTACATCGGAACTTCCGTTCATGACCAGAACCTTAATTTCATCATTTTCCAGCAGTTTCTGTATAAAATCCAAAACCTCTCCAAACGGCTTCTTCTCAAATTTAACCGGGTTCAGCTGCTCATACCGCTGCCTGGCCTGCACAGTAAATCCGTCATCCCTGCACCTTTCCTTGAAATCCCCCAAAACCTTAAACACATCCTGCTGGTATTTTCCATGCACCGCCTTCCGAACACTGGGATGAATTAAAAAATTTGCCACCCCTTTTCCCGCTGTCAGCATGATACCCGATACCACCAGATGATGCATTAACGCCTCTTCCAACGGATCTCTCAAAGAATCTATATAAGAAATACACTCCCCGGCTCCTTCCGCCGGAAAGAAAAAGTCTCCCCCAAGATACCCGTTTCCCGGCCGGAAATAATAAGCAAAATATGGATGCCACCCTGATGACATTGTCTGCAGCAACAGCGCCTGCGGCGTCCCCGTAACCTGCAGATAAATACTGCACGCCGATCTCGCCTTAATATCATCCAGATACCTGTTGATAGAAGACCTGCCGTTTCTGTTGACCATCGTATTCAGAGAGGCCGCATCTGCCTCATCATCAATAATGAACAGCGGGTTTCCCCTCATAAACCCCGTAGACCCCAGAATATTAGACCACTGCTTCAAAGTCCTTACATTCTTCTTCAACACAATGATGGCCGGCTGCATCAGACAGTTTTCTGCAAAAATCTCCGAATCATATTCGTCACATATACAGAACCCCTCCAAGTCCTCCCTCACCCGCTCAATGGTCTGCTGCTGGAGTATGACATTATCTGTTGTCAAAATCAAAAATACCGGAAACCCCAGATCTGCCGCCACAGAAATCACGCCGAACATCTGCCCTGTTTTTCCGGACTGCACATTTCCAAAGAGAAGCCCTACCTCATGCTCACAAAAAGAAAAACCCTCTAAATACTTCGGCGCGATATTATCCACCGTTTTCTGGATAGAATCAGCTAACTGCTTATTCCCCCGCCCCTCTATCCTCTTTAAGTACGTTTCAAGATATTTCATCTTCTGCCTCCTGCTGATGCCTGCTCTCCGGAAGGAAAGACAGCATCCATACTTCCAGTTCCGTACCATCCTCCGTCTTCGTCACAATATCTGTCTTTGTCAGCGTGATCGTATCCCTCCCGTATTTATTCAGCATCTTATGTGTGATAACGCCTTTCCCGTCCAGGTCACTTTCCACCCGGTTCACCGGCTCCACCAGGCCGGCCGCCACAAGGCGCCCTTTAATCCAGCGCCCCATGATCTTCAAATCGTCTTTTGAATATAGATTTTTATTGTTCTGTCCGCAGGTCCAGGCCTGGAACTTCCAGCCGTCATCCGTAACCGCCATAAAGGGCTGCTGATGCAGGGGATAGCCCGGCAGATCCCTGATAGACTTACTGACCACCATTTCAATCTCCCACCAGACACGCTTTCTTCCGCTTGCATAGCAGACATTGATATTGGACCCCATCATAGACTGATCATTCTCATCCTCCGGCACTTTCAACGGAAGCTCAAAGGAAACATCCGTCATCCTCTTCTTATAAGCATCCACTTCCTCCGGCGTAACTTTGGACACAAATTCCTGATCCACCAGCGCCCGGTTGACCTCCCGAATCAGAGGCACATCCCGCAGATCAGCTATATTAGCCGAACACCTTGGAAGCATAATGTCCCTGACATGGGCAGAAATCTCCTGCAGTTCCTTCGGTTCCTCCGTCACCGCCGACAATTCATACTGGCGCAGATTGGATGCCTCCAGCTTGACTGCCCCCAGATTATGCGAACCAACCACAGCAGAAAACGGCTTTCCATTCTTATAAAAAACATACACTTTCCCATGATATTTAAACGCCCTCACCAGACGCACTTCACCAATCCCGCGCCCAGTCCAGTCCTCATTCAAAGCCGCCGCTACATTATATGTACCCTCCGGCATGCCCTCATGATAATACATGCCGATTGTCAGACATACCCTCTTTACTCCGGCCTCGTCAACCAGCCCCTGCAGCTCTTTTAAAGCCGCCTTCGACACATACCCCACTGCAATATCTATTTCATCCGCCTCATGCACAGCATCCATAAAATAATCTATAAAAGCTGTCTGCCCGTCTCCCAGCTTTAACGGGAGTATATTAGAATATAATAACCGCATTTTCCCTTCTCCATTTTCATTAGTCACTGCAATTATAGCAGACATACCCGGCACTTTCTACCATCACTCATCATCCACCCCATAAAACGTCCTGTCTCCCTGCACGTTCAACTCAAAAATGCATTCTTCAATCACCCGGATACACTCCCCGCAGTTCTTTAAAATATCCTTTCCCCAAAACCGGATCACTGTCCAGCCCATGAACATGAGAGCCTTATTCACCTCATCATCCCGCTCCATATTCCTCAATATCTTTTTCTTCCAATACTCCGGATTGTTTCCCGCCTCCAGACGCGGCTTCAAAACCTCCCAGTCCTTCCCATGAAAAAATTCACTGTCACAAAAAATCGCTATCTTATACTTTGTCAGCGCAATATCCGGCTTACCCGGCAGGGCGGCATAATTCTTCCTATACCGGAATCCCCTTGCCCACAGCTCCTTGCGCAGCATCAACTCAATGCTGGTATCACTGGATCTGATATTCCGCATATTCTTATGCCGCTGTTCCTTCGTAAGATTATCCACTTCATCAGCCCCAAACACAATATAAACAACTTTTAACTATTTCCATCACCTATCCAAGATACTCGATTTCAAGGCTGTTAGGAGAAGTAAAAGTCACCCTGACTTTCCCGCCTACTTGTGCGCCAACGCTTCTGTACCAATTACCTATGCCCTTTAAATTTCCTGCTTCCGCAAACTGCTTTGCATAAACATCCCCTGCACAGCTACAGCCCTGTGCAAGCAGAATGCCAGAATAACGCCCATTTACAGCAACACAGCGATACCTAGGATTTGCCGTGGGATGATTGTCATTAAATATATCAAACCGCTCTGCATACTGCCTTGGTATTTTAATATAACCCTCCCCGTAAATCGGATCACGGGTATCAGTATAGCGGTATGTACCCCATCCTAAATGGGACGGTTTCAAAGTAACTGTAAATGTGTCTCCTGCTCTTGGCATAAAACTCTCCTTCCTATTGTTTAATCTACAAATAATTTCCCTTCTATTTTCCCTGATGCTTCCTGAGACATTATACTATAATCAATTACAGTATTTTCCTTAATATCTTTAAATACTAAGTATTTACTAAGCATTAGAGCCTCCTCTGGTCTAAGACCGTCCATTTCCCACTTTATTATTACATTATCATTTGCATCATATATTTTTTCGTATTCTATTTGATGTTTTAATTCTTCTAGCATTTTCTCTTTTTCTATAGCCAGTGACTGCGAATTAAAATATCTTTTCGCATCAATCATACTATAAAAACCACCATTCCCTTCCCACCCTATATTTTCATCTTCTGTGGGTGTCCAAATAAGTTCTGTAATATTATCGTCATTCAGTTCTTTTGCCATTTCAAATTGAGAACAAAGTGTATTCACCACCATATTTAAATCAAGAAAGCTAACAGATTTAGCTGGTATCTTCAACGTAAGCATTATTTTTTTATCATTAATACGCCCGTTGTTTCGTAATACAACTGGCAATATTTTTATATCTTGGAATGCTGATATATAATTTTCATACTCAAGGGCCTCCGAAATTCTTTTAATAAGATCCCACATAAGCCTTTCTTTTCTCTTTTGCTTGTCAGTTCCCACAAGAACATCTATACCGTTTAACCCTTTTTTCTTTTTCAAACTGCCAAAATCGAAAAAGGACTCATCAAGACATATTCCAAACAACACATTTACATATGTAATTATATTTTCTTTCAGTTTGCTATCCACTACATATTCCTGCGCTTCCGTCTTGCTTTGCGGCATAGGATCTTTAACATTTATGTATTCCTCTCCATTTATAATAATCGGTTGATCTTGAGCATTTACATCTATTTGAATCATTTCATCTATGACTGTTTTCGCTTTTCTATCATTATTTTGCTTTAATTGTATATATCCTTGCAAATCTATAATACCTAATGGTTTAATTTTGTTTAAAAATTTTCCTTTACTATAAAACACAGCTTCTATTGAGGAAAACTGATTATCATTCTTTAATTGTTGCCCACAAGACAAATTAAGCCAATCAAAAATTCTCTTATCATAATGTTCTCTACTAATGCTTTGTCCAGCAGTTGCTAAAAGCAAATCAGCACCTAATATCATTTCAGCTAATCTGGCCAAAACTGATTGTTTAACAGCAAATCCTTTCTTATCAATATATTCATTAAGCATATCCCTAACTTGCGCCAACAAAATATCTTGATCAAAAGGCAGACTCCTAATCATTATTTTATTTGTATCCAGTATAGCTTCATAGCCATTAAGACTATTTTTCATTTTCTGTGTATTTTCACCTTTATAATATTGACCAACTGAATTTATAAAAATATTCGCATTTTCATCCGGAGTCCCTAACAAAATCAACTCATATTGAGATGCTGGCACATCTGCTAACAAGTCTTCAATCCATTTTATTATATTTTCTCTTGAAAAAAGATTTATTGATGATTTTACTTGAATTGCTTCTATAATCACATCATCATCTAACAACGCAATATCAACTTTATCAAGCGGGGAGTTATATTCAACTGATATTTTATTCCAACCATTTTTCCCCAATGCTTTTATTATTGCAACAATTCCTTGGTAAACATATCCTCTTATCCCCGCTTGGCCACCCATACATTCTCTCCCTTATAAACGAAAAATCCAGCAAGAATCTTAAAATTATTATGTATCATCTTCTCTCAAATATCTGTACATGTGAAATCATTATGCTATCATTCGTCATATATTATATCAAAATAGCCTCCATCTTACAATTACAACCCTTAAAATTCACTTACAAAAACATTCCTCTTCTTCCTAAATATCTACTTTAAACGGTAAAAAAGGTTCATTGGCTACCTTTACCAATGAACCTTTTTATACCTAATCCAACTATCTCTATTCTTGCTTCCGCCCATTCATCTGGAACATATCATGCCCCATAATATTCTTCACCGCCTGCCCCAGACTCCTTGCCCTCCCATGCTGATGATAAGGCTGGGAAGCCCTATGTTTATGGAAAATAATGCACTCCCCTTCCCCCGGATACTCCGGATTATGGATATACCAGATATGCCCCGTATTCTTAGACTGAATCGTCACATCATAATTCTCCGCCAGGATAATGTTAAAATAAGACTTATCCAGCTTCTCTATCTCTTCCGCTCGGAACATCTGCATCCCCTCCCTTCCCGAACCATGCCGCCAGCGCTTCCTCCACAATCCCCGCCACGTCCGCAGGTTTCACACCGGCAAAATACCTCTCATACACATCCGCTGACAACTTGACGGATTTTCCGGCAGAATCCTTCTTCCCTTTCCCGCCGACAAGCGTTTCCAGCACCCTCTTCTCCGTCACACTCCCGACCATGCCCCTGACGCACTTCGCCGTCTTCGCATCCAGCCTGATCTTCCCCTTCTCTGCCAGCCCGGACACCACTTTCTGCTCCTTCCCCGACAGATAAGACAGATCCACCGCCGCCACCAGAGGCAGCGTCCCCTCGTCCAGCCGCTCCTTCAAAGGTTCCTCCAACTGCTGTACCCGCATATACCTGGCAATATTCCTCCCGGTCATCCCATACTCTTCCCCGATGGCATCCCGGCTCTTCAACTTGTGGACATCATGTCCACAAGTCCCCGCCGTGTCCTGCCCATTCAGCCTGGCAATCTCTTCCAGAATGTCATTCCGCCTCCCCTGACTGCTGACCTTCTCATACCGCTCCGCCAGCACAGCCGCCTTCTCGGACGGCAGAAGCTCCGCAAAGCCCCTCTGTATCACATTGGTCTCGATCACATAGACATAGGCTTCCTCTTCCGTCAGGTCCGTCTTCACGATAGCCGGAATCTCCGCCAGCCCGGCCAGCTTCCCCGCCATCTGCCTGTTATGCCCGGCCAGCATCTCATACCCGTCCCCCTCCTGCCACACGATCACCGGATTCAGAACGCCATGCTCCCTAATGCTCTCCACCATGTCCTCCAGACGCTCCCCCTCATACAGCCGGAAAGGATGCTTCCGGAACGGGCGGATACTGTCAATGGGCAGCATCCTGATCCCGTTCTCCGGAGCGGAAACCTCTTCCGCCCCCGCCAGAAGGTCCACAGCGTCATTAAAAATCTTCCTCTTCGTCCCATTAGCCTTCATACGAAACCAACTCCTTTGCAAACTTTCTATAAGCCATCCCCGCGCTCGCCTTCGGGCTGTACTCCGCCACCGGCAGGCTGTAATAAATGCTCTCCCCCACCTTCACCGTACTGGGAATCCTCGTCTCAAACACCCGTATCTGCTCCTGGAAGCTCTCCGTCACTTCCTCCGTCAGAACCCTGCACAGCTTCGTCCTGGGCTCGCACATGGTCATCAGGATACCCGCAATCCCCAGCCCCGGATTGATCCGCTTCCTGATCTTCACCACCGTCCGCAGAAAATCCTGCATCCCCATCATAGCCAGAAGCTGGGGGTTCACCGTGATAATCACTTCATCCGAAGCAGCCAGGGCATTGATTGTCAAAGTCCCAAGGGACGGACAGGTATCAATCAAAATATAATCATACTTCTCCCGCAGCGGCTCCAGAATCCCGGGCAACATCTTTTCCGCCCCCATCTCCAGCCGCAGCTTCGCATCCACCACCGACAGATAAATAGACGATGGGATGAAGTCCACCCCGTCCTTCGTCCGTATGTACTTCTTCGGGGACGGCAGCTTCATATCCTCAATCTGCGCCATCATCAGATGCCCAATAGTATCATCCAAAACCCCCGTATCCTCCACACCAAAGCACGTTGTCAGATTCGCCTGGCTGTCAAAATCCACAGCCAGAACCCTCTTCCCCATCTTCCGCAGGCAGTACGCCAGATTGAACGTAGTTGTTGTCTTCGCCGTACCCCCTTTTTGTGAACCGATCACATAAATCTTACCCATATATCAAAACCTCACTTTCCTCTCTGCCACCATGCTTAACTGCTGTTCCTCAAACACATCAATGTAATCCACCGACTCCCTCGGTTCAATGACCAGCTTCCCTTCCTCACACCGGACCGTCAGGAGCGTCCCCGCCCCAAAGCCCAATTCTTCCAGCCAAAGCCCCTTTAATGTGATTGTAGGCGTCGGCTTATAATTATGCCCGCTCTGCTCATATACCTTATATTTTCTAACATCCTTTTTTGCCATAAAACTTTTCCTCCTGAAATTGAGTAGACAGACAGCTTCCCTGCCCACAGACCATACCTTACAGAACTTGACCGTCCTGCGAAAAGAAAAAGGACCTCAAATCACCTTCCGGTTTCCCGGCCAGGGTGAATCAAAGTCCTATCTTTGTTATTTCTTTTATAACCTCACACTTCTCTAAAGCCAGTACCTCCGCTATGCACAGAGTCCCATCTGACTTTCAGTATAGTAGGTATTGATATGTACGGCGCCGTCCTCTCTCCACCCCGCATGGGATAAAAAAATAGGACTAAGGAGTGCAAACCCGTTGATTTTACTGGGTTTCTCTAACCTTGTCCCAATTATAACACCATCATCTCTGAATGGATGTATGCAGAGAAAATCCAAAATAATGCAAGGAATCAATAGCAGTTGGTTTATATTGGCGTCACTACGTGCTTCCATATAGGCAAGCTCTAACTGTTCCATAGCCTTTGGCGTTTCATTTGCAGGGGTGGGACGAAAACGAACACGCCTGTTTCCGTCTGTATCGATTTCCAAAATCACATTATCGTCTGTTTTATATTGACCGCCATATTCATAACCTGCAAATGCCATCATCATTTCGTGCAAATGCAAAATATCACGCTCACAAAAATCAATACGCTCATAGTCTAAATGAATTTCATTTAATGCATCTCTATATCCGGCAATTTCCGCTTCATTATGATTCAACGGAGCGCTGTTCTGATTGACGATAGCGGCAATACGCTCGTCACTTGTAACAATACCCTCAATAGCATTAGAACTCTTAATCGACTGTACCTTTGCAACTGCCTCTAACTCCGAAAAAATTTGGGTATATTCCTCTTTTCGCACTCCCGCCATTGTTTTCAATGCCGAAATATTTGAAGTAAGATTCACCAAATTTGCAGGCAGTAAGCCGTTGTTTAAAAAAGAGTAATCGAATTTCCTCATATCACACCATCCTTTCTGCATATTATTGCAACATATTATATGCAGAAAATCAAGCAATATCTGTTTTATCTGCACATAAAACGGAATAAATTATGCAGGTATGAGGAAACAATGTGCAGAAACTTATAAAAAGCAGTACAGAATGATTACATACTGCCTTCATCAAATGCTCATTTTACAGCATGCCAGTCTTTTTCAGATATGTAATGCCGTCACTATATCCTCTGAGATAAAATCTCTGCCGTTCCATACTGTCGCACCGAATCTGCATGAAAAAAGGCGTCCATCTGATAAGATGAAACGCCACGGCAACCAGCGGTCAGGCAATACACCGGACCGCTGACGCTATTAAATTTTGTTCGTTAATGAAACAGCCTCCTTTTTTCGATATTTTTCTCGTCAGATTTCAACTTGGAAAAGAAATTGAATAAATGGCGGCAAACGCGTGGACTCCTTGAAAATCAAGGCTTTTTCCGTTTGTCGTTATTATACCGTAACGGCATTCACACATTTCTTTGTTGATTGAGATGGGTTTTTCAGCACTTGCCATAGCAGACAGAGTAAGGCATGAGAGTATAGACATCACCTATCGCTATTATGGAAAGCAAAATATTATGGCAAGTATCGCTGACAGATTCCCATATATAAGCGGAATCTGCCAGGATTTTCTTTCCATAATTATTGCTTAAGTCTATTAAGCCAATCAAGGAGCGATTTATCCTCCGTCCAGTCGGCTTTGGGTTTATCAGGCACTACATCCTTGCCGGATTTCATTTTATCCAGCGCCGCTTTCTTCATCTTGATGCTTGTTTTTGAGTATATATGCAATACCCTGGCGGGTGAGTTTTTTCCCCTGTGAATTAAAGAACAGAGGATGCTCATAGTGGGCAGGGCTGTCAAGCCCATGTTCAGACAGATACTGTTTCAGGAGAGATGCCGTTTTGTCCATCAGCAGGACGCTGCGGCTTTTCCTTCCCTTTCCGAACAGCTTCACCTGGGCAGGCGCGTCAAGCCGTATGCTGCCAACACAGAGATCAGCAAGTTCCTGTACACGTGCACCACTGTCATAAAGAAGGGTGAGCAGCATCTGGTCCCTGCGCCCTTTCCTTGTTGAGGTGTCAGGCAGTGTAAGGCGCTGGTTGTGGGTGCTTCTGCCGTTGCCACATCCGGCTTCCAGCCAGTTTAAGAACCCAGTTATCCTTTCCATGGACAGCTCGTCCAGGAGGAAGCTGCTGAGGAGCCGGGCAAAGTCAGTCGTCTTCATACGCTGTCTTCACCTCCATATCCGGTATGATGTCCGCATAGGCGGCATTCACCCTGTGCCATCCTGTGTCGCCTGCCGCCAGTTTGGCTGTCTTTGCACAAACGCCCCACACAGTTCTTTGGGTAGCCCTGCGCTGCAGTCATAACCATCGCTCATCTGGTCAAGCACATGCAGCATCCGCTCCTGTTCATGGTACTTGAACCCCAAGGGCCCGCTTTTCAGCGAGAAAGGCAGACATATATGGGGCAAGCTGCCCATTGAAGCCTTTATTGCCTGACATAATCCATCACCTCCACTTCCAGTGCGCATTTGGCGAGCCCGTCAAGGTCTACCCTGAGATAGTGCTTTGCGACCTGCGGGTCCGAGTGGCGCAGCGAATGCCATCCGTAGTGCCTGGACCTGTCAACGGAGATGCCGGCACGCTTGAGTATCTTGCTTATGTTGTGCCTGAGGGTGCTCTTGAAAGGGCTCCCTTTATATGGCGCATTGTGCACCACAAAGATGTTGGGGCAGTCCGTCTCCGGCCTGCCGTTTTTAAGGTAGTTGATAAGCGCCCAGCCGACATCATCGGGAAGGGGGAGCGTCAATGGTTCCTTTGTTTTCCCCTGTATGATGGATATGAGCTTGTTTTCCCAGTCGATGTCATTCATGGTGAGGTTGAGCATATCCCCAATCCGCAGCCCAAGCCTGGCCCCCATAAGGACGATGGCATAATCCCTTTTCCCTGTCGCCGTAGTTGTGTCAACTGCATGGATGATGCTTTCAATCTGTTCCTCGCTCCATACCGTGGGAAGCTTAGCCCTGACCCACTGCGGAAAGGCGCTCAGCAATCGTGACAGGGGCCAGGCCGACCGTGGTCTCTGTAAAACGCAAGACAAGGCCCGGGCTGACGCCATCCAGGTCATGCACTCCAGCCGAGTCAAGATAAAGTATGAAATCCTTTATGACAAAGCGGCACCGGTCATACGGGTAATGGGAACATCCATACTCGACTTCATAACGGAGAAACTCGAGTGTGGCATCCTTGAATGGCTCAGGCCAGACAATCTCCCCATGGAAGTCGTGCAGCCTGAAAAGGATCCCGAAGTTATAGTATTCTGCAAGCGAGCGTATAGCCCTGAAATAATACATTTCGTTTTTGGAGTGTTCTCCAGATGTAACGAATCCGCCAAGCTGCTGGAACTTCCATACAAGGAAGTCCGTCCCCTTTGACTGCGAATAGTCACAGTCGCCTGCATATTCCGTGAATTCGCGGAATACTTTGCTGTACCTGCGCATGGAATCCTCCGAATAGTGAAGATTCCTTAGCTTGGACTCCAGCTCTTTGCACAGGTCAGCAACTTTGATCTGTCTTAACATAACAAACCATCTCCTCTCTAAAAGTAGCGCATAGCGCTCCATGAGGAATATCGGTTTTTATGTAAAGTTCTATTGCCTGGAAGGCTACAGTGACAAGCGGTCAGAGAATTTACTTTCCATAATCACTTGCTTTCTATAATAGGTTCAAGCTGTATATAATCAGCAATAGCCGATATAATTTTGTTTGTTACTTTTTCTTCTTGTTCATTAAGTGTCAGCACTAAAATTTTTCCAATATGTCATCACCTTCTTCTCAATAATTGTTCATCATAATCATTGTCAGCTTGTTTGTAATGTTAAGAGGCATTATCTTTGAGCAGAAAATGAGAAATTTGTTATACAGTCCCGGAATGATTAAGCGTTTTCCTCTTACTATTTTAGGATAAGCTATTTTAACAACTTGTTCGGGTTTCATAACGGCAACTTTAAAAAGTAAGGTTTGTTCTATATTGGCTTTTCGTGCGAATTCGGTTTTCGTTGCTCCGGGACAAAGCAAAGTGATTTTTATTCCTGTATGTCTATATTCTCCGTAAAGGGCATTTGAAAAAGACATAATATATGCTTTTGTGGCGGAATAAACTGCGTCAGATGGAGAGGGAATGAAAGAACCTGTTGAACCGATATTCAATATGTGCCCGTAATTATTCTTTTCCATAATTGTCAAAATACGTTTTGTAAGTTGCGTAACAAAACGTATGTGCAAGTCGATCATTTTTATTTCCTTGCTAATATCTGTTTTGCTAAATAAGCCACACTCATTGAAGCCCGCATTGTTAATAAGGAAATCAACAGGTATATTCCAGTTACATATTTGCTCCATAATTAAATCTACGGCATTTTCTTTTGACAGGTCATATGCAATAAAATTTACAGTTACATGATACTGATTTTGTAAATATAATTGCTGTTGCTCCAGTTTTTGTCTATCTTGTGATACAAGTATGATATTATTTCCCATGCTTGCAAATTTTTCGGCAAATGCTTTTCCAATCCCGCTTGTTGTCCCTGTAATTAAAACATTTTCCATTCCTTTTCCCTGCCCGTGTTTCAAATTATCCTATAATTGCTTATTATGTATCTGCATATACTCTGCCTTTACCTTGTCAATGGTTTTTCCGCCAATGCCAAAGTTTTTGTCAGGCACTTCCTTTATGGTTGTTACAAAAAATTCTTGTGGTATTTTCATAATGTCAGATGATATTTCTGTTAATCGTTTAATCAGTTCCTCCTTTTGCGTATTGGACAAAACACCGCTTTCTACTGTGATATAAGGCATTTTCCATTTCCTCCTATTTTTTCTCGTTAATTTTCTCCATGATTAAATAACTTCCATTCTTCGCTATAGGACATATTTTTAAAGGAAGAATCCTCTAAAAGTTTTTTATAGAATGACAACTTTTTTTGTGTCAATTCAAATGCATTCTGTAAATTAGTCATTTGCTTTTTAATATCCTCCATGTGATTTTGTACCATAGTAAAACGCTGTTCAAGGGTTTCCCCGCCTAGTAATAACAGTGCAACATATTCTTTAATGGAATGAATGGGGATATTTGCCATACGCATACATTGTACCATTTTAATCCATTCAATGTCCTCATCTGTATATTGCCTGTATTTTTGGCTGTTTCTAGCTATTTGGGGCAGTAATTTTTCCTTTTCATAATATCTCAAAGTTGCTGTTGATAATCCTGTCATTTTGGCTGTTTCCTTTGCTGAATACATATTAATCCGCCTTTCTTCTTAATCATAAACTATGAAGTACGCTTCAAGTCAACAAGAAAATTATATCATATGCAGGCGGTTTGTGCCTTTTTTATGGGTTAAAGTATTGATTTTTCGTAGCAAGGTTCAACGCACCAAAACGGTGTGGGAAGTTTGAGATATTTATTTCCGGCTTTGTGGAGGGGGCCTGCAGACCCGCACTGGGGGAATACCTTCAGTATAATGGGCGCTGCTATGCCCTGACTGTCTATCAGAGAATAGCGGAATTTAACAAGGTTATCACGGTAGACATCGGGGACTTTACGCTGGATTACCTTATGATCCGGGGAGAGAAGACAGATTTTGTTGAAGATGTCGTCCGTATTGTGGAGGATATGACAAGGACTTTTTTGAATGACATCCTCGGTACGCTCAGGGAGCGCGGCTTGGGATAATCCTCTTTCTTGCCGGAGCTGTCTGATCTTGGAACCAATGATGTTTTTGGAGGTTCCGTTCCGGTAAATTTTTATAAATACATTCCCTTCTAAAGATGAAGTGTAGAAAAATATCAGGGATAAGCAGTGGATTGATGGTATGAAATAAAACTGATTGTAAAGGAGACACATGGCTTTCCAACGGAACAGAAAGAGAAGCTGGAGGAAATAAAAGAATGTCAGGAGGACTTTGCTTCCGCATAAGAATTACGGGCATACATTCAGGGATATGTAGACTGCATTCAGGTAATGTATCATATGGGGGTTTTGAAAGAGAGTAAAGGATTGAAGTGGGCAGAGAAGGCGGATGATTGAATAAATGTTATGCCCTCACAGCGCCGCTGCACAAGTCAAATACCTTGCAACAGGCTACGGGGCATCAATATTGAATGCATCAGGCACAATGCGTCCAAAGGATGCTGTGGTATTTGACCCTTGCGACAGTCGCCAATATGTCGCAGGGGCGTTCCAGTCCCTGGGTGCGCCTGATAAAATTCTGCGCCAGTTCATTCTGGATCTCCAGAAGAAGGTCATCCAACGTGTTGTAATGTAAATAAAATGTTTTTCGATTGATCTTGGCGCGCTGCGTCAATTCTTTGACAGAAATCTGTTCATAATCCATTTCACAGATCATTTCTTCAAAGGTTTTGCGGATAAATTCTTTAGTCCGCTGAACCCACAGGTCTTCTTTTTTATTTTCTGCCATATACATCTCTCCTTAAAAACGATATTGTATAGAAAAAAACTGCTTGATATGTTTTGGAATTTTATTCCCAACGATAAAAACAAAAGTCTGCGGAATTTTGGCTTATTACCGCAAGGATAAATACTCACTTGTATCATAATACGGGCAGGTATAAAAATCAACATGAGTGTATTATAAAATTTGCAGGACATAAACAAACGGAATAAGAAATCGGGCTATAAGTTATGCCGCATTTTTGCCACTTGTGGGGCGTAAACCACAGAATCATTTTGTTTGGTGTGGAGTCGGGCGCTTTTTCCGGATTATAATAGACATAAGGTTGGCTGCAATCCTGATTTTGCGGAAGACCGGTAGGTTTTCAGATGTTTTGGATAAAGAGGAAATAAACTAAAATTTCAGGAGGATATGATGTATATGGAAAATATTCGACACACTTACGCTTTATAATGGAGTAAAAATTCCCGGACTGGGTTTCGGTGTATGGCAGATTTCTCCCTTGCATACAGCAAAATGTGTGAAAATGGCAATCAAGGCAGGATACCGCAGCATAGATACGGTGCAACACGAAGCTCTGGAATGATAACCGGGTCTATGACAAAGCAATGAAAGCCTTTGAGGTATCCCTAAAAAAACTGGGGCTTGAATATCTGGACCTGCTTTTGCTGCACCAGCAGGTGGGCGATTATATGGGCGCATGGAAGGACTGCGAAAAAGCAGTTGCCCAGGGAAAAGTAAAAAGTATCGGACTCAGCAATTTTGAATCGGGGCGTCTGGAGGAGGTCTGTGAGGCAGCGGTCATCAAGCCCGCTGTGCTCCAGGTGGAATGCCATCCTTATTTCCAGCAGAACGAATTAAAAAAGAGGCTGGCGCCTTATGGGACAGTCATCGAAGCATGGTATCCCATCGGACATGGCGATGCGGATCTGATCGGCGAGCCGGTCTTTACAGAACTGGCGCAGAAATATGGGAAAACCAATGTTCAGGTCATCCTGCGCTGGCATATCCAGGAAGGCACGGTCATTTTTCCGAAATCCACCAATCCGCAGCATATCAGGGATAATTTTGATATCTTTGATTTTGAACTGACAGGAGAGGAAATGGAGCGGATCAGGGCGGTCGATAAAAATGTGCGGTTCTTTACAACGCCGCTTGAGCAGCAGGAGGCGCAGTTTACAGCCTGGGCGCCGGAGGATTAAGGAGGCAGGACAAGATGGACAGGGCATATGTGATCTGCCACATGGCGGTCTCGCTGGACGGAAAGATAGACGGAGATTTCCATGAGGCGGAAAAAAGCGAAAAAGCAGGGGCATTACTGTCTGGTTTATGACAGGGAAGGCAGATGCACCTGGGAAGCTCCGACAAGTGCGATGAACGGTGTTCCCATGCAGATCGTGGAGGTGGTCACAAAGGCTGCCCGGAAAGAATACCTGGCGTATTTAAGGGATATGGGCATCTCCTATCTCATTAATAACTTCTCGGAATCTCAATAAATGAGATACCAACTGAAAATTGACAACTGAATATCGTGCAGGAAAAGAAATTTGAGAAAAATGGACATAAACATTGGACATAGCGGGTACTATGCCTTGAAAAATCTTATGGAATCGCTTAAGATATCATTATTAGGCGGTGAATCCTAATAATGATTCTTGAAATGCCTCAGCAGAGGGCATTTCCCAGGCATCAAGATGTTGTAGCATCAAGATGCCGTAGAGGCGGCAGTACCACATCTTAGTCGAGCGGTGCCTGCCGTCTTCTAATTTATAGTCCTCTTTCTCCCGCTTGTTGGAGCGCTCCACAGAAGTTCTTCTATCATATTCTTTTTCCCATGCTTTAGAGTCCCTTGGCGGTATGTTAAATAACCTTGGATTGTCATCGGTAAAGATGTGTACGGTTCTTCCATATTTTGCCGGTGGACAGGGGTGCCGTCACCGGCAAGAGCCAGGTGCCGGGGATTAACCAGCCCCCTGTGGACGGACTGGTCCAGGAACTGCTGCTGGTAAAGCCGGAAAATGAGGAAAAAGGGATTCTCAGGCTTTAACTGCCAGCGTTCCAGCAGGGGAAGAAGTTTTGAAGCAGTGCTGGAAGAATCGCAGCATGCAGGAAGGGAGCCGTGGTTCCGGGCCAAAAACAGAGTAACATTCCTGCATGACAGAATCCGTCTTGGAAAGATCAAGAAACCAGAACTGCACGATATAATCCCAGGTGCTTTTGGGAAGCGCAAAGGGATCCGGGTAAAATTTAAGGAACTGGGATACGAAAGTATCCTGAAAGGCGGCATGACCGCCAGGGTTACAAGGTAACATCAAAAATCGCCTCCAATCAAAAAGTGTACTTTTTGATCAAGGGCGCGAAGCGCCGCATTTTTTGACTGGTTTGTCAAGTGTTTTTGAGAAAAAAGTGGGTGATTTTTGAAAAATAGGTTCTGAAAGCCCTATGAAATAAGGGCTGAAGATTCCGAGAAGCTATCAGGAGAGAAGGGAGGGAAGCCATACCCGTGGCGTGTGGCCGGTGGGAAAAGGATCAGGGGCCGAACACCTGCTGGCAGTAAGGCGCCGGGTTCTTATGGGACTGGAGGAAGGACTTTGTAAAACGGCGGACAAAGGCGGAGGCGAAATCCGAATAGGCCGTCTGCACGAGCAGGGCTTTCAGGAAGGAAAGGCCGGAAGCCTCCATGGAGGAGAGTACACCGAGCCATTCCTCCTTCTGTACCCGGAAGAGCTGCAGCCACCGGCGCAGCTGGGAAAGGGTGACGGAGAAGCGTTCGCATAGCTTCTCCACAGTGGAAAGGTGCAGGAAATACTCCGCCAGGACGCGGAGGAGGAAGAACAGGCCGTAGCCTGAGTAGGGGATGATGAAGTCCGGGAGGATGGCATGGGCAGGTCTGCAGCTTAGGGCGGAATCCGGCCATGAAGGAGCCGAATAGGGCTTTTGATGAATTTTTTATACGAATCAGCTTGCAAAACAGGGAATTTTCTCTTATCATAGTATATGTCGGTGGTGCCGGAGCCTCACGAGTGGGACACGATCCCGTATATGGCAGGCACACTGGTATGTGAGAGAAAGAACGAACTGTAGGAGGTGCTGTTCTTTCTCTTTTTTGTTCCATAAAAACTATATCGGAACAGCAAGGGATGGTCAAGAGGAAAACGTGCCGCTTCCTGCAGCACGCTCTTATAGACAGTATTTGAAACCTGAGATTTTAATTTGACGTTTTTGTGCGGGAGATAAGAACTTTAATTTGCTGGACTACAGTATGGATGCTGTTTAGAAAACTGACAGTGGTAGAAGGAAGTTATTCACGCCATCCAATACTGGCGGCGGAATATGACCTGACAATCTTTCTGACATGCAGCTGGGAAGAACAGAAAAGGCGTCTGCAGATTCGGGAAGGAAATCATTTTTCTGCGTTTGAAGACGTGTGGATACCAATGGAAGAAAACTATCTGCAGCACTATTCGATAGAAACCGGCAGCCATCTTATCGTAGATACTTGTTACGGCAGCAATGCTTATGGCGGGTGCATTTTTGAATGCAGTTCCCGGGATCATTCTCCAGATGGTGTTTATCCCTGTGCTCATGGTGGCTTTGAATAAGACAGGGATTGTACGTTTTTACCGGGAATAGAAAGCCGCAGTGAAAGCAGGGCAGGGAATATAATTGATTTCTTTTATACCGACGGGGATGGGGACAGGCGTGATTACGGAGGCATCCATTGCGGAGGGGTCTTTGAGTTCAGGCTCAATGATGTCTGGGTTCCTGCCCGCATGGAGATGGGCATGGATGACAAATGGTATCTGGTGGGATTACCGGGGCTTACGCTGGACGGGCTGGAGGTAAAGGTGGAATAGATAGAAGCCGATTTATTTGTGAAATTATATTACTGGTATAATGACAAACAGACTGATCGGTGATATAGTGGTTACAGTAAAAACAAAAGGGACAGATAAGTCCGGAAAGGAAACGATCATGGCAACAGTTAATTTCGCTGCGAATGGCTTCGCAACAGCTTCAGTTGTTTATTATCTGCATAGCGAACATTATGAGGCACTGTTCAGTAAAGAAAAAGAACAGAGTCTGGTTAAGATACGCTCATGCAAGGTAAGAAAAAGGCGAAAAACTGTGTGATGTGAGGGCAGGTCTTATGGAGGCTGCCAGAAATAGATCATAGTTTTCATGTACCGCTTATCTTAAATGAGGTAGGCGGTATTTTTTATGCTTCATTAGCTCAGTTGGGAGAGCACTCGACTTTTAATCGAGGAGTCATGGGTTCAAGTCCCATATGGGGCATATACCGCCTGGATATTTATTTCAAATAACAGGAGGTGAGGATCATGGTGTATCTGCCGGTTATAGATATGGTAAGGAAAGGACAGAACATAGGAAGGCTGCGGAAGCAGGGAGCTGCCCTGCAGGTGCGCATGGATGATATTCTGGTCACCTCACGGATGGGTATGCCTAGCGGCGAGGGCAGCGGACTGTAAATCCGTCACACAGAAACAACGCAGGTTCGAGTCCTGCCCCATCCACTTTCCGTTTGCGTGTCCGAGAGGTTTATGGTGCCGCCCCTTAAGGAAGGTGTGTGGCAACGCACCGAAGGTTCAAATCCTTCCGCAAACGCTTTTAACAAAAGGTGGGATATTTAGGAAGCATAATACCTCCGTCCATTCCGCCGCCGAATTCTATCGGCAGCTTTGTGTCAAGCTGGGACTTGAGGCTTCCCAAAAAAAGACGGTTATGTTTCAGCGCGTCCAGGAGTATTTCTATTCCATGTCCACGAACAAGAATGTCCATTGCATGGTCTGCCTGGATGAAGCCCAGTATCTAAACAGTGATATTTTAAGGGATCTGAAAATGCTGTGCAACTTCTGCATGGATTCCAAAAACTGTTTTTCCCTGATTCTTCTGGGACAGCCCGTGCTGACCAGCCTCATGATGCGACAGCCCAACGAGGCGCTGCGCCGGCGTATCGCCGTCAGCTACGGCTTTGCCGGGTTTTCCATCTGTCCGAAGCAGACACTGGGAATTGTGCCAAAAAGGTACACAAATCCAACATTTACATGTTTTTAATGGGGAAGAAAAAGTCTGACAGATGATGAATAGCTTAACAAAGGAAGCTTTTCTCCCTATGCAGACAATGGAAGAGACATAATTGCATGAACAACTTTTAGAAATAATCTGATGAAACAGCGGAAAACACAGGGATAATGTGATGGAATCGGGTAAAAAAGATGGGATTGAATTTGACGTTTGAATTTGCTACAGTGTGACGTTCTACACTTGAACTGTTCAACCAACGCATCGCTCAATTCCTTAGAGGGAACCTTCGCCCGATACAGCCGTCAAATCCGCTTTTGGCTTGTGTGAGCCGGTTTCGTACTGTGTAAAAGAGCTTTTATTGTATGGGGAGTGAGTAACTAAGTTGTAACATTTTTCTGGTATAATAATAAAAAAAATAGGTGGTTTATTGAAAATGGTCGAATTATTTTATGCTGAGGATGACGCTCATATTGCAGGTGTTGTAAAAAAATATTTGGAACAGAAAAACTTTAAGGTAGTAATATATCATACAATTTCAGAGGTCAGACGAGCTTTGGAAATTCATGTGCCAACGATTATTTTGCTGGATTGGAATATGCCGGATGGACGTGGGGATAGTCTTTGTCAATGGATACGCAGCAGATGGAAAGAACTGCCGATTATTTTCCTTACGGTCCGGGATGATTCCCAGGATATTGTTTCATGTTTTCAAAATGGTGCGGATGATTATGTAGTAAAGCCTTTTGAATTAAGCGTATTGTATTCAAGGATTCAGGCGGTACTTAGAAGAACGGGCAATGTGGCGGCGCAGTACTTATCCTGTGATGGGATCAAGATAGATTTAAACCGCAGGACAGTTGTTTGTGGCACGGAAGAAATAGATTTAAGCGTATCAGAGTATGAGCTGCTTTTGTACCTCTTGCAGAATAAAGGAAAGACTGTTACCAGGGAAAAAATCTTAGAACAGGTATGGGATGTAAATGGAAACTACGTGAATGATCATACATTGACAGTTACTATGAAACGGCTGCGGGACAAGCTGCATCAACCGTCCTGTTTGAAAACAATTAGAAGTGTGGGATACCGCATGGAGGATACCATATGAGCGGGCGAAAAAATTTAGTGATTCTCTTTGGATTTGTGGCAGCTGTCAGCCTGATTTCTTCTGCTGTTACGGCAATGCTGCTTTCCTGTCATTACAGCAGGCTTCAATTTGATTTGGTAAATGTGATCTGCGGCGAAGTGCTGGAACAAGAGCCGGAAATGAAGCATATCGTTTCTGCTGCATTGAAAGAATATACGGGTGGAAATGCTGATGGCGTGGAAATGAGGGATGTATTGTCCGTTTTAGGGTACCGCATATCTGATTTTTCTGATTCATCTGTTACGTATGATAGTATATTCGCAATAACGGGGTTTTTAGCAGGAATCGTTCTCTTTGCAGTTACTTATGCATTCCGTAACAAAACAGAAGCGAAACGAATAGAGGAGCTGTCAGATTATCTGGAGCAGGTTAATATGGGAAAAGCGGTCGTCCTCTCTGTTTCCGGAGAAGATCTTTTTTCCAAGCTGGAAGATGAAATATATAAGACTGTGACATTTCTTTATCAGACAAAGGATGCGGCGGTACAGGCCAAAAATAATTTTGCCGAGAATCTATCCAATATTGCACATCAGATCAAAACTCCGATTACCGCCATTTCTTTATCACTGCAGACATTATCTGAAATGCCGGTGAGAAAAGAATATGAAAAAGACAGGATGGAGCAGATAAAGAAACAGTTAAACAGACTGATTCATTTAGAAGAATCCCTGCTTGTTTTATCTCGTCTTGATGCAGGTACATTGATGTTTCAAAAAGAAGATGTGGATGTTTTTACCTTGCTTGTCCTTGCGGCAGACAATTTGCAGGAATTATTTGCAGATTCCGGCACTTTCATTGATATTCCGGAATCAGGGGAGATGGCAGTGACAGTCGATTTAAACTGGACTATGGAAGCAGTTATAAATGTAATGAAAAACTGTATGGAGCATAATGTGGGCGGAATAGTCCATTGTTCTTATGGGCAGAATCCGCTATATACAGAAATACTGATCTGGGATGAGGGGGACGGATTTGCCAAAGAAGATATTCCGCATCTTTTTAAACGGTTTTATCGCGGAAAGAATGCAGATGCGGGCGGTAATATCCGTGGAAGCGGCATTGGGATAGGCTTAGCATTGTCAAAAGAGATTATAGAACATCAAAATGGGACAATAAGGGCTAAAAATCTGCCGAATGGCGGTGCATGTTTTGAAATCCGGTTATATAAACAATAAATTTAATATCAATTCTGCAGCAGTTACTAAGTTGTAACTTTCATTTGGTACAATATAGCTTGTAAACAGTTTGCCTGCAGGAACAAAGTTTACAAGCTGACGGGCAGCTTTGCTGCAAGCGTAGAAATTCAAAACATCCAAAGGAGGAGACAAAAATGAATATCTTAACATGCGAGGGAGTCTGCAAAATGTATGGCTCCGGCAATAATCAGGTGACTGCACTGGATGGAATTGATCTGACGGTAGGCAAGGGAGAATTTGTGGCGGTTATCGGAGCGTCCGGTTCGGGTAAATCCACATTGTTACATATTCTGGGAAGCGTGGATAAACCTACAAGCGGAAAAGTTACAATAGACGGAACGGATTTGTCAAAACTGAATCAGACACAGGCAGCGATTTTCCGCAGAAGAAAAGTGGGTTTGGTGTATCAGTTCTATAATCTGATTCCGACACTTACCGTGCAAAAAAACATTCTTATGCCGCTTGCCCTTGATAAGAAGAAACCAAATAAAGAGTATTTTGAAAAGATCGTCCGTTCGCTTGGAATTGATGAACGGCTTGAAGCTCTGCCAAACCAGTTATCAGGCGGGCAGCAGCAAAGGGTTGCCATAGCGCGTTCATTGATTTACCGCCCGGCTCTGCTTTTGGCGGATGAGCCGACTGGAAATCTGGATCAGAAAAATTCCAAAGAAATTATTGATATGCTGAAATTATCGAATCGTAATCTGGAACAGACGATTGTGCTGATTACCCATGATGAGAAGGTGGCTTTAGAAGCAGACCGTATCATAACCATAGAGGACGGGCATATTATAAGCGATGAGAAGCGGAGGTAATGAGCTATGTGGAAAGATTATTCATCAAGCTATATTAAAAATAACCGTTCATCTGGCATGTCTGTTATGATAGCGGCATTTATATCAGCTCTGCTGTTATCACTGCTCCTAGGGTTATTTTATAACGCATGGAAGTACGAAATTGAAAGAATTGAACTGGAAGAAGGCGGCTGGCAGAGCAGAATTGTCGGGGAATTTACCCAGGAAGATATTGAATCTATAAAGAATTTTGCTCATGTAAAAGATGTAGTTGTAAATGAAAAGGGAGCGCAGATTCCGGAAACCGTGATAGATATTTATTTTGACAGCATGGGGTCTGTCCTTGACAATACGTTACGGATTGCTGAAACTTTGGGAGTTTCAGCAGAAAAGGTTATTTATAACTATGAACTTCTGGCGATGTATATGATACGTGATTCGCAGGACACTGCGCCGAGACTGGTTTTTCCGATGTTTATTCTGATAGTCGGAGTTGCCTCTTTTTCATTGATTATAGTAATACATAATTCTTTTGCAGTGTCTATGAATGCCAGAATCCATCAGTTTGGTATTTTTTCCAGCATTGGAGCCACGCCCAAACAGATACGCTCATGTCTTTTGCAGGAAGCGGCTGCATTATGTATTCTGCCGATCTTAATTGGGAATCTGCTCGGCATTCTAATCAGTATGGGACTGATACATATGGCGAATGATTTACTGGGGAGTGATGTGTCGGGCAGGCATGAATCAGTCTTTGGCTATCATCCGTTAGTCTTAGTCGCGGCACTTCTTTTGACGGTGGCGACCATATGGATTTCCGCATGGATGCCAGCCAGAAAATTAAGCAGACTGACGCCGCTTGAAGCGATTAAAAATACAGGCGAATTACAATTAAAGCGTAAGAAAAAATCTCCGCTGCTTACCTGTCTTTTTGGATTGGAAGGAGAATTGGCAGGTGGAGCATTGAAAGCACAGAAAAGAGCCTTACGGACAGCATCGCTTAGTCTGATATTCTCTTTTCTTGCCTTTACCATTATGCAGTCCTTTTTTGCACTTTCAGGAATCAGTACAAGGGAAACTTATTTTGAACGTTATCAGAGTGTTTGGGACATTATGGTTACAGTAAAGGACACGGATGTGGATTCTTTTAGTGAGGCACAAAAATTACGGGCGATTTCCGGAATAAGAAGTGCCATTGTATATCAGAAAGCAATGGCAAAAAGAATCATTGCAGAGGATGAAATAAGCGAAGATATGAAGTCCTTCGGCGGTTTTGCTGTAGCCAGGGATAAATATGTGAGGAAGACGGATGGGGGATGGCTTGTAAATGTTCCCATTGTCATACTGGATGATGCGAGTTTTTTAGCGTACTGTGAACAGATTGGCATCGCACCGCAGCTTAATGGGGCAGTCATATGGAATCAGATACGTGATGTTACAAATCCGGATTTCAGGCATCCACGATATATGCCCTATGTGAAAGGGGAAAATGCAGTAAGTATTTTAAGACAGTCCGGCAAGGAAGAAATGACGGCAGAGATCCCGGTTTTGTCCTATACGGAGAAGGTGCCTGTTTTAAGAGAGGAGTACGCAACGCTTGATTATTATGAACTGGTGCATTTTATTCCCACATCTTTGTGGAAAGAGATCAAGGGGCAGATTGGAGGCAGCGAGGAGGATTCCTATATCTGTATGCTTGGCAGGGAAAATGTGACATCAGGGGAATTGGATGCTTTGCAGGGGCAGGTAGACAGCCTGATTGCGGGGAACTATAAGACAGAAAGTGAAAACCGTATTCAGGAAGCAGAAGTGAACGATAAACAGATACAGGGAATGATGACAATCTTTGGCGGTTTCTGTGTCCTGCTTGCGGTGATTGGCATTGGAAATGTGTTTTCCAATACGCTGGGCTTTGTCCGTCAGAGAAAAAGGGAATTTGCAAGGTATATGTCTGTTGGAATGACACAGGGTGAAATCAAAAAAATGTTCTGCGTGGAGGCGCTTACCATTGCAGGGCGTCCGATTTTAATCACCCTTCCGTTTGCGGTTATTACAGTGGGGTATATGCTGAAGCTAAGCTATGTTGAAGTGGGGACATTTCTTGCCGAAGCGCCGCTCATTCCGATTATGATTTTTATGCTGGCTATCTGGGGGAGTGTGGCATTTGCGTATTATCTTGGTTGGCGTAATATACGTAAAATCGACTTAGCTGAGGTTTTGCGGGATGATACAATGATGTAAAATGCGATGAAATTGACAAAATCGTTATTTGAGGAAATGGACGGAAAATACGAAAGGCAAGGGGATTACTTAATTTAAAGATAGTATATTCATACAGCCTGCTGATACATAGCTTGCAGATACCTCGCAGAAACCAAATCATACAGAAAAGCAATTTTTGCATATGAAGTCAATATTTGAACAGTTAGGCGGCACATATCACGAAGAAGATGGGTATCTTATCCCAGATTTGAGATTACCCACCGAAGAAGAGCAACCGATAGGAACATGGGGACAGCGGCATCTGGATTATCTGAAGCAGTACCGCAAGGTTACATACACCAATTTTCTCACAAGCGACAGACTCAACGCTTACCTTAGGGAAATCATATACGCATAAAGCATTAAAATTGGAGGGCAGGGATTTAACACCTTGCTCTCTACCTTGCTTTGAAAAGTATTAGAGATATAGGGAATACAGTAAAGAAAAGCGTTACTTATTATCCCTGCTTTAAGCAGAAAGGGATATTATCTGCTAAAAATGGAATGAATTTATATCATGGCTGCTCACACGGGTGCATTTATTGTGACTACAGAAGCAAATGCTATTACATGGAATACGCTTTTGAGGATATTGAAGTCAAGGAAAATGCGATTGACTTGTTGGAATATACTCTAATTCATAAGCGAAAAAAGCGTATGATAGGTACAGTGTCGGACAGCGAATTGAGGGAGACACAAGCAGCAAATTATTTTTCCGACATTTATCCCATTGACAGCGCAGTGCTGTCTGCAAATGCACAATTCATATGCAGGTAATGTGACATAATGCGGAAAGGCGATACAGACTGTAACCTATCTAGCTTATAAGCCATAAAGCGCCTATCTTTTCACTACAAACAGACTGCAAGGAGAAAATACAATTGGGCAGCCCACTGACAGGCAAAGGGCTGTTTTTAAAATTACATGGATCATTGAGCGGGTATCTGGTAAAATGACCTTGCAATACAAGAAAATTTAATTAGACAATCGTGTCTAATGGCGAAATAGGGCATTTCTCGCTTTGTGTCGTGTTTTGCTGTTGACATTTATGGTAATGTGCAAGTGAAAGGAGGGGAAAAGAATGGATACGAAAAAGATAGGAGAATTTTTAAAGGTGCTTCGTAAAGAACGAGGATTAACACAAGAACAGCTTGCAGAAATTCTTCTTGTATCGGGAAGAACGATCTCTCGGTGGGAAACAGGAACTAATATGCCAGATTTAAGTATCCTTATCAAAATGGCGGAGTTCTACAATGTAGAAGTGAAAGAAATTTTGGACGGAGAAAGGAAAAGCGAGAATATGGATAAAGAATTGAAAGAAACCTTATCTAAAGTGGCAGACTATAACAAATTGGAAAAAGAGAGGGTAACAAAAGCAGGAAATATTGCATTTGGTCTAACCTTTGCTATTTGTGCGGCTGTGATCATCATTCAGCTTCTCATGGTGGGAGAATTGGCGATTGTGGCAGGAGAAACTGCTGTTTTACTTGTTGGTGGAGCAGCTTATATTGGAGTGATGACCTATAATGGAGTTTGGGAGACTGGTTCCAGGTTCAAAAGTACGCCATTTACAGATGCGTTGATAGCTGTGATATGTGCCGGAGTATTTGCGGCAGCATTGGTTATTTGCTATATCAGATTAGGCGCAGCAGCGTCTCAAGCGGTTCATAGCGCACTTATATTTTTTGTGGGAATTGCCGTAGTTGGTTTTGGGGTATTGAGAATACTGGCTTGTATCAATCATAAAAGAAGAGAAAAAATAGTGCAAAACAAGTGATAAAGGAAATGGGGCTGAGGCAGAATGTTACGCATTAGGGCAAGCCGAAATAATTGATGTAAAAAGCGGCGTGTGTTGCAGGAAAACTTAAATAAATATAGTTAATAATAGCAAAGGAGAGGACATACCGAATTCGAGCAACAGATAAAATCCCGGAAATGCTGATAATGTGCGTTCCCGGGATTGTTTTATGCTGTCGGCTCTAAAATGGCAGTATATCAGATTGTTTCCCAATTCCTTAAAAAACAGGATTTGCTGTAGCTTTTGCAAGGCTTCATCATCATATAGGCGATAGCCGGATTCGGTCCATCCGCTTGGCTTATGGTTCGCATTCTTATCAGCTCCTAAAGTTTGTGAGGAAGCAAGACAGAAATTGCTGGCTGATTTCTATTCTGCTCCTATGAGATAAGAATACAGTATTATCTCATCAAAAAAGAACAAATATTCGATAGAATATCCTTGTTTTTGTTCCTTCCGTAGAATATAATGAATGAAGAAGGCGAGGTAACAAAATGGGAAATAAGTTAAATGCAATAGATTTATTCTGCGGCTGCGGGGGACTGTCTTATGGATTTGAGGAAGCAGGGTTTCATATATTATTGGGGATAGATAATGATTCAAAAGCATTGGAAACATTTGAACTGAATCACAATGGCGCAAAATCAATTTGTGGAGATATTACACAAATAACTTATGAAGAAGATATTAAACCATTGATTGGCGATCAGACCATTGATGTAATTATTGGCGGGCCGCCGTGCCAGGGAATGTCCCTTTCGGGCCCAAGAAGGTTTGATGATCCAAGAAATAAATTATATTTGTCATACATCCGCTTGGTGCAGGAAATACAGCCGAAAGCATTTGTGATAGAAAATGTACCAGGGCTTGTGGGGTTGTTCGGCGGACAGATTAAAGACAGCATTTTAGAAAAGTTCACAGAGATGGGGTATCAGATTCAATATAGAATCTTATGTGCCGCTGATTATGGAGTTCCTCAAAGCAGAAAGAGGGTAGTTTTTGTGGGAACAAGAAGCGGAGAATTCCTATATCCAGAGCCCAATAAAGATAAAGTGAGCTGCAGTATGGCATTGTCAGACCTGCCGGCCTTAGAAGACGAACTTGGAGATGAGAATTTAGAATATCTGACACAGCCGCAGAATGAATATCAGAAAATGATGCGTAAAAATTCCAAAGTAGTTAGAAACCATATTGCGGCAAATCATTCGGAACGAGTGAAAAAAATAATTTCTCTCGTTCCTGATGGCGGAAATTATAAAAGCTTACCGGCCGAATATATAAACAGCAGAAACTTCCATGTTGCATGGACAAGATTTGCAAGTGATAAGCCGGCGCCGACAATTGACACAGGGCATAGACATCATTTTCACTATAAATATAATCGCGTACCTACAGTGAGGGAATGCGCGAGACTGCAGTCCTTTCCAGACAATTTCATTTTCTTAGGGAATAAGACACAGCAGTTTAGACAAGTAGGCAATGCGGTTCCGCCGCTTATGGCACAGAGCATTGCAGAACAGTTAAAAAAAGTATTGGGAGATGAAAAATAGTGGAAGAGTATAAAATTCCAGAGGAGTATTATTTTAGACTGCATCATGTCCGGCCTAGATTTAAAGGCGATATAGAAAATGTGTTGATTTATGTTGCGGAAGAAATAACCCGTGTCGGTGAAAAAGAGACAGAAAAGTTCGTGGAAGAAGTAAATGCAGCATTATTCCGGTATCCGGGAAATGCGCACCGGGAACTGAAAACAATCAATAACTGGAGAACTGAGATATCGGCACTGTTTGGTTTTATAGAACATACAAAGACAACTGATAAACCCGGGAGAAGAGCGGCAGAGCTGGCCAGGAGCGGGGATTTAGTAGAGTGTTTTAAAACATTTCTTTATAATTTTCAGTATCCGGGGGCACATATAAAGCCGAATAGGGTTTTGGAACAAATTGGAGAAGGAATTCATTTTAAACCGGCACAATATATTTTAAGGCTATTGAGATATGCGAATCGTGCCGGCGGCAATTCTGTCGGAATTACTAAGTTTGAAGTATGCCACTGTTTATTCAATGATTTACGGGTTACGAGAGATTGCGAAGGTGTGGAGAAAACCTGGGAAAGAATTTCTCAGAACAGAAAAGAAGAATTAGCATACGATCAGGCAGGCGATGTGATAAGATATGCAGGCGATATAATTGATTATATGGAAATTGCGAATCTTTTGAAAACCTATGATAGCAGAACCTATTATTTAAATACCCTGGAGGAGGAATCCATAGTAAAGTTTTGCGAATCCAATGAATGGTTTAGCGGTTATGATACAATGATTAGCCAGAAAAGCGGAAGTATGGAGGCTGTCAAGTCGTGCGTGAACAGCTGGTTTTCTTATGTAAACAGAGATATGCAGGATACAGACTTCTCTACGGATATTCTGGCATACATAGCAAGCGATGAAGAAGAATTAAAACAGTTGAAGAAGAATACAACAAACGTAGAAACCAGCAGCCTGGAGGAGCTTGCACAAAGAGATGATATATTAGAAAAACGTATTTTTGCATGTTTCGATACGTTTACAACAAAAGACATTGGCGATATTGGAGAAAACTTAGTTCACGGGCACGAATGTATGCGGATTAAGCTGGGCGGACGTGAAGATTTGCTGCATTTAATCAAACGAATACCTACGCAGTTTGCAGTCGGATACGATATTAGTTCCGTGGAATTGGATGAACGGAAACGGTATATAGAAGTAAAGACAACGATTAGTTCAAAACCATTGCATTTTAATCGAATCCATCTGACAAAGAATGAGTGGAATACGGCCAGCAGCACACATGACAGATATTATGTATACCGGTTGATGTTAAGCAAGAATGAACGGAAATTGTTTTTACTGCAGGATCCAGTCGGGCTTTATAAAAAAGATAAGATCAATATGATACCTTCTGATGGCGCAGATATAACATTCGATCCGAAGGAAGTAGGAGAATTTGAGGAGTTGCTGACATGGAAAAATTAAAAGTTGCATCATTATTTTGCGGCTGCGGAGGAACCGATGTTGGTCTGGTAGGAGGATTTGATTTTTTAGGAAAACATTATAACTCCAATGATATGGAGATCGTTTACGCCAACGATATAGATGATAATGCATGCAATATTTTTAGGGAGAATTTTGGAATTACGCCGGACAATCGTGATATTAGAGAAGTTAAAACGGAAGAAATACCAGAGTTTGATATTTTGACAGGCGGCTTTCCGTGTCAATCTTTTTCGATTGTAGCGCAGAATCCAAAACGTTTGGGAGTGAAAGACGAGAAAGGAAAGCTTTTCTTTGAGATGTGCAGGATTTTAAAGGAACGGCAGCCGAAATGTTTTGTTGCAGAAAATGTAAAGGGAATACTGACGGCAAA
Organism: Candidatus Merdisoma sp. JLR.KK011; assembly: GCF_036941125.1. NCBI lineage: Bacteria > Bacillati > Bacillota > Clostridia > Lachnospirales > Lachnospiraceae > Candidatus Merdisoma > Candidatus Merdisoma sp. JLR.KK011. Next base: position 360,404 of record NZ_JAYWSZ010000004.1, on the reverse strand, counting down.
TAAAAGAAGCGCGTTTCCTTTAATATTAAGAGAGTTTGAGGAAAGCGGCTATGATGTGCAATATGAGATCTTGAATTCCGCAGGGTATGGCGTTCCCCAGAAAAGAGAACGTGTTATTATTGTAGGATTCAGAAAGGATTTGAAGATAAAATTTTCATTTCCTAAAGCAGAAATAGAAGATGAAACCAAGTATATTCCCTTAAAGTCCGTTATTGAAAAGCGCGTAGATGAAAAATATTTTTTCAGTGAAAAGGCCGTTGCAGGAATGATGAAAAAGCGTGAAAGCATGAATAAAGGGAGAGCGCAGGATATCAATAAACCATGTAATACGGTGGGGGCTCATTTGGCGAAGGTATCTTTAAACAGTACAGATCCAGTGCTTATGGAAGGCGGAAGATACAGACGCTTTACACCGAGGGAGGTTGCAAGGATTCAATCTTTCCCAGATGATTTTGAGCTGGTGGGAAGCGAGTCTGCACAGTACAGAGCATTAGGAAATGCAATTCCGCCGGTAATGTTTTGGCATGTAGCAAAAGCAGTAGGCAAAGAGTTGAAAAAGGATTAATATGGATAATCTGACAAAAGAGCAGCGCAGAAAAAATATGCAGCGTATCCGGGCAAAAGATACTGGTATAGAGTTGAGATTGAGAAAGGCATTGTGGCATAAAGGATATCGTTATCGGAAAAACGATAAGAATCTGCCGGGAAAGCCGGATATTGTTTTGACAAAATATAAGATTGCTATTTTTTGCGATAGTGAATTTTTTCATGGAAAGGATTGGGAAGTTTTAAAGCCTAGAATTGAGAAGGGAACAAATAGTGATTATTGGATCAAGAAAATTTCCAATAACAGAAGACGTGATGATGAAGTGAACAAGCAGCTTTTATTCAGAGGGTGGACGGTAATTAGATTTTGGGGAAAAGATATTCAGAAAAATCTCGATGAATGTGTAAACGTTGTTGAGGAAGCTGTCTTTGACAGTAAAATGGATGAAGCGGCAGATTTAGAAGAAATAAACTTGAATATGGATGAAGGCATCAAAGAGAAATAGAAGATTATTCGTTTTTGTCTAACTAAAAACTGTAAGTAAAAAGGCTCGTCCAAATGGAACAACCCCAATTTGGCAGGGCCTTTTCTCTTTCGCCGGCACATTAAAAAAATAAAGATAAAATTGCCCCAATATTTTTTCCTGCTTTGCGGCTATATAGGTGAAGGGATCTGAATTTTAGGGAAAGGAGATTTCAAGTGGAAGATGAACAGATTGTGAAATTGTATCTTCAGCGCAATGAAAAAGCATTAGAGGAAGCACAGCGTAAGTATGGCGCCTATTGTTTTCACATTGCCAGGAACATTCTTACGATTTGGGAAGATGCAGAAGAATGCGTGAACGATACGTGGAACTTATCGTGGAACAAGATTCCTCCGGTTATTCCAGCGTCCTTAAAAGCATTTCTCGGAAAACTCGTCAGAGACAGAGCAGTCAGCCAATATAGGGCAAATCACGCAAAAAAGCGATATAGAGGAATCGAGCTGATCTTTGAGGAGCTGGAAGAATGCATTCCATCCGATTTTGATATGGAAGAAAGTTTTGCCAATCAGCAATTGTCCGAATTCATCAATGACTGGCTGGGAGAGCTTTCGAAAGAGGACAGAGTACTCTTTGTCAAACGGTATTATTATGGCGATGCAGTAAAGAAATTGGCCAAAATGACAGGCTGCACGGAAAATCAAATGGCACAAAAGATGCTGAAATTAAGAAAAAGTTTGAAGGCATGTTTAACTGGTATCCTGTCTGAATAGCAGCCAGACGAGACACCGGACAGGACATAGGAAATGGGGTAAAGTATGAGAAAAGAAGATTTGTATCATGGAATATCAGGAATCCGCCCGGCTTATCTGGAAGAGGCTGATTCTTATAAAGTGCGAAAGCCGCTTCGGTGGAAAAAATGGGCGGCAGCAGCATGTATCTGCATCTGCTGCGGCACTGCCGTGCCGGTTTTGGCAGCGGCAGACAATAAAATTGCATATGAGCTGTTGTATCACATTTCGCCCTCTGCCGCTCAAAAATTAAAACCAGTCCGTATTTCATGCGAAGATAATGGAATTAAAATGGAAGTGATAGCAGCGGATATCGAGGGGAATAAGGCAGTGATATTAGTGTCCATGCAGGATTTAAAAGGGAACCGCATAGATGAAACGGCTGATTTATTTGACAGCTATAGTATTCATACGCCGTATGATCAGACCGGCGGCTGTTTTCTTGTTGGATATGAGGATGAAACTGCAACAGCAACCTTTATGCTGGAGATTGAACAGGCAAATCAAGAGTTGATTCCCGGAGACAAGATTACTTTTTCAGCAGGAGAGATCTTGAATGGCAGGAAACATAGTAATTTTCAGCTTGAAAGTATAGATCTAAAGAATCTGCCAGTAATAAACGATTTGAAGGAAGATCCCAATATCAGAGGCTGCGGCGGAATGGAACTGGATGCTTTTGATGAAGAACATGCGCAGCTTATGGAACCCCGGGAGGAAGCAATTGTCCTGGAAAAAGGCGCTGCCTTAACCGGATATGGAATTGTGGATAATAAGCTGCATGTACAGGTTCGCTATACGGATATTCTTAAGACAGATAATCATGGTAATATTTATCTGAAAAATAAAGATGGAGAGATTATCTATTGCCAGTACAGCGCTGCTTTTTGGGATGACAATGAGGCGGACAGTTATGAGGAGTATGTGTTTGACATCCCTGTTGATGACTTAAATAACTATGAAATATGGGGTGAATTCTGGACATGCAGCGCCGGCTCTGTAAAAGGCAGCTGGCAGGTGACATTTCCATTGACATATGCCAATCCATCTTCTAGAATAAATGAATGAAATAGAAAGCGGAGAATGGCAGTCTGTGGAGCGGAGTGCCGGCAGAGAGGTAAGGAGACAATGAAGAAAGAGAATCTTGTATTTCATACGGTACTGGCACTTGTACTTACGCTGACAATCATTTCTTTGTCCGTGGTGTTTACCCTGGCATTTCGGCCCCTTTATTATCTGGATATTTCTGCCCTTGGCATTGCGGAGCAGTCGGGGTATCCAGAAGAGGAGATACGGGAAAATTATGACGTTCTGATCGACTATAACATGTCTTTGGGCAGTGACAGGCTGGAGTTTCCGACCCTTGCGATGTCAGAGCCCGGGCGGATCCATTTTGAAGAGGTTCGGGCCATTTTTAATATTTTTAAGTATATGGCGATTGCAGGCGCGGCGCTGAGCATGGCAGGGATTGTATTCTGTGCCAGAAGAAAGGAATTCAGGTATCTGAAGCTGTCCTCTATTCTGACGGTGGCTTTACCTGCCTTGCTCGGCCTGCTGGTGGCGATAAACTGGGACTGGGCTTTTGTAGCCTTTCATCATCTGGCTTTTAACAATGATTACTGGATTTTTGACCCGGCGACCGATCCGGTGATCACCATTCTGCCGGACACCTTTTTCATGCACTGCGCGCTGATGATTCTGGGCTGCGTGGCGTTTGGAAGCGTTCTTTGCGCTTTGATTTACCGAAAATGCAGAAAATAGCTTATGAATTCCCTGTTATCATCAGATTACGGGGGTGCTTGTTAAATAAAATATCTTTTTGCTTTACATTGGATACATGGGTATAGATTTCTGTCGTGCTGATAGAGCTGTGCCCAAGTATTCTCTGGATATAACGGATATCAACATCCTGTTCCAGCAGAAGGGTGGCAAAGGAGTGCCGGAACATATGCGGGGTAAGATGCTGCTCAATGCTGGCAAGGCGGGCGTAGCGGTTGATCATAAAGCGCACGGATTGATCCGACAATTTCTTTCCCAGCCTGTTTACGAAAAAATATCCGCATATTTCTATATCGGCCTGAAAGGCTGTCTGATACAAAAGAAGTGCAGAGAGAACCTCTGGATTTCCAATCTGTACAATTCGTTCTTTTGCCCCTTTTCCATAGATTAAGATGCTTTTATTTTCAAAATCAATGTCTGCCGGTTTGAGAGAGCATAGCTCAGATATCCGCATACCGGTAGCAAACAGCAGTTCAATAACAGCGATATCCCGGATACAGCAGCGGAGCTGATGCTCAGAAGCTGCTTTTTCTTTCTGCTTGTACAGGGTCGAGAGAAACGCCTGTATGGAATGGAAGGGAATGGTCTTGGGGAGGAGCTTTGCCTGCCGGAAACGGATATCGAGCCGGGAAAAGGGATTTTCCTCCAGAAGATCCATGTATTCCATATAGTGGAAGAAGGTTTTTAGTGCGGCAATTTTGCGTTTTACCGTTCTGGGACTGTATTCCTTGTGCAGGTGTGTGATGTAGCTGTCAACAGCCTCCCGGGAATAGAATTCCGGATATGCTTTTTGATAGTCGTTGTATTGGTTCAGATCGATTTGGTAGGCCTTTAAGGTTTTGGGATCCAGCCGTTTCCGGCATGCGCAGTATTCCAGATATTTGGCGGCGTAATAATCGAAGGTGTTCATCAATCGAGACTCTCCTTTGCTTTTTCATCCATTATGCACGGACGAGGCGGTGTTTGTCTATGGGGAATGTCTTAAAAACGACAATTGGAGGTCAAAAATCGACAGAATAAGGACAGGGTGACACAAGGTGGGGGAATGGTGGTATAATATTTTGTTAATAGTAGGGTTTTGGAATAATGGGCTCAAGAACGGGTTGATTAAAGGATAATTCCCGATTATTTGGGGGTAGAAGATTACTTGGTATAGCGGGCATAATTTCGAGATTATCAATGGAGAAACATATGGAAATGAAAAGCTCTAATGATGTGGAAGAAATTGCGCTGGCAAATTATAAGCAATCAGAACCTTGGCCTGATAATGATGTCTGGCATCATTATACAAGTGATAGCATACATAAATATGTACAAAATTATTTAGATAAATTACTTCTAACTACAGATAATATTTTGTTAAATGCTGGATGCGGTAAAACATCATATGTTACTAGCGCAAATGTTATATACATGGATATAATAAAAGAATATATCGATGCCTTTGAAAATTACTTAGTTGGTTCTATAGAAAAAATACCATTAAAAGAAAATACCATAGACTGTATTATATGTGTAGGTAGTGTTATCAATTATGCAGATCTTCAAAAAGCACTATCTGAATTTAGTAGAATTCTAAAACCAAATGGCATTTTGATTTTAGAATTTGAAAGATCAAATAGTGCAGAATTTTTGGGTACAAAGAAATATGGACAAGTTATTTTTAAACAAAAATATCACTATAATCATCAGGCGCATTATCTTTGGATGTATAATGAAAAATTTGTCTTTCAACTAGCAAATTATTATAATTTTATTTCCATAAAAAAATATCGTTTTCATTGTATTTCGTCATTATTTTTTAGATTTGGACTTTCCGAAGAAAAAGCAGCTAAATATATTAAGTTTGATAGAGTAGCGCAACCTTTTTCCTATCTGATAGCACACAATGAAATCATCATTTTTACAAAAGTTGATCCTTAACAAATTGGAATAAAGCAACTATTGCAGAAAGAATTGTCAATAAAGAACAGGCAAAAGTTATTTCTGTATTAAAATAATTTGAATAGCAAAAAAATGCAGTTATAATTGCAAAAAAAACGCAAAGAATACGTACTGCCCATTGTTTAAACTGGTACTTTCGTCTGGCATGTAATGTTATATTTTCTGATGAAACTTGGTTACACAAGCCATTTTGAAAGAGTAGGCAATTAACCAAAGTGATATCGTCTATTTCGACTTTATTTACAAATTCTTTCTTGGCCTTATTTAATAAATTATCAAAAAATATTTTAACTTGTTCTGAATCTATATATTTTTCATACCATGCTACGTAATGGTTTATATAAATATCTGATAATAACTCAAAATAAAATTCTTCATTTATATGGGTTTTAGACGGTAGACCATTTATCAAAGGCTTAATAGCAATATTAAAATCCATAAAAGACAATTCATGCTTTAAATTGCAATATGGTTGGAAATAAGGTGTTTTTAACACCTTGAATCCCTCCATGCTCAATAATTGCCGAAAGTAGTTGCTATCAATATCTATATATCTATTCTCCTTATCTTTTTTTAATGATAGTTCTGTAATAATATACTTTATATATAAATTTTCCTTTTTCAAAGACGTACAAATTTCTTCATAAAGCATATGATAAAAATTATAGAAATAAGTATGATTTCTCGGACTGGTACAAATATAGTCAATCAATAATACCTCACTTTGGGGAAGATATCCATACTCCGCAAAACCAACAACATTATTATTAACATATAAAATATAAAAGAACATTTTTCTGTTATCTTTATATTTTTGTTGTATATAATCTCTTATTTCAGAGGTAGATGTCTCTGAATTCTCATCCACTGTATGTATATAAATGTTAAGAGCATCAAGTAGATCTTTATCTTTCGCATTTGTAACTAACCTAATTTTATAAGTAGTTTCCATATGTTTCTCCATTGATAATTCTAAATTATGCCCGCTATACCAAGTAATCTTCTACCCCCAAATAATCGGGAATTATCCTTTATTAACATCCATTTAATTTAAACAAAGCCCTAAAACCACGACATATCCCACTAGACACAACAGCCTCTATTAAGCTAAAATACATAATAAAAAACCAAGGAAGTTCCCCCAAAATGAAAAAAGCAAGTAAAACCGCCCTAATATCCTGCTCCAACGCCCAGCCCCGTGCGAACAGCGAAAAGTTAACCGTTTTAAAAACCACTCTTTCATCTCTAGGCCTGCTCCCCGTCTTCGGAGACTGCATCTACGAAAAGGAATCCGTCTTTAGCGGTACGGCAAAAGAGCGAGCCGAGAGCCTGATGAGCTTTTACCGCGATCCAGAGATCCGGGCAATTTTTGATATCTCCGGAGGGGACATCGCCAACGAGATTCTGCCCTATCTGGACTATGATGTAATAGCCAAAAGCAATGCAGTATTCTGGGGCTACAGCGATCTGACAACAGTCATAAACGCAATCTTTACAAAAACGGGAAAGCAATCCGTACTCTACCAAGTCCGAAACCTTATCTCTTTACACGCCCAAGAGCAGAGAGCCAATTTTTCCGCAAGCTTCTTAGAAGGAAAGCCGGATTTATTTTCGTTCCATTATGAAATGATTCAAAAAGATTCCATGGAGGGCACAGTAGTAGGCGGAAATATCCGCTGCCTTTTGAAGCTGGCAGGCACCCCGTACTGGCCGGATATGAACGGGAAAATCCTACTTTTGGAAAGTCTCGGCGGCCTTGTTCCCCAGATGACAGCCCATCTGAATCAGCTAAAACAGATGGGCGTATTTGAACAGATCAATGGAATCCTTCTTGGAACCTTTACAAAGATGGAAGAGGAAAAAGCTTACCCGTCTATGCCGGAGCTGGTAAAGCGTTATGCAGGAAAAGAACTGCCCATTGCTAAGACAAATGAAATCGGCCACAATACCAATGCAAAGGCAATTGTAATCGGACAGAAGATGAATTTCACAAAATTTTCATAATTCTATTATTGACAATCCAACATATGGGTATTAATATATAGCGTAATATATATTTGGTATATACTACGCTATATATTTTTGCGCTCAGGACTTTAAAGGAGGTGACAGCCCCATGCAAAGAGAGCCCAACACCATCAATAAACAGCTCAAAATGATTCAAAAAACCTTCGAGGAAAGAAGAAACAAACACTTATCAAAATACAATCTCACCTCATCCCAGCAGGAAATTCTTTTTTACCTGGGCTTCCACGAGGGAGAGCCGATTCATCAGCGTGAGATAGAAAAATGGTTCCGTCTAAAGAATCCAACCGTCACAGGCATCTTGAACCGGCTGGAGGAAAAGGGATTTATCGTGCGGAAAACGAAAGAAAACGACAAGCGCTTCCGTATGATAGAGCTGACGGAAAAAAGCCGCTGCCTGATGCAGGAGATGTGTGAGGAAATGTGGCAGATGGACGATAAAATCTACAGCTGTATGACAGCAGAAGAACGCAGCCAGCTCTCCGGCCTTTTAGAGCGGATTTTAAACAGTTTGTCAGAACTAGAATAAAATTATGAAACTGGGATATTACGGAACTTTAAATAGTCCAGCTAAGAAATGTCAAGTGCTTTTGAAAAATAATTTCTGCTGGACGGTAAAGCTGCAAAGGCGCACGAGAGGAACTTTTATGAGTGCTTTTTCGAATAAAAGTTTCTCTCATTACCGGTGTGTCGAAGCAGCTTTACCCTTTAGTGCTGTCGCGCAGCGACTTAGAATAGGAGGTTTATATGCTCAAGACACTAAAAAAATACATCGGCGAATACAAAAAGATAGCAATATCAGCTCCTGTTTTCATAATCGTGGAGGTCATTCTGGAAATGTTCATTCCCCGTCTGATGGCAAGCATCATCGACGACGGCCTCGGCACGGGAAATATGAGCTACGTGGTAAAGGTGGGCCTGGTCATGCTGGTTGTCTCCTTTGCCTCCCTGTTCTGCGGAGCCATGGCGGCCAAACAGGCTTCCATCGCGTCCACCGGATTTGCCAAGAATCTGAGGGAAGCCATGTACGGCCAAATTCAAGAGTTTTCCTTCTCCAACATTGACCGCTTTTCTACAGCCGGTCTGGTCACAAGGCTGACCACAGACGTAACCAACGTACAGAACGCCTTTCAGATGATCATGCGCATGTTCACCCGGGCGCCGATTACGCTCATAACGGCAATGACTATGGCATTTCTTATCAATGCCCGTCTGGCCCTGGTATTCTTAGGAGCGCTCATTTTCCTGGGCTGTGTGATTATCTTCCTTATGGGAAAGGTAGGCCCCTATTTTCGGGAAATGTTTGAGAAATACGACGGCCTCAACGCCAGCGTGCAGGAGAATCTCACCAGCATCCGCGTAGTAAAAGCCTATGTCCGGGAGGAGCACGAGACAGAAAAATTCAAAAAAGCATCCCATGCACTGTACCTTTGCTCCGTCCGTGCGGAGAAGGTTATGGTGAGCATGATGCCGATTATGCAGTTCACAGTGTATACTTGCATCATTCTTCTCTCCTGGCTTGGTGCCAAGACCATCGTGGTAGGCGGCATGACAACGGGTGATCTGATGAGCATGTTCACCTATACCATGAATATTCTGATGAGCCTGATGATGATAGCTATGGTTACCGTTATGATTTCCATGGCAAAATCCTCCGCCGAGCGTATCTGCGGTGTCTTGGAGGAAAAGAGTGATTTGACCAGCAAAGAGGAAGGAGAGGCGCAGATGGAGGTGAAGGACGGCTCCATCTCCTTTGAGGACGTCTGCTTCAGCTACCACGGAGATAAGGAAAATCTCCATCTGTCCCATGTGAATCTGGAGATTCGCTCCGGCGAGACAGTGGGAATCCTGGGCGGCACCGGAAGCGCCAAGTCCACCCTGGTGCAGCTCATTCCCAGGCTCTACGATGTGACAAGCGGAAGCGTAAAGGTAGGAGGCCTGGATGTACGGGAGTACGATCTGGAGGCGCTTCGGAACGAGGTTTCCATGGTTCTCCAGAAAAATGTCCTGTTTTCCGGCACCATCAAGGAAAATCTGCGATGGGGTGATAAGGAGGCTTCAGATGAGGAGCTGATCCGTGTCTGCAAGCTGGCCTGTGCGGATGAATTTATTGAGAAATTCCCCAAGCAGTACGACACCTACATCGAGCAGGGCGGCACTAATGTGTCCGGCGGCCAGAAGCAGCGTCTGTGCATTGCCCGGGCCTTGCTGAAAAAACCGAAGGTGCTGATTCTGGACGATTCCACCAGTGCAGTAGACACGCACACCGACGCTATGATCCGCAAGGCATTCCGGGAGGAAATTCCCGAGACCACCAAGCTGATCATTGCCCAGCGTGTATCCTCCGTACAGGATGCGGATAAAATTATTGTATTAAATGACGGGCAGATCGACGGTATCGGCACCCATGAGGAGCTGATGGAGAACAATGCGATTTACCGGGAAGTATATGAATCTCAGCAGAAGGGAGGAGACGCAGATGAGCAGTAATCAGGCGAGAGGCCCAAAAGGCCCTATGGGACATGGAAAAGGAATGAAAAAAGGCCCAAAGGCCAAGAATCCCGGGCGTACCCTGAAACGCCTCTTTGATCTCGTAGTAAAGGCTTATCCCGTTCACTGTATTTTTGTAGTTGTGGGAATTGTGGTGGGTGTGCTGGCCAATGTCCGGGGAAATCTGTTTCTCCAGACTTTGATTGACGGCTATATTACGCCGCTGATTGGCTCCGATACACCGGATTTTACGCCGCTTTTGAAAGCACTGGCTATGATGGCACTGATTTATCTGACGGGAGCGGCATCCACCTATCTCTACAACCGTCTGATGATCACGGTGGCCCAGGGAAGCCTTACAAGGATCCGAAACGAGCTTTTTGCTCATATGGAAACCCTGTCCATCCCTTATTTTGATACGCATTCCCATGGGGATATTATGAGTATTTATACCAATGACACGGATACGCTGCGGCAGCTTATCAGCCAGAGCATTCCCCAGCTTTTATCCTCCAGCATTACCATTGTCAGCGTATTTATTTCCATGGTGATGTTAAGCCCGTATCTGACGCTTCTGGTTGTGGTGATGATTGTCATTATGACCCAGGTGATTAAGCACATCGGCGGAAAGTCCGGAGCTTATTTTGTGGCCCAGCAGAAAGATCTGGGAGCGGTCAATGGCTATATCGAGGAAATGATGGAGGGACAGAAGGTGGTAAAGGTCTTCTGCCATGAGGAGGAGGCCAGGCGGAAATTCAAGAAACTCAATGATCAGCTCTTTGAAAGCGCAAGCAATGCCAATATTTACGCAAGCGTCCTGATGCCTGTTATGGCGAATATCGGAAATATCAGCTATGTGCTGACTACCATGGTAGGAGCCCTTCTGGCAATCGGCGGCGTGGGCGGCCTGACCCTGGGCGGCCTGGCATCGTTCCTGCAGCTGAACCGGAGCTTTACCCAGCCCATTACCCAGGTGGCCCAGCAGTTCAATTCGATTATTATGGCCCTGGCCGGAGCGGAGCGTATCTTTGAATTGATGGATGAGCCCTCGGAGCAGGACAACGGCTATGTGACCCTGGTCAATGCCCGTTATGAAAATGGGGAGCTTGTGGAGGTTCCCGAGCGCACCGGCGTCTGGGCCTGGAAGCATCCTCATCACGACGGAACTCTTACCTACACAGAGGTGAAGGGAGATGTGGTGATGGACGGCGTGGACTTTGGCTACACAGAAGAGAAGATGGTGCTCCATGATATCAAGCTCTTTGCAAAGCCCGGACAGAAGGTGGCATTTGTGGGGGCCACGGGAGCCGGAAAGACAACCATCACCAATCTGATCAACCGTTTTTACGATATTCAGGACGGAAAAATCCGCTATGACGGGATTAACATCAATAAGATCAGCAAGTCGGATCTGCGCCGTTCCCTTGGAATGGTTCTCCAGGACAGCCACCTGTTTACAGGCACTGTGGCAGACAATATCCGCTATGGAAAACTGGACGCCACGGACACTGAGGTGAAGGGCGCGGCATTGCTTGCCGGTGCGGATACCTTTATCCGGCATCTGCCTCAGGGCTACGACACGATGATTTCCGGCGACGGGGCGAATCTGTCACAGGGGCAGCGTCAGCTTTTGACGATTGCCAGGGCGGCCATTGCCGATCCACCGGTGCTCATTCTCGATGAGGCAACCTCCAGCATTGATACCAGGACGGAGGCGATTGTTCAGAGGGGGATGGACAGCCTGATGACGGGCAGGACGGTATTTGTGATTGCCCACAGGCTTTCTACGGTGCAGAATTCTGATGTGATTATGGTTCTGGAGCAGGGGCGGATTATTGAGCGCGGAACCCACGAGGATCTGATTGAGGAGCACGGAAAGTATTATCAGCTTTATACAGGGGCCTTTGAGTTGTCGTAAAAATTAAAAAAATTATAACAAAAACATTTTTCCTTTTTGAATAAAAGTCCTGCAAATGGCTCATAATGGTAGCAAAGAGCAAGAAAGGAGACTTTTATTATGAAAATGTTCAGAAAGTACACAGCCGGTGCGCTGCTTCTGGTAATGATTCTGGTAGTGGCGGCTTGTGGAAATTCCGACAACAACGCTGCGGATACGCCGGGAAATGACACAACGAATGAGGGAACAACCAACGGAACCAATGGTACGACAAACGGAACGAATGGAACTACGAACGGTACAACCAATGGTACGACCAACGGCACTACGGATGGAACCACCAATGGTACGGACGGCGACGGAGTTGTGGATGATCTTGGCGATGATATTGTGGATGGCGTGGATGATGTTGTCAATGGCGCTGAGGATGTGGTGGACGATGTGACCGGGAACGGGAATACGACTACCAACGGCGGTACGAATGCGAATCCGTAATTGATATGGTTTGGATGTGAATCTGGCGGGAGGCTTTTGGGCTTTCCGCTGGATGTTTTTGGGGAAAATACATAAATGTTTGGTTGCAGGTAGGGGAGAAATGAGGTATACTATCGTAAATGGTAAGATATGTTTGTTTTTTCTTTCCTAGATAATGTTGGTGATCGCTCTTGGATTGGGATAGATTTTGATGAGAGGGATTGCGGAATCAGAATAAGAGTATAGAGGGGATTGAATTATGAATTTTATTACAGTGAAAGAGTTATATAAGAACAGTGAGGCTTATCTGGATAAGACCATTGAGGCTGTGGGCTGGGTGAGGAGTAACCGGGGGTCTAAGGCTTTTGGATTTCTGGTGATCAATGATGGTTCGTATTTTAATACGCTGCAGGTGGTTTACCATGATACGATGGAGAATTTTGCGGAGATCTCTAAGCTGAATGTGGGTGCAGCTGTGATTGTGAAGGGAAAGCTGGTGGCTACGCCGGAGGCGAAGCAGCCTTTTGAGATTCAGGCGGAGTCGGTGATGGTGGAGGGTGATTCTGCGCCGGATTATCCTTTGCAGAAGAAGCGGCATTCTTTTGAGTATCTGCGGACGATTTCGCATCTGCGGCCGCGGACGAATACGTTCCAGGCGGTGTTCCGGGTGCGGTCGCTGGCTGCCTATGCGATTCATCGGTTTTTCCAGGAGCGTGGGTTTGTGTATGTGCATACGCCGCTGATTACGGGAAGTGACTGTGAGGGCGCCGGGGAGATGTTCCGGGTGACGACCCTGGATCCGAAGAATCCGCCTTTGACGGATGATGGGGCTGTGGATTACAGCCAGGATTTCTTTGGGAAGGAGACGAATCTTACGGTGAGCGGACAGCTGAACGGTGAGACGTATGCCTGTGCTTTCCGGAATATTTATACCTTTGGGCCGACTTTCAGGGCGGAGAATTCCAATACGACCCGGCATGCGGCGGAGTTCTGGATGATCGAGCCGGAGATGGCTTTTGCGGATCTGGATGATAATATGGAGATTGCGGAGGCGATGCTTAAGTATGTGATTCAGTATGTGCTGGATGAGGCTCCGGAGGAGATGGAGTTCTTTAATCAGTTTGTGGATAAAGGGCTTCTGGAACGGCTGAAGGGCGTGATGAACTCGGAGTTCGGCCATGTGACGTATACGGAGGCGGTTGAGATTCTGGAGAAGAATAATGACAAGTTTGATTATAAGGTGAGCTGGGGCTGTGATCTGCAGACGGAGCATGAGCGGTATCTGACGGAAGAGGTGTTTAAGCGGCCGGTGTTTGTGACGGACTATCCGAAGGAGATTAAGGCTTTTTATATGAAGCAGAATGAGGATGGGAAGACTGTGGCGGCGATGGACTGCCTGGTTCCCGGGATTGGAGAGATCATTGGAGGAAGCCAGAGAGAGGATGATTATGAGAAGCTTGTGACCAGGATGAGGGAGCTTGAGCTTAATGAGGAGGATTATGGATTCTATCTGGATCTTAGGAAATACGGATCTGTGCGTCACTCTGGGTTTGGGCTTGGGTTTGAGCGGTGTGTGATGTATCTGACGGGAATGGCGAATATCCGGGATGTGCTTTCGTTCCCGAGGACGGTGAAGAACTGCGAATTGTAAGAATGGAAGGGCTGCTGCAATGTATGGAAGGGATTTCGTATGTTGGGGCAGCTTTTTTTGAGGGGTTGGGAGGGGACGGTGCTGTCAAAAAATAAGCCGGCAGACTTTTCCCTATCCTGTGTTCGGACGGTTCACGTACAGGCTGTCTGCCCTATACGGACATTGGTTTTTGGTTTGTGGATTTTATGTTTTGGGTAATGTCCGTAGAGGTCAGACAGTCTGTGCGTGAACAGCCGGACACTGGATATGGGAAAAGTCTGCCGGCTTATTTTTTGACAGCACCTGGTTGTGGAGGTGGAAGGATAGATGGGGGATTGGAATTTTTTGATGGATTCTTTTTCTTTTTGTTTCATAGGCGGTTTCCTCTGTAAAAATTATTTTGTATGAAGTATGTGAAAGTTGTATTTGCCTTTATATAGAAATTACGGTATTATATTAAATATAATTATAAAAATAAAACAAGGAAGGGATGAATGGTGGCTGGTTATGAAGAAAAGAATATTCTCAATGCTATTTTTTATGTATATGGCTTTTTTGATTTTATTTGTAGTATTAAAATTTGATGGAAGTTTTGAGGCGCTCATATCACTTCGCCGCAGTATCATGGAAAATGAGCAAAATGGAATTATAAATGTGAATCTCATTCCTTTTAGAAGTATATCTCCATATTTGAGGAATATTACAGAACCATTTGCCTTTAGAAATATTGCGGGGAATATTGTATTATTTCTTCCTTTGGGATTTTTTTTCTGTAACATATTTTCTAAAAAAATTTTAAAATCAATTATACTTTGTATAGCAGTAATATTGGTGATTGAATGTATACAATTTGTATTCAAAATAGGTTTTTTTGATGTGGATGATGTACTTTTAAATTTTGTAGGATGCTTATTTGGAATTTGTGTTGGTTTGGTTTTGAATGCTGTTGACACATCAATAAAACAATGATATATATTAAATATATAAAATTAATAATATATTTTTATAAGCGTGTTTTTGTATGTACTTTACATAGTAATTGTGGCATTATATTAAATATAATTATGAAAATCAGATTAGGAGGGTGAGATGGCAAGAATAGCGGAAAAGCCTCTGGAGCGTATCGGAGGTAAGAAACGGCTGTCGGCAACGGAGATGAAATTTATGGAAGTAATCTGGGCGCATCCGGAGGGGATCAGCAGTGAGGAGATCTATAAGCAATTTCCTCAGGCCCGGGGAACGAAGAGTACGACTTTGTACAATATTTCGGAAAAGGGGTATATCACGAACCGCCAGGAGGGGCTTCATCATATTTATACGGCTCTTGTGTCAAGGCTGGAATATGAGCAGGCCGTGATCTGCCAGGAGCTGGAAAAAACCTTTGGGAGCAGTTCTTTTGAGCGGCTGGTGGCGGCGTTCTGCGGAAAGGAGAAGCTGACAAAGGAACAGCAGAAAAAAGTCCAGGCGCTGCTGGATGAGATAGGAGAGGAAGCATGATATTTTATGAGGGACAGCTTATGGTACTTTGGCGGTTCAGTGATCTGATTCTGTTGCTTTTTACAGGAGTTTTGATTCAGAATATCCTGTTCCTGCTTTTTGCGGCGGGACACAGGTTCCTGGAAAAGAAGCTGTCTATGTGCGATATCCGCAGACTGATGAAGCTGGTTCTGTGGTATGCCCTGATTCTCTTGCCGGCAGTAGCGGGTATTGTGATGTTCAAAGCTACTTATACGAAGTTTGGGCCGGTGTCTAAATGGATTGGGAAAGGAGGAGAATCAGAGCATCCATTGATTTATATGAATTTGGAATCCTTTAGTTCCAGAACTGCTTACGGGAATCATTGGATCTTTCTGGTGATTTTATGTGTATGGATAGTGGGAATACTTGTAAAAGGGATGGCGCCGAGCCTAAGAACCCGCCGTGTGCTTAAAAAATTAAAAAGAACCAAAGTGGCACAGCCGGATCTGGCATTGCTCGGGATAGTTCGGAGACTGGAGAAGGAGCTTGGGATAAAGAAAGAGGTAGAAATGATAGAAAGCCCGCTGCTGTCGGTGCCTTTTGTGACAGGCTGGTTTCGCAGCAGGCTGTATTTTCCGAGCCAGATTCGGGACGAAGTGGAACGGGAACTTCT
This sequence comes from Candidatus Merdisoma sp. JLR.KK011, assembly GCF_036941125.1. Lineage (NCBI taxonomy): Bacteria > Bacillati > Bacillota > Clostridia > Lachnospirales > Lachnospiraceae > Candidatus Merdisoma > Candidatus Merdisoma sp. JLR.KK011. The sequence goes on along the minus strand of NZ_JAYWSZ010000004.1, from coordinate 344,218 downwards.
GCTTTGCCATGAACTGACGCATTGTCGCTGCTGGGACGGGTTTTACCGAAGGCTTTTGTTCCTGCTGGGAGATCTGTACTGGTTTAACCCGTTTATGCATTTATTTGCGAATTATTTTGTGGAGGTCAGTGAGATGGCCTGTGACGAGGAGGTCTTAGAGAAATGTTCCTCTCAGGAGAAGAAGCTCTATGCAAAGCTTCTGGTTTCCTTTGAGACAGGAGAAGACTTCCTGCGGTCGGCTGCTGCGTTGACCGGACATGCAGAGAGTGGATTGGAAAGGAGATTGAAGAATATGAAGAAAAAAGAAACGAAGAGAAGCAGGCGGAGTGTTATGCTGGTGACGGCGGTTGTATTGAGTATGTGTCCGCTGGCTACGGTATCTGCGGCTTCCGGGGTATCTGTGCTGCAGGATAGAATCATTAAGATGACGTTTCCGAATTTTGAGGAAGAGATGAACGGAATTCAGAATACACTGACAGAGGAAGTGGATTATGAAGATTTGGGAGAAACGAGGGAACTTGGAATTCACTTAGGGGCGAGAGGTGCGTCCATAGATACAACACTAAATGGGACAGGAGCGGTTGTTGTGGAAACAAGGGCGTTGAAAAAGGGAGATGAGATACTTTTTACAGTATGGGGAGATAAAACGACAGATAAATTCCGAGTAGGGTGGAAGGACAGTTCCGGGAAGACAATTTCTGTCACGTCCACGGATGGCGAGATTTTTCACACATTTACGATACCGAAGGATGATACGTATATTTTGTTTATACAAAGGACTTCCAGCGGTACGGTTCATGTGACGGGAAGAGTTTCCTTAAAGTGATGATACGTTGTACATATATTTATAAAATGTAAAAATAAATATTGATATATTTCTATGAGCTAAGGTGAATGCTGTTGATTTTGTAGGTGATCAATCCGGAACATCCGAAACCGGAATATGGGAAAGAAGACAAATGGTGGAAAATGTGTAAACAGGAGTTACGTCCACTATGGCAGTAATCTGGGGGGGAGGGAAAAGAAAATGCGTGATACAAAAATTTTTTCTTATATAACGCTTTTTCTTGCAGAAGCTATGGCAATATTAAAAGATACCTATTTTTATAGTATGCAGCTGCAGGCTTCAATGCGGTATCGGGTGGATTTGACGATGGCCTATAGACTGATTCCCATATGTGTCATTGGAATGCTGCTTGCGTTTGCTGTATCCTATGGAAAATCATGCAGACTGCTGGGAGTGTTTTTGGGATTAATTGTATTGAATATTGGTTTGGTGATATTCAGTTATTATACATTTATTTTCCGTGATTATTCTGGAATTATCCTTGTAACTGGGTTTTCCATAGGAGGCAGCGTTGCGCAGATAATATCGAATAAGGCTGAACCCAGATTATAACACATACTTTACTGTATTTTCATCCATAATAGACAGACGGCTAGGTAAAACAGCCGTCTGTTTTTAGATTGTAAGTCATAAGATCCTGTGATAAAATAAAACCAGTTTACACTACCCTAAAAATTCAAGTTTGACACCAAAATCAATGGGAGGCCAGTAAAATCAAGGCCTCCCATGTTTTTTCAGCATAGTGTATATTTGACTGAAATATTGATATATTGATATATTTCTATGAGCCAAGAGGTTGCTGAAGTTGGTGCTGTGGTATTCTCTGGTTTTTCTGCCGACGTTTGGATGTCTTTCCTAATATACGCGTTATGAATATCTGCTAATATATCAAAATAAATATTGACATAATTATTTTGTTAAAATATAATAAAAGCGTACTCAGAAAATGGACATGACTCAATGAACAACTATTTAAAATAAAAATGATAGGAGTATATTACTATGAAATTTAAAATAATAGGATTATTTACAAGTATTCTGCTTTCAGGTGCGCTTATTGCGAATGCTGAAAGTTCGGCTGATGTAAATAATTATTTGGCTTTTTCTACGGCTGCTCAAGCGGCATCTATAACTTATTCGTCAGATGGAAACGGAACGGAAATGTTGTCTGATAATGTAGGAGTAGAAAGTTCAATGGATGACTGGTCGGGCTATAAGTCTGTTGAAGCAGAGATGCGAGAGGTTTCAAACGGCGTATATGAAATGCTGAATGAAGAGGGTGAAGTGATTGCGGTTTATGAAGAGATAGAGGGGGATGATGTTTTACAAAGCCGTGCAAGCTGGACGATTGATTGAACCGTCAAACCAGGTGTTCAGACAGCAGGCTCAAGTCGTATTGAAAGCTATGCAGGACTTGAGTTTAGTCACAATATAAAGTTTTCCCGTACAGGCACTTCTAAAATTGGCATAGCCAGCCATGATGAGAAGTATATTTATTGGGGCGCTACATCCACGAATGGCTTTGAGGGTGTCATTACCATAAACAGAGCTATGGGTAAGGTTTCATTAGCTATCAGGAATGATTCAAGCAATACCATAACCTATACAGGAAGCTACACCATTTAATGGAATTGTAAAAAATCAGTAAGACATATGTTACTGGTCACGGAGTGAATAGTAACAGACAGACGGCTCAGCATAAGAGCCGTCTGTTTTTAGATTGCAAGCCATAAGATCCTGTGATAAAATAAAACCAGTTTACACTACCCTAAAAAGGGTGAAAAGTACAGGAACGGTAATGAAAGAAAGGGAAAGACTATGGCGGTTGTACAGAGCATTGAGCTTACAAAAATGGTAGAGAAACTGAATCTCAAAAACGAAACTCCGGACATTGACATGTCGGGAATGAAGCTGGTTACCCCGGAGGTGAACCGTCCGGCCCTGCAGCTGACGGGATACTTTGACCATTTTTCTTCGGAACGGGTGCAGATTGTAGGATATGTGGAATACACTTACCTGCAGAGCAAGACCAAGGAGGAAAAAGCGCCCATCTACGAGCGGTTCTTTTCCAGCAATATTCCCTGTGTCGTTTACACCTCCCAGACAGAGCCGGAAGAGGAGGCTCTGGAGCTGGCCCATAAGTATCAGGTGCCTATCTTAAGCACTCCGGTTATGACCTCCAACTTTATGGCAGAGGTTATCCGCTGGATGAATGTGGAGCTTGCCCCCCGGATTTCCATACACGGGGTTTTGGTGGATGTGTACGGAGAGGGCGTGCTGATTATGGGCGAGAGCGGAATCGGAAAGAGTGAGACGGCCCTGGAGCTGATTAAGCGGGGACACCGTCTTGTGACAGACGATGTGGTAGAGATACATAAGGTCAGCGACGACTCCCTGGTGGGACGTTCTCCGGAGATTACGAAGCATTTTATCGAGCTTCGCGGCATCGGCATCGTGGATGTAAAGACCCTCTTCGGCGTTGAGAGCGTCAAGGAAACCCAAACCATTGATATGGTAATCAAGCTGGAGGAATGGGATAAGGATAAACAGTATGACCGCATGGGACTCCAGGAGGAGTACACGGAGTTTTTGGGAAATAAGGTGGTCTGCCATTCCCTTCCCATCCGGCCGGGCCGGAATCTGGCAATCATCGTAGAGTCTGCGGCAGTCAACCACAGACAGAAGAAGATGGGCTACAATGCGGCTGAGGAACTGTACCGCCGCGTCCAGGCCAATATTGCAAAGAGAAATTAAGGAAAAGGGGTGAGCGGCATATGAAAAAGTATTGCTTTGGCGCAGATATCGGAGGCACCACGGTAAAGCTTGGCTTATTCGATACGGAAGGAAACATATTGGATAAATGGGAGATTAAGACCCATACGGAAAATGAAGGCTCTGCCATCCTGCCTGATACGGCGGCCGCCATCCTGGCTAAGATGGAGGAGCGGAAGCTGAACCCCGAAGAGGTAGCCGGAATCGGCGTAGGCGTTCCGGGGCCGGTATCCATCGACGGCATTGTGCCTCACACGGCCAATCTGGGCTGGGGCTATAAAGAGGTAACAAAAGAGCTCTCCGAGCGCACCGGCCTTCCCTGCAAAGCGGGAAACGACGCCAATGTGGCGGCGCTGGGCGAGATGTGGATGGGAGGAGCAAAGGGACACAAGGATGTCCTGCTTCTGACCCTGGGAACCGGCGTAGGCGGCGGAATCATTGTGGACGGTAAGATTCTGACAGGCGCCCATGGGGCCGGCGGGGAGATTGGCCACATTCACGTAGAGGATCAGATAGAGGAGCACTGCGGCTGCGGCAACCAGGGCTGCCTGGAGCAGTTTGCCTCTGCCACAGGCATTGCGCGCCTTGCCCGGGCTGCTTTGGCCGAGAGCGAAGAGCCTTCAATCCTTCGTGAGGGCGAGGTGACGGCAAAGGCTGTCTTTGATGCCCTGAAGGAAGGGGATGAGCTGGCGAAGCGTGTTGTGGAACGTTTCGGAAGATATCTGGGGACTGCCATTTCGGTTATGGCCGGGATTCTGGATCCGGAGGTTATCGTTATCGGCGGCGGCGTGTCAAAGGCCGGCTGGATTCTTCTGGATTACATCCGCAGATACTACAAGCCGTATGCCTACAAGTCATCCAAGGAGACGGAATTTGCACTGGCCCAGCTGGGAAATGACGCCGGAATCTACGGCTGTGCAAAGCTGATACTGGATTAAAAACGTTACTGGCCGCGGGGCGGACAGTAACCTAAAAACAGATAGCGGACAAAACAGACGGATGAATCAAATACTTGTAATTCGGAGAGAATTATAGTATGATTAACTTTAAGCTTTAAAAAGCAGAGTATCATGGGATTGGAATAAGTAATCTCTCTCATACAGATGTATTGGGAGGGATATCACGGGACTGGAATAGGAGGGGTGAAGCTAAATGAACGCCATATACTGGCTGATTCTTTTCATTGTGCTATTGGTGATTGAGATCATCACATTGGGACTTACAACTATCTGGTTTGCCGGCGGGGCACTGACGGCCTTTGTGCTTTCGATGCTGGAGGTATCACCGGCGGTACAGTGGGCTGTATTCTGTGCTGTTTCTCTGATTCTTCTGTTTGCTACACGCCCATGGGCGGTGCGTTGTTTTAACAACCAGAAGAAGGAAAAGACCAATGTGGACAGTCTGATAGGCAGGACCGCTGTGGTTACATCTGAGATCCGGAATCTGGAAGGAAAAGGCGAGGTTTTTGTAAACGGACTTACCTGGACGGCCCGTGCAGGGGAAGATTCCCTGGTAATTAAGGAGGATACCCACGTTACGATAACAGCCGTACAGGGCGTGAAGCTGATTGTTGAAGTGAAAAACTGACAATGGTTCTGTAGGAGATGCTGCGGAACTAGAACTGGAATAGGAGGATATGACATGGGAGTTGGAATTGCACTGGTTATTATATTGGCGATCTTTATTTTGGCCATTCTTGCATCGTGTATCAAGATTGTACCCCAGGCACAGGCACTGATTATTGAGCGTCTGGGCGCATACATGGGAACCTGGGGCGTAGGTATCCACTTTAAAGCGCCTTTTATCGACCGGGTGGCAAAGCGTGTGACCTTGAAGGAACAGGTAGTTGACTTCGCACCTCAGCCGGTGATTACCAAGGATAATGTTACCATGCGGATTGACACGGTGGTATTTTTCCAGATTACCGATCCGAAGCTGTTTGCATACGGCGTGGAGAACCCGATCATGGCAATCGAGAATCTGACGGCCACTACCCTTCGTAATATCATCGGCGAGCTGGAGTTAGACCAGACTCTGACCTCCCGTGAGGTAATCAATACCAAGATGCGCGCTTCTCTGGATATTGCAACAGATCCCTGGGGAATCAAAGTGAACCGTGTGGAGCTTAAGAATATCATTCCTCCGGCAGCTATTCAGGATGCTATGGAGAAGCAGATGAAGGCAGAGCGTGAGCGCCGCGAGGCGATCCTCCGTGCAGAGGGTGAGAAGAAGTCTACGATTCTGGTAGCGGAAGGCCAGAAGGAATCTGCAATCCTTGACGCAGAGGCTGAGAAGCAGGCGGCCATTCTCCGCGCAGAGGCAAAGAAGGAAGCAACCATCCGTGAGGCAGAAGGTCAGGCACAGGCTATCTTAAAGGTTCAGCAGGCCAACGCAGACGGTCTGCGGATGCTCAAAGAGGTAGAGGCAGACAGTTCAGTGCTGCAGCTTAAGAGCCTGGAGGCATTTGCCAAGGCGGCGGACGGCCAGGCGACGAAAATTATCATTCCCTCAGATATACAGGGATTGGCGGGCACGATAAAAGCCATTACAGAAGTGGCAAAGGACAGCTGAGATAAGATATTTGGAGGCTGTTGCAAAATGGGTGAGCAGGCTTTTCCGAAACGTCTGCTCATCTATTTTGTAACAGCTGCTTTCTTTTACTGTAAAAAAATTTGATTTTGAGCAGAGACTTGGATGTAAGCAGAATTCTTTTGCAGGAGGCAGCATGGAACCGGTAATTGATTTGTCAAAGGAATACGGCCTGGTGCTGGAGGGCGGCGGAGCCAAGGGCGCTTATCAGATAGGAGCCTGGAAGGCGCTTAAGGAAGTGGGCGTCCGGATACGCGCAGTGGCCGGAACCTCCGTAGGAGCCCTCAACGGCGCATTGATCTGTATGGGCGATCTGGAGCAGGCGGAAAAGCTCTGGAAGACCATAGCCTATTCTAAGGTTATGGACGTGAGCGACGAGCTGATGGGGAAGCTGTTTGATAAGGAACGGATGAAATCAGAGGACTGGCGCAGTACGCTCAAGGATATTTTCAAGGTACTGGCGGAAGGCGGAGCCGATATAGCGCCTCTTCGGCGTCTGCTGGAGGAAAATGTGGATGAGGAGCGTATTCGGAACAGCCCGGTAGAATTGTACTGCTGCACCTATTCCGTTACAGACCGCAGGGAGCTGGATGTAGATATGAAGACTGTGCCGGAAGGGCAGATGCAGGATATGCTGCTGGCAAGCTCCTACCTTCCTGTTTTTAAAAATGAGAAGCTTCACGGAAAGACCTATGTGGACGGCGGGGTGACCAATGTGCTTCCCGTAAATGCGCTGCTGGAGAGAGGCTATGAGAATCTGATCCTCATCCGGATCTTCGGCGTAGGCCGTGAGAGGAAAATAACCATTCCTCAGCAGGCCACTGTGCTTGAGATTGCGCCTAGAACCAGTCTTGGCAGTATGCTGCAGTTCGACGGGGCAAAAAGCCGGCGGAATATGCGGATAGGCTATTACGATGCCATGCGGATGCTCTACGGGCTGGAAGGAAAAATATATTATATTGAAGAAAATAAAGAAGAGTGTTATTATTTAAAGCAATTGACAGAGCTTCGCCCGGAGGTTCTGGAGCGGCTTCTTGAAAACTATAAGATCGAAGGGGAGCCGGGAGGGCCGCTGCGGCGTTATATGGAAGCGGTTCTGCCGCAGATAGCCGGGGAATTGAAGCTTGGAAGCGGATGGAATTACAAGACGCTTTATCTGGCTGTACTGGAGGCTTCTGCAAGGCTGCTGCGGATTAGGAAGTATCGGATTTACAGCTTAGAGAAGCTGGCGGAGGCTGTGCGGAGGAAGGCGGCGGACAACGGAATTCCCGAGGGGGCTCCCGGATTTGTGCATATTATTTTGAATTGAAAATTGCAATGAGGGATATTGCGTAACCGGAATAAGATAAAATAGGACTGGAGGACAAGTGTGATGGATTTAAAGGGACGGGATTTTTTAACATTGAGAGACTATACGCCGGAGGAGATTTCCTATCTGATAGAGCTTTCCGGAAAGCTGAAGGCCAGGAAGAAACAGGGCATTGCCGAAAAGCCTCTTCGCGGAAAAAACGTGGCGCTGATTTTTGAAAAAACCAGTACGCGTACCCGCTGCTCCTTTGAGACGGCGGCCCATGATCTGGGAATGGGCACTACATATTTAGACCCTTCCAGCTCCCAGATTGGAAAGAAGGAGAGCATTGCTGATACGGCCCGGGTGCTGGGGAGAATCTATGACGGCATCGAGTACCGGGGCTTTGGACAGGAGATTGTGGAGGAGCTGGCCAGATATGCAGAGGTTCCCGTCTGGAACGGCCTTACGAACGAATACCATCCCACCCAGATGCTGGCCACGCTTCTGACCGTAAAGGAACATCTGGGCCGTCTGAAGGGCGTGAAGCTGGTGTACATGGGAGATGCCCGTTACAATATGGGGAATTCCTTAATGATTGTCTGTGCCAAGATGGGAATGCATTTTACGGCCTGCGCGCCCAAGGCTTATTTCCCGGAGCAGGAGCTGACAGATTGGTGCAGGGCCGTGGCGGAGGATACAGGCGCGACTATTACGCTCACGGAGGATGTGGATGCAGGCACAAAGGGAGCGGATGTGATTTACACCGACGTATGGGTTTCCATGGGAGAGCCGGACGAGGTATGGGAGTCGCGTATCCATGATTTGATGCCGTACCAGGTAAATAAGCATGTGATGGAAAATGCAGGCCCTCAGGCGATCTTTACCCATTGTCTGCCCGCGTTCCATGATTTGAATACAAAAATCGGAAAAGAAATCAGCGAGAAATTCGGCATTACGGAGATGGAGTGCACGGACGAGGTATTTGAGTCCTCCCAGTCTGTCGTATTTGACGAGGCGGAGAACCGGATGCACACCATAAAGGCCGTGATGGCGGCGACCTTAGGAGCAGAGATTGATGAAGCAGAATAAACCGCCGGGGGGCGATTCCTATTACTATTGGAAGATCATAAATATGATTCTGGCCTGTGTGATTCTAATTCTGGCGATTCTGATTATTCTGGGAGGAAAAGACGGCCTTCTGGTGCCGGGCGTCTTTTTCCTAGGAACTGTGATGTGCAGCATGTCCGGAATTATGGAGCTTGCCAGGAACAAAAGGGTAGTAGGGTATATCTGCTCGGTTTTTGCCGGGATTTTAACAGTGGCGCTGATTGTAAGTATAATTCAGATGTGGTGAGGGAATGAAAGAAAAGATATTGCGGATACTGAGAGAGGCGGAAGACTATGTGTCCGGCCAGGAGCTCTGTGAGCAGCTTGGCGTATCCAGGACTGCCGTGTGGAAGGTGATCGGACAGCTAAAGGAAGAGGGATATGAGATTGAAGGAGTGAAGAACCGGGGATACCGTATTTCTTTCATTCCGGATATTATGACAGAGGCCGAGATTGGAAGCCGTCTTGACACAAAGGTAATGGGCCGGTGCTGCGTCTGCTATGAGGAGACCGATTCCACCAATACCAGGGCAAAGCGGCTGGCGGATGAGGGAAAGCCTCACGGAACGCTGGTCTGTGCGGAAACGCAGACTGGGGGCAAGGGACGCCGGGGAAGAGCCTGGAGCTCGCCTCCTGGGGAATCTGTCTATATGAGCCTTTTGCTGAGGCCGCTGATCAGCCCCATTCATACTTCCATGCTGACGCTGGTGATGGGTCTTGCTGCAGCTAGGGCCTGCAATGAGGTATTGGAGCGCAGTCTGGTAGAAAAGGTTCCCAAGGTAATGGTAAAATGGCCCAACGACCTGGTGCTGGAGGGCCGGAAGCTGGCCGGAATCCTGACGGAGCTGAGTGCGGAAGTGGACTACATCAACCACATTGTCACCGGAATCGGCATCAACGTAAATACAAAAGCCTTCCCAAAGGAGCTTGCGGCTACGGCCAATTCCATGTATCTTGCCGCAGGAAGGCCGTTTTCCAGAGCAGAGCTTGCGGCCTGCTGTATGAAGCATTTTGAAGCATGTTATGATACCTTTCTTAAGACAGAGGATTTAGGCGCTCTCAGGGAAGAATATGAGAGCCTTCTGGTGAATAAGGGCAGGCAGGTGCAGGTACTGGAGCCGGGGCATACCTATACGGGAACGGCCCTGGGCATTAAGAAAACCGGGGAGCTCCTGGTGGAACGGGAGGACGGGCAGGTAACGGCTGTGTATGCGGGCGAGGTGTCCGTGCGCGGAATTTATGGATATGTGTAGGAGAGACAGATGTATCAGGAAAAGATAGTGCTCTGCGGAGCCAGCTCCTATGAGGAAAAATACTATTTTAATGAAGATTTTGCAGCGCTTCCGGAGGAGATCAAAAAGGAGCTTAAGATTCTTTGCGTGCTGTTTGTGTCCGAAGTAGGAGGCGTCCTCACCCTGGAATTTGAGGAGGACGGAACCCTATGCTTTCAGGTAGGCAGCCAGGAAAATGATTTCTTTTTTGACGAGATAGGAAGCGGCTTGAAGATTAAAGCAGTGCAAAGGGAAAAACAGGAGCTTCTGGCGTCTCTGGAGCTTTTTTACAAGGTGTTTTTTCTGAATGAGGAGATTGAACATGCATAATGAGATTATTACCATCGGCCCTGTCACCATCTACGGCTATGGACTGATGATTGCAATCGGTATATTTTTGGCTTATTTTCTGGCGGAGTACAGGGCCAGAAGAGTTGGGCTTGATGGGGAAGAGGTTTTTGGGCTGACCTTTTTTGCGGTCGCAGCCGGTTTGATTGGAGGAAAGGTTCTTTATTATATTACGACCTTTCGGGAGATTCTGGCGGATCCTTCCCTTCTTCTCGATGTTGCCGATGGCTTTGTGATATATGGAGCGCTCATAGGCGGCGTGGCGGGTGTGATTCTTTACTGCAGGTGGAGAAAGCTGAACTGCCTGAGTTATTTTGACCTGGCAGTGCCGTCTGTTGCCCTGGCGCAGGGGTTTGGCCGGATTGGCTGCCTGCTGGCCGGCTGCTGCTACGGAAGGGAGACGGACAGCCCCTTAGGAATCGTGTTTCATGCGTCAGAGTATGCGCCCAACGGGGTAGCCCTTGTTCCCACGCAGGTGATATCCAGCGTACTGAACTTTGTTCATTTTGCGATTCTGATTGTATTTGCAAGGAAGTATAAGAAGGGGGAAGGACAGGTGGCCGGGCTGTTTTTTGCAATGTACAGCGCCGGGCGCTTTTTCCTGGAGTTCCTCCGGGGGGATGCGGAGCGCGGTAATGTAGGCGCGCTTTCCACTTCTCAGTTTATTGCGATTTTCATGTTTGCGTTTGGCTGCCTGCTGTTTTTTTATCTGGGAAAACGAGGAAAGAAGGCTTTTGCGGTCAGCATCATTGGAGGAGCTTCCGGCCCCACAAGCATTTTCCTGGCAGGAACGGATCGTTCCGGTGACGGGGAGAGGAAGCGCAGGCTAGAGAAGAAGCTGGAGCAGTGGAGAGAACTGCTTCCGGCGAAACCCCATACACTGGAAGAGGTAGAAGCATATCTCACAGAAAAATGGCAGGCGGAGCGGCTTGAGGAAGAAACCCCGGAGTTTCGCCATATGGAGCAGGCGCTGCGGTCAACCCTGGCGCTTACACACAAGAAGGAGCTTCTGGACACGCCGGAACCGGCAGCCATTGATTCGAAGGCCTCTAAGAAGGAGCAATTGGCATTTGTAGAGCAGATTCAGAAGCGGTTTGACGAGGCTGAGAAGATTACGGCGGAAGAATTGCCCATGGATCTCCGGATATATCGGATTTGCCCGGACAAAGAGGAGGGAGCGGAGCTCCAGGATAAGGCGGCAGAGAACACCCGCCTGGATGTACAGATAGAAAAGAGCTTCCAGGTTCTTCAAGTTTCCTTTCAGCATGACGGCAGGGAAGGGAAAAAGAAAATGGAAGAGATTATGAAGGATATTTATGAGTATTACGGGGTGACGGAAGAGGACAAGGAAAAAGGGACGGAGCGTTTCTGGATGCTTGTCCACGTGCTGGAGGAACGGTCGGATGAGTAGGCAGGAACGGATTTTTCAGACATGCTTATATATGGGCGCGCTGCTTTTGGTGCTGCTGGCGGACTGGCACTGGTTTGCCGGCCGCTGCCCTCAGGGGAATCAGGTGTTGGGAGCGGAGCTTTATCCTTTGATTTACGGGGCTTTTCTTGTGTTCATAGGCGGCTGCCTGGGGGCGGCGGTGTATTTTGGCAGAAAAGCCCGGCCAAGGGTGACAAAGCATCGGAATAAACGTAAGTAAAAGGCTGCCGGCCGCGGAGTAAACAGTAAAAGAGCGGCGCCGCCGGGATGTGCGGGGCTGCAGGATGGGAATGAGAGTAATGAGTCTAAAAATAGGAAATGTTGAGCTTTCGAATCCGTTGATTCTGGCGCCTATGGCAGGGGTAACCGACCTGCCGTTTCGTTTGCTGTGCAAGGAGCAGGGGGCGGGACTGGTCTGCATGGAAATGATCAGCGCAAAGGCTATTTCCTTTCACAACCGGAATACGGAAAGGCTGATGGAGATTGCGCCAAAGGAAAAGCCGGTGTCCCTGCAGCTGTTTGGTTCGGATCCGGAGATTATCAGTGAGACTGCAAAGGAGATTGAGGAGAGGCCTTTTGATATTCTGGATCTGAATATGGGCTGTCCTGTTCCCAAGATTGTGGGCAACGGCGAGGGATCCGCATTGATGAAGGATCCCAAGCTGGTGGAACAGATTGTGTCCCGGACTGCAAAGGCGGTGAAAAAGCCGGTGACGGTTAAAATCCGCAAGGGGTTTGACGACAGCTGTGTGAATGCAGTGGAGATTGCAAAGATTGCGGAAGCCTCCGGCGCGGCTGCGGTGGCGGTTCACGGGCGTACCAGGGAGCAGTACTATTCCGGCAGGGCTGACTGGGAGATAATACGTAAGGTAAAGGAGGCTGTCCGGATTCCGGTGATTGGAAACGGAGATGTGGATTCGCCCCGGCAGGCCCGGCGGATGCTTGAGGAGACGGGCTGCGACGGCATTATGATCGGCCGGGCGGCCAGGGGGAATCCCTGGCTGTTTCATCAGGTGCTTACCTTTCTGGAAACCGGGGAGGAAGAGCCTCGTCCGGGACTAAAGGAGCTCCGGCAGATGATGCTGCGCCATGCCCGGATGCAGATTGATTATAAAGGGGATTACACGGGGATCCGGGAGATGCGAAAACACATATCCTGGTACACTGCCGGCTGCCCCCATTCCGCCAGATTAAGAGCGCAGATTAACAGCGTGGAAAGCCTTTGGGAGCTGGAGGAATTGATATTGACAAGGACTGACCGTTGAGATATACTTTAACGAATGAAGTCTGCCTGCTTTCGGATAAAACAGCGCAGATTGGAAGCATAAATTATACAAAAGAAGATATAATGTACGGGAAGGCAATGAGCAGAGCCAAAATGGAAGATGACAAAATGCCAGCTTGCTGGCGATTTTGTCAGATTGCATTTTGATAGGGCGAAGCCCGCGAATGGAAGATGACAAAATGCCAGCTTGCATTTTGATAGGGCGAAGCCCGCGAATTTGGAAAACCATCTGGTTTTTCAAATTTGCGCACTGCGGCGATGATCCGCTAAATATAGATAGTTACAATTCGAGCCACGAAGGGTAACAATAAATCTGCAACAAGAAATACAGGAAGGATGTAAAAGGAAATGAGCGAGAAAAAAAACTTACTGACTTATGAAGGACTGAAAAAGCTGGAGGACGAGCTTCAGGATTTGAAGGTTGTTAAGAGAAAGGAAATCGCACAGAAGATTAAGGAGGCCAGAGAGCAGGGCGACTTATCCGAGAATGCAGAGTATGATGCAGCGAAGGACGAGCAGAGGGACATTGAGGCCAGAATTGAACAGATAGAGAAGATTCTAAAAAATGCAGAGGTAGTTGTAGAGGATGAGGTTGATCTGGACAAGATCAGCGTGGGCTGCAAGGTAAAGGTTCTGGATGTGGAATTCGAGGAGGAAGAGGAATTCAAGATTGTGGGCTCTTCCGAAGCAAACAGCCTGGGCGGCAAGATTTCCAACGAATCTCCCGTAGGCAAGGCGCTGATCGGGGCTAAGGTCGGAGATACGGTTCAGGTGGAGACCCAGGCGGGTATGATTGAATATAAGGTATTGGAGATCCAGCGGTCAAATTAGTCTGTCTGTGAAAGGATCTCCGGAAGAATAAAAAGTAACAGTCCGGACATCCGGGATGTTACATATAGAAAATGAGGAGTGGAAGATTATGGGAGAACAAAAGAATGGGGCTGCAAAGGAGCAGGATGTAAAGCAGCTTCTCAAGGTGCGGCGCGAAAAGCTGGCCGATCTGCAGGAACGGGGCATGGATCCCTTTCAGATTACAAAATATGAGGTAAGCCATCACAGCCAGGAGATCAAGGATGAGTTTGACAGTCTGGAGGGTAAGGTTATCACCATAGCGGGCCGTATGATGTCCAAGCGTGTTATGGGGAAGGCCTCTTTTTGCAATGTGCAGGATTTGAAAGGCAATATTCAGTCTTATGTGGCCAGGGACAGCGTGGGAGAAGAGGCCTATAAGGATTTCAAGAAGTTCGATATCGGCGATATCGTGGGAATCAAAGGACAGGTGTTCCGCACCAAGACAGGGGAGATTTCCGTCCATGCGGAGGAGATTACCCTTCTGAGCAAGAGCCTTCAGATTCTCCCGGAGAAGTTTCACGGACTGACCAACACGGACGTGCGCTATCGCCAGCGTTATACGGATTTGATTATGAATGCGGAGGTGAAGGACACCTTTGTAAAGCGTTCCCGTATCTTGAGCAGCATCCGCCGTTATCTGGACGGACAGGGCTTTTTGGAGGTGGAGACGCCTATGCTGGTAGCCAATGCGGGCGGCGCGGCGGCACGGCCTTTTGAGACGCATTTTAATGCGCTGGATGAGGATTTTAAGCTTCGTATTTCTTTGGAGCTTTATTTGAAGCGGCTGATTGTAGGCGGCCTGGAGCGTGTTTATGAGATTGGCCGGGTGTTCCGCAACGAGGGCCTGGATACACGCCACAATCCGGAGTTTACGCTGATGGAGCTTTACCAGGCTTATACGGATTATCACGGCATGATGGATCTGACCGAGAACCTGTACCGCCATGTGGCTCAGGAGGTTTTGGGGACGACGAAGATTGTGTACAACGGTGTGGAGATGGATCTCGGAAAGCCCTTTGAGCGCATTACCATGGTAGATGCGGTGAAGAAGTATGCCGGGGTTGATTTTGACGAGATTAAGACAACAGAAGAGGCAAAGGCCGTTGCAAAGGAGAAGGGCGTGGAGTTTGAGGACCGCCATAAGAAGGGCGATATTTTGAGCCTGTTCTTTGAGGAATTTGCGGAGGAGCACCTGGTTCAGCCAACCTTTGTGATGGATCATCCCATTGAGATTTCGCCGCTGACGAAGAAGAAGCCGGACAACCCGGACTATGTGGAGCGTTTTGAGTTCTTTATGAACGGCTGGGAGATGGCCAATGCTTATTCCGAGCTGAATGATCCCATTGATCAGAGAGAGCGCTTCAAGGCCCAGGAGGAGCTTCTGGCCCAGGGGGATGAGGAAGCCAATACAACGGACGAAGACTTTTTGAATGCCCTGGAGATTGGCATGCCGCCTACGGGCGGAATCGGATTCGGCATTGACCGGATGTGTATGCTGCTTACGGATTCGGCTGCCATAAGAGATGTTTTGCTGTTCCCCACGATGAAAAGTAAAGAGTAGAAAAACTGCATAAAATCAAGGTTTTTAAGAAGTGAAAAGCCCTAGATTCGTATAAAATTTGCTTGTGTTCGTATATGATTCGTAGTACAATGAGCCTAGAATTAGTATAAATCAAGCGAAAATGAAAAATATACGAATGGAGGGCTTTTACTATGGCAGAACAGGTAAAGCGGACAAAGACGAAATATCCGAACATCTATTATAATGAGAATACAAAACTGTATGATGTAAAGTATAACTATAAAGTCTATGACCCTCTTACTCAAAAGAACAAATATAAAGCAAAGTGGAAATACAATCTTTCAAGCCTTGCAGAAGCGAGGGGAGAACTGGCAAAACTACAAACGGGAACAAATAAGGCAGAGGATAAAGACATAACTTTACAGGGTGTGTTTGATTTGTGGAAGAACAAGGCAGGCGGGCAGAATTTTAGTCCTGTTACCATTAGGAATACAGAACAGCAGATGAAAATGATTTATCAGTTTCTTCCAAAGGAAACAAAGCTAAAGGATATAACGGAGGATGTGTATTATAAGTTATCTGCTGACTGTCGCAATCATGGATATTCGGAAGAAACATTGCATAGTATCAATGCCACATTCCGAAAGATGATAAACCTTGCTTATAAGAAAAAGCTGATAACAGAGAATATTCTTGCTTATGCGGACAATGTAAAGACGAAACAAAAAGAGGACTATAAAACTATCAGCAAAGAAGAATTTGAGAAAATAGATGCTTATTTTCATTACAATAAGTTTGTCCGTCTTGGAGTAGATAATTACCCAAAGTATCGGCTTTTGTTTAATATTCTCTATTACACAGGGCTTCGGATAGGAGAAGCAATCGCCTTAACCTATAATGATTTTGAAGAATTTAGTTATTATAAAAAAGGAACAGAACCGCTTTCCTTATATGTGCCAAACAGTCAAAATGCTCAAGGAGAACATTTAAGGGGTACTAGAATCAAAGTTACAAAATCTTATGTGAGTGATATGAATCTTACAAAGGACCCTAAAAATTTTAAAAAGAGAACGGTTCCGTTATATACAGACCCAGAACGGTTGTTTATTAGGCTCAAAAATGGACATTTACAAGATGGCGGTAGTTTAGATGATAAAATATTTGATTGGGGGCATACTGCCTGTGCATATATGTTAGAAAAGGCTTGTAAAGCCTGTAATCTCCCTAAGTATACTTGTCACGAGTTTAGGCATACATTTATAAGCAATTTGATAAAAAACAATGTTCCCTTGCCTGTTATCGAGAAAGTGAGCGGGGATACACAGCAAACGATTTTGGAACGATATTCACATATGTTTGAGAGTGATGAAGTGATGGTGTTGCTCACTATGCAAAGTTTGTAATAAAAAGACGAGTATTCCGCTTTCTGGATCGGGTTACTCGTCCTTTTTGTTTTTTGATGGAAATTCATGTTCTTTTACAAATTCTATAATATCTTCAATTCTGCAATCTAAGATGGAGCAAAGCATATCAAGAGAGTGTGTGCTAATGCCCTCATTATTTCTTAATCGCTGTAACAGGGATTTGCTTATATTGTAATCTGTCACAAGATTGTATTGACTTATTCCCTTTTCTTTAAGAGTTTTCCAAAATCGGTCATATTTTATCATGTTTTCAGCGAAATCTGTATGATTTGCTACCGCCTTTCTCTTGCATTATCTTAATTTTAAAGCTATAATAGTGATGACTAAATGGTCTATTTTTAGACCCTAAACAAAAAGGAGAAAACATATTATGAAGAAAAGAACAGCGGTATTAGTATTGGCAATAGTATTATCTTTTAGTTTGTTTGGCTGCGGAAATAATGCTGATCAGAAGCAGGAAGAACCGCAGGAAGAAGCAGAACAGGAAGAGGCACAACAAGAAGAGATACAGGAAGATATTGAAACAGAAAACTTTTTATTTTTAAAAGAAGTTGGAAAAGTTGAATATTTGTTGGGTGAGTTTGAGTGGGAAGAAAGTACAATCGAATTTACGACACAATATGAAACAGATGTATATGATATGGAGGGAAGAAAAGTTGGTTATATAAAATCTGATGTACCTGTAACAATTACAGAACATGGTATAAACAGTGGATGGTATAGGTTTAAAAATCCTGAGAATGGAACAGATTATGAATATTTATGTGTGCGAAGGGATGATGTAGATTCACAAGTACAAAATGAAACTGAAACTCAAAACCTTGAAGAACAGGCGGAAACTCCTATTTTATCTGATGAGTATATTGAAGAACAAAGAATGTTTGATGAAGCGATGGATTTAATAGATGAAAATAAAACTTATACAATAGAAGAATTTCATGCTTTATTTAAAGACATTTGCGAAAAATTTGGAACAATATATGATGTTGAAGTTAAAGAACAATTTATAGGTACACCTGCGAAATTTACATTAAATCTAAATGGAAAAGAATTGAAAAATATTATCAATGATCAACAGTTTTTTTGGTATATTCTGTATGGCCCGACTGGCTCTAATCCAGTTGATATCTATTTTGGAATAGATGAAAATTTAGATACATCAAGAGATTTTGAAGCTACGTTGTTTATTAGATTTCACAAAGAAAATAATTGATAAAAATTTTGGAGAGGTTTCGGAGAAGTCCGAGACCTCTTTTAAAGTTCATTCATATTTTTTTGATGATTTTTTCATATGTATTTATAATATACACCACTTTACAACTTATGCCAACCGCTACATTGATGCCAAAGCAGCTGTTTCAGTACCTTTGTAAAGACACTTGATTTTATGCCCGTTTCGACATTTTGCAGGAAAGTGGCATAAAATACCTGCCGGCGAATTTCCTCACTGAGGGCAAACCGGAATTCCTGCACGCTTTCGCTGCGGTATTTTGAAAAAACTTCATCTTGATAAGGCAGCATTTTCATTGCGCAGTATGCGACATTAATCAAATTGACCAGCATTTCTATCCCTTTGCTGCTGCGGACCATGTAACTGCATAATGACCAGAACGTTTTCTGCTCATAGTAACTGACCTCGATGTTCCACCTGAAATAGTAACACAACAGGGGAATAAACTGCATGCGGCTGCTCCCGGTCTGGTTCAGCGGCGCCTTTTCCTGCCAGGCACAGAATATCTCCATCTGCCAGGGGAAAATAGTGCTGAAAAACAAACGTCTGGCGCCCTTTGCTTTATCAGAGGCCGTCACATAGGCAAGGACTTCCCTCTGCCCGAAGAGGTTGGTGAGAACCTGGCGCACGCCAATGTAATAATCCCAAACCTTTTCCTCAGAAAGGGTGAAATCTGTCTCTATGGACAGGCGTCTCCCATGTTTGGCAGGCCTGCCCTTTTTGCCTGTAGGGTGCGGGGCAAGGTCATAAATAACAGAGTCATACCTGGCATTGCAGATAACATCCAGGTTGGCATACTCATCTACGACATACACCAAGTCCTTTTTGGCATACCAGCTGTCGCACAGGATGATGACATTTCTCTGTGCAGAAAACTCCGGCATAACCTGCCGTACCATGGATGCCGCCAGTTCCAGCTTGGATACTTCCTTTTTCCACATACGGTATCCCAGGGGAACTGCCAGGTAGACAATCCGCTGTTTCCGCCATACCGGGACACAAAGCATAAGGCTGACAAAACAATGCCCGTTGAGGTAATTGGAACCATTATGTGCGGCATGGTCGAAAAGTTTTGATACATCCTCAAACTTTTTCCCAAACTTTGCCACCATGGTGTCGTCAATGCAGAGAAAAACCGGCTGTGACTTCAGGCGTTCCGGAACCAGCTTCAGGGCCATGGCCGCTGTTACGTTCATAAACCTGGAATAATCCACTTTCGCATGGGAGCAGGCATAGTAAAATGCATTCAGTGATTTTTCCGTGATGCCGGACAAAAAGTGCCTGTAAAGGAAGCGTATGGAATGGGCTGATTCCATTGCCAGTATGGATAGTACCAGTAAAAACAGCGTCTCTACAGTAGGGGCAGAAAATGTTTCAAAATAAGTAAAAAAATATTGATGAAGTCTACCAATCAGGTTATCTTTGTTGTATAATGAGTTTATCGTACAGGGTCACTTTCCTTTGTAAAGGTTGTAGCAAACTCATTATACATCAGAAAGTCCTGTACGATACTTTTTTTATTAAAAAACTTGTAAAGTGGTGTATAAATGATTAGTCTGATATCCCTCCTGGGTTCGCTCACAATCCATGATCTACGAAGCAGTCTGGAAAGCGGACCCGGAGCATTGTGGGGCGGCGGTGGCAAATGTTATTAGTCAGCTTCGGCGGAAAATTGGAGATGGGTACATAGAAACGGTGGTTGGAAGCGGGTATCGGTTTGTTGCGTAAAAGAACGTCCCAGGGTAGCAATGTAGGATTGCTGCTTTGGGACGTTTTTATTTTACCTATTATCTTTTTTGCGGTAAGCAGATTTCAATTTTCAGGCCATGTGGGTTAATATTTGAAAACTGAATATTCCCTTGATGTACTTTGACAATCTGCTGTACAATTTTAAGCCCTAATCCATGTTCACCTTCGGCTGTTTCTTCTTGAGAACTTGGGATATTGACATCGTTATTTAAAAGTGGCAGATAAGATTCGCTTATTCCGCATCCGGTGTCAATGACGCAAAATGAACATATTCCATCATTCATTCTGACAGAAGCAGTTATTTGGCATCCATTCGGATTGTGCGTAATGCTGTTTTGTATTAAATTTTGCAACATTCGGTTAAGTAAAGAAACATCACCATATATAGGCGTTATGTTGTTTGTATCAGCTTCAGAAAGTTCCAATTCATACCCATCCGGAAGACCGTTATTTAAAAATTCGCTTATAACTTGGCGGAGCAGCTCAAGCGGATCAATCGCTTGTATACGGATAGGTTGCATGGAATATTTCAATTTTGTTGTTAGATTCAGATCGGAAACTAATGCACGCAGTTTTTCGCTTTGTTCTCGTATAATTCCGGCCTGCTTTCTGGTGGCTGCTGGCAATTCAGGGTTATCCTCCATTTCGCTGGAATAACCTAAGATCATGGAAAGTGGAGTACGGATATCATGAGATACTCCACGAATCCACTCAGCCCGTGTATTGTCTTTTTTTATCAGATAATCTCCAGCGTTGTTTAGTTTGATATTGATTTCAGCCAATTCTCCTTTTGCCGGGAGATCTATCGGGTTGCCTTGAGATATAGTTTCAATTCCATTCAAAATAGGTACAACAGCCTTTTCCACGTTACGGGTATTTCTCCAGAACAAAAGGACAATTAAGAGGACATTCACAATGATGACGATTCCAATTCCCAAAGCTATGGTAGTCAAATAAGTAACATCCAACGCAAAGTTATATTTTACAATACTATTTGGTTCACACCCAATAACAAGTAAACCTGCAGGATGTTCCAGGACATAGACCGGATAGTCTTGTAAATACCATCTGCTGAACTTTGCAATGTCAGTAGCAGCATATTTTCTTGGCAGTTCATCTGGCATACATTCCTGCCAGAAAACTTGTCCGCTATCATCCAACATCATGGCCCATGCTTTTTTATCATCCAAAATATCAGGTAGAGTATCGGCTGCAGTGAGTGTGCCATTTTCATCAAGAGTGATGCTTTCACTAATTTGTCGGAGTGGGATTTCTGGCCTGGAAGAACTCTGCCATGCCCATATTAAAACACAAAAAATCAGCACAATGTTTAAAATGAAAAATAGTATTAGAATCGCAGCCGATTTCAAAAGATATTTCCGAAAAAAGCGATTGATGTTCTCCATTACTTCACCCCTTTAACGATCAGTTTATAGCCAAGTCTTTTGACAGTGATCAAAGAAACCGGAGTTGAGGGGTTCTTTTCTATCTTTTCCCGTAAATGACGTATATGAGTCATCAGCGTGGTTTCATATCCTTGCCATATTTCACCACAGGCAGTTTGACAAAGCGCACCGATGGTAACTATGTGACCCGCATTTTCAGCTAATTTCGTAAAGATACTATATTCTTTAGCTGTTAATGGAATGATTTCACCGTCACGATGTACTTCAGCTTTGTCTAAATCAACAGATACTGCATCCAAAAATACAATCCGATTACTCTCTGGATAAGCCCGTTTCAAAATTGCCTGCACACGCAACAGCAGTTCTTTAGGCAAGAACGGTTTTATAAGATAATCGTCCGCACCTAACTCAAAACCGGAAAAACGGTCTTCAGCTTCCCCTTTTGCAGTCAGCATTAGGACAGGAACCTTGCTGACTGCACGGATTTCCTGTAATAGTTCAAAACCGTCCATTCCCGGCATCATCACATCTAAAATAATAATTTCCGGCATTTTTTTGGAGAGTATTTTTAATGCTTCCTGTGCGGAAGCAGCGGTTATTACCTGTGTATAGCTTGCGCGTTCAAAAATAGATTTTATCATAACCCGCAAATCTTGTTCATCGTCAACGACAAGAATGGATTTATCATGTATCTCGTTCATAGCAGTTCCTCCAGTCCGAAAGTGTTTTCAGTTTCGTTACTAATTGTACCAAGTCGCTAGCGCGACGGCTAGCCCTAAGTACATTTAGTTTCAATTTTCTGCCATAAAATATAGCAGTTTTTAAATTTATGATGTATTGTTAAGTTACCACACCAAACAACTTCATAACTTTAAAAACTGCTATGCTTAGTTTATCATGGTTTTTTAATCTCAACAACTACATATTCTTCTTTTTTATCCGTCCGCCTCCCCACTTTTGATATGTAACCGCTGTTTTATTACATTTCAAAGGAGATTTTATCATGGACAATTATTTAGATTCTTTCAGGGAAATGATTTCCCTCCGCGGTCTTGCTGAGCATACCCTTACTAACTACTGCACCTATATCCGTGCCTATCTGGATTACCTTTCCCGCTTTCTCCTTAAAGCTCCCGAAGATGTTTCCTGGAATGAATTGCGTGATTATATCCGCTGGCTCCAGAATTCCAGAAACCTTTCTGACAGGACTATCAACTGTGCCATCTCACAGCTCCGCTTTTTTACCATCTATGTCCTCCACAAAACATGGGACGATACCCAGCTCCCCTTCCGCAGGTTCGATGAATATCTTCCCTATGTCCCCTCCAGACAGGATACCTGGACTTTCATTTCCACTATGCCTGATTTGAAGCAGAAGACCATGACCGCTTTGATGTATTCCTCCGGCCTCCGCATCGGCGAGGTATGCTCCCTGCGTTATGAAGATGTTGAAAGAAAGAATCTCAGGCTCCACATCACTCATGGCAAGAACCGGCATGACCGCTATGCCATCCTTTCAACAGCCGCTCTTGACCTGCTTACCCAGTACTGGTTTCAATACGGAAAACCCCGGGGATATCTTTTCCCCAAGCAGAACGGACAGGACAGGCCCATTGACACCTTTTTCCTTTCCAGACATATCCATGCCCATGAGGACCGCCTTGGCTGGGAACGCAGGCTCACCTGCCATTCTTTCCGGCATGCTTTCGGCACCCATCTGTATGAGGATGGCGTTGACCTGCTTACCATTAAAGCTCTGCTGGGACATAAATCTTTAAGCTCCACCGCCATTTATGTCCATCTGGCCTCCAATGGCACCGGCTCCGCCGTCAGCCCTTTTGACCGCATGGCAGGTGTTTCTCATGGGTGAATTTAAGATCCGGCAGGTATTTGAAGCTTCTTATCAGGCTTATTCCGCAAAAGCGCCTTATCTGTCGGATGTACAGCGTAAAGCGGCACATTCCATCCTGAAATGTAAATCCCCTTCCCTCGGGTGTAACGTAAGCCGCTGTGACTGCTGCGGACATATGGTATTCCACAATAATTCCTGCCGTAACCGCAGCTGCCCTGACTGTCAGGCTGTCTTAAAAGAAATCTGGGCGGACAAGCGCAGGGCCGAGGTTATCGATTCCCCCTATTTCCATGTGGTATTTACTCTTCCACATGAACTGGGGCCGCTCTTTTACCACAACCAAAAGCTCCTTTACGGACTCTTCCACAGATGCTGCGCCCAGACCCTTCTCGAATTAGCTTCAAGCAGGAAATATCTCGGGGCTGTGCCCGGCATCATACAGATCCTCCATACCTGGAACCAGGAGCTTTCCTACCATGTCCATATGCACTGTATTGTTTCCGGAGGCGGCCTTACAAAGGACCATAAGATACGCCTCTCTTCCAATAACTTTTTTATTCCGGTCAGGGTTCTGAGGGATAAATTCAAGGGAAAGTTTATGGCCTGCCTCAGCCTGCTTTATAAGGACGGCTCCCTTGTTTTTCCTTCCTCCTGCTCCGCTCTTAAAAATCCCTGCTCTTTCAGGAAGTGGAAGGATTCCCTTTATGCAAAGGACTGGTGCCCTTACATAAAAGAAACATTCAACGGATTCGGCAATGCAATTGAATATCTTGGGCGTTACACCCACAGAATTGCTGTTTCAAACAGCAGGCTCCTTTCCGTTTCACGGGATTCGGTCTCTTTTTCTGCCAGAGGTTTAAAACCCGGCGGCCCAAAACGCACCATTACACTGGACAACATTGAATTCATCCGCCGCTATCTGATGCACGTCCTGCCTTCCGGTTTTCAGAAAATCCGGTACTATGGTTTCCTGAACAACCGCATGAAGACACACAACCTGACGGTTATTTTTAAACTTCAGGGCGGACAGCGTTTCCGGCAGCGTTATGCCGGTATGGCCATGGCAGAACTGCTCAAAGCGGTCTGGGGTTTTGATATCCGCATCTGCCCGGAGTGCGGCTGTGCTTCCATGAAGCAGCTTGGAAGAATGTATGCGGCTTCCGGATAAAACAGCGTTTTTTCATACTGTTTTTCAAGACCTCCCGGCGGAAGGTCTGTGAAGCATGCCCTTAAATACGAATACCGCATAACAAAGACCTGTCTTCACAGCTTTTTTCATAGGATTCTCCTGTTTAAGGGAGCTGGAAAAGATACTATCCCCATATACATACCGGCTGCACGTCCGCGAATTGGTACAATTGGAAAGAATCACATTCCGAGCAGTTTTATCTTTTGTATAAAGCTGTTCTCTTTTTCTGCTCTGAATCTGATACTTTCCTTAAGAATTATACCATACCCATGCAACTTTTAGATAACGCCATCTGAAATCTCAAGGTAATCTCAAGGTTCTCTCAAAGATGCCTCAAGGTAGATTGTTTACAATAAAGCTACCAAAGGAGGTACAGAATTATGAGTGATTATGTTATCGAGACAAGAAATTTGACAAAGCAGTATGGTACACAGACGAGTGTTTCAGATCTGAATATTCATGTAAAGAAAGGGCGCATCTATGGCTTGTTAGGGCGCAACGGGGCAGGAAAAACCACCACTATGAAAATGTTGTTAGGATTGACGGCTCCCACATCTGGTGAAGTTGAGATTTTGGGTAAGAACATCCGAACAAACAATAAACAGGTATTGCCCCATATTGGCAGTTTGATTGAAGCACCGGGTTTTTATCCTAATTTGACCGGGACTGAAAATCTGCGTATCTTTGCTGAACTGCGTAATATTAAAAATGCAAATGCCATCAAGGGAGCATTGGAACTGGTAGGCTTGCCATACCGGGACAAAAAATTGTTTTCGCAATATTCCCTGGGCATGAAACAGCGGCTGGCGATTGCGTTGGCTGTCATGCACAATCCTTCCATTTTAATCTTGGATGAACCGATCAACGGACTTGATCCTATTGGAATTGCAGAAGTGCGGTCGTTTATTCGTGAGCTGTGCGATGCACAGGGAAAGACCATTCTGATTTCCAGTCATATCCTTTCAGAGATTGCTTTGCTGGCTGATGATATTGGTATTATCGATCATGGGGTACTGTTGGAGGAAGAAAGCCTTACTGAGTTGGAGAATAAGAATCGGCACTATATTCAGTTTGGCGTATCTGACAGTAAGACAGCAGCGCGTATTTTACAAAGTGACTTAAGGATTCAGAATTTCAAAGTATGCGATCAACACATTTTACAGGTCATGGATGTAAATGTACCAATTGCTCTAATCAATCGAACCTTTATTCAGAATGGATTGGAGGTTTCCGAGGCCCATATGTGTGAAGATACTTTGGAGGATTATTTCAAACAAGTAACCGGAGGTGAGGGAATTGCTTAAGCTGATCCGATGTGAATTTCAAAAGCTAAAACGAAAAAAGTTTATTCTGCTGGTATTTTTGGCGGCATTCATGTTCCCTGTACCGCTTTCGTATATGGTAACCACACCGTCCATTGCATCACGGTATGCAGATAAGGCGAGTCTGTTTGATGGTTTATACAATATGGTGTTGGAGTTCGGCGTTCAATTTTTGCTGCCCTGTGTGATTGGCGTAATTGCGGCCATGCTCTTTTTTATGGAAAGGGATAATGACACATTCAAGAATATAAAAACTATCCCTGTTTCCAGTACACAAATGATAATTGCAAAAATTATTACCTTATTTCTTTTTGGAATTATATTCTGTGTCGCAACAACAGCCGCAACAATTCTATGCGGATTTCTAACCTGTGAAGTAAACGGCGTCCTATACAAAATGTGGTTTATGATTGTGAATGGCATTTTGGTTACAGCCGGAACTCTGCCGCTGGTAGTGGTCATTGTATTTTTCAGCAAGAATTATATTTTTTCCATTTTGTTATGCGTCTTTTACAGCGTTTTGAACTTGAGTGCAACGGCACTGTATGATGTATTACCACGTAATCTTTTCCTCTTGCTTCCGACTCCGCTGACAATGTTTTGGGGCGCTGGTAACATGGTAAAGCACGGTATGGAGTTCAATCTTTCAGAAATGTTGCAGTATGATTTGATTGCACCAACATGGCGGGTGCTGGTTACGTTAGGTCTTATGGCAATTATCTCTATTCTGCTGATTGACTTACTATACAAGAAAAGGGAGGATTGACTATGCGGGCTATTATCAAGACAGAATTTTTGAAAATAAAACGATACCATATCATTTGGGCTGGTGTGGGGTTGATGTTACTTTCAGTATTACTTACCTTGTTTACTTCTACGGCAAATGACGGTTCTGTATGGACTTTTAGTTACTTAGCAGAACAGGTAATTAAGAACAATATGTCCATGATTTTTCCGATGTGTATCACTTTGATTGCAGGCTATTTGGTTTCAAGAGAGCAAACAGACGATACACTGAAAAATCTTTTAACTATTCCGGTTTCTCTAAAAAGACTTATGGTTGGAAAACTGGTGGTGTGTGGAGCATTATCGATTCTGTTGGGATTAGTAAGCGCCATTTTTACGATCATTGCTGATGTTTTTGTGGGATATCCGGGATTAACATTTAGTGCGGCGATGTACGCAAGTATTCAGATTACTGCGCTTAATATATTCCTTTACATTGCCGTGTTGCCTATTATTATTTTGACCAGCCGTATGTCAAATGGTGCATTGATTGGCTGTATTATTGCGTTTGTTTATGGTTACTGTGGAATGTTTGCTTCTGGTAATATGACGCTGGCTAATTTCTATCCGATTACAGCAAGTTTGGGACTGATTGGATACCGTGCTTATGATGCGGCTGTGAATTGGAACATTATACATTGCCTGTGCAGCATTGTGGCAGTTATTGTAATATCCGCTGTTCTGGTAATGTTATCAAAAAATGTAGAACCGAAGAAAACTGTAAAAAAATCTAAAAAGGTCAAAACCAAAAAAGGATGGTAAGAAAGGAAGGCAATATGAAGAAAAAAGTGTTTATTATTGGTATCCCTGTTGTAGTGATATTGCTGTTTTGCTTTTGCGCGTGGCTTTTCATAGGCACTGACAGCCAATACTACTATGCTCAAATCGATAATAGCAAAATGAGTCTTAATTCCTCAGATGGAGGAGTGATCGATTTCAATGGAGGATTAGATTATTCGTATAGATTACCCGCTTTCAATGATAGTGGAGAAGAAAAGAGCATTACTTTTAACACATCAAAAGAATTAAGAGATGGAGCTTTTATCCGCCTAGAAGTTGTACCTATTCGTGGTGTTATTACGTGGGCTGAAATACAGTATGAAGATATGCCATCAATTGTTCAGGATAATTATGCTGTTCCAATAAGTAACTCCGGTAAGTAAAGCATCTTTAGAATGGGAAATTGTGAGCAGATTAATACCCCAGAGCAATGTATCAATCAAACTGTTCCGGGGTAGCTTTCTACTTTTTTGTCACATTCTGTCGAACGATTTTTGAAATATTAGACCATCCAGAACTCAACCAGAACTTATCCAGAAGTCGGTGGTTTATAATGGCAGAAAACGAGAGAAACCAGCAGAAACAAGGAACTCTTGTTCTGCTGGCTTCACTCAGAGTCTTTCGTTTCGGACCCGGATTGGCGGGCAAGTAGCTGCTCGACCATACAGTCCACGGTGTTCAGCATGAATTTCCGATCCTCGGAGTTGCACACCTGGAATTTCCCGATGAGGTGCTGTATTTCTTCCTCATCCTCTGTGCTGTCCGGGTTGAACAGTATGTTCGCTGAAATTCCTAACCGATTCACAATCGGATAGAGGATTTCAAAGGAAGGGTTCATCTGCCCCTTCTCTATGTTCTGGATGGTCTTGATTGCCACATGGCAATCGTCCGCCAGTTCCTGTTGGGTTAGTTTGCAGTCGTGCCTTGCGGCGCGGATACAGCTGCCCAAATGTGCTAATTTGTATTTCGGCATAATCATTCACCTCACATATATTCTATCGTTAGGAAGGCATTTGCGCAGAATGTATTGGAGCGGTTATTTACTATAGAAGATTCCAGAAACCGGGAGATACAGGGGAACGGACTAGGGCTGACTATCGCACAAAATCTCGCACACCAACTTGGTGGGGAGATTACCCTTGACAGCGAGCCGAACGTAAAAACTACTTTTACGGTAAAACTACAGGGACAGAGCAGCACCACCAGCTAAGCTAGTGGTGCTGCTACACCAACCTACTTTGAAGAAATAAGATTTTTGAAAATTGAGAAAACCAATAGCTTTGCAAGGGATTCTATTGGTTTTCTCATAGTGTTGGATGGTCTTGCTTACGCATCAAATCTAGCAGATAACGAACCATAGGAAGCAAGTCATGAGCTTCCTGTTCTGTGCAGTCATTTAGCAGAGTTAAGAGCTTTTGAAGGCTAGGAGATATATTCTCCTTATATGGATAGAAAATTCTGTCAGCCGGTATCTTCAGATATGTAATTAAAGGATAAAGCACCTCAAATTTCGGATTTCCACGTCCGGCTTCGATGTTCAATATGGTGCGTTGATCCAGATTAAGAATTTCTGCCAGCTTTTCCTGTGAAAGACCGAGTTCTGTACGGGCTTCACGTACTGCGTTGGCAAGATTTTGTTTTATATCCTGCATTGTAATTCACCTCGGTAGTAGTTTACATTACACATCGACAGGAGTGAATTGCATTAGAATACAGAGTGAATATGGAGTACAATACATGATAAAACAAAAGTGGAAAATACGAGAAAATAGAATATCAGTAGATAGAGCAGCAAGAGCTTACTACACATATCAAGGTGTATCGTAACGAAGTGAAAAACTTCAATGCGATACACCTTTTTTGATGGGCAAAATTAGAGTGTAGTTTGGTCTTTTTTCGGTTTTCTGTCATTAGACTGCTGAACTGACGAACTACGGTTCAGATATTGATTCAGATTATCTAATTTTCTGTTGAGAGCATGGATTTCTTTCTCAGCAGATTTATAGGTTTTCTATAAGGTTTCTTTCTTGGAATACAAAGAATTGTATTCGTTACGGAGCTTTTCAATATCAAGCGTTTTAGGGCTGATTCCAAGACGTTTTAGCATATTTTCTGCACCGTCATGGAGCAGAAGTTCTGTTTCGTGACTTCGCAGGTAAGCATCCGGATTTTTAGATTTCTGATACCGGACATGATAGATATGATTGGACTGATATTGTTCGGCATATTTCAAAATCTGTCCTAAATCCTTTAATTGATGCTCGGTTTCAACAAGACTGTTTCGTGCAGTTTTGGCAAGAACCGACTTAGTAGCAAGCTGTTTTTTCAGCTCGGCAATGGAGCCTGTTTCATTGTAACTGCTGGCAGCAATTTTTAGGTTTTGGATGTCCGCCCAATGCTTCAGCCCGGGACTTTGTTCAAACTTTTCTTCCGAGGTGTCAATGAGCTTTTTGGAAGAATAATCTTTGACAAGCTGCTTCTTTCTTGTAGGAAATGGAATACGCTTTTTAGGCTGTGTCAATGCCTTTGCTTCGATCCGCTCCTTAATTCGTTCTTTGGTGTATTCCGCACCTAAAGAGCTGGCTCTGCCACGGATAAAATGCTCACGGTCAAGTGGTCGGAAAGAGATATATTTTAAAGATTTTTCATCAAAGGTTTCGCCTTTTATCTCATATCCTTTGGCACGGATAAGGTCAAGAAAGTCCTCATAAGTATCAGCAGTTTGGATAGCTTCGTCAATGTCATTTTTGAGTGTGGTTTTCCATGAAGTTTTGTCTTTCCCGACGATGAAGTCTTTGAAGGACGGAATGCAGTAAAATCAAGGCTTTCAAGCCTTCGATAGAAAAAAGTACAGCAAAAGTACAGCGAATTTCGAGCCTATAATACCCGATAACACTGAATAATACGGGTTACGGAAGAAAAGCAGTACCAAGCAGCAGGAAAGAAAAATAGAGATTGCGCTTATTAAGAGCCACTTTTCTAAGAGAAATCTTGGAAGAGTGGCTCTTTTCGTTTTGGCGATTGTCCGGGGAACCTTCAGAGGGCAAGTACGATGCACAAAGCTTCAAAGATTCAATGAATAAGGAGGCTTTTATGGATAACAGGATTTTTGAATTAGCGGATCAGCTTAAGGCCGCAAAAGATAAGAAGAAGGAACTGGATGCTGAAATAAAAGAGCTTGGTGCAAAGATCGATGAACTTGATCTGGCATTGTCGGATGCGATGGCTGAAGCGGAATGTGAGAGATTCAGCCGTAATGGAAATACTTTTTATCTGAATACCAGATTATATGCTTCTCCTATTGCCGGTCAGAAGGAAGCAATGTTCCAGGCGCTTAAGGATAACGGATACGGTGAAATCGTTACCGAGACTGTTAATGCTAATACTTTAGCTTCATTTGTCAAGGAGCAGATGGCTGAAAATAATGATGAAGTGCCTGAGTGGATCGCTCAGGTCGTGAACACCTTCGAGAAGGTTAGTGTCGGTATTCGTAAGGGATGAGCTTAAGGGGGTTGCAAAATTTCCATAGTGGTAGAGGGAGCGGTTCCCTCTATCACATTGCTCAAAGAAACGGAGGATTTTATTATGAGCGAAAAGAATAATGATACTGCGAATAATGAACAGACAGCGCTGACCGCGGGAGGTTTCGCAGCTCTCGCAAATGTGGGTGCGCTGAATGATGCAACAGAGGATCTGGCAGGTCTTGATCTCACTTTTGACAGGATAAAGATTCCTGCTGGTGGTTCAACGGCTTTTGAGATTCCGGACGGTGACAGTGAAGAAGTGAATATGGTTAAGGAAATTGTAGGAGTGATCTTGCTACATCATCCTGCTTATGCCTATTACAAGGATAAGTATACCGGCGGTTCGAATCCACCTGATTGCGGTTCCTTTGATGGTGTGAACGGTACGGGTGATCCGGGCGGTGCTTGTGCTACCTGTCCTTTGAACCAGTTCGGTTCCGGAGAGGGTCAGAGCAAGGCCTGTAAGAATCGTCGCATGATCTATGTGCTTATGGAGGGCGAACTTTTCCCGATGGTGCTTTCGCTTCCTACGGGATCGCTGAAGGAATTTACCAAGTACTTGAAGAGACAGCTTTCAAAAGGGCGTAAGCTCAATCAGATCGTGACCAAGATTTCTCTGAAGAAGGCGACGAACAGTTCCGGTATTGCTTTTTCTCAGGCGGTTTTCACTTTTGACCGTGTGCTGAATGAGGAAGAGAAGGCAGCGATTGTTGTTATGACCGAATCGGTGAAGAATTATGCGGCGAATCTTACCATGTCAGCCCTGGCAGAAGGTAATGATGATGCGCCTTTTGTAGATGCTGAGACCGGTGAGGTTATTGAGCCGTTGAAGAAGTGATGTTTTGCAGTAAGCCGGAGGGGTGATGAGCCCTTCCGGCAGAATTGAGGTGATATCGATGGGAATGAAAACTGAATATAGAGTCGTTACCACCGTGGAAGAGGCTTTGGATTATATAGGCGATTCCAAAGAGGTGGCATTTGACTTTGAGACCGCACCGAATGATAAATTTCGGGATGAGGATAAGGCAGCTCTGGATCCGGCGAAGAGCCATATCGTGACCATGAGTATAAGCGTTAAGGAAGGTACTGGGATCATGATACCGGTCGCACATAAGGTCGGTAAGAATATTGATCAAGAAGCGTTTGTGATTTTTCTTCAGGCGATGATGATGAGACCGAGCTGGATCAAGATCGCACATAACCTTCAGTTCGAGGCTATGTTCTCATATGCGCTGGGGATCGTTATACAGGAACCTGTTTATGATACGATTGCTGCTTCACAGATGTCTATGAAGAGTGCAACAGAGTTTAGATCACTTTCGGAGTCGGGCTTAAAACCATTGGCAGCGGAATTGTGTGATGAGCCGTTACCTTCCTTTACAACCGTTACCGGGGGTAAGCATTTTGATGAGTTGGATCCTGAGGATCCAGAGACTATACGGTACAGCTGTGCGGATGCTGATTTTGCTTTGAGGCTGTACCACATTTTCAATAACTGGTTTGATAAGTTCCTTCCGAAACACAGGTGGATCGTGGAGAATATCGAGTCTCCTACGGCGGTATATCTGGGGATTATGAAATATAACGGTGTTCCGATTGACGAAAAGCTGATGCTGAAGCGTAAGGAAGAAGCAGAGGCAGAAATGGAGCGTATTCGTAAGGAGATCGCTTTTATCATTGGTGATGTGAATATCGGAAGTAATTGCAGCACCAATGCGTTCAAGAATTATCTCTATAAGGATCTTGGACTGCCGGTATTAAAGGTTACGGAATCGAACCGAGAGGCAGCAGATGATTCGACCATGATCATGTTGAAGGAATGGAGCGATGAAAACAGGCCTGAGCTTTCGCCGCTTTTTACGCTGGTACAGGAATATCGTAAGTGGGGCAAGATCAAGTCTACCTATATCGACGGCTATCTGAAATACAGAAATGCTGTGACGGGTAGGTTGCACCCGAATTTCTTTGCACTGTCTACAGATACAGGGAGATTCAGCTGCAATTCTCCGAACTGCCAAAATATGCCGAGAAAAACGAATGATCCGATAGGAGTCAGAAATTTTATCAAGGCACCGAAAGGGCATATTATTGTGAGTTGCGATTATAGCCAGATTGAATTACGTGTCGGCGCTCATTACTGTCAGGATGAGATTATGCTGGATACATACAGGCGCGGCGGCGATATTCACGCGGCTACTACGAGCGTTATCTTTAATATTCCTTATGATCAGGCGGTTGATAAGCACGCTGAAAATTATAAGGAAAGACGGACGATTGCTAAGAATGTGAATTTCGGCACATTTTACGGGCTTTTCCCGAGGGGGTTGCAAAAAACCCTTAGGTTTAAAGCCGGTGTTGAAAAGAGCGTGGAAGAATGTGAGGAGATCATCAGCAATCTCAAAGCCGGGTATCCCGGACTTACCACATGGCAGGAAGAAACTAAGGCTATGGCGGCAAGGCGCAAGTATTCTGAAACAAGGCTTGGTCGAAGGCGCTATCTTCCAAACATTGATTCCGATGATTGGGGAAAGAAGTCTTTTGCAGAACGTTGTTCAATGAATACGCCGATTCAGGGTACGGCAGCAGATATTTTGAAGATGGCTTTAGGTAGGATCATCGCAGGGCTTCCCGAGAGGGAGTGGTTAAAGCCAATACTTCAGATTCACGATGAGCTTACATTTATTATTCCGGAGGAAAAACTGGATGATGCAGTTGCTTATATCAAATCCTGTATGGAGCCTCAGCCTTTTCCCGAGTTTGATCTTCCTCTGGTAGCAGAGGCATCGGCTGGTCCGACATTTGGCAAGATGGAAGAGTTGGAGGATTAGCCTATGTACAGAAACAGTGAAGGGTACTCAGATCCTACCGCCGCTATGGCGGTGGGGAATCTGATGCGCGAGTACAAGCAGAAACAAAGAACAAAGTGGCGAAGACAATATGAAATAAAGAACAGGAAAAAAATCTACGTGGCTTCAAAGTATGCGGGAAACGTTGATGCAAATGTCGCTGCAGCGATTGGTTACTGTAAATATGTCATTTCACAAAACTGTATTCCTATAGCAAGCCACCTGCTTTATCCGCAGACGCTTGATGACAATGATCCCGATGAGCGTGAGCTGGGTCTTATGTTCGGGTTGTCGCTTTTGGCAATCTGCGATGAAATATGGTGCTTTGGCGATATATCCGAGTCTGAAGGTGTTCAACAGGAGATCGTCGAGGCAAGGAAGCTGGGGAAGACGGTACGATATGTAAAGGAGGGCAGCTGATATGGATATAACAGCACAAGAGATATTAAACAGTCTGTTTAATCCTGAAGACAAGGTTTGCCTCCGAGTTTTTGATGACAAGAAGCGCGGAGTGTTTGCCGGTCAGAAGCTTGATGTGGAATGTGGTAAGTTTGCTTCTATTGAAGAGACTCTGAGACAGCATAATGCTCAGGATCGTGGTATTTTCTTTGTCGTTAATTTCGGCGGCCAGGATGATGATGCGATTACAAGGATCAATGCACAATTCGTAGAGAGCGATGAACTTTCTTTTGAGGAACAGGAAAAACAGATAGGTGAATTTCCGCTTCCGCCTTCAATGATCATTAAGACAAGGAAATCTCTGCATACTTACTGGTTTGTAAAGGATGCGAAGGTCGAGCGGTTCCGTGTTATTCAGAAGCAGCTGGTAAAACAATTTCACGGGGATTCAAATTGTGTGAATGAGAGCCGTGTTATGAGGCTTCCGGGGTATAACCATTGTAAGGAAGATCCTGTGATGGTGGAATGCATTTTGTTTCACCCGGAACGTCGTTATACACAGGATCAGTTATCTGATCTGCTTCCGGTTGTAGAAGAGCAGCCCGTGGAGAATAAGAAGGGTACCGAAAAGGGACTTTCCATTCTTAAACATGAATGCGAGTTTATCAAGCATTGCCGTGATAATGCGGCGACTCTTTCAGAGCATGACTGGTATGCTATGCTCACTGAACTGGCGGTATTTGAGGGTGGCGTGGAGCTTATACATGAGTATTCAAAACCGTATAAGGATTACGATCCGGCGGTGACTCAGAAGAAGATCAATCATTTTCTGGAATCCGGTACCCGTCCGATGACTTGTGCGACTATCGGAGAAAAGGGTTTTAAATGTCCCAAGATGGTATCCGGGGAGTGTACCTGCAAGGCACCGGCGGCAATATGTTATGTGCCGATGAGCTTGGATGGACTTCGTGATATCATTGCGAGTCTTCCTGTTGCGAACAAGGTATTTGATAATATGCAGACCGCAAACGAGTTTATGGAAGAGTACCTTTACAATCAGGATAATGTTATCGCTGAAACTGTGATCAATACGGAGCTGAAGGAGCATTTTAAGCTTACGGTATCTTCGCTGAAGCCGCTGATTGCAAGGTACAAAGAGTTATCGAAAGCATATCAGCAGGGTCTGAAATCGAGGATGCATAAAGTGGAGAACGAGCTTCCTCTGTGGTATTCACCTACAGATCATGAACTTAAATTCTTACCCGGAGTTTTGGCAGAGCATATGGTCGAGGCTGAAAAGGTATTTTATGCAGCTGAGCAGCATTACATTTACCGTAGCGGTGTATATTCACCGATACACGAAATGGAAGCTCAGAAGCTGGTGCGGGATAAGATGATTGCGAGTGAGACCAAAATGAACCAGATCAACGATGCGGAACATCAGTGGAGACTTCTGGTTCGTAAGGAGATCAGGGAGCTTAATTCCAATCCCTATATTCTGAATCTGAAGAACGGTCTTTACAATGTTTTGGAAGATACGCTTACAGAGCACACAGCAGAGTATTATTCTACGATACAGCTGAATGTAAGTTATGATCCGGGAGCCGATTGTCCGAGGTTCAAACAGTTTTTGGAAGAATCGATGGGCGGCGATATGGGTCAGGTCAAACTGATACAGGAAATGCTGGGTTATTTCCTTATACCGGTGAATCTGGCTCAAAAGTGCTTTGTTATTGTCGGTGCAGGCGGCGCGGGCAAGTCGAAACTGCTCATGGTACTGAATGAGCTGCTTTTGGGCAAGGAAAATGTGTCCAATGTATCATGGCAGGCGTTGAATGAGCGTTTTAAGACAGCAGAGCTTTTCGGGAAGCTGGCCAATATCTTTGCGGATCTTCCGACGAAGAATATTGATGACAACGGTATTTTTAAAGCTATTGTAGGCGAGGATTATCTGACCGTCGAGAAAAAGAACCGTGATCCGTTCTCATTTCAGTCGAATGCGAGGCTGCTTTTTAGCTGCAACAGTATTCCTAAGAATTACGGTGACAGGTCGGACGGTTTTTACAGAAGGCTGATCATTATCCGTTTTAATCATGCGGTGCCTCAGGAAAAGAAGGATCCGAACCTGCTTGATAAGTTCAGGGTAGAAGCGGATGGCATTTTTCTCTTTGCACTGGAAGGTTTACGCCGTTTGATGGCTAATCATTATGTGTTTTCAGAGACCGATATCAACAGGGAAGAGCTGCAGCAGTACCGTGAGGAAAGTGACAGCGTGCTGTCCTTTGTTAAGGAAGACTGCGAGCTTGGTGATGGTTATGAGGTCGGTTCGACACAGCTTTACAATGCATACAAGGCATACTGCGAAGAATGCGGATTGAAGCCCTTTTCACAGAAACAGTTTGTATCACAGATCGTTGCTGCAAATGACGGAGTTACAAGGAGCGTGGATAAAGTTGGCAAAAAGAGGACGCTTGCAGGAATCAAGCTGGGTGAGCTCCTGGATTAAGGTTCCATTGAAATCGGTTTTTGACACATTGACACGTTTTGACACCAAAATTCTATCTTCCCAATATATGCATGTGAAAATAATGCCATATTAAGAGATATGCAGGATTTTTGAAAAATGTTCCTTAAAAATGGAAATCAAGTGTCAAATGTGTCAGAAGCCTTGAAAAACAAGGAGACAATTTGACAGATGAAGGAATCGGATATCGTAAAGGCAATCCTGAAGTACTTAAAAACCGTGCCGGGATGCTTTGCCTGGAAAGAGCATGGCGGGATGTACGGTACCGCCGGAATACCTGATATCATCTGCTGCTATCGTGGCAGATTTTATGGGTTTGAAGTTAAGACAGAGGATGGAGAGCCTACCAGATTACAGGAGGCTACAATCAGAAAAATCCAAAAAGCCGGGGGCACTGCTTTGGTGGTGAGATCCGTGGATGAGGTGCGAGCCGTAATAGACGGTTCCTTGCAATGAACATAGAACACTGAATCAGAAAACAACGCTTCAATGCATCGATGCCGCAAAAGATATAACAATAAACCTTTTGATGGAGGTATCGACAATGAAGATTAAAGAATATTTGATGCAGGCATACAGAATTGACCAGAGAATCAATTCCAAACTGGAACAGATCGGTGCCCTGCATGATCTGGCGACAAAAGCGACGGTTACATTTTCAGATATGCCGCGCAATCCCAATAAGGGAAAGTCCAAGATCGAAGATGCCATTATTAAGATCATGGAGTTGGAAGATGAGATCAATCACGATATAGACGAGCTGGTTGATCTTAAAACGGATATCACTCATCTCATCAAGAGTCTGGACAGTCATGAATACCAGATAATATTGGAACAGAGATATCTTTGCTTTAAGTCGTGGGAAAAGATATCCGTGGATTTGGGATATAGCATTCAGCATACATTTCGTCTGCACGATGCCGCTCTTACAGATTTGGAGAGATTTTATAAAGATGAGAGTTGATGTGATAGAATGCGATATGGCACCTGTGATATAGTTATAATGGCGAAAGTAAAATGAACGAAGCCCGGAGGGAGCAATCCTTGCCGGGCTTTTGTATTGGAGATGATGATTATGCCAAGGAGACCGAAAAGACCATGCTCATATCCGGGCTGTCCGAACCTTACAGACGGTCGTTACTGTCCGGAGCATCAGCAGAAGGTGAACAGTAATTATGAGAAGTATGGCAGGGATAAGTCTACGAAGAAGAGATACGGTCGTGCGTGGAAGAGGATCCGTGACAAATATGCTGTGGAGCATCCCTTCTGTGAACTGTGTTTTGAGCGTGGGATTATCGTGCCGACTGAAGAGATACACCATAAGAAGCCTTTGAGTGAAGGTGGTACACACGATCGTATTAACCTGATCGCGCTGTGCAAGTCGTGTCACTCAACCATACACGCGAAGAGAGGGGATTATTGGGGAAACCATCGTGGGTAGGGGCAGGTGAAATCTCTACAGGTATGGCTCCCAGGGAACGGCGCGGGGGTCACGCGTGCAAAATCGCGAAATGAAAAGTGAAATTCGAACTAAAGAGAATTTACCTCTGAGGTAAACAAACATCTTGACTGATTAAGATATCTGTGCTATCATAAATTTACCTCAAAGGTAAATCCGAAAGAGAGGTGATGGTTTGGATATCACGTACAAGAACAACAAAATCAAAAAGGTTTGTACGGATGCCAAAACTGCAGAGAGAACCTACGGTCGAGAAATGGCCGAAAAAATACATCAGCGTATAGATGAAATTGGTGCAGCAGATACTGTTGAGATGATGATACAGTTCCATATCGGACGATGTCATCCACTTACGCAGAATAGAAAAGGGCAATACGCGGTGGATTTGGTTCATCCGTACAGATTGGTATTCGAGAAGAATGGCGACGAGATCCAAATAGCAAACATTTTGGAAATAGTCGATTATCATTAGAGGTCAAGATGACAAGTCAAGGAGGTAGCACTATGGTGAGAAGTCGCAGTTATATTGCAACGCCACCTGGGGCGACAATTAAAGAGCAGTTGAATGACAGAGGCATGAGCCAGAAGGAGTTTGCAGCCAGGATGGATATGTCTGAAAAGCATATCAGCAAGCTCATTAACGGTGAGGTGCAGCTTACACTGGAGACCGCGGTTAGATTAGAAATGGTTTTAGGTGTACCGGCAAAGTTTTGGAATAATCTTGAGGCGATATACAGAGAGAAGATAATAAAGGCTGAAGCAGAAAATGCAATGGATGCTGATGCTGAAATGGCCAAACAATTTCCTTATAGCGAGATGGCAAAGTTTGGATGGGTTCCGGAGACTAGAGAAGCGAAGGAGAAGGTTGTCAATCTGAGGAAATACTTTGAGGTTGTTGAACTTTCACTTCTTGGGAGTGAGCAGATTACGAGAATTGCCTGCAGACGTCTGGCAATAACAGAAAAAAGTGATCTGGCATTAATTGCATGGGCACAGGAGGCAAAGATTAAGGCGCGTGGTATCCAAACCGCTCCGATCAATATCAAAGGTTTGATTTCTGCTATGCCAGAGATAAGAAAAATGACAGTTCTTAAACCTAAGGAATTCTGTCCTCAGATCAAGAAATGTCTTGCGGATTGTGGAATAGCTTTAGTATTTCTGCCGCACCTTAAAGGTTCATTCCTCCAGGGGGCTTCTTTTATGGACGGGAACAAGATTGTTGTAGGGCTTACTGCCAGAGGTAAGGATGCTGACAAGTTTTGGTTCAGCCTGTTCCATGAACTTGCGCACATCGCTCTTGGTCATGTAGGGCAACCTAATGGTACATCTGAAGATGATGAGAAAGCAGCGGACAAATGGTCTGGTGATACACTTATTTCATCTGATGATTTTGAAGCTTTCAGAGAGGAAAGAGATTATTCAGAGAGAAGAGTACTCCAATTTGCAAAAGCTCAAGGAATTGCTCCGGGGATAGTAGTCGGGAGAATGCAGCTGGAAGGAATGATCAAGTACAGTATGTTGAATAATTTGAAAGAGAAATATGAAATAGCTGTATAAAGGATATATTCAAAAAACTTTTGAAGGATCATGTGAAGAGCATGGTCCTTTTATTATGCAAAGCAGAAGGAAGGAGGGCGATGCTCTATGGCTGGAAGAAAGCCGAAGCCTACAGCCGTAAAAAAGCTGGAAGGCAATCCGGGAAAGAGAAAACTGAACACAAAAGAACCGAATCCGGGTAAGGGAATGCCCGACTGCCCTGCATGGTTATTGCCGGAAGCTAAGACAGAATGGATCCGCTTATCGGAGAAATTGAATCAGATGGGAGTGCTGACGGAGATCGACCGGTCTGTATTTGCAGCCTATTGTCAGTCCTACGCCAGATGGAAAGAGGCTCAGGAACATATCAATTCCGAGGGTGCTACCTACGAAACGGAGAATGGTATACAGAGACCGAATCCGTGGGTTGCGATCTGTAACACGGAACAGCGGCTGATGATGCAGGCAGCATCTGAGTTTGGTCTGACTCCATCGGCCAGATCGAGGATCATGGCGGCATCCGGCGTCGGCAAGGACGAAGAAGATGAGATGGAGGCATTACTTGGGGGTGAGGCTTAATGGCGGAGAGAAGACCTGCGGGTTATCCGAAGCTGAAGAATTATAAGCCGTCAAGGTTCATGCTTCCGACATCTCATTATGATAAGGCGAAGGCTGACAGGGCTGTGAAGTTTATCGAGAATCTGTGTCACACCAAAGGGAAATGGGCAGGCAAGAGGTTCTGGCTGCTCCCCTGGCAGGAACAGCTGATCCGTGACATCTTCGGGATCGTCAAACCTGACGGGTACCGGCAGCTCCGAACAGCCTTTGTGGAAATATGCAAGAAAGTAGGTAAGAGCGAATTGGCAGCAGCCGTCGCTCTTTATCTTTTGTATGCAGATAATGAACCTTCTGCTGAAGTCTATGGCGCTGCGGCTGACAGGCAGCAGGCCAGCATCGTTTTCGATGTGGCAAGGCAGATGGTGGAGATGTCGCCGGCGCTTCTGAAACGGTCGAAGCTGATGACGGCAACAAAGAGAATAGTAAACTACGGAAATTCAGGATATTACCAGGTGCTCAGTGCAGAGGTCGGGGGTAAGCATGGATTTTCAGTCAGTGGATTGGTATTCGATGAGATTCATACTCAGCCGAACAGGCAGCTGTATGACGTTCTGACAAAGGGATCATCAGATGCCAGACAGAATCCGCTGCATTTCATTATCACCACGGCAGGTACGGACAGACATTCCATCGCCTATGAGCTTCATACAAAGGCGGTGGATATTCTGGAAGGCCGGCGTGTGGATCCGACTTTCTATCCGGTGGTCTATGGACTGAAGGATGATGAGGACTGGGAGGATGAAGCAAACTGGTACAAGGTCAATCCTTCGCTGGGATACACCGTGGATATAGAGCGCTTGCGTGATGCCTACCGGGAAGCAAAGCAGAATCCGGCGGATGAAGTGACCTTCAAGTGGCTGAGGCTGAACATGTGGGTTTCAAGTACTGTGGCATGGATACCGGATGCGATATTCATGAAGGGAAACGAAGAGATTGATCTGGCGGCGCTGGAAGGCCGGGACTGCTACGGCGGTCTGGACTTATCCAGCACAGGTGATATCACGGCTCTCGTTTTGATGTTCCCACCGAGGGATGAGGATGAGAAGTATATCCTGCTTCCGTTCTTCTGGGTACCGGAAGAAACGATACCGCAGAGAGTGAAGGCAGCATCCGTTCCTTATGACATCTGGGAGAGGCAGGGATATCTGTTATCGACCGAGGGCAACGTGATCCACTATGACTTCATTGAGAAGTTCATCAATGACCTGGCGGAGAAGTACCACATTGTCGAGATCGCAGTGGACAGATGGAATGCCACACAGATGATCCAGAACTTGGAAGGTGACGGATTCACGATGGTTCCGTTCGGTCAGGGCTTTGCTTCAATGTCAGGACCGACAAAGGATTTTTATCATCTGCTTATGGAAGGCAAGATCATTCACGGAGGACATCCGGTTCTCAGGTGGATGGCCGGCAACGTGGTAGTCGATACGGATCCTGCCGGGAATATCAAGGTAACGAAGGCAAAATCAAAAGAGAAGATTGACGGCATTGTGGCTGCAATCATGGCACTTGACCGATGCATACGCAATCAGACGGAGCCGCAGGGGAGTGTTTATGATGAGCGCGGATTACTTGTATTTTGACGAAGGAGGGAA
This sequence comes from Candidatus Merdisoma sp. JLR.KK011, assembly GCF_036941125.1. Taxonomy (NCBI): domain Bacteria; kingdom Bacillati; phylum Bacillota; class Clostridia; order Lachnospirales; family Lachnospiraceae; genus Candidatus Merdisoma; species Candidatus Merdisoma sp. JLR.KK011. The sequence continues at coordinate 302,662 of NZ_JAYWSZ010000004.1, read as the reverse complement.
TTGCGATGGGAATACTGAGCGGTCTGTTTCGGAGCAGGGATAAGCCTACAGACAGGACAGCAGGAAGCAGCTACAGCTTCTTTCTGGGAGGTACTTCAAGTGGCAAGTATGTGACGGAACGGTCTGCGATGCAGATGACGGCGGTGTACTGCTGCGTAAGGATCCTGTCGGAGGCGGTGGCAAGCCTGCCATTACAATTTTACAGATATACCGACGATGGCGGTAAGGAGAAAGCGGTGGATCATCCGCTTTATTTTTTGCTCCATGATGAGCCGAATCCGGAGATGACTTCCTTCATATTCCGGGAGACCTTGATGACACACTTGCTTCTGTGGGGAAATGCGTATTCGCAGATCATCCGTAATGGCAAGGGTGAAGTTGTGGCTCTGTATCCGCTGATGCCGGATCGGATGAAGGTGGACCGTGATGAGCACGGAAGGCTCTATTACGAATACACCGTTTATGATTCGGACGATGTGGACGGGAGGAAGGGCACCAATAAGGTTGGAAGAACCGTAAGGCTCCAGCCTCATGATGTACTGCACATTCCGGGGCTTGGTTTTGACGGGCTTGTGGGATATTCGCCTATTGCAATGGCGAAGAATGCCATAGGCCTTGCGATTGCTACGGAAGAGTACGGCAGTAAGTTTTTTGCGAACGGCGCGGCTCCATCGGGTGTGCTGGAGCATCCGGGAACTATTAAGGATCCGTCAAAAGTGAGAGAAAGCTGGCAGGCTACCTTCGGAGGAAGCGGCAATGCGAATAAGATTGCTGTTTTGGAAGAAGGTGTGAAGTACACGCCGATCTCCATTTCACCGGAACAGGCTCAGTTCCTGGAGACAAGAAAGTTCCAGATTGATGAGATTGCGAGGATCTTCCGTGTGCCGCCTCATATGATCGGTGACTTGGAGAAGTCCAGCTTCAACAACATTGAGCAGCAGAGCTTGGAGTTTGTGAAGTACACGCTGGATCCCTGGGTAAGCCGTTGGGAGCAGGCAATGGTAAGAGCTTTGCTCACTCCGGATGAGAAGAAGAAATACTTCTTCAAGTTCAATGTGGACGGATTGCTCAGAGGTGATTACCAGAGCAGGATGAACGGCTATGCGACAGCCAGACAGAACGGCTGGATGTCTGCAAACGATATCCGAGAGCTGGAGAACCTGGACAGGATCCCGGCGGAACAGGGCGGTGATCTGTACCTGATCAATGGAAATATGACGAAGCTGGAGGATGCCGGGATATTTGCGGCAGGCAACAACGGAAAGGAGGAAGGAGATTCCGATGAAGAAGTTTTGGAACTGGAAAAGCAGGAAGATCAGAGACCAGGCTTCCGGCGAAGAGGTCAATGAAAGAGTGCTTTTCCTGAATGGAACCATAGCAGAAGAGAGCTGGTTTGACGATGATGTCACGCCGGCTCTTTTTAGAGAAGAGCTGAATGCCGGAACAGGAAACATCACGGTCTGGATCAACAGTCCGGGCGGTGACTGCGTGGCAGCGGCTCAGATCTACAACATGCTGATGGACTATAAGGGCGATGTCACGGTGAAGATCGATGGCATTGCGGCATCGGCGGCAAGCGTGATCGCGATGGCAGGGACGAAGGTGCTCATGAGTCCCGTGAGCATGATGATGATCCACAATCCGGCGACTATCGCTTTTGGCGATACGGCGGAGATGCAGAAGGCGATCAACATGCTGGCTGAAGTGAAGGAATCCATCATGAATGCCTATGAGATCAAGACCGGCATGAGCAGGACGAAGATTTCACATCTGATGGATGCGGAAACCTGGATGGACGCGCACAAGGCGGTGGAACTGGGATTCGCGGATGATGTGCTGCAGAGGGCAGATGCATCGGAAGCAGATGATCTGGAAGCACCGGAAGTGTCGATGCTTTATTCCAGGGCGGCGGTGACCAATTCGCTGATGGATAAGATCGCGGCGAAGTGTCACATTAAGGCACCGGAGAGCGGTGCGGCAACTGAACAGACAACGGATAACGGGCGTTCCTGTGATGAGATCAGGGAACGCCTGAACTTTATCAAGAGATTCATTTAAGGAGGAATCGAGCTATGACTATTAAAGATATGATCGAGAAGAGAGCGAAGGTGTGGGAAACCGCAAAGAACTTTGTGGATACCCACGAGAATGAGAACGGCGTTCTGTCTGCGGAGGATAACGCGACTTACAGCCGTATGGAGCAGGAGATCGAGGATCTGACTGCGGCGATCGACCGTCAGCAGAGAGCCGAGGCAAGAGAGGCGGCGCTGAATCAGCCTATCAACACTCCGCTTACCGGAAGACCGGCAAAGCAGGTGGAGGAAAAGACCGGACGTGCTTCCAATGCCTACAAGGAAGACTTCGGTGCGCATCTTAGAGGTAAGAGACTTGTTCATAACGTCCTTTCCGAGGGTGTGCAGGCAGACGGGGGCTATCTTGTCCCGGAAGAGTTTGAGCGTCAGATCGTGACGGGTCTTGATGAGGCAAATGTGGTGAGAGGCCTTGCAAAGGTCATCACTACCAGCGCTGAGAGAAAGATCCCGGTTGCGGCAACTCACTCTACCGCACAGTGGACGGCAGAGAACGGTGCTTATACCGAGAGTGGTCCTACTTTCGACCAGAAGACCATTGATGCCTTCAAGCTGACTGACCTTGTGAAGGTTTCCATCGAGCTTCTGCAGGATTCCATGTTTGACCTGGAGTCTTACATTGCCGGTGAGTTCGCAAGGGCATTCGGTATTGCTGAGGAAGAGGCATTTTGCATCGGTACAGGAACCGGACAGCCTACCGGTATCTTTACCGCAAACGGTGGAACCGTAGGTGTGACTGCGGCAAGCGCAACGGCGATCACGGCGGATGAGCTGATCAACCTGATCTATTCGCTGAAGAGTCCTTACCGCAGAAATGCGAAGTTCCTTATGAACGACGCGACGGTATCCATGATCCGTAAGCTGAAGGACAAGAACGATGCCTATCTCTGGCAGCCTTCCCTTCAGGCAGGTGAGCCGGACAAGCTTCTGGGCTATGACCTTTACACTTCTCCGTATGTTCCTACGGCGAAGGCAGGAGCTCTGACTGTGGCATTCGGTGATTTCAAGAATTACTGGATTGCTGACAGATCCGGCAGAACGGTACAGAGACTCAATGAGCTCTACAGCACCAACGGTCAGGTTGGTTTCGTTGCGACGGAGCGTGTTGACGGCAAGGTGATCCTTCCGGAAGGCATCCAGCTCCTGAAGATGAAGGCAAGCGCCTGATCGTAAGAACCAGTAATGACGGCGGCAGTACAGATGATTGTGCTGCCGCTAATTTGTGAGGTGATGCAGATGACTGTGACTGTGGAAGAGATGAAGAGTTATCTCCGGGTTGATTTCGAGGATGACGATTCCCTGATCGAAAACTTCATAACGGCGGCAAAGAAGCAGTGCATGGATATCCTGCGGACGGACGATGAGGCGGATCTGGATGCGGCTCAGAACGGAAAGATCGCTGTGATGTTTACAGTGGCTTATCTGTATGAGCACAGGGAAGAAGCTGATCATCATGCGATGGATCTGACTCTTCGGGCTCTGCTGTTCGGCAGCCGGAAGGAGGGATTCTGATGGATGTGGCAGCACTCAGATCAAAGGTGACGTTCCAAAAGAATGAGACCGTGACCGACAAGTACGGTAATCACAAGAATGCCTGGACGGACTATTATACCTGCTTTGCCACAATCGGCGGTGAAGGGCTGGCCAGTTCCAAGGAAGAACAGACTGCCGGAACTACGGTTGAGGATTTCAGCATGACGGTCACCATCAGGTACTGCCGGAAGGCTGCTGCGATCGATTCCACGCATTTCCGAGTGATGTTCATGGGTGAGATCTACAACATCGTGAACATCGATCATATGAACTTCCGGAAGAAGTCACTGAAGTTCACCTGCAGGAAGGAGCGGCGCTGATGGCACAGACGATAAAGATTGACCAGCTGGCGGATACCGTGATGAAGGGTATGGAAGAATACGCGAAGCTTGCTGCGGAGGACCTGAAGAAGGATGTCCAGAAAGCAGGTAAGACCGTAAAGCAGCAGATCGAAAGCACGGCTCCGAAGAAGACGGGAAAGTATTCCAAGAGCTGGGCGGTGAAAAAGACCAGGGAAACGTCCGATTCCATCCAGATCGTGGTGCATTCCAAACGGTACCAGCTGACACATCTTTTGGAGTTTGGCCATGCGAAGCGCGGCGGTGGAAGAACAAGGGCGTTCCCTCATATCGCACCAGCGGAGCAGGCGGGCATCGAGCAGCTGACAAGGGATATCGAGCGTGACCTGCAGAAAGGCGGTTAGTAATGATGGAGATATTGCTTTTGTTATTCGTGATCGCTCTTGGGATTGCGGTGATCGGCGCTGCCGTTTACCACGGTACCCGAAGAGGCGAGGATTGTCATGGTTATCCGTATAACTGCCCGGCCTGCCGTCATGCTGCGGAATGCATTATCGAGATCGGGAGGAAGAAGGATGACGCATGAAGACGTAATGCAGATGCTGGCTGAAACGGAGATCCCTTTTGCGTATGACCATTTCGCGGAAGGGGAAAGTCCTGATCCGCCATTCATCTGCTTTTTATTTCCGGGTTCGGAGAACTTTGCTGCGGACAACGTGGTATATATGGAGTTTTCCAACCTGAGCATTGAACTTTATACCGATGAGAAGGATCCGGAACTGGAAGACAGGGTTGAGGCGGTGCTGAATGCCCATGAGCTGTTCTGGAACAAATCGGAGGTATGGATCGAGTCAGAGAAACTATACGAAGTGCTGTACCAGATGACGGTATAGCGGAAAGAGAGGTTTATTATGCCGAGTACAAACAACAAGGTGAAGTTCGGCCTTAAGAACTGCCATTATGCGTAAAAATAACTTATGCAAATTCCTGCGGAACAATTAGCGAAAGAATTGTCAGGCCGCTAAAAATGTCATATAAGTCTATGTCATGGTACTTAAAAGCATATTGTACGGAAAAACAGGATTATCGTATTTTTAAGCTGACCCGTATCATAAATTTTGAAGTTCTCACGGAAGGCTTTTGCAAAAGCTCTTTTCCAGAATTAGATGAAACATTGAAGCATACTTACAATACAATCGTACTGCGTTTCCCGAAAAATATGTCATACCGTGTTTACGATGAGTTTGACAAAACGATGATAAGCAAAAAAGAAAATGGGGATTTAATCGTATCTGCCCAAATGCCAGAAGATGAATGGCTCATAGGGTATTTATTGTCATTTGGAACGCAGGTAGATATTATAGAGCCTGTATATCTGAAAGACATCGTGGCAGAACAGGCACAGAAAATCTATGAAAAATATACCTTGTGAAACGGCCGGATGGCCATAATGGGATGCCCTGAGGGTATAAAACTTGACATAGGGTGTCAGCATAAGCGTGATATAATTTGCCTGTAAATTCTATTTGAGAAAGTGAGGGCTGAAAATGAAGCATGAATGGAAAAAGCAAGAGAAAGAAATATATGGTGTAAAAAAACCTTGTGTGCTTGATATTCCTATTCAGAAATATATCATTCTTTCTGGCAGCGGAAATCCTAATGATGAAATCTTTTCAGATAAGGTTGCCGCCCTGTTTTCGGTAGCTTATAAAATTAAGATGGCATATAAAGCAGCTGTCCCAAAGAACAATGAAATAACAGATTATACCGTATATCCATTAGAGGGAATATGGAGCATGGATTCTGAAAAAGAATATTTGGTAAAAGAAGAATTGCAGTACCGCATCATGATACGACAACCGGATTTTATTTCCAGAGAAATGTTTGATCATGCGTTAGAGACAGTAAAGGCGAGGAAAAATATTCTGTATCTGACAGATATTTCTTTTGAAACAATCTGCGATGGCAGATGCATTCAAATATTGCATAAAGGAGCGTTTGATGATGAGCCTGCGTCATTTGAGATTATGGACGGATATTGTATGGAACACGGATATAAGCGTATGGGAAAAGAACACCGTGAAATATATTTGAATCATGCTAACCGTACAGATAAAGCCAATTTGAAAACTATCTTGAGATATAAAGTTACAGATACAGAGAAACAGCAGCATAGTATTATAAAAACGAAAGGAAAATAAATATGGGCAGACCAACAACAAAAACAGATTTACTAACAGCCGCAGCCGCTAATTATGAAAAGTTAAACACTCTTGTTTCTGGATTAACAGAAAAAGAATTATCAACGCCTTTTGATTTTTCGGGTGATGAAAAAAAGAAAGAAGCTCACTGGAAAAGAGATAAAAATCTTCGTGATATTTTCATCCATCTCTATGAGTGGCATCAGCTTTTGTTAAACTGGGTGTATTCCAATCAGAACGGTGATAATAAACCGTTTCTTCCAGAACCGTATAATTGGAAAACCTATGGAGATATGAATGTGGAATTTTGGAAAAAGCATCAGTCTACATCATTAGAGGACGCAAAGAATATGTTCCAGAAATCCCATAACGGAGTAATAAAACTGGCGGAAACTTTTTCAAACGAGGAATTATTTTCGAAAGGCGTTTATAAATGGGTAGGCGGAAGCACTCTGGGTTCTTATTTTGTCAGCGTTACAGCAAGCCATTATGATTGGGCAATGAAAAAACTGAAAGCACATAGTAAAAATTGTGTCTAAATGCAGGGAGGACATACTATGCACTTCGTGAAAGCTAAAGGGATATTATCTGCTAAAAATGGAATGAATTTATATCGAGGCTGCTCACACGGGTGCATTTATTGTGACTCCAGAAGCAAATGCTATCACATGGAACACGCTTTTGAGGATATTGAAGTCAAGGAAAATGCGATTGACTTGTTGGAATATGCTCTAATTCATAAGCGAAAAAAGTGTATGATAGGCACAGGTTCTATGACAGACCCCTATATTCCGCTGGAAATGGAAATAGGGAATGTCAGAAAGGCTCTGCACTTAATATATGAGCATGGTTTTGGATTTACGGTCATAACAAAATCAAACCGCATTTTGAGAGATTTAGACCTTTTACAGAAAATAAATGAAAAGACCAAGTGCGTTGTGCAAATGACTTTGACTACTTGCAACGAAGATTTGTGCAAAAAGATTGAGCCGAATGTAAGTATGACAAGGGAGCGTTTTGAAGTATTGAAAAAGTTAAGGAACGCAGGGATACCGACAGTTGTATGGCTGACGCCGATTTTGCCGTTTATTAACGATACTGAAGATAATATTTTAGGTATTTTGGATATGTGTATTGAGGCAAAGGTTTATGGTGTTATTTGTTTTGGAATGGGGCTGACTCTCCGAGAAGGAAATCGAGAGTATTTTTATGAACAGTTAGACCGATTATTTCCTGAACTGAAAGAAAAATATATCCGTACATACGGAAATCAGTATATGATAGAAAGCGGCAACAGCAAAAATTTAATGCGGCTTTTTCACCGAAAATGCGAAGAAAATGGAATTTTGCATGACAACGGGCAAATATTTAACTATTTGCATTTCTTTGAAGAAAAGGACGACAGTAGGCAATTAAGTATTTGGGATTGGAAAGCGGGTAAAATATAAGTGTCATTTATGGAACAGAATGGATACGTTGTCCTGTTTGCGGCAGTAAAACCCGTGATAAAATCAGAGAAGATACGGTATTGAAAAATTATCTACTCTATTGTCCAAAATGTAAGCAGGAAACATTGATTGAAGTAACAAATTTGCAGATAACAGTCATCACAGAGCCAGACGCATAGACGCAGAGCCGATGAACTTGTGAAACCGTAGAGGTCACAGAGCCTTTGCGGTTTTTCTTTTGCCGTAAAGAATGGCATACAACAACGGATGGGAGAACAGGAAATGGTTTATCTGGAAAGAAGCCGAGGAAAAAATATTGTGGGAGTATGGATTTGACGAAACCATCATTGAACAAATCCGCACAGACGGCAGGGCAGACTTCAATTCTAACAGGCGGTTTTACCATTGGACAAGCGACTTCGGTGAATACCTTGAGGGGCTGCCCATTTTTCAAAGAAGAGCTTCCTGCAAAAAGAAAATACAAGAATTTGAATAGGCTATAAATTTCCCAGATATACTATTGACAAATGATATACTATGCAGTACGATATATATACTGGAGGTACAGTAGATGAACATTGACGATTGGAAATCCCAAATCAAACGAGGGACTCTTGAATTTTGTATTCTGTTGATGATAAAACAGAGAACGTCTTATGGGTATGAAATTATCAATACTTTGGAGGAATACCCTATTTTAGCTGCGAAAGAGAGTACAATCTATCCGCTGCTTAGGCGGTTGCTCAAAGAAGAATATATTTCTTCTTCATGGCAGGAAAGTTCCGAAGGCTTGCCGCCAAGGAAATATTATTCGATTACAGACAAAGGGCTTGAATACATTTCTGCAATGTCTGATGAATGGAACAATTTATTGAATGCAATTCGTAAAATCAAAGGAGAGTAAAACAATGGAAAGAATTCTGAATAATTATCTTGAAAAAATTGAAAAGTATTTGAAGCCGCTGCCGGTTTCGGAACGTGTTGACATTGTAAAAGAGATTAAGAGTGAAATGCTTGAATTGCAGGATAACGGAAAAAAAGCAGAGGAAATCATCGAGCGATTGGGCGATCCGAAAGAATTAGCAAAAGCCTATTTGGGAGATTTGATTTCCAATAGTAATTCTTTGGGCTCGAACAGAGTTCTTGCAATTTGTGCCTATTATAGTCTTGCAAGTTTTTCCGGTTTATTTGTAATTCCGATACTTGCAATTTGTTCGCCGGTATTTATTCTTTGTGCAATAGCCGCTCCCATTTTGGGAGCTGTTAAACTGATTGACGCATTGTTAAATTTAGGTATTCCCTATGCCGGTAACATCGATATTTCTGGAATACAAAATCCATTTATTGTTTTTATTCTCTGTATTATTATTGGTGTTGCATTATATCTTGTTGGATATGGCTGCTGGAAGTTATTGGTTCGTTACATCAAGGCTGTCAGCAATACAAAACGGCGCTTGTTAGAGGAAGTCCGCCCGGCCTGAAGGAACATGCATTAATGGGACGCCTGCAGGGTATGATTTTTTAGAGAAGAATATTACACAAAATTTTTAAGGTCTCACATAAAACCATAGAAAATATAATAAAAAGTACAACGAAAATTCCTTGAAAAATCAAGGAATTTTTCATTTTGTAAAGAATAACGTATAGACTTTATTCTAGTTTTTAGTCCGGATCTGGTACATTCCTAAAACTACTGTTATAATCAAACATAGTGAGTAGAGAAGTAAGAGATGGAGGAGTGTTAGAATGAGTTCAACAGTTTGGATCATTGCCGCTTTTGCGGCATATATGATTATGATGATTGTCATTGGTGCTCTTTATATGAAGAAAACCAACAATTCCGAGGATTATTTCCTGGGCGGAAGAGGGCTCGGCGGCTGGGTGGCGGCGCTGTCGGCCCAGGCCTCCGATATGAGCGGCTGGCTTCTGATGGGGCTTCCGGGAGCAGTTTACGCCTACGGCATGGGGCAGGCGTGGATTGCCATCGGCCTTCTTACAGGGACGATCCTTAACTGGGTATTTATCTCCGGGAGGCTGCGCCGCTATACCATCAGGGCAAACAATTCCCTGACCCTGCCGGCTTACTTTGAGAACCGTTTCCATGATAAGAAGCAGATTCTGCTGATAATATCCTCTGTGGTAATCGTAATCTTTTTCCTGGTCTATACGGCGTCTGCCCTGGCGGCCGGCGGTAAGCTGTTCCATCTGGTATTTGGTCTGGATTACCGGATTGCACTGACGATTGGCGCTGCCGTTATTCTCCTGTATACCTTCATGGGCGGCTTTATGGCTGTATGCGTAACGGACTTTATCCAGGGAATGCTGATGCTGGTGGGAATCCTGGCAGTTCCCATTGCTGCCTTGTTCCTGGTGGGAAGCGAAAATATGACCTCTCTTCTGGATGCCAGCGGCGTGGCCCAAGGTTCCCAGTCCTTCTTAAACCTTATGCACAGCGGCGGAAAGGCATACACGGGGATGGAGATTTTCTCCCAGTTTGCCTGGTGCTTCGGGTACTTTGGAATGCCTCACATCCTGGTGCGCTTTATGGCAGTACGGGACGAGAAGGAAATCAGAAAATCCCGCTGGATTGCGGTTGTCTGGTGTACCCTGTCCCTGGCGTTTGCCTGTGCCCTCGGCGTAATCGGCCGGGCTTACCTCTATCCTGTGATTTTGGGGACAGAGGGTGCAGGCTCTGCGGAGAATGTATTTATTGAAATGATCACCAAGGTATTCACCCAGGATCTGGCGCTGCCTTTTGTCGGCGGCCTGTTTCTCTGCGGAATTCTGGCGGCTATTATGTCAACGGCGGATTCCCAGCTCCTGGTTACGGCGTCTGCCGTGTCTGAGGATTTGTATCATCAGGTGGTGAATCCGAAGGCGGATTCCAAAAAAGTATTAAGCATCAGCCGCATTACCGTACTGGTGGTTGCAGTGCTGGCGTATATCATCGCCCTTGACCCGGACAGCAGCATTATGGGCCTGGTGTCTAATGCCTGGGCCGGCTTTGGAGCAGCTTTCGGGCCGCTGGTAGTGCTTTCCCTTTACTGGAAGCGTACCAATCTGCCTGGCGCTGTGGCCGGAATCGTTTCCGGGGCGCTGACGGTCCTGGTATGGGATTATCTGCCGCTGGCAGGAGGCCGGACTCTGGGAGCGGCTACCGGACTTTATTCCCTTGCGGTAGGCTTTGCCATCAGCCTGGCGCTGATTGCGGGGGTAAGCCTGGCAACAAAAGCGCCTTCTGAAGAGATCTTAAGAGAGTTCGAGGATGTGAAGTCGGGAAATGTGGAAGCGTAAAAAGAAAAAGACCACAGCTGTGAGCAGGGGCGGAGGGATACGATTTTCATTGAAGATTTGGAGCCGGAGTTGATAAGCTGACAGCGTGCTGGAATCAGAAAGAGTGGCAAAAGAATTCGGCGAAATAAACAAAAAAGTGCGGAAGGATTTGTGCAATTTGTAAGAAATTTTTCCGCACTTTTTTTGCAAAATCCCTTGCATTTCCCCGAAACTTCCTGTATAATCACAAATGTTGTGACATTGATAGCTGTGAAACGTGAGGTTGCTGCCCAAAAGTGGCAGGTTTTCCGTGGAGCGAATGTCAAGTTAGGAAACTGGCGACAAGTCACTGTACAAAATAACTGTCCACGTCAGGCTGCGGCATCGATAAAGCGTGGAAATACCCTTCGGGTATATCTGGATGCCAAAAAGCATGGCAGAAAAGTGGAAACAACGTGTGGATTTCTGTTTAAGAATAGGATACACACGGGAGAGTGTACAGTCACCGCTTGTCGTACTGGTCTTAAAAGTACGAAAAGGAGGCGACTTTTTTTATGGCAACTCAGGTAATGAGAATCACATTGAAGGCGTATGACCATCAGCTGGTGGATGCATCCGCAAAGAAGATCATCGAAACTGTAAAAAAGAACGGAGCACAGGTAAGCGGACCGGTACCCCTTCCCACTAAGAAAGAGGTGGTTACCATTCTGCGCGCAGTACACAAGTACAAGGACTCCAGAGAGCAGTTCGAGCAGAGGACTCATAAGAGACTCATTGATATCATTACACCGACTCAGAAGACAGTAGATGCACTGTCCAGACTGGAGATGCCTGCAGGCGTGTACATCGATATTAAGATGAAATCAAAGTAATCCTTCAGCTAGAATGAACGTTTCCTCTATAATAATAGTGTCCGCTTTGCGGCATAGAGGGAAGCCAAAAAGGCGCATATACGTTCCGCTGTAGAGAAATAAGGAGGAAGAGAAATGAAGAAAGCGATTTTGGCAACCAAAGTTGGAATGACACAGATTTTCAACGAAGACGGCGTGCTGACACCGGTTACCGTACTCCAGGCAGGTCCCTGCGTGGTAACGCAGGTAAAGACAGCAGAGAATGACGGCTACAGCGCCGTACAGGTAGGCTTTGTTGATAAGAGAGAGAAGCTGGTGAACAAGCCCTTGAAGGGACACTTCGAGAAAGCCGGCGTTTCTTATAAAAGATATGTAAGAGAGCTGAAGCTTGAGGACGCAGAAAGCTACACACTGGCACAGGAGATCAAAGCAGACATCTTCGAGGCCGGAGACAAGGTAGACGCAACTGCGGTTTCCAAGGGCAAGGGCTTCCAGGGAGCTATCAAGAGACATGGCCAGCACAGAGGACCCATGACCCACGGCTCCAAGTTCCACCGCCATCAGGGTTCCAACGGTGCATGCTCCGATCCCAGCAAGGTATTCAAGGGAAAAGGAATGCCCGGACAGATGGGCCGCAAGAAAGTGACCGTTCAGAACCTTGAGATTGTTCGGGTAGATGCAGAGAACAACCTGCTTCTGGTAAAGGGAGCGGTTCCCGGACCCAGAAAATCTTTAGTTACAATTAAAGAGACAGTAAAGGTTAGCAGATAATCTTTAGCGGAAAGGAGGACTTACAGATGGCAACAGTATCTGTTTACAATATGGAAGGTAAGGAAGTTGGCACAATGGACTTAAACGATGCTGTATTCGGTGTGGAAGTAAACGAGCACCTGGTACACATGGCCGTTGTGGCACAGCTTGCAAATAAGCGTCAGGGAACGCAGAAAGCAAAGACTCGTTCCGAAGTATCCGGCGGCGGAAGAAAGCCCTGGAGACAAAAAGGAACCGGTCATGCAAGACAGGGTTCAACAAGAGCTCCCCAATGGACGGGCGGCGGAGTGGTATTCGCTCCCACGCCGAGAGATTACACCATTCGTCTGAACAAGAAGGAGAAGAGACTGGCTCTCAAGTCCGCTCTGACCTCCAGGGTTCAGGAGAAGAAGCTCATTGTAGTAGACGAGCTGAAATTCGACGAGATTAAGACCAAGAACTTCAAGAACGTTCTGGATAACTTAAAGACCACAAAGGCGCTGGTTGTTCTGAATGACAATGACAAGAACGTGGTAATGTCCGCAAGAAACATTCCGGATGTAAAAACGGCTCTTACAAATACCATCAACGTATTTGACATTCTGAAGTACAACACGCTTATCGTAACCAAGGACGCAGTAGCAACAATCGAGGAGGTGTACGCATAATGGCAGATTTGAAGTATTATGATGTGATTCAGAAGCCAATCATCACTGAGAAGAGTATGGCTGCTATGGGCGAAAAGAAATATACCTTCCTGGTTCACACAGATGCAACAAAGTCTCAGGTAAAGGAAGCCGTTGAGAAGATGTTCGCGGGAACCAAGGTAAAGAGCGTAAACACCATGAACCTGGACGGCAAGAAGAAGAGACGGGGCATGGTAACAGGCAAGACCGCCAAGACCAAGAAAGCTATCGTACAGCTTACCGCCGAGAGCGCAGACATCGAGATTTTCGAGGGACTGTAAGCTTCGGCAGGTTTCAGACTATATGCATTGCAGCATGACAATAAACGCAGAAACGAAAGGAGTGAACTGTAATGGGAATTAAAACATATAACCCATATACACCTTCCAGAAGACATATGACAGGTTCCGACTTCTCGGAGATCACCAAGAAGGAGCCGGAGAAGGCGCTGCTTGTTTCCTTGAACAAGAACGCCGGTCGTAACAATCAGGGTAAGATTACCGTAAGACACCGCGGAGGCGGTTCCAGAAGAAAATACAGACTTATTGATTTCAAGAGAAGGAAAGACGGAGTACCGGCAACGGTTATCGGAATCGAGTACGATCCCAACCGTACCGCCAACATCGCCCTTATCTGCTACGCAGACGGCGAGAAGGCTTACATCCTTGCACCCCAGGGCTTAAAGGATGGCATGAAGGTTATGAACGGGCCGGAGGCTGAGGTAAGAATCGGCAACTGCCTGCCCTTATCCGAGATTCCCGTAGGTACTCAGATTCATAATATTGAGCTTCATCCCGGCAAGGGCGGCCAGATGGTTCGTTCCGCAGGAAACAGCGCACAGCTCATGGCAAAGGAAGGAAAGTACGCAACCTTACGTCTTCCCTCCGGCGAGATGAGAATGGTTCCCTTAAACTGCCGCGCAACCATCGGTGTAGTAGGAAATGCAGAGCATAACCTGATCAACATCGGTAAGGCCGGCCGCAAGCGTCACATGGGCATCCGTCCCACCGTCCGCGGTTCTGTTATGAACCCCAACGACCATCCCCACGGCGGCGGCGAAGGAAAGACTGGTATCGGTCGTCCGGGTCCCAGCACACCCTGGGGCAAGCCTGCTCTTGGTCTTAAGACAAGAAAGAAGAACAAGCAGTCTAACAAGTTAATTGTAAGAAGAAGAGACGGTAAAACATTCAAGTAAGGAGGAAAAACCATGGCTCGCTCATTAAAAAAAGGACCATTTGCAGACGAAAGCTTACTGAAAAAAGTAAATGCGATGAACGAAACAGGTGACAAGACCGTGATTAAGACCTGGTCCCGCCGTTCCACCATCTTTCCGCAGATGGTTGGTCATACAATCGCAGTGCATGATGGAAGAAGACATGTTCCGGTATATATCACAGAGGATATGGTAGGACATAAGCTGGGAGAGTTCGTTCCCACCAGAACCTACAGAGGACATGGCAAAGACGAGAAGAAATCCAAACGTTAATCGCAATTACTTTTTGAAAGGAGATTCATCCAATGGCTAAGGGACATAGAAGTCAGATAAAGAGAGAAAGAAATGCCCAGAAGGATAACCGGCCATCAGCAAAGCTGTCTTACGCCCGCGTATCCGTTCAGAAGGCATGCTTCGTATTAGATGCCATCCGTGGCAAAGACGTGGACACAGCCCTCGGAATTTTGACCTATAATCCGAGATATGCGTCCAGCATAATCAAGAAATTACTGGAGTCTGCCCGGGCAAATGCAGAGTATGTATACAGCATTGACCCGGAAAAGTATCCGAATCCGGATAACCTTTACGTAGCGGAATGCTACGCCAACAAAGGACCTACAATGAAGAGAATCAGACCGAGAGCACAGGGCCGGGCTTACAGAATCGAGAAGAGAATGAGCCACATCACAATTGTGCTTGATGAGAAATAGGAGGTAAAGCATGGGACAGAAAGTTAATCCGCACGGCCTCAGAGTCGGCGTTATTAAAGATTGGGATTCCAGATGGTATGCAGAAGATTCCTTCGCTGATTATCTTGTAGAGGACTACAACATCCGTAAATTCCTGAAGAAGAAATTGTACAATGCAGGCGTGTCCAAGATTGAGATTGAGCGCGCTTCTGACAGAGTGAAGGTTATCATCTACACCGCAAAGCCGGGCGTAGTTATCGGCAAGGGCGGTTCTGAGATTGAGAAGGTAAAGGCAGAGCTTGCAGGCTACACAGACAAGAAGCTTATCGTAGACATCAAGGAGATCAAGAGACCGGACCGTGATGCGCAGCTGGTAGCCGAGAACATCGCACTGCAGCTTGAGAATCGTGTATCCTTCCGCCGCGCCATGAAGTCTACCATGCAGAGAAGCATGAAGGCTGGCGCAAAGGGAATCAAGACAGCAGTAGCAGGCCGTGTAGGCGGAGCCGATATGGCCCGTACCGAGTTCTACAGCGAGGGAACCATTCCGCTGCAGACCTTAAGAGCAGATATTGACTATGGATTCGCAGAGGCAGATACCACCTACGGCAAGATTGGCGTAAAGGTATGGATCTACAAGGGCGAAGTACTTCCTGCGAAGGGAAACAAGGAAGGGAGCGATAAATAATGTTAATGCCGAAGAGAGTAAAGCGTCGTAAGCAGTTCCGCGGCTCCATGGCAGGTAAGGCTTTGAGAGGCAACAAGATTACCATGGGAGAGTTCGGAATCGTCGCTGCAGAACCCTGTTGGATTAAATCAAATCAGATAGAGGCAGCCCGTATTGCCATGACACGTTATATGAAGCGTGGCGGTAAGGTCTGGATCAAGATTTTCCCGGATAAACCGGTAACAGCAAAGCCGGCTGAGACCCGTATGGGTTCCGGTAAAGGAACTCTGGAGTACTGGGTAGCCGTTGTAAAGCCGGGCCGTGTGATGTTCGAGGTCGCCGGTGTACCAGAAGAAACAGCCAGAGAGGCGCTTCGTCTTGCAATGCACAAGCTGCCATGCAAGTGTAAGATCGTTTCTAAAGCAGACTTAGAAGGCGGTGATAACAGTGAAAATTAATAAGTATGTAGAAGAATTAAAGGCAAAATCTGCTGCTGAATTAAATGAAGAATTAGTAGCTGCGAAAAAGGAACTGTTCAACTTAAGATTCCAGAACGCGACAAATCAGTTGGAGAACACAAGCAGAATCAAAGAGGTTCGCAAGAACATCGCCAGAATCCAGACTGTTATCGCACAGAAGGCGAATGCATAATATTGCGGAAGGAGAATTGTCGTGGAAAGAAATTTGAGAAAAACCCGTACAGGTAAAGTAGTGAGCGACAAGATGGATAAGACCATTGTTGTAGCCGTAGAAGATCATGTAAAGCATCCCCTTTACAAAAAGATCGTTAAAAATACCTACAAGCTGAAGGCGCATGACGAGAACAATGAGTGCCGTATCGGCGACACGGTAAAGGTTATGGAGACAAGACCTCTGTCCAAGGATAAGAGATGGAGACTCGTTGAGATCATAGAGAAAGCGAAATAGTATAAGGAGGTTACCGGCATGGTACAACAGGAAACCAGACTGAGAGTTGCTGACAATACCGGCGCAAAGGAACTTCTTTGCATCCGCGTGTTGGGCGGTTCAACCAGAAGATATGCAAATATCGGTGATATCATTGTTGC
Source organism: Candidatus Merdisoma sp. JLR.KK011 (assembly GCF_036941125.1). Lineage (NCBI taxonomy): Bacteria > Bacillati > Bacillota > Clostridia > Lachnospirales > Lachnospiraceae > Candidatus Merdisoma > Candidatus Merdisoma sp. JLR.KK011. The sequence continues at coordinate 285,895 of NZ_JAYWSZ010000004.1, read as the reverse complement.
CAGCGTTAAAGATGCAACACCAGGCGGTGTTGTTAAAAAAGGCGATGTGGTAAAGGCCGTTGTGGTTCGTACAGTAAAGGGCGCTCGTCGGAAAGACGGTTCTTATATCAGATTTGACGAAAATGCAGCAGTAATTATCAAGGATGACAAGAACCCCAGAGGAACACGTATTTTTGGACCAGTAGCAAGAGAGCTTCGTGAAAAACAGTTTATGAAGATTGTTTCACTTGCTCCGGAAGTATTATAGGAGGGTGCCAGATGTCAACAGTTAAGATTAAGAAAGGCGACACCGTAAAGGTGATTGCCGGCAGAGACAAGGACAAAGAGGGCAAGGTAATTGCCGTCAATCATAAGAAGAACACCGTCGTTGTAGAGGGTGTGAACATCATCACAAAGCACACAAAGCCTTCCGTTGCAAACCAGAACGGCGGAATCATCCACCAGGAGGCCCCCATTGCCATTTCAAATGTGATGTACAGTCTGAAGGGCAAAGTTACCAGAATCGGCTTCAAGATGGATGGAGATAAGAAAGTCCGCTATGCGAAAGCAACTGGCGAAGTGATTGACTAATTAGGGAAGGAGGTTTAGGAAGTTGAGTAGATTAAAAGAAAAGTATACGAATGAAATCGTAGACGCAATGATGAAAAAGTTTGGATACAAGAACATCATGGAAGTGCCGAAGCTTGACAAGATTGTGGTAAACATGGGCGTTGGCGAGGCCAAGGACAATGCAAAGGTCCTGGAATCTGCTGTCAAGGACATGGAGACCATCACAGGCCAGAAGGCTGTTCTTACAAGAGCAAAGAATTCCGTTGCAAACTTCAAGATCAGAGAAGGTATGGCAATCGGATGTAAGGTAACCCTCCGCGGCGAGAAAATGTATGAGTTTGCGGATCGTCTGATTAACCTGGCGCTGCCTCGTGTACGTGACTTCCGTGGAATCAATCCGGATGCATTTGATGGAAGAGGAAATTACGCCCTTGGTATCAAGGAGCAGCTGATTTTCCCTGAAATTGAGTATGACAAGGTAGATAAGGTGAGAGGTATGGACGTTATTTTCGTAACAACCGCCAAGACCGACGAAGAAGCTCGTGAATTACTGACATTATTCAACATGCCGTTTAGAAAACAGTAATATAGGAGGGAAAATTTCATGGCTAAGACAGCAATGAAGATTAAGCAGCAGCGGAAACAGAAATTCTCCGTAAGAGAATACAACCGCTGCAGAATTTGCGGCCGTCCGCACGCATATCTGAGAAAATACGGAATCTGCAGAATCTGCTTCCGTGAGTTAGCATATAAAGGACAGATCCCTGGCGTTAAGAAGGCAAGCTGGTAAAGGAGGCAAACAGTAATGGCATTGACAACGAATGATCCCATTGCGGATATGCTTACAAGAATTCGTAATGCGAATACCGCAAAACATGATACAGTTGACGTTCCCGCTTCCAAGATGAAGATTGCGATTGCAAACATCCTGGTAGACGAGGGATACATTGCAAAGTATGACCTTGTAGAGGACGGAAACTTCAAGACCATCCGTATCACCTTAAAGTATGGAAAAGACAAGAACGAGAAGATTATCTCCGGTCTTAAGAGAATTTCCAAGCCGGGTCTGCGGGTATATGCGAATAAGGAAGAGCTGCCCAAGGTACTGGGAGGGCTTGGAATTGCAATTATTTCCACCAACAAGGGTGTCATCACCGACAAGGAAGCCCGCGCACAGGGCGTTGGCGGCGAGGTACTGGCTTTCATCTGGTAAGACAGGCCGAAAGCAACTGAAAACAGAGAGAACAAAGCATTCTCTCCGAGAATTTAAGTTATTAGGAGGTAAATTGGTATGTCACGAATCGGAAGACTGCCGGTTGCCATTCCTGCAGGCGTCACAGTAGACATCGCAGAGGGCAACAAAGTGACCGTAAAAGGTCCCAAGGGAACACTTGAGAGAGTATTACCCGAAGAAATGGAAATTAAGTTAGAGGAGGGTCAGGTAGTAGTTGCAAGACCCAGCGATTTAAAGAAAATGAAATCCTTACATGGTCTGACAAGAACCTTGATTCATAACATGGTAGTTGGCGTAAGCGAAGGTTATGAGAAGGTTCTGGAGGTGAACGGTGTCGGCTACCGTGCTGCCAAGTCCGGCAATAAGCTGACATTGTCCCTTGGATACTCTCATCCGGTAGAGATGATTGATCCGGAAGGCCTGGAGTCTGTAGTAGACGGTAACAAGATCACCGTAAAGGGAATCGACAAAGAAAAGGTTGGCCAATACGCAGCGGAAATCAGAGATAAGAGAAGACCGGAACCTTACAAGGGCAAGGGTATCAAGTATGCTGATGAAGTGATCAGACGTAAAGTTGGTAAGACCGGTAAGAAATAAGTAAGGAGAGTATAAGAATGGTTAGCAAAAAGACAAGAAGCGTAGTTCGCCAGAATAAACATAGAAAAATACGTAATCATATCAGCGGCACTGCTGAAAGACCGCGTCTGGCTGTGTTTAGAAGTAATAATCATATGTATGCTCAAATTATTGACGATACGGTCGGCAATACTCTTGTTGCAGCCTCCACCCTGGAGAAGGATGTGAAGGCGGAGCTGGAGAAGACGAATAACGTTGATGCTGCAGCATACCTGGGAAAAGTGATTGCCAAGAAGGCCCTTGATAAAGGTATTAAGGTAGTTGTCTTTGACAGAGGCGGCTTTATATATCAAGGTAAGATTCAGGCATTGGCAGATGCAGCCCGCGAGGCTGGATTGGAATTCTAGGAAAGGAAGGAAAAGACACATGAGACATGAGATTATTGATCCGAGCCAGTTGGAATTAACGGATAAAGTAGTGTCAATCAAGCGTGTAAGCAAGACTGTCAAGGGCGGTCGTACCATGCGTTTCACAGCTTTGGTAGTTGTGGGAGACGGCAACGGCCATGTCGGAGCAGGTCTTGGAAAGGCCACCGAGATTCCGGAAGCAATCCGCAAGGGCAAAGAGGATGCCATGAAGAAGCTGATCACGGTAGCGATTGACGAGAACAATAGTATCACACATGATTTTATCGGAAAGTTCGGCAGCGCATCCGTACTGCTTAAGAGAGCCCCGGAAGGTACTGGTGTTATCGCAGGAGGTCCGGCACGTAACGTACTGGAGCTTGCCGGCATCAAGAATATCCGTACCAAGTCCTTAGGCTCCAACAACAAACAGAACGTTGTTCTGGCAACCATCGCAGGACTGAAGGCTCTGAAGACTCCGGAGGAAGTTGCGAAGAATCGCGGCAAATCTGTTGAAGAGATTACGAACTAGGAGGAAACAGACATGGCAGATAAATTAAAAATTACCTTAGTGAAATCTCCGATAGGTGCTGTTCCCAAGCAGAAGGCAACGGTTGAGGCTCTCGGCCTTAGAAAGCTTCACAAAACCGTTGAGATGCCGGATAACGAGGCAGTCAGAGGAATGATTTGGCACGTTAAGCACTTAGTTAAAGTAGAAGAAGTATAGATCATACAGAATAGGAGGTGGCATGATGGACTTATCAAACTTACAGTATGCTGAAGGCTCCAAGCAGAGCAATAACTTCAGAAGAGGCCGCGGACACGGCTCAGGAAATGGTAAGACAGCCGGTAAGGGACACAAGGGACAGAAAGCGCGTTCCGGTGCACCGAGACCGGGCTTTGAGGGCGGCCAGATGCCCTTATACAGAAGACTTCCGAAGAGAGGATTTACAAACCGCAATTCCAAAGTAATCGTTGGAATCAATGTAAGTGCTCTGGAAGTATTTGAAAATGACACAGTTGTTTCCGTAGAGACACTGTTAGAGCAGGGCATTGTTAAGAATCCCCGTGATGGCGTTAAGATCCTTGGTAACGGAGAACTGACAAAGAAGCTGACTGTTCAGGCGAATGCTTTCTCAGAGGGCGCAAAAGCCAAAATTGAAGCTCTTGGTGGAAAAGCTGAGGTGATCTAATGTTTAAAACATTACAGAACGCATTTAAAATTAAGGAGATCCGGCAAAAGCTTGTGTTTACCTTCCTGATGGTTATGGTCATCCGGTTAGGCTCACAGCTTCCTGTTCCGGGTGTCAATAGAACCTTTCTTGCCCAGTGGCTGGCCCAGAATACCGGTGATGCTTTCAATCTCATTGACTCCTTTACCGGCGGCTCACTGGCAAGCATGTCATTATTTGCGTTAGGTATCAACCCCTATATCACATCCTCCATTATTATGCAGCTTCTTACCATAGCGATTCCAAAGCTGGAAGAGATGCAGAAGGATGGAGAGGATGGAAGAAAGAAGATCCAGAATATCACCCGCTATGTGACCATTGTACTGGCGCTGATTGAGGGTGCGGCCATGACCATCGGTTTCGGAGGACAAGGCCTTCTGGAGAATCCCACCTGGTATAATATGGCAGTTGTGGTAATCACACTGACTGCCGGAAGTGCATTCCTTATGTGGATCGGCGAGCGCATCACACAGAACGGTGTTGGCAACGGTATCTCCATTGTACTTTTGGTAAATATTGTTTCCCGTATACCGGATGATTTTTACCGTCTGTACACCATGTTCATTCAGAACAGAAGCGTGGCAAAGGGCGTTCTTGCGGGAGTGATTATTCTTGCGGTCATTCTGGTAACGGTTGTATTTGTTATTGTTCTGCAGGATGGGGAGAGGAGAATCCCCGTTCAGTACAGCAAGAAGCTTCAGGGCAGAAAGGTTGTGGGCGGACAGAGTACCCACATCCCCATGAAGGTGAATACTGCCGGCGTAATCCCGGTTATCTTCGCTTCCTCTCTGATGTCATTTCCCGGTGTCATTGCATCCTTGATTGGTAAGGGAGGCGGAACGGGAGTGGGAAGCAAGATCTTGAGAGCCTTAAGCTCCGGAAGCTGGTGCAATCCCAAGGAGCCGGTTTACAGCCTGGGCCTTCTGCTTTATATTGTACTCGTTGTATTCTTTGCATATTTCTATACCTCCATTACCTTTAATCCTATGGAGATTGCGGACAATATGAAGAAGCAGGGCGGCTTTGTACCGGGTATTCGTCCCGGCCGGCCTACAACCGAGTATTTGACAAAGATTTTAAACTATATTGTTTTCATTGGTGCAATCGGCCTTATTATCGTATGCGTGATCCCGATTTTCTTTAACGGAGTATTCGGAGCCAATGTGTCCTTCGGCGGAACCTCCATCATCATCATTGTCGGTGTTGTACTGGAGACCTTGAAGCAGATTGAATCACAGATGGCAGTGCGCTATTACAAAGGCTTTTTGAACGATTAGGAAAAACCTTTCTAGCCTGTGCGGAAGCTTCCGCGCAGGCTATCGAAGGTTATGGTAAAAGGAGCACATAGTGCCGCCGCGCAGCGGCTTTAATGGTAAAGCCGCAAAGGCGCACGAGAGGAACTTTTATGAGTGCTTTTTCGAATAAAAGTTTCTCTCATAACCGGTGTGTCGCAGCGGCTTTACCCTTTAGTGCCGTCGCGCAGCGACTTTAATAGGAGGATTACGATGAAGGTTATTATGTTGGGGGCCCCGGGTGCAGGAAAAGGCACACAGGCAAAGAAAATAGCTGACAAATATCAGATTCCCCATATTTCCACGGGCGATATTTTCAGAGCAAATATAAAGAACGGGACAGAGCTTGGAACAAAGGCCAAGGCTTATATGGATCAGGGACTTCTGGTTCCGGATGAGCTGACGCTGGAGCTGATTATGGATCGTTTTAAGGAGCCGGATTGTAAGAATGGTTATGTCCTGGACGGCTTCCCCAGAACCATCCCTCAGGCGGAAGCTCTCACGAGAGCTCTGGAGGAGCAGGGCGAGAGTATCGACTATGCGGTAAATGTGGAGGTGCCGGATGAAAATATTATCAGCCGCATGTCCGGACGGAGAGCCTGCCTCTCCTGCGGCGCAACCTACCACATTGTACATATTCCCACAAAGGTAGAAGGAGTATGTGATCGATGCGGCGAGAAGCTGGTTCTTCGGGACGACGACAGGCCCGAGACCGTAGAGAAGCGCCTCGGTGTTTACCACAGCCAGACACAGCCTTTGATTGAGTACTATACCAGCCAGGGAAAGCTGGCGGAGGTAGACGGCACGCAGGAGATGGAAGCTGTGTTTGAAGCGATTGTAAAAATATTAGGAGCATAGGGCTTGAAAGTAAAAATTTCAAACTCTATCTGGATGACGCAGTAAATGCGTCAAGAAAGAGGAAAGCATGTCAGTAAGTATTAAATCTGCCAGAGAAATTGAACTGATGCGGACAGCCGGAAAGCTTCTGGAGGAGGTTCACAATGAACTTGCGGATTTTGTGAAGCCGGGAATCTCTACCTTGGATATTGACCGTTACGGAGAACGGCTGATCCGGAACCGGGGATGTATTCCGAATTTTCTGAATTACAACGGCTATCCGGCTTCCATCTGTGTTTCGGTGAATGACGAGGTGGTTCACGGGATTCCCTGCCGGGAGCGGATTCTGGAGGAAGGCGATATCGTAAGCCTGGATGCCGGCCTTATTTACAAGGGCTATCACTCCGATGCGGCAAGAACCCATGCGGTAGGAAAGATAAGCCCGGAGGCGGAGCAGCTTATCAGAGCCACAAAGCAGAGCTTTTTTGAAGGAATCAAGTACGCCAGAGCAGGACGCCATCTTCACGAGATCTCCAATGCCATCAATGATTACATTGACACTTTCGGTTATGGAGTGGTTCAGGATCTGGTCGGCCACGGAATCGGGACGAAGCTCCATGAGGACCCTCAGATTCCAAACTTTCATCAAAGAAGGCGCGGCTTGAAGCTGATGCCGGGAATGACTTTGGCGATTGAGCCTATGATTAATGCAGGAACCTGGCAGGTATCCTGGCTGGATGACGACTGGACGGTAGTGACCGATGACGGTTCCCTTTCCGCACATTATGAGAATACGGTTCTGATTACTGACGGAGAACCGGAGATTCTGACATTGTCACTGTGAGGCGTGCCTATGGAGAACATTGTACCGGGCATGATGGCCCGATCAAGAGCAGGCCGCGATAAGGGAAGTCTGTATCTCATTATGAAGACAGAGGGCGAATATGTATATCTGACAGACGGAGTCAGGCGGCCTCTTGCGAAGCCAAAGAAGAAGAAATACAGACATATTCAAATCATAAAGCAGGTGCCGGAGAATTGGGATCCGGACCGGATAAGCGATGACAACGTAAAGCGGATGCTGAAAGAATATGAAAAGAAGTCCGCAAATCTAAATCTGATCAAAGTGGAGGGAAAAAATGTCTAAAGCAGATGTAATCGAAATTGAAGGAACCGTAGTGGAGAAGCTGCCCAATGCCATGTTTCAAGTTGAGCTGGAGAACGGCCATCAAGTATTGGCTCATATCAGCGGAAAGCTCCGGATGAACTTTATCCGGATTCTTCCGGGGGATAAGGTGACGATTGAGATGTCTCCTTATGATTTGTCTAAAGGAAGGATTATTTGGAGAGACAAGTAAGTAAGAGGGTAAAAATGTAAGAATCGTAGAGCTTGTACAGAACTGTACAGGCTCTTTTTTATATAATATGACGAACATAAAGAAAAATAAAAATACTATTTTATGGAAAATGATTGCTTTTTTCTGGAAAGACGGTATAATAGTATGTATTAGATGAACAAAAAACAGATTCTAAAGCTTTTGTACGGGATTCCGTGAAAGAAGCAGGAGGAAGAGGCTATGAAAAGTTATTGTGTGAAGCCGCGAATTTATATGGAGAGAGAAGGACTGCGTGAAGTATTAAGGGGAGTCACGCAGGCCTTTATTGTTACGGACAAATTTATGCATGAGAGCGGTAAGGTAAGTTATCTGACAGAGCTTTTGGAGGAGCTTGGAATCGAATACCGGATTTTTTCCGAAGTTCGTCCCGATCCGGACATAGCAACCGTAACCAAAGGGATTGAGATGATTGCAGACTTTAAGCCCCAGGCGCTGTTAGCTCTGGGAGGAGGCTCCCCCATTGATGCGGCTAAGGCTATGAATTACCTGGCGGCGCGCCAGGGCTTTATCACGAAATGCCGTTTTGTGGCAATCCCTACCACCAGCGGCACAGGAACCGAGGTGAGCCGGTTCTCGGTGATCAGCGATCCGGAGCAGTCAGCAAAGTATGCCCTTGTGGAGGATGAGCTTCTTCCGGACGCAGCGCTACTGGATGCAGAGCTTACGAAGAGCGTGCCTCCGGCCATCACGGCGGATACGGGGATCGACGTTCTGACCCATGCCATAGAAGCTTTTGTGTCCACCAATGCCAATGATTTTACAGACGCAGCGGCCGAAAAGGCTATCAAGCTGGTGAGAAGCAATCTGCTCCGGGCCTACAAGACACCGGAGGATATGACAGCGCGGCAGAAGATGCATCATGCATCCTGCCTGGCCGGTATGGCTTTCAGCAATGCGGGCCTTGGCCTGAACCACAGCATGGCTCACACCCTGGGAGGACATTTTCACATTCCCCACGGCCGGGCCAACGCTATTTTCCTTCCTTATGTAATGAGCTTTAACGCAGGCTGCAGGGATAAGGCAACGCCGACCATGAACCGCTACGCCAGAATCGCCCGCTGCTGCTGGCTGGAAGGGGCGAGCATGCGCAACAGCGCCTTCAATGTAATCCGCTCCACTAAGCAGCTGATCAAGCAGCTGGGCCTGCCCACCAGCATCGGGGAGGCAGGAGTGCCAAGAGCAGACTTTATGGCAGCCCTGGATGAGATGGTAGAGGCGGCGCTTCAGGATACCTGTACAGCCACCAATCCAAGGACATGTACGCCGGAAGAGCTCCGGGCCTTGTTCCAGGAGGCATATGAGGGAAGAAGAATCTAGGAAAGGGGGGACTCCGGTGTTTGGAGAAGAGCATAAGGAACGGATTATTCAGGAATTTGTCCCTGGCAAGCAGGTGACGCTGGCCCATGTGATCCCCAATCCCGTGGATGCGCTGTATGGAAAGATGGGCCTCATTGACGCAGAGGGAGCCATCGGCATCTTTACCATTACGCCCAGCGAGGCGGCCATTATCGCAGCCGATGTTGCCAGCAAGGCGGCTGGGATTACCATCGGATTTGTAGACCGTTTTAACGGTTCCTTAATTATCACGGGAGATGTTGCCGATGTGGAAGCGGCCCTCCATGATGTGATGCATGTGCTCTGCGACGGAATGGGTTTTGCAGGAACACCGATTACACGTTCCTAAAGGATCAGAAAGCGGCATACATATGAAAAAGAAGATTATTCTCATCGGGCGCTCCATGGCGGGAAAAACGACGCTCTGCCAGTATTTGACCAACAGCGCCCTGAAGTATAAGAAAACCCAGACGGTAGAGGTTATCAATAAAAGCATGATTGATACGCCGGGGGAATACCTGGAGCGGACCTACCTTCGGGGAGCCTTGATGGTTTCGGCTGCGGATGCAGATTACATTGTACTGGTACAGGACGCAACGGAACGGGGAACCATGTTCCCTCCCGGATATTCCAGCAGCTTTGCAAAGCCCTCCATCGGCGTTGTCACAAAGAGCGATCTGGCTTCGGAAAAGGATCTGGAGGATGCGAAGAAATATCTGGAGAATGCAGGCGCAAGGCGGATCTTTGTGACCAGCAGCTATGAGGGAAAGGGTTTTGAGGAATTTCTCTCCTTCTTCCAGGAGGAAGACGAGGCGTAAGCCGGGAGGCCGGAGTAAAGGGAGATTTTTATGCGAGAGACGATTACCAGTGTGGGGATTGATATCGGAACCTCCACCACACAGCTGATATTCAGCCGGCTTACCATAGAAAATCTGGCAAGCAGCTATATGGTTCCCAGAATCAAGATTGTAGACAAAGAGGTCACTTACCGGAGCCGGATTTACTTTACCCCTCTTCGGTCTCAGACAGAGATTCATGCCGAGAAAGTAAAGGAGATCATTCAGGGAGAATATCAGGCGGCCGGCATGGAGCCTAAGGATCTAAAGACGGGAGCCGTGATTATCACGGGAGAGACGGCCAGAAAGCAGAATGCCAATTCGGTTCTTGCTACCTTAAGCGATATGGCCGGGGACTTCGTAGTAGCCACTGCAGGGCCGGATCTGGAATCCGTGCTGTCGGCAAGAGGAGCCGGAGCGGATAAGCTTTCGGAAGAGCACAGGCAGGCTGTAGCCAACATTGACATCGGCGGCGGAACCAGCAACATTGCCCTCTTCCGGAAAGGAAGCCTTAAGGGAACCAGCTGCCTGGATATCGGCGGCAGATTGATTAAGATAGAAAACGGAAGAATCCATTACATTTATTCGAAGATTTTACGGCTTGCACAGGCCCATGGAATAACCATCCGTGAGGGAGACCGGGCGGAAGAAGGCACCTTGTACCGCATCTGCCAGATAATGGCAGACCAGCTTGCCATGGCGGTTCATGCCATGGAGGCGGACAGTCTTCACCAAGAGCTCTATACCAATGAGGGGAAGCCTCTGACAAAAGAGCCTCAGGTTCAGGCCCTTACCTATTCGGGGGGCGTTGCAAGCTGTTATTACAACGGGGAGCCGGATAACGTATTTGAATACGGCGATATCGGAGTGCTCCTGGCAAGGGCTGTGAGGAACCATCCGGTTCTGAAGCAGATTACAACCTATCCTGCCGCAGAGACTATCCGGGCAACGGTGGTCGGAGCAGGAACCCATACTACAAATGTTAGCGGCAGTACCATTAGCTACACCCAAGGACAGCTGCCCATAAAAAACATTCCAGTTCTGAAACTCTCCGAAGAGGAGGAGCAGAATCTGGCACTGTTTCAGGAGACTCTCCGGCGAAAGCTGCAGGTTTATAAGACGGAGGGAAAGCTGGAGCAGGTCGCAATCGTATTCTCAGGAAGATACCACACCAGCTTCGCACAGATCCAGGAGCTTGCCCGGGCTGTTGCAGAGGGGGCGGACGAGGTGATTGCCGGACCTCATCCCCTCATTCTGGTGATCGAGAACGATATTGCCAAGGTGCTTGGAAATGCATTGAATGTACTTCTTGAGCGCAGAAAGAGCTTTATCTGTATTGACGGTATCTTTGGGAACGACGGCGATTACATTGACATCGGCGAACCAGTGGCTCAGGGAAGCGTGGTTCCGGTAGTGACAAAAACCCTGATCTTCAATACATAAAAAAGGAGAGTGAAAAGGTTGATTTTAAAGACAAGGTTATTCGGCAAAGTGTACGAATTCAAATCTCTTCGTGAGGTAATGGCGAAAGCCAACGAAGAGAAATCCGGTGACAAGCTGGCAGGAATTGCAGCTGAGTCGGCGGAGGAGAGAGTGGCTGCCAAGGTTGTTCTTTCCCACATTACTCTGGAGGATCTGCGGAACCATCCGGCAGTTCCCTATGAGGAGGATGAAGTTACCAGAATTATTCAGGACGGCGTCAACGAGGCCATCTACAGAGAGCACAAGAATAAGACGGTAGCGGAATTCAGAGAGTGGATTTTAAGCGAGACCACCACAGGAGATATGATCAAGCGTGCGTCCCGGGGTCTTACTGCTGAGATGGTAGCGGCAGTCTGCAAGCTGATGACAAATCTGGATCTGATCTATGCGGCAAAAAAGATTCGGATATCTGCCCATTGTAATACGACCATCGGCCTTCCGGGAACATTTTCTTCCCGTCTGCAGCCCAACCACACCACGGATGATCCCAAGGGTATCATGGCTTCCGTAATGGAAGGCTTAAGCCTTGGCTGCGGGGACGCCGTAATCGGACTGAATCCCGTAGACGACTCGGTGGAGAGTGTGGCAAGAATTCTTAAGAGTTTTGACGAGTTTAAGAATAAGTGGGAGGTTCCCACCCAGATTTGCGTTCTGGCACATGTAACGACTCAGATGGAGGCCATCAGCAAGATGCATGCGCCCATCGATCTTTTATTCCAGTCCATCGCCGGCTCCCAGAAGGGAAATGAGGCCTTTGGATTGGACGCAAAGATGCTGGACGAGGCACACGATCTGATGCTTCGGGAAGCGACCAGCACCGGCCCCAATGTGATGTACTTTGAGACAGGACAGGGCTCAGAGCTTTCCTCTGACGCTCATAACGGCTGGGATCAGGTGACCATGGAAGCCCGCTGCTACGGCTTTGCAAAGAAATATCAGCCTTTCCTGGTAAATACCGTTGTAGGCTTTATCGGACCGGAGTATCTGTACGATTCCAAGCAGGTAATCCGCGCAGGCCTTGAGGATCACTTTATGGGCAAGCTGACCGGCATTCCTATGGGCTGCGACGCATGCTACACCAATCATATGAAGGCGGATCAGAATGATATCGAGAACCTGGCAACCCTTCTGGTTGCGGCAGGCTGCAACTATATCATGGGTGTTCCCCAGGGAGACGACTGTATGCTGATGTATCAGTGTACCGGTTTCCATGAGGCAGCAAGCTTAAGAGAAGTATTCGGACTTCGCCCCATCAAGGAATTTGATCAGTGGCTGGAGAAGATGGGCTTCTCAGAGAACGGAAAACTGACGCCTCTTGCAGGCGACGCATCCGTGTTCTTAAAATAAACAGGAGGTGAATGACTTTGGTAAGCGAAAAGGATTTAAGAGATATTATTGCACAGGTGCTTACAGAGATGAATGTGGGCGCAGGAGATTCTGCTGTGGCCGGCTCTGTGGAGAAAGCAGTCAAGGCTTCCTGTGAGAATTGTACGGAGATTGAGGATGGCTGTCTGGAGGATGTAGCAGCCATCGACTTAAGAACCCAGTATTTGATAGAGAATCCGGTGAGCAGAGAGGCTTACTACGATCTGAAGCAGTATGCTCCCTGCCGTCTGGGCATCGGCAAGGCAGGAGCACGCTACCGTACTCTGCCGGTATTGGAATTCAGGGCAGCCCATTCCGCTGCACAGGATGCGGTATTTTCCGATGTAGATCAGGACTTTATCGATAACATGGGCCTCTTCACCATACAGACCAAATGCGACTGCAAGGATACCTACCTGACCCGTCCGGATCTGGGAAGAGTATTGAGCGACGAGGGAGCGGCAGCCGTGAAGGAAAAATGCAAAAAGAACCCCACCGTTCAGATTTATGTATCCGACGGCCTAAGCTCCGCAGCCATTGCAGCCAATGTAGGCGACGTGCTTCCGGCTATTGAGCAGGGACTTAAGAGCTACGGCATCAATTGCGGCACTCCTTTCTTTGTAAAATACGGCCGTGTGGGAGCCATGGATCAGATTTCCGAGCTCACAGGCGCAGATGTAACCTGCGTGCTCATCGGAGAGCGTCCCGGACTGATTACGGCAGAGTCCATGTCCGCATACATTGCTTACAAGGCAACTGTGGGCATGCCTGAGGCCAGAAGAACCGTTGTGTCCAATATCCATAAGGACGGCACCATTCCGGCAGAGGCCGGCGCACATATTGCAGATATCATTAAGAAGATTCTGGATGCCAAGGCCAGCGGAACTGACTTAAAACTATAACGAATGGAGGTCAAATAAAATGAAACGCGATCCAATCAAAGCAACCGTACTCGCAACAAAAATTATTCCAAATGTAAACGCAGGTATGGCTAAGGAATTAGGCCTGACTCCGGATCAGAGATCTCTTGCGCTGATTACGGCAGACTGCGATGACGTTACCTACACGGCGCTTGACGAAGCAACCAAGAAGGCCGATGTAAAGGTGGTATATGCAAAGAGCTTCTACGGTGGAGCAGCCAATGCGAATACCAGGCTGGCCGGTGAGATCATCGGCATGCTGGCAGGCCCCAATCCGGCAGAGGTAAGAAGCGGTCTTGAGGCAGCTGTAGACTTTATTGAGAATCAGGCTCATTTCGTATCGGCAAATGAGGATGACAGCATTGTATACTATGCACACTGCATTTCCCGTACAGGCTCCTACCTGTCTGAGGGAGCGGGAATCGAGGAAGGCGAGGCTCTGGCTTATCTGATCGCACCGCCTCTGGAGGCAATGTACGGAGTGGATGCCGCTCTGAAGGCTGCGGATGTGAAGATGTGCTGTCTGTACGCACCGCCCTCAGAGACCAACTTCGGCGGCGCGCTGCTGACCGGAAGCCAGTCCGCATGCAAGGCGGCCTGTGACGCTTTTGCGGCAGCCATTGAGTTTGTAGCAGACAATCCGCTGGAGTAATGGCACAGGCGGCTGCAAGGTTTCAAAGAACCGTAAAGAGGTAAAACAAGATGAAAGCATTGGGAATGATTGAAGTATATGGTTACCTTGCGGCAGTAGAAGCACTGGACAGTGCACTGAAGGCAGCGAATGTTTCTCTTGTAAATGTGGAAAAGGTTAAGGGCGGCCTGGTGGCCGTACTGGTAGAAGGGGACGTGGGAGCCGTGAAGGCGGCTATGGATGCCTCGGCGGCAGCGGCAGAGCGGCTGGGGACAGTGGTCAGCGTACATGTGATTCCCCGTCCGGCTGAGGATGTGGCACGGATGCTTGGAAGGCAGGAGGGAACTCCCGGCCCGGATAAAGATCCGGATCCACAGCCGCCGAAGCCCCCGGCGCCAGAACCGGAACCAGAAGCCGAACCAGATCCGGAATCGGGAACCCCGGAGGAACCGGAATCCGTAGAAGAGCCTGAGGCTGTAGAGGAGCCGGCTCCTATATCGGAACCGGAACCAAAAGAGCTGTCCCTTCCCCAGGGGATGGAAAGCATGAGCGTGCAGGATCTGAGGAAGCTGGCCCGGGAACTGGAGATTACCAACATGACAAGGGCAGAGATCCGTTATGCAAAGAAGCAGGAGCTGATTCAGAAGATAACAGAGTATAAACAGGCTTAAGTAAAGGAGAAGCAGCTTATGCAATTATATGATAAAGATCTGTTGTCAGTGCAGGAAGTGCGGGAGCTGGTAGAGAAGGCGAAAGCAGCCCAGAAGGAGCTCAGTCAGAAGAGCCAGAGGGAAGTGGACGCCATTGTAAGATCCATAGCAGAGGCGGGCGGACGCAATGCCAGGCGTCTGGCAAAGCTGGCCCATGAAGAGACCGGCTTCGGCGTAGAAGCTGACAAGGTAATTAAAAACGTATTTGGAAGCCTTGGTGTGTATGAGCAGATCAAGGATATGAAAACCATTGGAGAGCTGGATTACGATGAGGAGAAAAGGCTCCGCACCCTTGCGGTTCCTGTGGGAGTGATTGCGGGCTTGATCCCTTCCACCAACCCCACATCCACCGCTTTCTATAAATCGGAGATTTCTGTGAAGGCAGGCAACGCCATCATATTCTCCCCCCACCCGAATGCAAGGAACTGCATTTTGGAGACAGTAAAGGTGATTCGCCAGGCCATAGCGGAGGCGGGCGGCAATGAGGATCTGGTATCCTGCATTACCCTTCCCACCATTCAAGCCACGGATAATCTGATGCGTCACCCGGATGTGGCGCTGATATTGGCTACCGGCGGAAGCGCAATGGTGCGCGCAGCTTACTCTTCGGGGACGCCGGCCATCGGCGTAGGCCCCGGAAACGGCCCGGCGTACATAGAGAAAACCGCAGATCTTCCTCTGGCAGTGAAACGCATTATGGATTCCAAGACCTTTGACAACGGAACCATCTGCGCCTCCGAGCAGTCAGTGGTATGTGAAAAAGATATGGAAGAAGCAGTGCGCAGGGAGATGGAGAAGCAGGGAGCTTACTTCCTGACCAGCGAGCAGAGTGCCAAGCTTGGAAAGTTTATCCTGCGCGCCAACGGAACCATGAATCCCGCGATTGTGGGAAAGAGCGCAGCCGTGATTGCCGAGCTGGCAGACATTGAGATACCAAAGGGCGCCAGGGTACTGGTGGCAAAGGAGACGGGTATCGGAAGAGGGCACCCCTATTCCAATGAAAAGCTTGCCCCCATCCTTGCCTTCTATACGGCAAATGATTTTATGGAGGCGTGCGATTTGAGCTGCGAGATCCTTCACTACGAGGGTGCGGGCCATACCTTCATTATCCATACCAGGAACCCGGAGATTGTCAAGTATTTTGCAAAGAGAGTTCCGGCTTCCAGGGTGATTGTGAACAGTCCCGGCGCACTGGGAGGAATCGGGGCGTCGACAGGGATGATACCTTCCCTGACCCTTGGCTGCGGAGCCATCGGCGGAAGCGCCACCTCGGACAATGTAGGCCCCATGAACCTTCTGAACCGCCGCTGCGTGGCAGAGGGATTGAAGGAGCTGGATGAGATTAAAAAGGAGATTCCCGACTGCGGCAGCTGCCGTCCTATGAATGTGAAGGACGTCGACCTGGATGCAGTGGTGGAGGAAATCGTAAAAAGACTTCGTTCTATTTAAAAAGGAGGACTGAAAAATGGCTGGATTACAGGCATTGGGAATGATTGAGACAAAGGGACTGGTAGCTGCTATTGAGGCAAGCGACGCCATGGTAAAAGCAGCAAACGTAACCCTCATCGGGAAAGAGCATGTAGGCGGCGGCCTGGTAACCGTAATGGTCCGGGGAGACGTAGGAGCCGTAAAGGCGGCTACAGACGCAGGAGCAGCGGCGGCAGAGCGCGTAGGCGAGCTGATCTCCGTACACGTAATTCCGAGACCCCATGAGGAGGTTGAGGCAATTCTTCCGAAGCTTGGCTAGGGAAGATACGCAGCATAAGGGATATAGAATAAAAAACAGCAATGCCCCGGCTAAGCCCCAGATGGATTTACGGACGCGGGTTTTGGCGGCCGGAAATCCATCTAGAAAACCGGGGATTGGACGGGGGATTGCGGAACTGGAAAAGGAGGACTGAAAAATGGCTGGATTACAGGCATTGGGAATGATTGAGACAAAAGGACTGGTAGCTGCCATTGAGGCAAGCGACGCCATGGTAAAAGCAGCAAACGTAACCCTCATCGGGAAGGAGCATGTAGGCGGCGGCCTAGTAACGGTAATGGTTCGCGGAGACGTAGGAGCCGTAAAGGCAGCGACAGACGCAGGAGCAGCGGCGGCAGAGCGTGTAGGCGAGCTGATCTCCGTACATGTGATCCCGAGACCTCACGAGGAGGTTGAGGCAATTCTGCCATCTCTGACGAAGTAACATACTCCTTGACAGGAGTAAAGAGCAGGAAAAGGAGGTGGCGGTACCTGGATGAAGGTGATTACAGAAGCGATTTTAAGAGACGAGCTGAGGGCAGACCGGCCGGAGGTTTATGTAATTCCCGAGGGAAAGCTTCTTTCCCCGGCGGCCAGAGAGTACCTGCAGCAGCTTAAAATCAAGATTGTCAGTGAAAAGGATAAGCCGCTCCTGAACAAAAAACCGGAGGTGAAGGCCACAAAGGTTCCGGGAATTCCGGAATCCGCAGTGGAGGGACTTCCTGCCGGTGAGCAGAAGCCCAGATATATAGACGATCAGACAGGAGCCTATTTCTATGAGAAGCCGGAGCATATGACCCACCTTGCAGGGAACCGCCTGGTGAACAAGGATGATAAGCGGATTCTGTTCCGGGGAAAGCTGGACAGTCTCCAGGCGCTGTTTGTTCTGAATCAAGCCTTATTTGCAGAAATGGGAGAGGAGAAGGAGCTTCTGGAGGACTTAGAGGATATTCTGGCGTCCCTGCGCGAGATGATGCGCTGCGACGTGCTGGGAGAACCCTTTGAGAGAAAGACTATCATCGGTCTTACCCATGAGGAGCTTCGGGATCATTCTCACCATCCTATGAAGTATTATAAGGTAAAGCAGATGGTGCTTCCAAGCTATACCCTGGGAAAAACCTACGCAATGCTCAACCAGATGCGGACGGCTGTCCGGGAGACGGAAGTGACTGCGGCTGCAGCCTTCCACAACGGAAGAAGCTATGAGCGCAAAGATATCATCGAAGAGCTGAACCGGATGTCCAGCGCTATGCACATCATTATGTGTAAGTATCTGGCAAAGCTTCAGAATTAGGAGGCGCCCATGAGACAATTGATAGAAAAGGTAGCCGATCTCATTGTGGAGAGCGGACTGGTAGAGGTAGAGGTGTCGGCAAGGCATGTGCATCTGACCCAGGAGGACGTGGAGCGGCTCTTTGGAAAAGGAGCTAAGCTGCATGAGAAAAGACCCCTGTCTCAGCCGGGGCAGTTTTTAAGCGAGGAACGGGTAACGCTTGTGGGCCCTAAGGGGAAAAAGGAGCATGTGGCCGTTCTGGGTCCTGTGCGCAGCGCAACCCAGGTGGAGCTGTCGATCAGCGACTGCGTGGCGCTTGGAGTCAAGGCTCCGGTGAGGGAATCCGGCGATCTGCGTGACGCAGGCCCCATTGTCATTGAGACAGAAGGGGGAAGAATCGAAGCCGGCCAGGCCGTGATTGTGGCAAAGAGCCACGTACATGTGCCCCCGAAGATTGCGCGGGAGCTTAAGCTCCAGGACAAGGAGCATGTAAGTGTCCGGGTGCTGACCGAGCGTCCCGTGACCTTTGACAACGTAGTGATCCGCGTAAGCGATGCATTCCGCTACAAAATGCACATTGATTTTGATGAGGCAAATGCAGCTCAGGTAAGCGGCTTTACCCTGGGCAGAATTATAAAACAAGATTAGTCAGACGAGGACAGGAAATGGATACAGAACGTGTAGAAGCCTTTATGAGAAAGGTGGAGGAGTCGGAAACAAAGACCTTTACGCCCGTGAGCGGCAGACTGAAAACAGGAGTGGATTTGGGAACAGCCTACATTGTACTGGTGGTGCTGGACGAAGAAAACAATCCCATAGCCTGTGAGAAGCAGGCGGCAGACGTCCTTCGGGACGGGGTGGTGGTAGACTATCTGGGAGCCTTGAAAATCGTAAAGGAATTGAAGGCGAAGCTGGAAAAGCGCATTGGCCGTGAGCTTATTAACTGCGCCATAGCCATGCCGGCCGGAACGCAGAGCAGCGCCAAAACCCATCAGTATGTGGCGGAGGGAGCGGACTTCGAGGTGACGGCCGTGCTGGATGAGCCGAGTGCAGCCAACGCTGTTTACGGGATATCCGACGGTGTTATCGTCGATATCGGAGGCGGCACCACGGGTCTTGCCATTCTAAGAGACGGCCAGGTAGTGCAGATTGAGGATGAACCAACAGGAGGAACCCATCTGACGCTGGTGCTGGCAGGCAACTACCACATCCCCTTCAAGGAGGCGGAGGCTATCAAGCAGGACTATGGAAGGCATCGGGAGATTCTTCCGGTTTTGAAGCCTGTGGTGGAAAAAATGGCTGCTATTATCAAAAAGCATGTAGATCCGGCTGCGGTGGATACCATTTATCTCTGCGGCGGAACCTGTTGTCTGACAGGTATGGAAACCATTCTTGAGAAAGAGACGGGAATTCATACCGTGAAGCCGGAGAATCCTTTCTTGGTGACTCCGGCAGGAATTGCAATGAATTGTAAGCTGTAATGTAGAAAACAGCAGGAAAGGAGGGAAGTGCGTGGAACTGGAATTGTTAATCAGTGAGATATGCGGCAAGGTAAAGGAGCGTATGGAGGCCCTGGAACAGAGTGAGGCAAAATGTTCGGATAAGCCGAGGCTTTTTCTTATTTCCCAGGATCACGGGACTCTTTGCCATCCTACTTTGGAGAGCAGGGAGCTTTTAGAGTACTATTGCGTGGACTGTATGCTTCTTCAGGATAAGACCTTGGAATCTGCCCCTTACGAGGGCGTGATTGCATATACGCTGACCAATGAGGCTCTTGGGAAGCTTGCCAACGGCATTTTTGATACGGACTATACGAGAGCGTTCGGGAAGGCACTTCTCCTGGGAAAGAGGATTTTTGTCCCTGAGGAAGAGGTGGAACTGTACCGCTATCGGGATACGGCCCCGGAAGGCTATTACAACCGCTTGGCCGAGAATCTGAAATTTCTTGAGAATAACGGCGTGACGATCGTGCCGGACTGTGAGCTGATACAGACCATTCTGGGCGGTCAGACCCGGAACGAGGAAAGCGCAAAGCCAGAAAAGGCGCAAAAGCCGGAAAAGATCGTTCATCTGGCGAAAAAGGTAATCACAGAAAGAGATATGATTGCCGCCAGGGAGGAACAGGCCTCCTGCGTAACTGTAGAGCCCAAAGCGATTTTGACGGATTTGGCAAAAGAGTACGGCAGACGCTATCACATAAAGCTTGAGCGTAAACAGGGTTGAAAGGGGCTTCAGATAAATGAAAATAGGAAGAATCATCGGAAATATCTGGGCCACCCGGAAGGATGAAAGGCTGGCGGGCATTAAGCTGCTGGTAGTTCAGCCTCTGAATCTGCTGACGGAAGGGCCCATAGAAGCGCCTATTGTTGCGGCTGATATCATCGGAGCAGGCGTGGGAGAAAAGGTTATCTACGTAGGCGGAAGCTCGGCCCGGGGAGCGGCAGGATCCAGCGATATTCCGGTGGATGCAACCATTGTAGGAATTGTGGACGATCAGGAGATCGATGCATCATTGGCAGACGGGCGGTGATGAAATGGAATTTGTAGAAGCGATTCAAAAAGCAGGAGTTGTGGGGGCCGGAGGAGCCGGCTTTCCCACACATATCAAACAGAATGCCGCAGCAGAGTATCTGATTATCAATGCGGCGGAATGTGAGCCCCTCATTGAGACGGACAAATACCTGTGCCGCACCTTTGCCGATCGAATCGTGGAGACGGTGGAAAAAATGGCCGCTCATCTGAAGGCGGGCCATCGTGTCATAGCTTTAAAGGCAAAGTATAAGCAGGAGATCAAAGCTCTTAAGGAAGCCATCGACAGGCAGAAGGCGGGGGTGGAGATCTTCGAGATGGGCACCTACTATCCTGCCGGAGACGAGCAGATTATGGTGGAACAGGTCACAGGCAGGGTGGTTCCCGAACGGGGACTTCCGCTGAATGTAGGCTGCGTGGTGGAAAATGTAGGCACGGTTCTTGCCATTGCGGATGCGCTGGAGGATAAGCCGGTGACGGATAAGTATTTGTCTGTGACAGGGGCGGTAAAGGAGCCGGTTATGTGTCTTGCGCCTCTTGGAACGCCCATTGAGGATGTTCTTAGGCAGGCAGAGCTTCTGGTGAAGGACTACGCAGTGATTCTGGGCGGCCCCATGATGGGAAAGCTCAAAAAGGATCGGGAGGCTGTACGGGAGGCAGTGGTGACAAAGACCACAGGCAATCTCCTGGTGCTTCCTTCGGATCATTACCTTATGAAACGGGGAACCATGTCCGTGGAAAGAATGATGCGCCAGGCAGCTTCGGCATGTATTCAGTGCCGGGCCTGTACGGATCTCTGCCCTCGGCAGCTGATTGGACATAATGTGGAACCCCACAGGGTAATGCGGAATATCTGGAGACAGGAATCCGTCACGGATGCGGCAAAATTCGAGAGAACCTTTGGAAGCGCTGCCAACTGCAGCAGCTGCGGCACCTGTGAGATGTTTTCTTGCCCCATGGGCCTTTCGCCCAGAAAAATGAATGATTATGCCAAGGCGCTCCTTCGCGAGAGGGGAATACAGCCGGAAAAAAATCAGGAGCCGGTAAAAAGCACGGCCCTTGGCCACCGCAGAATTCCCACGGAACGGCTGATTGCGCGGCTTGATTTGACGCC
The DNA here is from genome assembly GCF_036941125.1 of Candidatus Merdisoma sp. JLR.KK011. NCBI lineage: Bacteria > Bacillati > Bacillota > Clostridia > Lachnospirales > Lachnospiraceae > Candidatus Merdisoma > Candidatus Merdisoma sp. JLR.KK011. The sequence goes on along the minus strand of NZ_JAYWSZ010000004.1, from coordinate 264,435 downwards.
ATACGTATCGCACGGCCTGCCAAAGCTGTATGAGGTGACGCCAAAGGAGGTTTTCGTACCTCTGTCCCAGCATATCGGCAAACCGGCAGTCCCTGTGGCGGCAGTGGGAGATGAGGTAAAGAGAGGAGATCTGATTGCAGAAGCGGCGGAAGGACTCTCGGCAAATATTCATACGGGCTTTGAGGGCGTGGTAAAAGAGATTACCCCCCAGGGTATCCGAATCGGAAGAAGGGAGGCATAGGATATGGGAAAGGCCATTGGAATGGTAGAGCTGTCAAGCATTGCCAGAGGCATTGAGACAAGCGACAGCATGGTGAAGGCGGCCCAGGTGGAGCTCCTTCGTTCCGTAACCGTATGCCCGGGAAAATATATGGTTATTATCGGGGGCGATACGGGAGCCGTCCGGGCGGCCATGGAAGCGGGAAGGCAGAAGGGAGCCCAGTATGTAGTGGACACTCTGCTGATTCCCAGCGTCCATGAGCAGGTATTTCCGGCGATTTCCGGCACCGTGGAAGTGACGAACCCCCAGGCAGTGGGTGTGGTGGAGTTTTACTCTATCGCATCGGCGATACAGGCTGCAGATGCAGCGGTGAAAGCGGCCCAGGTGACCTTGATTGAGGTACGCACGGGTTATGCCATCGGAGGAAAGGGCTTTGTGGTTCTCACCGGCGATGTAGGAGCCGTCCGGGCAGCCGTGGAGGCGGCGAAGCAGGCGGGTGAGCTCTTTGTGGAGAGTACGGTGATACCAAGGCCGGCGCCTCAGCTTCTGAAGTCGCTTTTGTAGGGAACAGGCAGTATGAATGAAAAACGGAGGTATAGGTATGTTTCAGGAGTTAATTGATAACTTGACGAATGTGGAGGTTTTTACAGGCAGTGTTTCGGAATGGATCGGCGGTTTGTCCATCAACTCTGTGATTATGTTTATTATGATGATCTTTATGATCGTAGGCGCTGTGGATAAAATCTGCGGCAACAAGCGCGGCTACGGCGAGCAGTTTGAGGAAGGCTTCAATGCTATGGGGCCTCTGGCCATCGCTATGGCAGGCGTTGTGGCTGCGGCGCCGGTGCTGGCTATCATTTTGAAACCCATTATTGTGCCCATTTACACTTTGCTGGGCGCTGACCCGTCGATGTTTGCAACGACACTGCTGGCCTGCGATATGGGCGGCTATCCGCTGGCGACACAGCTTGCGGCAAATGAGACCATCGGCAATTTTTCCGGACTGATTCTGGGAACTATGATGGGCCCCACCATTGTATTTACAATTCCCGTGGCTCTTTCCATTATTAAGAAGTCTGACCGTCCTTATCTTGGAGCAGGTGTTCTGGCCGGTCTTATCACCGTACCGATCGGCTGTATCGTAGGCGGCCTTGTTATGAACATGACCCAGTACAAGATTGACATTGTTACCATTCTTCGGAACCTGATTCCGGTTATTATCATTGCCGGACTGATTGTAGCCGGACTGTGGTTTATTCCGGATAAGATGATCAGCGGCTTCAATAAGTTCGGAACGGCAGTAACAATTGTTATCACTTTCTTTACGGCAGTTGCCGTATTTGAGTATCAGACCGGCATTAAGTTCCCGCTGATGAACATTATGGTGGAGCCGGATGCGGACGGAGTGATTCCGCTGGAATCCGGACTTCTGGTCTGCGGACAGATCTCTATCGTATTAATCGGCGCTTTCCCCATGGTTCTGTGGATTACACGTACCTTCGGAAAGGCTCTCAATGCCATCGGCGCGAAGCTTGGCATGGATGAAAACGGCTCTGCAGGTCTGGTAGCTACTCTGGCAAACAACATTGCCATGTTCAACATCATGGATAAGATGAATCCAAAGGGCAAGCTGCTCAACGTAGCATTCGCAGTCAGCGCGGCTTTCGTATTCGGCGATCACCTTGGCTTTACCGCCGGCGTAAACTCCGAGATGATTTTCCCGGTCATCGTCGGAAAGCTGGCAGCCGGTATTACAGCTCTGATTCTTGCCAACATTCTCTCGCCCAAGCTGCTTGAGAAGGTACAGGTATCGGTAGCAAAGGCTGAGGCAGAGGAAGCATAAACAAAGATTCTTTTGCATAATAGGGATTTTCCGGCGGGGCCAGGGCCCTGCCGGAAATGAATAGAAAGGACAGGTGCAATATGAACATTAGCGAAGAGCTGATTCGTGAGATCGTTCTGAAGGTGCTGACAGAGGCAAAGCAGGCCGATACCCAGGAGGAGGATTTCGTAAAGGAGAAGGATCCAAGCGGAATCATTAAGATTGCCACGGAAACCGTAAAATGCGAGCCGTTTAAGCAGAAAGGCGTTGCGTTGAAGGATGTGGTGACTCTGGAGGAGGCGCCCCGTATGGGCTGCGGAATCATGGAGCTTGATCATACAAGCTTTGAGTGGACCCTGACTTACGATGAGTATGATCTGGTTCTGGAGGGGACGCTGGAGATTGAGATCGACGGCCGTGTGGTAACGGCAGGGCCGGGACAGATTATTTACATTCCCAAGAACAGCCACATCCATTTCCAGACTCCCAATAAAACAAGGTATGCATACTTTGTATATCCGGCGGACTGGCAGTAAGCAGGATGAAGGAATTTGAACTTAAGGTCCGGGTGAAGCAGATATCCATGGAGCGGCTGCTGGCTGGTTACCGAACCCTGGGAGCGGCAGCCGAGGCCTGTGGGCTCTGCCCTAATTACGGAACCGTATGGTCCTGTCCGCCGGGCGTGCCGGAGGCGGAAAGATACTTAAAGCCATTTTCCGGCTGTTTTCTCATAGGCGTGCAGGTGAGCTATCCGGAGCAGCTGAGGAAGGAGACGGCATCGGCCAAGGAAGTGCAGGCTGTCCGGGACAGGACGTATGAAAGGATAAAAAAGCAGCTGTTCCTTACGCTTCTGGAACTGGAAAAGCAGGTTCCGGGCGGAGTCTGTCTTGGAGCGGGACGCTGCATCCTCTGCAGCCGCTGTGAGCGGAAGGAGGGAAAGCCCTGCCGTTTTCCCAAGCTTCGGCGGTATTCCGTTACGGCGTTTGGCCTGGACTTTGCAAGAATGGCAGAGGAGCAGCTGGATATGAAGCTGCTGTGGAGTTTAGAAGGGCTTCCGGAATACGATGTGGCCGTAGCCGCGCTGTGCTATCAATGACAGCGCGGCTGTTGTTTTGGTTTCTATAATTTGTGCTGTGCGGATTTATGGAAAACCTTGCGAACGATTGGAAGTGTGGGTATAATATAGACATATGTGAGCGAATATCGGAAAGGGGCATGTAAAATGGGACGATTTGTAAATCCTGATAACAGTGCATTTCAGGTTGCATTGAATTCAGAAATTTATGTTGACAAAACAGGTTTAATCGAATACACAAACCGGGTAATGAATACAAACCAGGCAATGATCTGCAATAGCCGCCCCCGCCGCTTTGGCAAATCAATCACGGCGAACATGCTCACGGCTTACTATAGTAAGGGCTGCGATTCGGAAGAAATGTTTGAAGGCTTGGCAATTAGCAGGAGCGCATCCTTTAAAACGCATCTGAATCAATATGATGTGATCCATTTTGATGTGCAATGGTGTATTAATCCGGCCGACGGTGCAGAGCATGTGGTTTCCTATATTCAGCAAAACGTTATTGATGAATTACGGCAGGTGTATCCAAACGAAATTCCGCAGACAGCAGCTTCGCTGCCAGGAGCTATGTCGAGCATCCATGCAGCTACAGGCAGAAAATTTATTGTTATTATAGATGAGTGGGATGTATTGATTCGGGATGAAGCAGCGAACCAGAGTATACAGGAAAAGTATATTAACTTCCTTCGCGGTATATTTAAGGGAACGGAACCCACAAAGTATATCAGTCTTGTGTACTTGACAGGAATTCTGCCGATTAAAAAGGTAAGGACACAATCAGCGCTCAATAACTTTGACGAGTTTACGATGTTGGATGCGAAAATATTTGCTCCATACATTGGCTTTACAGAAGATGAAGTAAAAGCATTGTGTGAAAAATATCAGAAGGATTTTAATGAAGTAAAGCGATGGTATGACGGCTACCTCCTTTCGGGCTGTCAGGTTTATAATCCCAAGGCGGTGGTCAGTATTATGACCTGGGGTAATTTTCAAAGCTATTGGTCGCAGACAGGCACATATGAATCCATTATGCCGCTGATAAATATGGACTTTGACGGCTTGGAGACTGCGATCATAAGAATGGCTGCCGGAGAGAGGGTGAAGGTCAAAACTACAACTTACCAGAATGATATGATTACATTTAAGAGCAAGGACGATGTGCTGACGCTGCTTATTCATCTCGGGTATCTGGCCTACGATTCTTCGAATCGCACGGCTTTTGTTCCTAATGAAGAAATCCGAAGCGAATTAATGGATGCGATTGAGGACGAGCAGTGGAATGAATTTGCGGAGCTTAAGATAAAATCCGACGAACTGCTTAAAGCAACGCTGGATTTGGACTGCGAAGCGGTAGCCCAGACGGTAGAAGCGATTCGTTCCGGATATGCGTCGGACATTGCTTACCATGATGAAAATTCATTAAGCAGTGTACTTAGCATCGCATATCTTAGCGCTATGCAGTACTATTTTAAACCTGTAAGGGAGCTGCCTGCAGGCAGAGGGTTTGCTGATTTGGTATTTTTTCCGAAAAAAGAGTATCCAAAGCTTCCGGCTTTGATTGTGGAGCTTAAATGGAATCAGTCGGCAGAAGCTGCGATACAGCAGATAAAGGAACGGAACTACACACAGGCATTAGAGAGATATACGGGCAGGATGCTTTTGATAGGAATTAATTATGACAAGAAAAGTAAGAAACATGAATGTATGATTGAACAATTTGAAAAATCCAGCCCATCTGAATGAAGACATTAAAGACAGAAATATTAGAGGTGGGTTAGACAGAAAAATTTCCGTATTTTGTTAAAAAAGTACTTGCATTTTAAATATACTGGTGTTATACTATTTGGCGTATGGTCTCAAAGGGATTATTGCGCCTGTTTTTATGCGCTTTTTTAGAAGTCCCAGGAGAGGCCGGTAACAAGAAATGCCTTGTTCTCCGGGCATAGAAAGCCTTCAAAACCCAGGAGGTTTGAAGTGCGGGGAGAGCGAAAGATGTGAAAGGAGGATTTTTACGATGAAAGTAAGATCATCTGTAAAGCCTATTTGCGAAAAGTGCAAAATCATCAAAAGAAAAGGCAGTATCAGAGTAATTTGCGAGAATCCGAAGCACAAACAGCGCCAGGGATAATTCAGCAAACAGTGATTCCCTGTGAAGAAATATATTTGTGCGGCTGAGCATCGGCTGCCTGAATAGGAGTTTCCTTATTATAGGCATCCATGTTATTTACAATATATCTGACCAGGATTATTCACAATGATATTGCTTAAAACGGAGAAATGCGCAAAGCAGAGTATCTGAAAGGCCGGGTCTTTATCCGGCTGGATATGGAAGCCCATATCCCATTTAGGAAAGTGTCATCGGGCACCTATTAAAAAACGCCCGAAACTAATTGTTTAGTATGGAGGAATAATCAAATGGCTCGTATTTCTGGTGTAGACTTACCAAGAGAAAAACGTGTAGAGATCGGTTTGACCTATGTGTACGGAATCGGCCGTGCCAGCGCAAACAAGATCCTGGAAGCAGCGAAAGTAAACCCGGATACCCGTGTAAGAGATCTGACAGACGACGAGGTTCGCAGAATCAGCGCCGTTATTGATGCAGATTACCAGGTAGAGGGTGATTTAAGACGTGAGATTGCCATGAATATCAAGCGTCTGCAGGAGATTGGATGCTACAGAGGTATCCGTCACCGTAAGGGACTTCCGGTACGTGGTCAGAAGACTAAGACCAATGCAAGAACAAGAAAAGGTCCGAAGAGAACAGTAGCGAACAAGAAGAAGTAATGATACCTTATAAAAAAAGAAAGTAGGTTAGTTTAAAATGGCGAAAGTTACAAAGAAAGTGACAAAAAAGCGCGTAAAGAAAAACGTTGAACGCGGACAGGCACATATTCAGTCATCTTTTAACAATACAATTGTTACCCTGACAGATACTGAAGGAAATGCTTTATCATGGGCAAGTGCCGGTGGTCTGGGATTTAGAGGTTCAAGGAAATCTACTCCGTATGCGGCACAGATGGCAGCAGAGACAGCAACCAAGGCAGCATTAGTACATGGACTTAAGACAGTAGACGTTATGGTAAAGGGACCGGGTTCCGGCCGTGAGGCAGCAATCCGCGCACTTCAGGCATGCGGCCTGGAGGTGACCAGTATCCGCGACGTGACTCCGGTACCGCACAACGGATGTCGCCCGCCCAAACGCAGAAGAGTCTAATTAGGAGGTAGAGAGTAATGGCAGTCAATCGAGTTCCGGTTCTGAAAAGATGTCGTTCCCTTGGTCTGGAGCCGACAGTTTTAGGAATTGATAAAAAATCTACAAGAGAGTTAAGAAGAGCGAACAGAAAGATGTCCGAGTACGGACTTCAGCTTCGCGAAAAGCAGAAAGCAAAATTCATTTACGGCGTTCTGGAGAAGCCTTTCCGCAATTACTATGAGAAGGCCGACAGAATGAAGGGCATGACAGGTGAGAACCTGATGATCATGCTGGAGAGCAGACTTGACAACGTGGTATTCCGTCTGGCTATGGCGAGAACCAGAAGAGAAGCACGTCAGATCGTAGATCACAAGCATGTACTGGTTAACGGAAAGCAGGTTAATATTCCGTCCTACCAGGTAAAACCAGGCGATGTAATCGAAATCAAGGAAAAATGCAGAGGATCTCAGAGATACAAGGACATCGTAGAGGCTACAGGCGGAAGACTGATTCCGGAGTGGCTGGAGTCTGATCTGGAGGCATTAAAGGGAACCGTAAAAGAGCTTCCTTCCAGAGATGCGATTGATGTACCGGTAGATGAAATGCTTATCGTCGAGTTGTATTCTAAGTAATCAGGAGTATAACACGTAGCATAACGCCACCCAACTAAAATATGAAGGAGGGGCCTTTTAGTGTTCGATTTTAACAAACCGAAAATTGAGATTGCAGAGATTTCAAATGACAAAAAGTATGGGAAATTTGTAGTTGAGCCGCTTGAGAGAGGTTATGGTACGACACTTGGCAATTCGCTGAGAAGAATTATGCTTTCTTCTCTGCCGGGCGCAGCAGTGAGCCAGGTAAAGATCGAAGGTGTTCTCCATGAGTTCAGTTCCATTCCGGGAGTGAAGGAGGATGTGACTGAAATCATTATGAACATTAAGAATCTGGCTATCCGTAACACAAGCGAGTCCAGCGAAGCAAAGATCGCCTACGTTGAATTCGACGGCGAGGGTATTGTGACAGCAGCTGACATTCAAGCAGATCCCGATATTGAAATTCTGAATCCCGACCTGGTGATCGCCCATTTGAACGGCGGTGCGGACAGCAAATTGTATATGGAGCTTACCATTACAAAAGGCAGAGGTTATGTGAGCGCAGAGAAGAATAAAAATCCGGATCTTCCCATTGGAGTGATTGCGATTGATTCTATCTATACTCCCGTAGAGCGTGTCAATATGACCGTTCAGGATACCCGTGTAGGCCAGGTTACCGACTTTGACAAGCTGACTCTGGATGTTTACACCAATGGCACCTTAGTGCCCGACGAGGCAGTCAGCCTGGCAGCAAAGGTTTTAAGCGAGCATTTAAGCCTGTTTATTGATTTGTCTGAGAATGCCAAGACCGCAGAGATCATGGTGGAAAAAGAGGACAATGAAAAGGAAAAGGTTCTTGAGATGAGCATTGACGAGCTGGAGCTTTCCGTTCGTTCCTTCAATTGTCTCAAGAGAGCAGGCATCAATACCGTAGAAGAGCTTTGCAACCGCACCTCCGAGGATATGATGAAGGTCCGCAACCTGGGCCGCAAGTCCTTGGAAGAGGTTCTTGCAAAGCTGAAAGAGCTTGGACTACAGCTAAATCCAAGCGACGAATAGTCGCTTGGATGCTACTTCTCGAACTTGTTTCGAGAAGGTTCCGCTGTTTTCAAGCGGCGAGTAATGGAATTAAGCCCTCTCCAGTAAGACCGAAGAAGCATGGAGATGTGGTTCCACGAATGGAGGAAATGTAAAATGGCAAAGTATAGAAAACTCAGCAGAACTTCCAGCCAGAGAAAGGCATTACTGAGAAACCAGGTAACAGCACTTCTGCAGCATGGAAGAATCGTTACCACCGAGGCAAAGGCGAAAGAGGTACGCAAGATTGCCGAAGGTCTGATTGCACTTGCAGTAAAGGAAAAAGATAACTACGAGACCGTAACCGTAACCGCCAAGGTTCCCCGCAAGGACAAGGACGGCAAGCGTGTGAAGGAAGTCGTAGACGGCAAGAAGGTTACTGTATTTGACGAGGTAGAGAAGACCATCAAAAAGGATCAGCCTTCCAGACTTCATGCAAGACGTCAGATGCTGAAGGTTCTTTATCCGGTAAAAGAGGTTCCGGAGAAGGCCGCAGGAAGAAAGAGAAACACCAAGCAGATTGACATGCCGGCAAAATTATTTGATGAGATTGCGCCCAAGTATGTAAACCGCAACGGTGGTTATACAAGAATCATAAAGATTGGCCAGCGTAAAGGCGACGCTGCTATGGAAGTAGTATTGGAACTTGTATAAAAAGCAGAATAAGAATTTTTAGAAAACCTGTCCGGTATGTATGCCGGGCAGGTTTTTTAGCTGCGCCTGACGGCCCCCTTTTTAAAAAACGTTCTTGCACTTTAGTGAGGTAAATAGTAAAATGGAAAAAAATAATTTTGCAGCAGATTTGAGTTTTTAGAAGTAAAATATTGTAAAATATGGACAACAACAGAAAGGAAGCAGCAGTATGATATCAGAAGAATGCTATGAGCTTGGAAGCAGGAGCTCTATTATACGTGAGATTTTTTCCTTTGGACTGAAGCGCAAGGCTGAGATAGGCGCTGATAAGGTTTATGATTTCAGCTTAGGGAATCCCAGCATTCCTGCGCCGGAATCTGTAAAAAAGGCGATTCTGGAGCTTATGGAGCGTCCTCCGGAGGAGGTTCATGCATACTCCCCGGCGCCGGGGGATGCGGGTGTCCGGAAAACCATAGCGGAATCTCTGAACCGGCGGTTTGCGGAAAGCTTCCGGGCGGAAAATATCTTTATGACCTGTGGGGCGGCTGCCTCTCTTAATATCTGTATCAAGGCCCTTGGGAATCCCGGAGATGAGTTCATAACCTTTGCGCCCTTTTTCCCGGAGTACCGCTGCTGGGTGGAGGGGATTGGAGCTGTTCTTAAGGTCGTGCCGCCCCATCTGCCGGATTTTCAGATAGATTTGGAGGAGCTGGAAAAAGCCATTTCATCTAAGACAAAGGGTGTGATTGTGAATTCGCCCAACAATCCTTCCGGTGTTGTTTATACAAAGGAAGCATTAACAGGACTTACGGAGCTTTTAAAGAGAAAGACACAGGAGTATGGCGCTCCTATTTACCTTATTTCGGACGAGCCCTACCGTGAGATTGTGTATGACGGCGTGACGGTACCTTATCTTACCAGATATTATGACAATACCCTGGTCTGCTACTCCTACAGCAAGTCCCTTTCGCTGCCGGGAGAGCGGATCGGCTACATTGTAATCCCGGATCGGCTGGCGGATTATAAAAAGGTATCCCCGGCAATCGCAGGAGCAGCCCGCGTGCTGGGTTTTGTCTGTGCACCTTCCTTGTTTCAGCAGGTGGCGGCAAGATGCGTGGAGGACACGGGCGATATTGAGGCATATAAGAGTAACCGTGATCTGCTCTTGAAGGGCCTCACAAACCTCGGCTATACCTGCGTTCCGCCCCAGGGCGCTTTCTATCTCTTTGTTAAGGCATTGGAGGAGGATGCAGATGCCTTCTGCGAGAGGGCCAAAAAGTATGACCTGCTGTTAGTCCCCAGTGATGATTTCGGATGCCCGGGGTATGTGCGGATTGCCTACTGCGTGGCGCAAAAGACGATTGTGGACGCTATGCCGGCTTTTGGGAAGCTGATGGAGGAATATAGCGCTGCAGTGTCATAGAGAGTAAATGTGTAAGGAAATTAGTACCCTCAGTGGATAAGGCGGGTGTGCCCTTGTCCACTGAGGGTATTGTTATGTTTGGGCATCTGATTTTGGCAATAGCAGGGTTTAAAGCCGCGGGATTGATAGTTTATATTCCAAATTGACATTGTAAAAACATTTTAACAGAGAAAATGAAAATGGATCTTGACAATTCCACAAAGATGCAATATCATTATGTTATGACAAAGGTACGTAAAAACATTACAAGGAATGAGAACAATGTTAAACTATGAAAAAGCGACAAAACCAACCATTTATTTCATCGGTGTAACGACAGGGAGCTCTTCCATTATGAAGGTGTTTCCTAGATGGGCGGAGGCATTGGGACTAAAGGATGCGGTAATCAAGGGAATTGATTTCAAGCCTCATTCTGATCCGCAAGACTACCGGCAGGCAGTGGCATTTATCAAAGAGGATCCCTTATCCCTGGGAGCTCTGGTGACGACCCATAAGATTGATTTGTACAATAGCTGCAAGGATCTCTTCGATTACATTGACCCCTTTGCCGGAGAGCTGGGGGAGATTTCCTGCATTTCCAAGAAGGACGGCCAGTACCGGGCACATGCAAAGGATCCGATTTCCAGCGGATTGGCGCTGGAGGCCTTTGTTCCGGAGAATTACTGGAAGGAGCACGGCGGGGAAGTGCTTCTCTTAGGAGCGGGCGGAGCAACCCTGGCCATGTCGGTGTACTTTACCCAGGAACGCTTTCAAGAGAATGTTCCCAAAAAGATCGTCATAGCCAACCGCAGTCTGCCAAGGCTTCAGGAGGCCAGAAGAATCCTGGAAGGGCGGAACAAAAACGTAGAGTTTGAATTTGTACATAACCCGACGCCTGAAGAGAACGATGCCGTATTGGCATCCCTTCCCCCACACTCCCTGGTGGTGAACGCCACGGGACTGGGAAAGGACGGCCCGGGAAGCCCCCTTACGAATGGGTGCAGTTTTCCGAAGGACAGCCTGGTGTGGGAGATCAATTACCGGGGCGATCTGCTCTTCAAGGATCAGGCAGAGGCACAGAAGGAAAAGAAAAACCTTTTCATTGAGGATGGATGGACTTATTTTATCCACGGCTGGACCCAGGTGGTTTCCGAAGTGTTTCATGTATCCATTGAGGGTAAGGTGCTGGAGAGGCTTAGCGCCATTGCAAAAGGATAACAAATGATTGTTATAATAAAGGAGGAAAAGAGAATGAAAAAAAGGTTATTGGGAGTATTACTCAGCACGGTGATGACAGCAGCAATGCTGACAGGATGCAGCAGCGGATCTTCCGAAGCTCCCGCGGCGCCGGCGGAAGCAGCGGAAGAGGAAGGGACAGAGACAGGAAGCGAGAGCACAGGCGGGCAAAAGACATTTTACTATGTGGCTCCCGGCCTTGGCCAGCCCTACAGCATTGATATGATTAAGGGCTTGCAGTATGCAGCTGAAAAGTATAATGTAAAGATCATAGCCCAGGGAGCAAATGACTGGGATTCCGATACTGCATGCGCAGCCCTTGAGCAGGTAATCCCGAATAATCCGGACGGCATCATTACAGCAGCCTGGGACGCAGCTATGAATCCTGGAATTTTGAAGGCTCAGGAAGCAGGAATTCCCATCATTGTAGTAGAGGCAGAGAGCGGAGAATTCGGAGACCTTTACATCGGTCTTGACAATGTGGACGCAGGCCGTGAGACGGCACAAGAGCTGATTAAGGCAGCCGGCAATTCCGGCAAGCTCCTGGTAATCGGCAACTGGGGCTCCACAAACATCGATCAGAAATATGAAGGATTGAAGGAAGTGCTGGCTGACACAGACTGGGAGATCGTTGGAGATCAGGACGGAGAATGTGACGCAGCAACATCTCTGCAGGCAGCAAAGGATCTTTTGAGTGCAAATCCGGACGTTGACGCCTTTGTCGGCCTTGACTCTGCATGCGGCGGCGGAATCGCAGGCGCGATGGAAGAGCTTGGCATGGAGCCGGGAAGCATCACGGTTATCTGTGCAGACCGCGAAGACGCTATGCTGGATTATATCCAGGACGGATATATTCATGCTTCTCTGACAAACAGAACGGCAGCCATGACTGATATGGCAGTTGCGCTCTTGGTAAATGCGACAGATTATGGTTTCCTGGACGTGCCGGTCAGCAGCGACAATGAGGCTTCCGCAATCAGCGTATGGCCCTTGACCATCTATACCGGAAATGTTGTAATCACAAAGGATAATGTAGAGAATTTCTACCATGATGCTTTGGGTGAGTATGGCGCGGACAATTACGAGGGATAATTAAGGCGCCAGATTAGAAGCAGGCGAACGTAAAAAAGGAAGAAAGGGATGCTGCGAAGAAGGCGATTCTTTGCAGCAGCCCCTTTTTAAGAATGGGGTATATGGGATGTCAGAACAGAATTTGGAGTATTTAAGGATTGATCACATATCGAAATCCTATGGGGTTGTAAAAGCCCTGACAGATGTGTCCTTTACCATCAGGCAGGGTGAGATCCATACGATTTTAGGTGAAAACGGAGCGGGGAAAAGCACCTTGGTAAAAATTATTATGGGCGAGGAAACTCCGGATGACGGAACCATTGCCCTGGATGGGGAGCAGGTAAAAACCTACACGCCATCCGCTGCCCAGGAAATGGGAATCCGTATGGTGCATCAGGAGCTGGCCGTATTTGAAAATATGACGGTGGCGGAGAATATCTATCCAAGCCATAATTTTAAAAAGAACGGAAGAATCGACTATCGGAGGCTCTACGAAGAAACAGGAAAGCAGCTGGAGAGCTTTGGCCTGAAAACCGTAAAGCCGGAGGAGCAGTTAGGCGGCGTGACCCTTGCGGGGCAGCAGATGATAGAGATTATACGCTGCATTGTGGCAGCTCCAAAGGTAATCATTCTGGATGAGCCGACTTCTGGCCTCAATGATGAGGAGGCCGATCGTTTAATGGAGATTCTGGAGCGTCTGAAAGCCCAGGGAATGACCATTATCTACATATCCCATCGGCTGAAAGAGATTATGCGGATTTCCGATCGGGTTACAATCATGCGCGACGGACAGTATGTGACTACCCTGGACAATGACGAGAGCCTGACAGAAGGCGATTTGATCAACAACATGGTGGGAAGAGATCTGACGCTGTATTCTATGAAGGATCCCAAGGATGTCATTTCCAATGGAGAAGTCATTTTTGAAGTAAAGAATCTTTCCAAAGCCCATGCATTAAATCCGTCGGATCTGCAGCTCCATAAGGGAGAGATTCTGGGAATCTTCGGTCTGGAGGGTTCTGGAGTAACCAAGCTGTCCCGGATGATGTACGGCCTTGAGCGAAAGGATACGGGAGAGATCTACATGAAGGGGAAAAAGCTTAACAAGGTAACCCCGAAGGCTATGGTAGATCAGCATATTATGTATTTGAACAACAATCGGAAGGCGGCCGGGCTTCTTTTGGATATGCCCGTTACGGATAACGTGTCTCTGCCTGTGCTGGGAAAGGTATCAAATGCTCTGGGCTTTATCAATGCAAAGGAATTGAAGCGGATTTCTACAGAATATATCAAGAAATTTGAGATAGCGCTTCCCTCACTGTCGACCAAGCCCCGGAAGCTGAGCGGAGGCAACCAGCAGAAGGTGATGATGTCGGCATGTCTTGCGCCGGAGCCGGAGGTTTTGATTGTAAACGAGCCTACCAGGGGAATTGATGTGGGAGCAAAGGAAGAGATTCATAAGTTCCTTCTGGAAATTGCGAAGAGAGGCGTGGGAGTGATAGTATTCAGCTCTGAGCTGCCGGAGCTGATGCGGCTTTCAGACCGGATAAAGATTATGCGTGACAATTCCATCGTAGGCCAGGTGGAGTGCAGTGAATTTACCGAGCAGACCATTATGCATTATGCGGCTATGGGCACATCGGGGAAAGGAGCGGAGGGCTGATGAGTACAGAGGCAACAGGCCGCAGGCTGAATGAGCAGGAAAAACGAAAATTTGATTTTGGAAGCTGGACGATTATTTATTTAACAGCAGCACTCTTTCTCTTTTTGTCTGCCACAAGAAGCACATTTTTAGGGTTTAATAATATCCATTCGATCTTCTTTGACGTATCCGTTGACTTTTTTGCCATTATTGGCTTCACCTTTTTGATCATTATGGGTGAACTGGATATGTCGGTAGGTTCTATGTTCTGCTTCGGCGGAACGATGATGGGAATTTTCTGCAATACCTATAAGCTGCAGGCGGCTCCGGCGATTCTGCTGGCTATGGTGATAGCGGGAGTAATTGGACTTGTATCGGGCTTTTTGATTACCAGATTCCGCTTGAATTCCATGATGGTAACTATCGGTGTGATGCTGGCCGTGAAGGGCTACAACTGGATGATGATAACAAAGATGACAGGAAGGCAGCTTCCCAGAGACAGCCGGAACTTTGTTATGAATAAGATAGGCGGAATTTCTTGGGTCATTATCCTGATGCTGATTACGGCAGTCATATTGGAGTTCCTTTTGATAAAATCCAGGTATTTTAAACAGATGTATTATGTGGGCCACAATATGGACACGACGGTTCTGTACGGAATCAAAGCGGATCGCCTGAAGATGGTCTGCTTTATGGTATCGGCCATGCTGTCTACCTTCGGCGGAGCGCTGATGACGTGCAGGGTGAAGGCGCCGAATGTAACGGTGGGAAGCGATCTGGAGGTGACCATGATTACGGCGGCCGTAATCGGCGGCGCCAGTATCTTCGGCGGTAAGGGCAGCATGATAAAATCCATGCTGGGGCTGGCCTTCATCTATATCCTCAGAAACGGAATGACGGCGTACCGCATTGATTCTTATGTGCAGCAGATTGTTTTGGGCATCATTCTGATTCTGGCAATTATCATCGATATTCGAATCAGTGCAAAGAAAGTCTGAGGGGAGGGAGAGATATGCGGCAGAATTGTATGAAAAAAATGATGAAAAAGAATGAAGCCATCGCGGCCATCCTGTGTATTGTTATGGTGCTGATACTGACCATAAGAAGCAATGTATTCTGGGATCCCAGAAACCTCCACTCTCTGCAGGCAAGCTTTGTACCGACAGCCATCATTGCATTTGGCATGATGCTCCTGCTGATATGCGGATACTTTGATATGTCGGTGGGCTCCATTATGCTGCTGTCGGCGATTGCAGCGGGAAAATTCACCATGATGGGATTTCCCATGCCTGTGGTGCTTGTGCTTACATTGGCGGTGGGGCTGGTTATGGGCTGCATCAATGGATACCTGGTCTCCATACTGGGCATCAACGCTCTCATTGCCACTCTGGGTATGCAGTATGTGGGCTATGGTGCGGCCATGCTTTTGTGGAATGAGGTGCGGACGCTTCAAGCCTTTGATGATGCCTATATTATACTGGGCGACGGGGAATTTGCCGGTATGTACGTGATGACCTGGGTATTGCTGCTGCTGATTGTTCTGTTCAGCATGTTTTTGAAATATTTTCCCCAAGGAAAGCGTCTGTATTTTGTGGGAGGCAACAAGGAGGCGGCAAAGCTGATCGGCTTCCATGACAAGCGGATTTTATTCCTGGCATATGCAGCCACGGGCGTTCTGACCTCCCTGGCGGCGGTGTTCCGCTCTGCATATGTACATAAGCCCACGCAGTACATGGGCGAGGGGATTCATATGACCTGCTTCATTGCTTGTGTGATTGGCGGAGGAAGCTTTGCCGGAGGCAAGGGATCGGCTGCAGGAGCCGTACTGGGAGTTATATTTATGTCATTGCTGACGAATACATTTAATCTTTTAAAGATGAGCCCCGAGCTTCAGAATATAGTGGTGGGAGTGATTCTGGTATTGGTTGTAACCCTGGATGGCTATCGGAATATTAAGAAACTGCGCGAGCAGGGGAAAATATAGCGAAACCGTGTTTTGGGCGTGACTAGTAGTCTTTGGACAGCTTTAGGCCGACGGCCCCTCTTTATTTGCTTGTAATGGAAAAAAATTGTGCTATAATGTAATTGTTGATTTTGTATGTATCATTGTAGTGATAATAAGAGTTAGTTTTGCAAAACAGGGAGGAGGTAGAGGATGTTTTTAGAAAATAAAGAGTTGGATAAGCATGTTCCGATTCCGCTGTATTTTCAGTTAAAGGAATTGATTGTAGAGGAGATAAAGAGCGGGCTGTATCCGGTGGACAGTCTGATACCAACAGAGAAGGAGCTGAGCGAGCAGTTTGATATCAGCAGGACGACGGTGCGCCAGGCTATAACGGAGCTGGTTCAGGAAGGATGGCTGTACCGCGTTAAGAGTAAGGGTACTTTCATAGCCAGACAGAAGATTAAGCAGGATTTTCTGCAGCGCCTCGAGACATTTCGCGAGCAGATGAAGCGGATAGGCCTGGAGCCCAGCACCGAGGTGTTGGATTTTAAGGTTGCAAAGGCCTCCTATGAGGTGGCGGAGAATCTTAGGATTGAGGAAGGGGAGCAGGTGATTTACCTGTTTCGAAGAAGATTTGGAGACGGGGAACCTGTGGTGACGGTGGAGACCTATCTTCCTTATGACAAATGTGCATTTATAAAGGATCAGGATTTTGAGAAGGTTTCGCTCTATGATGTCCTTTCTGCCAGGGAGGAGACACGGATTTTCAGTGCGAAGCGTCTGGTGGAAGCAGTGGAAGCAAACAACAGCGACGTGCAGTATCTCCATGTGCGCAAGGGAAGTCCCATTCAGCTTGTTCATACAGTGAGCGTGAATAAGGCGGATGCGGCGCTGGAGTATTCTATTGCCAGATACAGAGGAGACGCCAGCAGCTTTCAGCTGTATGTGTATGTGGATCCTACGTAGTTTTAGAGAATAGAGACGGCGCTGCCGTAAAATAAGCCGGCCGGTTTTCCATATCTTATCGGGAAAGCCGGCCGGCTCATTTTACAGCAGCGCTTTGTTCATTGAGAGCGCCTTTAGACGAAACAAAAGAGCTTTCGGATCAGACATTCAGCTTTGGAAAGACATCCTTCAGAGCAAAATAGCATTCGTCAAAGACAGCCTTAACCTGCCTGTACTTTTCTACGGCAGCTTGATCCGGCTCCTGAACGGAGTTGATTTCCAGAAAACGCTCTACGGCGGTAAAGTCCTTATAAATTCCGGCTCCGACACCTCCGGTAACGGCAGCGCCCATAGAACCTGCTTCCTCTAAGAGGGAGGGAACTAAAATCCGGGTGTTGTATACGTCGGCCATAATCTGACGCCACACATCGCCCTTGGCGCCGCCTCCGATAACGGTTATCTCATGGATCTCTACCTGCTGTCTCAAAATATTCAGAATGATATCCAGATTCATGGTAACGCCTTCAAGGACACTGCGCAGCAGATCCCCTCTGGTATTTTCGGATTTTAAACCGAGAAAAGCGCCTTTGGCATAGATGTCCCAACGGGGCGCCCGTTCGCCTAAGAGATAGGGAAGGAAGATAATTCCGTTTGCCCCGGCAGGCGATGCGGCAATCTGTTCGTTCATATAGTCATAGGGGGATTTTCCGTGAAGCTTTGCGTCGTAGCTTTCCATTTTGCAGACCGTGTTTTTCAGCCAGCTATAGGCTCCTCCCGCAGTCTGCATGGTGCCGTTGGGAGCATAGAGCCCGGGAATCACATGGGCCCAGGTAACCGTGCGCATTTCTTCATCAAAGATGGGTTTTTCCGTGGTGGTGGTGATCCAGGCAGAGGTGCCCATACAGCTGTAGGTTTTGCCGGGGCAGATGGAACCTGTCCCTACATTGGCAGTTACTCCGTCGCCTCCGCCTAAGACTACGGGAGTTCCGGGGGCTAAGCCGGAAGCAAGGGAGGCCTTAGGCGTAACCACACCTGCCGCATAGGTGGAGGGCTTAAGCTCGGGCAGCTTGTCACCGTCGATCCCGGCATAAGAGATAAGCTCCTCTGACCATTTCAGGCCGCAGAGATCAAAGCATCCCATACTGTTGCCGTCGGAGTATTCCGTATAAAATTTTCCGGTAAGGCAGAAGACAATATAATCCTTTGCATTGAGTACCTTGTAGGTCTGTTCATAGATTTCCGGCTCGTTGTCTCTGATCCACATAAGCTTCTGTACGCCGTAGGAAGGTGTATTTCTATGTCCTACAATATGATAAAAATCTCTTTGGCTGATATGCTCTTCTATCTGGGCCGTCTGGCTTACGGCCCGCTGATCTGCCCATATAATCGACGGGCGCAGCGGCCGGCCTTGCCGGTCAACGCAGAGACAGCCCATCATCTGGCCGCTGAAGGATACGGCGGCAATCTCGTCCGGCGAAATACCGGTTCCGCGGATCAGCTCCTTTGTGGAGGAGCAGACGGCATTCCACCAATCGTCTGCATTCTGTTCCACCCATGTGCCGTTAAAATAACGGGTATCGTAAGGTTCTACCCGGCTGCCGATCAGCTTTCCGTCTGTGGAAAATAAAGTAGCTTTATTTCCGGAGGTTCCCAGATCGTGTGCCAATATGTATGCTCCCATTTGTAATTCCCCCTTTTGATTTAATTGTAGTAATGTAATTACATAGTAATATTACTTTAACATCCATTTAACAGGATGTCAACAAGAATGGAAGAAAGATAAGGGGTTAAGGCGTTCAAAAAAATATTTGAAAATTAGGGGTAGAAATTTTGTTTTCCATCTGCTATAATACATTTAGTATCAATGTTACTACATAGTTTCATAGTGATGTAGAAACAAAAGCTGATTCAAAAAGAAACAGCCGTCACAGTGCCGCATCAATTTCCAGGCAAAGCAGCAGGAAAATAATTCAGACCGGAGCGTACTGGGAGAGCTGTCACGCAGCGACTACAAATAGGAGGTAATGATTATGAAGTCTTTTATTGTAAACAAAGATGGTTCCACAGAGATCAAGGAGATACCGAAGCCTCGTTATCATTCAAAGCAGGCATTGGTTAAGACCATCGCCTGCGGTATGTGCGGCACGGATGTAAAGCTGCTTCACCGTACTTTTAAAGGCTTTCCGGAATCGGTTTATCCGATTATGCTGGGGCACGAGGGAGTTGGCGAAGTAGTGGAGGTGGGAAGTGAGGTTAAAAGCTTTCAAGTGGGCGACCGGGTATTTCTTCCCTTTGTAGATCCGGATCCGGAGCTTTATCCCGGCATGGGTTCCGGGTGGGGAGCCCTCAGCGAATATGCCGTTGTCTGCGATCCCGCTCCGTGGCCGGAGGGAGAAGCTCCGGAATGCGGATATGCCCAGACGGTTCTTGACAAGGATCTGGATCCCGTTGATGCGGTTATGATTGTTACCTTCCGGGAGGTATTAAGCAATATCCGCTATTTTGGAATTCAGCCGGGAGACAGCGTAGTTGTGTTTGGCTGCGGCCCCGTAGGATCTACGTTTATAAAGTTTTTGAACTTGTGCGGAGTAGAGGAGGTCACTGCGGTAGATATTGTGGATGAAAAGCTGCAGAATGTAAAAGCAAACGGTGCGAAGCATATCATTAACAGCAAAACAAGCGATGTGACAGAGGAAGTGAGAAAGCTGTATCCCAAGGGTGTGGACTATGTCCTGGACGCCATCGGAGCGCCCTTTGTGGTGAATGCAGCCATGCCGCTTATCAAGGACAGGGGTACGGTTCTCTGCTATGGAGTTCCGGAAAAAGAGGAGATTACCATTGACTTTAGCAAAGCGGACTACAACTGGAGAGTCATCTATCAGCAGATGCCGAGAAAGGCAGAGGAGGGCGCTGCCACGGAGCAGGTGATGGAATGGATACATTCGGGCCGGCTTGTGATAAAGGACTTTATTTCCGATTATTTTAAATTTGAGGATTCCGTAGAGGCCTATGAAAAGCTGCTGCGCAGAGAGATTACAAAGAAGGGAATTATTGTTTTCTGATTTTTAGGAGGGTATATGAATAGTTTTAATTGGGACACAAGCTTTTTAGTGGATTTTGATTTAAAGGATGGCTTTTCCAAGACAGCTGAGACAACAAAACGCCATCTTTCCCAGATGAAGGATATGTTTTGTGACAGGAAGGCAGCGGAGGATATTTTAGAGAAAGAGGATCCCTTGGTTTACGAATTCTATGAGCTGGGCTGTCCGGAGCGCCAGGGGGATCTTGCATTCGGCACAACTATTTTATATCCGGGAAAGGTCGGCAGAGAATATTACTTTACAAAAGGGCATTTTCACACAATCCTTGAAACTGCGGAGGTCTATTACACATTACAGGGAGAGGGCTATATGGTTATGGAGAATCCCGAGGGAGACTGTATAGAGATGCCTCTTTCCCAAGGCAAAGCGGTATATGTTCCGCGCCGCTACGCCCATCGGACGGTGAATACGGGAAGCAGCCCCCTGGTTCTTTTTTATACCTTTGCGGCAGATGCGGGCCATGATTACGGAACCATTGAAACGAAAGGATATCACAGGCTCATCGTAGAACAGGACGGGAAACCGGCAGTGGTCAGCAACCCCAATTGGAAACAGCTATGAAGAGGATTATGACGGTATGCGGCCCGGAAGAGGGGGACAATCTGGGCTTTTGCCAGTGCCATGAGCATCTGGCAATCAGCAAAGGAGTGTCCAGTGAGAAAAATCCCGTGCTGCTCATGGAGGATGAGGAAAAAAGCCGAAAGGAAGCGCTGCGTTTGAAAAAAAACGGAGGCGGAACAGTGGTGGATGCCCAGCCCGGAGGCTGCAGCCGCATGGAGGAAGTCCTGCAGCGGATTTCTAAGGAAGCTCATATACATATCATTGCATCTACGGGCTTTCATAAGCTGTGCTTTTATCCGGAACATCATTGGGTTATGGAAAAGTCCCAGGAGGAATTATATGAAATTTTTCTCCATGAGCTGACAGAGGGGATGTACAGCGGCATTGACCGTGAGTTTCAGCCAAAGGATACGAAAATCCGGGCAGGCATTGTGAAAATGGCTCTTGATAAGGAAGGACTGACGCCTGTATATCGGAAGCTGTTTTTGGCCGGGGCCTATGCGGCGGGGGACGCCGGGGTTCCCATGATGATCCATATTGAAAAGGATTCGGATCCGGCAGGGCTTTTTCGTTTTTTAAAGGAAAAAGGCTTTCGGGCGGAGCAGATGATCTTCTGTCATATGGACAGGGCGGTTCCGGAGCTTTTGGTTCACAGGGAGCTTTTAGAGGAAGGGATCTTCTTAGAGTATGATACCATCGGCCGCTTTCAGTATCACAGCGACGAACGGGAGCTGGAGATTTTCCGGTTTATGATTGACGGAGGCTATGAGGATCAACTGCTTTTTTCGCTGGATACCACCCGTGCCAGATTGAAGTCCTATACGCCGGAGGGAATAGGAATTGACTATTTGCTGACAGACTTTGTGCCAAAGATGCTTGCTTTTGGGTTTACCGAACAGCAGATACATAAAATATCCCATGACAACTTTATACGGGCTTTTA
The DNA here is from genome assembly GCF_036941125.1 of Candidatus Merdisoma sp. JLR.KK011. NCBI lineage: Bacteria > Bacillati > Bacillota > Clostridia > Lachnospirales > Lachnospiraceae > Candidatus Merdisoma > Candidatus Merdisoma sp. JLR.KK011. Next base: position 242,974 of record NZ_JAYWSZ010000004.1, on the reverse strand, counting down.
CGGCTGAAAATTGATTTCATACCTGTGAACTTTGAGGGATATTACGGAACTAGAATAAGACAGCAAAGCCGCAAAGGCGCACGAGAGGAACTTTCATTCGTGTCCTTTCGAATGAAAGTTCCTCTCATCACAGGTGTGTCGAAGCGGCTTTGCCCTTTAGTGCCGTCGCGCAGCGACTTTAAATAGGAGGACAAAATGAGACAAGAGGAATTATTGGCAAACATAAAAGAGAAACGCCTGGTGCCGGTCGTGAAGCTGGATCGGGCAGAGGATGCAAAGCCTTTGTGCGAAGCCCTGTGCCAGGGCGGCCTGCCAGTGGCGGAAATCACGTTCCGGACAGAGGCAGCCGAGGAATCCATTCGGACGGCGTCCAGGGAATTCCCGGAAATGATAGTAGGAGCCGGCACGGTCATCAACGTAGAGCAGGCCAGACGGGCAGTAGATGCCGGAGCTTCTTTTCTTGTATCGCCAGGCATTTCAAGAGAGGTTACGGAGTGGGCCCTTAAAAATCAAATATGCATTTTCCCGGGAACCTGCACACCCACGGAAATTATGATAGCTTTGGAGTATGAGCTTCCTGTGGTAAAATTTTTCCCAGCCAGCCAGTATGGGGGCTTGGAGACGATCAAGGCATTGGCAGCGCCCTTTCCGGGGATCTCCTTTATGCCCACGGGAGGCATTGGAGTGCACAATATCAAAGAGTATCTGGCCTTCAAAAAGGTTGCGGCCTGCGGCGGAAGCTGGATGGTAAAAGATACATTTATCAAGGAGGGAAGCTTTGATAAAATCCGGGAATTGACCAGGGAGGCTGCAGCTCTTATCAATGAGGAGGGCGCGCTATGAAGATTTTAGTGACGCCAACCTCCCTGCAGCCGGGAAAAAATGAGGAGGCATTGTCCGTGCTGAGGGAATTTACGGAGGATCTGGTATTTAACACAACCGGAAAACCTCTTTCAGAGGATGAATTGATCCCTCTTCTTAAGGACTGCGACGGCTATATTGCCGGCCTGGACGAGATTACGGAAAAGGTAATGACAGCCAGCCCCAGGCTGAAGGTGATCTCCCGTTACGGGGCGGGGTATGACAGGGTGGATGTTGCGGCAGCGAAACGGCACGGGATCAAGGTGACAAATACGCCCGGCGTCAATGCCCAGGCAGTGGGAGAGCTGGCCTTTGGCCTGATTCTTGCAGCGGCCCGGAAAATTCCCTATTTGAACGGTGAAACCCAAAAGGGCGGCTGGATACGGTCTACAGGCATGGAGCTTAAGGGAAAGACCTTGGGAATCCTGGGACTTGGCGCTATCGGAAGAGTCGTGGCCTCCTGTGCACAGGGATTTGGCATGCAGGTTCTGGCCTACGATCCATATATCAATGAGACTTATTGCAGCAGCCATGGAATTGAAGCCGTATCCTTTGAGGAGCTGATGAGCCGCTCCAATGTAGTGAGCCTGCATCTGCCGCTTTTGGATTCAACGTATCATCTGATTGACCGTAAGGCAATCGAGAGGCTTCCGCAAGGGGCGATTCTGGTAAATGCTTCCCGGGGCGGAATCATAGACGAGGATGCCGCATATGAGGCCCTCAAGAGCGGAAAGCTCTTCGGTCTTGGTCTGGACGCCTTTGAGACGGAGCCCCCCAAGGCATCCAAGCTGTTTGAACTTGACAATGTAATCGCAACGCCTCATACGGGCGCCCATACCCGGGAGGCAACAGAGCACATGGCAGATCTGTCTATTAAAAATCTGATGGATGTATTGTCGGGGAGAGAGTGTCCTTTTGTTATAAATGAAAAATGAAAAAAGCGAGAGTCGGAAAGTGTCTGCCATATAGTTTCCGGCTCTCGTTTTTTGACGGAATTTTTTTCTGGAATGCGAATGAGATTTTAATGGGCTATGAAAATTCCGCAATTTGTGATAAAATACAAAAGATGCCTCAAAGGCTTTACGGAATCTTAATAAAAATATAGAAGGAAGTTAATAAATCTGCGTTAACATACTTAGAGGATAGATGTAATATGTATCCATCCTGTCCAGACGGATCCTGTCTGTCAGGGTATAGCAGTATGCAGATTGAAAAATACTATGAAGTACAGTCATATAGAACAGGCAGTTTTTCTGGAGCGTCCCAACCGCTTTATCGCTTACGTGGAGCAGGCGGGAAAACGGGAGATCTGCCACGTAAAAAATACAGGCCGGTGCAGGGAGCTGCTTTTGCCCGGCGCGGAAATATATATACAGCGCCAGTCCAATCCGGCGAGAAAGACCCCTTTTGATCTGATTGCCGTGAAAAAAGGGGAGCGTCTGATTAACATGGATTCCCAGGCGCCTAATAAAGTAACGGCGCAGTGGCTTCGAAAGGGCGGCTTCTGCAGTCCGGATGCCCTGATAAAGCCGGAATGCCGTTATGGAAATTCCCGGTTTGACTTTTATATCGAAGACGGACCGCGTAAGATATTTATGGAAGTAAAAGGTGTCACCCTGGAAGAAGAGGGAATCGTCCGCTTTCCGGACGCGCCCACCGAGCGCGGCGTGAAGCATATTCAGGAATTGATTGCATGTCAAAAAGCAGGCTATGAAGCATATATATTTTTTGTGATTCAGATGAAACATGTTCTTTTTATGGAGCCGAATGACCGGACGCATCCGGCCTTCGGGGAAGCCCTTAGGAGGGCTGCGGCAGAAGGCGTGGGCATTCTTGCCAGGGACTGCCTGGTAAAACCCGATGAGCTTGAGATAGACCAGGAAGTTGAGGTTCGTTTATAGATGGAAGCATTAAAAGAAATTGTTACGCCCCTTTTAAAATGGTACGACGGCCATGCCAGGGTACTTCCCTGGCGCGAGGAGCCTTCCCCCTATCGCGTGTGGGTCTCTGAAATCATGCTCCAGCAGACAAGAGTAGAGGCAGTTAAACCGTATTTTGAGCGGTTTATAAAAGAGCTGCCGGATATCCGGGCTTTGGCGGAGGCGCCGGAGGATCGGCTGATGAAGCTGTGGGAGGGACTGGGCTATTACAACCGGGTCCGCAATATGCAGAAAGCGGCAAAAGAGCTGACCGGAGAGTATGGCGGAGAGATGCCGGCAGACTTTGAACGGATTCTCAAGCTTCCGGGAATCGGAAGCTACACGGCTGGGGCGATTGCCTCTATCGCTTTTGGAATCCCAAGGCCGGCGGTAGACGGCAATGTGCTCAGGGTTCTGTCAAGGGTTCAGAAAAGTTATGAGGATATTATGAAGCAGTCGGTTCGGAAAAGCTTTGAGGAGCAGGTCCGGGCCGTGATTCCAAAAGACAGGGCAGGGGATTTCAACCAGTCTCTCATTGAGTTGGGAGCCATCGTATGCGTGCCAAACGGCGCACCCAAATGCGGGGAGTGTCCCCTGAAGGAGCAATGCAGGGCCCGTGCCGGCGGTGTGGAGCTTGAGCTTCCCAAAAAGACTCCGCCCAAGAAGAGGCGGATCGAGGAGCGGACGATACTCGTCCTGCTTTCAGACAATAAGGCTGCGCTGAAAAAGCGTCCGCCCAAGGGACTTCTGGCCGGCTTGTATGAGCTGCCCAATCTGGAAGGCAGGTATGAAAGCCAGGAGATGCTTAACTATGTGAAGGAGCTTGGCCTGTCGCCTATCCGCATCCAGCCCCTGCCGGAGGCAAAGCACATTTTCAGCCATATCGAATGGCATATGGCCGGATATGCGGTGAAGATTGAAGAGCCGGAGGAGGAGCCGGAAGGGTTTTTCTTTGTGGAAAAGGCACAGATGGAGGAGAAATACTCTATTCCGGCGGCATTTGGAGCTTATACGGAATATTTTAAGCATCGTTTTTAGGATATACGTCATAAAAGACGAAAATATAATCAAATAAGCATTCTCATATGCAGAATAAGGAATAACGGCAGAACACTGCTTGGAAAAAGACAGCAAAAGAACATAGAGGTGAACAAAATGTATGATGCAATTGTAATCGGTTCCGGAATTGCCGGAGCCGCTGCGGCCAGAATATTGGCAGAGGAACAGAACAAATCCGTACTGGTGCTGGAAAAAAAGGCGCACATCGGCGGAAACTGCTACGATGAGGAGGATGCCCACGGAGTTCTCATTCACCGCTACGGACCCCATATTTTCCATACCAGCGACGAGGAGGTCTATGCCTGGCTTTCCCGTTTTACCGACTGGTACGCCTTCGGTCATGAGGTAGTGGCGAAGGTGGGAGAGAAGCTGATTCCGGTGCCCTTTAATCTCAATACCTTAAGGCAGGTTTACGGGGAGGAAAAGGCGGCAGTCCTGGAACAGAAGCTTAAGGATACCTTCGGGGAGGGCGCCCGGGTGCCGATACTCAAGCTCCGGGAGCAGCAGGATCCCGAGATCCAGGCTATTGCAGACTATGTTTACGAAAATATATTTTTAAAATATACGATGAAGCAATGGGGACAGAAGCCGGAGGAGATTGATCCGGCGGTAACGGGCCGTGTTCCGGTGGTGATCTCCCATGACAACCGTTATTTCGGTGATAAATACCAGGGAATGCCGAAAGACGGTTATACGCCCATGTTTGAAAAAATGCTGGATCACCCCCTGATCGAGGTGCGCATAGGAGTGGATGCAAGGGATGTGATGGAGCTTTTGGAAGACACGGGAAAAGTGCTGCTCTATGGAGAGGAATTCAATGGCTGCGTGATTTACACAGGGCCGGTTGACGAACTGTTCGGATGCCGCTTCGGGCGCCTGCCTTACCGTTCTCTGCGGTTTGATTTTGAGCATCTTGATGTTCCCGATTACCAGGGGCACAGTGTGGTGAATTATACGGTGAGCGAGGACTTTACGAGAATTACGGAATTTAAATATCTCACCGGGCAGGAGACGGACGGGACGACGATTGTGCGTGAGTATCCCTTTGCTTATACAGGAGCGGAGGGAGAGATTCCCTATTATGCCATTATGAATCCGGAAAATAATAAGCTGTATGAGAGCTATGCGGCCCTTACAGAGCAATTTCCCGATTTCCATCTATTGGGACGGCTTGCGGAATATAAATATTATAATATAGACGCCATGGCCGGAAAAGCCATTGCGCTGGCAAGAAGCCTGGCAGAACATTAATATGTGGGCGGTGTGTCGAAGCGGCTTTACCCTTTAGTGCTGTCGCGCAGCGACTTTTAATAGGAGGACATTATGAAACTTTTATCGATTGCAATTCCATGTTACAATTCGGAAAACTATATGCGCAACTGCATCCACTCACTTCTGGTAGGAGGCGAGGAGGTAGAGATTATCATTGTGGACGATGGTTCTACAGACGGGACGGCTGCCATTGCGGATGAGTATGCGGAGAAATACCCTTCCATTATCAAGGCCGTCCACCAGGAAAACGGCGGCCACGGCGAGGCGGTCAATACAGGACTTCGCAATGCCACAGGGCTGTACTTCAAGGTGGTGGACAGCGATGACTGGGTATCCATTTCCGCTTACAAGGAGATTCTGAAAACGTTGGAGAATCTGGCAGGCGCAAGGCCCCCGGTAGATATGCTGATCAGCAACTTTGTCTATGAAAAGGAAGGGCAGAAGCGCAAGAAGATTATGAGCTACCGCTCTGCATTTCCCCAGGATCGGGTTTTTACCTGGGACGACGTAAAGTTTCTGCTGAAGGGACAGTATATATTGATGCACTCTGTGATTTACCGGACAAAGCTTCTGCGCGAGTGTGAATTGGAGCTGCCTAAGCACACCTTCTATGTGGATAATATATTTGTGTACCATCCCCTGCCCTATGTGAAGTATCTGTATTATATGAATGTGAATTTTTACCGGTATTATATCGGGAGGGAGGATCAGTCGGTCAATGAGAAGGTGATGATCAGCCGTCTGGATCAGCAGCTGAAAGTGAATTATCTGATGATTGACGATTACAAGCTGACAGATTCCAAGCAGATATCCAACCGGAAACTGCGCCATTATATGAAGAATTATCTGGAGATTATTATGGTGGTTTCTTCCATCATTGCCATCCGTTCCGGTACGAAGGAAAACCTGGAGAAAAAGTATGAGCTTTGGAAGTATCTAAAGAAGAAGGATCCGAAGCTTTACTATGAACTGAAATGGGGAATCATGGGACGAAGCATGAACCTGCCGGGACGAAGCGGCCGGAAGATTTCGGAGACGGCTTATAAGATTGCCAATAAGTTTGTGGGATTTAATTAAAGTTTCTACAACATATAAAAAAGATGCCAAGGGTTTTTCCCAAGACATCTTTTTTTATTTCCGCAAGCAATGGGCCAGGCGCCGTGCTTGTATTCAAGCTCCCACCGGCTTCCGCTTCCTGGCACGCACGAAAGAGAAGTCCGTATGGTACACAAGCTGTTCCATCAAAATCCCCAGCAGCGTCCCGGCGATTACGTCCAGCATGGAATGCTGCTTCAAAAACATCGTAGCCAGTATGATGGACATCATCAGCAGGAAAGAGCCGCCTCGAATCCAGATATTTCCTCTCAGTTTCTGATTTTTCACGACAGCCACATGAGCCGCAATGGAATTGTACACATGAATGCTGGGAAAAATATTGGTAGCCGTATCTGCACGGTAAAGCATCTGAACGGCAAAAGTAAAAATATTGTTACGCTCAAAGGAAGCGGGCCGGAGCAGATGTCCGTTGGGGTATATGGTAGACACCACCAAAAACAGCGTCATTCCCGTAAACAGGAAAATACAGTACTGATAAAATTCCCGTTTCTTATCAAGCTGGAAAAATAAATAAACAAAAACGGCAGCTATATACACAAACCACAGAAGGTAAGGCACGATAAACCCTTCCGAAAAAGGAATCAGGTCGTCCAGGCCTACATGAATCACATGGTAAGGCAGGTTCGCCCGGCTCTCAAGCCATAGAAACCAGGGCATATAGATAAATCCATAGAACAGGACAAAAGCATGCCGATATTTATAAAAAAAAGCTTTCATATCTTCATCCTCTTTTCTTACTCTCAGTGGACAAGTGGGCGATTGTTCCCTTGTTCACTGAGGATAAAATGATCTTTTTATCATTTATATTATCTGAAACGAAGTATATCACTTTGAAAATATCAATACAATGACCTTTCGAATATTTTAAGAAAATATTATAAATTCTCTATACTTCCGATTATGGTAAGAGCCCCGGGAAGGCAGGTGGCCTTAAGCACGTCCTCCGGGGTATATGGTTCCCCGTCTGCGTGGAAGGGGAGGGGCTTTTCCGGCCGGATTTCCAGAGTTTTTACCTGATATTGATGAATTCCCTTGAAGATATTGTGCCATCCCTGGTAGGCTGTGGGGAACATAAGAGCAATGGTCAGTTTGCTTAAGCCCTCTACCACGCATACATTCAGAAAACCGTCGTCCGGCCGTGCCGTGGGGCACATCTTCAAGCCTCCGCCTTCATAGGGGCAGTTTAAGGCAGAAAGAAAATAAGTTCGTAAAAAGCGCAGCTTTTTGTGGTGATCCAGGGTAATGTTCACAGGGACGGGGCGAAACAGAAGAATCTGCTTCAGCGCAATTCCCACATAGGTGAGCTTCCCAAGGCCAAAGCGGTTCAGTGCGTTTTTGATCGGAGATCCCAGGGCTTCCTGACAGACGGCAGCATCAAAGCCGCAGCCGCAGCTTCCCGCAAACCGCCGTGTCCAGGAGCCGTAGGTGATAAGTCCCAGATCAATCCTTTGAAAATAGGAGGGATGCAGGATGTTGTAAAGAGCCGCCTCCGGCGCCGAGGGCAGCCGCAGGCTTCTGGCAAAATCATTGCTGGATCCCGTGGGAATATAGCCGAAGGTAACTTTTGAAAAGTCCTGTATGCCGTCCACCACTTCATTCACCGTACCGTCTCCGCCGACTGTCACAAGAGTCAGCTTTTCCTTCTGGGAGGTGATTTCCCTTGCCAGCTTTGTGGCATGGTAGCGGTATGTGGTGAAAAATACCCGGTATTCCACCTGTTCCCGTTCCAGAATCCCTTCTACAATCTGCCAGACGGCCTTGCCCCTGCCGGAGCGTGAGCCGGGATTGACAATAAAATAGTACATCCTGTTATTCCCCCTCTTTTGTCTTCCCGTCCCCGGCAATGACCTTTTCGATTCCCCTCATATCAGCTGCGGTGTCTGTAAAAGAGCTCCAGAAGCTGCCGATAATCTTTGAGGAGGCGGCAAGGCACCAGAGATCCACAAGGGCGTCCTGCATACCTTCGACGGAATTCCGCTCCTGAACCCGCAGCTCATTGCTGATGATACGTCCGGGAAAGGTCTTTCGAAGAAGAGCCTCCTCCTTGTTATCATCGGTAGCCAGGAAGAAGCAGGTTTCCGGATATTGGTCAAGCTCCTTTTTCATCAGGGCGATGAACTGCTCTGTGGTGCTCTTTCCCATGGAAACGGTATTGTCCGTTCTGCGGATATGAACGCCTACGCAGCGCTTGCCAAAGGAAGCGGTGATAAGGTCAATACGCTTCTGCAGAGAAGCGCAGGGCACATAAAAATGATAGTCACGGGAAGGATAAAAGTGTTCCCAGGTGAAAAGGTAGACGGGATTCTTCAGGCTTTCAAAAAAATCCTGGTGAAGGACGCCGTCTGTTTTGTGGCTGAGAATATCATCATTTCCAAAGCGCTGCCGGGCAATGAGCTGGTAGAAAAGCTTCCGGGGATCCTTTAGGGAATGGATATTGATGATGCGTATCTCCTTTACCGGCTGAAAAAGAGACTCAAAGGGGCAGTTAAGCTCCGGACAGAGATACCAAAGGACAATGAGACGTTCCCCTCGTTTCTTTGCCAGCTCCCAGGCGGAATTAATCACGCGCATCCTATTGCATAAACCGCCCGATGGTTGTATTATTAACATAGTGTCGTCTGCCTTTCTTTAAGAAATGGTGAACATTCATACTTTTATATAGTATAACACAATCTATAGCAGATGAAAACATCGTCCAGTTAAGAAAAGTGCGCAAATTGATTTACAGCCGCATGTTTTTACGGCTGGAGATTGCTTTCATACCCGTGCGCTTTGTGGGATATTACGGAACTGGAAGAGGAGAAAAGATGAAGCCGCAGAAAATGAAAAATTTATTTTTGCGTCAGAGTTATCAGGACGCATGGGAGGAATATGAGAAATCCCTTACAAAAAAGTATTTTATCCGTTGGGACTACGTGATACTGACAGCCTCCAATGAGGAGCAGGCCGCAGCCTACCAGGCCCAGATAGACGCAAGATTGAAACAGGGAAGGCTTCCCGGACATACCGTTTACAAAGTACTGCCGGACCCGGAGGGAAAGCGCGTAGGATCCGGCGGAGCTACGTTTCATGTAATGAAATATATCAGCGAACAGACGGAGGAGGAGCGGTGCTTCCGGAATAAGAGGATTCTGGTGATACATTCCGGAGGGGACTCCAAGCGCGTTCCACAGTATTCCGCCTGCGGCAAGCTATTTTCGCCTGTGCCCAGGGAGCTTCCCGACGGACGGCGTTCCACTCTGTTTGATGAATTTATAATTGGCATGTCGGGAATGCCGGCCCGGTTTAAGGAGGGAATGTTGGTGCTGTCCGGGGACGTCCTTCTGCTTTTTAACCCTCTGCAGGTGGATGTGGCTTTCCGGGGAGCGGCGGCTGTTTCCGTGAAAGAGCATGTGGAGACAGGGAAGGATCATGGGGTATTTTTGAGCGATTCCGAAGGATACGTGGGCAATTTCCTGCATAAGCAGAGCGTGGATAAGCTTCGCAGCCTTGGGGCGGTGAATGAGCAGGGGGCAGTGGATCTGGACACGGGAGCTATTTTGCTGGACTGTGATCTGCTGGAAAGCCTGTTTGGGCTGATTGGGGAAAAGGGCCGGGTGGTTCCGGAGAAATATGCCCGTTTTGTCAATGAGAAGGCGCGCATCAGTTTTTACGGTGACTTTTTGTATCCGCTGGCCTCTAAGTCCACTCTGGAACAATATATGGCAGAAAAAGCGGAGGGGGAAATATGTGAGGAGCTGCTTACCTGCAGAAAGGCCATCTGGGAAGCAATCAGTTCTTATTCCCTGAAGCTTCTGTGCCTGGCTCCGGCGCAGTTTATTCATTTTGGAACAACCCGGGAGCTTCTGGCTTTGCTGACGGAAGAGATTGATAATTATGAATTTCTGGACTGGCGGGGACAGATCTTCGGTGTGGAGGAGCATCCGGGGGCCTGTGCCTACAGCAACAGCTATATAGAAAAGAATACAAAGATCGCAGCCTCCTCCTATATTGAGGACAGCTATATTTATGAGGGAACCCGGATTGGGGAAGGCTGTGTGATTGCGGCGGTTACTTTACGTGGAGAGCAGATTCCCTCCCATACGGCCCTTCATGGGCTGAAACAGAAGGACGGAACTTTTGTAATCCGGGTTTATGGAGTGGAGGACAATCCAAAGGTAACGCTGGAAGAAAACGGAGCGTTTCTTGGGAGCGATCTTCCGGCCTTTATAAAGACGGCGGGCCTTAAGCCGGAAGAGGTATGGAAGGGAGAGACACATTATCTGTGGGATGCCGCCCTTTATCCGGTGTGCCGCACCATTGGGGAAGCAGTGGAAGCGGCTGTGCTCATCCTTGAACTGGCGGCAGGAAGACCGGATCGGGCGGAAGCATACCGGAAAATGAGGCGGATAAGCCTCAAGGAAAGCTTTGAGCAGGCGGATATCCGCGAGATAGCGGCCTGGCAGGAGAAGCTCAACACCCAGGTTCGGATTACCCGTTTTCTTCTGGCGCTTAAAGAGCGCAGGAGCGTTTCCGAGGCGGCGTCTGCATTTGGAAGCCAGGGGGTGACGGAGGCGCAGCTTGAGAAGCTGAAAGGGATCGCAGAGGATGCAGAGTTCGGGCTTCGCATGCGTCTTTATTACTACTTGTCCAGAATGACGAAGGGACATGTAAGCGAGGAGCTTGAGGATAAATGCTTCCGGTATATCTGTGACAGTCTGTATGATGCAAGCATCGGGAGGGAGCCTGGGGAGAAGCAGTACCATATTGCCAGAGAGGAAGTGAAGGTAGAGCTTCCGGTCCGGGTGAATTTCGGAGGCGGATGGTCTGACACGCCGCCCTACTGCAACGAGCATGGGGGAACGGTTCTCAATGCGGCTGTGAAGCTCAATGGAATTCTGCCGGTCATCGTGACGGTGCGGCGGCTTGATAAGCCTTGTATCGCCCTGGCCAGTACGGATTCCGGCGCTTACGAGGAATTTACGGATGTGAAGCGTCTTCAAAGCTGCCGTGATCCTTTTGATACCTACGCCCTCCATAAGGCGGCTCTTTTAGCCTGCGGCATTGTGCCTCTTACGGAAGAGATTACCATGGAAGAGCTTATGAAGAGGCTGGGAGGCGGCCTGTATCTGTCTACAGCGGTGATGGGGATTCCAAGAGGATCGGGGCTTGGCACAAGCAGCATTCTGGCCGGGGCCTGTGTGAAGGCAATTTTTGAATACATTGGAAAAGAGGCTGCGGAAAATGAGCTCTATACCCATGTGCTCTGTATGGAGCAGCTTATGAGCACCGGAGGCGGATGGCAGGATCAAGTGGGAGGACTTACGGCCGGAATCAAGCTGGCGTCCACAAAGCCGGGGCTTCTCCAGGAGATAGAGGTGGAGCACCTTAAGATGCCCCGGGAGGCCATAGAGGAGCTTAAGGAGCGTTTCGTGCTGATTTATACGGGGCAGCGGCGTCTGGCCCGGAACCTTCTAAGGGAGGTTGTGGGGGGCTATATCGGCTCCAACCCCAATTCCATTGAGGTTCTCTATGAGATTCAGCGGACGGCGGTTCTTATGAAGTTTGAACTGGAAAAGGGGAATATCGACGGCTTTGCAGAGCTTCTGGAACGCCACTGGGAGCTGTCGAAGCGCCTGGACGGAGGAAGTACCAATACGTGTATTGACCAAATCTTTTTAAGCTGCCAGGATCTTCTGGCAGCCCGGATGATCTGCGGCGCTGGCGGCGGCGGTTTTCTGCAGGCCATTCTGAAAAAGGGCTGTACAAAAGAAGAGCTGCGCACCCGTATCCGGAGCGTGTTCCAGGACAGCGGTGTGGATGTGTGGGATTGCGAGATTGTTTTTTAAGAAGGCAGCCTGGCAATGGTTCCCCCAAGATGGATGAGGACTTGTGAAACGGAAATAGAAGCTGGAGAATTCATTTTGAAGGTAATGCAGATTAATACGGTATGCGGCAGCGGAAGCGTAGGCCGCATAACGGTAGATTTGATACATGCTCTGGAGACAGAGGGCGGCGAAGGCCTTGCGGCCTTTGGCCGGAGAGAGGCGCCCCAAGGTGTCCGTGCTTATAAGTTCGGCACCAATCTGGATATGGGCTTTCATGTGCTCCATACCTTTTTTGGCGGCGAACATGGATTTGCCTCCAAAAAGCAGACGAAGCGTCTCATAGAAAAAATAGAAGAATACAATCCGGATATCATTCACCTGCACAATATCCACGGCTTTTATCTGGATGTGGAGCAGCTCTTTGCTTACCTGAAAAAAGCAGGACGGCCTGTGGTGTGGACGCTTCACGACTGCTGGAGCTTTACCGGGCACTGCGCTCATTTTGACTATATCGGCTGTATGAAGTGGAAGTCGCACTGTGAGAGCTGCCCTCAGTATAAAAGCGTTTATCCCTATGCGCTGTTTAAGGATAATTCAAAGGAGAATTACAGCCGGAAAAAAGCTGCTTTTACAGGAGTGCCCAGGCTGACCATCGTAACGCCCTCCAGATGGCTTTCCCGGTTTGTGAAGGAATCTTATCTGAAAGAATACCCCGTCCGGGTGATACCCAATGGAATTGCCCTGGACAAGTTCCATCCAGTGGATAAGGGACTGAAAGCCCGTCTGGGCATGGAGAAAAAATTCATTCTTTTAGGCGTGGCCGGTATGTGGGAGGAGCGAAAGGGTTATTCTTATTTTGAGGAGCTTGCAGACCGTCTTGACGATTCCTGCCAGATTATCCTCATAGGGCTTTCCAAACAGAAGCTTCGCAGACTTCATCCTAAGATTTACGGAGTGATGCGCACCAACAGTATGGAGGAACTGGCAGAGTATTATTCCATGGCGGATGTTTATGTGAATCCAACACTGGAAGATACCTTTCCGACTACGAACCTGGAGGCGCTGGCCTGCGGAACTCCGGTGATTACCTTTGCCACCGGCGGAAGCGTGGAGTCGGTGGACGAAGAGACCGGAAAGATTGTGCCCAGAGGAGATACGGAAAAGCTCATTGAAGCAGTTAAGGAGCTGCGTGGGGAGCCGTCCAGGCGGGCGGCGTGTCTTAGTAAGGCAGCGGGATACAATAAGGAGGACAGATTCCGGGAGTATCTGATTTTGTACCGGGAGCTTTTGGAGGAAAGAGATGCATAAGCCAAAGGTGTCGATTGTGACAACCACCTATAATGATAAGGAGAGCCTGGAAAAAACCATCTGCCAGATACGGCAGCAGGACTATGAGAACTTGGAATATATTATCGTGGACGGCGGCTCTACAGACGGAACCAGGGAGGTAATCGAAAAAGCTGGAAAAGAATTCGGAGAGAGGCTTCTTTGGATATCGGAGCCGGATAAGGGGATCTACGATGCCTTGAATAAAGGGCTGTCCATGGCGTCCGGGGATATCCTGGGCTGCTGCTTTGATCAGTTTGCCGAAAAAGACGTGATCTCCAAAATGGTGGATGTGATTCTTAAGGAGAATACAGACGGTGTTCACGGAGATCTCTGCTATATGGACGGGGAGCGCATTGTCCGCCGCTGGCATCAGGGCCAGGGAAAGATCCGCTATGGATGGATGCCGGGACATCCGACGCTGTATCTTAGACGGGAGGTATATGAGCGGTTCGGATACTATAAGACAGATTACCGGATTTCTGCAGATTATGAGTTTATGATCCGGATCCTGAAGGACGGACAGGTGAAGCTTTCATATCTTCCGGAGGTTCTGATCTATATGGCCCACGGGGGAACCAGCACCGGCAGCCTGGGCGCTTATCTGGAGGGAATGAAGGAGGGGCACAGGGCTCTAAAGGAAAACGGCATCCGGGCGGCCTGGTTTACGGATTTGTGCAGAACCTTACGCGTACTTGCACAATTTGTTAAAAAGAGGTAAACTACACAGAAGGAAAATATCAGTGCCATGCTGAGTTAGTGACAAAAGACATAATAACAGATAGCAGAAGGTGATTAAAATTGGAATTGATTTATCAAATAACAAATGAGCTGTGGAAAAGGATTCTGGACTGGATGAAGGAAGAGAAGAATCAGGAACGCTTTTTGTGGGCCTGCTTCGGCATCAGCCTGCTTCCGATTCTGGTTTTAAGTTTTTTTAACCATCCCGTTATGGACGACTTCAATTATGGGATTCTGACCCACCGGGCTTTTATGGAAAATAAGGGATTTGGCTGTATTATTCCCATACTAAAGGCGGCAGTCCAGCGCTCTGTGAACCTGTGGCACAGCTGGCAGGGAACGTTTACCTTTGCCGTGATAGGAGCCCTGCGGCCTTCCATTTTTACGGAAAAGCTGACCTTTACCCATACCTTTATTTTGCTGGGACTGTTTATCGGAGGCTTTGTTTACTTTTCAAAGATTGTACTTCACCGGATTCTGGGTCTGTCGAAGCATGTGGCAATGATAATTGCGGTTCTGGTTATGACCCTTTGTATCCAGTATGTTCCGGTGGGGCTGGAGGCATTTTACTGGTGGATCGGAAGTATCGGCTATACAGGCATGTTCGGGGTTATGCTGGTGCTCTTTGCCATGCTGTTTCTGTGCAAATATGAGAAGCGTATCACAGCAAAACGGATGGCGGCAATGACGGCCATGGCGTTCCTTTTGTCCGGCGGCATGTATCCGATCCTGCTTCTGACGGCGGTACTGCTGGTTCTGAATCTGTTGGATGTCTTGATTGGGAAGCAGTATGAGAAGATCATGAAGATTCAGATAACAGTTATGAATGTGATATTTTTCGCAGGCTTTATTTTGAATGTGGCTGCGCCCGGAAACAGCCGCAGGCAGTCGAATTTTGAGCCGCGCACGCCGGTGGAGGCTGTTTATAAATCCTATACCAAATCGCTGGAATACCTGTTTGAATGTACCAATGTGGTCATCGCCCTGGTTATGATCGGCCTGTTTGTCTATATGCTGTACAAGCTTAAGGATACAAAGTTTTCCTTCCGCTGTCCTCTTATGTTTACCCTGGTAAGCTACAGTATGGTAGTGGTAATGTGGGTGCCGGCCATCTATGCCGTGCGGTTCATCTCGGGGGGACGCTATTACAATATCCTTTACTACGGGGTGATTATGTTTTACACGGCGAATGTGATATACTATGCGGGCTGGCTGAGGCGTAAGTATGAAAAGTGCGGGGAGCAGGTTCAGAAGCTTGTCCGGGATCTGTCTCCGCTTATACTGGGAGTACTGGCTGTTTTCTGTGTGATTCTCGGTTTTTTGAAGATCAATATTGTCCGAGATTTGGAGGAGATTACGTCTGCCACAGCTCTTAAGTCCATGGTTTACGGGGAGGCCCAGGTATATCATAGGGAGATTAAGGAGCGCGAGGCCATGTACAACGATCCCAGTCTTAGGGAGGTAGTGGTGGAAGAGGTAACGTACCGTCCGGAGCTTTTGTATTTTGGAACGCTGACTCCGGATCCGGATGAGAGCCGCAACCAGGCTATGTGTGACTATTATGACAAGGATTATATGGTGAAGCTTGTACCGGAGGAAGAGGAAACCGGGGAAGATTCCGCAGGAGAAGCCGAAGACAGCAGCGGGGAAGCGGAACTGGAATAGGAGAAAACAAATGAAATGTCTGGTGATTATTCCGGCGTACAATGAAGAAGAGAATATTGAGCGTGTGATTGAGAATCTGAAGGAGCATTACTCCGCCTATGATTACGTGGTGATCAATGACGGCTCCTCAGACAATACAGCCAGGCTCTGCCGGAAGAGAGGCTATGAGCTGGTAGACCTGCCGGTGAATCTGGGACTGGCCGGCGCCTTCCAGACAGGGCTCAAATATGCTTACCGCAGAGGCTACGATTATGCCATTCAGTTTGACGCAGACGGACAGCACCGGCCGGAGTTTATAGCTCCCATGCTTGACAAGATTCAGGAAGGCTACGACATTGTCATCGGCTCCCGGTTTGTAACGAAAAAAAAGCCTCATTCCATGCGGATGCTCGGGAGCAACCTGATTTCTTTAGCCACCAGGCTGACTACAGGAAGAAAGGTTAAGGATCCCACCTCCGGCATGCGCATGTTTAACAAAAAAATGATAGCCGAGTTTGCTTTGAATCTCAATTACGGGCCGGAGCCGGATACCATTTCTTATCTTCTGAAGCAGGGAGCGACCATTGCAGAGGTACAGGTGGAGATGGATGAGCGGATTGCGGGGGAAAGCTATCTCAATCTTTCCCGTTCCGTGATGTATATGCTGCGGATGCTGATGTCGATCCTTTTTATACAGAACTTTCGTAAGCGCAGGGAGGTGAACACAAAATGACGCCTGTATTTCGCATCCTTTTGATTGTGGTGTCTTTGTTCACCACCTACTATATTTTAAAACGTATCCGGCAGTCGAAGCTGCAGATTGAATATGCGATTTTCTGGATTCTTTTTTCCGGCGTACTGATTGTATTCAGTCTGTTTCCCTGGCTGGTATCCATGTTTACGAGAATGATCGGGATGCAGCTTCCCGTTAATTTTATTTTCCTGCTGTTTATCTTTGTGCTGATGGTGAAGCTTTTCTTTATGACCATCGAACTTTCCTCCCTGGAAAATAAGGTCAAGGATCTGACCCAGGAGCTGGCTCTGGAGGAAAAGGAACACAGGGATGAACAAAAAGAGCTTCTGAAAGAAACCCGGCAGGAGAAAGAGAGCAAATCAGAATAAAAATGGTTACTGGGCACAAAGTGAATAGTAACTAAAAATGCAGCATAGCTTTTGTAAGTGTCAGATAAGGTGCACAGGAAGAGAGCTGTAAAATGGAAAATAAGGAAGGAGATCTTTATGAAAAAGATTATGATCACAGGCTGCAACGGACAGCTTGGACGGGCAGTCAATCAGCAGTATGCAGGAAGTACGGAATATGAGCTGGTCAACACAGATGTGGGAGAACTGGATATCACAAAGGTAGAGGAGGTACTGGCTTTTGCCCGTGAGGTAAAGCCCTGCGCAATTATTAACTGCGCCGCCTATACCAATGTGGACAAGTGTGAGACCGATGTGGATCTGGCTTGGAAAATCAATGCCGTTGGAGCCAGAAACCTTGCGATAGCGGCCACGGATGTAAAGGCAAAGCTGATGCACATTTCTACCGACTATGTATTTTCTGGGGATATGTGTGAAAAACCGCTGACAGAGTTTGATACACCGGCGCCGAAAAGCATGTACGGCTCTACCAAGCTGGCAGGAGAGCAGTTTGTCCGGGATTTTTCCGATCATTTCTTTATTATCCGGACAGCCTGGCTCTACGGGGACGGTCACAACTTTGCCAAGACGATGCTGAAGCTTGCAGAGACGAACGATACCATCGGCGTGGTAATGGATCAGGTGGGAACGCCTACCAGCGCCCTGGAGCTTGCAAAGGCTGTGAAGTATCTGCTTCCTACGGATAATTACGGCCTGTTCCACGGAACCTGCGAAGGGGATACCAACTGGGCGGAATTTGCAAAGACCGTCTTAAGGCTGGCAGGAAAAAAGACAGAGATAGAGCCGATTACCTCAGAGGAGTACAAGCGCCGTTTCCCGGCTGCTGCCGATCGGCCTGCTTACTCGATTCTGGAGAATTATATGCTGAAGCTGACGACTGATTTCAGGTTCGCAGACTGGCAGGAGGCAATTGAAGTGTATATGAAGGAGTTGCTGTAAACTGATTTCATACAGGTGTGCTGTAAGAGATATTACGGAACTGGAACTGGAATATGGAGAAAGCTAGATGACAGGAAATGATATTTTATATTTGGTGATACCCTGCTATAACGAGGAGGCGGTGCTTCCGGAGACGGCCAGGCAGCTTCTTGACAAAATGAATTCCATGCTTGACCGGAACATGATTTCCGGTGAGAGCAGGATTTTGTTTGTGAACGACGGCTCAAAGGATCGTACCTGGGAACTGATTGAGGAGCTTCACGCCTCCAATCCCATCTATTCCGGGGTGAAGCTCTCGCGGAATAAAGGGCATCAAAATGCGCTTCTGGCAGGATTGATGACGGCCAGGGAGAAGGCGGACATTACCATTTCCTTAGATGCGGATCTGCAGGATGATATTGATGTCATTGATAAGATGGTAGAGAAATATTACGCCGGAAACGACGTAGTCTACGGAGTGCGCAGCGCCCGGAAGACAGACACCTTTTTTAAGAAATTCACAGCCCAGAGCTTCTATAAGATGATGCAGGCCATGGGGGTAGACATTGTATACAACCATGCGGATTACCGGCTGATGAGCAAAAGGGCGCTTTGCGGCCTGGAAGAATTCAAAGAGGTGAATCTGTTCCTGCGGGGAATTGTGCCCCTGATAGGTTTCCCTTCGGATACCGTAACATACGAACGCCATGAGCGTTTTGCCGGAGAATCCAAGTATCCCTTAAAAAAAATGCTTTCCTTTGCTGCGGACGGAATTACCTCTTTTAGCATCAAGCCCATCCGGATGATTACGGCATGCGGATTCTTGATTTTTGCGGTGAGCATTCTCATGCTGCTCTACTCGCTGATCGTCCACTTTACCGGGCATACCATTCATGGCTGGACCAGTATGATTGTGTCTATCTGGGCCATTGGAGGCCTGCAATTGCTGGCCATCGGAGTGGTTGGAGAGTATATCGGGAAGATTTATCTGGAGACAAAGGAGCGGCCTAAGTTTATTATTGAGAAGGTGCTGGATGAGTGAGCTTAAGGCGGCCGGAAATTGACTGGATAAAGGCATAATGAAAGACATTACGGAACTGGAATAGAGGTGTTGTATGGAGAAGCTTTTGAAAAAGTATCAACTGGATTGGGCGGATATTTTATATCTGGCGGCACTTACGGCTATCGGCCTTGCTATCCGGGTGATTCTGCGTGTCGTGACAACCATGGATTGGGAAATGTACTGGGATCCCTGGATTTCGGATTTAAAGGAAATGGGTTTTTCCTACCTGGCCACGGATCGGTATGATTACGCGCCCTCCTTCGTATATATTCTGTGGGTAATCAGCAAGCTTCCCATCAATCCCATGACCGCCTACAAGTCGATACATATTGTACTGGATTTTGCGGCGGCTGGTGTAATGGGAAGGATGGCCGCAGAGGTTACGGGAAGTAAGAGCAAGGGCATCTGTGCTTATGGAGTGATGCTGCTGGTTCCTACCATCTGGGCAGACAGCGCCCTCTGGGCTCAGTGTGATATTATATTTATGCTCTTTGTCCTTTTGTGCTTTTACTGCCTGTTCCGGGAAAAGCCGGGGACAGCTATGTTTTTTTACGGCATGGCTTTTGCTTTTAAGCTTCAGTCTTTGTTTATTTTTCCGTTCCTGGTGATTCTGTGGGTGAATAAGAAGATTAAGATCCAGCATTTCCTGTGGATTCCGGGACTGTATTTCTTAAGCATTATTCCGGCCTGGATTGCCGGGCGGCCTCTGATTGAGCTCATTAATATCTATATGGCCCAGGGGGCCCAGGATGTGTGGTCCCTGTCTATTAAGTGGGCCAATATCTATCAGATTATCGGAAATAAGTATTTCCTTCTGGAGTATGCTGAGGCGGGAACCTGGCTGATTCTGGGGATTCTCATGTGTATCATGTTTGCCATGGCACAGAAGCGTTACCGCATTACCAATGAATTCACTGTACAGACGGCTCTGTTTTTTGCGATTCTTACTCCCTATATCCTGCCCCATATGCATGAGCGGTACGGATGTCTGGCGGATATTCTTGCAATTCTCTATGCCGTGATGAACCGGAAGCGGTTCTACATTCCGATTGTGCAGATTCTCATCTCCTTTAACTGCTATATGGCTTATCTGAGCCACTTGGGCGCTAAGGAGCCTGCCATTTACTATGGTGTCTGGGCGCTGGCGGAGCTTGGGCTTCTGGTTATAGTGGGCCTGGACATCTGGAACTTTATGACAGATAAGGAAAATCAGCTTCCCATTCCGGAAGCAGTTATGGGAAACGGGGGCTCTCGAGGCGCAAACGGCGGAAAGGAGAGGAAGCGGCAGCATGGATGAGTTTTTACAAAGACTGATTGTGAAAAATTGGAAGATCGGAAAGCTTACATTTACCTTTCTGGATGCCCTTCTGGCAGTGTGCATTACGGGAACGGGGATTATGCTCCGGCTGGCAGTCGTGGAATATACGGTGACGGACAGCCAGAAGCTGGGAGCCATGATCATTGATTTTATCCTGGCCTTTTATTGTGGGGAGATTGTCTACGAATATACCCGGCATCGGAATAAGGCGTTTTTAACTTATGCCATCCTGGTGATTTATCCTACCATGATTGCCAACAGCGCACTGTGGGGGAAGAACAGTGTGTATAGCGTGTTTTTCTTTTTCGTGGGTCTGTATTACTTTGCCCTTCATGACAAAGAGAGGAAAAAGTGGCTTGGGCTTCTGGCGGCTGCCGTGGGAGCGGCCAGGGCGCTGGCGGTGTTCAGGCTGAGCAGCGAGAGCATGAACCTGGGGTGGCCGAACTTCTATGAGATTATTGGGAAAGAGGCTTTTGTGGAGCTGTTCAATCAGGTGTCGGTGCTGTGCCTTTTTGGGATTCTTTTTACTATGCTCTATGTATTTGTAAAGCGGCGGATAGAGATTACGAAGGATATGGCCCTGCGGCTGTTTTTGTTCCTGGCGATTCTCATTCCTTACCTGGCGCCCTCCATGCCGGCCTGGGCCGGCCTGACGGCGGATATCGGGGCTCTGGTGTACTGTATGCGGCGGCCCAGGAAGTTCTATGTGCCCATACTGCATCTGATTGTTTCCTACAGCGCATATGCCTATGCACTGAATGGGGAGACGAAGCTGCCCATGGTCTTGTATGCAGTGATTCTGCTGGCGCTTTTGGTGGATACAGGAGTTGGAATTTTCCGGGAGGCTGCAAAAGGGTGACATAAAGATAAACTGTTAATGACATTTTTATAAGCTCATGTTAAAATGAAAATGAATAGTCCAGCTAAGAAATGTCAACTATTTTCGAAAAAAATTATCTGCTGGACGGTAAAGCTGCAAAGGCGCACGAGAGGAACTTTTATGAGTGCTTTTTCGAATAAAAGTTTCTCTCATTGCCGGTGTGTCGAAGCAGCTTTACCCTTTAGTGCTGTCGCGCAGCGACTTAGAATAGGGGGGATAAGCTTGGAAGAGAAGAAGAAGGGTTTTAGCGGTATTCCCTGGCCCTGGAACCTTATTCTTTCCATTGTATTTGTAGCAGGGGCCGGATTCTTTATCGGATATCTCTGGAGCTTTCTGATAGCGATGGGGGCGTCGGCCTGGATGAAAAGCCGGAATCCGGGTATGCCAAGCGGCGGCTACTGCCTGGAAAAAACCAGAAAGCAGCTGTCTTCGCTTGGAATTGCGGTACTTATATTGTTTTTTGCTTTCTGCGCAGCCGTGTACACATGGATGATGCTGGAGGAAGACAGAACAGCCTGGGAGACCATGGAATACGCAAAGTTTGCAGGGTCTATTGTTATGAGCGCAGCCCTGTTCCTCTTGGGAATTTATACGGCGTACATAGCCATAAGGGATACCTTTTGGCCGCAGAACAGTACCCTGGCCCGTTCCATCCGTTCCCAGCTTCCTTATCCGGACGCAGCTCCGGGAGCAGCAGAGCTCTTCGCCATGGTGGATAAGGACATTGAAGAGAATGGCCAGTGGTTTGACAAAATAGCTGTGGGAAAAGAATGGATTCTGGGAGAGGTGGCG
The DNA here is from genome assembly GCF_036941125.1 of Candidatus Merdisoma sp. JLR.KK011. NCBI lineage: Bacteria > Bacillati > Bacillota > Clostridia > Lachnospirales > Lachnospiraceae > Candidatus Merdisoma > Candidatus Merdisoma sp. JLR.KK011. Next base: position 221,097 of record NZ_JAYWSZ010000004.1, on the reverse strand, counting down.
GGCTGTATCCCCCGTATCCGTGTTTATTTCGGAAGAGACGAGATAAGGACCCGCAGAAGCGGTGAGCGTGTGAACAGCACCCGGATTGTGGAGCTCCACATTCTGGACGACCGCAGGCAGCATCACATACTGTCACTGCGAAATCCCAGGGAGCTTGAGCCTCTTTTGAACTGCATTTCCCTAAGGGCTCCGGATGCCATCTGCAGGCCCTACAGCGAGTTCGGCAGGTGGCAGGGAAAGTCCGATATGGAGTGGGAGAACCTGCTCCGGGAATTCCGTGTCAAGCAGGGCAGCCGGGAGATGTCATCCTTCCAGATTGGGAACAGGGACGCCGATATTCAGCAAAATGTAACCCTGACCCGTCCGGACGGAAGCGTAACCTCCCGTGTGACGCCGGACTTGATTCACCAATCTATGACAGAATGCCTTCAGGAGGGGGAGGGAAGCTTTTCCCTGGCCCTTGGATGCCCCATCGAGCAGCACAATGTCCGCTATGTGGAGATGGAGTGCTTTGCATCCTTCTATGAGGACATGGAGGATGTGGAGAATCCGACCCTGGAGGACATGATGGAGCTTGGGGAGGCGGAGCTGTTTCTGAAAATGACAGATGTGGGAGAAGCAGGGAAAAATCATTACTTCGGCCGTGTATTCGAGACGGACATCCAGACGGCAGAGGAGATTCTAAAGGCCTGGGCCAAGGGCGTGATTCCCAATATGACAGGCTGGGAAGCCACTCCCATGTGGGAGAAGAAGGAGCAGGCTGTAAAGAGAGAGGTTCCGCCGCCTCATCTGGCCCTGATGTCTCCCTCCGGGGTATTTCAGAGCCACGACCGGTTTACGATAGAGGATGTGGAGGTTGTGGCAGAGGGACTGGTGGACGGAAGCTGCCAGATGGCAGAGCTGGTGCTTACCGGCGGCTATCTTCTGATGCGGATAGACGGCGGCAGCAAAATGGACGGCCGCTGTACCGTAACGGTTACAAGGCCGGATGGAGCGAAGCTTCGGTTCTTTAAAAATCAATGCACCCACAGACAAGCGGCGGCCTGGCTTCTGGAGTTCGCAAGCGGAAATTTTGCGCCGGACTGGAAGGAATGGAAGGACTGCACCAGACAGGCGGAACGAGATATGGCCCATAAAAAATAATTTTAATAAAAACAGTGATATCCCTCAAGGGCATAGGAGCTGCCGCAGAATAAGCCATCAGCCCCTTGGCAAAGACGTGATGAGAGATATTGCGGAACTGGAACAGGAGGAATAGGAAGATGGGAAAATGCTACAGTGATGAGGTTGAGCAGGCACTTCGGTACATTTATTACGATCTGCGCGCAGGAAAGGGAGCGGAGGGCTTTGCCCTGCTTGAGAAGGCATCCGCAGCAGGAGACGGGGACGCTTCCTGTATACTGGCACGGTGCTATTGCGGAACCCAGTATGTGTGGAGCGGACACAATTTTCCGGAGGATGACGATAAGGCAGTTGCCTTGATCCACAAAGCCGTAGAGCAGGGAAGCGGAATCGGTGTTATGGTGGCTATGCGTACAGGAGAATTGACGCCGTCTCTTGAGAAAAAGATGGGCTTTGCAAATCTTGAGGAGGCTTTCAACAGCGTTCTTGAGAAGGCGGAGCTGGGAGACGCTTTCAGCCAGTATACGGCGGCAAACGCTTACTTTTGGTGGGATTTCCTTCGCATTCAGGGAAAGGGACGGGAATCTTTTTCCACAGACGGGGAATTTAAATCCTATTTACGGGAAAATATATCAAAATGTGAGGATCTGTTTCAGAAGGCATTCCGGGGCGGCATGTATTTTGCGGCAAATAATCTGAACAAATATTATTCAGAGGGCGATGAGGATCTGATTGCGCCCCGTCCGGAGCTGGCAAAGGATCTTTTCAAGACCGGAGCTGAGAGAGGATTCCCCATCCATCAGTGGTTTTATGCGGATGAGCTGTACGATGCGGAGCAGTTCGAGGAGGCCCTTCACTGGTATAAGCTTGGGGCAGAGGGCGGCCAGCTGGAATGCTGGTTCCGGATCGGTCTGATGTACGAGCAGGGCAAAGGGACAGCACAGGATCCCGCTTATGCGGCCCAGTGCTACGAAAAGGGCCTGGCACAGAAGCAGGACAGCGGCAAACGAATCGGCTGTGCAAACCGCCTGGGCGCTTTGTATTATGACGGTAACGGAGTGGAGAAGGACTATGCCAAAGCTTTCCAGCTTCTGAAATATGCCCATGATCAAGACAACAACTGGGGCGCCTGCTATCTTGGAAAACTGTATTTCCGCGGGTGGGGAACCCAGCAGGATTATGGAAAAGCAAGAGAGCTTCTTGAGAAGGTGGACTGGAACAATTCGGAAGCCTTCTATATGCTGGGCGCAATCTACGGACAGGGTCTGGGCGTGCCGGAGGATATCAAGAAGGGCGTGGAATATCTGCAGAAGGCCGGCAGCAATGAGGAGGCCAAAAAGGAGCTTCTGAAATATAAGAAGACCTTATTCGGAAAATGGGTGCGCCGGTAAAGAGGAACTTATATGGCATCTGATATTATGCTGACCCTCTTATTTCTGGGGGCGGTGCTGGCGGTTTACTACCTTGCGCCGTCCCGGATAAGATGGTGGATTCTCCTTGCGGCAAGCCTGGGGTTTTATGCAAGCGCTTCCGGCTGGATGCTGCTTCTTACAGGGGCTTCGGCCTGGTGGTCCTGGTTCGCGGGAGGGAGAATCGAAAAGGTACACACAGAAAAAGATAAAAGAGGCTGGCTGCTCTTTGGCATCCTGCCTCTTCTTGGCGTTCTTTTTCTCTTTAAATATTTTAATTTTTTCAGCGCTTCTGTGGCTTCGGTTCTGGGGATGGCAGGGCTTTCGGCGGCTCCCCTTGTGCTGAAGCTTATGCTTCCCCTGGGGATCTCTTACTATACGTTTAAGATCATAAGCTATCTGGCGGATATCTATCTGGGGAAAAGGGGTCCGGAGCCTCATATGGGATATTATCTGACGTATGTGTTGTTTTTTCCTCACATCCTTTCGGGGCCTATTGAGCGGTCGGAGAGCTTTTTAGAGCAGCTCCACAAGGGCCTTTATTATGACAGCGGTCTTTTTGCACAGGGGATTCAGAGAATTGTTCTGGGGCTTTTTAAAAAAATGGTGATTGCCAACCGGCTGGGCGGATATGTGGATGCGGTGTTTGCTTCTCCTTTGGAATATCCTGGGCTGGCGGCTGTGATGGCGGCATTTTTTTACTCCTTTCAGCTTTACTGTGACTTTTCCGGATATTCGGATATTGCCATTGGCATGGGGGAGCTTCTGGGGATTCGCTGCAGGCAGAACTTCCGCTGCCCCTATTTTTCCCGGAATATCCGGGACTTCTGGAGCCGCTGGCATATCTCCCTCTCGAGCTGGCTTCGGGATTATGTGTACATTCCCCTTGGAGGAAGCCGTGTTTCCAGGGTGAAACGGGGGCGGAATCTGCTGCTGACCTTTCTGGCCAGCGGACTCTGGCATGGGGATAACTGGACTTTTGTGGCTTGGGGAGGGCTGCATGGAGTGTGGAATCTCCTTAGCCGGAAGAAAAAGGCGGAGGCTATCCGGCCTGTGCATAAGCTGTGGCAGACACTTGTGACCTTCTGCGGCGTTACCCTTGGGTGGGTGTTCTTCCGGGCAGAAAGCCTTCCGGCGGCGGTTTCCTATCTTCGAAGGGCGGTTCTGGGATTTTCTCTTTCTATGACGGATATTCAGAATTCGATTCTGCCCTTTACGGGGGATAATACCTGTGCGGCCTATTTTCTGACGGTGTGCCTGTTTTTGCTGCTTCTGTTTCTCTATGAGCGGGGGCAGGTTTACGGGAAGGGGAAGGATCAGGAGTTTTCTCTTTCCTGGGGGTGGATGGCTGTTATGGGAGCCAGCACTGCCTTGTTCGGCGTGTTCGGGGCTTCGGGGTTTTTGTATGCGCAGTTTTAATCCGGCATTTTTATCGTGAGAAAAGAATAGAAAGAACAAAAGCAGCTTTTGAAACTGGGAACTGGATCCGGAGACGGACACAGTGGTGCTTTTTCCGTTATTTTCGTCAACAATAAAAGTCAGAAAATCTGACATTTATTGTTGACTATTTTGCCATTTCTGGGTATACTGATTTATGAAGTGGAGGTAGAAACTATGCATGAAAGATTGAAGGAAGCAAGGAAGAACCTAAAATTGTCACAGGAATTTGTTGCCCGTCAAATGCAGCTTTCCAGGCCGACAATCAGTGCGATAGAATCCGGGCAGAGGAAAGTTACGGCTGAGGAACTTGCCAGATTTTCTGAACTGTACGGGGTAAGTGCAGATGAATTGATGTATGGGAAGGCTTCTGAGGATGCACAAGTGGAAATGTTCGCACGTGCTTTTTCAGAGCTGTCAGATATAGACAGGCGGGAAATTATGAGCCTTATCGACTTTAAACGCAGATATAAGGAGACGATGAATGGCTGACGTGTTGGAGAAGCTTTATAGCCAGAGGATGACTCCGCAGATGTTGGCCGAAAAAGTCCTTGAGGACAGGCTGGGTGGGGAAATGCCTTCGATTCCAATAGACCCGTTTAAGCTGATGCGCGAATATGGGATTGTGTACCAGTTTATGGGTTTTGAGGATTTGGAAGGCATTTACCTTGTGCCGGAGGATGGCAATGACATTCCGTTGGTAGGCATCAACTATAAGAGGAAAATTACAAGGCAGAGATTTACTGCAGCACATGAATTGTGCCATCATCTAAAAGACCGCAGGAACGAAGCGTGCCCTATAAGGAGTACCCAAAATGGAATAGAGCGCTTTGCAGAACAATTTGCGGCCGAACTGCTTATGCCTAAAAGACTGTTTTTGGCTGTGGCCGGCGAGTATGCAGATAGTGGGAAAGTTTCACTGGACGGCGCCCTGCAGATTGCGGAGCGATTTGGCGTGAGTTTCCGATCCTGTGTGCTTAGGCTTGCATATACTTTCCATATCCTGGATGGTGAATATGCAGATTTGAACAAGAGGATTTCAGAATATAAGCCAGATAAGAAAAAAGCTGCCTTAGGTATGGACGTTGAAAATATAGACTTGCTAAGACAAGCGGTGGATTCATATGAATTTTATTTTACAATAAAGCCTGATATCATGTGGTATAAGTTTAAGAATGAATTTATCTATAACGAAAACAGGATGGAGGGGCTTAACCTTGATGAAGAAGAGGTTGCTGAGATTGTTACGGATTTGAGGATGAACGGCCAGGAGAGCGCATACTGCCAGGAAAAATATGAGGATATTATTCAGGTAGTCGGGCATGCGGCATTGTATGATTATGTGCTGGAGACAGAGGATAAGCTGACGATTTATAAGCTGCTTGATTTGAATAAGAAACTGTTTCAATATGCACCCTTCCCTGAAGAGGCGGGAAAGACGAGGATGAATAACAATCTTGTGCTGGGGGCGAAATTTGAGACGGTTGACTGGCGCGAGGCTGCGATGGAACTGGTGAAGCTGCAGGTGCCGGTTGAGGACTTGATGCGGGATGCCAATAAACTGACCATCAGTGAGTTTGTGCTGCAGGCGCTGAAGATTCATCATCGCATTACACAAATCCATCCTTTCAGAGACGGAAACGGCAGAAGCTCCAGAGCTTTTTTGAATTGGATGCTAAGGAAAAAAGGGCTGCCGCCAATCTATTTTAAGCTTACAGAAAAAGAATCTTATTATAAGGCATTAGAGAAAGCGGATGGGCAGGGGAATTATTTAGAGCTATTGAGAGTGACGATTAGAGAACTATTTAGAACAATCATGAGAAGGAGCTGACAGAAGGGACTTCTTTGGAAGTCCTTCTTATTCTCATAAAAATTTATGCCCTAAAATGAATTACTTTTTTAATCCAGGAAGCAGGCAGGTAAATCTTGTTGAGATGGTGTTGGCTTTCTAGTATAATGTACATGAGTGACAGGTCATATGGACTGGAGGTCAAGGCAGGAAAGAATGCGGCGAGAACAGCAAATGAGCTGCTGGAAGCCGGAAAACTGGATTATATTTATAATCTGAAGGATACCTATGGAGCCAGAGACGGAAAAAAGCTGGCTGTACCGAATTACCTGGCAGGGCGTATCAGTTTTTCGCTGGGGGCTTAACTTACAAGGAAAAACAAATATACGGAAAGGACATTGCGGAACCGGAATCATAAGATATGAAACAGACAGGAAAAATTCTGGCAGGCGTATTGCTTGCGGTACTACTGCTCACAGGAATCAAAAATGAATATGCCCGGCTTCTGCCCGTGTCTTCCTACGGAATGCAGGCGGTTATCAGGAAGAAATCCATTGACCACCTGTTCATCGGCTCATCCATGTTCCGGCAGGGGTTATCCATTGACGTATTGGAGGAGGAACTGGAAGGGAATGTCTATATCCTTTCCTACAACGGCAACCAGCCGGCTTTTATGGCTATGGAGCTGGAATATATGCTGGAAGAAGGGCTGGAGATCGGAACCCTCTATGTGGATCTCTATCCCTATACAGCTGCGGCTGCGCCCTGGATCAGTGATACCAAGATCCTTCTGGATACAGATCTGGGCTTTAAACTGGATGCCTGGAAGCTGATGAATGCCTGCAATGATACAAAATTCCTCGATTTTTACGAGTTGTTTGTGACGGCCAATAACGAGCAGATCTTAACGTATCCCATCCATAACCGCCTGGTATCCGCCCAGTTCCGCAATGGGGGCAATATTCTGACGCCCGGAGGGCAGACGAAGGAGCATCTGGATTCCCTGGGGATGCTAGGGGGAAGAGACGGCCTTAAGGAGACCCAGGTCAAGGGGTATGAGAGGATCCTGGAGCTGGCAAAAGAGCATGGAATCCAGGTATGCTTTATCGAGACGCCGAAGTATGAGCGGATGTACCGGGATGCAGATTATATGGAACTCTATGAGGCGTGTACGGAGAAGATCCGCAGGCTGGCAGAAGCACAGGGAGATACCTCTTTAAAAGGGGCAGATGAGAGAAAGAGAACGGGCGAAGGAAGCAGAGAGAATGGGGAAGCCGGAACAAAGGTCAAAATGATTCTGGCAGAAGAGCTTGCCTTTGATTTTGGAGATGCGGCCTGTTTCCAGGACTTGATCCATTTGTCCACGGAAGGAAGGATATGGTATACAAAACTTTTATGTGAAAGATTAGAAGAATAAGGGGCAGAATAAGTTCATTTACAGACAGCTGGCGGGCAAAAGGGTTAAAAAAAAGATACATGGAAAGCAGGAGGCAGAGGAATGAAAAAGCTGGATTACATTGACGGACTAAAGGGCATGGGCGCGCTGATGGTGTATCTCTGTCATTTTGTATTCGCCTTTTACTATGCCGCCTACACCCTGCTTCCGGAGCATGTGAATACCAGGACAGGCGTTGAGATTCTGATAGGCAAAACCCCCTTGAACTTCTTCTACAACGGTAACGGGGCGGTCTGCCTCTTCCTGGTGTTCAGCGGCTTTGTGCTGTGCCTGTCTTATTTTCGTACAAGGGACAGAGCCAGGCTGAAGGCCGGGGCGCTGAAACGGTATTTCCGGCTGATGCCAGTGATTCTGGCGGTGAATCTGCTGATTTTTATTTTGATGTATCTGGGGCTGTACCGGAACGCAGAGACGGCGGCCTATACAAAATCCATTCCCTGGTTCCAGGGCTTTAACCAGTTTGAGCCCAAGTTTCTGAGCATGCTCAGTGAAAGCCTTCTGGGATGCTTTGTGTGGGGAAGCAATGACTATAACGGGGTGCTCTGGACGATTCCTTACCTGTTTCTTGGAGCCCTGGTGGTGTATCTGGCCGCTTACCTGGTTGGAGAGAATCCCTTACGGTATATTGCTTACGGCGTTATGATTCTTGTGGCCTTCACAACGGATATTTATTTTACAGGAATCTTTCTTGGCTTTGTGCTCTGTGATTTTTTCAGCACCCAGGAACGGCTGGTAAGCCTGTACCGAAGGTCCCGGCTGCTTCCGGTGCTTGCATTTTTGCTGGGATTTTACTTGACCTCCTATCCGTCCATCGGAACGGAACAGCCAGGGACGATCTATGGATTTCTGCCTGGTGCCTATACGGTGATTTACCATATGGCCGGGGCATTCCTGCTGACTGCCGGGGCGCTGGGCTGCGGCGGGCTGCAGTGGTTTTTTTCCCGAAAGCCTTTTTTATACCTTGGGAAGATTTCCTATTCGCTCTATCTTCTGCATTTTCCGGTGATAGCAACCTTTTCCTGCTGGTTCTTCCTGGAATTTCAGGAGAGTATGGGATATGGATTGACAGTAGGAATTGATTTTGCGCTGACAACTGTACTGGTGCTGGCCCTGTCGGCATTGAGCAGACGTTATCTGGAACCTGTGGGGACATGGCTTGAGAAGATGGTTGAGAGATGCTTAAGTTGGAAGAGCAATGCACAGAAGTCTGCTTAGAGCTTGAGAAAGAGGGGCAGGCTGTCATTTGAAAATCTGGTGAGGAGGCGCAGAATGGAAAAGCAGAGAATTCTCTGGATGGATATAGCGAAGGCTTTCGGAATATTGGTTGTGCTGATTGTCCACAGCGGCATCAGCCTGGGGTGGGTGACATTTCTTGGCGGGATGTTCTACATGCCGGTCTTTTTTGTGCTGGCAGGCATGACCTTTACCTGGAGGAAAGAGGAAGGCTTCTGGAGCTTTGTGAAAAAAAAGGCCCGCCGCCTTCTGGTTCCTTATTTTTCCTATAACCTCTTCCTCTTCCTGTTCTTTTTTGCCAAGGACAGGCTTCTTACAGGAAGTATTTCCTCAGAAGCTTTTTTTCCGCTGCTCGGGATCGTATACTCAAGGAACTGCCTATATGATATGAATGCGGCCCATAATGTGTACTTTATGCAGATTCTCAATGCGCCCACCTGGTTTCTGACAGGTCTCTTTGTAAGCCTTGTGATATTCCGGCTTCTGATGCAGGCGGCCAGGGGAGATCTTCGCCGCCTTATGGCTCTGAACAGCGGCGTTCTGCTTCTGGCAGTTCTGGTGCATTATTTCTGTCCGGTTCTGCTGCCCTGGAGCCTTGACTGCGCCCTGTATGCGGTTTCCTTTTTAAGCTTTGGAAAGGCTCTGGCCGCATATGGGTGTGTGGAGAAGTTGTACAAAAAGCCGCCGGCCCTGCTGTTCCTGGCCGCGGCTTTTGTGGGATTATCATTGGTAAACGGTTCTGTGAATATGTCGGTGGCGGAGTATGGAAGCTCCATGATCCTGTATCTGCTTGCGGGAGGACTGGGTTCCCTGCTCTGTATGGAGCTGTCTCTGTTCCTGGAAAAGCATACCCGGTATCTGGCCGCAGGATGCGCCTGGCTTGGCAGGCATACCATGCCGGTGCTGTGTCTCCACTTATTTGTGTTTTCCGTGATTGGAACACTCCTTGGCATGTTCTAAAATAAGATCCACAACGGCTGCCGAGGCGATTCCGCCTTCATAAAACTGCATCCAGCTGCGGAATTTTTCGCATTTGGACTCATACGCTGCTTCATCAAAGGTTTCGATGGCATGCATAAGTTCTTCGTTGGAGAAGGTCAGAGGGAAGGGCAGTTCTGTTAAGTCGTAGTAATACCCTCGTTCCTTTTTGGCGCTTTCGTAATCCTCAATATAGAGAAAGCCTGGACGGCCAAGCATTGCAAATTCCGTGGTACAGCCGGAGTAATCGCTGATGATGGCGTCGGAAGCGGCTAAGAGCTCCTGCATATCCCCGTAACCTGCCGGATTTAAGATGCGGTCTGTGTAATGAACGACGTATTTACTGCGGTCTACATTGGGATGCAGGCACACAAGGACAGCCCAGCTTCCGCCGAAGCGTTTGGCCATGGTATCCAGAAGCTGTTCATAATTCAGATTATACATATCCGTATTGCGGCTTTCCCGGAAAGTGGGGGCATAGGTTACAAATCTTGTGTCTTCGGGAAGGTGGAAATGAGCCTGTACTTTTTTCCGGTAGATATTCTGATCCCGGAAGTAAACGTCATATTTTGGCTGGCCTTTTTCAAAAACAGGGCCGTCATACCAGAATGCGCGCTTCAGAAGCTGGGTCTGCCATTTGCAGGTGGACAGCATCAGATCGATATTCTTCGAGTCAATCTTCGCATAAGCTACATATTCTTTACTCAGCAGCTCCTCACAGTCCCCTTCGATCTTTTTTGGGCCCGGCCCCCCATGACGGGTATGGATATAAAACTGGCCGGGGCGCTTTTTTACATAATACAGCTTGCGTGTATTATCCACCCAGGTGGAGGCAGTGGACATATGCCAGACAAAGGCGACGGTATTGGGACGGACAGGCAGTACGCCCTTTGGCAGCTTGTAGTCGGAAGCCGATGTCCAGTAGAGCTTCCAGTCCAGCCTGCGTCTTAAGAATTCTTCAACAATGTATTTTGGATTATCTCCAAAGACACCGCCGTTAAAATTGCTGAATACTGCTTTTTGGGGATTGAGGGGAAAGAGTGAGAATACATTCCAGCAGATTTTTAAGAGAGTGCGGTGAAGCCAGAGATATATGGGAAGCAAAAGCTTTTTCATAAAAATGCGAACCTCCTTAGCGTATAATGTCTTTATCTTAGCATTTCCCAATTAAAATGTAAAGTCTGGAAATAGTTCTTTGATTTTCCTGGAAAATATGATATATTCATACTGAAAAAAATCCGAAGATTGCAAGAAAGTGAGTGAGACAAATGAGATTTCCATATGTGATAGTAGGAGCGGGACTTGCTGGGATAACCATGGCAGAGAGAATCGCCAGTCAGATGAATGAAAAGGTTCTTATCATAGAAAAGCGTTCCCATATCGGCGGCAATGTGTATGACAGCTATGATAAAGAGGGAATTCTGATTCATAACTACGGCCCCCATACCTTTCACACCAATGACAAAGAGGTATTTGACTATATCTGCGGATTTACAGAATGGAACGATTACCAGCACCGGGTGCTCTCCTATGTAGACGGCAATTTCGTTCCTCTGCCTATCTCCCTGGAGACCATTAACCGTCTGTACAATATGAATCTGTCGGAGGATGAGATGGAAGACTTTATCGCCTCCAGGCGGATTCCCATTGATGAGATCAAAACCAGCGAGGATGTGGTTTTAAGCCAGGGCGGCCGGGATATCTATGAGAAATTTTTCAAATATTTTACCATAAAGCAGTGGGGGGTGTCCCCGGCAGAGCTGGACCGGACGGTGATTTCAAGGATACCCTTCCGGAAGAACCGGGATACCCGGTATTTTACCGATCAGTATCAGGGCAATCCGAAATACGGCTATACGGCCATGTGCCAGAAGATGCTGGATCACCCCAATATAAAAATCATGTTAAATACGGATTATAAGGAAGTGATCGGCGATATCGCTTATGACAAGCTGATTTATACAGGGCCTATTGATTATTACTTTGACAACTGCTACGGAGAGCTGCTGTACCGGAGCATCCGCTTCCAGTTTGAAACCCATGACTGCGAATCCTATCAGCCGGTTACCTCCACCCGTTATCCCCTCGATTATGATTATACAAGGATCACGGAATTCAAGAAGATGACAGGCCAGAAGCATCCAAAAACTACCATATTAAAAGAATTTCCCTGCTTCGGAGGGGAGCCCTATTACCCCTATCCCACACAGGAGTGGAAGGCGCTGGCTGAGAGATACCGGGAGCTGGCCCGGAAGGAGGAGAATGTGATCTTCCTTGGAAGACTGGCGCAGTATAAGTATTATGATATGGACGATGTCATAAGGGAAGCCTTAGATGTTTTTGAAAAATTGAAGAGCTGAAGAATTCCAAGAAAAGGAGCTGTCTTATTTTGCAACAGCTCCTTTTTCTGTGAATCTCATTACCCAGATGCGAGAAAGAGGAAATCTTCATAGATGGGAATTTCCAGGCCGAAATCCTCCCAATTCCGTTCGTTATGCCACCATTCTCCCTCATTTAAGAGATAGTCCGGCGGCTCCGGGATCAGAGAGCCGTCGGGAACCACAAAGGTTTTGGAACCGTTGTCGCTGGTGAAGGTTACCGTGCGCCACTGGCCGTTTCCTTTTTCGGGGGCATAGTGGTTGTCTTCCTCCAGCCACTCTGCGTCCAGAAAGCAGAGGCGGCGGGCAAGGAAATATTTCAGATAACGGACATTGTTTTCATAAGCTTCGTAGTGTCCGGTCCAGGTTTCAACATAGTCCCAGCGGATGGAGTCCATGGCAATTGAGCTGCGGATCCTGTCGGCATACTGATCAATGATCCCTCCCGGCGCAATGAGTTTTTTTACATGGGGACGGACTGTCTTTTCATAGGTGTCCACGATGTTTTCATAGAAAAAATCATTTTCGTATAACTGTGGATACCAGACGGGATTTCCCGTACCTTTGTAATTGTTGAGATTAAAAACAACAAGAATGTTCGTGGACATAAAGGTGTAGCGTCCAAGAGCGCAGTCATAATCCCAGGCAGGCCCGGCGTATAGACGGGGATCATCCTTATACTTGTAAAAATACATACTGTTGTATCCAAAATCATAGTTCCACACAAGTTCTTCCAGAAGATACCGGGCAACAAAAGAGTCCAAATCAATATAATCAAAGAGTTCATTGTCATTGGAAAGAATCAGATCCTCAAGTCTTTGTATGTAATCCGCTGCATAATCTACCTGCTCCTGAGTGGCGTACTGGGGAGCGCGGAGGGTAAAAGGAGTGAGGTTTGTGGTAACAAAGCCGCTGGGACCGCTGTAATGGTGATCCACCTCCAGAATATAGCCTCCCGTAATATTATCCGGGTTCTGATCTGCAAGACTGCCTCGCTGGATTCTGGTGTTGAAGGTCTGGATATTTTTTAGGCTGCCGTTTAAAAGGGCGGTTTCCTCCTCCAGATCTTCGATGTCTACTCGGTTTTCATCTACCTCGATCTTTTCACAGAGCAGATAGTTGCCCCAGTACTCGCCGTTTAGATAGAGATCCACCCAGGTGCTTTCGGAAGTATAGTTCAATCCGAAGGCTTCCGCCATTTCCAGGGAGATTTTATTCTGAAGCTTATTAGCGTCAAAGACATTGCTCATCAGAATCCAGCTCTTGCTTTCCCCCATGGAAAAGAGATCTGCAGGCTTGGAGAGCATGATGCCGTAGGATTTCTTTTTGCTTTTCCAGGTAGCGTTTCCCCGGCTTTTGATGTGAGTCAGATCCCCCTCGTACAAGGGAGCGCCCTGGGGATCCGTAATTAAGATATTGCCGGGTTCTTTGAATTCTTTATCCCGCTCTACCCGATCCATTGTGCCGCTTTTGGTTTCGACAAAGACGCTGCCGATGTTGGCAGACTTTAAAAAGCGAAGCTTTCCCTCGGATTTGGTGTGTATGGAGGAAAAGCAGTAGTCATATTCTTTATCCAGTTCAAAAGAGACGGGGGCAAAGAAATCGACGGTTTTCCCGTCTATCTCAAGTGTTCCCCTGGAAGCCTCCCAGGATGCATTTTCCCAATTAAAATAAGAAGGCAGAAAGAAGTAGGCGGTTCCGTCCTGCTCCCATGGATGGATCTGCTTTCCCTGGCAGACCAGGCAGAAGGCGTCTTCCAAAGAATTGGCGGAGGCGTCTGTCATGGTTTCTGTTTCTGACGGATGCTGGATTACGAATTCGGATATATAGGCGTAGGATATCAGTAAGAGAATGCTCGCTGTTCCTATAAAGAGGGAATAGATACGCTTCATTTTTGTCTCCGTGAGTTAAGCGGAATTCGCTTTTTATCTGTATTATTAACTAGGGATATATTACCATAAGGTTCCAGTCTTTTCAATATTCTCTCCTTTTTTGCGAAAATTTTGGTGTTACTGTTCACTGCGTGCCCGGTAACGGTGATTTGGCGTTTTCCTGCTTGGAAAATTTGGCGAAAGAAATTATAATGGAGGGGAAGTGTGTAAATGGGATGGAAGGTGGATGGCGTATGAGGGCGAGAAGGAAGATTTATCTGTGTTTTGTGGCAGGGGTGGTTTTGGTTTATGTCTGTCTGCTTGTGGTTCTTTATTGTTCGGAGGCTGGGGATAGTGATGCGGTGATCCGGACTTTTGGGGATGCTTTCTGGTATTCGCTGGTGACTCTGACTACGGTGGGATATGGCGATCTGGTGCCGGTAACGCCCCTGGGGCATATAGTGGGAATGATTTTTTTGCTTTTGTCGGCTGGAATTATGGTGACAATGCTGGGGGCTGTGGTTTCCTTTGCTGCCAGTGAAGGGCTGCCTTTTCTTATGCTTGGCCTGCAGCGGCATAAGAACTGGTATTATTTTGCAGATTGCGGGGTGGAGTCCAGGGCGCTTGCGGCCAATATCTCTAAAGAAGATCCGAATGCGCTGATTATCTATGGAGAGAAAAGAAACGGTCAGAGTGAAATGCCGGATTATCCCTGTGTCTGCCTAAGTGCGCCGCCGGCTAAGATTGTGGAGAAAAAGAAAAATGTCGGTACGGCCTGTAAGGTTTTTCTGATGAGGGAGAATGATATCGGCGTTAACAGGAGAGCGGGCAATCTCCATGAATTACCGGTGGAGGTGTATGCCAGGACGACCAACGGGCAGGATAAGCTTTCTGGGAATATTCATTTTTTTCACAGCTATGAATGCTGTGCAAGGCAGTATTGGCGTTCCAAGCCTTTGTGCAGCCATGAAAATACGATTGTGCTGATTGGGTTTGGAAGCTATGGGAGCAGCATTTTGGAACGGGCTATTTTGACGAATATTATTTCTGTGGATCAGCATGTGACGTATCATATTTTTGGGGATGCAAGGGAATTTCTTGCCGTTCATTACCGGCTGGGGGAGGTGTTTTCCCTAAATCGCGAGCCGGGGACGGGGGACTGCCTCATTTTCCATGAGGAGGGCTGGGAGGAGAACCATTCTGTTCTGGAGCAGGCGGACCGTATTATTATCTGTGAGGATGACGAACAGACGGGATGGGGGATTTTTTGGACCTTGAATAAGTTTTACCGAGTTTTTGGGCGCATTGACCTGCGCAGCAGCTGGAGAGTGCCGGGAATCTCCTGCTTTGGGACAAATGAGGATATTTATACATCGCAGCAGATTATACGCACAGAGCTGAATAAAGCGGCTATTATGATCAATGAGATTTTCCGCAAGTCGGTTTCCTATCCCACACGCACTTGGGAGGAGCTGGATGATCTGCATCGGCAGTCCAAGATTGTAGCGGCAGATCACCTTCTGACAAAGACAAGGATTCTTCTGAATGACGAAAGCATTACCGAGCTTACGGCATCTGTGGTAAGAAAGGCTTACGACAGGTACTGCAAGACAAGGGAAGATGAGGCTGCAAGAGAAATGTACCGCAAGCTGGATCATATGAGGGGGCGGCGTTTTTATACCTTTTACAATTGGAGCTACGGCCCTGTCCGGGACGATATAGCAAGACAGCATCCCATGCTGCAGCCGTATGAAGAACTGACGCCGGAGCAGAAGGGGGAAAGGGATGCGGCCTGGGAGCTGATGAGGAATATTTCTTCCGAGCTTGAATAAGCGGGATTTTTGCCTGTAAATGGTATAGGGGAAAAGAAACCGAATACTTGGCCGGAAGCCGGAGTATTATCCTGGCTTCCGGCCAAGTGTTTGACGGGGTAACGCACTAGTAGTCCGTACCGGAAATCCTTGTGCATATTTCCGATACGGACTACTAGGCAGGGGAAATGATGCAGCAAGTGTTGTGAAACATATATGTTGCAAAAAGCGGATGCAACATATGGAGGAGCTGTCTTTATCATTTGCAGGGCAGGAAACTGCCGGTGCGACAAGAAAAAGGATTTTTTACAAAAGACACGGGAGGCATGGAAAAGTTGGCATGGTTTTTGCTACATATGTGTAGCAGAAAAGAAAAAGGAGGATTGTTGTATGGATTATACAAATTTGATGAATGACAAATCCGGAAAAAAATCAAAGGTTGGAATCATTGGAGCCACCCGGGGATACGGTTATACATTATTGGCGCAGATTCCGAAGGTGGAACGAATGGAGCTTAGGGTTATCTGTTCCCGGCATCCCGAAGAGTGTCTGGCAGTGCTGAAGGAAATCGGATATAATGAAGAGAAAATTGTCTATTGCGAGAACCGGGAAGCGATTGCAAAAACGGACGACAGGGCAATTCTGATCGTCAGTGATTACCGTCTCGTTATGGAATGCGGAATTACAGCCCTGGTTGAATGCACCGGGAATACGGCGGTAAGCTCTGACGCTGCGCTGATGGCTCTAAAGAGGGGGATCAATGTATATATGGTTTCCAAAGAAACCGACAGCGTATGCGGTGCGTTTCTGAACCGGACGGCGGCGGAAAACGGAGCCGTCTATGCACTCGTAAACGGGGATCAGCCCAGAAATCTTCTGGATCTGTATTCCTGGGGAAAGATCTTGGGATTGGAAATCGTTGCCGCAGGCAAATCCAGTGAGTATGACTTTGTCTGGGACAGGGAAACCGGCAGACTGACTTATACGGACGGAAGCAAAGAGGAAAAGGAAATGCCCAAAATGCTGGAGTGCTGGCAGTATGAGGGCCGGGAAACTCTGGAAAGGAGAGCCAGGCTCCTTGAAGATTATGCGGAGGTTATTTCCGCAGATCTTTGTGAAATGAACCTGGTATCCAATGTAACAGGCCTTGTTCCGGCTTCTCCCTTCTTAAGCTATCCGGTTGCAAAGACCAGCGAGCTTGCCGATATTTTTATTCCGGAAGAGGACGGCGGTATCTTAAAGGAAACCGGAGTTGTAGATGTATTCTACAATCTGCGGGAGAAGGGTGAAGCAAGCTTCTGCGGCGGAGAATTCATTATTATTAAATGTGAAAATGAAAAAATGTGGGATATATTAAAGAGTAAAGGGCATGTTATGAGCCGCAGCGGAAAATACGCCTGCATTTATTATCCTTATCATTATATGGGATTGGAGACGCCGGTTTCCATTCTGCTGGGTGATTTTATGGGAATCGGAACACATCCCGAATGCCGTCAGGTGAGCATTCTGGCAGGAGTGGCCCAGAGGGATATTTCCAAAGGAACCGTACTTACTGTCTCGGGGCACCATCATTCCATTGACGGTCTGGTGCCGGAGCTTCTTAAGAGGGAATATGCGGATAAGGCGGCCCCGTTCTATCTCCTGAATGGAGCAGAGCTGCTTAGGGATGTGAAGAAGGGGGAAGCAGTCACACTGGAGGACGTGGATCTTTCCGGGCTGGCGGCTTATGAATATTATAGACAGGGCCTGGAACTTTAAAAGAGAAGAGGAAGAAGCTTATGTTGAAGGTCTTACTGGTTGTTCCGTATCCAAAGCTTGAGGAGACGGCAAAGAGAATCTATTCAAAGCATTTTGAACGCCGGGATATTCATATGGATATCCGGGTGATTCAGGCTGAGGAAATAGAAAAAATGCTTTGGAATGAGACTTATGATTTGATCATCGGCAGGGGACATACAGCGACGCTTCTATTGAAAAGAGAGCCCTTTGTGCCGGTATTGGAGATTCCGATTACCGGATACGATGTTATGAGGGCACTGATTCTGGCAAAGGAGCGGTTCGGCCCGGAAAAAACAGCAGTGATTGTATCTTCCAGCTACAATCACGACGAGGGTGTGCTCAGCTTTTTGTCGGGAATGGATGTGAGGATTCAGGAGGTACCCGACTTTAACCAGGTGGGAGAGGCGGTCAGAGAATGTGTGGAAAAAGGATATCGTACAATTATCGGCGGCTATTCCGTAACATCAGCCGCAGCGGCCCAGGCGGTGAATGCGGTTACCATTGAGACTGGTGAAGAGGCTGTTATCCAGATTATGCACGAGGCAGTGCGGATGATACAGACCATATACCAGGAGCGCGAGCAGCGAAGCACCTACGAAACAATCACCCAGTCTTCCAAGGAAGGCATCGTCTACGTGGATAATAAGGGAGAGGTGCGGCTTGCCAATAAGAAGATTCTGCAGATGATTTTGACAGACAACGACTCTGTCCACGGAAAACGGATTGAAAGGGTATATCCTTTTCTGGCCCCAATCTACCAGGAGGTAATCGCCTCCGGGAACCCAAGATACAATGAACTGCAGGATATCCGGAATAATACCCTTTCCGTTGATTATGTGCCGGTTATGGTAGGACAAAAGCCTGCCGGGGTGGTGATTACCTGCCAGACAGTGAAAAAGATCCAGCAGATCGAGTCCCAGATACGAAAGAAGCTGTCCGAAAAAGGGCTGGTGGCAAACTATACCTTTTCCGCCGCCATACGAAAAAGCGACTTGATGGAAAAGACAGTTGCCATTGCCGGCAAATATGCCAGAGTGGATTCTAACATTCTGATTGTGGGGGAGACCGGAACCGGAAAAGAGGTGATAGCCCAAAGCATTCACAATGCAAGTGAACGGCGTAACGGCCCCTTTGTGGCGGTAAACTGTGCGGCGCTTCCGGAGAATCTGCTGGAAAGCGAGCTTTTCGGTTATGTGGACGGGGCTTTTACGGGAAGCCGCCGGGGCGGCAAGGTGGGCTTTTTTGAACAGGCTCACAGAGGGACGCTTTTTCTGGACGAAATATCGGAAATCCCCATTAATTTCCAGGGAAAACTGCTGCGCGTCCTGCAGGAGCGGCAGGTGCGGCGGATTGGAGACGATAAGGTCATAGATGTGGATGCGAGAATTATCGCAGCTACAAACAAGAATCTGAGGCAGATGGTGCAGGATAAGGAGTTCAGGCAGGATCTGTTATATCGCATTGACGTTCTGGAGATTTATATACCGCCTCTCCGGGAGCGCAAGGAGGATATCCTGCCTTTGTTTTATGAATTCCTAAAGGAATACAATAACCGCTTCGGCAAAGATATTTCAGGCTGTACAGCCAAGGCGAGGGAACTGCTGATTCATTACAATTATACGGGAAATGTCCGGGAGCTGCGCAATATTGCGGAGAGAGTGGCGGTCACCTGCGAGGAGAAGCAGATAGACGAGCGGCTGATGGAAACGGCGCTTTATCCGGCGGATGTTTTTTCATCTCGCAGCGGCTTCTATGGAAACGCCCTGTCGGGGAAAAGAGAGTCAGAAGCGGAAGAGGATGAGATTTCGGAGCGTGACAGCATCCTAGAGGCGCTGCAGAAAACAGGAGGCAGAAAAGGGGCGGCTGCCGGGCTTCTGGGAATGGATCGTTCTACCCTTTGGAGAAAGATGAAGTTTTATGAAATCAAATAGAGAAATGCAGACGTGAGCTGTTGAGATTGTGGAGGACAAAGCAATGACAAGAAGACAGATGCTGGGCTGCGTGGCGGATGATTTTACAGGGGCATCCGATGCGGCAAGCTTTCTGCAGAAAGCCGGAATGCGGACGCTGCTGCTGAATGAAGTACAGGAGAAGATTACGGCGCTGGAGCAGATAGACGCTGTAGTCATAGCCCTGAAATCACGGACACAGGAGACAGAGGCTGCAGTGAAGGACAGCCTGCAGGCAGTCCGGTGGCTAGAGGAACGGGGGGCGTCAAAGTTCTATTTTAAATATTGTTCTACCTTTGATTCTACCCGGGAGGGAAACATCGGGCCGGTGGCAGATGCGGTTATGGAGTATCTGGGGCAGCGGTATACGGTTCTCTGCCCGTCGCTTCCGGTAAATGAACGTATTGTCAGAGAAGGAAGGCTTTATGTAAAAGGTCTTCCTCTGGATGAGAGCCCTATGAAGGATCACCCTCTGACACCTATGTGGGACAGCCGTATTAAGAATTTGATAGAGGCACAGAGCCGTTTTAAGGCCACAGAGCTCAATCGGGACAGGCTGGAAATGACGCAGAAGGAATGCGATGCGTGGATTGGAGAAGAGGGAAAAAAGGAAAGCCGTTTTTATGTGATTCCGGATTATGCGGACGATGCGGACGCCCGGAATATTGTAAGGCTGTTTGGCAGTTTGAGGTTTTTGACAGGCGGATCCGGGCTTTTGGAATTTCTTGCACCGGCCATGCAGGAAAAAGCAGGCAGGGCAGCAAAAAGCTCGGGAGATAAGAAGGCAGAAAACAGGGAGCCCGGGGTGGTATTTGCCGGGAGCTGTTCGGTTGCGACCTTGGCCCAGATCAAGGATTATCAGGACAGGGGCGGTCTCTCCTGCCGGCTGGATCCTATAGCGCTGCTTGACGGCAGGCAGGGCAGGGAAGAGATTCTGGATTTTATTCTTTCGCATCCCCAAAAGGAGGTGCTGGTCTATTCTTCCGATAAAGCGGAGAATGTAAAGGAGATACAGAAGCTGGGAAGAGAACGGGTTGCGGAGCTGATCGAGCAGACAATCGGCAGCGTGGCAGCGGAGCTTGTAAAGCGGGGTTATGGCAGGATTGTAGTTGCGGGAGGGGAAACCTCGGGAGCAGTGACCAGGGCCCTGGGATTTGATGCGTTTGAGATAGGAGAATCGGTTGCGCCCGGCGTGCCGATTATGATTCCTGTGGAGAACAGACAGGTTCGGCTTGTATTGAAGTCGGGGAATTTCGGGCAGGAGGATTTCTTTGCCAGGGCCCTTAAGATGACGAAAGGAGAGAAATACAATGAGTGAATTGGAGCGGAAAAAAGAGGATGCCATATGGATTGCAAAGACGCTTTTTGAGAGGGGGAGGGCTACCGGATCCTCCGCTAATTTGAGCTTTCTCCATGAAGGGCATATTTATATCACCGGCAGCGGAACCTGCTTTGGAAGACTGACGAAAGACAGCTTTTCCAAAGTGGCGATGGACGGCGCCCATGTAGAAGGATTGAAACCCAGCAAGGAGCTTCCCCTGCATAAAATGTATTATGAAAAATCGGATCAGATTCAGGCGGTGATCCATGTACACAGCTTTTATGCGGTGATGTATTCTTTTCTAAAGCAGGAGTGTGTGACGGATATGGTGCCGGCGTATACGCCCTATCTCCGGATGAAGGTGGGAACCATCGGGCTGGTTCCCTATGCAGAACCAGGCAGTCAGGAGCTGTTTGGATATTTTAAGGAAGCAGTTTCCAAAAGCGACGGCTTTATCCTGAAACAGCACGGGCCGGTCATAGGCGGACAATCCCTCATGGATGCCTTTCATGGTCTCGAGGAGCTGGAGGAGAGCTGCAGGATAGCGTGGACACTTGACGAGGGGCGCAGGGAACGGGTGGATTCTCTGTAGGGAAGCGGATATCAGGCCATGTATCGAAAGGAGCTGTTGCAACTTTTTTGTGGTTCGTGCAACGGGCGCAACATGAACCTGGAGGAAAACGGAACGAATACCAGGAGGACAGAATCGCACATAGAAGATTATTTACCTGTATTTGTAGGAATATATAAAAAACAGAAAAAAATTTTGCCGGTTTTTGTAACATGGCACATGTTTTGCTACTTAATTATTTTATAAAACATATGCTGTGCAGCTGCGGCAGAAAAATGGAAACTTGTTAAATATTAAATACTTCTCAGATAAGATGCTCTTGGTGAGTATTGCAGAACTGGAATGGAGGGTAAATATGAAAATTTGTGCAACAATGAAGAAATTCCCTGGTGGAATGATGGTAATTCCGTTGGTGATCGGCTGTCTGGTGAATACATTTATTCCCCAGTGCCTTCAGATCGGAGGTTTTACAACAGCGCTTTTTAAGAGCGGACAGGCAACCCTGGTAGGCTTGTTTATTTTCTGCAGCGGCGCGACGATTAATGTAAAGCAGGTGGGGCAGCCCCTGTATAAGGGTGCGGTTCTGACCATTCTGAAGCTGGTTATAGGCGTTATAATCGGTTATCTGCTGAATATGGCTTTTGGCCCGGCAGGCATTCTGGGGCTGACACCCTTTGCGGTCATCTCGGCAGTAATAAACTCCAATGGAGCAATCTATACGGCTCTTGCAAAGGAATTCGGTGATGATACGGATATGGGAGCCATTGCAGTCCTCTCTCTGAATGACGGACCCTTTCTGACGATGATTGCGCTGGGCACAACAGGCCTTGCTTCTATCCCGGTGATTGATATTGTGGCGGCAATTATTCCTCTGATTATAGGTATGATTCTCGGCAACCTGGATTCTGATTTCCGGGAGCTGCTTTCCAAGGGGCTGAATATGATTCTTCCGGTAAACGGTTTTGTGTTCGGAGCCAATATAAGTCTTATGACAATTGCGGCAGCGGGCGTGTCGGGAGTTATCCTGGGGCTGGTTACAGTATTCTGCACAGGCGTTCTGACCTACATTATCTACAGTGCAATCCGGAGAAAACCGGATCCCATGGGAATGGCCA
The DNA here is from genome assembly GCF_036941125.1 of Candidatus Merdisoma sp. JLR.KK011. Classification (NCBI taxonomy): domain Bacteria; kingdom Bacillati; phylum Bacillota; class Clostridia; order Lachnospirales; family Lachnospiraceae; genus Candidatus Merdisoma; species Candidatus Merdisoma sp. JLR.KK011. The sequence continues at coordinate 198,878 of NZ_JAYWSZ010000004.1, read as the reverse complement.
TCGGCACTGTCGGCGGAAATGCAGTGGCAACGCCGGCGGCAGTTGCAATGTCGGATCCCAGTCTTGAGCCTTATGTGGAATCGGCCACGGCGCAGACAGCGGCAGCCGTAGTTATCACAGCGATTCTTACTCCGCTGCTGACGGGCTTTGTCAGCAGGATGGCGGATAAAAAAGCAGGGAGTAAAGGGAAAGCAAAGTAAAAGGCAGAGAGCAATGCAGGAGGACAAGGGATGAAAGCACAGATTATAAAAGCAAAAAATATAATTGCCGGAAGAGAGCTGGAATGCATGGAAAATGCGGCAGTTAAGATCGAGAACGGAAAAATTGCGGAAATATATGAGAATGCATCACTGCTTCCGAAAGACATGGAGGCTGAGGTAGTAGATCTGGGAGACAGGACACTGATTCCTGGTATGATTGACTGCCATAACCATCTGGCGCTGGATGCCAGGCTGGAAAATCATCTGGTAAAAATGAACGACTGCGAATGCGAGCAGACGATCCGGGCTATAAAAACAATGAAGGATGATCTGGTATCGGGAGTGACCACGGCCCGCTGCCTGGGAGACCGTTTTTATATTGATGTGACCTGCAGGCAGGCCCAGAGAGAAGGAAGGATTGCCGGCCCGAAGCTTGTGGTAAGCGGAATTGGGATGCGGGCTTCCCATGGCCACGGCTATGTAGGTATGCCTTTTGACGGGCCGGAGCAGTTCCGCAGACAGGCCAGGGAAAATATTGCTCACGGTGTAGATTTCCTTAAGGTTTTTATGACGAAGGTAATCAACGCAACGCCCTTTATCTATCATTTTATGAGCCCCGAGGAGCTTCGGGCAGTTGTGCAGGAGGCCCGGAGCGTGGGCATTCCCACAGCCTGCCACTGTTCCGGCGGACAAGGGCTCGACGACTGTGTGGAAGCAGGAATCGACTGTCTGGAACATGTGTATTATATTACGGAAAAGCAGGTTGAAACAGTAGAAAGGGCAGACCGCTGGGTAGTATATACACCAAGCTATGCCCTGAATGATACGCTGCTTTTTAAATTCTCACCGAAGGACAGGGAGGGAAGCCTGGCGGAAAAGGAGATTATCTGCAATTGCCTGCGGGGGGCTGTTAAGGGAGGCCTGAAGTTCGGCATTGGAACGGACGGACTTCACCAGGGGCTTGCCCAGGAATGCAGATATGTCTCGGAGCTGGGCGCATCCAATAAGGCAGTGCTGGCAGGCGTTACCGTAAATGCAGCTGAGATTTGCGGCGTATCCGGGAAGACCGGATCTATTACAAAGGGACTGGCTGCGGATCTGGCAGCCCTTGACGGAAACCCATTGGAGGATCTTGAGGCTTTGAAGCATGTGGCGGCAGTTTACCAGGATGGAAAATCAATTGAATTAGGATAAGAACAGACAGATAACAAAAGGCGCTAAAACCAATTCTACCCTCAGCGTTCAAGGGGGACCGTGTGTCCCCTTGGACGCTGAGGGTATTGTATCGTGTTTTACTCTTCGTGAACAAAGGGGATTTTACTGCTGCCGGGCACGGAGTGAACAGTAATTTTTTCTGGCATAAAATAAGGCTTTTTTTGTTTCTTATATTGATCGAAACGCCAAAATACAGTATGATAGTATAGAATGACTACATTACTACTTGCAGAGCACAGGGGGAAGAAAAAATGTACCAATGCCATCTTAAGCTCTATCTGGCAGGCGATTCCTGTAAAGTGTTTGAAACCATAAAGAAGATGCCTCCGCTTGATAGCTTTACCCACACCTTTTTGGAAAGCCAGGCGCCTGATGCGTCTCTTGCGGCAGAGGCGGACGTGATCGCTGCCCGGATACAGAGCGGTGACGTAAGAGAGCTTTTGGGAACGTTGATTTCGAATAAGAAAAAAGAGGCAGAGCTGATACTGCTTGCAGAACCGGAACAGGTAAAAGCGCTGTCAGACTGTCTGGAGGATATGAAGGACATCTGGATGATGCCCATGTCAGAAGAAGAGACGCAGTTCCGATTTTTAAGGTGGCAGCAGAACTGCAAGCTAAGCAAGGATTTGTGGCAGACCAGCCATTATCTCGAGGCAACCATTGACAATGTCCCCAATCTGGTCTGGTACAAGACCAAGGACGGCGTCCATGAGAAGGTTAACAACAGCTTTTGCAAGACGGTCAATAAAACGAAGGAGCAGGTACAGGGCCAGGGCCATGCCTACATCTGGGATGTAGAGCAGGACGATCCGGCCTGTATTGAGTCCGAACGGATCGTAATGACAAAGAGGGAGACCTGCATCTCCGAGGAGGTAGTTCAGGCCGGTGACGGCACAAAGCTTCTCACCACTTACAAATCCCCTCTCTACGATCTGGACGGAAGTGTTATGGGAACGGTGGGCGTTGCCATTGACGTTACCCAGGAACGGGCCTATGAACGGGAGATTATAGCCAAGAACCAGACCCTGGAAACGATCTTTACCACCATGGACTGCGGAATCATGTGCCATACCATGGACGGCGCGCGGATTGTGAGCATCAACCGGGCGGCTCTTAAGATCCTGGGCTATAAATCCCAGGAGGAGATGGAGGCCGACGGCTTTGATATGATTGCCTCTACCGTTATGGATGAGGATAAGAAAAAGCTGCGCTCCTGCATCCGGAAACTGAAAAAAGAGGGAGACAGCATCAGCGTAGAATACCGCGTCTGCCCAAAAGAAGACGAGATCCGTCATGTAATGGGCAACATCAAAATCATCAGAGAGAACGGAGAGCTTCTATACCAGAGATTCCTTCTGGATTACACAGCCCAGAAGCTCAAAGAAACGGAGAATGAGCAGCGCCATATGGAGCTTTTGCATGCGCTGACGATTGATTATAACCTGGTAGGCTTCTTTGATCTGGATACAGGCAAGGGTATGCCTCTGAGGGAGGAGGAGGCTTCAGACACGGCCTTCGGAGTTGTGTTTGACGAGGAATTTACCCTGGAAGAGAGCATGAGGCGTTACATAGATCAGTTTGTTTATGAGGAAGACAAAGAGATGCTGCGGCAGATTATGACTGTGGAGCGTCTCAAGAAAGAGCTGGCAGATAAGAACCAGAGCTACGTGAACTATCGTGTGATGCTGGACGGGGAGATGAAGTACTTTCAGTTCAAGATCGTGCGTGCCGGGTCGTGGAAGAGGAGCCACGGCGTCGTTCTGGGACTTCACAGCGTGGACGAGGAAATTCAGCATGAGATGGAGCAGAAGAGCCTTCTGGAGGACGCCCTTTCCCAGGCGAACCGGGCGAACCGGGCGAAGAGTGTATTTCTGTCCAACATGTCTCACGATATCCGTACGCCTATGAATGCCATCGTAGGCTTTACGGCTCTGGCTATCACCCACATTGATCAGAAGGAGCGTGTGGGAGAGTACTTGAATAAGATTATGACCTCCGGAAATCATCTTTTAAGCCTTATCAATGACGTTCTGGATATGAGCCGCATTGAGAGCGGCAAGATGCGTCTGGAAGAGAAGCCCTGCCGTCTGCCGGATATTCTCCAGGGGCTTCGGAATATTCTTCAGGCAGATATCCGTGCAAAGCAGCTGGAGCTTTACATGGATGCGGTGGACGTGCTGAATGAGGATATATACTGCGATAAGCTGCGGCTTAATCAGGTGCTTTTGAATCTTCTGAGCAATGCGGTGAAATATACAAGGGCCGGCGGCATTGTCAGCGTGCGTGTTACGGAAAAGCCGGGCGCTCCGGCAGGAAGCGCCAACTACGAGTTCCGCATCCGCGATACGGGCGTTGGCATGAGCGAGGAGTTTGTCTCCCATATTTTCGAGCCCTTTGAGAGGGAGAAGAATTCCACCACCAGCGGCATCCAGGGTACGGGACTTGGAATGGCGATTACAAAAAATATCGTGGATATGATGAACGGCTCCATTGAGGTAAAGAGCGAGCTGAATTCAGGCACGGAGGTGGCGGTGTCCTTTACCTTCCGCCTTCATGCGGAAGCCGTGAAGGAGCCTCAGGATATTCCGGAGCTTCGGAACTGCCGGGCGCTGGTTGTGGACGATGATTTTAATACTTGCGACAGCGTGACCTACATGCTTGGACAGATAGGGATGCGCGCGGAGTGGACGCTGTCCGGCAAGGAAGCGGTTCTGCGCACGCGGCAGGCTATCTCCAGGGAGGATACTTATTGCGTCTATATCGTTGACTGGCTGCTGCCTGATATGAACGGAATCGAGGTTACCAGACGTATCCGCATGGAAATGGGGGATGAGGTTCCGGTGATTGTGCTGACCGCCTATGACTGGTCGGAGATTGAGGACGAGGCAAAGGAGGCGGGAGTTACCGCATTCTGCAGCAAGCCCATGTTCTTTTCCGAGCTTCGAAGCTGCCTGCACTCCATTGTGAGCAAGGGAGGCCCGGAAGAAGAGGCGCAGGCCGGGGAAAATATTGCAGTGGGGCGCTCCAACAAGGGGCGGATTCTGCTGGCCGAGGATAATGAGCTGAACCAGGAGATTGCCGTCGCCATTTTGGAGGATGCCGGATTTTCCATTGATGTGGCGGATAATGGGCAGATTGCGGTGGATATGCTGAAGAATTCGGAGCCGGGGCATTATCTTTTGGTGTTGATGGATGTGCAGATGCCGGTGATGAACGGCTATGAGGCTACGAAGCTTATCCGGAACATGGAGAACCAAAAGCTGGCAGGTATCCCCATTCTGGCCATGACGGCCAATGCCTTTGAGGAGGATAAGCAGGAGGCTGCTAAGTGCGGTATGAACGGGCATATTGCCAAACCTATCAATATCAAACATCTGCTGAATACCTTGGAGCAGGTATTGAAATAATAGGGTGCAGGCCGGCATAGATGGAGTAAACAACGATTGATATAGATACACCGCTCTTGGAGGAATAAGGAAAGCAGCGCCTTGTTCTTTGGAGAGGGGTGTATTTTTTACAATAGGAAACTTTTCGTTTTTATATCACAGTTTGAACACAATTTACTGTTAAACTGAGTACTAACAGCAAGTGTAGCCTCAGCGGACAAGGGGCACAGTGTGTCCTCTTGTCCGCTGAGGCTAGGGAAGCACTTGAAACTTGGACGAATCACTTACAGTCCACATGGGAAAAAATATCGTAACAGCTTTGTTGGGAAGGAGTTATGACTTATGTATGAATATGGAAGCGGAGGGTCAGACCCGGAGAAGAGATCCTCAAGTGAGTACCGGTACAGCGGCCCCTTTTATCAGGACAATATTGGATCCGGTTCCTCCCGCAGTACCATCGGGGAGGTTAAGGTTAAGGAGAAAAAGAAGAGCTTTCCCAGGCTGCTGATGAAGGTTGTCTGTGTGGCTCTGGTATTCGGTATTGTGGCAAGCGCAGCCTTTCAGGCGACGAATTACGCAGGTGCGAAGCTGCGCGGCGAGGATGCAAAGACGGCGGTAAATGAGGAGCCGTCTGTGCTTCCGGAGGTCGAGGCTACGATACCTCAGATAGGAGGGGAGAGCCAGAAGCCTTCCGGCGACGTGATCTCTATTGTCCAGCAGTGTATGCCTTCCCTGGTAGCCATTACCAATGTAAGTATCCGGGAGGTGGAAAGCTTTTGGGGCTTTGGCTGGTATAATATGCCCCAGCAGAGAGAACAGACCTCCACAGGCACAGGCATTGTCATAGGACAGAATGAGACGGAGCTTTTGATCGTTACCAACAACCACGTGATTGCAGGCGCTACGAATCTGACTGTTCTCTTTAGCGTGGATGAGGGTAAGGACGGGGCAAGCGCAGTGGAAGCTCAGATTAAGGGCACGGATGCCGGCAAGGATGTGGGCGTCATAGCCGTTCCTCTTAAGGATATTCCGCCGGAGACCCTAAGCGAGATTAAGGTAGCCACCATCGGTGATTCTTCCCAGCTTATGGTAGGGGAGCAGGTGGTAGCCATCGGCAATGCCCTGGGCTATGGGCAGTCCGTAACCACCGGCATTATCAGCGCGCTGAACCGGGATGTGACTCTGCAGAACGACGACGGCTCCCTGATCAACAACAGTCTGATTCAAACGGATGCGGCCATCAATCCCGGCAACAGCGGCGGCGCCCTGCTTAATATGAAGGGTGAGGTTATCGGCATCAATGAGGCAAAGTATTCTGCAAACCAGGTGGAGGGTGTGGGATATGCAATCCCCATTTCCGATGTGGAGGGCATTATCGGGGATCTGAAAACCATGACCAACCGTCCCGAGGTGGATGCGGAGGATATGGGTTATCTGGGCATTACCTGCCAGGATGTGACGGAGGAGATTTCCAAGCAGTACGATATGCCGGTTGGCATTTATCTGAAGTCTGTAGTGAGCGGCTGTGCGGCGGACAAGGCCGGCCTTAAGAAGGGGGATATTATCACCCGGTTTGACGGCATCGGCGTGAGCAGCTATGATTCCCTTCGGGATCGCCTGCAGTATTATGCGGCCGGCGAGACGGTGGAGGTTACAGTGATGTCATCGGAAAACGGAGAGTATATGGAAAAAACCGTAACCCTTACCTTGAACAGCAAGGAGGAAGTGGAGGCTGCCTCATAGGCCTGGGTTATAGAGAAAAAAGATTCCCTTGTCCGCTGAGGGGATTAAGAGCGGATGTAACAGACAGACTGCGGCAAAAGACTGATTTTGCCGCAGTCTGTCCGTTGTAAGGGGGACAGCCGGCTGCTGTCGGTATGCCGAAGCGGCTTTACCCTTTAGTGCTGCCGCGCAGCCACTCTTAATAAGAGGTATTTTTTTCCCGGTGCTTGGTCTTTTTTCAAATCTGTGTTATACTCTAGGGAAAGGAGAGGACGAATGGACGAAAAAGATTACTTGGAAGAGATTGAAGTAGAAGATACAAAAGATTCAGAGGACAAGGAAGAAAAAGACAGTGATTACGAGGAGGTCTGTTTTCTCTGCCATCGGCCGGAGAGCAAAACCGGGAAGCTGATCATGCTTGCAAAGGGGATCTGCATCTGTTCGGAATGTATGCAGAAAACCATGGATACCATCCAGAACAACAGCCAGGATTTTTCCAAAATTCCCGGCTTCAGCTTTATCAATCTGGCGGATCTGCAGAATGTGATTCCTCAGAGGCAGAAGGTGAAAAAGAAGAAGCCCAAGGAGGAGAAGCCGGCAAAGGAGCTGGATATCCGCAGTATTCCGGCCCCTCACAAGATCAAGGCCAGCCTGGATGAGTATGTCATCGGGCAGGAGCATGCCAAGAAGGTTATGTCTGTGGCTGTTTACAATCATTATAAGAGGGTGGCTACAGGTACCCAGGACGAGATTGAGATAGAAAAGTCCAACATGCTGATGATCGGGCCTACGGGAAGCGGAAAGACGTACCTGGTGAAGACGCTGGCAAGGCTTCTTGACGTGCCTCTGGCGATTGCGGATGCTACCTCCCTTACGGAGGCGGGCTACATCGGTGATGACATTGAGAGCGTGCTGTCCAAGCTTCTGGCCGCAGCGGACAACGATGTGGAGAAAGCGGAACGGGGCATTGTCTTTATCGATGAGATTGATAAGATTGCCAAGAAAAAGGACACCCATCATCGGGATGTGAGCGGAGAGTCGGTGCAGCAGGGGATGCTAAAGCTCTTAGAGGGAGCGGAAATCGAGGTGCCTGTGGGAGCCAACAGCAAGAATGCAATGGTGCCTCTGACCACCATCAATACCCGGAATATCCTTTTTATCTGCGGCGGCGCATTCCCGGATCTGGAGGATGTGATCAAGGAGCGGCTGAACAAGAAGTCCTCCATGGGCTTCCAGGCTGACTTGAAGGATAAGTACGATAAGGAACCGAATCTGCTTTCGAAGGTTACAGTGGAGGATCTGCGGAATTTTGGCATGATTCCGGAGTTTCTGGGGAGAATGCCTATTGTATTCACCCTCCAGAGCCTTACGAAGGAGATGCTGGTGCGCATCCTGAAGGAGCCGAAGAATGCCATTTTAAAGCAGTATCAGAAGCTTCTGGCCCTGGATGAGGTGCAGCTGGAATTCAATGAAGGGGCTTTGGAGGCTATTGCGGACAAGGCTATGGAGAAGGATACAGGAGCCAGGGCTCTCCGGGCGATTATTGAGGAATTTATGCTGGATATTATGTATGAGATCCCCAAGGATGACAATATCGGCCGGGTGACTATTACCCGGGAGTATATTGAGCACACGGGCGGCCCGGTGATTACCATGCGCGGAGTGCTTGCACTGGAAGGCCAGGCATAGCTTAAGGCTGCTGTGTGGATGATGCCGGAATGAAAAATGATTGTTTAAATGTGTGTAAGGGGATTGCAGCTTTTGCCGTTGTGTTTATTCACTGCAATTTTCCAAGCCCTGTGGGCGGAATGATGAACGGCCTGGCCCGGTTTGGGGTGCCGCTGTTTTTTATGGTCAGCGGATATTTTTCCTATGGAAAAGGGACGGATACGGTAAAGCGGCGGATATGGAAGGTTTTTGGTCTGTTTCTTGGGGCGAACGGAATCTATTTTGTATGGAGGCTTCTGGCGCTTTGGGGACAGGGAAGCTTGAATATGAAGGCGGCGGCCGGTTTTTTTGCCCCGAAGTCCCTGCTTCACTGGGGGCTTTGGAATGAATCGCCTTTTATGGGGCACCTGTGGTTTTTGGGAGCCTTGCTTTACTGCTACTGCCTGTATGGGTTTTTCGTAAAGAGGGGCATAGAGGAGAGGGTGTATGTTCTGATTCCTCTCTGCCTGGGTGCAAATCTTCTGCTGGGAGAGATGCTTTCCATTCTGGGGAAGGGGATTTCCTTTCTGTATGTGCGGAATTTCTGGCTGACGGGCCTTCCCTTTTTTATCTGGGGACACTGGATGCACAGGGAGGAGCAGAGGGGAAGGCTTAGGCTAAGACCTGGGGTCTGCCTGGGAGGTATTCTCTTTGGCGCCTGTCTCTCTATGGGAGAGATGCTGCTGTCGGGGGGAGCGGATCTGTATCTGGGCAGCGTTTTGATGGCAGGCGGAATGTTTTTGCTGGCTTTGGGGCGGCCGGAGTTTGGAAAGGGGAGCTTGCTGGCTCACGTAGGGGAAAAGGCGGCTCTGCATATCTATCTCTGGCAGATGATGGTATTTGATGTTGTGGAGAAGCTTGCGTATATAAGGGGTATCCATGAGCATATGGTATATCAGTGGGTGATGCCTCTGGCGGTGGGGATGATTTCCTGGATTTTGGCGGAGGCGCTGGTTTTAGGGAACACGGTTTGCAGTACTGGAATAGAAAGGAGAAGAGGGCAATGAACAAAGAAGTATTGGATGACATCGGAAGAGTGATTTCGGGAGCGGCGGACACGGTGAGCCGGAAAACCGGGGAGATTGTGGAGCTGACCAGGCTGAAAAATCAGATTTATAATCTGGAACGGGAGATTAAACGAGATTACGCAGACTTGGGGAAGATGGTTTATGAGCAGTATCTGGAGACAGGTATTGTGGATGAGGCGCTGCTTCCGATCTGCCAGGGGATTACGAAAAAGGAAGGCCTGGTGGAGCAGTATGAAGGTGAAATCGAATGTCTCAAAAAGGTGCATTAGACAGGGCGTTCGTTTTCTGGGGCGGCCTGCTTTGCATCAGCCTGCTTTTACATCTGGCAGCCCGGCTGGTTCCGGGATTTGCGGAAGGGTATGCGGTTCATGTCTACCCTGTCTTTGTAGGAACTCTTGGGAGGCTTTGTTCGCTCGTTCCGTTCTCGGTGATCGAGATTCTGCTTTATGCGGGTGCGGCTTTGATTGTGGCGGGCGTCGTGGGAGTGCTGCTTAGGAAGCTGTCACTTAAGCGGGCTTTGCTGCTCCTGGCCCGGTCGCTGATCGTGGTTTTTCTGGTGTTTACCTTGAACTGCGGCATTAATTATCAGCGGCTTCCTTTTTCAGAGCGGGCCGGCTTTGTGCTGCAGGAGTCTACAGAGGAGGAGCTGATTGCCCTGTGCGAGTTTTTGGCAGGGGAGATCAATGAGGCGGCAGAGGAGATTGCCCTGGATGAGGACGGGTACTGCATGCTGACCGGAGATCCGGTGGAGCTTGCCAGGGAAGCTATGGCGGCAGCGGCCTTGGAGTATCCGGAGCTTGAGGGGTATTATCCTAAGGCGAAGCCCGTATTTTCCACCTGGTATCTGTCAAGTCAGCTTCTGCAGGGAGTGTACAGCCCTTTTACAGTGGAGGCTAATTATAACAACGGAATGCCGGATCAGGACAAGCCTTCGACCATCTGCCATGAGCTGTCCCATCTGAAGGGATTTATGCGGGAGGATGAGGCGAATTTTGTAGCTTATCTGGCCTGCCGCGCCTCAAAGGATACAGGGTTCCGGTACAGCGGCAGTATTCTTGCCTATATCTACAGCGGAAATGCCTTGTACGCCCAGAATCCGGCGGCCCTTCAGAAGGTTCGGGAAAAGCTGTGCGATCAGGCAGTACGGGATCTTTTGGATCACAATGCTTATTGGGATACATACCGGGGAACCATCTCGGAGGTTTCGGATAAGGTGAATGATATGTATTTGAAGGCCAATGCACAGGAGGCCGGGACAAAGAGCTATGGACGCATGGTGGATCTTCTGCTGGCCTGGAACAGGGAGCGCAGATAAGGTTTTCTGAGAGAAGCTGGGCCGGATAAGGTGCCCAAAACGAAGCTTACGGTACTGAAATGGAGAGTTATATGGAATATATTGATTTGCGCCGGGAGGATGGGAGTCTTACAGGGGAGGTAAAGGAACGCAGTCTGGTACATCGGGACGGGGATCTTCACGGGACTTCCCACGTATGGCTGGTACGGTATCGCAGTGACAGGCATTCTGCGGATGTGCTTCTGCAGAAACGGAGTCAGAATAAGGATTCTTTTCCCGGAAGCTACGACATTTCCTCGGCGGGACATATCCCTTCCGGGGCGGATTTTCTGGAATCGGCTTTGAGGGAGCTTCGGGAGGAGCTTGGCATACAGGCGGAGGCAAAGGAACTGATATACGCTTTTACCCATATCGGGCACCATGAGGCGGAATTCTACGGGAAGGTGTTCAGGAATCACGAATACAGCCGGATTTATCTGTACGAGTGCGGACTTTCCGAAGAAGAGATGCATCTGCAGAAGGAGGAAGTGGAAAGCGTACTCTGGATGGATTATCGGGAGTGCCTTGAGCGGATTCGAAGAGGCGATCTGAACCATTGCATTTTTCTCAATGAGTTTGAACGGCTTGCAGGGGAAATAGAGGATTATTTTGCCCGTACCGGGCGGCCGCTTGAGAAAAAGGCGCTCACGGAAACCTGGGCGGAGGATGCCCAGGCGGAGCTTGAGGACTGGATTGAGGAGCAGGGGATCTATATCCGCCAGTGAGGGCAGAGGTTATACTTCATCTTCGCTTTTGGGAAGCGGCTTGGACTGCTTTTGTCTTCCATTGCACAGGAGATTGTTGAAAAGGGCTTTTTCATACCGGCGTTCGGCCTCGGTCCAGTTGATGATGCCAAACCAGTTGCGGATGTATTCTGCCCGGAGATTCTGATACTCCAGATAGTAGGCGTGCTCCCACACGTCCAGATTCAGGACTGGCGAAAGGTTTTTTGGCAGAGGGGTATCCTGATTGGGAAGGGGAAGAATCACAAGCTTTCCCCGTTCGTCAGCCGCAAGCCACAGGTTTCCGGAGCCAAAGAGCTCTACTGCCATCTGGAAAAAAGTTTCATAGAAGCTCTCCCAGGTTCCGAAATCCAGCAGCAGGGCATCCTTCAGCTTTCCTAAGAGCTGGGTAGGGTTGGGCGACATTCCGGCAAAATAGAGCTGGTGGTTATAGACGCCGCCGGCATTGTTCCAGACTTTTTGGCGGATTTTCTCCGGAAGCTCCTGGTTTTCCAGGATCAGCCGCTCCAGAGTCCACTCGTGGAACTGGGGATAGGGCCTAAGAAGGGTGTTGAGATTGTCTACATAGGCTGCAAGATGCTTGGAATGGTGGAAAAACATGGTTTCCATATTGATATTGGGCTCCAGGGAATCGTAGAGATAGGGGAGCGGCAGTACTTCAAAGGGATAATGCTGAATCATGGATGTACCTCCTGGCGGACATCATTTACGAATTGCTCGGACAGTCTGCGTCAAAATCTGCATTTCGCGGCAGGTTATCGGAACAATTACGATATTTTCATTGTATGTTTCAATAAAATAAAATATGCACTTGACAAATGTGTCAGAATGGCATACAATAATACCTGCACGTGACGGAGTATGGCGTAGCTTGGTAGCGCGCTCGGCTGGGGGCCGAGAGGTCGCAGGTTCAAATCCTGTTACTCCGACTTTTTATAAAGACTTGATAACTTATATTACATAATCTATCGTACGAAAGAAGTTGAAGGCTGCTGACATGCGGCAGGGAATAAAAAGTTCAGCTTCTTTTTTTCATTATAATAATTTTCTGCTACTCCGCAGAAGGGTGCGGTGTCTCTTTCAACATGTTTCCCAAGCATATTACCACTTTTATGTTTGAAAATCAATATGGAGCAGGCTTTGGAGTGTATATAAATCATAATTGCAGAAGCAGGCAGCAGAAATGCAGCAACTTTATACAGGAGGTGTGAGGATGAAGAAGCCGTTGCCGATAGGGGTAGAAAATTTTGAAGACATAATAAAATCCGGTTATTATTATGTGGATAAAACGATGTTTATTAAAGAATTGCTTGATTTAAAAAGAAAAGTGAATTTATTTACCAGGCCGCGGAGAACGGATGCGGGATATCTTGAATGGACAGCTATTTGATACGATCAGTTTCTTCGATAGTGCGGAAAACTTCTACCATGGCTTTCTGACGGGAATTTTGAGCCAGAGTGAAAATTATCTGGTAAAATCCAATCGGGAAACCGGAAACGGACGCTCCGATATAATGGTAAAAAGCCCGTCTCTTCGGGGCAGATCCTTTATTCTGGAGATAAAGATTTCTGATTGCATCGATGATCTGGAGGAGGATGCTAAAAAGGCGCTGAAACAGATAGATGAAAAGAGATATGCGGAGGAATTGAGGACGGAGGGCTATCGAAATATTGACTGCTACGGAATATCCTTTTACCGAAAGGACTGCGAAGTGTGTTCCTTACGCGATCTTTCTATTGACAAAGCCCCCCATAACTGATATATTCTGAAACAGAGCAAAGGCGTTCTATATAGGGAAAAGAACGCCTTTTTTTGCATCATAGAAGTAGTTTTCCATCATTGACAACGGGCATGGCCTGGGAAGCTGTCTGAAAGACAAAGAGAAGGAGAAGAAGGCATGAGCCATTTTACAAAAAAAGATATTTTAAGGCTGGTGGAGGAGGAGGATGTGGAGTTTATCCGCCTGCAATTTACGGATTTGTTCGGGAATCTGAAAAATGCAGCCATCACAGTGAGCCAGCTGGAACGAGTGCTGGATAACAACTACGTATTTGACGGCTCCTGTGTGGACGGTTTTGTGGATGACAGTGATACGGATATGTTTTTGTGTCCCGATCTGAATACCTTCGTGATTTTCCCCTGGAGGCCCCAGCAGGGAAAGGTTGCCCGTCTCATCTGTGATATCAAGCGGCCCGACGGCACGCCCTATGAGAGCGATCCGCGGTATATTTTGAAAAAGGTTCTGGAAGAGGCCAGGAGCATGGGATACCAGTTCGATGTGGGGCCGGAATGTGAATTTTTCCTGTTTCACATGGATGACAATGGGGAGCCCACCACCTTCAGCCATGAGAGGGCAGGCTATTGCGATATGGGGCCCATTGATTTGGGAGAAAATGCAAGGCGCGACATGGTTATGACCCTGGAGGAAATGGATTTTGAAGTGGAATCCTCCTTCCATGAGGTGGCTTCTGCGCAGCACGAGATCGATTTCCGCTATGATGAGGCATTGCTGACGGCAGATCACATTATGACCTTTAAACTGGCGGTAAAGGCCATTGCAAGGCGGTTCGGTCTTCACGCCACCTTTATGCCGAAGCCGAAGACAGAGGAAAACGGCTCTGGTATGCATACCAATATGTCTTTATCCCGGGAGGGGAGGAATATTTTCCAGGATTCCGGCGATCCCAATGGCTTGAGCAGGGAGGCGTACTATTTTATCGGCGGTATTTTGAAGCATGCCAGGGGAATCACAGCTATTACCAATCCTTTAGTGAATTCCTACAAGCGTCTGTTCCCGGCACAGCAGGCCTCGGGCTACATGGCTCCGGGCTACGTGGCCTGGTCGGCCGTGAACCGGGCCCAGCTTATCCGCATTCCGGCCCAGAGAGGGGAAAATGTGCGGATCGAGCTTCGAAGCCCTGACCCCTCCTGCAATCCGTATCTGGCTCTGGCCCTGTGTCTGGCCGCCGGCCTGGAGGGAATCCGGGAGCAGATTCTTCCGCCTGACCCGGTGGATCAGAGCAGCCGCCGGATGACGGATAAGCAGCGGCAGGAGAGAGGGATCGAGTCCCTTCCGCGGAATCTTTTGGAAGCCCTGAATGCCATGGAGGCGGATGAGCTGGTGACAAAGGTTCTGGGTGAGAAGGTCAGCCGCAGCTATTGCGAGGCGAAGCGCAGAGAGTGGGAGGAATACTGTACGCAGGTATCGGCCTGGGAGATTGACTCTTATCTTTACCGGATTTAAGCCTTGTGTTCAAATTCTTTAGACAGTCAGATGCTCGTGCAAGCACGGCATGGCTCATTGCTCGCAGAGATAAAACGGTTACTTTGTGATTTTAAGGAAAAACGCTGTACGGGGGGAGGTACATGACAAACATTATTGTATTATTTCCAAAGGCTGAAGATGCCGGAAATGTACGCAGCCTCCTGGTGCGGCACGGATTTTTGGTATCGGCAGTCTGTACAACGGGAGCCCAGGCGCTGGCTCATGCCAACAGCTTAGGCGACGGGATTCTGGTCTGCGGCTGCAAATATCCGGATATGATTTATTCGGAGCTGCGCAGCGTTCTCCCTTCTCATTTTCAGATGCTTCTGGTAGCGTCCCAGCGTGTTTTAAGCGAATGCAGTGATCCGGATCTGATGTGCATTGCCATGCCCCTTAAGGTGCGTGATTTATTAAATACGCTGGATCTTATGGCGGAACAGACTGCCCGGCGGAAAAAGCGTCTGCGGCAGAAGCCGAAGGCGCGCTCAGAGGAGGAGAAAAAGATTGTTTTAGAGGCAAAAAGCCTTTTGATGGAGCGGAACCATATGAGCGAGGAGGAAGCCCACCGCTATATCCAAAAATGCAGTATGGACAGCGGAACAAATCTGGTGGAAACGGCCCAGATGGTATTGAGCCTTATGAATTTTTGAGATGGAAAAGATTTTACGGATATTACGGAACTGGAATGGAGGTCTAAATTGAAGTTTACGAAAATGCATGGAATCGGCAACGATTATGTTTATGTGGATTGTACCAGGGAACCCTTAAAGAATCCGGAGGAAACAGCCCGGCTGGTGAGCGACCGGCACAAAGGCATCGGGGGAGACGGCTTGATTTTAATTCAGCCCTCTAAGGAGGCCGACTTTGAGATGGCAATGTACAATGCGGACGGCTCCTACGGAAAAATGTGCGGCAACGGTATCCGCTGTGTGGCAAAATACGTATACGATCACGGCTTGACAGATAAGACAGACCTTCGGATCATATCCGGAGGGGCTGTCAAGTATCTCAAGCTGACAATAGAAAAAGGCAAGGTATCCCAGGTGCAGGTAAATATGGGCGAGCCGATTTTAAAGCCTTCTCTTATTCCGGTGAAAGGGGAAGGAGAACGTCTTGTGGCGGAGCCGATTGCCGTGGACGGCCAAACCTATGAAATGACCTGCGTTTCCATGGGCAATCCCCATGCGGTTGTATTTATGGAGGATATAAAGAATCTGAAACTGGAGGAGCTGGGGCCGAAATTCGAGACACATGAGCGTTTTCCGGATCGGGTGAACACGGAGTTTGTGCGCATGGTTGATAAAGAGACACTTGAAATGCGTGTGTGGGAACGAGGTTCCGGGGAAACCATGGCCTGCGGAACAGGAGCCTGCGCAGTGGCAGTCGCTGCAGCCCTCAACGGCTTCGCCGGACGCAGCGTCACTGTCCGGCTGCTGGGAGGCGATCTGCAGATTGACTGGAACGAGAAGGACAACTGCGTGTATATGACCGGGCCTGCGGCTGAGGTGTTCCGTGGGGAGATTGATCTGGAAATATCAGTCTGAAAGAAAATACAACTGGGCCTGTGATATAAGAGAATCTCTTATATACTGTATAAAAGTAACGCCCTGCTTTCTGGCAGGGCATTACAGACATTTTAATCCCGAACAGTAACGGCCTCCTTTTGTCCAAGCCGCAGAATATTTTTCATCTGCAATAAAATCGTCTTTTTTACCATTTTCAGATATCTTTTCCAATCAATACCTTTTTTCCAAATCATCCGACAATAATGCTTTGATAAAATCGTTATAGTTTTCATCCTGCTCTGAAAACCATCCCTGAATCATATTTTCAAACATCATCCGGTTTTTTCCGCCACTCTTTTATAAACTTTGTTTTATCAACATAAAAATATTGTTTTTCTCGTATTGTCTCAAAGCTTTGCAGCCCAATCCCTTCAACTGCTATTCCTTTCGCCGCCGCTTTTTGTTACTGTTCACTCGCCGCTGTTCCGTGTTACTAGTATAATAAAGCAAAAAACCACAGGCACAAGCCGAATCATAAACATCCCTTTCAGGGTTTTGGATTCATACCCGGCGGCTCGTCAAGCGGTACAGAGCCTGTGGGAACCAGGTGATCCCCGGAATGAAAATCTGATTTATTGCGGCCCGGAATCATCAAGGCATAATGTCCGCCGCAAGGTCCGTCAGACCTTGCCTCTTTCGGATGAATATATTGCCCCTGATACCTGGGATCTGGCTGTTCAATACGCTCAATTATGCAGAGGAAGGAAGTCCCTGCTTGGGGGACACAGATTGCCTGTTGCCCTTGATGGAGTACTCCCTTGGTGACTCGTCCTGCAACTACCACGCCGCATTCCTTTAAGGCAAACACATCTTCAATTTGAAAATTAAAGTCCTCCTGTTTCTTTTCTTTTCCGAAAGAGAATAACTTCATACTAATAACCTCCCGCTATAAGCTCTGCACATTATTATCTGTGCACATCAGCAATCTCTTCGCGCACCGCTGCTTCTGTCTCCTGTTTATACTCAGCTTCCTCTATAGAAAATGTTTCTGATACCATTTTAAGTTTTGGGCTATAGATTACTTTCCTCCATTATACTTGATTGCTTTCTTTTTCTCAATCATCTGTGTTTGAAAATTTTCGGCATTCCCACTGAAATAATAAAAAGATAATCTGGAAAAATGACAGCTCCCTTTTTAGCCTTGACTTAACCTTCTGAAAATGCTCACTTTCACAACTTAATCCAGTACAATGATTCTGCTGGGAAGCCTTTCAAGAGGGAAAAACGGCAGATAACTTTACATGTTTACTTAGGATAAGGAGGTATTGGAGCATGAAGGGAAACTATTATGGTTATATCCGGGTATCAACAAAGGAGCAGCACGAGGATCGTCAGGTAATTGCGCTGGAGGCCTTTGGCGTGAGCAGAAAGAATATCTATATGGATAAATGGAGCGGAAAAGATTTTGAACGTCCAAAATACAGGGCTCTAATGAAAAAAATGCGTCCCGGCGATGTGCTTGCAGTGAAATCAATTGATCGGCTTGGAAGAATTTATGCAGAGATTCAGAATCAATGGCGCATGATTACCAAGGAAATGCGGGCAGATATCGTTGTATTGGATATGCCTCTTCTGGATACAAGAAAGAAGGATAAAGACTTAACGGGAACCTTGGCAAAAGAAAAGGGGGTGCGGTTTGGAAGAGAGTCTATGGAGATCCCCTTAGAATTTTACCCACTGCAAAAAGAATATAAAAAGGGAATGATTTCAGCGAGAACTGCGGCAAAAAAATTGGGGGTAGCCCACAGCACCTTTCTGAAATGGCACCGCATGATGCAGGAAGTATAGAGGGTAATCTCCCGAATATAGTGGAAAAAATGCGTATCATATTTGTTGACGATACACAAAAAATGTGTATAATATAATTATAGGAGGAAATGCTATGAAGAGAAGAGACCTGATAAAAAAGCTTGAAGACGCTGGGTTTCATTTCAAGGAGCATGGAGGTAACCACGATACATACAAACGTGGAAGTGACACAGAACAGGTTCTAAGACATACAGAAATTAATGAAATTACGGCAAAAAGGATACTAAAGAAGTGGGGATTGAAATAAATCCCTGGTATCTTTTTTAGATAAGGAGGAATACAATGAAAAGAGCATATCCAACATTTATAGCAGAATGTGGAACAGATTATCTGGTGTATGTTCCAGATATGGATATTTTTACAGAGGGGCAAGATCTGGAGGATGCTATAGAAATGGCCAGAGATGCAATAGGGCTGAAAGGAATATCCCTGGAGGATGACGGGATAGAGATTCCGGAGGCATCCGGTTATCAAGGAGCAGTAGTCAAAGCAAAGGAGGATACAGAGGATTTTGATTATACCAAAGGAATTTTGACTATGGTGGACGTGGACTTTATCGTGTACAGGAGGCGCATGGATAATAAATCCGTGCGAAGAAATGTTACATTACCGAATTGGTTAAACCAGGAGGCAGAGGCAGCGAATCTCAATGTGTCGAAGGTTTTACAGGAAGCATTGATGGAGCGGCTTGCAATAAGCGGTTAAACAGAGGGACACCTTTTGAGGTGTCTTTCTTTAGGGTGTAAAGCGATTGTTCCAATTGTTATTTAACATATATTTGGGGAGGATATATATGTTAATGCAGATAAATTTGAAGAGGATTTTAATAAATATAAAATTTTATATGAAATGTTGAAATAAACAAAAATTCTATGCGAAAGATTTTTCAATCCCATAGAGTTTTCTATTTTCCCGTTTACCTAGCATAAGTCATATGTTTTGCAATGTTTCCTTATGGGCTGCTGTCTTATTTTGCGGCAGCCTCTTGAATTTGCGAATCATGTATTTTTCTAGTATTTTCTGAAAATTTTTGCTGAAAAGTGGATTTTAAACTAGTAGTCCGTATCGGAAATCCTTGTGCATATTTCTGAGGATATTTTTCCGAGAGTGCAGGTCAAAAAACGCAGACGTAGTGGTGCTACGGCGAGGCTTTTTGACCTGTGCTATCGGAGAAATAGACCGGAAATATGCACAAGGATTTCCGGTACGGACTACTAGACTTTAAAATCCGCCTTATAAGACATTAAATTTCAGATAGTACAGATTATGTGTTATCCCATAAATTCCTTATAAATACAGTATTTTTTTCAAAGTCTTCCATCTTTTGCCATTATCATACCATTTCTGGATGCAAAAGTCTGCATTAAACACCACTTTGAACGTAGCAGGAAATCAGCCAAATCCTCACAGAAACAGCTAAATGGACATACCGGAACAAGGCATAAGTATCTGGAAAAAAGGCAGGATCATACCCATCTGGCCAGCAGTCTGTGGGAAAAAAAATCGGAAGGGTGTAGGAGATGAAGGACCACAGAAGAAAATCATTTGTTTACCGGGGACTTAACGGGCTTCTTGCTTGTCCGTTGCTTTGGAGCGTATTTGCACAGCCCTTGTGCGCAGCCGGCATTACCCTCGAGCTTCCGGGGAGAAAGCCGGGAATCACGCTGTTTGAGCGGCACAATCCCGTCTACAGCATGATCGTGGACCAGGGAACAGGCGCGGCAGAGCTGGAACTGCCCGATACCCTCCGTGCTGTCTGCCCGTTGAAGGACGTGCAGATGGATGGCTTTGTACAGGCCCGGCCTCAAAGGGGTTCCTCTGGCGGACAGGATGATTACGACTATTATTATTATGGTTATGTGGCCCCCTGGAATCAGGAGGAACTGTATAGGGAAAATAAGCCCGTGGTCTATACCATTTATTATGCGGGAACAGGAGAAATGTCCCAGGAAGTTCCGGTGTACTGGAATATGAAAGCAACGAGGTGGATCAGATAAAGCTGGTGGAGCCTGGGGATACCGGGGAATTGGCAATCATTGAGGGAGGGGACTATATAACTCTTGTGACCTGCACTCCATACGGAGTGAACAGCCACCGCCTTCTGGTAAGAGGGGAGAGGCGTGAGTATGAAGAGGAGGAGCTGATGGAGCAGACAGTGGAAAGAGAGGCCAAGAAGAGCAGGACAGCCGGCCTCCTGGCGGCAGGATGTGCAGTGTCTGCGGCGGCTCTTGCTGGAATGCTGCTGTTTTCAAGGAAGAAAAAAGGGAAAATTTATTGACAAAGTTCTGCATTACTGCTATATTTTGAAACAGAGCAAAGGCGTTCAACCGAGGGGGAAGAGCGCCTTTTTTGCGTGAACCAAAATTACCGGTGTGCCGAAGCGGCTTTACCCTTTCGTGCTGTCGCGCAGAGACTTTAAAACAGTAATATCCTTCACAATGCACAAATCGATTTACAGACGCATGCTTTTGCGGCTGGGAATTGATTTCATACCGGTGTATTGTGAAGGATATTACGGAACTGGAATAGGAGGTAACAGAGCGATGTATAAGATAAACGACAATTATTTAAAGCTGCCGGGCAGCTATCTTTTTTCTGACATTGGCAAAAAGGTCGCTGCATATACGGCGGAGCACCCCAAGAAGAGCATTATCCGCCTTGGGATCGGAGATGTCACCCAGCCCCTGGCTCCGGCCATCATAGAAGCCATGCACAAAGCCGTGGACGAAATGGGCCATGCAGAGACCTTCCGCGGCTATGCCCCGGACTTGGGCTACGAGTTCCTGCGAAATGCCATTGCCGAGGGCGATTACCGGAGCAGGGGCGCCCGCATCAGCCCGGATGAAATCTTTGTAAGCGACGGCGCAAAGTGTGATTCCGGCAATATCCAGGAGATCTTCAGCACAGACAACCGGATCGCCGTCTGCGATCCCGTATATCCTGTCTATGTGGACACGAACGCCATGGCAGGCAGGACAGGAACCTACAACCCCAAGACAGAAATGTGGAGCAGTGTAATCTACATGCCTTGTCTGGCAGAGAACGGCTTTGCCCCCGAGCTTCCAAAGGAAACGCCGGATCTCATCTACCTGTGCTTTCCCAATAATCCGACCGGTTCCACGATTACAAAAGAACAGCTCCAGGAATGGGTAGATTATGCGAACCGGACAGGGGCGGTGATCATCTATGACGCAGCATACGAGGCCTACATTTCCGAGGAAAATGTTCCCCACACCATTTATGAGTGCCAGGGAGCCAGAACCTGTGCCATCGAGCTTAAGAGCTTTTCTAAGAATGCCGGTTTTACCGGCGTGCGCCTGGGCTATACAGTCATTCCCAAGGATTTGAAATGCGGCGGTGTGTCTTTACACGCCCTCTGGGCAAGACGCCACGGAACAAAATACAACGGAGCCCCCTACATCATCCAGCGTGCAGGCGAGGCAGTCTATTCCGAGGAAGGAAAAGCCCAGCTGAAAGAACAGGTGGCCTATTACATGAAGAATGCCGAAACCATCCGAGAGGGGTTAAAGGCGGCCGGCTACACCGTATCCGGCGGAGTCAACGCCCCCTATATCTGGCTGAAAACGCCGGGCAATATGACCTCCTGGGAATTCTTTGACTATCTTCTGGAAAGAGCCGGCGTCGTAGGGACACCGGGATCCGGTTTCGGCCCAAGCGGAGAGGGATATTTCCGGCTTACGGCCTTTGGTTCTTATGAGAATACCCTGGCGGCCTTGGAGCGGATTAAGCAGATGTAAAAGGCTGCTGTTCACTCCGTGGCCAGTAACGTAAAAAGTCCCCAGCCTGTTACCGGCCGCGGAGCGGACAGTAAGCGCCGCCTTGAAATCGGATGTGTTTTCCCGTAGAAAAGCATTTACATTGAAAAGAGATTTTACTATAATGATGAGAGACAAAGCTGTGAGGGCGGCAAAGGGCCGCTCCAATGACGCAGGAGGGAAAGCATGGCGGCAGTACAGGTAAAAAAGACGCAGATACAGGCAGAGCAGACGATTTTTGCTCTGGATATCGGAACACGGAGCATCATCGGAATGGTGGGAACCGTGGAGAATGAAAAGATCCGAATCATTGCTATTGAGAGGGAAGAACATACAGAACGGGCAATGATCGACGGACAGATCGAGAATATAGATAAAGTGGCGGCTGTGGCCGGAAAGGTGAAGCAGAAGCTTGAGAGCAAGCTTCATTTTAAGCTGGAGCGCGTGTGCGTGGCGGCGGCGGGAAGAGCCCTTCGGACGAAACGGGCGGAATTTGAGATGGAGGTTTCCGGAAAGGATCTCATTGACGACGAGGTGATAAGCCGTCTGGAGGCGGGAGCTATCAGCAAGGCGGAGGAAGCCTTTGATGCGGAGAACCGCAGTATGGAGGATAACCGCAGGTTCTATCTGGTGGGTTATACAGTGTGCCAGTATTATCTGGATAAATATATGATTTCCAGTTTGAAGGATCACAGGGGAAAGAGCGTGAAGGTGGATCTGATAGCGACCTTCCTGCCGAGCGAGGTGGTGGAAAGTCTCTATACCACCATGAATAAGATCGGCCTGGAGGTGGCCAGCATTACCTTGGAGCCGATTGCAGCTATCAATGCGGCGATTCCGGCAAATCTCCGGCTTTTGAACCTGGTGCTGGTGGATATCGGCGCAGGAACCTCGGATATTGCGGCCTGTACCGACGGAAGCGTGACGGGCTACACCATGGCTACCATGGCGGGAGATGAGATTACGGAGACCTTGATGAAGGAATACCTGGTAGATTTCCAGATGGCGGAGTCTATGAAGGCGCAGGCAGATCAAGAGGAGGAAATCACCTTTACGGATATCCTGGGCTTTGAGCAGACGATTTCCAGGGATGAGCTTCTGGCGTGTATACAGGATACCTCGGATCATCTCTGCCGGGAGATTGCGGACAAGATCCTGGAGATCAACGGCAATCCGCCCTCGGCGCTGTTTTTGGCAGGAGGCGGCAGCAAGCTTACAGGGCTTAAGGAGGGCTTGACGGCGGCTCTGCAGATGGATTCCAAGCGTGTGGCCATTGCCGGAAATAATTTCCGCACCAGTGCATTTTCCGATGAGTATGATCTCAACAATCCGGAGTATGCAACGCCTTTGGGGATTGCAGTGTCTTCGGGACTGAATCTTATCAATGCAAGCTTCCGGGTGATCCTGAACGGCAGGCCGGCGAATCTGTTCCGAAGCGGAAGCTTTACGGCGCTGAATCTTTTGATGATGAACGGCTATAGCTTTTTGGATGTTATGGGACACAGTGGCGCGAACCTGGTTGTGACGGTGAACGGAAGGCGGAAGGTGTTCTACGGTACGCCTGTGGAGCCTGCGGCTCTGTTTATTAATAAAAAGGAAGGGAGGCTCTCGGAGATCATACAGGCCGGAGATGAGATTGACTTTACACCGGCAGTATCGGGCGTGTCTGCGGCGGCCTGCCTTGGGGATATTAACGGGGCGGCAGAGGCTGTGGAGCTGACCTTGAACGGGATGCCTGCGGATTTGGAGACCCAGTTGAAAATGGGCGATGTGATTGTGATGAGGCGGCCGGGAGAGGAAGCGCTGACGGAGGAAGCTGCGGAAGCGGAAGAAGGGGCAGCAGCGGAGGATGTGCCTGCGGCGGAGGAAGGAGCAGAGCCGGAGCCAGCGGCTGTTCCGGAGCAGACGCAGGAGCAGGAGCCGGTGCAGCAGGAAGAAAGTGCAGCCGCACCAGATAGAACCGCAGAAACTGCGGCAGAGTTTAGCGAACCTGCAGGAACAGAGCGGCAGCCGGAAACGGCAGAGGAAACAGCAGAGGAAACAGAGCCTGTTGAGATGAAACAGGAAGAAGAGCCAAAACCGGCGTTAAATCCGCAGAGAAATTTTGCACAGCGTTCTGCTCTGGAGGCAGCAGCTCCCGTATCCCAGAGGGAGGAAAAGACGGCAGTCTCTGCGCAGCCGCCGGAGGTGCATTTTCATTTGAATGGAATGCCGATTACTTTGCCTAGAAAGACGGATGGAACCTCCTATTTTCTCATGGATATGATACAATATTCCGGAATTGATTTGAAACAGCCAAAGGGGCGGATAGTTCTTACAGTCAATGGAATGCAGGGGCTGTTTCAGCAGGAGCTGAGAGACGGGGACAACATTCGGATTGAGGAAGAGATGTAGATATCCTCTGGTGCAGATAAGGAATTATGTTTTATGAAGATAGCAGATATACACGTACACATTTTTCCGGATAAATTGGCGGAAAAGGCGGCTCATTCCATCGGAGAATTTTATGACAAAACCGCTTATACCACGGCGGGCACGGACTGCCTGGTCAAAGAGCTCGAAGAGGCAGGCATCAGCCGCTGCGTGATTAGCAATTCCGCCACCACACCGGGGCAGGTTCACAATATCAATACTTTTTTGGCCCAGACCGCCCGTGAGCATCCTGGCTTTATCGGTTTTGGCTCGCTCTATCCGGGGATGGAAGGCTATGAGGAGGAACTGGATCGGATGGAGGAGCTGGGCCTTCGCGGTATCAAGATTCATCCGGATTTTCAGAGGGTTCCCATTGATGCCTCCTGTGGAATAGCGATGTATCGTTCCATAGCCAGACGAGGGCTTCCGGTGCTGTTTCATATGGGGGATGACCGCTATGACTTTTCTTCGCCCAAGCGTCTGACGAATCTTCTTAAGAAGGCGCCGGATTTGAAGGTGATTGCCGCCCATTTTGGAGGATGGGCTATCTGGGAGCAGTCTTTCCATCATCCCCAGCCGGAGAATGTACTCTACGATACCTCCAGCACGATTCCGCTTGTATCCGAGGAATTGGTATACCGCATGTTTGACCGCTTTGGTCCGGAACGCTTTTTGTTCGGATCTGATTTTCCCATGTGGAAGCCGGAGGATGCGGTGGAGCAGCTTCTGCGCTTTGACTTGGGCGAGGATTTGATGGATAAAATATTGTATGGGAATTTCTGTAAATTATTTGGACTCGAATAGCGCGTCAACGAAGGATGACTGTTGGAAAACAGGTATATATGAAGGACAAAGCCGCTTGTTCCATTACCGCAAGGTGCAGCTCTACCTGTTTGCAAAAAGATGGATTTACCAAGAGAAGCCCTTTACTCCGTCCGCATCTCCCCATCCTGGGTACTCAGCAGCAGCCGGCAGTTGTTCAGGTAAGTATCCATCTGTGCCTTCCACTGATGAAAGCTTTCCTCATCATAAGGAATCAGATCCTGGTCAAAGGAGAAGGAGCTGCCGGCAATCTGAAGAATCTCGCTGTTTTCGCCCAAACGGAACACTTGATAATCAGACCCTCCATAGGTATCCCGATCCTCTATATGGACTCTCATCAGAAACGGCGTCCCGTCAAGCTCTCCAAGATAGATATTATTCCAACCGGCCCGGGAGACGTGAGCGCCCTCGGAGTAGAGAATATCCCCGTTTCCATTCCGGCCCCTTCCCCGAAATCGCTTTCCACACGGTACGCCTGGGTATAATAGGTTTCCAGAGGATCAATCCCTTCCATCTCCGGAAAGCTGTGGATATCTGCATACCAGGTATCCGGGGTAAAGGGCTCATAGGCGATGCCTGCGCCGTACCATGCGCTTTCCAAAGCCGCATGGGTAATCACATTATCCCTAAAATGAAGGGTGCACAGAGGATTGCTCCAGGAAAATCCGTCCTCAGCCAGCTCCGTGAATTCATCAAAGTCCACGTCCTCATAGCGGACAGCATTCATCTCCCGGTTGACCCGGAAAACGCAGTCCTCTGCAAACGCAAGAAGGGGAAGCTCCTGGATGGAATCCTCTGTAAGCGTATTGACGACATAGCGGTCAATCCCCCGTGCGCTCCGGGCAATCCTTTGGATATTCAGCCGGAAGGTTCCGTTCAGATCCGCCTGGGACAGAAGTGTCTCCAGATTCTCGGAGGACAGATAAGGAACCTTGGAGTCCTGTTTTAAAAGCTCCAATCGAAGTCCAAAGCCGAATTCCGAAAGAACCCGTTCCGCCTCCTCAGGAAGCATATTCACCCAGATCTGGTACTGTTCCGGCGCCACATCCAGAATCTCCACAGAGTGTAAAAATTCCACATCCTGTATCACGCCGTTCTTGTCCGGCTCCTGCAGGTAGACATCCAGCAGATCCCCGGGCTGTGCATCAGGCGCCATTCCAAGAGGCAGGGCAAAACGATAGCTGTTTCCTTCCCCAGGCTCCATAGCAAAGGGGCCCCGGCCCATCACCTCGATTTTCTCGGCCTTGAGGGAGAACTGGCCGGGATAAGTCTCCATAATAGAGATCTCTTCCCCTTTCGGGAAGGTGATCCGAATGAGATCTCCGGCCTCCAGTCCGTTAAAATCAATTTCGATATAAGGCTCCACCCGGTCTGCCTCCGGTACAGCCATATCCCCGAAACGGGGAATGCGCACGACCATAGGAGGCGTTTCCCCTTCCATATCCCCATAAGCTACAATACCATAGAATACATTTTCCCAATCCGTATCCGATCCGCCGTCCCTGGGATTGGCCAGAAACTGTACGGCAAGCACCACACAGACAATAGCGGCGGCCGCAGCCAGAATCCGGGCGGGCTTGTGGTAATGAAGGACGTTTTCTATACGGTTTTTCGTATCTCCTTCCCCAAAGGCAATCGGAAGGCCTTTTACCATGGGATGGACTGAGGCGAGAGACAGAAGGGAAGCAGAGTATTCCTTTTTCACATTGCTCCCAAGCTGCCGGATCACAGCTTCGTCACAGGACATTTCCATATCCTGCTCACTTAAGAAAAAGGCCAGCCACACCAGAGGATTGAACCAGTGAAGACAGAGGGCCCCGTAAGCAAGCGTCCGGAACAGGGGATCTCTTCTACGGATATGAATCTGCTCATGGAGCAGCATATAGCGCTCCTCCTTCTGGTTAAGGGCCTGGGAGAGATAAATGCGCGGCCGGATAAGCCCGTAGACGAAGGGCGTTCCATGGCCCGGCATCCGGTAAATATTCCCTCCTTCGTGGGAGGCCGCTTTCAGCTTTTTCCTAAGGCGGAGGAGGGAAAACATGCTGTAAGCGAGCATAACTGCAATCCCCAGAATCCAGATACAAGACAAGACGAAGATCCAGATTTGAAGGGGGTTGGCGGAAGCAGCCGGATTGCCGGCGGGAAGGGATGCGTTGACGGCATCGCTGACGCCGGGAAGCGGGAGACTGACCTTGGGCTCCATCTGATATCCGATATTTTTGGGAATATATTCCATCCGCCCTTTCGCAGGCGCATTTTTTTCCAGAATACCCAGGAAGGAGATGCCGGCGGAAAAGGACACGGGACAGAGAAGCCGGAAGAGTACCACGGCCCACAGAGCATAGGAAAAAATTCTGGGGGCTTTTCGAAAGCACAGCCGGACAATCAGCATTGCTGCAATGATCACGCTTCCTGTAAGGCTCATATTGAGAATCGTAATAAAAAGCTGTTCCATTATGAGCTGCCTCCTTCCGTTTCGTCTTCGTATTCCTCAATCAGCTTCCGAAGCTGTGCAACCTCACGGCTGCTCAGCTTTTTCCTTCTGGAAAATGCAGTGAGAAACCGGGGCAGGGATCCGTCAAAATTTTCCATCAGGAACTGTTCTCCCTGGGCGGCCTGGAAATCCTCCCTTGTTGTTTTGACCTGAACGATGCCGTTTACATTTTCAAAGAGGTTTCTCAGGCAGAGCCGTTTCAGCATGGTGTAGGTGGTGGTTCGCTTCCAGTCGAATGCATGCTCACACAGCTTCACCAGTTCGCCGGTGGCAATGGGAGCGCGCTCCCAGATTAAATCTGCAAATTTTTGTTCCATTTCTCCCAATTTATAAGGTTCCATTGCCATTCCCCCTTGCCGCTTTTGTGTATTTGATAAAAGATAGGTGTCTAATAATATTAGACACCTATAGTCTAACACCATTAGACACCGCTGTCAACAGGGAAGATATAGGCATCACTACTTTTAAAATATTAGTACTTGACAATACATAGTAGCTGGCGTAATATAATAGCATAAAGAAAAAAGAGCATACCTTGCGCATTGCCAAGAAGGATTTCCGGCCGCATACATATGTCACCGAAAGCTCTTGCGGCAGGAAGGGGCTTGTGCGAGGGCTGCGGAATTGGAATGGAGAGTACATGAATCCACAATTTAAAAAAGGAGTATTGGAGCTGATTGTTCTGGAATCTGTGCGGAAAAAGGACATGTACGGCTATGAGCTGGTGGAAGAGGTTTCCCGGGTCATTGATGTGAACGAGGGAACCATCTATCCGCTGCTGAAGCGGCTGACCAATGAGCGCTATTTTGAAACGTATCTGCGTGAATCCTCAGAAGGCCCTCCGCGGAAGTATTATCACCTGACGGCGGCCGGAATCCTGTACCGGGATTCCCTGGAAGCCGAGTGGGAGGAATTTCAAACCAGGGTCAGCCGATTTTTGAAGGAGGGAAAGGAACATGAATAAAGAGACATTTTTAGAAGAGCTGCGCGGATACCTCCGGATTCTGGAGGATCAGGAGCAGGAGGACATTTTAGAGGAATATGCCCAGCACATAGACATGAAGCTTCAAAAGGGTCTGAGCGAGGAAGAAGCCATTCGGGATTTTGGCCCCATGCGTCAGCTTGCGGCGGAGATTCTGGAAGCCTACCATGTAAAGCCGGAGTTTGATAAAAAGTCTTCCGTTCATCTGCCGGAATTCAAGAGGGGAGGTATGGAAGAGGGAGGGAAGCTTTTTCGGAAAATAGGAACCTTTCTCAAAGACAAGTCCATAGCCTGCATGAGCGGAATCAGCCGCGGCCTTCACTGGTGCGCCGGTAAGTGCCGGGCACTGGCCTTCTGGATGAAAAAGCCTTTCTCCAGCATAAGAGCAAGGGCAGAAGGGGCAGAAGAAAGCGCTCTTTATATGCAGGAAGATCCTGCGGCGGCCAGGGAAGAGGAAGCTTTCTCTTTGAGACATGCAGACGTTCCCCAAGAGACGGACAAAGGGGAGGGAGGCTTGAAGATTGTGAAAACCGTGAACATAGAACAGAGGCCGAAAAGAAGCCTGGCAGCCGCCTTCTTTCAGGTTATTACGAAAATATGGGATTTGTCTGCTGCTTTTTGCATCTGGTGGATGCGGCTGTTCTGGAATCTCTTATGGCTGTTTATGGCCTTGTTTTTTGGAAGTATGGCCCTCATAACACTGGCGGGCCTGGGAACCGTGCTGGTTCTTCTGCCCCAGGGCTACCCCATGGCGGGAATGCTCCTTATCTGTCTTGGCGCAATGCTCTGTCTTGGCGTTCTGGCCTGGGGCTCCTACAGCCTGGTGCGGAGAAGAAAAAAAGAGGAGCGGGAGGATTACGGAATGGGAATGGAGGAGTACAATGAAAAGAATGCATAAAATATTGTTTGCCGTATTCTGCGCCGGCGTTCTGCTGACCGGGATCGGCGTGGGCGTTCTGTTTACGGAATTTTCCGCCCTTGCCTATGGCGGCAGGGAGATTCTGGGGAAGACCGATATGCAGACAGAAAATTTTGACGTGGAGTTTGAGCCGGGAGAGGAGAAAATCGCAATCACAGGTGGGTACGAGTGGAAGCAGGATGAGGTATTGACGGATGCACGGGTTCCGGAAAATACAGTACGTTTCTGCGTAACCTACAATAAGGAGCGGATGGCTCCCAGGCCCAGATGGGCAGAAGAGTACGATGAGATTGTTTTGATGAGCCGCTGGGTTTCCACGGAAGATGACATGGAGCTGATGATGAAGGCAAAGGATGTGTTTTTGGAAAATCTGAAGGCCGGCCGGCTCGTATCCTTTGACACTTTAGGAATCGAGGAAGTCACCGCCATCGTCAATCCGGCCAACAAGGATGATGTGTATCTGGTTTGGTAGCGCATGTCTGGGAAGGGCTGTGATTGTAAGAAATCTGTAAGAAATATCACAATTCTTTTGTAAGAAATATTTCCTACCATAAATACAGGCTTGAAGAACGCGGCTGTTTTGATGAACAACAGCCGCATACACGAGGAAGGAGAAAGAAAATGAACGAATGCGTGCTGGTGGTGGATGACGACAGGGAGATTGTAAAGGCCATCGGGCTTCTTTTGGAAAAGGAGGGCTACCAGGTGCTGAAGGCCTACGATGGCATGGAGGCCCTTGAGCTTGTGGCTGAGCATCCCGTGAGGCTCATTATTATGGATGTAATGATGCCGAAGCTGGACGGCCTGTCCGCAGTTATGAAGATCCGGGAGCGGAAGAATCTTCCCATTATCGTCTTAAGCGCCAAGAGTGAGGATACCGACAAGGTTCTGGGGCTTTCCATGGGAGCGGACGACTATGTGTCCAAGCCCTTCAATCCCCAGGAACTGGCGGCCCGGGTGAAAAGCCATCTGAGACGGTACACTTCCCTTGGCGATATCCACGCACAGCAGCAGGCAGATGTGATACGCAACGGCCGTCTCTGTTATCGGATGGAGGAGCGCACCCTCTATGCAGACGGGGAGCCGGTAAAGCTTACCGCTACGGAGACAAAGATCGTGGATCTCCTGATGCGGAACCGGGGCCGTATCTTTCCGGCCGAGGAAATCTACCAGAGAGTCTGGGAGGAGGATGCCTTTGCTCCGGAAAATACGGTGATGGTGCACATACGGCGCATTCGTGAAAAAATCGAACTCAATCCAAAGGAGCCAGAATATTTAAAGGTGGTGTGGGGAATTGGATACAAAATTGAGAAAATTGAGAATCATTGTTAGTTTTACGGCCTTCTTTTTGGGAGTGACCCTGTTGCTTGGAAATTTCCTGTCTATGGTGAGCCTCATTGGCAGCAGCGCAGACAGCTTGAAAAGCCGGATAGGAACGGATTATCAGGAGCATCCGGACTTCCGCTTCTATATAGCAAGCCGTCTGGAGGAGCTTCTGGGCGTGGCAACCGGAGGAAAAGGCTGGAATAATTATGGAGTGGCCTACAGCGGCGACGGAACCTATTATTATGACGGATATTATGACGGCGGATGGCTGGGCTATTCATGGGAAACAACTGTCGTGCAGGAGGCGGAAGCAGCAGCCGGCACGGAGATCCCTACTGAGGCTGCGGCGGAGGGAGAGGCCGGGACTTCGGAAGAGGCCTGGAATGAGATACAGCAAGAGTATGGTATAGCGGATGACACCATGGATGCCATACGCAGAGGCGAGTACGACAGAGACAATAACGGCAGCCCGAAGGATGAGAAGGAGGCCCTGGAAGCGTATATGAAGGAATATGCCAGGGATAAGAACCTTCGCTATGCAGTCATTTACCAGGGAAAGCTTCTTTATACCAATATGGAGCAGCTGGAGCCCAAGGTGGGAACGGAACTAAAGGATCCGGATTTCCAGGGGTATCTTCCTGGGGAGGAGGAGTATAACTTCTGCCTGTGGTACAACGAAAAGGGAGACGGAAAGGTTCGCATCAGCAAGGACGGCAGGGAGCTGGATGTCTATGGGGACGGCGTGTACACAGAGGACAGCCTGTGGTATGTGCCTGGTTATACGAATTTTAACGTGGACGAATCTGCCATGGATGCCATGATCTTTATAGCGGCGGCAAAGCAGCCAAAGCTTTATGTTACCGGAAGCTATTCAGAGTACGGAGCCGTTCAAAACTGGGGAGGGCTTTATCGAATGCAGCAGTACCAGGAGAGCCGTTATGACAGGTATCAGGCGGCGAAATGGAAGCTGATTGCAGCCCTCTTTTTGCTGACTCTGTCAATTCTGCTTTGGAAGGATAAGCGCCGGGCGGACAACGCTATCGGAAGCTTCCTGGGGCATATCTGGCTTGAGGTGAAGCTCCTGCTGTTTGTGGGAATTCCTCTTGCATTTTTGCTTACGGGAGGAAGGGAAATCATTCAAGAGCTTATCTGGCTCTATCAGGACGGCGGTTATATGGGTGCGGAGGTATTGGGACATTATGCCGGCATGATTGTGGGCCGGGGGCCTTTTTTGACGGCTGCGTTCTGGATGGGATATCTGGGTGTGACGGATCTGAGGCTCAATAAGGGAAAACGGAAGTCTCTGCTTGGGCCCGTGATTGCAAGTATGCGGACGAAGGAACTGAAGCTTCCTATCCAGAAACGGATGGTGGAGCGGTATTGCCAGGTATTTGTGTCTGCGGTGCTGTTTTCGGTGTTTTCTATTACGGCGGCTTCTTATTACAGACATGGCTTTTATTGGAATGGGCCGGGGATTGTGCTGGTATGCTTTGTTGTATGCCCGGGTGTGTGGCTCTTGGTGTTTGGTGTCTGGCATTTGCGTAAGAATAAGGAGCTGGCAGAGGACCTGGGGGCACTGTCGGATCAGATTGCGGCTATCCGGGAAGGAAATCTGACGGAGCGGCTTCATCTGCCGGAGGATGCGGATCTGAAAACGGCTGCGGAGAATCTTAATGAGATTCAGCAGGGGATGGAGACGGCTCTTAAGGAGCAGACGAAGAGTGAACGCATGAAGGTGGAGCTGGTGGCCAATGTGTCCCATGATATTAAGACGCCTCTCACGTCTATTGTGAGTTATGTGGAGCTGCTCAAGCAGGAGGAGGATCTGCCGGAGCATGTGAAGGAATATGTGCAGATTCTGGGGGAGAAGTCGGAGCGGCTCAGGACTATGGTCCAGGATGTGTTTGAGGTGAGCAAGGCGGCTTCGAACCAGCTTCCGGTGAATCTGGAGAAGCTGGACCTCGGGAAGCTGCTTCGGCAGACACTGGCGGATATGAATGTGCAGATTGCAGAGAGCGGCCTGGTTATGAGGACGGTCATTCCGGAGGCGCCGGTGATGATTATGGCGGACGGGCAGAGGCTTTACCGTGTATTCCAGAATTTGATTCAGAATGCCCTTCAATATTCACTTAAGGGATCGCGGATCTTTTTGACGCTGACGGATAACGGGAGTGTGGCCGTGGCGAACATTAAGAATACTTCCGGGACGGAGCTGGATGACGGGGTTGATTTTACGGAGCGGTTTGTCAGAGGAGACGCAAGCCGGACGGATGGCGGCAGCGGACTGGGGCTGTCGATTGCCAGAAGCTTTACGGAGGCTTGCGGCGGTACGTTTAAGGTAGAGCTGAATGCGGATCTGTTTACGGTGACGGTGGAGTTTGTGAAAGCCCTTTAGGGGTAGACTGTTTTGCGGATTGCGCATAAAATATAGAAAAATTATTTACAGGGACTGGGACTGCTGCCTTATGCTGCTGCAGCTCCGGCCCTTGTTAAAAGGAAGAGGAAAATGGAAGAGGTTTTTGTGGAATGGGCCAGGGCGATACATAGGGAACAGACCGTTGTGGACGGGCATTTGGATCTGGCGGCGGAGGTGTATAGGCGCAGGCTGCATGGAGAACGGGATGTGGTGGAGCGGAGGTATCTTCGAAGCTTTTTGGAGGCTGGGCTGAATGTCTGCGTTTCTTCGGTGTTTGTCTCTTCCGGGGATCTGCCGGAGAAGGGGCTTCCTGTGGCGATGGCGCAGATTGCGGCTCTTCGGGAGGATTTGGAGCCGGTTCGGGATGTGATTGGCGTCGTGTCCAGCCGGGAGGAGCTGGAGGGGGCTCTGAGGGATGGGAGGATTGCGGTTCTTTTGTCTTTGGAGGGGCTGGATCCGATTGGGACGGATCTGTATCTGCTCCGGGCTTTTTATGATATGGGAGTGAGAGGGGCCGGGCTTACCTGGAGCCGGCCCAATGGATTTGCCAGGGGATGCTGTAAGGCCGGGGAGTTTGCGGAGATTCACGGAGGGCTTACGGAGCTTGGCCGGGAGGCTGTGGCGAAGATGGAAGAGCTTGGGATGTATGTGGATGTGAGCCATTTGAATAATGACGGATTCGCAGATATCCTGGAGTGCGCAAAGAAGCCTTTTATGGCCAGCCACTCGGATGCATGGAGCGTCCATGAGAATTACCGGAATCTGAGAGATGATCAGATTGCAGCTTTGGCGTCCCGGGGAGGGGTGATTGGGGTGAATGCCTGCGGAACCATTGCCGGGGCCGCGCCTTTTCCCAGAGAGCAGGCCATCGACTGTCTCTGCCGGCATGTGGAGCATCTTGCGGCAGTGGCCGGAGAGGAGCATGTGGGCTTTGGGTTTGATCTTTGCAACGGGCTTTCGGCTTCTACGCCGAGGCTTAGCTTTGATGTGGAGGAGGATGATCTTTTGCTGCATCATGGGGAGATGCTGACGCTGAGCGCAGCCCTCTTGGGGCGCGGGATGAGGGAGGATACCCTTGCCGGCGTGCTTGGGGGGAATTTCCTGCGCTTTTTTCGAGAGACCCTTTCCTGAATTTACAAAAGGGAGAGGAAATACCGAAGCAGGGCCGAACCGTCATCCATGCGGATGTCGGCGTATTCGAAGCACATCCGCTCGGGGTGCCACTGGACGCCCAGGATGGGAAGCTGTGCATGGTAGAGGGCTTCTATGACGAAGTCGTGGCTGTACTGAGCCACCAGGAGGCCGTCGCCTACGGCGCCTGTACCCTGGTGGTGGGCGCTGTTGGTGATGGGCGCATCTCCGTAAAGCTGCTGGGGGAAGGTTCCTCTGGCAGCTTTTGTAGGATGGATTTTGTCACCGTTATTGCGAGTGACGGGCATTTTGCATGAGCTGTCCTTTTGGGGAGGACGGCTTTCTTTTGGAGAGACGTATGCGTGGACAAGCTGTGAGGGCTCCGGCAGATCCTGGATGATGGTTCCGCCGAAATGGACATTTATGATCTGGAGGCCTTTGCAGATTCCTAGAACGGGTTTTTCTGCCTGTATGAAGGCGTCCAGGGTTCGAAGCTGGAGGCAGTCCAGCTGTTCGTCGATATCACGGGAGCCTTCGTCCCTGGCTCCGAAGAGGGCTGGGGCAATGTCTCCGCCGCCGGGAAGGACAAGGCCGTCGTAGTCCCAGGGATTGTAGGAGAGTCTGGGCAGGGAAA
This sequence comes from Candidatus Merdisoma sp. JLR.KK011, assembly GCF_036941125.1. NCBI lineage: Bacteria > Bacillati > Bacillota > Clostridia > Lachnospirales > Lachnospiraceae > Candidatus Merdisoma > Candidatus Merdisoma sp. JLR.KK011. The sequence goes on along the minus strand of NZ_JAYWSZ010000004.1, from coordinate 163,992 downwards.
GGATGGGAGCCGATTTTCCCTGGCGCTGCAAGGGGCCGGGCGCTTTGGGCGGAAGCGTATCGAAGGATGCGCCTAGTCTTTGAAAGGCGTTCTGATAGTTGATGGTGGAATCGGCATATCCGGCGATTAAGAGTTTTTTCATGGAAGGCTCTCCTTGTTCTGCGCCGCCTTCGGAAGCGTTCCCAATACATGCTCTGCCCGGCAGCGGAATCGTAAAAACTGGTTTTAATAAAATATATGAAAATATATGAAGAAAAAGACGAGCTCTTTTCGTTTTATTAAATGAATCCATTTTTAAATCAGAATAACAGTGCTTTGGGCAATGTTTTTCGGAAATGAAGAAATAAAAAAATAAAACTTAAGATTTTATGAAGTCTATTGATCTTACGACGGAATGTGTTACTGTATTATTCAAATAATACATATGGAAAATAGTTGAAACAGTAATATTTATCAAATCAAATTACAGACGTGCGTTTTACGGCTGGAATTTGATTTAGATTAGGGTGTATGGGATAAATATTACGGAACTAGAAACAGTAATATTTATCCAATGCACAAATCAAATTACAGACGTGTACTTTACGGCTGGAATTTGATTTAGATTAGGGTGTATGGGATAAATATTACGGAACTAGAAATAAGAAAGGGGAGCTGTATGAGCGCACTGGTGGAGGTAAGAGACATTTGCAAGGTCTACAATCCCGGGGAAAATGAAGTACGGGCGCTGGATCATGTAAGCCTTACCATTAACAAAGGAGAATTTGTGGCCATTATCGGACAGTCCGGTTCCGGCAAATCTACGTTGATGAACATGCTGGGCTGTCTGGACGTTCCAACCTCCGGGAAATATTATCTGAATGGCAAGGATGTGTCTAAGCTTACGGATGATGAGCAGTCGGACATCCGGAATCTGGAGATTGGATTTATTTTCCAGGGCTTTAATCTAATCAGCAATCTGACGGCCATCGAAAATGTGGAGCTTCCGTTGATTTACCGGGGCGTGGGCAAACGGGAGAGGCACAGACTGGCTGTGGACGCTCTTAAAATGGTGGGGCTTTCCCACCGCCTTAACCACAGGCCCAATGAAATGTCCGGCGGACAGCAGCAGAGGGTGGCCATTGCCAGAGCGATTGCAGCAAAGCCTCCGGTGATACTGGCCGACGAGCCTACGGGTAATCTGGATTCGGCTTCCAGTAAGGAGATTCTGCAGATTTTGAAGGAATTGTATGTGGGCGGCAGGACGGTGATTCTGATTACCCACGACGACGGAATTGCCGCTCAGGCGAAACGGGTGATCCGCATTATGGACGGAAAGATTGAGTCAGATGAAACGCTTGATCAGGATTTTGCATGAAACTGTGACAGAACAGAGCAGTTAGAATCAGAGATAGAAAATGAGGAGAATCAGTGATGTTTAAGAAGAAAAAGAACGAAGCAGCGGAAGCAGAAATGACGGTGGAGGGGAAAAGCCCCCTGGACGAATGGAGCGATTCTTCACAGGATGATTTGGGCGGAAAGCCGAAGAAGCGCTTTTTCCTTCGACGGGAGAAGGGAGAAAAACCGGAGAAGGAGCCTTTGACGCCGGAGCAGAAGAAAAAGCGGAGAAAGCGTCTGATTATCGGAGGCATTGTAGTTGTGATCCTGGCTTTGAATATTATTCCGAAGATGTTTGCGCCGGAGGTGCTGCCTATGGTAAATGTGACGGAGGCTTACCAGGGAACGGTGGAACAGATCATTGAGGGCAGCGGAAGCGTAAAATCAGAGCATGTGAAAACGTATTTTTCCCCTGTATCGGCTACGGTTTCCGAATGTGAGCTGAAGGTGGGGGATACGGTGGAGGCAGGAGCTACGCTGCTGACTTATGACGCCGGGGAACTGGATGAGCTCTACAAGCAGGCGGAACTGACGGGAAGCGCTGCAGGCTATGGCTACCAGGATGCCATCACCAGGGATAATAAAAATGTATCCGAATTCAACCGTTCCTCTGCCGCCCTGGGTGTGCTTGAGCAGCAGGTGGAGGATGAGAAGAATGAAAATGAGCATGTGCAGGATCGGATTACCGAGTATACGGAGAAGCAGGCGGCTTCTTCTATGGTGATTGGCGAGCAGCAGGCGATTGTGGCAGATGCTCAGGCGAAAATAGATCAAGCACAGGCAGACTTGGCGGAAGCAAAGAAAAAAATACAGGAGTTAGAGGAAGGGGGAGATTCAGCCAATGGAACGCCCGATGCTCCGGCCGGAGATACAAACCCGGCGGCAGCTCCGGATCCTTCTGCACCAACAGCTCCGCCCACAGCCCCGGATCCTTCTGTACCGACAGCTCCTCCTGCAGCTCCGGATACATCCCAGGAAAAGGCAAAATGGGAAGGCGTGAAGGCAAAAGCGGAAGCAACCATCAATGAACAGACCGCAATCCGCGATGCCGCCCTGCAGAAAATCCGCGAGGAACAGGACGTCTTGAACGAAATCAACGAAAAGCTGAACAAATACCAGGATCGCTTAAAGGATTCTACGGAGAATCTGGAAAAGCTCCAGACCGACAAGGCCAAGGAGGAAGGAATCAAGGATTCCACGGATGCCTCCAGGCTGACCTCCGCAGCAAGAAACGAGCTGTCGGCCAATAACAATCTCAGCAATCTCAACGCCCAGATGACCAAGGATGAGATCAATGAGGGCAAGGCCGGAATCCAGGCGGAATTCTCCGGCGTGGTAACAGAGGTGTCTGCAGTTGCCGGCGGCCCTGCGGCCAAGGGCGGAAGCCTCTTTACCGTAGCAAGCAATGAGGATGTTGTGGTAGATATGTCTGTAACAAGATTTGACCTGGAAAAGCTGGAGGTAGGCCAGAGTGCCGAGATCAATCTGGCAGGAAAGCTTTACACCGGCAAGGTAAGCAAGCTGAGTCGTCTGGCGGCGGAGAACAGCAAGGGAACGCCGGTAGTCAGCGCCGAGATACATATTGACAATCCGGATGAGAACATTTACCTGGGATTGGAGGCTAAGGTGGCAGTAAACGGCCGCAAAGCGGAAAATGTGGTTGTAGTTCCGGTGGAAGCAGTCAACACGGGCGTGGACGGAAGCTTCTGCTATGTGGTGGATGAGAACGGCGTCGTTGCCATAAGAGAAGTGGTGACCGGTCTTGCATCCTCTATGGAGGTCGAGATTCAGTCAGGCTTAAGCGCCGGAGACAAGGTTATCCGCAATACTACCGGAATGTTGGTGGAAGAGGGTATGAGAGTTACGGCTGTGGAGGAATAGAGATGGCACAATTACTGGAATATATGAAAATGGCCGTGGATAATATCCGGGCCAACAAGGGCCGTTCTATTCTGACCATGCTTGGAATTATTATCGGTATTTCCTCGGTTATTATGATTATGTCCATCGGGCAGGGAGCCAAGGGAGAGATCAGCGATCAGCTCAATGCTGCTGTGGGCGGACAGATCTTTATCAGCGGCGCCTACGGAGACAGCGATTTGATTTACCTCACCCCGGAGGATCTGGAGGCTATCCGGGGCGTGGAGGGAGTCAAAGGCGTAACGCCCAATGACAGTATGTCCGGAAAGCTGATTTCCCCCAGAGACATTGAGTTTGATGTAGGAATTACCACGGGAACGGAAGATTTGAAGTACACCCACAATCCGGAGATGAAGTACGGCCGTTATTTTACGGATTCCGATGTGGAGGCTATGAATCTGGTAGCAGTCATAGGCGAAGGGGATGCCCGGAAGCTTTTCGGCACGGACGACGTGGTGGGAATGAGCGTGGAGGCGACCATCTACGACACGACCCAGGAGATTACCATGATCGGAGTTATCAAGGAGGAGCAGTCCGACGACGGCGGACTTGTGAACGCCATGATGTATAATTCCAACCGCGTTTCTCTCTATATGCCTTATACGGCCAACTATGCTTTTGGGTATATTCTGGATGAATTTTACAGTATTTTTGTAGTTGCGGACACCGGCTACAGCAGCGTGGCGGTGAGCAGTGAGATTGTAAGCCTTCTGGAGCGCAGATATCAGGTTCAGGGGGAGGATAAGTTCTATGTGGAGGATGCGGAGAGCCAGATTAAGATGATGACGGATGTGCTGGATATGCTGACTGCCTTCATCGCATTTGTGGCGGCCATTGCCCTTCTGGTAGGCGGCATCGGCGTTATGAACATTATGCTGGTATCCGTAACTGAGCGTACCAGGGAGATTGGTATCCGGAAGGCCCTGGGAGCCAGAACACGTTCCATTATGATGCAGTTTCTGTCAGAGTCTGCCATTATTACGGCTATGGGCGGTATCATCGGCATTGTCCTTGGGATTATAGGGGCTAAGGCCATCTGCTCGCTGCCTATGCTCGGCTTCCCTGCCAGAATCAGTATTCCAACGATTATCCTGGCTACCTTCTTTTCCTCATGCGTGGGAATTTTCTTCGGAATCTACCCAGCCAGGAAGGCGGCGAAGCTTAGCCCTATTGAGGCTTTGCGGAGGAATTAATCAGAAAACAGTTGACACTGCCTGCAGGCTGTGCTATTATACTTGGGTGACAGCAAGCAGAGTATCCACTCTCACCTCAGCGCAGGCAGGCGACTCGGGTTTATATCTGACAAGTTAAGGCGTTTTATACGTCTTGAGATCTGGTATGTTAAGTGGATAGTCTGACTATCCACTTTTTTTGGATTTTTCTTTTAAGGAGGGTATTACTATTAGCGATTTAATGATTAACGAACAGATCCGTGACAAAGAGGTCCGCTTAATCGGGGCCAATGGAGAGCAGCTTGGGATCATGTCCGCGAGGGATGCTATGAAGATTGCCAGGGAAGCAGAGCTTGATCTGGTGAAGGTTGCGCCGACTGCAAAGCCGCCGGTATGTAAGATTATCGACTACGGCAAGTACAAGTATGAGATGGCGCGCAAGGAGAAGGAAGCCAAGAAGAGACAGAAGATCATTGAGATCAAAGAGGTTCGGCTGTCACCGAATATTGACGACAATGATCTGAATACCAAGATAGGCGCAGCGCGCAAATTTATCCAGAAGGGGAACAAGGTGAAGGTATCCCTTCGGTTCCGGGGCCGTGAGATGGCTCATATTCAGAACGGAAGGCGTATCCTGGATGCGTTTGCAGAGAAGATGTCTGACATAGCGGTTGTGGAAAAGGCGCCAAAGATGGAAGGTCGTCAGATGTTGATGTTTTTAACGGAAAAGCGTCAGTAAGTACGGGAATCACCTGCATGCAGGAATGATTTTATAGAACTATGAAAAGAAAACTTGACAGGAGGAGTATATAAAATGCCAAAAATGAAAACAAGCAGAGCGGCTGCAAAGCGTTTCCACAAGACAGGAACCGGCAAGTTAAAGAGAATGAAAGCGTATAAGAGCCATATCTTAACCAAGAAATCTCAGAAGAGAAAGAGAAACCTGAGAAAGTCAGCCATTACAGATGCAACCAATGTTAAGAGCATGAAGAAGATCTTACCGTATCTGTAAGCGAGGAATATTTCAAGGAGGAGAGAAAAAATGGCAAGAATTAAAGGCGGCTTAGGCGCTAAGAAAAGACATAACAGAGTATTAAAGCTGGCGAAGGGCTACAGAGGAGCCAGAAGTAAGCAGTATAGAGTAGCAAAGCAGTCCGTAATGAGAGCGCTGACCAGCTCTTATGCAGGAAGAAAGCAGAGAAAGCGTCAGTTTAGACAGCTTTGGATTGCGCGTATCAACGCAGCAGCCAGAATGAATGGTTTATCCTACAGCAAGTTCATGCATGGATTGAAGCTGGCAGAGGTTCAGTTAGACAGAAAGATCTTAGCCGATATGGCTGTAAATGATGCGGCAGGCTTTGCATCACTAGTTGAGCTGGCAAAGGGTAAGCTGGCGTAAGCGGGCATCCTCTTTTTACAGAGAGTATTACAACAAGAGAAAGAGCCATTGAAACAGAGTGGAAAAGCGTCTGTATTCAGTGGCTTTTTTTTGCAGATAAAAAAAGAAGCGGACAGCCAGGACGGTCCCGGCTATACCGATTTATCTAACAATGTATGGTATCCCACATCAAAAACCTTAGCAAAATATGTAAGCTCTATATCCGTTACAAACCGCTTCCGGGCTTCGATTCGCTGGATTGCATTTTTATCTACATCCAGTCCCAAAAGCTGCAGCGCATCCGCAAGCTCCCTCTGGGACCAGCCCCTTGCCAGACGCTGAGTCCGGATTGCGGATCCGGAAATATTATTTTTATTACCAATTTTATTTTTATACATAAGCCACCTTTGACAGATACTGAATGTCATTTACTTTTTAAATTCTATGTTAAAATCTTTATAAGTATGACATTTATTAAATGTCAAAATTTTGGAAAGGTGATTTTGAAATGAAAAAAGGTCCGGTAAGAGAAGACGACAGTGGGAAGAATTTTTTGGAGTTATATGGACATTTATCCGGACAAGGGAAGGAAATAGCGGAAATTTTACTGAAAATCGGAAACAGCAGCATATTAACAGAACGGGAATTTGAAATTTTGATTTGGACGTTGATGGGGGAGCGCTTGTAGGCCAAAAACCTTGAGGCAGGGTTCGTTGTATTTTCAATATAATTACGTTATAATGAAGATGTATTGTGAATGGAAGATGAGCAGCAGGCACTGATTATAGGCAGAAAGGGCTGAAAAAATGCAGATAGAAGACATTAAACGTATGGCATATACGGTTCTTGAGCAGAATCATATTGAGACAGATTATATTGAGTATAAGAAGTCTGTCAATTTTAAATCAGGAATATTGAAAACAGCCTGCGCTTATGCAAACAATTATATGGTAAGTACATGAAAGAATACCTGGTATCTACAAATGCAAAAGAGGCTATCCAGGCATCTTACACGATTAGGGATGCAGATAAAATAGAACATCGGATTGTATATAACTGGCCGTTGGCCGCTTTTGAGGAGTTGGCCACAAACTGTATTTTGCATAAACGGTATGAATCGCCTAATTATATTGGGATTTATGTGTATAGTGATAGAATCGCATTTGTGAATCATAATCGGCCTATGCCTCCGGTTACCATTGAAGCGATGAATAGCCAGAGCAGCTTTGACAATAGAAAATATTTGAATCCGGAATTAAAAGATATGTTCTTTGCACTGAATTTAATTGAATCGTATGGATCCGGAATTCGAAGGGCAAAGGAGGCATTGAAATCAAATAGGTCACCTAAGATGGAATTTTTGCCCAATAATGATTATGATGATTATACGATGGCAGTAATCTATATAAATGAAGAATTTGCAGAAATATCGAAGGACGAAAAAAAGATTATTGAGTCTGATAAAAAGCCGATAAAAGCCGATAAAAAGCCGATAAAAGCCGATAAAAAGCCGATAAAAATGGAGAGGAAATCTCTAATACTAAATTATATTGCTCAAAATGGCTCAATCAGTAATCGAGAAGCAAAAAAAATTTTGAATTTGGCTGAGTCAACAGTAAAACGGTTATTAAAGGAAATGGTAGATGAAGGGCTGCTGAGAAGTGAAGGGGAGAGAAAGAGCAGACGGTATACGGGCAGAGATTAAGGGCCTGTTATGATAAGGCGTAAGAAGTGCTTAAAGCAGTATTTGGGATGGTACATTGCAGTTTGACAAATCAAGCGAGCGTGCTATAATTAGCAGTATGTCAAAGAGAGTGCTAATGATAAAGAGCAACAGCTCAAGCAATTGTAGAGCAATATCTTACCGCCTGTGAAATCTGCCTGGAAATGAAGTGCATGGGAATGATATTGCAGAGCTTAATAGAAGAAAGAAGGAATAGAAATGACAGAGATTACCATTATTTCCGGTTTCCTGGGAGCCGGAAAGACAACGCTTATCAAGAAGCTTCTTAAGGAGGCCTTTCAGGGGGAAAAGATTGTCCTGATTGAAAATGAATTCGGAGAGATTGGCATTGACGGCGGCTTTTTGAAGGATGCCGGAATCCAGGTAAATGAGATGAACTCCGGCTGTATCTGCTGCTCCTTAGTAGGAGACTTTGGTACGGCTTTGAAGGAGGTTCTGGATACCTATGGGCCAGATCGGATTCTGATTGAGCCCTCCGGTGTGGGTAAGCTTTCCGATGTGGTAAAGGCTGTGGAAAATGTGGCAGGCTCCACTGATGTTCACATTGACAGTTCCATCGTTGTAGTGGATGGAAAGAAATGCAAGATGTATATGAAGAATTTCGGTGAATTCTTCAATAACCAGGTGGAGCATGCAGGGACTATCGTGATAAGCAGAACCCAGAGTATGACAGATGAAAAGCTGGAGGAGTGCGCGGCCCTTCTTCGTGATCACAATGGACATGCTGCAATGATCACAACACCTTGGGACGAACTGGACGGAAAGCAGATTCTGGCAGCCATGCACCACGCAGAGCTGGAGATGGAGGAGCATGACCGCCATCACCACGATGGGGAATGTGAGCACGGCCATCACCACCATGAGCATGATGAGAACTGCACCTGCGGCTGTCATGATCATCACCATCATGATCACGAAGGCCATCACCACGCAGATGAAGTATTTACAAGCTGGGGCGTGGAGACAGCTCATAAGTATACGGCAGAGGAGCTGCAGCAGATACTGGAGGAATTGAGCGGCTCCGAAAAATACGGCATTATTCTTCGCGCCAAGGGTATCGTTCCCGATACCGACGGCAATTGGATGCAGTTTGATTTTGTTCCGGAGGAATACGAGGTTCGGGACGGAAGCCCTGATTACACAGGACGACTGTGTGTCATTGGATCCAAGCTCGATGAGGATGCGCTGAAGGAACTGTTTCATGTAGTATAAGGCAGATTTTGGTACTGGAATAGGAGCAGCTATGAGTCTTTTAAATAAAGTACCTGTTTACGTGGTAAACGGGTTTCTGGAAAGCGGAAAGACTTCTTTCATACAGGAGACGCTTTCTGACCCTTATTTTTCCGACGGAGGCAAAACCCTTCTTATTGCCTGTGAGGAGGGGGAGGAAGAGTATGATAACCATATCCTGGAATCCTATGATACGGTTATGACAGTGGTGGAGGGAAAGGCGGAATTTACCCCGGAGTTTCTGGAGGCATGCAGGAAGGAATACAAGCCCACCCAGGTTATGATCGAGTACAACGGTATGTGGGGCATGCAGTACCTAAGGGACATGCAGCTCCCCCGGGGATGGTTTCTGGCTCAGGGCATTACTCTGGTAGATGCCGGAACCTTCGATCTGTATATGCAGAATATGAAGTCTCTCTTTATGGATATGGTACAGGATTCCGATCTGGTAATCTTCAACCGCTGCAAGGAGGGGACAAAGGCTGCCTCCTATAAGCGGAATATCCGGGCGGCCAATCCCAGGGCACAGGTAGAATTTGAGCAGGAAGGCGGAGAGCTCTTTGAATATGAGGAGGAGCTTCCCTTTGATTTGAATGCCGAAATCATTGAGATCGGAGATATTGACTATGGTATCTGGTATCTGGACGCGATGGATCATCCCGAACATTACGAAGGCAAAACTGTCCGGTTCAAGGCAATGGTAATGCGTCCGAAGGAGCTGGAGGCAGGCTATTTTGTACCGGGGCGGAGGGCCATGACCTGCTGTGCGGACGACACCGTATTTTTAGGCTTCCTGTGCAAGTCTCAGAATGTTGACAAGCTTCGTAACCGTCAGTGGCTTACCGTTACGGCCAAGGTAAAGGTGGAGGCCAGGAAGGAATATTCCGGCGAGGAGGGCCCGGTGCTCTATACGAAGGCGCTGAAGTCCGTGGAGAAGCCGGAGGAAGAGATGGTGTACTTCTAGCAGAATCATCCGATCTCCGGCCTTCGATACTGCAGCAGCAGATTTTTCAAATGAAACATAGAATCCGTAAGGAGCTTATCCTTATGGTAAACCAGATTAAAGGTGCGGTTCCAGGCATGCTCCGGATGGGGCAGCATATGGATCGTGCCTTTTTGCAATTCCTCTTCAATAAGGCGCACGGAAATCACTGCCATACAGTGATTGTAAAGAATGGCATGCTTCATAGCCTCCGGAAACGGAGCTTCTATCCGGCAGCGAATGTGAATATGGCTGGCGTGCAGGTATTCTTCGAACAGCGCCCTTGTACCGCTGCCCTTCTCACGCATAACAAAATCCAACCCCTCCAGATCCGAGGGGCAAAAGGAGGTCAGGGAGGCAAAGGGATGGTCTTTGCTGCAGGCCAGAACAAGATAATCCTCCACCATTGGAATACTGATGAGATCCGGACTTTTGATTACGCCTTCCACGATGCCGGCATCCAGCTCCGACTTTAAAAGCTTGTCCTCAATCACGGCAGTATTTCCAATGAAAGAAAAGGTATCCACCTGGGGCTTCCTCTGGCGGAAATCCTCCAGAAGGGATGGGAGCAGGCAGGAGCCTACCGTGACGGTAGCGCCGATCCGGAAATGCTCGGTCTGGGTGCAGTTTTCCATATGAAGCTCCAGATCCTCAAAGGCACGGACTGCATTCCGGGCCAAATCAAGGAGCTCCCGTCCTGTCTCCGTGATATAAAGGCGTTTTGAGAGCCTGTCAAACAATTGGGTGTGATAATGGGCTTCCAGCTCGTGAATGGCCTGGCTGATGGTGGGCTGAGCCAGATAGAGCTTCTTGGCCGCCACGCTCATTTTGCCTGTCTCGGCTACTGCAATAAATATTTTCAAATGACGGATGGTCATATATGCCTCCTGTTTCCCTTTTACAAGATCCCTCCCCATAGAGATTTCTATTACATGAAAAATGAATTTTGCATGGCAGGAGAGATTGCTGTTGAGAGATTCACATGTATTCATAAAAAATAGTATCATTTCTGCAGCGTATTGACAAGTGACACAGAAACTGAGAATACGTTTCAAAAAGAACAAAAATCAACCCGCCAGCAAAAAGAAGAAAAGATGATGCAAATATGATGTAATTTTGATTCTGTTATGATGTAGTCCTCCGCTAAAATGAACACTAGTAGTCCGTACCGGAAATCCTTGTGCATATTTCCGATACGGACTACTAGATAAAGAACGGCAGAGGGGAGAAGACTATGAAAAAACGGATGAATAAAATCATATTACTTTTATTATGTATCGTAATCAGCTCATTTTGCGCATCTGACAAAAAAGTGCAGGCCTCATGGGCGAAATCAGGAGCAATGGGGCATTATCTGCAGAAAAACGAAGGCCTGCCCAGGACGGATAAGGGAGAGGAAAACAGTTTGCCGGGGAAGCAGATGAAGGAAAACCGGGAACGCTTTTTGGAAGAGGCAGGGAACCAGGGCGTAAAGGCAGAGCAGGCGGCGGAGCTTTTTGACCGGCTTTTGGAGGATGATGTGTTTCAAAAGGGCGCCATGAAGCTGACAGGGCTTCGGCTGGATGATATGGACGGGAACGGGCAGAGGGACATGCTTCTTATGGTGCAGGATGCAGAGGAAATAGTCTTTTACGGGTCGGGAAGCTTATGGCTTTACATGAATGAGGACGCGCCCTACTGCTTTGAGGAGGAAGCGTGCTCCTATTACGGCATTTTTGATGTATTCTGGGCCGATGTGGACAATGATGAAAACATAGAGATTGTGTTCAGCGCAGAAGGATTTGGCTGCGGTGCGGTGGGAGATTCCTACAAGGCTGTTTTTAAATATAGAAACAACACCATAGAACGCATGGAGCTTCCTTCCGACCTGGATGCGGATTATGACCAGGGACTTACCGTAGACGTGATACAGGAGCCGGAGGCAGGCAGCTACAGCGCATATTGCTCCTACCTGGACGAGATACTTCCCTTTCACCGGAAGTATGGCGGCACGCCTCCGGAGACGGCGCAGCTTGCAGGCGGCAATGCACGGGGATTTTACGATTTATCGGTAACAGAATATGAAGGAAGAAACGTACTTCAGGCTTCCGAGTATCTCTATGGGGAAGGCGGAGCAGCAGACTGCGCAGGCGTTGCGCACTTTTTCATTACATGGGAGGAGGACGGTACTCCGACAGTAGTCAAGTGGTGGATTGAAGAGGGAGTCTAAAAAGAATTAACAGGTTACCAGCCCTGGAATAGGCAGTAACATTGATAGGTTTTACCTATGTTATTCATAAAATAATATCATTTTAATTATTAATTCCCAAGTGATATAATAATTCTAAACGAGGCATCAAGGTAATTTCGACACAGAATTGTTAAAAAAATCACGAAAAGAAAGGGGATTTTACCGATGAAAGTACTGATTATCGGGGGCGTTGCGGCCGGTACGAAGGCGGCAGCGAAAATCAAACGGGAAGACCGCAGCTGCGAGGTGACGATTCTCACCAAGGGAAAAGACATTTCCTATGCAGGCTGTGGGCTTCCTTATTATGTGGGAGGCGTGATTCCCGCAAAGGAGCAGTTGATCGTGAATACACCGGAATCATTTTCCAAGCTTACAGGCGCAGAGGTTCTCACGGAAACCGAGGTTACGGCCGTTGACACGGCGGCAAAGACCGTCACAGCCGTACATAACGGGGAGACCGGCACTTACAGCTATGACAAGCTGATCATCGCCTCCGGCGCATCACCCTTCCGTCCGCAGATTGAAGGCCTTGATCTGGAAAATGTATTTTTTATGCGCACTCCGGACGACGCCATTGCTCTTAGGGAAGCGGTAGAGGCCGGAAAGATCAAGAGGGCGGTCGTTGCAGGCGGCGGCTTTATCGGCCTTGAGGTGGCCGAGAACCTGGCGGAAAAAGGCGTCCGTGTCAACGTCATTGACTTTGCCCCCCATGTACTGCCCAATTTCCTGGACCCGGAGCTTTCCGAGTATGTGGAAAATAAAATGGCTGATGCAGGAATCAATCCCATGACGGGCGTTGCCTTAGAGGGCGTGATTGGCGACGGCAAGGTGGAGAAGGTGCAGACCAGCAAGCGCGCGGTAAAGGCCGACGCCCTCGTTCTGGCAATCGGAATCCGCCCCAATACTGCATTCCTGGAGGGAAGCGGCATTGAGATGTTCAAGGGCACCATTCTCACGGATAAAAACCTGCGCACCAATGTGGAGGATGTGTACGCCATCGGCGACTGCGCCATGGTAACCAACCGGGAGACCGGCGAGCCTGCCTGGTCCCCCATGGGCTCTACAGCCAATATTGCAGGACGTGTGCTGGCAAAGAATCTCTGCGGCAAAGAGATTGAATATGCGGGCGTACTGGGAACCGGCGTGGCCAAGCTTCCGGGGGGCATCAATACTGGACGTACCGGGCTTACAGAGACAGCGGCAAAGGCAGCGGGCCATGATGTGGTTTCCGTGCTCTGTGTGGTGGACGACAAGGCTCATTACTATCCCGGTGCAGGTTCCTTCATTATTAAAATGGTAGCAGACAAGACAACCCGGAAGTTCTTAGGCCTGCAGGTACTGGGAACCGGCGCGGTTGACAAGGTGACGGATATTGCCGTAACTGCTATTTCCCTGGGAGCAACCGTAGATCAGCTGGAGAATCTGGATTTTGCCTACGCACCGCCCTTCTCCACGGCCATTCATCCCTTCGCCCACGGGCTTAATATTCTGTTGAATAAGATGAGCGGAGCCTTTGAGACCTTCACACCGGCGGAGTTTGCAGAAGGAAAAGCAGAAGGATACCGTATGGTGGACGCTTCCATTCAGCCGTCCATTCATTCCGCTCCCTACCTGGATCTGACTAAGATCGACGGGGAGGTAGAGGGCTTTGGCAAGGATGAGAAGCTTCTTCTTGTCTGTGCCAAGGGAAAACGCGCCTACATGGTGCAGAACCGTCTGAAATACTACGGCTACACCAACACGAAGGTATTGGAAGGCGGCACCACGTTTAATACCGTAGAGGAAGAAGATTAAATAAAAACGAAAAACAGGAGGATATATATTATGGCAACATTAACCATCAGTCCGGAGGACGAGAAGAAGGTAAAGGCAAGAGGATTTTTGAGCAACAAGGGAACGGACAATTTTTCCGGACGTATTATCACCATCAACGGTAAAATCACCGCAGAGCAGCAGAAGGTTATCGGCGAGGCGGCCGAGAAGTTCGGCAACGGAATCGTAACCTTCACCACACGGCTGACCATCGAAGTACAGGGAATTCCCTACGACAAGATTGATGATTTCTGCGAGTACATTGCAAAGGCAGGCCTGGTAACAGGCGGAACCGGCTCCAAGGTGCGTCCGGTGGTAGCATGTAAGGGAACCACCTGCCAGTACGGCCTTCTGGACTCCTTTGAGCTTTCCGAGGAGATTCATCACCGTTTCTATGAGGGATACCGCCAGGTACTGCTTCCCCACAAGTTTAAAATCGCCGTGGGCGGATGTCCCAACAACTGTGTGAAGCCGGATCTGAATGACCTTGGAATCATCGGGCAGCGGATTCCCAACTATGAAGAGGACGACTGCAACGGCTGCAAGAAGTGTGCCGTTGAGAAGGCTTGTCCTGTAAATGCCGCTAAAATGGCAGACGGCGTAATGGAGATTGACAAAGATATCTGCAACAACTGCGGACGCTGCGTGGGAACCTGTCCCTTTGACTGCATCGAGGACGGAACCTACGGCTACAAGATCTACATCGGCGGACGCTGGGGCAAGAAGGTGGCTCAGGGCCAGGCCCTTTCCAAGGTATTTACCGACAAGGAAGAGGCTCTTTCGGTAATTGAGAAGGCTATCCTGTTGTTCCGGGAGCAGGGACAGACCGGGGAGCGTTTTGCAAGAACCATTGAGCGTCTCGGATTCGACAATGTGGAGAAGCAGCTTCTCTCCGACGACATTCTGGCAAGAAAGCAGGAGATCCTGGATGCGAAGCTTCATCTCACAGGCGGCGCTACCTGCTAATTGCAATATCTAATACAAAAGAAATCTGAGGGAGTTAAGAAAAATGAATATAAAGAAAACAGGTGCCATCCTCCTGTGCCTTGTCATCGGATGGCTGGCAACTCTTTCTACGGACTGGCAGACTGCCTTGCTGGATCGCACCGTTATGGGAGGGCCCATGGTAGCCCTTCTGGTGTCCATGATTGCCTGCAACCTGCTTCCAAGCCTTGACAAAGACTTCAAGGCCGGAACTACCTTTGCAAGCAAGAAGTTTCTGAACTGGGGCATTATTCTCACCGGTGCAACCTTAAGCTTTGCGGATATTCTGGGAACCGGCGTGAAGGCGCTGCCTCTGATATTGTTCAACATCTGTCTTTCCTTTGCTATTGCCCTGCTGGTTGGAAAGAAAATCGGTGTGAGCAGGAACACTTCGATTCTGGTAGGCGGCGGAACCTGTATCTGCGGCGGAACGGCCATTGCCACCCTGTCACGGATCATCAAGGCCCTGGAGGAGGAAATTGCTTTTGCTATGGCGGCAATTTTCCTGTTTGACACCCTGGCGGCATTCAGTTATCCCTATTTGAGCGGTGCTTTGGGACTGACGGACAATCAGTTTGCATTTCTGGCCGGAACAGCCATCAATGACACTTCTTCCGTGGCCGGAGCACAGGCTACTTATGTAGCGATGAATGGTCTTGGAGAGTGGAGCGGCGCTTTGAATGTAAAGCTTGTCCGGACTACAATGCTCATTTTTGTAGCTCTGGTATGGACGATCATTATGGCAAAGGATGCCAAGGGGAGCGGCAAGGGCGGACAAAGCGATTCCCTGCTCAATGTTGTGAAGAAAACCTTCCCCATGTTCATCTTATGGTTCGTGGTTATGGCCGGGCTGAATACCTTCGGCGTATTCGAGTTTCAGGTGCCGAGCCTTGACATGTCCGCGTCAAAGCTTTTGGGAAAACTTGCGAAATTCCTCTTTGCATCGGCTCTGGCCGGCGTAGGCTTTAAGATTAAATTTAAGGATGTATTTTCTAAGGGCGTCAAGCCCATTGCCCTGGGCGGCATTACCTGGGCCTGTGTAGCGGCCAGCTCCCTGGCCTTTGTGTTCCTGTTTTCGGGATACATCGGATAAAAAGCACCTGGACAGTGGAAAATTTTTCTGTTATGATACGTGTATAATACAAAGGCAGTTTGCGAAAGCAGGCTGCTTTTGTTATATGGAATAGAGGTATGGATATGGATCGTATGGACAGGAGCATACTAAGACACTTGAAGGAAAATTCCAGGCAGACGGCTTCCCGTATCGGCCAGAACATCCATTTGTCCGTATCGGCGGTTATTGAGCGGATACGAAAGCTGGAACGGACAGGGATTATTCAAAAATACACGGTAGTTCTGGATGAAAGGCAGCTGGGCAATGCACTGACGGTCTTTGCTGTCCTGCAGCTTTCCCATTGGAAATACCATGAGCCTTTTGCAAAGGAGATCCTCGCCTACGAAAATATCTGCGAGTGCCACGCCATTGCCGGAGATATGGATTATCTGCTGAAAATAGTGACGAAATCAGCCTTAAGCTTGGAGCAGATTCGTCAGGATCTGCGGAGGATGCCCGGCGTATCCGGGCTTAAAATCCTGTATGTGCTTTCTACTGTTAAGAATGAATATTCGGTTCTGCCCATGGACTGAGGCTTTCTTTCTTAAAAAACTATAAAATAGATCTTCGTGCTTGACAGAAACGTCCCGGGGGCTTATGCTCCTTAATAATAGCTTTACCCTGGCCGACGGAACTTGAGATATTACGGAACTAAAATAGAGGTTTAAAAATGAATCTGAATCGAGAAACTATGAAGAAGCTGATGCTTTTGATTGCTTTTACTATATTGCTGCTGGTGGGCGTCCAGAGATTGGACGCAGTTTTCGGAGCAGTAAAATTTCTGTGGGGAATCGGCTTTCCCTTTGCGCTGGGAGGGGCCATTGCCTTTATCTTAAATGTGCCTATGACAGCTCTGGAACGCTGGCTGTTTCCTGAAGAAAAAACTGCGAAGAGCAAGCTGAAAAAGAAGCTTGCCCGTCCTCTTTGCATGATTCTTTCTATTCTGCTGGTGCTGGGCGTGATTTCCCTGGTGATTTTTGTCGTGGTTCCGGAGCTTGGTTCTACGGTAGTGGGACTGGGGGCCAGTGTTGAGGCGTTTATTCCAAGGGCACAGGAATGGCTGGAGGATATTTTCCGGAATAATGAACAGATTGTTGCCTGGATTGAGAGCTTGGAAATGAATTGGGAGAAGGCCGTAGAGACGGCCTGGAGCTTCTTCCGCAGCGGAGCTGGCAGTGTGCTGTCCTCCACCATGACCGTGGCAAAGACCATTATCAGCGCTGTGACGAATTTTTTCATCGGCTTTGTATTTGCCTGCTATGTGCTGCTCCAGAAGGAAAAGCTGGGGGAACAGTGCAGGAAGCTTCTGGCGGCGGTCTTTCCCGGGAAACAGGTGGATTACATTCTTCATGTGTGCTCTTTAAGCCACCGCACCTTTTCCAGCTTTATCACCGGACAGTGCATGGAGGCGGTGATTTTGGGAGCAATGTTTTTTGTGGCCATGAACCTGCTGCGGTTCCCCTATGCGCTGCTGGTTGGAGTGCTGGTAGCGTTTACGGCGCTGATTCCTATTTTCGGAGCCTTTATCGGCTGCGTGGTGGGGGCCTTCCTGATTTTGATGGTCAATCCGGCCCAGGCGCTGGGCTTTATTGTGCTGTTCCAGGTACTTCAGCAGATTGAAGGAAACCTTATTTATCCCCGTGTGGTAGGGAATTCCGTGGGGCTTCCGGCTATCTGGGTATTGGCAGCCGTGACAGTAGGAGGCAATCTTATGGGGATTTTGGGAATGCTGATTTTTATTCCCATTGTGTCTGTACTTTATGCGCTGCTTCGGGAGTGGATGTATGGGAGGCTGGAGGAGAAGAGACAGCAGAAGTGAGCGGCTTTATCCTTTAGTGCTATCGTGCAGCGATTTTAAAACAGTAATATCCCTCAAAGTGCACAAATCGATTTACAGACGTATGTTTTTGCGGCTGGAAATTGATTTTATACCTGTGTACTTTGAGGAATATTACGGGACTGGAATAAGGAGGCGGCAGCGTGGCGAGAACGGTAGGAATCGGGCATCAGAATTTTGAGCAGCTGATAACAAACCATAATTTTTATATAGATAAGACAGAATTTATCCGGGAATGGTGGGAAAACCAGGATGTGGTGACGCTGATCACACGCCCCAGACGTTTTGGAAAGACACTGGCAATGAGTATGGTGGAGCAGTTCTTCTCCCTGAAATATGCGGGACGGGGAGATCTGTTTGAAGGGCTTGCCGTCTGGGAGGAAGAAAAGTACCGAAAGCTCCAGGGGACTTATCCGGTGATTGCCTTAAGCTTTGCAGACGTTAAGGAAAGCAGCTTTTCCGGCATCCGGGAAAAGATCTGCCGGATTTTAAAAAAACTTTGCGATGATTGGGATTTTGTTCTGCAGACGGATTTTTTAAAAGAGGGGGAAGCAGAGCTTTTGCGGAATGTGTCTGTGGAAATGACGGATGCCGCGGCATCTTATGTGTTAAAGGTATTGTCCTCCTGTCTGGAGCGTTATTATGGAAAGAAAGTGATTATTCTTTTGGATGAATACGATACGCCCATGCAGGAGGCCTGGCTGTCCGGCTGCTGGGATGAGGCAGCCGGCTTTTTCCGCAGCTTTTTTAATGCGGCGTTTAAAACAAATCCGTCTATGCAGCGCGGACTGATTACAGGCATTACCAGGATCTCCAAGGAATCCATCTTTTCAGACTTAAATAATCTGGAGGTTATAACAACCACCTCTGAAAAATATGCGCCTTATTTCGGCTTTACGGAGCAGGAGGTTTTTAAAGCCCTTGAAGAGATGGGGCTTGGAGCGGAAAAACAGGGTGTAAAGAGCTGGTATGACGGCTTTGCTTTCGGAAGGCTGAAGGATATCTATAATCCCTGGTCTATCACAAATTTTATCAATAAAAACGGTGAATACAATGCATATTGGGCAGACAGCAGCAGCAACGGACTTGTCAATTCCCTGATTCGCAGAGGCTCGTCAAATGTAAAAGAGATGATGGAAATGCTGCTGAATGGGAAAAGCATAGAGGTAGAATTGGATGAGCAGATTATCTTCGAACAGCTTGACGAGGATGAGAACGCTATCTGGAGCCTGCTCCTTGCAACGGGATATTTAAGAGTGGAAGAACTGGAACGAAGGGGACGGCTTTTGGAAAAGGTCTATAGGCTGCATTTGACGAACATGGAGATTGAGAGCATGTTTTCCAAAATGGTGCAGAGCTGGTTTAAGAATTCTCTGCCGGAGTACAACGGGTTCATCAAGGCGCTTCTGTGTGACGATAAAAAAGCAATGAACATTTATATGAACAAGGTTGCGCTGTCTACTTTTAGTTCCTTTGATGTGGGAAAGAAGCCCTCAGAGACGGCAGAGCCGGAGCGGTTCTATCACGGCTTTGTTCTGGGGCTTCTGGTGGAGCTTAAAAGCCGTTATATCCTGACTTCCAACCGGGAGAGCGGCTACGGCCGGTATGATGTGGTACTGGAGCCCCGAAAAGAAGGGGATGCGGCTATGATACTGGAGTTCAAGGTGCATGATCCGGAGGAGGAAAAAAGCCTTGCGGATACGGTGAAGTCCGCCTTGGCGCAGATTGAAGAAAAGCGGTATGCCGCCATGCTGGAGGAAAAGGGCATCCGGCCCGAATATATCCGGAAATACGGCTTTGCCTTTGAGGGGAAGAAGGTTCTCATAGGGTGAGAGAGTTCTCCGGAACAGCCGGCCAAGGAACAGAAAGGAAAATTGGGAGAAAGCAAGGAGGCGGCAGCGTGGCGAGAACGGTAGGAATCGGGCATCAGAATTTTGAGCAGCTGATAACAAACCATAATTTTTATATAGATAAGACAGAATTTATCCGGGAATGGTGGGAAAACCAGGATGTGGTGACGCTGATCACCCGCCCCAGGCGTTTTGGAAAGACGCTGGCAATGAGTATGGTGGAGCAGTTCTTTTCCCTGAAATATGCGGGACGGGGAGATCTGTTTGAAGGGTTTGCCGTCTGGGAGGAAGAAAAGTACCGAAAGCTCCAGGGGACTTATCCGGTGATTGCCTTAAGCTTTGCAGAGATAAAGGAGACCAATTACCCGGACGTGCGCAGGAGAATCAATCAGATTTTGACAGGGCTGTATGCGAGACATTATTATCTGATGGACAGCGATATGCTTACACCTGCTGACAGACGGTATTTTGAGAGTGTACGGGAGGATATGGGCGATGTAGAGGCAGCGATGGCGCTTCAGAAGCTGTCGGAATACCTATTCCGCCATCACGGAAAGCGTGTGCTTATTTTACTGGACGAGTATGACACGCCTTTACAGGAGTCATATGTGGGCGGATACTGGAAGGAGCTTGCGGCATTCACCAGAAGCCTGTTTAATGCGGCATTTAAAAGCAATCCTTATCTGGAACGGGCGATTATGACAGGGATTACCCGTGTGAGCAAGGAATCTATTTTTTCGGATCTCAATAATCTTACAGTGGTTACAACTACTTCGGATGTCTATGCGGAAAGCTTCGGCTTCACCGGGCAGGAGGTGTGGGAGGCCCTGGATGAGTATGGGCTTTCTGAGAAGAAGGAAGAGGTAAAAAGCTGGTATGACGGGTTCACTTTTGGAGAACATAAAGATATCTATAATCCCTGGTCGATTATTAATTATTTGAAAACAAAAAAGTTCTCCGCTTATTGGGCTAATACCAGCAGCAATAGCCTGGTGGGAAAGCTGATTCGTGAGGGAAACGGAAGTATCAAGCAGACAATGGAGGAGCTTCTGGCCGGAGGAACGCTTCATACGGAGATTGACGAGCAGATTGTCTTTAATCAGCTGGATGAGCAGGAAAATGCCATCTGGAGCCTGCTTCTGGCCAGCGGTTATCTGCGTGTGGAGAAGTTTGCCTTTTTGGAGGAATGGGGCAGCGGGGAATACGATCTGGTTCTCACAAACAAGGAAGTCCGCATTATGTTTAAAAATATGATTCGGAATTGGTTTGCAAAGGCTGGGACAGCCTACAATGAATTTATAAAAGCCCTTCTGCGTGACGATAAAAAAGCAATGAACATTTATATGAACAAGGTTGCGCTGTCTACTTTTAGTTCCTTCGATGTGGGAAAAAAGCCCTCAGAGACGACGGAGCCGGAGCGGTTCTACCACGGCTTTGTTCTGGGGCTTCTGGTGGAGCTTAAAAGCCGTTATATCCTGACTTCCAACCGGGAGAGCGGCTACGGCCGGTATGATGTGGTACTGGAGCCCCGAAAAGAAGGGGATGCGGCTATGATACTGGAGTTCAAGGTGCATGATCCGGAGGAGGAAAAAAGCCTTGCGGATACGGTGAAGTCCGCCTTGGCGCAGATTGAAGAAAAGCGGTATGCCGCCATGCTGGAGGAAAAGGGCATCCGGCCTGAATATATCCGGAAATACGGCTTTGCCTTTGAGGGGAAGAAGGTTCTCATAGGGTGAGCGTTTTCCTGGGGTTTTCTTTTTTGGATAAGTGTGCTACACTATCAGTTATCGGGTCAGATGCTTGCTGCGGGCAGGAAAAAACAAAAGCGAAACAGACGAACACAGAGAAAGAAGGAATTTTGTGAGAGAGATTAAGATTGGCGGTTATTACCGGCATTTTAAAGACGGGCTGTACCAGGTGACAGCCATTGCTGTCCACTCAGAGACAGGGGAACAGATGGTAGTGTACCAGGCTCAGTATGGGGAAGAAAAGACCTGGGTCCGTCCCTATGAGATGTTTGCAGGCGAGGTAGATCACAAGAAGTATCCGGAGGTAAAGCAGAAGTACCGCTTTGAGGAGGTGGAGGAGCCCACAGAGGTGAATCCCATGCTGGTACGTTTTCTGGATTTGGAGACCTACCGGGATAAACTAGAGCTTTTTCAGTCCTGGGCAGGCTATGAGGACGAGAACCTCTTTGAGAGCATCGCCGCTTCCCTGGATATCGGCCTGGCAGCAGGCAGCACCCAGGACAAATACCGCCAGATTTTGAATTGTCTGAAAACCATGGAACATTTTGAGACCGATCGGTTTCGGTGATAACAGCAAAGCTTGGACACTGCACAGAAGGATTTACGGACACATGGTTTAAGCGGGCGGAAATTCTTCTGGATAAGTGTGCAGTGTCCGAGCTTTGCGGAACTGGAATAGAGGATAAAAACAAATGAACATCGTAATAATTGGAGATGGCAAGGTAGGACATAAGCTTGCCATCCAGCTTACGTCCGAGCGTTACGACGTAACGCTGATTGACGTGCGGGAGGGCCGCTTAAAGGATTCTATCAATGAACTGGACGTATCCTGCGTGGTGGGAGACGGAGCCAGCGCGGAGATTCAGATGGAGGCGGATGTCCAGAGCGCGGATCTGGTGATTGCCTGCGCTTCCACCGATGAACTGAATATGCTCTGCTGCCTTCTGGCCAAGCGTCTGGGAGCCAAACAGACCATTGCCCGTGTGCGCAATCCCGTATACTATCAGCAGATTCATTTATTCAAGGACGATTTGAAGCTGAGTATGGCCGTTAATCCGGAGCTGGTGCTTGCAGGAGAGATTTCCCGTGTACTGATCTTCCCTTCGGCGGCCAAGGTAGAGACCTTTGCCAAGGGACGAGTGGAGCTGGTGGAGGCATCCATCAGTGAGAACAATCCTATGGCCGGCCTGTCGTTTCGGGAATTCTATGAAAAATACCAGATTAAAATGCTGATTTGCGCCGTCCAGAGAGGCAATGAGGTTTTTATCCCCGACGGCAGCTTTGTGCCGAACCGGGGGGACAAGATCAACATTGCAGCCTCCCACAAGGAGATTGAGAGGTTTTTCAAATTCGTGGGAGCCCTTCGCAGCCGGGTGAAAAACGTTATGATCTGCGGAGGCGGAAAGACGGCTTACTACCTGTCCTTAAAACTTTTGTCGCTGGGCATGAATGTCAAAATCATTGAGCGTGACGCAGAGCGGTGCGCTTCTTTGTGCGAGCTGCTTCCAAAGGCCACTATCATCTGCGGCAATGCGGCGGATCACGAGCTCCTGGAAGAAGAAGGCATTGAGCATGTGGACGGCTTTGTAGCCCTCACCGGCATGGATGAGGAGAACATCATTATGTCCATGTACGCCAAGACAAAGAAGGTCTCCAAGATTATTACCAAGGTAAATGACGAAGCGCTGCAGCATCTGGTGGATGAGCTTGGAATGGAAAGCGTGGTTTCGGCCAAAAACGTAACGGCCAATCTGATTATGAGTTATGTCCGGGCTATGAAAAATTCCATGGGCAGCGCCAACATTGAGACGGTATATCAGCTTATCAACGGTAAAGTGGAGGCCCTGGAATTCCAGATTCGGGAGGCGGCCAGATATACGGGAATTCCCCTAAAGGATCTGACCTTGAAGGAAAATCATCTGGTGGCCTGTATTGTGCGGAAGAGGCAGATTATTATTCCGGGCGGCAATGATACCCTGGAGGTGGGGGACAGCGTGGTCGTTGTAACCATGAGCCAGGGCCTGGAGGATCTGGAGGAGATTCTGAAGCGATGAATTACAGTATCATTCGATTTATTCTGGGAAGAATGCTGCGGATTGAGGGACTGGTGCTGCTGGTTCCGGCTCTTGTGTCTTTGGTTTACCAGGAGCACAGCGGTCTGACTTTTGTACTTACGTCGGCTCTTTTGATAGCGCTCTCTCTTTTGCTAGGGAAAAGACCGAAAAATATGGTGTTTTATGCAAAGGAAGGCTTTGTGATTGTAGCTTTGGCCTGGATTTTATGGTCGGCTTTCGGAGCGCTTCCCTTTGTGCTGTCCGGGTCTATTCCTCATTTTGTGGATGCTTTTTTTGAGACGGTTTCCGGATTTACCACTACAGGATCTACCATTTTGCAGGATATTGAGGTTCTGCCCAAGGGGATCAACTTCTGGCGCTGCCTCACTCACTGGATCGGCGGCATGGGCGTGCTGGTCTTTGTTATGGCGGTGATTCCTCTGGGAAATAAGGGAGCCATGTTTTTGATGCGTGCGGAGATGCCGGGACCTACCTGCGATAAGCTGGTGCCTAAGAGCAGGGGGACGGCAAAAATTCTCTATTGTATGTACCTTTTCCTCTCAGGCGTGGAGGTTCTTCTGCTTCTGGCCGGGGGCATGGATCTGTACAACGCAGTGATTCATACCTTCAGTACGGCGGGAACAGGAGGATTTTCCAGCATGAATGCCAGTGTGGCGGCTTTTGACAGCGCCTACATTGACGGTGTGATCACGGTTTTTATGCTGCTGTTCGGCATCAATTTTAACCTGTACTATCTATTGCTTTTGAAGAATGTACGGGCAGTTATGAAGAGCGAGGAGCTGCGGGCCTATCTGGGCATCGTGGCCGGAGCCATTGCGCTGATTACCCTCAATATCCTGCATTTGTATGAGACGCCTCTGCGCGCTCTTCGTTATGCGGCGTTTCAGGTGGCCTCGATCATCACCACTACCGGCTTTGTAACGGCAAACTATGAGCTGTGGCCGGAGCTTTCCAAGACAGTAATACTGCTGCTGATGATTATTGGCGCCTGCGCTGGATCTACGGGAGGCGGCATGAAGGTATCCCGTATTCTGATTCTCTCCAAGACTATCGGCAAGGAGGTCCGCCAGATTCTCCACCCCAAGTCCGTAAATGTGGTAAAGATGGACGGAAAGCGGGTGCCGGGGGAAAGCATTCACGGGGTTTATGTGTACCTGATCTGCTATCTGGTGATTCTGTGCGGCTCTGTCCTTCTGGTGTCTGTGGACAACCAGGATTTTACAACGAATTTTACGGCGGTGCTGACCACCCTCAACAATGTGGGGCCGGGTCTTGCGAAGGTAGGGCCCATTGAGAATTTTTTCCATTTTTCCTACTTTTCCAAGCTGGTTCTGAGCATGGACATGCTGGTGGGCCGCCTGGAGATCCTGCCCATGCTGATGCTGTTTGCGCCCCAAGTGTGGCGGAAGAAGTTTTAACATTACGGTGTGTCGAAGCAGCTTTACCCTTTAGTGCTGTCGCGCAGCGACTTTAAATAGTCCAGCTAAGAAATGCCAAGTATTTATTAAAAAGATTTTCTGCTGGACGGTAAAGCTGCAAAGGCGCACGAGAGGAACTTTTATGAGTGCCCTTTCGAATAAAAGTTTCTCTCAATACCAGTGTGTCGAAGCAGCTTTACCCTTTAGTGCTGTCGCGCAGCGACTTCTAATAGGAGAATAAAAAGGTTATGAATGAACATAATAGATTAACGGCAGAAGAAAACAGAGCCTTTTACCGGATGGCCATTGCCCTTGTAATTCCCATGGCACTGCAGAATCTGATCAATGTAGGCGTAACCACCGCCGACGTAGTGATGCTTGGGAAGGTGGGGGAGACTGCTTTGTCCGGCGCTTCTCTGGCCGGACAGGTTCAGTTTATTATGAATCTGATTTTCTTCGGGCTTACCTCCGGAGCTTCTGTTCTGACCGCCCAGTACTGGGGCAAACAGGACGTGCGCACCATTGAGAAGGTGTTTGGGATTTCCATGTGCATTTCTCTGGGAATCGGCCTGGTGTTTTTGGCGGCGGCCCAGATAATTCCCCGTCAGCTTATGTATGCTTTTTCCTCGGAGGAGCCGGTGATACAGGAGGGGATTTCTTATCTGCGGATTGTATCCTGGTCTTACCTTCCGGTGGCCTTCACGATGATTTATCTGAATCTGATGCGCAGCGTGGAGCGGGTGGTGGTGGCAACCTGGACATACTTTGCCTCTCTGATTATCAATATTATCGGAAATGCCATTCTAATCTTCGGCATGTTCGGGATACCGGCCATGGGAGTCCGGGGTGCGGCTTATGCTACCTTATTTGCCAGGCTGGTGGAGCTTGTGATCGTGGTACTGTACATAAACTGGAAGGGGAATCCCATTTCCCTTCACCTTCGGGATTTTGTACGGTTTGACCGGATGCTTCTTCGGGATTTTGTGGTGTTTTCCTCTCCGGTTGTGGCAAATGAGCTCATGTGGGGCCTTGGCATGTCCGCCAATGCGGCGATTATCGGCCATCTGGGAAGTGCGGCTGTGGCGGCAAACTCCGTGGCCCAGGTGTCCCGGCAGCTTATTATGGTGATTGGCTTCGGACTGGCGGCGGCTACCTCCGTTATGATAGGAAAGGTTATCGGAGAGCAGAAGCTTCGTCTTGCGGAAATCTATGCAAGGAAGTTTGTCTGGCTCAGCGTGGGGATTACACTGGCAGCGGCTTCCGGGTTGTTTTTATGCCGGGGCTTTATCTCGGGAAGCATGACGATATCTGGGGAGGCCAAGGATTATTTGAATTTTATGCTGTTTGTGGTCTGCTATTACGCCATTTTCCAGTCCTACAATACGACCCTGGTGGTAGGCGTATTCCGGGCCGGAGGGGACACACGGATTGGCTTCTTTGTGGACGTAATCGGCATGTGGTGCTTTTCCATTTTACTGGGCGCCATTACGGCGTTCTGGCTCCACTGGGGCGTCAAGGCCGTGTTTGTAGTGCTTTTGTCGGATGAGATAGTGAAGATTCCCATCACAACCTGGCGGTATCGGAAGAAGCTGTGGATTCGGAATGTGACCAGGGAAATTGAAACTTGATACTTATGGAACTGGAATAAGACGGTAAAGCTGCAAAGGCGCGCGAGAGGAACTTTTATGAGAGCTTTTTTAAGGAATATCGAATAAAAGTTTCTCTCATTACCGGTGTGTCGAAGCAGCTTTACCCTTTAGTGCTGTCGCACAGCGACTTAGAATAGGAGGTATAGTATTTATGTCAGAGAGAGAATGCAATAACAGCAGCTGCGACAAGTCAAGCTGCGAGGGCTGCCCCAGCAGGCAGCAGCCCCAGAGCTTCCAGGCGGAAGCAAACGAGTACAGCTGCATCCGCCGTGTGATCGGCGTGGTCAGCGGCAAGGGCGGCGTGGGAAAGTCTATGGTGACGGCTTCCCTGGCCAATCTTCTTGCCTCAAAGGGCTACAAGACAGGGATTCTGGATGCGGATATTACCGGCCCGTCCATCCCTAAGATGTATGGAGTCCACGGCCCTGCGGAGGTGACGGAAGAGGAGGGAATCACCCCCTGCTACACGGAGAACGGAATTGCCCTTATGTCCATCAATCTGCTGCTTCCAGACGAGGCGGCTCCGGTGATCTGGCGCGGCCCCATTATTGCAAATGTGGTAAAGCAGTTCTGGACGGACGTAATCTGGGGGGATCTGGATTATCTTCTGGTGGATATGCCGCCGGGAACAGGCGACGTGCCCTTGACGGTGTTCCAGTCCCTTCCGGTGAATGAGATTGTGATGGTAACCTCGCCCCAGGATCTGGTGCAGCTCATTGTCAAGAAGGCTCTGGGCATGGCAGAGCAGATGCATATTCCGGTAAAGGGAATTATCGAAAATTATTCCTATTTTAAATGTCCGGACTGTGGGAAGGAGATTCAGCTCTTTGGCAAGAGTCACATTGATGAGGAAGCGGCCAGGCTGGGACTTAAGGTTCTGGGGAAAATGCCTGTGGATCCATCCTTGGCGGAGGCTTCGGACAGAGGGGAATTCCATACGGTGAAGAATCCCTACCTGGATATTGATTTTGAATAAAAAATACATTTTCTGGTAAAAATCGGGAGAATTTTCTCCCGATTTTTGTTGAAAAGTAAAAAGGAGTATTGTATAGTAAGAAAGAAACGCAGGATGGAGGATTGTGTTATGGAGAAAACGGCAGCTCAGAAGTTGATATTGGGAATTCAGCATGTTTTGGCGATGTTTGGGGCAACGGTGCTTGTGCCGGCATTGACAGGGCTGAATACTTCGATCACACTATTTTGCGCAGGGCTTGGAACTCTTTTATTCCATTGGATTACAAAGAGAAAAGTACCTGTTTTTTTAGGCTCTAGTTTTGCATTTATCGGAGGAATCTGCACGATTCTGGGAGATTCCAGGATGGGAGACGGGGATTACCTGGAAAAACTGGCTTCTGTGAAAGGGGCTTTGATTGTGGCGGGCCTGGTATACGCAGTCTTTGCGGCGCTGATTAAGCTGGCTGGGTATGAGAAGGTGAATAAGCTGCTGCCGCCGATTGTGACAGGGCCTATTATCATCGTGATTGGCCTCAGACTTTCCGGGTCGGCCATTAATTCGGCTTTTTACTGGAATGGGGAGTTCAGTATGAAGGCGGTTCTGGTGACCCTTGCAGTTCTTGCTACGGTGATCTGCATTTCCGTATTTGCAAAGGGAATTTATAACCTGATGCCCATTCTTTTTGCGATTATTGTGGGGTATCTTGTATGCATTCCCATGGGCTTTATTGATATGACGCCTATGAGGGAGGCCCATGCCCTTTCTTTTCTGGATCGGAATATTATGGATCAGGTGCTCTGTATGCCGGTCTTTAAGGCGGATGCCATACTGGCCATTGCGCCAATCGCCCTTGTTACCCTGATTGAGCATGTGGGGGATATTACTACCAACAGTGCGGTGGTGGGAAAGAACTTTATGATTGACCCGGGTATTCACCGGACGATCCTGGGCGACGGCATAGCAACGGCAGCGGCGGGACTTCTGGGAGGCCCGGCCAATACGACTTACGGCGAGAATACAGGGGTTCTGGCAGTGACAAAGAATTACGATCCGGCGGTGATTCGGATTGCGGCGGTGTTTGCCATTGTGCTGGGACTGTTTGGAAAAATCGGCGGAATTATCACCAGTATACCGGGGCCTGTGACCGGCGGCATCAGTATTGTGCTTTACGGAATGATTTCTTCCGTGGGCGTGCGGATTCTGATTAATTCCCGTCTGAATTTCGGCAACAGCCGGAATCTGATGATTGCGGCGCTGATTTTTGTCCTGGGAATCGGCTGTGACAGCATTCCGGTAACGGGGACGGTGACTATTTCCGGACTGGCCCTGGCGGCTGTAGTGGGGATGGTTCTGGCAGCCATTCTTCCGGCAGGGACGGATGATGTAATCCAGGAATAAAGAATCTGCCGCAGGCAGGAGACACGTAAGATAAAAATGTAGAGATTACATAAAAAAGGGAGCGGATGAAAAATCCGTCTCCCCTTTTCCATTTTTATAATAGCACAAAATTCAAAAAAATCAAGACTGGTAAGGCAGTCAGGGGAATGTTATAATCTTTTTTATTACTGCTCACTGTGTGATCAGTAACGAGCTTCGCTGGATCATAAGGAATCCACCAAGCAAAGCTTGGTTCCCCTTATGATAACTGATGCGCAGAAAGCGCAAAAAGAAGCGGCTTCGCATCGAAAAATTTCAGAAAAGCCTCAGAAAAATGCGGCTTTTCTGAAGTGGGAGAGAATTCTTTAAAAAGAACAAGGGGGCGATTGTTTGGAGAAGGATTGGATGATTTTGTTACAACAGAAAAACCAGCTTGCAAAGGTACTGGAAACAAATGAGATGACTGCCAGGTACGGGCTTGTGCTGACACAGCAGGACGCAGAGCTTTTGGCGGCGGAGCGGTCTCATGTGCTGAAGAGGGAGCGCCGGGTGGAATTCGGCCCGGGAATCCTGCCGAAGGTGATTGAACAGTTCTGCGATTCTGATTTTATTGACCAGAATAATTATGTGGATACGCTGCTTAGGCTGCAGGAGATTTTCTATCTCTACAAAAATGAAATGCAGGATGAGATTTCCGATGAAGAATTGCTGCATTTTATGAAGGAGCAGTTTGAAGGAGTGTGTTTTGGAGATCTGGGCTATCTGGAAGGAACCTGCCTGCAGATTTTTGCAGAGGCTGTCCGGGCAGGCTACCGGGGGTATCAGGCCTCGGAAGGGTACGGGGAGTACACGGAGCTTGACGAGGTCAAACGGTGGGATCGGGACTTGTATCTGGAGGCTCTGTACGATTTGTTTTAGGCGGAGGGTGCAGGTTACAGAGCATGGAGCGGCCGGTAACAGGCGCAAAAAAAGGAAAGGGAGGGGTTTTTATGAATTATGAGCTGGAAGAGCTGCTGCCCATTGTTGGGCGGCTGGCAGAGAGATACACGGGGACGGACAGCACGTCGGTTTCTTATGAGAAGGCCGAGCAGCTGATGGAGGCAGTGCTGTACTGTATGCAGGAGGCGGAGCTTGAGTCTTCCCAGGCAGCTGCGGCCCAGGGAACCTCTGCCAGGCAGATGTATGAGGCGGGAAAGGCAGCCGTGGAGAGAAAGGTAAAAAGGGCTCTGGAGCTTTACCATAAGCTCCTGCCGGAATTTTCCGACTACGGAAGTCCTTATCTGGCAGATGCGGTTCTTAAGGGGATGCCTAAGTTTTTTCGGTGGTACAATATGGAATTCGAGCCCCAGAATACGATTTTAACGCTGGATTACCCGGTGCTAAGGGACTTGTCCCCTTACACGGGAATTGACAGAATCTATGAATTCCTTGTGTGCGTTGACAGAGAGCAGGAATTTTTAAAAGCATTTCCCCAGGGGATGGTAAGAGGGCTGCTGCGTTTCCGCTTCGGGGAGGAGGAAGACTTTGCCGATAATGTCTGTGAAGAGGTGCTTTTGGTCATGGCAATGCATATTTTGGCCGGGAAGCCCTTGGGGGAGGAAATGCTTTCGGAAAAAGACTGTCTTTTTGTGAAAAGCCGCCTGGGAGAAATGGAGCTTGCAGAGGTGAAAAGCCATCTTCTGCAAGCCTTGGAAAAATTCACAGAGGCTTATTGCAAAAATTCCGGGGCGCTTTTGGCATATCTGGAAAATGGGGTAAATAATATTGCCGTCCGATTGAAAAATAGTACTTGTAACTTTTCCTCTTCTGTGCTAGAATAAAACAAACGTTCGAGAACAAATGTTTGTTTTGAAGGAGGGGACGAAGGATGCAGATCCGTGTGCCGGAGAAGCTGTCGCTGATGGAAAAATTGAATATTTTGTCTGATGCAGCCAAGTATGACGTAGCCTGCACTTCCAGCGGAACGGAACGGGGGAACCAGGGAAAAGGCGTGGGGAATTGTGCGGTGGGCGGAATCTGCCACAGCTTTTCAGCGGACGGCCGCTGCATTTCTTTATTGAAGATTCTTTTTACAAATGAATGTATCTACAACTGCCGCTACTGCTTGAACCGCTCTTCCAATGACGTTCCCAGGGCGGCATTCACCCCCCAGGAGGTCTGCGATCTGACCATGGGATTTTACCGGCGGAATTATATAGAAGGGCTGTTTCTTAGTTCGGGCATTTTGAAAAGTCCCAGCTATACCATGGAGCTTCTCTATCAGACCCTTTATAAGCTGCGTCATGAATACGGCTTCGGGGGATACATCCATGTGAAGGCCATACCGGGCGCGGATCCCCGTCTGATTGAGGCTGTGGGATATCTTGCGGATCGCATGAGCGTAAACTTAGAGCTTCCTACAGCTGAGGGCCTTAAAAAGCTGGCTCCCAGCAAGTCCAGAGCGCGCATTCTCACGCCCATGCGGCAGGTTCAGAACCGCATGGAGGAGAACAAGAACGAGCTTGCTCTTTACCGCAGCGCCCCCCGTTTTGTCCCGGCGGGGCAGTCTACCCAGATGATTATAGGTGCCACGCCGGAGAATGATTACCAGATTGTGTCTGTGGCGGAATCCCTCTATCAGAAGTTTGCGCTTAAGAGGGTATTTTACTCCGCCTTTGTGCGTGTCAATGAGGACAGTCTGCTTCCGGCCCTTCCCGGAGGGCCGCCGCTCTTACGGGAGCACCGTCTGTATCAGGCGGACTGGCTTTTGCGCTATTATGGCTTCCGGGCTTCGGAGCTGCTTTCCGAGGAGAAGCCGAATTTTAATGTGCTTCTGGATCCGAAGTGCGACTGGGCTTTGCGCCATCTGGAACAGTTTCCGGTGGAAGTGAACCGGGCAGATTATATGACCTTGCTGAGAGTTCCGGGGATCGGGGTGCGTTCCGCCCAGAGGATTGTGAAGGCCAGGCGGCTGGGGACTGTGGATTTTCCCGATTTGAAGCGGATGGGGGTCGTGTTGAAGCGGGCCCTCTACTTTATCACCTGCCGGGGGCGTACCATGTATCCCATCCGGATTGAGGAAGACTATATTACGCGGAATCTTCTGGATGTAAAGGAGCGTCTGCCCTTTGGGACGGGGGAGCAGATTACGTATCGCCAGCTGTCGCTTTTTGATGATCAGAATAGCGGACAGGCAGTTATGTGATTGGAAGTAAAAGCCTATGACTATCTTTTGGTGTGAGGACAGCCTGGACGGGATTCTTACCGGGATTTATGACGCCTGGGACAGCCGTCTGGGACACGGAAACGTAAAACTGAAAACGGATGAACAGGATACGCTGGAGCTCTTCTGCAACTACCGCCAGGTTAAGACGGATGCGGTCAAGGCGGAGAAGGTGCTGCGTACCATTCGGGAGCGGCTTGGGGAGGAGGCCTTTGAAGCAGTCTGCTATGCTGCGGCCTGTACGGACAGCAGACGGGCGGACGCTATCTATCGGGTTGTGGTTCTGGGGCTTCATATGAAGGACGGCCGCCGGGTAATGAACTGCCTTCAGAATCCCGATGTGTCTCTTGTTATGAGCCTTCGGATCAAAGCCTGGCATGAGGCCCATCGGTATATGGGTTTCGTGCGCTTTGAGGAGCTGGAAAACGGCGTGCTTTACAGCGCCATTGAGCCGGCCTATGCGGTTCTGCCGCTGATGGCGCCTCATTTTGCAGATCGCTTCCGGCAGGAAAACTGGGTGATCCACGATAAGCGCAGAGGCGTTATGGCAGTACACCCCAAGGGATCTTTGTGGGTTCTCGCAGATGCCAGGGAGCTGAATACGGACTATTTGGGACATCCCACAGAGAGGGAGCAGGAATTCAGAGAGCTGTGGAAGAGCTTCTGTAAAAGCATTGCCATAGAGGAGCGCAGGAATCCCAGGTGCCAGCAGGGACTTCTGCCCCTGCGCTTCCGAGGCTGCATGACGGAGTTTCGAGAGGAAGGATGAAGCCATATGATTTCTTATGAGATAATACGCAGCAGGCGCCGGACGCTGGCATTGCAGGTGACACGGGAGGGAAGGGTTGTAGTGCGCGCCCCTCTTCGGTATCCGGCAGACCGGATTGAAGCATTTGTGCGGCAGCATGAGCCGTGGCTGCAGAAGAAGCTTTCGGAGCAAAAAGAGAGAGGAAGCGCGCTGCCGGTGCTGAGCCAGGAGGAGGAATATGCCTGCCGGGAGCAGGCGCGGCAGGTGCTTGGGGAGAAGACTGCCTATTATGCCCGGAGGATGGGTGTTACTTACGGGCGGATCTCCATCCGGGGACAGAAAACCAGGTGGGGAAGCTGCAGCGCAAAAGGCAATTTGAATTATAACTGGAAGCTGATGCTCTGCCCCGAGGAGGTGCAGGATTATGTGGTCGTCCATGAGCTGGCGCACCGAAGGGAGATGAATCATTCCAAAGCGTTTTATCGGATTGTGGAGGAGATCCTTCCGGATTACAGGGACTCTATACGATGGCTTAAGGAGAATACCTAGCGTGTTGTCTGGCAATTCTTTCTAAACTGTTACAAAAGTTTTTCATATTATGGAAAATGTATGGAAAATTTTAAGAAAAGTTCTTTTGACATGTCCTCGAAATCATAGTAAACTTATAATTGTGGTTACAATTCCATGAAGAAAGGGAAGGCTCGACGCAGAGACAGGAGAAAGAGAATGGGAGAGATTCCGGTAATAAAGGCCGCACTTTTAGGTGCGGGAACAGTGGGCGGAGGGGTTTTTGAGATCCTAAGCCGCCAGAGAGAGGAGATGCCCCGAAAGCTGGGCGCTTATGTGGAGATTACGAAAGTGCTTGTCCGGAATAAAGGCAAGGAGCGGCCGGGCATGGATTCCTCTTTGTTTACGGAGGACTGGAAGGAGATTCTTGCGGATCGGGAGATTCAGATTGTTATTGAACTGATGGGCGGCATAGAACCGGCAAAGACTTACATTCTGGAGGCCTTGCGCTCGGGAAGGCATGTGGTGACGGCCAATAAGGATCTGCTGGCGGATTACGGGAGGGAGCTTCTGGATACGGCCCAGGAACATGGCTGTGATTTGATGTTTGAGGCGGCGGTAGCCGGGGGAATTCCCATTATCCGGCCTTTGAAGCAGTGTCTGGCCGCCAACCATATCACAGAGGTTATGGGGATTGTAAACGGAACTACCAACTACATTCTCACCCGGATGACCGAGGATCGGATGGAGTTTTCCGAGGCGCTGGCTCTTGCGTCAAAGCTTGGATATGCGGAGGCAGACCCCACGGCAGATGTGGAAGGGTACGACGCGGGGCGCAAGGTGGCGATTATGGCTTCCATTGCCTTTAATTCCCGCGTTACCTTTGGGGATGTATTCACGGAAGGCATCACAAAGATTACCGCTGCGGATATTGCCTATGCAGATGAACTGAATATGGTGATTAAGCTTCTGGGCGTGGCAAAGAATGCCGGAGACGGCATAGAGGCCGGAGTGTATCCGATGCTGATTCCCAGAGAGCATCCTCTGGCTTCTGTCCAGGATGCCTTTAATGCTGTTTTTATTCACGGGGATGCAGTGGACGACGCCATGTTTCTGGGGCGCGGCGCCGGCAGATTCCCTACGGGCAGTGCGGCAGCCGGAGATATTTTTGAGGTTGTCCGGAATATCCGGGCAGGCAGTACCGGAAAGATTGGGTGTACCTGCTATAAGAACTTACGGGTAAAGCCTGCGGATGAGGCCAGCCATCGGTATTTTCTGCGTCTGCAGGTAGAAGACCGTCCCGGCGTTCTGGCCGGGATTGCCTCTGTATTCGGCAATAACAATGTAAGCATCGCCCAGGTGATTCAGAAGAATAAGCATGGGGAGTTTGCGGAGCTTGCGGTTATTACGGAGCAAGTGCTGGAGCGCCATTTCAAGGATTCGCTTCTGGTGCTTGGAGAGATGTCTATGATCAAAGAAATTTCCACGATTTTGCGTGTATATGCATAAGAGAAAGCGCACCGGCCCCTTCGGGGCTGCTGCGAAAAGTATGGCGTCCGGTTCTGCTTATGGGGGAGCAGAGCCGGGGGCCTGGAACCCATTGGAGGGGAAGCGTATGGAGAAGGCATTGACACTATTTGATTCGGCAATTATTTTTGCTACAAAGGCTCATTCGGGAATGACCAGGAAGGGGACGAACGTACCTTACATTGTCCATCCCATTGAGGCGGCGGCCATTGTGTCCGCCATGACGGACGATGAGGAGGTAATTGCGGCAGCGGTTCTGCACGATGTTCTGGAGGACACGGCGGCTACGGAGGATGATCTGCTTGCCCGTTTCGGACGGAGGATCACGGAGCTGGTCATAGGGGAAAGCGAGAATAAGCGCAGGAACTTTCCGGCGGCTCTTACCTGGAAGATCCGCAAGCAGGAGACGATTACCTTTCTGGAGACAGAGGCGGATACGGATGCAAAGATGCTGGCCCTGGCGGACAAGCTTTCCAATCTTCGGGCCATTCACCGGGATGTGTGCATCATTGGGGATGCTGTGTGGGAACGGTTTAATGTAAAGGATAAGAGCATGCATGGCTGGATGTACCGTTCCATTGCCAGAGCGCTAAGGGAGCTTAAAGAGCATCCCACCTGGCAGGAGTACAACCATCTGGTGGAGGTTGTGTTCGGGGATGTTTCTCTTTGAGTTTTCCCTTTGAAGGCAGGCAGAATAAGAAAAACGGCTTGACAAATCCGCAAAAAAAGGATAATCTGCTACAGGAAATATAATTGACGGAAAATGAAGCATCATTGCTGCGCAGAGCCGGTTGCTGTTCACATGCATCGCAAAGCGTGTTACTGGGGGCGGAGTGAACAGGAACCAAAGCCGGGCAGCAGGGATATTGCGGAAGTAAAACAGGAGGAGCACAATGAAACCTTACCAGGAATTGAGCAGAGAGGAGCTTTTAAGCTTAAAAGCGGAGTTGGATAAAAAGTACCGGGAGGCCCAGGCAAAGAATCTGCATCTGGATATGTCCAGGGGAAAACCGAGTGCGGAACAGCTGGATCTTTCTATGGAAATGATGGATGTTCTGAACAGCAGCGCAGATCTGAAGGATTCGGAGGGCGTGGACTGCCGGAATTACGGTGTGCTGGACGGCGTGAAGGAGGCCAAGGAGCTTTTAGGACAGATGTCTGAGGTATCTCCGGACAAAATGATTATCTACGGCAATTCCAGCCTGAATGTGATGTATGACACCGTAGCCAGGGCAGTGACCCACGGCATAATGGGACATACTCCCTGGGGAAAGCTGGATAAGGTGAAGTTCTTATGCCCGGTTCCCGGCTATGACCGCCACTTTTCCATTACGGAATATTTCGGAATCGAGATGATCAATGTTCCCATGACAGACCAGGGCCCGGATATGGATCTGGTGGAGGAGCTTGTGAGCAGCGATCCGGCTGTCAAGGGGATCTGGTGCGTGCCTAAGTACTCCAATCCCCAGGGCATTACGTATTCTGACGAGACGGTGCGCCGTTTTGCGGCTCTAAAGCCTGCGGCGGAGGATTTCCGCATTTTCTGGGACAATGCCTACTGTGTGCATCATTTATACGAGGATCAGCAGGATTTTCTGCTGGAGATTCTGGACGAGTGCGAGAAGGCGGGCAATCCGGACATTGTCTACAAATTCTGCTCCACTTCCAAGATCAGCTTTCCGGGATCCGGCGTGGCCTGCATTGCCACGTCCCCGAACAATCTGAAGGATATTAAG
Source organism: Candidatus Merdisoma sp. JLR.KK011 (assembly GCF_036941125.1). NCBI lineage: Bacteria > Bacillati > Bacillota > Clostridia > Lachnospirales > Lachnospiraceae > Candidatus Merdisoma > Candidatus Merdisoma sp. JLR.KK011. The sequence continues at coordinate 127,420 of NZ_JAYWSZ010000004.1, read as the reverse complement.
AAGCAGCTTATGATTCAGACCATCGGCCATGACAAGGTGAATCAGCTTCGCCATGTGCGCTTCTTTAAGGATATTGACGGGATTCATGCTCATATGCGCAAGCATGCGGACATTATGCGTCCCAAGTTCGAGGCGGTTCTTGACACGCTGGAGAGAGAGCTCGGCGGTCTTGGGATTGGAAGCTGGATCCGGCCAAGAGGCGGTTATTTCATTTCCTTTGACGCCATGGAGGGCTGTGCAAAGGCTGTCGTTGCCAAGTGCAGGGAAGCCGGCGTGGTGATGACCGGAGCGGGAGCTACCTATCCCTACGGAAAGGATCCCAAGGACAGCAATATCCGTATTGCGCCCTCCTTCCCCACCAAGGAGGAGCTGGCAGTGGCAGCAGATTTGTTTGTGCTCTGTGTAAAGCTTGCCAGTGTGGAGAAGCTTCTGGAAGAATAAAATATATAAAAGAAAAAGAAAGGGCTGTCGGAAATAGGACAGCCCTGTTTTATTTCTGTGGGCAATGAGCCAGGCGCCGTGCCTGCGCAAGCAGATAAATCCCTGTCAGCCTCGCAGCTTCCGTGTGGAGCTGCGTATTTTCAGCTCCACGGGCAGAAGGATCTGCAGGTTCTGGGAAGTGTTGGTTGTGATCTGTTCAATGAGGACCCGGGCCGCCACCTTCCCCATCTCTATGGAAGGCAGGCGGAGGGTAGTGAGGGGAGGGGAAAAGCTGCTGGCCAGGTCGATGTCGTTAAAGCCTGCCACGCCGATGTCCTCCGGGCAGCGAAGTCCCAGCTGGTTTAGCTGGGCCAGAATCACGATGGCCAGAGAATCGGAACCGGCAAAAATAACCTCCGTATCCGGACGGCGGGCCAGAAGCTCCCGGGTCTGCCGGGCGCAGAGCTGGTGATCCCAGCTGCAGTCGCAGATGATATCCGGATCAAAGGGAATGCCGTTTTTGCGCAGGGTTTCCCGGTATACCATCATACGGGGAGAGGCGTCGAATTCCTGGTAATCAGAAGGGCCCCCGATATAGGCGATCTTGCGGTAGCCGCAGGCGATGAGATGATCCATCACCAGCTGATTGGCAAAAATCTCGTTGTAGCCTACATTGCAGCAGCCGTTGATGTAGTTGTCGACGAATACCAGCTTCTTATTAATGCGGTTGATAAAATCAAGCCGCCCCTCCGGCAGATCGGTAATGATCAGGCCGTCCAGCTCGGAAAGCTGCTTTTCCAGACCGTCCTTCATTTCGTGAAACTGGGCATAGCTTACGATGAGAGAGATATAAGCATTGTGCCCGGAGCAGAAGGACTGAATGCCGTTGAGGATATCGTTGAAATAGGGATCGGAATAGCTGTAGGTCAGGGACATGATGCAGCCGATGTGAATCTGGCTGCGCTTGGCTGCGTACTGGTAGTTCAAGGCGCGGACAGCCTCCATCACCCGTCTGCGCGTTTCCTCGCTGGCGTGGAAGGAAGGATCGTTGGAGAGGATGCGCGATACGGTGGTAATGGAAACTTGTGCTTCTTTTGCGACTTCTCGGATTGTGGACATAACTGACCTCCTTTGTTTAGTAAACATTATAATATAAAACTGATCCAATGTAAAGCTGTTTTTATGTAAAAGCAACGGAATGTTCCTGCTGTTTAGTAAACAAATATCATAATAATATACAATATTTAACTAAAAAATGCAAATAAAATTGGAAAATAGGGCTTTTCAATGAAACAAAACCGTGTTATTATGAAGAAGCAATGATAAACAAAATGAAAATGTTTACTAAACGGAGGCGACAACATGAACAAATTTACATTTATTGGAGCAGGGTCCCTGGACTTTACAAAGGATCTGGTACGGGACATTCTGACCTTTGAAGCTTTCCGGGACGCCGAGCTTATGCTGATGGATATTGATCCGAAGCGTCTTGGGTATGCGGTAAAGGGCGTACAGAAAATTGTGGACGCAGGGCATTATCCGGCTGTGGTAAAAAGCACAATGGACCGCAGGGAGGCGCTTAAAAATGCGGACGGAGTGCTGATTACCATTTTACAGGGCGGTGTGGAGGTATGGCGCCATGACATTGAGATTCCGAAGAAGTACGGCGTGGACATCTGCGTAGGCGATACGAGAGGGCCTTCGGGAATTTTCCGCTTTCTTCGGACGGCCCCGGTGCTCCTTGACATTATAAGGGACTGTGAAGAGGTCTGCCCCAATGCGGTTGTGCTGAATTACACCAATCCCATGGCTATGCTGGTAAGCTATCTGCAGTCCATGTCTGACATGAACATTACCGGGCTGTGCCACAGCGTACAGGGAACTGCGGCTATGCTGGCAGAGTGGCTGGGAGCCAAGGACAAAAAGTTTCAGTATACCTGCGCCGGCATCAATCACCAGGCCTTTTACCTGGAGCTGAAGGCAGACGGAAAGGACGCCTACCCGGATCTTTACAAAGCCATTGAGAGGGAGGAGGTCGCCGCCGAGGAGCCCATTCGGATTGAGATGTTCCGGAAGCTTGGATATTTTAATACAGAGTCCTCGGGGCACAATTCGGAGTATGTGGCATGGTTTCGGAAGCGCCCGGAGCTGATTGAAAAATACTGCTCCCACGGCACAGGCTGGAATCCCGGAGCCTATGCCTACATATTGGACGAATATCTGGGCCGGGAGGATACCTGGGAAAAGGAGTATCAGGACTGGCTGGATAACGCAGAGGTGGACTTGAACCGGGGAGAGGAGTATGCATCCAACATCTTCAACGCCCTTTTCGGAGATCATACGCCCTATTTCTTCAACGGTAATCTGAAGAACCACAATTATATCACCAATATAAAGCAGGGCGTGTGCGTGGAGGTTCCGGTGGTAGCTACAGAACAGGGCATCGCTCCCATCCGGCAGATCACCCTTCCGGAGCATCTGGCAGTACTTGTGAATAACTCGGCCTTAATCGAGGATCTGGCTGTACAGGCGGCCATCAAGGGAGACGCCAACCTGGTATTCCAGGCGGTGCTCTTTGATCCCTTAACCAGCGCAGTGTGCAGCATGGACGAGATACAAAAGATGGTACAGGAAATGCTGGATAAGAATGCAGAATACCTCGGTTACTTTAAATCTTTAAAGATAGAAATGGAGGCAATACATGAAAAAGATCGTTAGTTTGTTGTTGTGCGTGGTACTGACAATTTCTCTCACAGCCTGCTCCGGTTCCGGCAAGGAGGCAGATCCCGGGCAGGGGACCGCTTCCGGAGGAGGAGGGGAGGTTACGCTGACCATGTGGGCCCATCAGAATGAGCCCTGGAATGCGGCCTACACAGATGCCATTGCGGCCTTTGAGGCGGAAAATGAAGGAATCCATATTCAGCTTGAGCTGTTCCCCTATGACGAGTTTGAGGCAAAGGTACAGACCTCTCTGATTGACGGGGAGGGAGGCGCTGATATTTATGAGATGTGGGGCGGCTGGGCCCTGGACTTTACCCCTCACAATACACTTCTGGCCATGCCGGATGATTTCGCAGCCCGGATTCAAGAGGAAACCTATGCGCCCACCTATGGAGCCTTGATGAATGAAGGAAAGCTCTATGGCGTGCCTTTGGAGTTCAATATTGAAAACGGCGCCATGCTGGTGAACCTGGGACTGCTTGAGGCCAACGAGCTTGAGGTTCCCACAACCTGGGAGGAACTGAAAAGTGCGGCTGTGGCAGGAACCGTCTATGACGGAAATGTATTTCAGGTTAAGGGCTTTGACTTTGTGAACTGGGATTCCGTGCCCTATTATTTCCTCTCTCTGATTCTACAGCAGGGTTCCAACTATCTGACAGAGGACGGAAGGTTTGACGTGACAACGAAGGAGGCTAAGAAGGCCTTCGATGAGCTGGCAGCCATGGTGACAGAGGATAAGGTGACGGATCTGGAAGGCCTTACAGGCGGCGGAGATCTGGAGGGCTATCAGCAGCTTTTTGCCGGCAGGTGCATGATGGTGCCCCGGGGCCCCTGGACTATTTCAGAGGGAATAGAGTCCTTCGGCATGGAGCTTGGGAAGGATTTTGACTATGCAGCCATGCCCTGGTATGGGGAGAAGCAGGGCTTTGCTTCCGAGACCGGCTGGTCTTTGGCAGTCAGCGCAAGCTGTAAGGAGCAGGAGGCAGCCATGAAGTTTATTGAGTATCTGTATGAGGACGAGGTGATGCTGGATCTCAATATCCGCTGCACCCAGATTCCCTCCAAGCGCAGCCTGGCGGAAAGCGCAGAGTACCAGGAGGCAATGCCCTACACAAAGGTGCTTGTGGACATACTGGATCAGGCGCAGTTTATCGGAACCTTTAATACAGACCGCTTGAAAGAGACGGTAAACGACACCTTTGTGGGATACTGCTCCGGTGATTATGCTTCTGTTGACGAAGCGGTAGAAGATCTCAATACCAAGCTGAATGCAATTCTGGAATAGTGAAAGCAGGGCCGGTGGAAAGGAAAAATCCTCCTCCCCCGGCCGTGATTGAGGGCCGAGTATGAAGAATAAAAAATTTGTTTGGGCGGTTATGCTGCCGGCGATGCTGCATATCCTGGTTTTCATTATAGTGCCGATTGGAATCGGACTGACGGTGTCCTTTTTTAATTATAATCCTCTGAGTTCAGACAATACCTTTATCGGGCTTGGAAACTTCAAAAAGCTCTTTTTGGACGCAGACTTCCGGCTGGCTATGAAAAATACGCTGGTATTCGTGCTGGCGGCGGTTTTTCTGAATATAGCCCTGTCCCTTCTGACAGCGCAGCTTATCAGTTACTTTAAGTCCAATAAGGTGAGAAGCTTTTTCCGCATGGTGTTTTTCCTGCCCTGTATTGCGCCTATGGTGGCAACCTCCGTGGTTTTCTCACGCTCCATCTTTCCTACGGCCACGGGCTTTCTTAACATGATGCTCAACCGCATAGGGCTGCCCTCGGTAAACTGGCTGGGGGATCCGAAGGTGATTATGATTTCCCTGATTATTTATACCATCTGGGTAGATGTGGGCTATAATATTGTCCTGTTTTCCGCAGGCATAGACGGCATTCCGGCCTATGTGTATGAGGCGGCGGATCTGGATGGCGCAGGAGAGTGGCGCAAGTTCCGGAAGGTGACGCTGCCGCTTCTAGGAAGAAGCTTTCAGTTCGTGATTGTGCAGACGCTGATCTCCCATTTCCAGATGTTTGCGCAGTTTTCCGTTCTGATACTGAAAGACGGACCCCAGAATTCCGGCCTGGTGCTGTCGCGCTATATTTATAAGACTGCTTTTGAGTATAAGGATATGGGCTATGCGTCTGCAGTGTCCATGGTACTGTTTATTATCATTATCATTCTGTCCTTCATTGAGCAGAAGAAGCACAATGTAGACTGGGAATACTAGGAGGGCCGGATATGAAATTCATCAAAGATAAAAAAAATCTCAAAATTCGCATGATTGCCTTTGCGTGCCTGCTCCTTGCAGCAGTGGTTTTCCTGGCTCCTTATTTCTGGATGCTGTCCAATTCCTTCAAATCCACGAAGGAAATCCTTATGGAGCCCACAAATATGCTGCCAAAGCAGTTTACTGTTTCCGGCTATGTGAAGGTGCTGACCAAGTCGCCTTTCTTTTCCTGGATGCGCAATTCTCTGCTGGTAACAATTGTGGATACGCTGGTGATTTTATTTACCAGTTCAATCATCGGCTTTGTGCTTTCCAAGTATAAATTCAAATTGAACAAATTTATTTTCACATTGATTCTGCTGACCATGATGATGCCTACGGCAGCTATGATGATTCCGAACTTCCTGCTAATCTCCAGGCTGGGGTGGTACGATAAGATCATTTCTTTGATTTTTCCCACCTTTATCAATGCCTTCGGAATATTCCTGTGCAAGCAGTTTATCGACGATCTGCCCAAGGAATTGTTTGAGAGTGCCATGCTGGACAATGCGTCGGACTTTAAAATTTACTACCGGATTGTACTTCCGGGAATCCGTCCGGCCCTGGGGAGCCTTACGATCTTTACGTTTCTGGGAATCTGGAATGACTATCAGACACCGCTGATTTACTTGAACAGTGCGAAGAATATGACCCTGCCTCTGGCAATGTCTTATTTCTCCACACAGCATTTGTCGGATCTGTCAGCAACCATGGCTGCGGCCTCGCTGATTATGATTCCGGCGTCTGTGGTATTTATTGTATTCCAGAAGCAGTTTATCAAGGGAATTTCCATGACGGGAATGAAGTAGCAGGCGGCAGATTTGGAATGATAGGAGTCCGCTGTCCCGGGAAGGGGACAGCAGTGATAATCGGGAGGACATATGGCGACAGTAAAATTAAACAATATTAATAAAATATATGAAAACGGTGTTCAGGCAGTTTTTGACTTTAATCTGGATATCAAGGACAAAGAGTTTATCGTGTTTGTGGGGCCCAGCGGCTGCGGAAAGACCACAACCCTGCGCATGATTGCCGGTCTGGAGGACATTACCTCCGGGGAACTGTGGATTGACCAGGAGCTTGTAAACCGGGTGGAGGCAAAGAACCGGAATATTGCCATGGTATTCCAGAATTATGCATTGTATCCTCATATGAGCGTGTACCAGAATCTCTCCTTTTCCCTGGAGAACAAGAAGGTGGATAAAGAAACCATTGACAAAAAGGTTCGTGAAGCGGCGGCTGTTCTGGGGATTGAGGCGTATCTGGATCGGAAGCCCAAGGCTCTTTCCGGCGGACAGCGGCAGCGTGTGGCTCTGGGCCGGGCCATTGTCCGGGACGCCAAGGTATTTTTGATGGATGAACCCCTTTCCAACCTGGATGCAAAGCTGCGCGTACAGATGCGCACAGAGCTGATCCGCCTTCATAAGAGTATCGGAGCCACAACCATCTATGTGACCCATGATCAGACGGAGGCCATGACCATGGCAGACCGCATTGTAGTGATGAATAACGGCTATGTGCAGCAGGTGGGGACGCCGGAGGAGATCTATGAGAATCCGGCCAATCTCTTCGTGGCAGGCTTTCTGGGAAGCCCTCAGATCAATTTCTTTGAGGGGCGGTATGAGAAGGACGCTTTTGTGATGGAGAACGGAGTAAGGGTTTCCCTTCAAAAGGAACAGCAGGAGGTATTGGAAAAGCATGCAAATACGGAACTTGTGCTGGGTGTAAGGCCGGAGGATATTCACCTGGAAACGGCCGGGGAAACTTTTGATTACCAGGTGGAAGTAAAGGAAATGCTGGGCCATGAATATGTATTGTACGGCAATATCGGAGGAGCAGATTGTACTCTGCGTACTTCGCTGAATGCCTTCGGCCGAGGGGAAGAGAAGCTCCGGATAGGATTTGACATGAATAAATGCCATGTATTTGACAAAAAAACGGAGGAGAGGATTTTCTGATGGAATTAAAAAGATTTCATCCGGTAAGCGAGGCAGTGGTTCCGGTGACAGACTGCCCCCGTCCCCGTTTTCCGGTAATTGATTTTCACACCCACTGCGGAAAGATGCTTCTGGGGGAGAATTATGCATCCGTGTATGACACAGAGGAGTATGCCCGTGAGCTTTTAAAATACGGTGTTGTGAAGGCGGTAAATCTGGACGGCCTCTATGGGAGGGACTTAGATGAGATGAACCAGAAGCTTGCAGGCCGGGAGGAGACCTTTCTCAACTTTATGTGGGTAGATCTGGAAGATTTTGAAGAGCCGGATTTCTCTTCCAAAGTCCGGGGGCAGATACTGGAATGCCATAAAAAAGGATGCTGCGGAATTAAAATGTGGAAGGATCTGACCCTGTACCGGAAGGACTCAAAGGGGCAGCCTGTCCGCACCGACGATCCCCGGCTGGATGCAGTCTATGATACGGCGGCGGAGCTTGGGATTCCTGTGCTGATGCACATTGGGGATCCGGCGGCGTTTTTTAAGCCTAAGGATGAAAAAAATGAGCGGTACGAAGAATTGGACGCCAATCCGGACTGGGAGTTTTCAGATGAGAGCAGGTTCCCAAGATTTGAGACATTGCTGGAAATGCAGGAGAATACCGTGCGCAGCCATCCGGATACCATCTTTGTCATTGCCCATGTGGGCAGCTATGCAGAGAATCTGGGCTGGGTTGGAGAACAGCTTTCAAAGTATCCCAATCTCTATGTAGACATTGCGGCGCGGCTTGCGGAGCTGGGACGGGTGCCTTACAGCGCCAGGCGTTTTTTCACTGCATTTCAAGACAGAATTCTGTTCGGCACAGATTCTACGCCCGTAACCCTGGGGGCCCATCCGATCTATTACCGCTGTCTGGAGACGGAAGACGAATATTTTCCCTATGAGCCGGAGGGGGAAATTCCGGAACAGGGGCGCTGGGCCATCTATGGCCTCTTTCTGGAGGATGAGGTTTTAAAAAAGGTGTATTACAAAAATGCCTGCAGGCTGCTTCACCTGGATGAGGAGACTTTCGAGGAGGAATTTTATGGGTAATTATTTAAGCGTTGACTGTGGGGGGACAAAAACGGCTTTCCTGCTCTGCGGCGAGAGAGGAGAGAAAAAAGCGTATTGCGTACTGGGGCCGGCAAATTATATGGTCAACGGCGTGAAATGCGTTATGGATATTTTAAAAGACGGCGTGGAGCGTGTCTGCGGCCAGGCCGGGATAAAAAGGGAAGAGCTCCGGTCGGGCTTCATTGCCATAGCCGGGTTCGGGGATATCCCGGAGGATATGCCGGGGCTGATTAGGCAGGCGGAAGAATTGTTTCCGGGGCTTCCTCTCACTTTGGGGAATGACACGGAAAATGCCATGGCCGGTTCTCTGCTTCTTAAACAGGGCATCCATGTCATAGCAGGCACAGGCTCAATCGGCCTGGGCTGCGGCAGAGACGGGGTACAGGTGCGAAGCGGCGGCTGGCACCATCTCTTTGGGGGAGATGAGGGAAGCGGCTACTGGATCGGGTGCCGTCTGATTCAGCATTTTACCAAGCAGGCGGATGGACGGGAGGCAAAAACCGGGCTTTATTCTTATCTGATAGAGACGTTTCGGCTCAAAAACAGCGAGGCAGTCCTTGATTTGGTCATTGGGGAATGGGAGGGACGGCGGGAGAAGATTGCTGCGCTGTCCGTACACGCTTATGAGCTGGCAAAACGGGGGGATGCCTGTGCCCGGGAAATTTTTGCAGAGGCGGGTTATGAACTTTCGCTGATTGTGCGGAGTATTTATGTACGGGGAAACTTTGATGATCCTTTAAATATCTCATATTCGGGAGGGGTTTTTAAGGCTATGGAATATCTGCGCCCTGCTTTTGACAAAGCTCTTTCGGATATTCCCCATCGGATTCTGAATCCCCGGCTTTCGCCGGCGGCAGGAGGCATTGTGCTGGCTCTTAAGGCGGCGGGAGAGGAGCTTAATGAGGAGCGGCTTGCGAACCTTGGACAGTGCGGTGTATAAGAAAGCTTATGATACAAAGATTTAAGGACAAATTTATCGGGAGCCGGGCATTTTATGTACAGATGCTGGGAATTGCAGTGCCCATTATGATTCAGAACGGAATTACCAATTTTGTGGGCCTTCTGGATAACATTATGGTGGGGCAGCTTGGCACGGAACAGATGTCGGGGGTCTCCATTGTAAATCAGCTGCTGTTCGTGTATAATCTGTGCATTTTCGGGGGCCTGGCAGGGGTGGGCATGTTTACGGCCCAGTATTTTGGGCTGAAGGACAATGAAGGTATCCGCCATACCTTCCGGTATAAGATCTGGCTGGGGCTTTCGGTGACCCTGGCTGCCTTCCTTATTTTTTTTCTATGGGGGGATAAGCTGATAGAGCTTTATCTGAACGGAAGCTCCAATGGGGGAAATCTCCGGCTGGCCTTTGACTGCGGGGTGGATTATCTGCGGATTATCCTGCTTGGCCTGCCGCCCTTTGTGCTGCTGCAGGTGTATGCGAGTACGTTAAGAGCGTGCGGGGAGACAAAGGTGCCTATGCGCGCGGGCATGACGGCCGTGCTGGTAAACCTGGCTCTGAATTATCTGCTTATTTTTGGAAGGATGGGCTTTCCCTGCCTGGGAGCCAGGGGGGCGGCTATTGCTACGGTGCTGTCCCGGTATGTGGAGCTTTGTGCAGTGGCAGTCTGGACTCACCGGCACAGGGAAGAGAATCCTTATATTGTGGGTATTTACCGGACTTTAAGAGTACCGGCAGTGCTGGTAGAAAAGTATTTTGTGAAGGGGATTCCGCTGCTTATCAATGAAGGGCTCTGGTCCGGAGGAACGGCTGTAGTGGCTCAGTGTTATTCGCTGAGAGGGCTGACGATCGTGGCCGGGCTGAATATCGCCAATACCATCCATGATCTCTTTAATGTGTCCTTCCAGGCTATGGGGGAGTCGGTTGCGATTATTGTAGGCCAGCTGCTGGGAGCCGGGAAAATGAGAGAGGCACGGGATACGGATAACAAAATGATTGCCTTTGTCGTGCTTTCAAGCTTCGGGATTGCCCTGGTGATGCTGGCGATTGCCCCTCTGTTTCCGCAGATTTACAGGACGGATGCGGAAGTGCGTGCAGCGGCGGCCGGTTTTATTGCTGTCCAGGCAGCTTTCCTTCCTCAGAATGCATTTCTTAATACAACCTATTTTACCCTGCAGGCCGGAGGGAAGACGTGGATCACTTTCATCTATGACTGTGTGTGTATCTGGGGAATCAGCGTTCCGCTGGCCTTTGTGCTGAGCCGTTATACCGGCCTGGACGCACATTTGATTTATGCGTTTGTAGGGGTGGGGGAGTGGGCGAAATGCCTTTTGGGATTTGTTATGGTGAGAAAAGGCGTCTGGCTGCAGAACATTGTTTCCGATCCGCAGACATAGACAGGGAAAGTTCAAAAAACGGGACTGCCGGGAAATCGGACATCATCTGTTTTGGATGTCGCATTTTCCGGCAGTCCCGTTTTGTAAGGGCAGTCTGCTGTGATGGCTTTCCTGCTGTTACCCGAGCAGCAGGAAATAAGCAAGCACCAGGATACCGAGAACAATCCGGTAGTAGCCGAAGGCCTTGAAATCATTCTTGCGGATGTATCCCATGAGAAAGCGTATGGCAAGAATGGAAATTACAAAGGCCGTGGCCATGCCGGCGGCCAGAATACCGATCTCCGTTCCCGTGAAGGCAAAGCCGAACTTTACAAGCTTCAACAGGCTGGCCCCGAACATAACGGGGATTCCCAGGAAAAAGCTGAATTCCGCCGCTACAGGACGGGCAAGGCCCAGAAGCATGGCTCCCAAAATGGTGGCGCCGGAGCGAGAGGTTCCGGGAATCAGGGCCAGCACCTGGAAGGCGCCGATAAAGAAGGCCATGGAGAAGCTTAGCTGCTTGAAATTCCGGACCAGGGGCTTTCTGCCCCGGTTGCGGTTCTCGATTACAATAAAGAGAACACCATAGACAATCAGCGTAACGGCCACGGTCTGGTAGTTGTAGAACATGGCGTCGATCTTGTCGTCAAAGGGGATGCCGATTATGGCAGCCGGGAGAACGGCGGCCAGCACCTTAAACCACAGAGACCAGGTTTCCTTCTTGATCCATCCGTTCTTGGGAGTGGTGAAGGGCCAGAGCTTTCCGAAGTAGAGCACCACTACGGCCAGGATGGCTCCCAGCTGGATGACTACCCGGAACATTTCCATAAAGTTCTCGCTTACGTTTAGATGTACCAATTCCTCAATTAAAATCATATGTCCGGTGCTGCTGATGGGAAGCCATTCGGTGATGCCCTCCACAACTCCCAGAAGAAGCACTTTCAGCCATTCTAAAAGATCCATTTTCAACCTCCTGTTGTTTCTTTTTTGATCATCCGTATCAGTATACCACACACGAATATAAAGTCAACGAATAAGACCGGATATCCGATCTGTATAATAAAACGAAAATTTATGCATGAAATCTTCAAATTTATTCATTTTTTCTCTTGTTTTTTTCAAAAATAATGCTAAAATGTTGGATAGGCTGTAATAAGTATGGAATATTTATGGCCTAAGCTATGAAGGCGGATGCTTTCATAAATAACTTATTATTAAGTTTGGGAGGAAAGAACATGAAAAAATTAATCGCAGTATTATTGGCAGGCGCAATGTGTGCTTCACTGGCAGCCTGCGGATCAAAGGCAGAAGAGCCGGCGGAAGCTCCGGCAGAGACAGAGGCGCCTGCGGAGGCGGAAACTCCGGCAGAGGATGACGCGCAAGAGCCTGCAGAAGATGCAGAGGCATCCGGCAGCGAGGCGTCCGGTGAGTTCACCACTGTAACAGAGGGCGTTCTGACAATGGGAACCAACGCAACATTTCCGCCTTATGAGTTCTACGACGGAGACGTGATTGTGGGAATCGACGCAGAGATCGCGCAGCTTCTGGCTGAGAAGCTGGGACTGACCCTGGAAATCCAGGATATGGACTTTACGGCGATTGTAACCTCTGTTCAGGCAGGCAAGATTGATATCGGCCTGGCAGGCATGACCGTGACAGAGGAGAGACTGGAGAATGTAAACTTTACCGATTCTTATGCAACCGGCGTACAGGTGATTATCGTGAAAGAGGGTTCCGAGATTGCGTCTGTAGACGATCTGGAGGGCAAGCTTATCGGTGTACAGGAAGGAACAACGGGACACAGCTACTGTTCTGATGATTACGGCGAGGAGAACGTTGTAGCTTATGCAAACGGCGCAACAGCCGTTCAGAACCTTGTTTCCGGCAGCGTGGACTGTGTAGTAATCGATCAGCAGCCGGCCATCAGCTTTGTAGAGGCCAATGAGGGACTTAAGATTCTGGATACCGAGTATGTGATTGAGGACTATGCAGCAGCCATTTCCAAGGACAATGAGGGTCTGATGAATGCGCTTAATGCTGCTTTGAAGGAGCTCATTGCAGACGGTTCCATTCAGGAGATTCTGGATAAGTACATTAAGGCAGAATAGAACCGCCAGTATCTGCCGGGCAGTCTATCCGGCAGGGCCGTAAAGCTATCAAGAATTATCATAAGAAAACGAACATCAGAGGATGTCTCAGATGGGGACATCCTCTTTTGGCATCATTCCGGTAAAACGCCGGACAGTGAGATACGGAGAGGGGGACAACAAAGAGCGTGGAAGCTTGGTTGGAAAATTTGCAAAAGGGGTTTTATCAGACCTTTATTTTGAAGGACAATTATATGTATTTTGTCAAGGGCATCCGGATCACTCTGCTGGTGACGGTGCTTGCCCTGGTGCTTGGCGTCATTCTGGGTGTGCTGGTGGCGATTATCCGCTCCGCCCACGATCAGCAGCCGGTGAAAAAACGGGGGATCGTACTGCGGCTCCTGAATGGGCTCTGCAAAGTTTATCTGACGGTAATCCGCGGAACGCCCATGATGGTTCAGCTTCTGATTATGTGGTTTGTAATCTGGGCCGGAGCAAGGGCTACGGACGGCAATCTGATCCGCTGTGCCGTGATTTCCTTTGGAATCAACTCCGGCGCTTATGTGGCCGAGATTGTGCGATCGGGAATTATGTCCATTGACAAGGGACAGATGGAGGCCGGACGCTCTCTTGGGCTTAATTATGTGAGCACGATGCGCTTTGTGATTATCCCCCAGGCGTTTAAAAATGTACTTCCGGCCCTGGGAAATGAGCTGATTACTCTTTTGAAGGAGACGTCCATTGTGACGGTAATCGGCCTTAAGGATCTGACCAAGGGCGCTATGATTGTCCAGGCCAATACGTATCAGGCTTTTGTGCCCTTTATTGCCATTGCAGTCATTTATCTGGCCCTGGTTATGCTTTTGAGCTGGCTGCTGGGCAGGATGGAGAGGAGGTTGAGACAGAGTGATATACGTTAAGGATTTATCGAAAAGCTTTGGGGACAACCAGGTGATTTCCCATATTGACGCCCATATTGAGCCGGGAGAGAAGGTCGTGATTGTGGGCCCCTCCGGTTCCGGAAAGTCTACCTTTCTCCGCTGTCTGAACCTTCTGGAGCAGCCTGACGGGGGGAGCATTACCTTTGACGGGGAGGAGATCACCGCTCCCTCTGTGGATATCAATAAGGTGCGCCGCCATATGGGGATGGTGTTCCAGCACTTTAACCTGTTCGCCAATCTGACTGTGAAGAAGAATATTATGCTGGCGCCCGTTCAGCTGAAGCTGATGTCAAAGGCGGAGGCGGAGGAAGAGGCCATGCGCCTTCTTAAGCTGGTCAATCTGGAGGATAAGGCGGATGTGTATCCCATTCAGCTTTCCGGCGGCCAGAAGCAGCGGATCGCCATTGTGCGCTCTCTTGCCATGAAGCCCAAGGTAATGCTGTTTGACGAGCCTACCTCGGCCCTTGACCCGGAGATGGTGGGAGAGGTTCTTGAGCTGATGAAGCAGCTTGCCAGGGACGGCATGACTATGGTGGTTGTCACCCATGAGATGGGCTTTGCCAGAGAGGTGGGAACCCGGGTGATCTTTATGGATGAAGGGGTGATCAAGGAGGAAAATACGCCCCGTGAGTTCTTTGAGAATCCAAGGGATCTAAGGCTTAAGGACTTTTTATCAAAGATTTTGTAATGGGTGTAAAGTTTATAATTTTTAATTATTATGGGCGTCTGTGTGGACAGGCGCTCTTTTTTTTATTATACTAAAATGTAGATGCTCGGTTGCCTTTCCATAGGACGGGTTATGGCAGGTGGGAGGCATAAAAACGATGTGAGCAGAAAATTTTAGGAGAGCGGGAGGTTTTTTGATGAAGGAACAGGTGGTAAAGAAATTCGCGGAATTGTTCGGAGGAGAGGGTGATATCCGCACGTATTTTGCACCAGGACGGGTGAATCTGATTGGCGAGCATACAGACTACAACGGCGGCCATGTATTTCCCTGTGCGCTGACTATGGGTACATATGCGGCGGCCAGAAAGCGCGAGGACAGCGTGCTGCGGTTTTACTCCATGAACTTTGAGGATGTCGGCGTGGTGGAGACCAGCCTTGACGATCTGGTGTGTAAGGACGAGGCAGGCTGGACGAATTATCCGAAGGGCGTGGTTTGGGCCTTTGGTGAGAAGGGGTATCACGTTCCTTCCGGTATGGATATTGTGATTTCAGGGGATATTCCCAATGGATCGGGGCTTTCCTCCTCTGCGTCCCTGGAGGTGCTGATGGGCGTGATTCTGCGTGATTTATTTGGCTTTGAGGTGAGCCAGGTGGAGATCGCGCAGATTGGACAGTACTCCGAGAATAATTTTAACGGTATGAACTGCGGTATTATGGATCAGTTTGCCAGCGCTATGGGGAAGAAGGACTGTGCCATTTTCCTGAATACGGCGGATCTGTCCTATGAGTATGCGTCGGTGAAGCTGGAGCATGCCCGGATCGTCATCGCCAACAGCAATGTAAAGCACAGTCTGGTAGGGTCTGAGTATAATGTGCGCCGCCAGCAGTGTGAGTCGGCTCTGAAGCAGCTTCAGAGCGTGGTTTCGATTGAGACTCTGGGGGATCTGGACATTGAGGGCTTTGAGGCTGTCAAGGGTGCGGTTGCGGATCCGGTAGAGCAGAGACGGGCAAAGCATGCGGTGTACGAGAATCAGAGGACATTGGACGCAGTGAAGGCTTTGAAGGAGAATGATATTGCGGCCTTTGGAAAATTGATGAATGCATCTCATGTGTCTCTTCGGGATGATTATGAGGTATCCTGTCCGGAGATGGACATTCTGGCGGAAGAAGCATGGAAGGTTCCCGGTGTGCTGGGATCCCGCATGACGGGCGGCGGCTTTGGCGGCTGTACGGTCAGCATTGTGGAGAATGACCAGGTGGATACGTTTATTGAGACTGTGGGGTCTGCTTATGAGAAGCGCACGGGAATTAAGGCGGATTTTTATGTGGTGGACATCGGACAGGGGGCCGGCGTGCTATAGGAATGGTGCGTCCAGAGGGATGAATGAGCTGTGAAATCAGGCTTCCAAAGTGGTTTTGAGTTTCTTTCGGCTTTCGTAAGAATTTCTTAATTTACTTTATTCTTTTTTTAGAAGCTGGACATAGATTGGTCACAATTCTTTGTTATATTAAGAATGTAGCAAGAACACATATCAGTATTTCATTCATAACACTCGGGGGTCTCCGAGAGGAGGCCCCCACTCCCTCGAACATCAAGGCTTCTGCGAAGAGCAGGGGCCTTTCTTTTTTGCGTTTTACCACAGATTTGCCACATTGAAAAACCGTCCGGTCTCTCTGGATTCCTGTCTGCAGGGTTTGCACACATGGATATCAGAAATGCCGGACGGCTTTCTTATCGTTCTTATTTATCCTTCTTTTCAGCAGCGTTGAGTTCTATGGCTTCCGGCTCGTTCTCTGCTTTTGTGACAGTACGCGTGGTGCCGCCGGATACGTAGGTCTTGCCGCATTCGGGACAGATGCCTGTATGCAGCGTAACGCTCTGGCTTACCACTTTACGATCCTCCTTCTCGGCCTTGGCCTGCTCGTGGAATACATGCTCCATCTCATGGCCGCGGACGGCGGAGGCGGCGCTGTCCGGATCGATCCGGGTGGGCGTCTGGAAGGAAACGCTGGGGTCGTCGGAGCCGTCCTGGTACTTGCGCTTCTCACAGGTTTCACAGCGTCCGTTTTCCGTGGCCTTCTGGGCGCTGTCTACGCCTGCTGCCTGGCCGGGAGCTTCCGGGTCCGCTGTGGGGTTCAGGTACTGGATCCGCATCCGGACGGCCATTTCCGCCGGATCATAGCCGGTGCCGGCAGGAATACCGGAGCTTGGCAAGGTCTGGGAAGCCGGATTGCCGGAAACAGGGCCGGAGGCAGCCTGCGCACCGGGGTCTGCATATTGGATTCGGAACCGGGCGGCCTGCTCTGCGGCGTAGCTCTCTGTCTGTGCGGAGGGAGCGGCGAAAGATATAACAGGGGCCGCTGTGTCCGGATTGACCGGGACAACGGGGCGGATAGGCTGAATGGGAGTTTCCGGGTCGGCGCCCCGGTGCAGCGTTAGAGCTGTTTTGGAATTCTGGATCTGCTGTGTCTGGCCTGCCTGTTCTGCCGCTAAGCCTGCGGCACGGGCAGGCCGGTAAACGCTGTAGTAAGAATTTATACCGGAAATTGCACTTACCATAAAAGTTACCTCTGCTTGATTTTATTGGAATGATTCTATTATAGCATATTTTTTTAAAATCGGAAGTCTGAAAATGTATGATTTAAAGCAATTTTATGCATGATAAACAGACGGATAGCCATTAGCCTTAAAATGTACTATACTATTGGTGTTATGTTGTAAAAGCCGCTTAATGTAAAGGCAGCATCGAATCCGGAGAACAAGAAGCACTTCATAGCGGAGGTATTATGGTTGATTATTTTATGGAGTTAAGAAATAAACTTAGCAATAAAGATGGTAATATAGAAGTTATAAAGAGTAATGTTACAGAATGTAAAATGAATTATACATTTGAGTTTTTTGAATTTGGTATATCTGATGAAACAAAACGCATTTACAATACTTATAAAGAATTTTTGATTTATTGGAAGAACAGCATTCAAAAATTGCAGGGTTTTATAAATTTTGTTCCTTATGAGGAGTTATTAAAAGAGCATGAAGCAATATGTGAAATTACAGATAGTATGGAGGATGATTTAATTGAAGGCCAGGAAAAAGTGATAAATGATTTAAAAAATTGGTATCCAATATTTAAATTTCCTAATGGTGATGCTTTTTGTTATGATAAAAGAAATGGTATGATTGTCTTTTTTGAACATGATGTATTTGATGTTGGAATTAATTTGAATGGTTTGGTTATAGCAAAATCTATAGACTTTTTGCTGGAAAATTGGAGTAAAGTTTTGTTTGTTGATATTTATGATTGGTATCAGGGGGTTAATGAAGAAGGGATTGATATAAATAAACCTATATATGAAAAAGTTATAGAAATGATGATAAATGTAAAATAGATATTATTACAATAAATTTGCTTTTTTCCCTTGTCATTCAAGCATAATATTTTACAGAGTGTTTGACTGCCATTTCCTTTACTTTTTCACAAAGAAAACTTTATTTTTGGGGTTTTTCAGATATAATAAGTAAAGAAAGAGGGTAAACACTATGATTTTATATTCCGGTTTGCTGCAAAAGCTGAATGAAAAGGGTCTGACGAAAACTGCACTGGCTAAGTACCGAGGATATCATCAAAGAACTGCATCGCATTTTGAAGCAAAGCAACATACGAAAGGACATTTCATCTTTTATTTAGGTGGATGTCCTTTTGTGTATATTAAAAACTTGGAGAAGTATGAATTTGAATGGAAAAATGTATTTTCTGCCAAATAGAAGCAACAAGTCTTATACTTAAATTCATCTTGAATACCGTATTTGAAATAAAATGTATATCTTTCCCTAAAGACGGTGAAACTTTAGAATATTTGCATAAAGTTCATTGCGTAAAAACTTACAAGCAAGTTCCTTGCAGTATATTGAAAAAATGTCCCGAATAATATATAATATTTGGGACATAAGGTGGTGTGTAAAATGATAAATGGATATTCCAGGAAAATTCAGGAACGAATTAGAACAGCAGCAGAAGGAAGTATTTTTGTCAATTCTGATTTTGCAGATATTGCAGATACAGAAACCATAAGGCGGAACTTGAACCGTCTTGTACAGTCTGGTACACTTAGACGAATTCTGAAAGGTGTTTATGAAAAACCGGAATATAGCGAGATGCTGAAAGAATATGTAGCAGCAGATCCGGATGCCGTGGCAAAAGCATTGGCACGAAGCTATCACTGGACGATTGCTCCATGTGGTAGTACGGCTCTAAACTTATTGGGACTTTCCACGCAGGTAACAGCAGTGTGGTCTTATATCAGTGACGGACCATATAAAACTTATGAATGGAATTCTATAAAGCTGGAATTTAAACATCGAACCAATAAAGAGATTACGGGACTTTCCTACATGACAATTCTTGTAATCCAGGCACTGAAAACACTGGGGAAAACAAATGTTACTTCCAGAACTGTTCAGATGCTGAAAGCTCGTTTGGATGACGGAGATAAAGCTGCTATGTTAAAAGAGGCGGCACAGTCCACGGACTGGGTCTACAATATAATACGGCAGATTGCTGGGGAGATGCAGGGCAAATGAAAAATGTTGCACGTTTATCAGATAACGATAAGCGAATTTTGTTCCGTAACACGGCGGACAAGATGAGGTTGAATGATGCTATTGTAGAAAAGGATTTCTGGGTGTGCTTTACGTTGGATTATCTATTCCATCGTTCACCTTGGAAAGATTCCGTCACGTTTAAGGGCGGCACCAGTCTATCCAAAGCATATAATCTGATTAACCGATTTTCAGAAGATATTGATCTAATCCTAGATTGGCGTGTCTTGGGGTATGAGAAAGATGAGCCGTGGGAGAAACGATCTAATACAAAACAGGATACTTTCAACAAAGAGGCTAATGTACGTGCAGAAGTCTTTCTGAAAGAAACTTTCTGCCCAGTAGTTAGGGAGGAGTTGTCTCAGGAACTTAGGCAGGAGGCTGATATCTACATAGATGAAGCAGAAAGGCGACAGTTATGACAGCAGTTGGAGAATTAGAAAAAGAAATTAACATATTGGAAAGGCATTAAATTTTACGGATTGGAGTAGTATTTGATTTCTAATAGTACTTAATTGATAAGGATGAAATGATTGCTCCTCGTCGTTCCATTTCCAGGATGGCAGCGGGAAAATGGCTATCTGACAGATACCTGTCTGGATGGACAAGATACCTTTAGAAAACGGATATCCATATTCGATATCCAGTCATAATATAAATAAACCTATATATGAAAAATAATAAATACTATCAAGATACAATTAAAGGGATAAAAAGAAATATGAAAAATATAAATGATAATGTTATTGCTAATCGGTGGAAACAAAGATATGCGCAACAGCCTGATAGAATTAAAGAAAAATTAGATGAGTTGGAAAAAAAGGAGCTAAAAGATTACCAACTGCAAGTGATAAAAAGAAAAAGGGCATACCCGCAAATAGGTGATATTTTTGAGATAAATCCGAAAGATGACATTATACTATATGGTATTGTTATCAATAATCATATAAACAATATAAACGGTGAGGAGCTTCTGGTAATATTAATCTTTAAAGAAAGTGTAGAGCTGAACAATATTCTGTATGAAGATCTAAAAAAATTAGAATTGCTGCTTCCGCCAAAGATAGTAGGAAAGGAATATTGGTCAAGAGGTTATTTTTATAATATTGCTCATATTGATAAAATAAGTAATACGATAGATTATGGATTTTATAGTATTGGCAAGGGAAAATATTTTGATGAATATGGAAATGAAATTAAATTTGAACCCCAGTTGCTGGGAACATATGGTGTGGCAACAATATCGGGAATTGCAAGGAAAATTAACCGCGAATTAATTATAGCAGGAATTTTGTGAATTTTTGGTTGATTGCAAGATGAACAGTAGAATATATATTTTTTAACACTGTCTGTTATTAAGGAAATGCCTTTTGTGTTATTTCATATTGGTGTTATATTGTGGCTGGCTTTAAGAAAAAAGCAGAATCAAAACAGGAGATAGAGCTTATGAATAAAATATTTGGATTTTTAGATTATAATAGCCTTTATAGAAGATGTATTGTTGCATCAATAGCACATGCAATTATGGTCGGAAAATATGATTGCCATTTTTATATAGTGAAGAAGATGCAAAAAAATATTGGGGCAATTATTATGAGATGGATGAAGCCCAATATAAAATTATAGAGGATATGGATCAAAGAATAGTTACTATAGATTGGAGTTTGCTTGAAATGATGACTGAAGGAAGGGATAAGGAAGAAAGCAGCTGACATCTGGGATTAGGAAATGAAGCAATCTAGAAGAATCAAAGCAACCATCATTATCATAGAGATCAAATATGATAATAAAGTAAATGGAAACAAGGATGTTTTCTTAGACTTATATGAAACTGAAGCTAAAAGTGTTATCCGAGAAAATCTTGATATGTTATATTCAGATTATTTGGAAGGGGTTAAATGAGTAATAGAATGTTTTATAAATTATCATTCGATATGAATAGAATTGATGAATCTATTAAAAATGGAACTAACACAATTTATGCAGAAACTACCAATATGGATGAAATTGAGTACTCTGATATGAAAAAAGGTTCTTTCGATAATATTATTTTAGCTCCATATTTGATTAATAATGAAATCGTATCTATATCCCCCATTTGAAATGGGGGCCGAGGCAAAGCCGTAGCGTTACCTAGAGTAAAAAAATCCTCCTATGTTACAATGATATTGGTTTCGCAGGCCATATCAAAACATAGGAGGTATCCAAAATGGATAATCAAAGTATACAACATACTCGTTGGAATTGCACGTATCATATAGTGTTTATTCCAAAATATCGTAGAAAAATTATGTATGGAGAAACAAAAAGAGACATAGTGGAAATTATTAAGAAACTATGTGAGATGAAACAGGTACAGTTAATCGATGGGAAAGTATGTGTGGATCATATTCACATGTATGTGGCGATACCGCCCAAAATGTGTGTTTCGGAATTTATGTCATACCTAAAAGGTAAAAGTACACTGATGTTGTTTGACAGACACCCAGAGTATCGAAGTAAATATGGGGATAGACATTTCTGGGCAAGAGGATATTACGTTTCAACAGTGGGAAATGTGAATGAAGAGACAGTACGCAGATACATTTAGGAACAAGAAGAGAATGATAAACTAGAGGACGGAAGAAAGTAGTGAGCCCTACATAGGAGGGCAACCAGAAATAATGGTACTGCGAAATCCCACCTCTGGCGGAACCAGTAATAATCCCCGGAGGGGTAAAATCTAAACCCCCATTTGAAATGGGGGTTGCTAACTTATTTGTTGAATATAAAGAGATGGCCTATTGTTCATATTAGAGTTATGGAAGAGTTTAATAAAAGGGGAATAAATGGTATACAGTATTTTCCTATAAGATTAATTGATGTTGTTACGCAAAAAGTTAAAACGTCTTTGACAATGGTATAATGCGAAGTAAAAATTTTTAGATTTTCCAGTGTATCACGCGCTCGGTGCTGGTGGCCTCGATTTTAGAAATCAGCGTATCCACAACGCGCCGTTTGTCGTCAAAACTAACCTCATCCCAATTTTGGAGATAGCCCGTTATACTATCAATCTGAGAACTTGAAACAGAATTAGCGGTGAGGTCGGCCACCAGCTTTAATTGCTTTTGCCGCTCCGTGTCCAATTCTTCAATCCGGCTGTTGGCGTACTGCAACAAGAGAGGGTTTGCCCCGGTCAGCGTATCAATCAGCTTTTCAATCTCGCTTTCGATTTTGGTAAGTTTGGCGCGGGCGGCGGTCAGCTTTGGATTATACCCCTCCGCCTTGCCGCCCCTCAGCGTCTGAAATTCCCACATCTTTTTTACCATTTC
This sequence comes from Candidatus Merdisoma sp. JLR.KK011, assembly GCF_036941125.1. Classification (NCBI taxonomy): domain Bacteria; kingdom Bacillati; phylum Bacillota; class Clostridia; order Lachnospirales; family Lachnospiraceae; genus Candidatus Merdisoma; species Candidatus Merdisoma sp. JLR.KK011. The sequence continues at coordinate 105,036 of NZ_JAYWSZ010000004.1, read as the reverse complement.
ATCATACACCGATTTTTCCAGTTCATGCCGTGTCAGTGTTCCGGGCCCCGGCCAGCCACGTATTGTGGCATTTTCGGCCATTCTGGAACGTGGTGTTTTGGGATAGCTTGTGCTGGACGTTCAGCCAGAGCGCCGAGGGGATACGGCCCTTGTGGGGCGCAATCACCAGAATGTTTTCCTCCCCCTCTCGGCCCTGGTATAAGTAACAGCTATAATCGCCCGTGAACAATTCCGGGGGGCTTTCGATTTTCGCGCCCTGTGCCTTGAAGTGTTCGTAAATATCCATGTCGGCCTGGACGTAAACCGGGTTCCGCAGGAGCTGCGCCACAAATCCCCGTTTCAGCGTTTTCCCGTACACTTGAATTTCATTCTCGGTGAAATACCGGGTAATATCGCCGTAGGAGGTTTCGGGCTCCGCGTACATTTCATACATCAATTCGGCATATTCCATCTCGGCGGTTTCAATCAGCCGTTTTGTTTTGATACCGCCCATCACGATGGGCTCCGTATCAAAACAGTATGGAGCGCGGCCCCGCATATAGTAGCCCTTGGCACACCGGGAGTAAAAGGCGTCCGTTACGCGCATCTGGATGCTTTCCCGTTCCAGTTGGGCGAACACGATGCAGATATTGAGCATCGCCCGGCCCATCGGGGTTGACGTATCAAATTTTTCGGTGCAGGAAACAAATTCCACCTTGAACTGCTTGAACAGCTCCATCAGCTTTGCGAAATCCACGATGGAGCGGCTGATCCTGTCCAGACGGTAGACAATCACCCGCCGGATAAGCCCGGTTCTGATGTCTTTCAAAAGCCGCTGGAAATCGGGCCGTTCAATGTTTTTGCCGGAGTACCCTTTGTCCTTGTATTCTTTCGCCTCACCGCCTTTTAGCTCGTAACGGCAAAATTCAAATTGACTTTCAATGCTGATGCTGTCCTTTTTGTCAATCGACTGCCGCCCATAAATTGCATCTATTCTACTATCCATAATTAGCTCCCTTCCGTTAAACGGGAGCCAACCTACAATTATATTATACCTCGGGCGGCCCCATATCACAAGGATGTCGATGGGTTACACGCGCTGTCCGGCGTACTTACTGAACACGTCAAACAGCTTTTGCTCTACCTCGCGTTTGCGTTTTTCCCGTTCTGTTGGGGGGAGAATAGGGGTGAGATTTTTGATGGTGATTGTCCGCTCTCCCATAACAACGGTTGTGACTTCGCTTTGATACTTTGGCTGTGCTTGCATGAACTCCCTCCCATTTCAAAAATTTTTGACAGCAGAAAAGGGCGGCACCTTTTACAGTGTCGCCCTTTGGCCTGCCCCTACTTTGGGACAAAATGTCCCAAACTTCATGGGGATTATGTAGGAAATGCGTCCCGGCCATTTCCGGCCCCGGTGTTGCCCTCTCATATACCACCAGAAAAGCGGACGGAAAAGAGGGGTGACTTGATGGGAATTATTCAGAAAATATGCCCCGGTTGTTTCCGGCCCCAGCGTTGCCCCCTCATATACCACCAGAAAAGCAAAGCAAATGGAGACGGCAAGCACATATTTTTTTGAAAAACCTCCTCTTACTAACCGGGACATTTCTGGATGATTTTCGGACTGGTCGGCGGGAATTTTTCAAAATTCTTTTCATATCAGCCAGCCTACCCAGCCGGGGACGCCGGGCATGAAAAGGGGGCGGCACTGTGAAAAGTACCGCCCCGGCTTTGGGACATTTTGTCCCAAAGGTATAAAATCCGCGCCATGCCTCAAAATGCGCAATTTATATAATTTCACAAACTTCGCAAGCAGTGCAAGTGTGGCCACACTTGCTATTTTTGACTGGCCGGGGGCCGTCAAAAATGCTTGTTGGGGAGCCTCCCCAAACCCGGCTCTTTGGGACAAAATGTCCCAAAGAGGTTGGCTGCGTCACCGCCGCTATCGCGTCTGTTCCTTATGAATAAGATAGCAACACTTTAGGCTGTTGCCCCTTGATTACCGAACAGCAAAGACAAACGGGGCTGTCAACGGTGGAGAAGTGAAACCCATTTACTTGTCGTTGACTGGATCGGTCGGGTTTGCTATTCATACTTTTTTAGCAACTGCTTAAATATTATGATACCTATTACAATTTGAAATATTAAATAGCCGCCCAGATATAGCACTATTAAGCGTGAATTATCAATGATTTCAAGTTTTCCCAATATGGAGAAAATGATTATTGAAATACTAACTGTCATAAGCCCGATGGCATATGCATAGCGACCGGATTTATCTCTTAATTTTGATTTTAATTCATCGTGAAGTTCAATTTTTTCATTTTCTATTTTTTCTTGATAACGCTCTTTGTTTTTAGATGTACTCCAATAGAAGTATTTACAAGTCATAAAAATACCAGAAGAGATAGTTACGGCAGCAAAACCAATAAGCAAACTGTCCAGCACACTATCAGTCAGAAGTGCTACAGCCAAAAGAATAATGCCTGTCAAAGCAAACAAAATACCCTCTAATAAATTACCTTTTTTCATCTTTGCAACTCCTTTCATGGATAAAAATATCTTCAATTTGCTTACCGAAAAAATCTGATATTGTAAAAGCTAATTCTAAAGAGGGATTATATTTCCCCGTTTCTATTGAACTGACAGTTTGTCTTGAAACTTTAAGTGCTTTTGCAAAATCTTCTTGATTCATGCCTAACCTTTTTCGTAATTCTTCAACCCTGTTTTCCAAATAATGTCACCTCCCATTTTGACAAGGTTCCTTTACATTTGCATTATAGCAGCATAGGGCGGTTTTGTCAAGGTTCCTTTACAAAGATTTTTCTTATTAAGGGAGACGATTGGCCTTGTACCTTTGGGACAAAATGTCCCGAAGTGCACCTCGCCACATGTTAGCATTTGTGGAACGAATAGGGCGCAGGACATATAAACATACTACCCCCCTGCCGAACGCGCCCGGAAACCCTTGATACAAGCGGCTTTCAAACGCCTAAATGCTAACAGTCCAGCCGTGGAAAATAAGCGGTTTTACAGCGCGTTCAACCCAATCCCCCCGCCCTTTCCCATTCATGGGAAAGGGGGCGGCTCTGGAGGATATACCACCAGAGCCCCTATGTAAAAATGCGCGGGGACAACGATTGCTTTGGGACATTTTGTCTCGAAGTTGCTATCCGGTATTTATACTTTGCGGGTGGAATGGCCGGGGTATGCTGGGGGCTGCCTTGATAACCAAAACAGGGCGGCCCCCAGTGGACTCCGGCCATATCGCGCAGAAACCGCCGCTTTGAGTTTTCCCCAATAGCGGCGGTCAGGTGTAGGTTGGCTCCATTCTTTAGGTATCGTGTTATTATGCCCTTGTCAAACACACTAATTCCAATTATGTTTTAATGTATATTACAAATTTTATTGATGCATTTGATATGGAAAAAAGTAAAAATAAATATAATGAGAAGTATGATTATTATACATTAACGGACGAAGTCCGCCAGCCCCAAAGGGGCATGTATTAATGGGGTACCCACATGGTATACTTTTATGCCAAGAGAAACCTATTTAAATAAAAGTATCTGTTCGAAATATGATATCTTTCGATGTTTAAAGAGTGCAGCAGCCATATATGTTTCTGAAAAAATAAAGAAAATTGTTGAAGATAATCATTGGGTCGGGTTTGCTTTTTATAAACAACAATAACAAGTATACGATAATCTTCAGAATAGAATAGGAAGGGTATATCAAGTTATTTATAGTAAAGTGATAAAGAAAGGCAGATTATAAAAATGGAAGAAATAAATTTTTACCAAAAAAAATACGAAGCATTGGAAAACTTTTATGGGTGGATCGATCAAGGGAGAGAATATGATATTGCAGTTGAACAAAGTATTTATTACAATCATGGATTGAAAGAAATTGATGAAATTATACAAAATGTAACGATTGCAACCAGGTATTCCAGATCTGGAAAAACAATATCCGAACCATTTAAAAAAAGGCTGGAAATTAGTATCTCTAAAGCCAAGATGTTAGATCTAAAAAAATTTGGTTTGATGGATGAGGAAATAAAAGTTTTTAATGAAGAAATAGAGGAGGCAGAAGCATTACTTTAGGCTGCATATAAATGATTTATGAAGGCCCTGTAATTAATGAATTGCAGAGGATACCAAGATGAGAATATTGATAAATGAAAAAAGAAATATAAATAATAAAGTGATTGTCAGTGGAACTACGGATATTGGAGCTATAAAAGGAGTCTGGAAATGGCCGTAAAGATGCTGAGGGAGAGGACACTGGCTCAAATTGAATTTAAAGAAATTTGCTCTAAAACAATCTATAAAAAATACTGGAAAGTCCCTCAGTAACATTATATAATGAAACCAATTGACAAAGAAACCAATCATACACAGAAAATAACCCAGTTACCGTTCAAAGGCTGTACAAGGCAGACGATAGAATCGTACCAAGAGGAAGGAAATCACTATGACAAAAGAAGAATTAGCATTGGAGCTGATTGCCAGATTAAAGAAGGAATACCCCGACGCAGACTGTACGCTGGACTACAACCAGGCATGGAAGCTTCTGGTAAGCGTGCGCCTGGCCGCCCAGTGTACAGACGCCCGGGTGAATGTAGTGGTAAAGGATCTCTATAAAAAATACCCCGACGTCAAGTCGCTGGCCGAGGCCCCGGTGGAGGATATCGAGGCCATTGTGAAGCCCTGCGGCCTGGGGCACAGCAAGGCAAGGGATATCAGCGCCTGCATGAAGATCCTTGTGGAGCAGTACGGTGGAAATATTCCCGATACCTTTGAGGAGCTTTTAAAGCTCCCGGGCGTGGGCCGCAAAAGCGCCAATCTGATTATGGGGGATGTATTTGGAAAGCCTGCCATAGTCACAGACACCCACTGTATCCGCCTGTCCAACCGCATGGGACTGGTGGAGAACTGTAAAGATCCCAAAAAGGTAGAAATGGCCCTCTGGAAGCTGATTCCCCCGGAAGAAGGAAGCGACTTCTGCCACCGCCTGGTGTATCACGGAAGAGATGTATGCACGGCCCGGACAAAGCCTTTTTGCGGCAAATGCTGCGTCAAGGATATCTGCGCCAGAAACGGGGTAGAGGATTAGAGCAAATTGCCAAGCAGTGATAATCAATCATTACAAACAGGGATAAGAGCCCGAAGGGGCAGAAGAGGGAGACATAGATGGAACACGCAGTCGTAAATCTGAAAAAGGGAGAGGGCCGTTTTTTCAAAGCAGGCGGCTTGTGGATCTATGACAATGAAATTGCCTCTGTGATGGGCAGCTTTGCAGAGGGGGATCTGGTTCTGGTACGTGATTTTGACGGTTACTGCCTGGGACGGGGATTTATCAATACCCATTCAAAAATCAGAATCCGCATGATGACAAGGAAACGGGATCAAGAGATAGACGAGGAATTTCTTCGCATGCGCCTTCGGACTGCGTGGGAGTACCGCAAGCGCACCGTAGATACAAAAAGCTGCCGTCTTGTCTTTGGAGAAGCGGATTTCCTGCCAGGATTTGTGGCAGACAAGTTCTCGGATATTCTGGTAGTCCAGTCTTTGGCTCTTGGGATAGACCGGATGAAGGAGACGCTGATCCGGCTTTTGAAGGAAATTCTGTCAGAGGACGGAATTCAGATAAGAGGAGTTTATGAGCGCAGCGACGCCAAAGAACGGGAAAAAGAAGGGATGGAACGGCAGAAGGGCTTTCTCGGGGAACCCTTTGACACCCAGGTAGAGATTCAGGAAAACGGCGTCCGTTATCTGGTGGATGTGAAGGACGGCCAAAAGACCGGATTTTTTCTGGATCAAAAGTATAACCGGCTGGCGCTCCAAAAGCTATGTAAGGATGCAAAAGTGCTGGACTGCTTTACTCATACGGGTTCCTTTGCCCTCAATGCAGGTATAGCCGGAGCCAGGGAGGTTCTCGGCGTGGACGCTTCCGAGACTGGCGTGGAGCAGGCCCGCAGGAATGCGGCTCTCAACGGCCTGGAGGATCGGGTAAAGTTCCTCTGCGCCGATGTATTTGATCTCCTTCCGGAGCTTGAGGAGAAGAAAGAGCAGTTTGACGTGGTGATTCTGGATCCGCCGGCATTTACCAAATCCAGGAATTCCGTGAAAAATGCCGTCAGGGGCTATCGGGAAATCAATATGCGCGGCATGAAGCTTGTAAGGGACGGCGGCTTTCTGGCCACCTGCTCCTGTTCCCATTTTATGACCTATGAGCTGTTTACCCAGACCATACACCAGGCGGCGAAAAGTGTGCATAAGCGTCTGCGCCAGGTGGAGTACCGTACCCAGGCGCCGGATCATCCCATATTGTGGGCGGCGGAGGAGTCTTATTACCTGAAGTTCTATATTTTCCAGGTGTGCGATGAGAAATAAAACAGATACAGGGGAAAGAAAGGGCCGGAATATGGACGGACTGCCACAGGAATTCAAAGAGCGGATGGAGCGGCTTTTGGGAGCGGAATATGAGGCGTTTTTAGAGAGCCAGGAGAGAGAAGCGGCCCAGGCGCTCCGGGTGAATACACTGAAAATTACATGGGAGGAGCTGGAAAGGCTTGCTCCTTTTTCCCTGCGCCCGGTTCCCTGGGCAAAAGACGGATTTTACTACGGAAAAGAGGACCGTCCGGGGAAGCATCCATACCATGAGGCCGGCCTGTACTACATCCAGGAGCCCAGCGCAATGGCGGTGGGAACCCTTGCGGCTGCCCGTCCGGGAGAACGCATTCTGGATCTCTGTGCAGCGCCCGGGGGAAAGACAACCCACCTGGCAGCTTCCATGGAAGGGGAAGGGCTTCTCGTATCCAACGAGATCCATCCGGCCCGGGCAAAGATCCTTTCCTCCAATGTGGAGCGCATGGGTATCCGAAACTGCGTGGTGACCAATGAGCGGCCTCAGTGTCTGGCCCAGCGTTTTCCAGGCTTTTTTGACCGGATCGTGGTGGATGCGCCCTGTTCCGGGGAGGGAATGTTCCGGAAAGAGGAGCAGGCGGCCCGGCAGTGGAGCCTGGAGAATGTGTCTATGTGCGCCCAGCGGCAGCAGGAGATTCTGCAGGCAGCGGCCTGTATGCTTCGTCCGGGAGGCGTGCTGGTTTATTCCACCTGTACCTTTTCCCCGGAGGAAAATGAAGGAAGTGTCAGCGTTTTTCTGGAAGAACATCCGGAATTCTTTGTGAAAAAGACGGCGGCCTATGAGGGATTTGCCCCGGGAAGGCCGGAGTGGATTGACGCACGGCCCGAGACGGCGGACACCTTCCGCCTCTGGCCCCACCGCCTGGAGGGGGAGGGGCATTTTGCGGCAGTCCTTCAAAAAGAGGGAGAGGCTGCCCCCCGGGAATTCCCCTGGAAAATGCCGTCAGTGGATGGAAGCGTCCGGAAGCTGTACCAGGAGTTTGAGAAGGAGGCTCTGCGCTGCGAGCTTCCGGGAATTCTTGTGCTGTTTGGAGAGCAGCTTTACCTTCTGCCGGAGGCATTTTCACTGAAAGGCCTTAAGGTACTGCGCCCCGGGCTTCATCTGGGAACGATAAAAAAGAACCGCTTTGAGCCTGCCCACGCCCTTGCGCTGGCCTTAAAGCCCCATGAGGCAGTCCGCTGCTGTTCCCTGGACGTGCAGGAAGCAGGGGACTACCTGAAGGGGGCAGTCTTTGAAAGGAAGGGAGAAAAGGGGTGGCAGTTAATGCTTGCGGATGGTTACTCCATAGGCTGGGGAAAGCTGGCCGGCGGGATGGTGAAGAATCATTATCCCAAGGGGTTGCGCAAAAGCATCTGATACAGAAAACTACAGCAGTATTACCCCGTGCATCCGTGCCTTCCTGCGCACGTCCTCCGGCCAGATGGAGGCCTGAACCTCCCCGATATGGGCCTTGCGCAGATAGAACATACAGATACGGGACTGGCCGATTCCGCCGCCTACCGTGTAGGGAAGCTTCTGCTCCAGGATTGCTTTCTGGAAGGGAAGCTCTGCGCGCTCTTCACAGCCGGCAAGGGCAAGCTGGCGGGTAAGGGCTTCCTCGTCCACGCGGATGCCCATGGAGGAAAGCTCCAGTGCATGCCCCAGAATAGGATACCATACGATGATATCGCCGTTCAGATGCCAGTCGTCATAGTCCGGCGCCCGTCCGTCGTGGGGCTTTCCGTCTGCTAACTTGTCGCCGATCTCCATAAGGAAAACAGCGCCCTTTTCTTTGGCAATCAGATCCTCGCGTTCTTTCGGCGTCTTATCCGGATACCGATCCGCCAATTCCTGGGTGGTGATAAAGAAGATATCCTTTGGCAAGATTTCCTCGATATAATCGTAACGGATGGACATATATTTCTCCGTTTTCTTAAGGGCCTTGTAAACCTTCCGGACGGTTTCTTTCAGATAATCCGTATTCCGATCCTCTTTGAGAATAATTTTTTCCCAATCCCACTGATCTACATAGATGGAATGTACATTGTCCGTATCCTCATCCCGGCGGATGGCGCTCATATCCGTATACAGTCCTTCTCCGATGTGAAAGCCATACTGCTTTAAGGCATTGCGCTTCCACTTGGCAAGGGAGTGGACGATCTCTACGGGCCGCTCGTTCTGCTCCTTGATGCCGAAGGTAACGGGACGCTCCACACCGTTCAGATTGTCGTTGAGGCCGGACTCCGGCGTTACAAAGAGAGGCGCGGAAACCCGGAGAAGATACAGCTGCTCAGCCAGGCTCTGCTGAAAGAAATCTTTTACGGTTTTGATAGCTGCCTGTGTATCATACAGACTCAGCTCAGACTGGTAGTCTTTTGGTATGTATAAATGCTCCATCATAAATCTCCTCTGATATATTTATATTCTGCAGGTCATGTATTTTTAAAATACGAAATCTATTATAACAGAATCCACCGAAAAGAAAAGAATTTTATAGCTCCTATCAAAATTTTTTCAAAAATCACGTATCACTTCATCCAGTCGGCTCTTGCCGGACGCTGCGTCCGTCAATATCAGACACCCTGTTCGTGAACAGCCGGACACTTGATATTGGAAAAGTCTGTCTGTCCGCTCTGCCGCCTGGATGAAGTGCTGCAAAGTCACAGAAAAAAGCCGTTTTGACAAAGACTTGATATGCCTTCTGTCAAAACGGCTTTTTTCAATTTTGCTTTAACCAGTTGCTGTTATCTTCTTTTGAATGCGATCTATAAAAAAGACGCATGGATAATTAGGCTGATTAAACTCTGGTTACATTCGTAGCCTGCGGTCCCTTTGCACCGTCTACAACATCAAACTCAACAGCCTGACCCTCTTCCAGGGACTTGAAACCATCCATGGTGATGCCGGAGTAATGTACAAATACATCGTTTCCCTGCTCGTCAGAAATGAAGCCGTAACCCTTTTGATTGTTGAACCACTTAACTGTACCTTGCATTGCGATAATACCTCCGAAAATATAAAAAAGTGTCTTGTTGCACAGCGGCAACAGATATAGAATATCATAAACGGGAAATACTGTCAACGAAATTTGTTTCTTTCAGGGGTCTTTTTTCGTGTTTGTTTGAATAAAATGAAATAATGAAAAAGAGCACAATTTTTATGAAAAATGAAAGTATTTTCAAAAGATTAATTCTTTTAGAGATATTGTTTCTGACAGGACTTTCAGTGGTCTATTTTTATAAAAACAAAGAGGTACATTGCCTGGCGTCTACGGCGGCGGAAGCAGGGGGGCAGGCGGGGGAATTTATCAAATGGGTGGATTTTCAAGTGACAGCGGAAGCGCTTGAGAAGGCCTATGAATATGACAGGGATACTTATGGGCAGGAAGTGCATTTAAACTGGATAGAGCTTCTGGCTTACACGGCTGCCAGGACTGGGGGAGAGTTTTCGAAGGAGACTCTGGTGAATTCTTATCTGGAGGAGGCTGCCGCAGAGCTGAGCGGCGGAAAGACCATAGAAGAACTCACTGAGGGCATGAAGTATTACGGCTACTATCTGGAGGCATACACGGCCGTTCTGGGAGGCATGGTAGGAGAGTATGAGATCCAGGTTCCGGCCAAGGCATCAGCCGGAGAGACCCAGGGGGAGGGAGAGGCGGATGCAGCCGGGCCTCTTGTGTGGGAGAAACGGTATGGCCTCAAGGCATTTCTTCCCATTGCAAAGGACTTTCCCTACAGTGATTACGATGACTTCGGGGTGTCACGGAGTTATGGGTACAGGCGGAAGCATCTGGGGCATGATATGATGGGGCAGGTTGGTACGCCGATTATTGCAGTGGAGTCGGGCTTTGTTGAGGCCCTGGGCTGGAACCAGTACGGGGGATGGCGCATCGGCATCCGCAGCTTTGACAAGAAGCGGTACTATTATTATGCTCATCTCCGGCAGGGATTTCCCTATGCGCTGGAGCTGGAGGAGGGGAGCAGGGTTCAGGCCGGGGACGTGATTGGGTATATGGGCCACACCGGCTACAGCACCAAGGAGGACGTGAATAATATTGACCAGACCCATCTGCATTTCGGAATCCAGTTGATTTTTGACGAATCACAGAAGGAGGGGGCTTCGGAGATCTGGATTGACTGCTATCAGATTGTACGGTTTCTCTACCGGAACCGGAGCGCATGTGTCCGGAACGATGCAACCAAGGAGTGGCACAGGATTTATGATATGAGAGAGCCGGACGATTCTAAAGAGCAGAGGGGCCTTTGAAAAAATATCTGAGGTGAATGGGATGTGCTTCATAAAAACCCAAAGCAATTGATTTTAAAAATAGAATGTATTAAACTACCAGTAATGGCTGAAGGCAGCGGCATTTTACAAAAGAGCGGATAAAAGGCCGGACAGACAGAGGAAAAGGGGAAGAGGAAAGATGTTTGGAGAGTGCCACGCCCATATAATTATGGATGGGAAGAATTATAAAGCGGCAGTTGCTTTACATAAGAGCGGCGTGAAAGAGGAAGTGATCCGGGCGCATTTTCGGATATGGAAGGAAATGGGGATTACCTTTGTCCGTGACGGCGGAGACGCCCTGGGTGTCTCCCGGCGGGCAAAGGCCCTTGCACCGGAGTATGGGATCGACTACCGCACGCCCATCTTTGCGATTCATAAAAGGGGACATTACGGAGGCATCGTGGGACATGCTTTTTCCGATTGGAAGGAGTACCATGCCCTGGTTGTCCGGGCAAAGGAGGAAGGGGCGGACTTTATTAAGATTATGATAAGCGGCATTATGTCTTTTGACTGCTTTGGCCGGCTTACGGAAGAAGGGCTGCCGGAACATGAGATCTGCGAAATGATTCGGATTGTCCATGAGGAGGGCATGGCCGTGATGGCCCACGGAAATGGGGACAGGCCGGTGCGTGCGGCCATAGAGGCCGGGCTTGATACGCTGGAGCACGGAAATTACCTGGAGCAGGGCACGCTTGATCTTCTGGCCGGAAGCAGAACCATCTGGATTCCGACTCTTGCGCCTGTGGGAAACCTGCTGGGCTGCGGCCGTTTTCCGGACGAGCAGGTGCGGCGTATTCTGGAACGCCAGATGGAATGTATCAGCTATGCGTTTGAAAAGGGAGCGGCAATCGGCCTGGGCAGTGATTCGGGCGCTTATCTGGTGCCCCACGGACAGGGGCTTCTGGATGAATATGAGTGGATGAAGACGGCCGTAGGAGCAGAGAAGGAGCCGGCCCTTAAGAAACGGCTAAGGGAAGCGGAAAGCCGGATCAAAGAGAGGAGCCGGCGCGCCTGCTAAAGGGCACGTTCACAGATCCTCCCGGCAAAAATAGCAGGAGCAGCTGTGAGCATCCTGCTTCTCGGAGATCAGATTGTCAGCTCCGCAGTAGCTGCAGCGGACAACCCTTTTTCCAGGGGGGACGCTCATCCATTCTTCATAGCGCTCTCCGGAATCGGAGGAGGGCCGGTAGGACTTGGAGGGCTTTACAAAGGTGCGCTCCGGCGCTTCCCTGGAAGAGGGATAAATCAGGCGGTAATTGCGCTCGTCGATCTCAACCTGAAGATAATGTCCCTCCTCCTTCAGCTTTTTGATTTCCCGGAGAGCCTGGTACTTGCTGATGCCCAGCTCATGGGCGATTTTTTCAATATTCTGATAGCGGTCTGTTAGAATCAGCCGATTGTATACAGTCGCCCGGTCCTGGGGATTCTCCGTGCCGTAGATCTGCTTATTTACCTGCCGGGTGACTTCCTTTTGGGAAAGGGCAGGCTTTTGGGGCAGCACGTCGCGGAAAATGGGCGGTGTATGGCGGGTCGCCGTTTTGTTGGCTTTCATTTTCTGTATGACAGCAATCACGATAATAATAGCAATCAGTTCCAGCATCTTATGTACCTCGCAGAATTTTTATAGATAACATATTTTTATGATACACGAAAATGACAGGAAGGAAAAGAGCTTTATGAGAAATATAAGACTTTTGATTCAATATGACGGAACGCGCTACAAGGGCTGGCAGAGCCAGGAGCATACAGAGCAGACTATCCAGGGGAAGCTGACCCGGGTGCTGGAACGTATGCTTGGAGAAGAGATAGATCTGCAGGGATCCGGCAGAACAGACGCAGGCGTGCATGCGGCCGGCCAGACGGCTAATTTCAAGACAAGAGCCGGGGCTTCCTGTAAAGAAATATTAGATTATGTAAATCAGTATCTTCCGGAGGATATAGCGGTGTCAGAGGTAAGGGAGGCGGATCTGCGGTTTCACAGCCGGTTCTGGGCGATTCGGAAAACTTACATTTACCGTATCTGGAACAGTGACGTGCCCAATGTCTTTGAGCGGAAATATGTGTACCAGGTGAAGGAGCCGCTCTTGGCGGAACCCATGAGACAGGCGGCTGATTTGCTGGAGGGCACCCATGATTTTCGCGCTTTTTGCGCTAACGGGCGGATGAAAAAGTCTACAGTCCGGACACTGGAGCAGATCCGGCTGGAGCAGAAAGGGGCGGAGCTGTCTCTGAATTTTACCGGAAATGGATTTTTACACCATATGGTACGGATTTTGACGGGAACACTTCTGGAGGTCGGAACGGGAAAGCGAAGTCCCGAGGATATGATGCGGATTTTGGAGTCTCTTGACAGAAAGGAAGCCGGCCCGATGGCGCCGGCCCAGGGACTTTGCCTTTGGAAGGTGGAGTACAAAGACTGAGGTATTTTATAACTGTAACAGCGGAATGGGGCCGGCTTTCGGGCAGCCCCATTCCTTATTTTATAAAGTGTGTCTGTTATTCCACTGCTTTTTTGGCATATTCCGTGGTCACCAGATCGGCGTAAGGAACACGTTCCTGCAGTTCGCCGGCTTCGTCCAGAATATCCTGCAGCAGGGTGAAGCTGGATTCCTCAAAGATCAGATCCTCTTTCCAGGTATCTTGCTCGTAGTAACGGGTGACAATGGTTGTGAGAACCTCCAGATCGGTCTCCTTAAACTGGGGAGCAATCACCTTGGCGATCTCTTCCGGTGTGTGGCTCTGCACGTAGTCCATGCCTTTTTGCAGGGCGTTGGTGAAGCCCTGTACCAGTTCCGGGTGCTCCTTGAGGAAGCTCTGCTTCGCACTGTAGGCCGTGTAGGGAACATAGCCGGAATCCACGCCCAGGGAGGCGACAACATAGCCTGCGCCCTCTGTCTCCAAGGTGGTGGCGCCGGGCTCGAATTCAACGGTAAAGTCGCCGCTTCCGCCGGAAAATGCCGCTGCCGTGGCTCCGAAGTCGATGCTTTGGTCGATGGTCATATCTGCGGCAGGATCCAGGTTGTTTTTCTTTAGGATGTATTCAAAGACCATCTGGGGCATACCGCCCTTGCGTCCGCCGAGAACTTCCTTTCCTTTCAGATCCGACCACTGGAAGTTTTCCATAGGTTCTCTGGCAACTAGGAAATTGCCGGCCCGCTGGGTAAGCTGGGCGAAATTTACAATGTAATCATCGGGGTTCTGGCTGTATACATAGATGGAGGCTTCTGAGCCCATGAAGCCGATGTCGGCTTCGCCGGAGAGGACGGCGGTCATTGTTTTGTCGGCTCCAAATCCAGTAACAAGCTCCAAATCAATCCCTTCCTCCGCAAAATACCCTTCCTCAATCGCAACATACTGCGGCGCATAGAAGATAGAGTGAGCCACCTCGTTAAGGGTAATTTTTGTCAGATCGCCAGAGGCGGCAGGCGTGTCTTTGCCGCTGCAGGCGGCGATTCCAATGGTAATCAGTGCCAGTGCTGCAGCGGCCAGCATGGCAGGCAGTTTCTTTTTCATATGATATCCTCCTTTTTCCTAATGGTATACCATATGATAAGATTGGAAAAATGTGATAGCAGGAGAATCAGATAAATAAAAAGCAGCATGGCAGGCAGATATTTTATCGTCAAGTCTTTTGGACAGACACAGCAAAGGCTCTGCCCCTATTAATAGGTACGCCAGAACATATAAGATTCCGGATAAATAAAATGAAGTATCAGAGAAACGACAGCAATCAGGCAGAGTAATATGAAGCTGCCTGCTAAAAACCACTTTATCCCCTTAACAGCCCCAATCAGTGTCCGGCTGTGGAAAATCGAATCCACTTCTTGGGAAACACGATAGATGGAATCTATTTTCTCATTTGTAAGGGAATTTTCCCTCACCTCCTGCACATCAATGTCCTTTACAAGTTCATCCAAGGTCATGTCGAAAAAATCACTCAGCATAACCAATCTGGTGAAGTCCGGGTACGATTGTGCCGCCTCCCATTTTGAAATAGTCTGTCTTGATACCTGCATTTCCATTCCAAGCTCTTCTTGGGAAAGTCCTTTTTCTTTTCTTAGCTTTAAAAGCTTTTCATTAAATTTCATTTCACAGTGCCTCCTTTTTTTCAGCCTACAATAAAATGAAGCCGGATTCAACCAATTTAGGCTGGCAATTTGTCAACTTTGGCGAACATTTCGCAGGTTTCTGAAAATGATCTGATGTTAATGGCAGGTAACATACGGCTTGTACTATCTGTACACTTCGATTTCTATGGATTTCCCTCCGTATACGTGATATAATCAAAAAATCAGAGATGCAGGCGGATGAGGATGAATTGCCGTCAGCCGCGGCGCTCGCAAAATTATCACTTAAGGAGAGGATAGGAAGATGAGGAGAGTTGTGAAGAAGCTGACAGCGTTTCTTGCGGCTATGGCAGCCCTGGGCCTTCTTACAGCCTGCGGCAGCTCCAAGGAGGCTGAAGAGGCAGAAACTGCGAAGCCGTCAGAGATAGAAGAGGCCGCAGAGAGCGAACCCCAGGAGGAGCTTCCGGCGGCGGCAGAGTATACCTCTGCGGACGGCATGTATAAGGTAACCCTGCTGGAGGGACTTGAGCAGACGGATCTGCAGTTCCAGTCCAATTCCAGTATGATGGGCCTGGATGCCGGAACAGACCGACAGGGATTTTCCGCTGTCTGCCTTGGAAGTCCAAAGACAAGCGTACCGGGGAATCCGGCTCAGATGGAGAGCCTGGAGGACTATGCAGACCATGTGGCGGCTCTGGCTCTGGACGGTACCGGCATAAGCGTGGACTGGACGGATACGGAGGCAGAGGCCTACGAAGGAGCACAGAAGTGTCTGGCCCGGGAGGGCACAGCCAGAAGCGGCGCAGCTTCGGGTAAGGCTTACGGGTACTATATAGAGACCGGCGACAGCTACTACGCTGTAATGCTGGTGGGCAATGACGGAGATGTGGAGGATGCAAGAAAGGTTATGAAACTGGAGCTTCTCGAAGGAGGTGCGGCAGCTTCGGGCACCAAGGCATTCTTTAAAGGCATGACAGCCGTTCTGGATACGGTAAACGGAGCCAGTGTGATTGAGACGGTTAAGACCCTGGAGGATATGGGAGGAGCAGAAAGCGATCTGGCTGTTATCAGCAGTCAGGCGGTTCAGACGCTGGCAGACAGCTGGGGTGTGGAAGACGCTGCCGGCCTGATGGAGATGGCTGACTGGCTGATGAACGAGGGGCACAACAAGGATGCCTTGGATTACTTAAATGAGTTCGGCGGAACAAATGCGGCAGATCGGGCGGCGCTGGAAGCAAGCCTGGAAGGGGAGGACGATGAAACCCGGTACAGCGTGCTGATGGCTTATGACGCATGGACGGCTTACGGGGACGCTGCCATCAGCGCATGGGATCTGAGCCGGCTGGGCACGATCATGGGCTTTGGATATGCTGCTGGCTACTGTACGTATGAGGAAGCCATGGACAAAAGCTTAGAGGCAGCCAAGAAGGCGCAGGAATCCTTCGGTTCCTGGGAGGACTTCAACCAGAGCTACCTTTATGGTTATGCTTACTGGATGGGCGAGAACCTTGAGGATCCGGAAAGCAGTGCGGCAGAGAGAGTCGAAATTCTGGACAATCTGACAGCTCAGACCAACGGCGTATTCTCCGCAGACTGGAACATGGAATTGAAGAAAGAGTGGTAACAAAGTCCGGCAGCGGCCTGCCTGCGTCCGGCTGATTTCATATCCGTGTACTTTGAGGGATATTACGGAACTCAAAATAGGAGACTACGAAATGATCAGAGACATCTTAGACACACATACACATACCTTGGCCAGCGGCCACGCCTACAGCACCATCCGGGAAAATGCCCACGCTGCCGCCGAAAAAGGTCTGGAGCTTCTGGCGATCACCGAGCATGCTCCCAGACTGTGGGGAAGCTGCCAGACCATCTATTTCCAGAATCTGAGGGTGGTAGACCGCAGGGCATACGAGGTAGAGCTGCTGATGGGAGTGGAACTGAATATTCTGGACGAACAGGGAACCGTGGACTTAGAGCTTCGGGCTTTAAAGCAGATGGACATTGCCATCGCAAGCCTCCATATCCCCTGCATCAGTCCCGGAAGCAGGGAATTCAATACCCAGGCCTGCATCAATGCCATGAAAAATCCCTTGGTCAACATCTTGGGCCACCCGGACGACTCCCGGTATCCGGTAGATCACCGTGCTTTGGTTCAGGCGGCAAAGGAATACGGCGTGCTTTTAGAGCTCAACAACAGCTCCCTGCGTCCGGGCGGTTCCAGAAAGGATTCCAGGCTTCTTGATATGGAAATGCTGAAGCTCTGTATGGAATACGAGGCCCCCATTGTCATGGGAAGCGACGCCCATGTAGACACGGACGTGGGACGCCACGACGAAGCATTACAGCTTCTGGAGGAAATGAATTTTCCGGAGCGCCTGGTAGTCAACCGTTCGGTGGAGGAATTGAAAAAATACGTAAACTGCGGTCAAAAATAGCAGGCAAAACAGTGGACTTCAAGATTTTACTGTGCTAAAATATCTATATAAAATTTTGTGACGAATATGGGAATGAATCGTTGCAAATATCTTTGTTTTGTTATAGAAGGAGAGAGCCGTGAATAAGAAGATAAAGACCGAAGCCGTAGACTTTTTGTTTGAAGCCATACTAAGCCTGGAGAATAAAGAGGAATGCTATACCTTTTTTGAGGATGTCTGTACCATCAATGAGCTGTTGTCATTGTCCCAGCGCTTTGAGGTAGCCAAGATGCTTAGGGAGCAGAAAACATATCTGGAAATTGCGGAAAAGACAGGCGCCTCCACAGCCACCATCAGCCGGGTAAACCGTTCGCTGAATTATGGAAATGATGGGTATGATCTGGTATTCGGACGGATTGAGAAGAAGGCGCAGTAGCAGGATAGGTAAGGAAAAGAGGAGTTCTTTTGGGAGAACTCCTTATTTTTATGCACACGGACGGAAAGGAAATGAGCAGCTAAAAAATGTATTTCCAAGCCTGATTGGATTTGAGTGACAGGAATGTTTTCAATTCCCTGCAGCCTTTGTCCACAGAAGCCTTTTCTATCATATAAGCGGAGGATAAATCAGAAAAGACATACAGGTATTCTCTATCTTCAGCCAGATGTATGATTTGACTGTAGTCAAGCTGATTGTCCTGCCCGATGGTTGAGGTCAAAGTAAGACAGTTCTGCTGAAAAGAATAAATCACAGTGAAGGCCTCTGCGCCTACGGCATCCATACTCTGCTTTGCCCTGGCCTTAGCCGGAACCTGGATGCTTGTGAATAGAAAGCAGCCGAAGGCAATGACGGCAAGCTGGCTGAGGATTCCGGTAAAATAAAAGAATCCCGAAGAAATGGAAAGGATACAGATTAGGTAAAGCACAGGCAGCCGCCAGGGCGTCCTGACCCGGCTGATGATCCGGGCCAGGCGGTAATTGGTATCTTTATTGTAGTGCATAGCAGCCGTGAAAGCTTTCATGGAAAGGGAACCTCCGTTTCTGAATCAGGCGTACTGCCGGAAATAGTATTGTGCAAATGCTATAAAAAACAGATCCGCCTTTTGGTAAAATCGGCAAAAAATAAGTGTTTTAAAAATATATATTGACAGAAGAACGGGAAGCGGATACAATAAGAAAAAATAAATTGTATACAGTATATAATATACGAGACGAAAAAGCAACAAAAATCCTGGAAAAGTTGAGGCAAATATATGTTTAAGAGTGTGAAACTGGATTCTGTTTCCAAGATTGTGGAAGAGAGATTGAAGGAGTCCATCGAGGACGGGACAATCAAAGCCGGAGAGAAGCTGACGGAGCAGCAGATCTGCGATGAGATGCAGGTGAGCAGAACACCCGTGAGAGAGGCCTTCCGTGTTCTGCAGGTGGAGGGTTATCTGACCTATAAGCCAAGATTCGGCGTTGTCGTCACGGAGCTCAGCCTGCAGGATATCTACGATGTCTGGGAAGTGCGCATGAATATTGAAGACTTGATTGCAAGAAAGACTGCGCGGTTTGCAGATGAGAATACGAAGAAGGCCATAAGAAAAGAGCTGAAAGAGATTGGCAGAGTGCTGGAGCAGGATATCATAGAAGAAGATGAATTTAAGAGCCTGGATGAAACATATTACTTAATACATACTTCAAACTGCAACAACAATATTTTGGGAGAAGAGGCCAAGAGGCTCCGGGTCAATTCGGCGCTTATCCGGAATAAGCCAAAGTATTCCCAGGAGAGAGCAAGGGTTGCGCTTCAAGAGATAACGGACATTTATCAGTCTTATTTAAATAATGATGAAGAGGCAGCGTCACAATATAATCGAATCCATTTCCTTTCAAGCCTGGAGGAAATCAAAAAATTTATGTAGGAATGAATGGCTGAGCGCGCGATTAGCATTTATCATTCATAAATGGAAACGAACCAGTGTGTTCGTTTTATAATTAATTGTATACAAAATACAATACAGTATACAAAAGTGAAAAAGGGGGGATTTCGGCATAAAGTAGGAAATGAATTGGCACAATCATAATAAGTCATGATTTCAAAGAGGGATTATTTATGGGAAAGGAAGAATTGAGAGCAGTCAGTTTAAGCAGAAATATCTGCCAGATAGGAATTATGTGTGAAGATATCTACAAAACCATGGAAGATATCATTCAGGAATATCAGATCGGCCCCTGGGATTTTTATGAGCATTCGGAGAATACTTTGCAGAATCCGCTGATACGGCAGGGGATTTGCGAACCGCATTTTAAATTTTACTGTGCGGTTGCCGCCACGGAAAATATCCAGCTTGAACTGATTCAGCCGCTTTACGGCATCCCCTTTTATTCGGAGCATATAAAGAGGCATGGCACCTCTTTGCACCATTTCAAAGAAAAAGTGCCGCCGGAAGAATTTGACGCAGTACTTGAGGAATATGCAAAGAAGGGGATGGAGCCTTTATTTGGAGCAAGTCTGTTTGAGTCAAAATTCTGTTTTCTGAATTCAAAGGAGAAGCTGGGATTCTGGCTTGAAATCGGGAACGGGCAGAGCCCGTCGTCTGTTCCGGCAGAATGGAAAAAGGTGTATCCAGAAGACAAAATGAAATAAATATGATGTACCAGGGAGGGAAACATTATGGCACACAAAAAAATTACGGCAATTATTTTAACGATCTGTATGGCAGTCTCCATGGCAGCCTGTGGAAATAAAACGGAGAGCCCGAAGGAGCCTGCCAAGACAGAGAATAAGGAAGAAGGGGCAGAAGAATCTACCGGAGAGACGGAAACGGCAGAAGTCCCCGATGAAGAGTTTGAACCGGTAACCCTGCGTCTTGGGCATTCTCATTCGGAAAGCGAAGTACCCCATGAGGAAATGGTGAAGATGGCAGAAATGATTAATGAAAAGACGGGTGGGAAGGTAACGGTAGAAATATATCCGAATAATTCCATAGGTTCAAATGAAGATGTTCTGGAGCAGATGCGCGCGGGAACCAACCTGGCGATTTATGCAGATCCCGGACGGCTGGATACGTATGTTCCCGGCGTCTCTGCAATCTCTGCACCTTATGTGATCGAGGGCTATGAGGATATTGAGAAGCTGAAAAGCTGCGCTACCGTGCAGAACTGGGAAAAACAGCTGGAGGATGATTTCGGCCTTACGGTTCTTTCCTGGAACTTCTGCCAGGGCTTCCGCAACATTTTTGCCACAAAGGGAGGGACAAGTCCCGATGATTTCCGTGAGGTTACGCTGCGTTCGGCGTCGGCTCCAATCTGGGTTGCAACGGTAAAGGCCCTGGGCGCAACTCCCGTTTCTCTTGAGTTTGGCGAAATGTATTCCGGAATTCAGACAAAGATTGTGGACGGATGCGAGCAGAATTACGGCGCTGTTTACAATAATGCGATTTACGAAGTAATCACTACGGAGACAGAGACAAGGCATGTGTATCTGGCAAACTGCGTATTGATATCCAGTACATGGCTTCGCGGGCTTCCGGAAGAATTCCAGCAGATCATCCTTGAGGAAACAGAGGCTGCCGGCGAGAGGACAAGCAAAAGACTTGCAGAGCAGGATGATTTTTACCGGGAGGAAATGGAGAAGGCCGGTATGGAAGTGATTCCTTATGAGGACTTGGATCTGGAAGCATTTAAGGCAAAGGCAGAAGCAGCATACGATGAGCTTGGAATTACGGAGGCGGTAAACAGCCTGAAGTCAGACCTTGGAAAATAGTCGTTTCACGTTTTAATTGTGCACCGGGACGCCTGCGTACCGGCCCCGGTGCCATTTTACAGGAGGCAAAATATGAAGTGGTTAAAAGCAGTTTATGGCTTTTTATGCCGAGCGGAAGAGGCGGCTGCTATGGCATGCCTGCTGAGCGCGACAATCATATTATGCGCAGGCGCCTTGTGCCGGATTATGGGATTTCCCCTTGCCATGATAAGTGAAATTGCACTCTGCCTCTTTGCCTGGTGTGTATTTCTAGGGGCGGATGCGGCATATCGAAAGAACAAGCTTGTCTATGTGGAACTTGTGATTGACGGGGTGGGGCCTAAGTGGAAAAGAATTCTGTATGGCATCAATTACAGCCTTATTTTTGTGTTTTTGGTATTCTTTACCATGCAGAGCTGGCACGTGGTGGTTTTTTCCTGGGTGAGAAAATGGGCGTCCATACCCACCTTAAGCTATGGCTGGGTAGCGCTCAGTATTCCTGTGGGATGTGCCTTGATGCTGATTACAACGGCAATTCAGTTTCACGCTTATGTGATAAAGGGGGAGCATAAGGTGAGTGAGACGGAAAGCCTGCTTATGGAAGATGAGTTTGAAACGGAGGAAAAGAAGCATGTATGCAGTGAATAAAACACAGGCAGCCATACTGGAGCTGCCAAAGCGGACGGTGCAGGTTTTTGTAGGCGGAGAGGCTTATAAAAGCGAGGAGATGACAATGGGAAAAACCGTTGTTGCGCCCCATACGAATATGGATCCCCATGTGCATGAAAATGAGGAAGAGATTGTTTTTGTAATAAAAGGCAGCGGCGAAGCAATTGTCGGAGGCATAGCGGAAAAAATGGAGCCGGATACGGCCGTTGTTTTCCCAAAAGGGGTAGAGCATACGGTTCACAATACGGGAGATACAGAGCTGGAATTTGTTTTTATGTTTCATCCTGCCTATGATTTCGGCGGGCGCATCTGACAGTCTGAAGTCCGGATTAGAACTGGAGGAGATTTTATGATAGCCGTATTTATTGTATTTATCATTTTATTGTTCCTGGGGCTTCCCGTGGCATTTTCCATTGGCATCTCCGGAAGCCTGTATTTTTTTCAGCATCCGGAAATACCGGTTATGCAGGTGGCTCAGCTGACCCTGTCGCAGATACAAAGCGTAAGCCTCCTTGCTGTTCCGCTTTTTATATTTGCAGGCAATCTTATGAACTTGTGCGGAATTACGGAGAGGCTTCTGGGGCTTGCATCTATCGTGACGCGCCATATGTACGGAGGAATGGCTCAGACAAGCGTTGTCCTGTCTACATTGATGGGCGGAATATCCGGTTCTTCCACGGCTGACGCTGCCATGGAATCAAGAATTCTTGGGCCGGCTATGATCAAAAACGGGTATTCCCGGGGCTATACGGCAGTTGTGATCGGCTATACATCGCTGATCACAAGTACGATTCCGCCGGGAGTAAATCTGATTGTGTACGGAACCACAGGAAGCGTATCGGTAGGACGTATGTTTATGGCCGGACTTATGAGCGGTATTTATATGATGCTTGCTCTTATGATCTGCGTACATATTACGTCAAAGAAGAGAGGATACCGGCCGCCGGACGCAAAAAGGCCGTCTCTTCGTGAAATCGCCCGGGAAGTGAAAACAAGCTTTTGTGCGCTGGTGTTTCCCGTTTTGCTGCTGGCTGGAATCCGTACAGGAATTTTTACCGCGTCAGAGGTGGGAGCGTTTGCCTGTATCTATGCGCTGGTGGTGGGAATCGTGGTATACCGGGAGGTTACCTGGGAAAAAATGCTGGACTGTCTGAGAATGTCTATTATGGACGTGGGAGGAATTATGTTTATGATTTCCCTGACAGGCGTTTTCGGGTATGGAATTCCGGTTGAAAAGATTCCCCAGAAGCTGACAGGGCTTATGCTTTCCATGACAGACAGTTCCACTTTAATTTTAATTATGATTTTAGCGCTGCTGTTTTTGCTTGGAATGCTGATGGACGGCGGTGTGATTGTTCTTTTGCTGACGCCGATGCTTCTGCCTGTTGCCAAAGCCATTGGCCTGGATCCCGTATTTTTCGGTCTTTTGATGTGTACGGTCTGCTGTCTTGGAATTTTAACGCCTCCGGTGGGGGTGGCAATGTATATTGTCTGCGGAAACTTAAAAGTGCCGATGCCGGTATGGATCAAGGAAAGCATACCATTTTTAATTACGGTGGTGCTGGTTCTTGGAACTCTGATAGCATTTCCGCAGCTTGTCACATTCCTGCCTAATATGGTATACGGCTAAGAGGATTGGAAAGGAAAGAGCAGAATGAAAGAGATTCGAGAGCTTGAAAAAAAGGCTCTTCAAATAAGAAGAGATATTATTGAAATGTCTTATAGGTGCGGACGGGCGGCGCACCCGGGCCCGGCATTGTCCTGTGCGGAGATTGTGACAGCTATTTACTTTGGATTTGCCCATATAGACGTACAGTCTCCCTTAAAGGCCGACCGCGACCGGGTGATTTTATCCAAGGGACATGCCTGCCCGGTACTGTATGCGGCTCTGGCGGAAAAAGGTTTTGTGGACAGAGGGGAATTTAAGAATCTGAGACACCCGGAAGGGATTTTACAGGGACATCCTTCTTACAGGAAAACTCCGGGAGTAGATATGACGGCAGGTTCCCTGGGGAACGGTCTTGGAATCGGTCTTGGCATGGCCTATTATCTGAAGCACAAGGGGTACAAGAGCAGGGTTTACGTAATCCTGGGAGACGGGGAGTTAAACGAAGGCACAGTCTGGGAGGCCGTTATGTGCGCTCCTGCCGTAAAAGCGGCAAATCTGACTGCATTTGTAGATGTCAATGGTTTTCAGAGCTGTGGGGCGTGCGGGGACATTCTGCCCCAGCCCAACCTGGAAGAACGGTGGCTGAGCTTTGGGTGGAATGTGCTTTCTATTGACGGAAATGACATGGAGCAGGTGGTGCATGCCATAGAACTGGCGCAGAAATCAGAAGAAAAGCCCACGGTGATTCTGGCAAAGACCGTAAAAGGGAAGGGCGTTGATTTTATGGAAAACGATAACCTGTGGCATCAGCACGTACTGTCAAAGGAACAGTATGAAAGGGCAATGGCAGAATTGGAGGAAAGATAATGGAGAAGGTATTTGATGATATTTCCACACGGGAAGCTTTTGGAGCCGCCCTTGTCCAGCTGGCCCATGAAAATAAAGATCTCATGTACATTGCCGCAGATACCTTGAAATCCGTCGGAGGAAAAGAGATACATAAGAGCTACCCGGACAGGGCTTTGAATGTGGGGATTTCAGAGCAGAATATGATTCTGATGGCAGCAGGTATGGCGGCCAGCGGCGCAAAGGTATTTGCAGCCACTTATGCTGCCTTTGCTTCTATGCGGATCTGCGAACAGATCAGAACCTTTGTGGCTTATCCGGGGCTGGATGTAAAAATAGCTGCCGGTCTTGGCGGATTGAGCGGAGGAATTGAGGGCGTCACCCATCAAGGGACGGAGGACATCGGAATGATGAGGGTGATCCCGGGGATGACGGTTGTCTGTGCCGCAGACGCAGCGTCAACGGTAAAGATAACGAGAGCCATTGCCGAATATGAGGGGCCGGTCTATCTGCGCCTGGGAAGAGACCCGTCCCCGAAGGTGTTTGACGAGAATTACAAGTTTGAATTGGGAAAAGCGAATATCCTGCGTCCCAGTGGAAGAGTGACCCTTCTGGGATATGGTTCCTGTATAGGAAGATGCCTTCTTGCAGCCCGTCTTCTTGAAGAGTCTGGGATCTCATGCGGAGTGATAGAGACGCCGAGCCTTAAGCCTTTTGATAAGGAAGCGGTGATAAAAGCGGCGGAAAAATCGGAGCTTCTGGCAACGGTGGAGGATCACAATATAATCGGGGGCCTGGGCAGTATAGTCCTGGAAACCTTAGCCGAGGCAGGGACAGGAACAAAATGTATACGGATGGGATTGAAGGATGAGTTTGGAACCTCCGGAAATTGTGAGGAGCTGCTGGACTATTATGGAATGAGTCCTGAAAATATCTGCAGGACAATAAAGGAGCAGCTTTGAGCCCGGAGGGATTGGGGAGAAAAAGGAAATGCTTGTTACACTAAAGGAAGTATTGAAAACAGCAGAGGAGAAAAAGGCGGCGATTCCCGGCTTTAATATTGATAATATTGAGACAGTGGAAGCCATTATGGAAGCCTGCGAGGCGGAAGCATGGCCGGTTATTTTAACAGTGGGACAATACGCAGTACGGGCCGGAAAGATGGTTTTTCTGGCGGATCTGGTGAAAAGGATAGGAAATGAAACCAGCCTTCCGGTGGTTCTGCATCTGGATCACAGCGTATGCTATGAACAGGTTATGGAGGCGCTGCGTCTTGGCTTTACCTCGGTTATGTATGACGGATCGAAAAATTCTTTTGATGAGAATGTAAAAGAGAGCCAGGCAGTAATACGGAGCGCCCACGCCGTAGGCGCTTCGGTGGAGTGCGAGCTGGGAGCAATCGGCGGAGTAGAGGACGGAATGAGACACGAGACCTTCAATCTGGTAGATTTGGGCCAGGTGGAAAGCTTCATTTCAAAGGTTCCCTGTGATGCCCTGGCAATCGGTATCGGGAATGCCCACGGCATCTACGAGGGAACGCCGAAGCTTGATTTTGACAGGCTGGCGGCCTGCAGCAGGCTGCACACGCCGCCGCTGGTTCTGCATGGCGGTTCCGGCACCCCGGATGAAATGATACAAAAGGCGGTTGAGCTTGGAATCCGGAAAATCAATGTGGCAACGGAATTAAGACTTGCTTTTATGAAGGGAATCCGCTCGTCCATAGAGGGGGGAGACTTTTATGAGATGTATGCCTCCGGGAAGAAGCATCTTACGGAGCTGGCCCGTCATAAAATCCGGTTATTTAAGAGAGAAATAAAAGGGTAGAGGCGTATGGCACAGAGAGTATTGTGTGTTGGTGAAATGGTTGCAGACTTAATTGCTTATCCAATCGAGGGCGTGGAGCTTAATACGGATTATCATAAGATGGAAAGGTTTTCCGTCCTTCCGGGGGGAGATGCCCACAACAATGCGGTGAATATGGCCAGGCTTGGCAACCAGGTTACTTACATTGGAAGAGTGGGACGGGACGTATTCGGAAACGTATGTGTAGATTCCCTTAAGGCGGAGCAGGTGGATACCTCCCATATTGTCTACTCGGAGACGGCGGAGCAGTCAATATGTCTGATCCTTCTGGGGAAAAATAAGCAGAGAACTCTTTATCAGATGTTTAAAGTGAGCGAGGAGTTTTGCTTTGAGGATGTTGATCTTTCGGTTCTGGATCAGGCAGACGTTCTTCAGATAGGCGGCACATTTCATATGGGCAGCTTTGACGGGGAAGGCGCTGCAAAGCTTCTGAAGCTGGCAAAGGAAAAAGGAATACGGACTTCCATGGATGTTTCCATGGACAGAAGAGGCCGGTGGGGAGACTTGATTGAAGTATGTTACCCCTATCTTGACTATTTTATGCCCAGTGTTGAGCAGGCGGTAGAGCTTACGCACAAGGGCACATGGCAGGAGATGGCGGAGTATCTGCTTGGGAAGGGCGTTAAAAATGTGGTGATAAAGGCAGGGGATAAGGGATCCTATTTTTTGAATGAGTCAGAGGAAATATTCTGCGGATGCTACCACATCCCGGTGGAGGATTCCACAGGCGCCGGAGATGCATTCGTGTCAGGCTTCCTCACGGCTCTGGGAAAGGGATTTTCCCATGAGGAGTGTATGCTGTTTGCCACGGCCTGCTCCGCACAGGTTATCCAGAAGGTAGGGGCTACTACGGGTATGGAGAATTTCAGGGAAATTGTGCGGTTTATGGAAGAGAACGAAAGGGTTGAAATATACAGAAGAGAATGCCATTGAGTTACATATAAAAGCGGCAGCCGCGGCATAAGACGGCAGCCGCTTTTTCGTATAAAAATATGTTTTTCGAATCTTAAGAAGCAGAGATTTTCCCACAGAGCGCCCGGATATACTCCGGATCTGTCCCGCAGCAGCCTCCCAGCACGGAGGCTCCGGCTTTGTACAGGGCTTCCATGTGAACGGCGAATTCCTCCGGCTCCATATGATATACGGCCTCCCCTGTGTCCGTAATCTTGGGCATTCCGGCATTGGGCTTGGCGATAACGGGAATGGACACACGCTTTCGGATCCCGGCAATCACGGCTTCCAGCTGCTCCGGCCCTACGGAGCAGTTGCAGCCTACGGCGTCTGCGCCTACGGCCTCCAGTGCTTCTGCCGCGTCGTA
The DNA here is from genome assembly GCF_036941125.1 of Candidatus Merdisoma sp. JLR.KK011. Lineage (NCBI taxonomy): Bacteria > Bacillati > Bacillota > Clostridia > Lachnospirales > Lachnospiraceae > Candidatus Merdisoma > Candidatus Merdisoma sp. JLR.KK011. Next base: position 77,840 of record NZ_JAYWSZ010000004.1, on the reverse strand, counting down.
GATATTGCCGCCGAAGAACAGGCTTCCGTCCGATTCTATGGTCAGGCTGCAGAGGACGGGAAGCTCGCAGACTTCTGCGGCTGCGTCTAAGATAACCATGGTTTCATCGGGGGCCATCATGGTTTCTGCCACAAGAAGATCCACGCCGGCTTCGGAAAGATAAGTGATCTGTTCTTTATAGGCTTCAAAGAGTGTATCATAAGGCATTTCGCCCATAGGCTCCATCAGCTTTCCGGTAGTACTGATATCGCCGGCTACCAGCGCTTTTCCTGCCGCCGCTTCCTTTGAAATGCGTACCAGTTCATGGTTCAGCTGCTTTGTCTCATGGGCAAGGCCATGGCTTTTCAGGCTGATGGGATTGGCCAGGAAGGTGGGGGCATAAACGATGTGGGAACCGGCTTCGATGTAGGCCTTCTGCAATTGAATCAGAGGCTTTGGGTGCTCTGCAATCCATTTCTCGGAGCAGATTCCCCGGGGCATGCCTGATTTTAAGAGGTTGGAGCCGGTGGCCCCGTCCAGAATCAGAGGCCCCTGGGCGGTTCGCTGCCTAAATTCTTTTTTTGTCATAGGGATTCCTTTCTTTGTATGGCTGGAATGTACTGGCAGTCTGTATCGGAGATTTTTGCGTATGGTTCTGCGCATGTTCAGTAGGGACTGCCAGTTTCAGTATAATACAGGAGGAAGGCGGGATGCAAGCAGAAGAAAGCTGAACTGTTAAAAATGCCTTTCTTAACGGATTGGAATATGCTATACTTCATTTTAAGAAAATGAACGAAAAGTTATGAGGTTATAAATTATGCTGTATCATTACACGGACTTTGCAGCTTTTGACGGTATTATCCGGTGTGCGGAATTGAGGCTGAATAATATTCTGAATATGAACGACGCTTCGGAAATGAGATTTTTTATGAACGGTTTATGCCGGGCTGTTATGGAACGATTACAGTCAGGCGGAGAGGAAGAGAAGAGCCGTGTCATAGAGGATTTTTTTCGGGGAGAGCTGGAAGAAGAATTTCGTTATTCTGCCTATGCAGCCTGCTTTTCCAAGTACAGAGACGATGCGGCGCAGTGGGAGCGGTACGGACATCTGGGGCAAGGCATCTGCATCGCCTTTCACGAGAACCTGATGCAGAAAATGACAGGCGGAGCCGTATCGCTGCAGACGGTGTATTATCAGAAGGATATGCGTGAGCACCGGCTTGTGGAAGAGTTTTATCAGCTGATGATGGAAGAAAGGAAGTTTTCAGAGATACAGCAGGAGCTGAGAGAGCTTATGAATGATGCATGGATACAGTCGGCAGCTTTTAAGCACCCGTCATTTGCAAGGGAGAAAGAGCGCCGGTTAGTTATCTCCCCCTTTATATTAAATGAATTTGCCGTGGAGCCGAGATACCATGTGTCAGCAGGGAGGATTAAGAAGTATTATCCCCTTGACTTGAATAGAATGTGCGGAAGGCTGGGACTCCATATGTCGGAATTGTTTGGAGAGATCATTATCGGCCCGGCATCCTCTCAATCGATCCCAATCCTGCAGGATTATTTGGTTGACTGCGGGCTGAATGCATTGAAGAATAAGATCAGTATGTCAGACTGTCCGCTCCGGAAGCCGATATCTTAGGGAGAGGTATTGCAAGAAGAAGCGGATTGTGCTAGAATGAATAACCGTAAGTAAGGTAAATGTTCGCGGCTGACATGCCGAAAGGCGTCAGGTGAGGAAAGTCCGGGCTCCATAGGGCAGGATGCCGGATAACGTCCGGTGGAGGCGACTCCAAGGATAGTGCAACAGAAATGTACCGCCAGGCAGCTGGTAAGGGTGGAAGGGCAGTGTAAGAGACTACCGCCTGTCTGGTAACAGACAGGGCACATGTAAACCCCATCCGGAGCAAGACCGAAACGAAACGTAAGCCGGCCCGGCTGTTTCAGGTGGGTCGCTTGACTCTGCCGGCAACGGCAGAGCTAGATAGATGAACATTCACGACATAACCCGGCTTATCGCCTTGCTTACATCAAAATAATTTTGTGTATCCTGCGAAAGATATCATTTGCGGCAGAAAAATTCCTTCCAAGCAGAAAGGCTTTGCATTCCTTTCCGGTTTGGAAGGATTTTTTTAGTATCCGCGCTATTCGTCGTCGCTGTCATCCGGATCAAATTCCGGCATGGCTCCGATATTCTGGGTGTTCAGTGTCCGGCGTTTCAGGCGCTGTTCCTCTGACTGCTCCAGGATAAAGTCTTTTACGGCCCGGGCGTTTTTGATATGCTGAAGCTCAAGCCTTGGATGGGTAATGTCGCCGGTGCTGCACACGACGGTTCCCAGGCCGAAGATCCGCTCAAACAGACTGGAATTGAGGGTGACATCCTGGATCTTGTACATGTAGCAGTCGTTTTCCCGATGATTCAGAAAACCTTCGTTGATGGTCAGGACTTCCGGTCTGACTGTATAGGTGGTGAAGGTCAGGGGTAATCCAAAGAAAACCCATCTTTTTTTCTCTTTAAATTCCATACGTATATCTCCTTTTTTGGCACATTGGTTTCTCTTCCTATTACTATAAATGAAAAATTTCTTTTTTGCAAAATAATTTTGTTGAAATCCACCCGGGTTTGATGTAACATAGTACAAGAATATTTACAGGGGGCTGCTGCAGATAAGCCGTCAGCCCCTTTAGCAACCGGTACGTCCCTGCTTTTGCGTGGGATGGTACTTGACAGATGTGTTTTCACCTAGTGGGAGCCCTTCATGTCTATAGGACTTTTGAAGGTTTTCCGGAAAATGATGGAGGTATTATGAGACATTTGATTAGCCCCTTGGATTTTTCCGTGGAGGAGCTTGGCAGGCTTCTTGACCTAGCCAGAGACATTGAGAAAAATCCGGCAAAATATGCACATGCCTGTGACGGAAAGGTTCTGGCGACTCTGTTTTATGAACCGAGTACCAGGACGAGGCTGAGTTTTGAATCGGCGATGATTCATTTAGGCGGCCAGGTTCTTGGCTTCTCCAGTGCGGCGTCCAGCTCGGCGGCAAAGGGAGAAAGTGTTTCCGACACAATTCGTATGATTTCCTGTTACGCTGATATCTGCGCTATGCGGCATCCCAAGGAGGGAGCTCCCATGGTAGCGACAGCGGTTTCTTCGATTCCTGTGATTAACGCCGGCGACGGCGGACATCAGCATCCCACTCAGACACTTACCGATTTGATGACGATTCGATCTCTCAAGGGGCGTTTGGACCGCTTGACGATTGGCCTGTGCGGAGATCTGAAGTTTGGGCGGACGGTGCATTCTCTGATTAATGCGCTGGTGCGGTATGAGGATATTTCCTTTGTGTTTATTTCACCGGAGGAGCTGCGGATTCCGGGATATATCCGGGAGGATGTGCTGGATGAGAAGGGCGTGCCTTATAAGGAGGTGGAGCGCCTGGAGGATGTGATTGGCGGCCTTGACCTTCTGTATATGACCCGTGTTCAGAGGGAACGGTTTTTTAATGAAGAGGATTATGTAAGGCTTAAGGATTTTTATATTCTGGATAAGGCGAAGATGGATCTGGCCGGGCCGGATATGCTGGTTCTGCATCCCCTGCCCAGGGTAAATGAGATTTCTGTGGAGGTGGACAGTGATCCAAGGGCGGCTTATTTTAAGCAGGTGCAGTTTGGGGTTTATGTGAGAATGGCTTTGATTCTTACGCTGTTGGAGGTGAATGTGTAATGGCTAGTATTTTGAATGTGGGGCGGATTGCGGAAGGGTTTGTGCTGGATCATATTCAGGCCGGGAAGAGTATGGAGATCTATAAGTACCTGAATCTTGGCAAGCTGGATTGTACGGTGGCGATTATTAAGAATGCCAGGAGCGCTAAGATGGGGAAGAAGGACATTATGAAGATTGAGTGTCCCATTGATTACATAGATCTGGAGGTTCTGGGGTTTATTGATCATAATATTACGGTGAATATTGTGAAGGATGAGGAGATTGTGGAGAAGATGGCTCTGACGCTTCCGAAGGAGATTCGTAATATTATACGGTGCAGGAATCCTAGGTGTATTACTTCGATTGAGCAGGAGCTGGAGCAGGTGTTTCTTTTGACGAATGAGGAGAAGGAGATTTATCGGTGTAAGTATTGTGAGGAGAAGTATAAGAAAAAATAGGTGAGTGGGGGACGGACGAGCAGCCGTCGAAAAGCCCTCCGCTATTTCCATATCCTGTGTCCGGACGGTTCTCGTACAGGCTGTCTGCTCTGTACGGACATTGCCCCCCTTTTTTTGATTTGCTGGGTTTTTGTGTTTTGGAGGTCAATGTTCGTCCATATCAGACAGCCTGTGCGCGAACAGCCGGACACTGGATATTGGAAATAGCGGAGGGCTTTTCGGCGGCTGCTCTGGTTTTTGGGGGTGGGAGTTGGGGCTTGCGGAGCGTTTTTGGGTGGTGGGAGTTGGGGCTTGCGGAGCGTTTTTGGGTGGTGGGAGTTGGGGCTTGCGGAGTGTTTTTGGGGGGCAGGGGGTGGTTCTTGTGGAGGGGTGGTGGCGAGGGTGGGGGTTAGTCCTCGCGGAGGGTTAGGCGGGAGAGGAGTTCGTTGGTGATGGTTCCGGCGGCTTGGGCCAGGGGCTCGGCGCGGAGGGTGTGGGGGCCGTCGGTTCCTAGGAGGGTGACGGTGTCGCCGGGGCGGGCGTCGGGGATCTGGGTGATGTCTATGATTATCTGGTCCATGCAGATGTTTCCGATGATGTGGGCTTTCTGGCCGCGGACGAGGACGGGGATCTGCCGGCCGGAGAGGCTTCGGGGCAGGCCGTCGGCGTAGCCGATGGTGACGGCGGCGATGCGCATGGGGGCTTCGGCACGGAAGTTGCGGCCGTAGCTGACGGTTTCGCCTTCTTTGAGTTCTTTGATGACGGCGATTCGGGCGTGGAGGGAGAGGACTGGGCGCAGGGGCAGGCGGTTCATTAGTTCTGGATCGGGGCTGCTGTAGCAGCCGTACATGGCGATGCCAAAACGGGCGTAGCTTAGGGGCAGATCGGGATAGTTGAGGACGCCGTAGCTGCTTTGGAGGTGGAGCCTGCCGGGGTTTAATCCCTGTTCTTTTAGCTGTTCTATGGTTTTGAAGAAGGATGAGATCTGGAGCCGGGTGAAGAGGATGTCTTCCATTTTCTGGCTGTCGGCTGCGCAGAGGTGGGAGTACATGCCTAGGATCTGCAGCTTTTCGCAGGAAAAGAGGGAGGCAAGCTCCTGGATATGATCGGAGCGTTCGCCTAGGCGGTGCATGCCGGTGTCCAGTTTGATGTGGACTTTTATGGGGTAGCAGGCGGCTGCGTTGAGGGCCTGGGCGTGGGCGCAGTCGGCGGCTGTCTGAATGAGATCGTAGGTGGTGAGCAGGTGAACCTGGTGTGGGGAGGTGTAGCCCAGTACGAGGATTTCTCCCTGGATTCCGTGAAGGCGCAGTTCAACGCCCTCCTGGACGGTGGCGACTGCGAAGGCGCGGATGCCTATGTGGTTTAAGTAGGAGGCGGTTGATACGGCGCCGTGGCCGTAGGCGTTGGCTTTCACTACGGCCATGAATTCGCAGTCTTTGGGAAGGAGGCTTTTTAGGGCCTCTACGTTGTATTTTAAGTTTTCATAGTGGAGTTCCCTCCAGGCTCTCCGTTCGGGAAGCAGACGGACGATCATGGCGTCCTGGCTGATTTTTGTGATCATAATAGAAATCCCCCTCTTTAAAAGTAATGGTTATTTGGTTTTGGATTTGGCGGAAGTCTTTTTCCCGGCCTTGTTTTTTTTAGGAAGCATTGTGGAAAGCTTTGTTAAGATCAGCGCCCCGGCAAGGGTGGAGACAGCCACTGCCAGATAATGGAGCAGACTGTTGTCCACGAAAAAGGACAGCCTTGTTACCTTTGCACCGCCTCGCACAAGGATGATAAAGAGAGGATGGAGCAGGTAAATGTATAGGGGCAGATCTTTGGGGAAGGTTTTTCTTTGTTCTCCGGTACAGTCCTCCAACAGGGCGGAAAACAGGAAATACATCACGGGAAGCAGAAAAAGGTACATGCTGTCGTGGCGCTGTGTTTCCATGAGCTTGAGCAGAATTCCTTCACCCAGAAGAAAGCCAAAGGAGACGCCCAGGGCTCCTATGGACAGGGCGAAGGACGGACGGCGCCGTGCGGCTGCGTAACCCAGAAGGAGAAAGACGGGCGTGTAAAAAAGTCCGTTCCTGGTGTATTCAAATATATGAAACAATCCCTGGTAAATGGTATATACAAAGGTTTTTTCCCCTATGAGCCCGTAATAGCTGTCTCCGAATAAGCCGGCCAGATAGAGCAGGACGCAGACAGCGCCTGCAGCCTTAAAGGGCAGGGCGCGCAGCAGCAGGAGCAGGAGGGCAAAGCCAAGGAGCAGAGCGGGAAGATACCACAGGTGGTAGAAGGTTCCGTCAAGAAAAATCATTTTTAAGACAGAGATGATTCCCGCGCCCTTGAAATGCCCGGCATAAATCCCTACAGGAAGGTAAAGCACTACGGAAACCAGATAAATCAGGCCGATGCGCTTTAGGTAAGCGAATCCGTATGCCCTGTCCTCCAAAGCCTTTGGCAGAACAAAGTATCCCGTCACCATGAAGAAGAAAGGAACGGCTGTACGCGCCAGAACCCTTGTGAGGATGTAGTCGGCTTCCGGGCTTAGGGAGGTCAGGGGCGAGGTATGGATGGCAATTACCAAAAAAGCGGCCAGAAGCTTGAACCGGTCAATGGCAGGATAAAAGTATTTTTCCGTCATAGCTACCTCCAAAGGGTGAAAATGAAGCCTTCCCGGTTGTCGCCGGACACCTGGAAGGGGAGATACCCGGGGAGTTCAAGTCTGGTCAGATCCTCCTCCGCCTTTTTATAGAAAAGCTCAAAGGTTTTATTTTCCACATGAACCTGTAAGTGGCGGCCTTCATAGGGAAAATCCCTTAAGTAGTCCAGATATTCCTCCAGACAGAAGCCGTTTGCGTCCATGACGGAGGCATGGGGAAGTCCCACATAGCGGAAATGCCAGGGTTCCGGCGCAATTCCCGTCAGAGCCTCCTTTCCCTCCCGGTAGCGCTCCACAAAACCGTAGGAAGCCGCTTTGCTGCGGAAGCGTCCGCAAATGCCGTCCCTTGGAAAATAAGGGCGCAGAAAGTCGATTTCTTCCTGATTGAGGGCCAGGTCAATGGCCAGGCCTGTCTCGTGCTCGCTGTGGCCGGGAACAGCCACATAGCTTTCGGTAAAAGCTTTTCCGTGTTCCTTCAGGGAAGATGTATAGATATCCTCCTGCTCCTGCCGGGTGCGGAAGCCGCTGACCGGAACAAGGGAAGAGCTGCTTCCGATAGTGGCAAATAATGTTTCCAGCACCAGGGCTGTCTTTCGCTCCAGGCAGACCTGGGAAGGCCTGGATTCTGTTTTACCGGACAGAGGCCGGAGCTGATCTGGAGTCATGCTCTGGCGCAGGGGGTGCCGGGCGTTTACCAGAAGCAGGTTCCCCGAATAGACCTGCTCCCGGCGAAGCGTTACCGCTTTCATGGCTCCACCGCCAGACGGATGAGGGCATCCACAATCTCCTCAAAGGTCATTCCGATGCCTTTCAGCATATTGGGATAGCGGCTGTGGGAGGTGAAACCGGGGATTGTATTCACCTCGTTGAATACCAGCCGCCCGTCCGGTGTGAGGAAGAGATCTACCCGTGTAAAGCCCTTGCAGGACAGGATGCGGTAGATGCGTCCGGCCGTTTCCCGGATACGCTCTGCCGTTTCCGGGCTTATGCGTGCGGGCATATGAATCCGGGAGGTCTTGAGGGTGTATTTTTCCGTATAGTCAAAGAAGCCGTCGGAGAGCTCGATTTCATCCGGCTCTCCTAAAATCAGCTCATGATTTCCCAGAACGGCGCAGCCTACCTCAAAGCCTGGAATGGCTTCCTCCACGATCACGCAGTCGTCGTGGGAGAAGGCCAGGGTGATAGCCTCCTCCAGATTGCCCGGAGTCTCGATCTTCGTAATGCCGAAAGAGGATCCGGCCTTTACAGGCTTTACAAAGAGAGGATAGGCCAGATGCTCAGTCATGGCAAACTGCTCCGCCTCGGTGGGCATCCGCCGAAAGAGAACGGACTTTGGAACCTCGATCCCGTCCAGGTTGACCAGCGTGTGGGCCAGATGCTTGTCCATGCCGAGGACGGAGCTTTTCATGCCGCAGCCCACCACGGGAATGCCGGCCAGCTCGCAGAGCCCCTGAATGGTGCCGTCCTCGCCGTTTTTTCCGTGAAGGATGGGAAATACGGCGTCCAGACGGATCAGCTCAATCTCGCCGCCGCGCATCAGGTAGAGGCCGTGATCCGTCCGATTGGGGGAAATCATGGCCGGGAAGCAGTCTGCGGAGGCCCAGGTATCCGCCGGAATCCGGTCTAAATCTCCCTGATAGTAGAGCCAGGTGCCTTCCCGGGTAATGCCGATGAGGTGAACCTGGTATTTTTCCTGTCTGATATGTGAAATAACGGAATAGGCGGACTGGAGGGAAACCTCGTACTCTGTGGAGCAGCCGCCGAATAAAATTGCAATCACTGTTTTATTTTCCATAATAACAACATCCTTTCTCTTTCTGTAAAGCCCATGTTCAGCATAGAACTTTCGGGTGACAGAACCATGACTTTTTAGTGACAGTATTGTCATTATCAAGCAGGTCCTATACCTGTATGGTATCAGATATGGAGATGAAAAACCTATAGATTCTCTGTGGGGAAGCTTAAGAATGCTTAAATAAAATATTAATTTTAATGGAGTATCCGCACGGGAGGTTTGAAAGAGCGGACAAGAAAAAGGCTGTCGGACAGATATCTGTCTAACAGCCTGGATTAGATACTTTACTCCGCTGCCGGAAGCGAAATGGAGAATACCGTCCCTTCTTCACTGCTGGAAGCAGAGATAACACCCTGGTGGGCCGTGACGATTTCTTTGGCAATGGCAAGGCCCAGGCCGGCGCCTCCTGTGCTTGTGGAACGGGCGCTGTCCAGGCGGAAGAATTTTTCGAAGATGGAGCGCAGATTTTCCGGCGGAATCACCGGGCCCTGGTTGGTGAAGGTGATGTGGATCTGGCTTTCCTCCTGCCAGGCCCGGATCTCGATAACGGTGTCCGGATAGCTGTAAGCAGCCGCATTTTTCAGAATGTTGTTAAATACACGGGCAAGCTTGTCGGGATCCCCGGGGAGGATGAGATCCTCCGGCACGTGGACGTGGGCTGTCTTTCCGGCCGGGGACAGGATCGGGTAAAATTCCTCTACCATCTGCTGCAGCATATAGGAAAGGTGCAGATTTTCCCGGTTCAAGGGAATGGACTGGAGGTTAAAACGGGTGATTTCAAAGAATTCATTGATCAGCTGTTCCAGCCGGTAGGCTTTGTCCAAGGTAATGGAAAGGTACTTGGCACGCTGCTCCACAGGCAGATCCGGAGCTTCCTTCATAAGATCCAGGTAGCCGATGACAGAGGTTAAGGGCGTGCGGATGTCATGGGCCAGGTAGACCACCAGATCGTTTTTCCGCTGCTCAGCCTGCCGGGCGTCGCGCTCCCGTTTTTCCAGGACATTTTTGCATTCGTTGAGCTTAAGCTCCAGAAAGCTCATCTCCGGCGAAAGGGTGATAAGCTCCCGGGATTCGTCCAGAAGAGCGTCGCAGCCGGCGGAGATCTCGTTGAAATAGCTGGTAACCCAGCGGATGGAGTAGCGGAATACGGCTACCAGGGCTATGATAATGGCGATGCAGATGATCATGCTCAGATTTTCCCGGAATATGGTCTCGTAGATGTACAGGGCATCCTGATATTCCAGACGGAATTTGCTGGCCAGGAAGGTGACTACGGCTTCTCCGAAATGCCCACGTATAAGCTCCCGGAAAAAAAGAATCATTCCGATGGAAGCGAGAATGAGGGAGAACATTTTCTGCATCATTTTCCGCTCAAACTGATAGTAATTACTCTTTCGTGTTATTTTTCTACTCAATTTTGTATCCCACTCCCCATACGGTTTTGATGTATTTTGGCTTTTCGCTGGAATCGTTCATTTTTTCCCGAAGGTGCCGGATGTGCACCATAATGGTGTTGTTATTGCTGCTGTAGTATTTTTCGCCCCACACGTCGAAGAAGAGGCGGTCGGAGCTCACTACCTCGCCGCGGTTTTTGCAGAGGCTCCAGAGAATGGAGAATTCGGTGGGCGTGAGGGCCAGGGGCTTTTCGTTTAAGGTGCAGGTGTGATCCCGTTTGTTGATGGTTAAGCCGGAGATGGAGAGGGTGTTGGGATCCTCTTCCTGGGCCGGGAGGTTGTTGTATTTGGTAAAACGGCGGAGCTGGGCCTTTACACGGGCTATGAGCTCCAGGGGGCGGAAGGGCTTGGTGATGTAGTCGTCTGCTCCCAGGGTGAGGCCGGTGATTTTGTCGATCTCTTCGTCTTTGGCGGTGAGCATGATGATGGGGAAGTTCTGGGTTTCCCGGATTTTCTGGCAGATGGAGAAGCCGCTCATGTCGGGGAGCATAACGTCCAGGATGGCGAGATCCGGGGTGTCGTGCTCTAAGTAGGCCAGGACTTCTTTGCCGTTGTAGAATTTGTGAACCTCGTAGGATTCGTTGGAGAGGTAGAGCTCTATGAGATCGGCTATTTCTTTTTCGTCGTCTACGACTAGGATTTTGGATTGCATGTTATGTAAGGTCTCCTTTTGTCTTGAGTGGTTGTTTAATGATAGTTTACCATGTTTTCTTAAATATAACAGGAAAAATGGGGGAAGTTCTTTAAAAAATGGGGAGAAAATCTTAAGAAGAGATGAAGAATGAGGGGGGCGGACGGGTCATCCGCAAAATAAGGCCTCAGCCATTTCCATATCCCCAGCAATAAGGAATCCTCCCGCTTTGCGGGCCCCTCCTTATCACAACGGTTCGGACGGTTCGCGTACAGTCTGTCTGCTTTGAACGTACATTGACCCTTTTTCGTTGTGTGGAGAGGGGAGGTGTTCTTGGTCAATGTGCGTTCATATCAGACAGACTGTTCGCGAACAGCCGGACACTGGATATTGGAAATGGCTGAGGCCTTATTTTGCGGATGACCCTGGGGTTGGGGGTGGAGGGTGGAGGGGAGGATGGAGTTGTAATGATGGGGGATTGTGGATATAATGGGAGAGAAGATGGGGGTGTTGGGATGAGAGGGAAGGCTTTGAAGCTTAAGAGTATTTTGATTTTGTTTATGGCGGGTTTTATTTTTGCGGCGCTGGGGATTAGCGGGGGGATTTCTTTTCGGATGTTTGAGGGGGCTATGGTGGATAAGATTGGGGATTCCAGGGCTGATGTTTTGTCGCAGATTTCGGAGAAGATTTCTGGGATTAAGATGAGTATGGATTTGCTGTCGGATCTGTATTTTTATAATGAGAATTTGACGGCGCTTTATAAAAAGGAGGGATATTCCTGGGAGGATCGGCGGAGGATACGGGAGAATTTTGAGCGGATTGAGGAGCTGTCGGCTATGACTTCGACGGTGATGGAGATGGATTTTTATTATGCTTTTTTGATGGAGAATGGGTATTGTTATTCGTCCAATCCGGGGGCGGAGGGCTCGCTTGAGGATTATAAAGACCGGATTTGGTTTCCGGTGATATATGCTCTAAATGACTTCTTAATCACGAGATTTTCTCATGGTTAGTGAAGAACCCATTTAGAGCATATTTCATGTAAGGAGGCAGACGCTATGACGAAAACCAAAATCACTCCATTATACGAGAGATTGAGCCGTGACGATGAATTGAATGGGGAATCCAATTCCATCAGCAACCAGAAATCCATGCTGGAAGATTACGCCCGCCGCAACGGTTTTCCCAACCCGACCCATTTCACGGACGATGGAATCTCCGGAACCCGGTTCGACCGCCCCGGATTCACCGCCATGATGGAGGAAGTGGAGGTCGGGAACGTGGAGGCAATCATCATCAAAGACATGAGCCGTCTGGGACGTGACTATCTCAAAGTCGGCCAGGTCATGGAAATCCTGCGACAGAGAGGCGTCCGGCTGATCGCCATCAATGACGGAGTGGACAGCGCCAACGGAGAGAATGATTTTACACCATTCTTGAACATCATGTATGAATTTTACGCCAGAGATACCAGCCGTAAGATTAAATCCGTGTTCAAGGCAAAAGGCATGAGCGGCAAGCACCTGACCGGTACGGTCATTTACGGCTACTTGTGGGACGAAAAGCGGGAACACTGGATTGTGGACGAAGAAGCCGCTGACGTGGTGCACCGGATATTCGCTATGACTTTGGACGGATACGGCCCCTACCAGATTGCGAACCGGCTGTCACAGGAAAAGATTGAGATACCTTCCCTGCACCTTTCCCATTACGGGGAGGGCGTGAATCAATCCAAGACGTTTAAAGACCCTTATGGCTGGGGTTCTTCCACTATCGTCAATATCCTGAAAAAGCGTGAGTATTTAGGCCACACCATCAACTTTAAGACCCGCAAACATTTCAAGGACAAGAAAAGCCACTATGTTGACGAAAATGAATGGGTAATCTTTGAGAACACCCACACCGCCATTATTGACCCGGAAACCTTTGAGAATGTGCAGAGAATCCGCTCCAATGTGAAGCGTTACCCGGACGGGTGGGGAGAAGCCGCCCCGCTCACCGGTCTGCTCTATTGCGCCGACTGCGGCGGCAAGATGTATGTCCACCGCACCAACAACGGCAAGCGTATTTCACAGTATACCTGCTCCCGGTACAGCAAGGTTCCGGTTGGCGTCCTCTGCGCCACACAGCACCGAATCAACGAAAGCGCCGTCCTGACACTGGTTTCCGATATGCTCCGGGCGATTGCGGAGTATTCCAGGAATGACCGGGCAGAGTTTATCAAAGCGGTTCAGGAAACCCAGGCCGAGCAGCAGGCCAGCGACATCAACAGAAAGCGGAAACGGCTGGCGGCAGCACAGAAACGAGCCGGGGAACTGGAAAAACTGATATGCAAGATTTATGAGGACAATGTGCTGGGCAAGCTGCCGGACGCAAGATATGCCGCCCTGGACGCACAGTACGCAAAGGAGCAGGAATCCCTTTCCGGTGAGATTGCCGAACTGGAAAAGGTAATCGCCGGATATGAGCAGAGCCGGAAAGCAGCGGAGAAATTTATCGCCCTTGTTGACAAGTACGAGAATTTTAATAACCTGACTACCACCATGCTGAATGAGTTTGTGAAGAAAATCCTTGTCCATGAGCGTGACCGAAAAGGCAGTGCTGAAACCACGCAGGAGGTTGAGATTTACTTCAATTTTGTCGGGAGGTACATACCGCTCCATTTCGGGGAAGTGAACCTCACTCCGGAGGAACTGGAAGCCCTGCGGAAAAAGGAGGAACGCAAGGACAAGCTGCACCAGGCGTATCTCCGGCGCAAAGCCAACGGGACACAAAAACGGTACGAGAATAAAATCAGGGCAAAGAAAAAGGCTGAAATCGAGGCAAAGAAAGCCGCTATCCGTGCCGAGGATATGGAAAAAGGCGTGTTTATCCCGGCCAGCAGCCTGCCAAAAAAAGAACCCCAAAAAGCACCAGCACCGGACAGAGCCGCTATGTAGGCGGCTGGCATATCACAGAAAGGACAAGGAGGCATACACATGAATGGACTGACTTATACAAAAGTTGGCGATTACTATATCCCGAATCTGGTATTGAAGGAGCAGCCGGACACGCCAATCGGCAGGTATGGGCGCATGAGGCTCCGCTATCTGAAAGAACACCGGAAAGGGCTGTATACCAGCCTGCTCCTAACGGAAAAACTCTATCCCCATTTGTTGGAGATTGACGAGGCAGCCAATGAGCGAATGGATATTCTTATGCCACAGTTGATGAAGGCCGCCGGTGTGACCGAGGAACTGAAAGCGGCCGACCAGATGAAATGGGTGGGGCTGGCAAATAACTGTAAGGCGCAGGCGGAAGAAATCATTTGCACAGAATTGATTTATAACTAAAGGCAAGGTATAATAATAAAATATTCCTCATTTTCTTTTCATAAATGAATTTGAGGTTTCACCTTGTCGCACTCTGCAATAAAATTTTTTAGTGTGGAGTAAAAGGAAAGGAGGATTGGGGATTTATGCTTAATCCTATCGTTATTGTTGCGTAAGCAAGGCTATCGCAACGATTAAAAAGTGAATAGGTGTTGCGGATAGACCTTGCAGTTCCTGGTAGACAAATCACATTAGGAGTGCAAAATGGGTTACAAAAAAGCAACACACGTTCTGCCGCATGATTTACTTCTGAAAGTTCAGGAATACATTGATGGAGAATTTTTGTATATCCCCAGAATTTCTGATAACAAAAAAAGCTGGGGAGAAACAACCTCAACACGTCAGGAATTACAAGATAGAAACCAACGTATTTATGATGACTACCTTGCAGGGAAACGAATGGAATTCCTTGCCGAAAAATATTTTCTATCTTTGAAAAGTATTCAGAGAATTATCGGGCAGTTAAAAAAAGAATATAATTGACAGAAATGGGCTGGTATTATTTCAAAATACATCAGCCCATTTCTTATGTTTATTTATAAAAAGAGTATTAGGTTTGGTTCTGTATTGTATGATGATACAATTTATTTGCAAGAAACATAAGGAGGTATGGCTTTTATGAAAAAATGTTGTGACAATCCGCCTTTTAGTTTTTAGATTTAAGAATCAGGAGGAATTACGGAGTGAAAAAAATTATATGGGAAGTACAAAGCCTTTCCTTGTTGCCTGTATTAAAATATTGCAAGAAATGTGGAAGAAAAAATCTGTTTGCTTGTTCACGGCAATTCCGGGTAAATGCCCAGCGCAGATACTTGGATATTTGGTTAATTTACAAATGCTGTGATTGCAATACCACATGGAACGCTACTGTTTATTCCCGTATTTCTCCACAAGCAGTAAAGCCGCAGCTATTGGACGGATTTTATAAAAATGATAACGAACTTGTAGAGAAATATGCAATGGATAGCCAGTTTTTACAAGAGAATGGTGTGGAAGTCGGTTTGCCCCAATATTCTGTTATTGGTGATTGCTTTTCTCTGAATGAAACCGTACAACTTGAAATCAAAAGTAAGTATTCTCTTTCTGTTAAGGTATCTTCTGTTGTGAGAAGCAAATTACTTCTGTCAGAAAAGGAATATCTACAACTGATTACAAGTGGGAAAATAAAGAGTTTTCCCAATCAGGATTTAAAAAAATGTAAATTGAAAGAAGGTGTTACCCTTGTTTTTGATAATGAACTACAAATGAGTAGAATTTGAATTAAGAAAAATCATCTGCCGAATAATGGCGAAAGAAAAAAAGCCGTTATACAGCAGACATATTTGTATGTGCCCATAAGACAGCGGTTTTGAGAAAGGCAAAGCCGCTGTTTCTTTATTTACAAAAAGATTGTTGCCCTAGTATTTCCCAAAATGGCGGCTGGTGAAAGGAGCCGTCATGAATCATAACCTGTTTTTACAAAATCGGCTAAAAAATAAGCGATTAAAAAAATCCATTTCCCACAAAGGGAACTGTCTACACACAAATGCGAAATTTGTCATATTCTAACTGAATACCGTATCTTATGCGTCCGAATGGAATTTAACCATCCGGGCGCTTTTGTTTTCTTGGGAGGCGCACATGCTCCCCACTGCCGTTCCCCGCCTCACTCCGTTCAGGAATCTTTGCAAAAAATCTGAACGGAGGAAAGGAAGATGGAAGTCACCATCAACATAGACGGACAAGCCCTGTCCGTGGAGGTCACAGTCGAAGTATACGAGTATCTGGACAAAGCCGGCCACAAGGAAGAAAACCTTGCCCATGAAAAGCGGAGGCACTGGGACAGCCGGGAGTTTGATGAGTACATAATCCTCACCGAAGGGCGCTCCTGCTACTACCAGACACCGGAACAGTGGGTATGCAGGAAAGAAACCATGCTGGAGATTAAGGCCGCCCTTGCGCTCTGTACCGAGGCGCAGCGCCGCCGGTTTCTGCTCTACGCATTGGACGGTTTGAGTTATGCCGAGATTGCCGGGCTTTGCCGCTGCTCCAAAGCTGCCATACAGGACAGCATTGAGGCGGTACGGAAGAAAATCAAAAAATTTTTCTGATACAGACCCTACGATTGACCGATTTCGGGCTAACCAGTGAAGGGAACTTTTTCCCTATCATATTTTCGGGGAGGACAAGCAGGAAACCGCTGCCTGTCCTCTCTGTATTTTAGGAGGTCAGTCATGAAAACAATCAATCTAAGGTACTGTTATCCCTACTACACCGGGGACGTGTTTGTGGAGGTATCGGACGAAGTGGCCGAGGCCATGGTGCAGTCTGTCCGGGAGATGTACAACTATGACCGCCGGACACGTTACCACAAGGCATTTTACTCCCTGGACGCTTTTGACTGGACGGAGAAGTACGCACTGGAACACAGCCCGTCAGCGGAAGAAATTATCCTGTTGAAAGAGGAACAGGCCGCCCATGAAAAGCTGCTTGCCATGCTGGACGAGGCGCTCTCCATTATCACTCCCATGCAGGCAAGACGTGTTAAGGGCTATTACATCAGGGGATTAGATTTTACCCGGATTGCCAAAGAGGAAGGCGTTGACAAAAGTGTGGTAAACCGTTCCGTACACCGTGGCCTGAAATGTATGCGTGAGTTTTATAGCCGTCAGCAGACGGAATGAGGTGCGGCCTATGCAGACAATCAACCTGAAAAAATATTATTACCCGCTTTTTGCCACAGACACATTGATTGAGGTATCGGACGAGGTGGCCGAGGCTCTGCTGCTTATGCGGAGGGAGGAAAACAACCGCATCCGCAAAATCTGGTATCACAAGGCGTACTATTCCCTTGATTGTGAGGACGGGATTGAAAACTGTGCCTTTGATTTTACCGCCAAATCCCCGGAGGAGATTCTGCTGGAACAGGAGGAAGAACAGCTTTTCCTTGCCACACTGGAACATTTGTCCGAAGCTATGGATAATCTGACGGACATACAGGCAAGGCGTATCCATGCCCGCTACATACTTGGCAAAAAACTGATTGAGATTGCCGCAGAGGAAGGTGTGAGCGTATCCGTGGTACAGCAGACCGTTAAGAGCGGCTTAAAGCGAATGCGGAATTATTTTGAGAAAAAGAAGTGGAGGGAATAAGGAAAATGAACTTTACTAAAAGCGAACTGGAAATGCTCTACCAGTATGCCGCACCAACGAAGGAAGAAACCCTTGCCGGGCTGAAAGAGATTGTGCCGGTTCTGGAACGAAAGGACGATTTACTCTCAAAAGTGATTGTCGAGAATACCATACGGAAACTGGAAAAACTGGCGGAGCCGGAGTGCAGCCGATTTATTGCGGATAACCGGGCCGCCTTTATCGAAAAGCGGGATAATTCTATCCGCCAGAGGCTTGCCGCTGCTAAAGCCAGAAAGGGGGAGCCGGTTCTGCAGGGGCATGACCTGGCAGGCATGGAGAGGTTCCTGCCGGAAACAAGGCACATGGTAACGGTGGATATCCTGAACAGTGACAGCCCAGTGGGATTCCCCGGAGAGCGATACCGTTTTTTCCTCTCTGATGAGGGTTACAAGAACGCCAGAGCCAGTGAGAAGCGGGGAGAAATCAAAATCAGGAACCATGCCGCTGTCATGGCCGGGAAACTCTACCTGGATAAGAAACCGCCGGCGCAGGAACGGTGAAGGCAATAAAAAAAGAGGCTCTGCAAATCCAAATCTGCATTGCCCCTTTAGTCCGTATCTTCGTCTGGTACATACTCCATGATGTCCTCAATACGGCAGTTTAGAATCCGGCACAGGTTGTTGAGAATCATGGTTTTGACAACCATGTTTTTCCGCAGCCGATGAAGCTGTGCTTTATCTATGCCGAAATCCTTGATTAGTCTGTACTGGCTAATCTCCCGCTCTTTAAGGGTAGACCAGAGCCGGTCATATTTAATCATGCTGTCAGCTCCCTTCCCTTGTATTTTAACTGTCGGTAAGCCTTAATCATATGGTGCGTGTATACTCCCTCTTTTATTCAAAATCGAAAAGATAAAAACGATTATCAGAGAATATTGACCGTGTGTAGGGAAAGAAATTAGTTTGCTTGTGAATTGTAAAAACAGAACATTTTATCACATGAGGCAACCGGAAACGGCTGTCTTTTTTTGCCGCCCGAAAGGAGATGATCGCAAATGTCAGATATAGACAAGTTGAAAAACCAGCTGGAAAAAGTAAAGACAGAAATCCGCCAATTGGAGAATAGACAGAAGATTCTCCTGAACCGGAAAACGGACGCAGAACGGAAAACCAGGACACGCCGCCTGATTGAGCATGGGGCAATTCTGGAAAGTATCTTCCCTGCCGCTGCCGCTATGACCGGCGAGGAAGTCAAGGCGTTTTTATCTGCTATTTCCCGCCTGCCGGAAGTCATGTGGCTGCTGAAAAACGAGCCTAGAAGCTAAGGTGCGCAACAATCTTAAAAATCCAACGGCGCACTTATGCACCGTTCCGGTGCGTGCGCCCTGCCGGGGGCGTGGCGTCCTCTGGACGCAATGGGGCGCTACACTCCCCAAACCCCTTGTATGCTCCGCTGGAAAGGACATCCGCTCTGCGTCTGCCCTTTCCAGCGAAGCCAATCTATTCCCACCCGAAAGGAGGCGAACCGCCATAGCCATCTTCCATATGCCCGTCCAGATTATCAAGCGCAGCAAGGCCAAGTCCGCCGTGGGCGCTGCCGCTTACCGGAGCGGAACCAAAATGACCAACGAATGGGACGGGCTTACCCATGATTACACCAGAAAGAGGGGCGTTGTCCATTCAGAGATTATCCTGCCGCCCCATGCCCCGCCGGAATTTCAAGACCGCAGCACTCTCTGGAACAGTGTGGAGATGGTTGAAAAGACCCGTGACGCACAGCTTGCCCGTGAGATAGAGATTTCCCTGCCGGTAGAACTGAACCGGGAGGAACAGCTGCGGCTTGCCCGCTCCTTCATCAGCGATACCTTTGTCGCCGCCGGTATGTGTGCGGATTTCTCTATCCATGACAAGAAAGACGGAAATCCCCACTTCCATGTCATGCTCACCATCCGACCGCTAAAGGAAAACCGACAGTGGGGAGCGAAATGCCGGAAGGCCTACGAACTGGACGAAAACGGCCAGCGAATCCCCAACGGTAAAGGCGGCTGGAAGAACCACCGGGAAGACACCACCGACTGGAACGACAAAGGAAATGTAGAGAAGTGGAGGGCTGCCTGGGCAGCTTACGCCAACAGAGCGTTGGAGGCGGTGGGAAGGCCGGAACGGATTGACCACCGCTCCTACGAGCGTCAGGGCATTGACAAGATACCTTCTATCCATCTGGGAGTTGCCGCAAGCCAGATGGAGCGGAAAGGCATTGCCACAGAGAAAGGAAATATCAACCGCCAGATTGCTGCCGACAATAAGCTGCTGAAGGAAATCAAGGCACGGATTACCCGGCTCTATAAATGGACGAAAGAGCAGGCAGAGAAACCAGAAGGAAAAGACAGTATCATGGCGCAGCTTTACGAGGCACAGTTGTCAACAGGGAAACACGGCTCCCGGTGTGGGAAGATAAGGAACCTGAAAGAAAGCGCTGCCCTGTTCAATTTCCTGAACGGCAACAACATTACTTCCATGGAGCAGCTTTATGAAAAAGTGGCCGCCATGAACAAAGATTACTATTCCCTTCGTGGGAAGATTGTCACCGCCGAGCGGCGTATCAAAGTGCTGGGCGAACATCTCTCCATGTGGGAGAAATACGAGAGGAACAAAGGAACCCACCGCCAGTTCGACAAGATGAAGCCGGGGAAGAAAAAGGAGCAGTTTGAGCAGAAGCACAGTGCGGAACTGGCATTATATGAGGCCGCCGTCCGGTATCTGGAAAAGCTGAAAGCCAACGGCGAAGAAATCACCCCGAAGAAATGGCAGGCCGAAGCCGACCGCCTGAAAGCGGAGAAATCGGTACAGTACCAGAAAATGAAATCCATGCGGGAGGACATCAAGGCGGTGGAGAATCTGAAAAAGACAGCGGAACAGTTGGCCAGGACGGAAAATGAACCAGCCAGAAAGAAGGAGGAACAGGAATTATGACACAGCAGTTTATCACCATGACAATCACCATCACCATAAAGATACCCGTGCCGCCCACGCCGCCAGCGCCTGCGGGGGTGAAAGCGCCGGAGCCAGTTTTCCTTTTCAGGGAAGGGCAGCCGTCTTTGTGCCGCTGCAAGGTGAGATATGGGAAACAGGCGGCATGAGCGAATCCCGGCCATGGACTACCGGCAGTACCGCAGGGCGAGGCGGCTGGTGCGTGAGTGCTGCAACTACGACAACGGCCAGTGTATGGCGCTTGACGAGGGGGACGGGTGCGTCTGTGTCCAGAGCATTTCCCACTCCCTGCTCTGCCGCTGGTTCCGTGTGGCGGTGCTGCCCTTAGACCACCAGCTGGAGACGGCGCTTTACCACCGGCTGGAAAGCAGGCGGTGCAGCGAGTGTGGCGCTCTTTTCCTGCCCGGCTCCAACCGGGCGAAATATTGTAGGGAATGTGCCGCCAGGGTGCGCCGGAGGAAGGAGGCAGAACGACAGCGGAAAAGATACCATGATTCTACGCATTTAGGAGCGGAAAAAGCCTTGTAAATCAAGCACTTTCGGAGCGTGTCGGAGGGGAGGCAATACTTTTTATCACCGACACTCCAAAAGCCCCCTTAAAATGCGTACAAGAGCCGAAATAACCCATTCTGAACCAAAGGAGCAACTAAATGACAGAGAATCGACGATTTTATTACCTCAAGCTGAAAGAGAATTTTTATAACAGCGAAACCATGGTCATCCTGGAGAGTACGCAGGACGGCCTTCTGTACTCCAATCTCCTGCTCAAGATGTATTTAATGTCGCTGAAAAGCAACGGCGTACTCCTGCTGAATGACTATCTGCCCCATACCGTGCAGACCATAGCCACCTTTACCCGACATCAGGTAGGCACGGTGGAGCGGGCTTTGAAGATATTTCAGGAGTTTGGCCTTGTGGAGATACTGACAGGCGGAGCCTATTACATGAGCGATATCCAGCTGCTGATCGGCCAGTCATCCAGCGAGGGGGAGCGGAAGAAAAAGGAGCGCATGAGGCTGAAACGCCAGAACCTGCTCCCGTCCGGGGAAACGGACATTTGTCCGTCCAATGGCCGGGTGGACAAATGTCCGCCTATATTAGAGTATAGAGATAAAGAGATTAGAGATAAGAGTATAGAGAATAGAGAGGGGGATAAGACACACATCTATGGGAGATACCAGAATGTATTTCTATCTTCTGTAGAATTAGCAGAACTCCAAACGGAACTCCCCACCCTCTGGGAACAGTACATTGAGCGGCTGTCCGAGTATATGAAATCCAGCGGAAAAGAATATAAAAACCATGCCGCCACAATCCGGTGTTGGGCGAATGCCGACAAAAAGAAAGAGAAACCGCCTGCCCGGAACCGTGATTACAGAGTAGAAGAAGGAGAAACCATATGATAGAGATTACCGCAGAAGTCCGGGCGGCCATTGACCGGGCAGCCGGGGATATGGAACTTGCCGGGGACGAATACATAGAACCGGCAGACGGGTTGATTCACTGTAAGAAATGTCGTGGCAGCCGTCAGACCGTTGTGCCGAGGTTCGGAGGCTCCGGCTATTTCATGCCCCGCTGCCTCTGCCCCTGCCAGCAGAAAGCGCAGGAGGAACGGAAAGCCATGGAGGAACAGAGGGAACGCATGAAGCGTGTCAAACGCCGGAAGGCACAGGGGCTTCAGGACAGATACCTTTATGATTACACTTTTGCCAACGATAACGGCCAGAATCCCGTCATGGAGAAGGCACACGCCTATGTGGAACATTGGAAGGAGGCGTACCGGGACAATACCGGCCTTCTGCTCTTTGGTGACGTGGGAACCGGGAAATCCTTTTTTGCCGGCTGTATCGCCAATGCCCTGCTTGACCGTGACGTGCCAGTACTGATGACAAATTTCCCGTCTATCCTGAACCGGCTGACCGGTGTGTTTGCCGAGGACAGGGCGGCCTTTATCACCAGCCTGGACGATTACAGCCTGCTTGTCATTGACGATTTAGGGGTGGAAAGGAATACCGAGTATGCCATGGAGCAGATGTTTACCGTCATTGACAGCCGGTATCGGAGTAAGAAGCCGCTGATTGTCACGACAAACCTGAAACTGGAAAAGATTAAGAACCCGCCAGACCTTGCCCACGCAAGGATTTATGATCGCATACTGGAACGGTGTGCGCCGGTTCTCTTTTCCGGAAAGAATTTCCGGGAGGAAGGAGCCAGGGCGACCAAAGCGGCGGCGAAAGAGATTGTGAGTAAGGGATAACAAAATCTGATTGCATGAAAAGGAGAATTTATGAGCAGCGAGAAAATCACAGAGGACACTACCATCACGGCACCGGCTAAGGACGCTCCTGCACTGGTGAAGAAGATTGGCCGGACGACCTACATTGTGAGGGTTCATTTCAGCAAGACGAGCAAGGAAACCATGAGTGACAAAATCAAGCGTATGCTGAAAAATGAGATACAGCAGATGTGAAAAAGCGATAACGGAAACAGGCCGGGATTCAGAAATGCGCTGGCTCCCGGCTTGTAAAATCAGGAGGTTTATGGTAGTATGGAGATACGAAAACAGAAGGGAAAGCAGGTGGGAAGATTGACAGTGACAGATAAGCAACATCAGGAAGATTTGCAACGTTTGCGTTTGTTAAGGCCAATCGACGATGATTTTATGCGTTGTCTTTTTAAGGATAACATTCCATTGGCTGAATTTGTGTTACGCATTATCACTGATAAACCTGATTTAATTATTACTGAGTGTGAAACACAGAAAGATATGAAAAGACTGGCCGGGGCACGTTCTATCTGTTTGGACGCATATGGAACGGATTTGGTTGGAAAAAAATATGATTTAGAAGTCCAGAGGCAGGACAAGGGAGCAGATCCACATAGGGCAAGATACCATTCAAGCGTAATGGATATAGAGAATCTTCATTCTGGTCAGGAATTTAAAGAGTTGCCAGACACATATACAATTTTTATCATTGAAAAAGATTTTTATGGTCAGGGTAAAGCTGTTTATCCAATTGAGAGAATCAACCTTGCAACGGGTAAATCTTTTGAAGATGGGGAGCATATTCTTTATGTGAATGGTGAATATCGTGGGGATTCTGCTATAGGAAAACTCATGCACGATTTTAATTGCACCAAGGCAGATGATATGAATTTTGAATTGATGGCAAACAGAACACGGTATCTAAAAGAGAACCCGAAAGGAGTGAGCGAGATGTGTAAAATTATGGAGGATATGAGAATTGAATCTTTAAAAGAAGTTGCGCTTCGTATGCTGGCAGCTGGAAAATATGCTCTGGAAGAAATTGCGAGTATTTCTGGACTTTCTCTTGATGAAGTAAAGAAATTGAAAGCCGAAAGAACAGTGTAAACAGAACTGTAGGCCAGGAATCTAAAAAAGGTTCTTGGCTTATTCTTGCTGAAATTGAACTTGGACAAGAGGAATAAAAAGCCAATAAATTGTTTAGTTGTAGTAATTGACATTGAACAAGTTATTTATGATTTCGTTAGATTAAAGTTTAGAAACAGTTTGAACAGAAACAGTAGAAATTTTCTCTCTGAAATGTAATATAGTTGTAAGAAAGGATAAAACTTTATGAAATGTGAATCTACAGATTTAGAAATCGAAACAATAGTAAATCGAATAAAAAATGAAGATATGGACTTGCAACCGGACTTTCAAAGAGGGGAGATTTGGACACTTCAGAAGAAACAAAAGTTAATAGATTCAATATTAAGAGGTTGGAAGATACCACCTATCCATGTAATACATAATAATCAATCCATAGATGAAGTATTAGATGGTCAGCAAAGATTAGCAGCTATACGAGATTTTTATGATAATATAATTTGTATTGACGGAAAAATTCTGCCTGAAAATTCTGAACTTATTCAGCTAGATGGTATGCATTATCGTGATCTTCCTAAAAAATGGCAAAGGCAATTTAGGCAATATAGTATTGTTATTATAAGATTAACAGAATATCAACCAGAAGAACCGGCAGAATTATTTTATCGTTTAAATCAGCCTACGGCGTTAACGTCTGCAGAACAAAGGAATGCATATATTGGTGTTACCAGAGATCAGGTTAAAGAATTGTCCAATAAGTTTGTTGCATTAGGAGCAAGTAAAGAAACAATTGGATTTTCAAATTCCAGGCTGGCTTACGATGAAATTATCTCAAAATTTTGTTTTTCAGTTGAAACGGGAACATTAAAGAAAAAGATAACATCTAATGATATTTCGATTCAATATCGTCAAGCAATACCTTTTTCAGATGAGTGTATTAGGATAGTTGCTAAAACTTTAGAAAAATTTATGGAGTGTATTATTGGTTGGGATGATTTTAAATATTCATTTAATAAAGCAACAATTTTTAGCTGGTTTGTTTTTATTCGTAGAAATTTGTCTTTGAGTGATACGGAATTAAAAAATGTTATTGGTTACTTTGAATTTTGTAGAGCCTTTATAAAAGGAAAATACAAAAAAGTAGATCAACGATACATAGAAGTTTTCTCTTCTTTGCAAAAGAGAAATTCATTTTTTGAGATAATGCTCAATACTTTTAACCAAAGATCTAGTATGGGAAGTACAGACGCTCTTTCAATTATATATCGTGACATTATTATTACAGTTTTTAGAGATATGTTATGGGGAAACGAAACAGAACTTATACAATATACTATAAATACATTTAAAGAACTTGAAAATTTAAATTATACACTTGAGAAAATTGTTGAAAAATATAATTGGGGAGAAAAGTTTTAATGAGAAAGGCGAAAGAAACAGATTATTGGGATAGAGCATATAAGAGAAAATATTTAAATAGTGTATCCGGCGTAGAGCTTAATGGCTTAAACGATTTACAAGAAATTTCTTTTTCAGACGGAATAACTGCAATATGTGGTTTGAACGGAGCAGGAAAAAGTACGGTAATTGCTGCGGTAAAAGATATTTTAGGAGTAATTTTAACAGAAAGTGACAGACATAAGTTAAAAGGAAGTACGGTTAATGGAAAGGTTGTAAGCGAAAAAAAGGAAATCCGATGTTCAAATTGCACGGGATATCGACTTTGCGATACTGGATATGACTTAGATAAAATTATATATTTGGATTGTGATGAAAGTAATAATATTCAAGAGTTTACTATTAAACAGGCAAATTTTGAAGAATTACTTGAACAAAATGAAGAATATAGGTTGTCTGAAGAAGAAATAGAGGATATCTGTTATTTGACGGGGAAAAGATACCAAGATTGCAGAGTATGGGAGTTTGAAGAAATTGAAGAAATAGGAACTGTGCCATATTTTCAGGTTACCATTGATCAAATAGAATATGATTCTCGAAGTATGGGGAGAGGGGAGCACTTTTTACTATATTTGTTCTGGTGCATAAATAAATGTAATCAGGGAACAATTGTCATTATTGAAGAACCAGAAACATACATTAGTATATGTTCACAAATGCATTTTTCAAATTACTTGGGGAAACAAATGGCAGAAAAAGGAATTCAAATAATTATGACTACGCATTCGCCATATTTGTTAGAACATATAAAAAATGGTAATATAAGAATTGTGAGTAGAATGGGGAATATTGCTATGGTTACAAAACCTGATGACAATATGATGGCTGAAGACATATTAGGTGTTTCGCAAAATTATATGGGAACATTGTTTGTTGAAGATAGAGTTGCATATGATTTTCTTTCAATTATTTTAGAGGATAAGGCTCCATATATTTTGAAAAGATATACAATCGACATTGCGGAAGGTGGAGAAAAAGCAATCTCTTGTCGTCTTGAATTTCCGGCAAGTGATAGAATTAAATACGATTTTATAGGTGTATATGATGGAGATATGAGAAATCATTTAAATACAGAGAAATTACAATGGAAATGGGTTTTTCTGCCGGGGAATAAACCATTGGAAGAATTATATAGAGAATACTTGCATAATGCAGAAAACATTAAAAAATTTTGTGATAATATGGGAAAGAGCGATAGCCAGATAATAACTATGTTGGCAACGATTGATGGAAATGACCATCATGATTGGTTCGAAGAATTGAGAAAATTTCTCGGTGTTCATGGGAGAATGTTGGTTCGAGTTTTTTATAATATTATGCAAGATATGAGTGAAGGAATAGACAGTTTTATTTCAGACTTAAAGAGTTGTATTAATCATTAAAAAATAATTAGCGTTAATGATTGTTGTTATATTGATAAGAGTTTAGAGAAATTATATTTTTCTTCCAAGTAATGACGCAAAAACAGGCAGGTAATAAAAAAGTTGATAGAAACACATAAACAAAGTTAATAAGCCGGGAACCTAAAAAACAGGTTCCTGGCTCTATTTTTTTGCCCTGAAATGTAAATTTTTTGTGAATTTGATTAAAAAGTCCTTTACAAAACGTCACTGGGGAGACGACAAAATATTTTATTATATTTATGGGAGGCTTTTCCAACATTGTTCTCAATTCCTATGACGGCACAAGCAAGGCGGATCCAAGGCTTATTGGGGCGGCACAGCTTCTGGGGGCGAACAAAGGGCAGATTTTTCTTCATATTATTCTTCCAAGCGCCACGCCGTATATTTTCGCAGGGCTTCAAGTGTCTTTGTCCACTTCCTGGATGGCCGTGCTGGCGGCAGAGATGATAAGCTCCTACGAAGGCGCGGGATGGATCATCAATATGGGAATGAATACGGGAGATACGGTGCTGATTCTGGTGGGAATGATTTCCATTGCCATTGTAGGGTTTGCCCTGGCGAATCTGATGAGAGTTCTGGAGAGGAGGCTGTGCGCATGGACGGTAAGGGGAAATTAGCGGTAAAATGCAGCAAGGTCTGCAAGACATTTTATGCCAGAAACAGAAAGCAGAACGAGACAAATGAGGTTGTGAGAAATCTCGATCTGGAAGTGAGGGAAAATGAATTTCTGGTGCTTTTTGGCCCGGGGCAGTGCGGCAAGACGACGATTCTGAACCTTCTGGCAGGACTGGAAAAGACAACGGGAGGAGAGATTGAGGTAAACGGGAAAAAGGTGGAAGGCCCCTCCTGGGACAGGGGAATGGTGTATCAGACAACGGCGCTCTTTCCCTGGATGAGCGTTATGAAAAATGTATCCTTCGGGCCGAGAATGAGGGGCGTAAAGAAGGCGGAGTGGAAGAAACGGGCGCAGTATTACATTGATCTGGTAGGTCTGACGGGATTCGAGAACAGCTATCCGGTGAAGCTCTCCGGAGGAATGCAGCAGCGTGTGGGAATTGCCCGGGCCTACTGCAGCGAGCCCCAGATTATTTTTATGGACGAGCCCTTCGGCCATCTGGATGCGCAGACACGGTATCTGATGGAAGAAGAGGTGGAGCGCATCTGCGGGGAGGAGAAGAGGACGGTAGTCTTTGTGACAAACAACGTGGAAGAGGCCGTTTATCTTGCGGATCGCATTGTGGTGCTTACGGATATGCCCGCATCCGCAGCCAAAGAGTACGTGATTGATCTGCCCCGGCCCCGGGATAATACAAGTCCGGAGTTCTTAAGGCTCCGGGAGGAGATTACCCGGCTGGCAGAGGACAATATGACGACGGGAGGCGAGGCGGATGCAGGATAGAAGGGTAAAAGTCCAGGTAAAGAACTTAACAAAAGCATTTGGGGATCTCCTGGTGCTGGACGACGTTTCCTTTGACGTCTATGACGGGGAGTTTCTCTGCATTGTAGGCCCTACCGGGTGCGGAAAAACTACATTTCTCAATTCCATGACTAAGATTTATGAGCCCAGTCAGGGCAGCATCCGGGTGGATGGGGAGGAGATCAATCCCCAGAGACACAATCTGGCTTACATTTTTCAGGAATATTCCACGATGGAATGGCTGAACATCCAGGAAAATGTGGAGTTCGGCCTAAAGGCAAAGAAGTTTCCCAAGGAACGGCTAAAGGAACGCTCCGACTATGTGATACGCATGGTAGGGCTTGACAAATACCGGAATTACTATCCCAGCCAGCTTTCCGCCAGTATGCTGCAGCGCGTGGTAATTGCCAGGGCATTTGCCATAGAGCCGGATCTGCTTTTGATGGACGAGCCCTACGGGCAGCTGGATTTATCTTTGAAATACAAGCTTGAGGACGAGCTTCTGAAAATGTGGCGGGAAATCAAGACCACGGTTCTTTTCATCACCCATAACATTGAAGAAGCCGTCTACCTGTCCGATCGGATTCTGGTTCTGACAAATAAGCCTACCCACATTAAGACAGAGATTGTCAATACATTGCCAAGGCCGAGAAAGGTGTCTGATCCGGAGTTTGTGGCTCTGCGCAGCCAGGTTACGGATCTGATTAAATGGTGGTAAGATGAAAAAGTATAATCTGGTTATCATAACGCCCGATCAGCTGAGGGCGGATTATCTAGGATGCTACGGGCATCCATCTATTGGAACAAAGCACATTGACAGCCTGGCCGCAGAGGGCGTCAGGTTTGAAAATATGTACTGCGCGGCTCCCCTGTGCGGCCCAAGCCGGTGCAGCTTTGCGACCAGCACTTATTTTTCCGAGCATAATCACCGGAATTACTGGTCTACCATTTCTCCGAAGGTTCCCAACCTTGTTACCTCCTTGAAAAAGGCCGGCTACCGGACGGGGATGTTTGGGAAAAACCATCTGTTTACCTACTCAGAGCTTAACAAGGTATGGGACAGCCTGGATGAAATCTGCCTTGGCAATTATGATGGGCATCCGGCTTATAAAAAGGCTTATTCCTCCTTTACCCTTGAGGAGGATCATCCTTTTAATATCACGGGGCGCCTTACGGAGGAGGCAATTCACTTTATGGAGGAGACCAGGGACAGGCCGTATCTTTTGTGGGTGAATTATCAGGATCCCCATCCGGCCTACTGCTGTCCGAAGCCCTATGACACCATGTTTGATCCGAAGGAGATTGAGCTGTCTCCCAGAGTAACGGCCTATGAGAAGGAAAAGCAGCCTGTGAGAAATGAGGTATTCCGCGTTCACTCCCAGATGGAAGCGTGCAGCGGGGAAGAGCTGCGCAGGGCTATGGCCCACTATATGGGGCAGATCCGCTATGTGGATGACAGTGTGGGCCGGATTATGGAATATTTGAAGGAGAGCGGCGGCAAGAGAGAGACGGTGGTTTTGTTCTTTTCGGATCATGGGGAGCTGCTGGGCGATTATGGAATGACCCATAAAAATCCTACCTTTTATGAGTGCCTGTCCCATATTCCGGCAATTCTTGTCCATCCGGAAGGAAAGTGGAGGGGACTGTCCTTTGAGGGCTTGACGGAGGAGGTAGATCTGGCTCCCACCCTGCTGGAGCTTCTGGGGGTGGAGATTCCGCCTACGATGACGGGAACCTCCTGGGCAGCCGCCCTTGATAAGGGGGATACGACGGGGAAGGAGACCATACTCTGCGAAGCGGGAGGGGGATGCCCTACCTGGAAACAGCCCATAGAAGGCTTTACAATCACGGCGCCTCACGCGCCCACATCCTTTGGAGCGGGGGCAATGATACGCAGGGGCAGCTTAAAATTATCGATCTACGGAGACGACCGCTGTGAATTGTATGATTTGGACTCGGATCCCTATGAGCTTCATAACCTTTACGAGGAGCCGGAATTTCGCAAAGCCAGGGAGGAGCTTACCCTTCTTCTGTTAAAACGCGTAATGAGCGTGAAAGTCCGGGATATCGGAAAGCTTACCTGGGATTATGAGGCCTACCCCTATGACGTCCGCTTTGAACCCCTGGAAAATACGGGAGAGGCCCTTCAGGATATCCGCGCCAGCGGTGATTACGGCTGATGAGGGTTTTCATATATTTTTTCACGGCCCTGGCAGCCTCCTTTATCGGCGCCGTCAGCGGAATCGGGGGAGGCGTCATTATGAAGCCTGTGCTGGACAGCATGGGGGAGTTTCCCCCGGCTGCGGCCAGCTTTCTCTCGGGATGTACCGTTCTGGCTATGGCTGTATCCAGCATGCTTCGCAGGAGAAATGCCCTGGGAAGTAAAAATCTTAGGCTTACGGTGTATCTGTCCCTTGGAGCAGCGGCAGGGGGTATTTTCGGAAAGCAGGCGGCCTCTGCCATTGGGGGAAATCTGGGACTGATACAGACGGCGCTGCTGTTTTTGGTGAATGGCGCGGTTCTTATTTATGTGAGGAATAAAAAGCGTGTGGCGGGGCTTACTGTTGCAAGACGGGAAGCGAGCATGGGGATCGGGCTGGCTCTGGGATTTGTATCTTCTTTTCTGGGAATCGGCGGAGGGCCCTTGAATCTTGCGGTTTTGTATTTTTTCTTTTCCATGGAGGCAAAGGAGGCGGCCGGGAATTCGCTGTTTATTATTTTCGTTTCCCAGACAGCCAGTCTCGGGGCGGTTTTGCTGACGCATACGGTGCCGGAATTTCCCCCCGCAGTGTTATTGCTGATGTGCACAGGGGGAGTGACGGGAGCGGTCTTTGGAAGTGCTGCTGCGAAAAGAATGGACGACAGGCGGACGGAAGGCTTCTTTTCCCTTCTGCTGTGGTTTTTGATCGGGCTCAATGTGTTTCATCTGTTTCAGATTTTTTGTGATTAGACAGTAACATTTCTTACCGTGTTGGAAAGAATGCAGACATATGCGGTACTGCAGGGATGCTGCAAAATGGGAAGAAGAAGGGATATTCGAAAAATAAGGCGTCAGTCATTTCCATCTCGTGTGTTTGGACGGCACACGGGATATTGGAAATGGCTGATGCCTTATTTTATGGTATGCTCAGTAGATAGGGGGACACGCAAAGCATCCCGTTTTTTACGGGCGGTTGACTGGGGCCGGGCCGGAAGAGGGCTGCATCCGGCGGAATATTTTTTCAAACAGCAGCCCGGTAAAGAACCAGACCGGGGCATAGTCAAGACGTATCACGCCGTCAATGTTCCACCGTGCCTTACTGTAGTCCCAAGGGCACATATCGCGCTTTTTCAGCAGACTTCCGGTGATGAACTCCCCGAGAAAAATGATGCAGGCATAGACGCTCCCCCGAAAAAGCGTCCCTTTCTTTTGAATCCAACGGGAGACAGGAGCCAGAAAAGCGGCCATCCCATAAATGGGAAACATCCAGATGGAGGAATGGCCCACCAGCTTCATCTGCCTCCTCTGAAGGGATTTGAGGCCCGTCCAGAAGATTTCCAGGCACCAGCCGATAAGTCCGCAGAGAATAAATTTATTTTTCATAGGGATAGTATGCGCAGAAAAGGCGGAAGAAATTCTATTGAAATAAGGCGGAGGATGTAATATACTTGGAATGCAGAAAAATAGATGAAGCTGAAAATATTTTGCGATATGGGATAGACTTTATATATTCAGGTGAGATTGAGATTTTTTGGAACAAGAGGATGGCGGCAGCCGGCCATAGGGCAGAAAGGAAAGGGGAAGCGTATGAATCGATGGTCTGTGCATGTGAAACACTTTGGAAAAATAAAAGAAGCGGTTGTTGAGGCGGCGCCGATGATATTTTTTCTTGGGGACAATAACAGCGGAAAAAGCTATATGATGACATTGTTATATGGTTTGCTTAATATTCGTTTGTTTTTTTCGAAATATGATTTTGCTGAAGATTCCCCGGCTTATCAAAAATGCGTCAAGATACTGGAGCCTAATCTCAACTTAGATGCAGAGAACTCGTCTCAGATTTTTAAACTAACTTCAGAGGAATGCGCTTATTTTGCCGAATTGCTAAATACAATTTTGGAGAAGAATAAGGAAAAGTTTCTTCGGGATTTGTTTAACAAAGAAATGGAGATAGAGCAGATACATGTGAGCTTCTCCGAAAAAACGGATTGCGGCTTTAAGATCAGCCAGGGCTATCATGTAAACGATAAGGAAGCTCATATGTCAATATTCGGAATGGATGGAGAAAAAAGTGTTATCTTTGGCTATAGCATACCAGTAAGCCGATTTAGAGAGAGAGACGGTGTCCGCTTTTTTCTTGCCTATATGATGGAATTCATGCTGAAAGATGGTTTTACAGAAATCGGGCATGGAGATGCCGTTTATTTTCCCATGGCCCGAACAGGATTTCTTCTTACCTATAAGTCCCTGGTAGGCAGTGCCATGCAGGATAAATTCAACCTGCAGGAAACCAGTAAGAATCTTCTTACAAAGCCCAACAGTGATTTTCTGACGGTATTAAGCCAATTAGATACACAAGAACCCAGGGAAGAATATGGAGAGATTGTAGAATTTATAGAACAGCAGGTGATTCACGGCCGTGTCAGGAGAACGGAGTTTCCCTCCCATGAGATTTTCTATACGCCGGAAGGCCAGGAGAAGCAGCTGCCGATGTTTGTGGTATCGGGAGTTGTTACGGAGATGGCTCCGCTGCTGCTGTTTTTGCAGTATACAAATCTGGGAACGCTGCTTATGGAGGAGCCGGAGATATCGCTTCATCCGGAACTTCAGTGGGCCATTGCCCGTGTACTGATTCGGATACACAACAAAGGGGTGCCGGTATTTGTTACAACACACAGTGATATTATCCTTCAACATGTGAATAATATGCTGAAACTGGAAACGGCAGAGGGAAAAGAAACTTTTTTGCAGGAACTGGGATATGACGTTCAGGATCTTTTAAAAAGAGAAGATGTGGCAGTCTATCAATTTGACGTAGATAAAGAAAACTGGACAACGGTTACGAAGCTGCCCTGCGGCGACTATGGCTTTGAAGCTATGACATTTTATAACACACTCAAGAAGCTGAATGACCAGATTGACTGCATTGAAAAAGTGGAAAGCGAGGAGGAGTAATGTTTTCTGCAAAATTACAGGAACGGCTTAAGCTGTTGGATGAGCACCTGGTATGTTGGAATGACCATCAGTTTGTATTGGAGGAAAAGAAGGAACAGGGGGAGGCAGAGCTGATCCTGGAGCTTCCAGATCCAGGCATATTATTCAGCAGACTGGAGGATAAAAAATTACGATATTTCAAAAATCAGAAATGTGCAGACTATCTTTTATATAAATACAAAGGGAATAATTGGGAAATGCATATTTTTGAGCTGAAGCGCACTATCGGATTGTCTCAGTGGGAGCAGATCAAAGAGCAGGCAAAAGGAGCTATACAGAATGGTATGGCAATTGCAGGATTTTTGGGGATAGAGATATGTCTGGACAGGGTGCATCTCTATTCTGCGTATAGGAATGATAAGATCAATGATTTTGCAAATCCAGGAAAGCAGAGATATCAGATGTATAAAAAAGCTTCTCCGGAGTATAAAGAAAAAGAGTGTGATTGGAATAAGCAGTTGATAAAGCTGGATTTTCTTGGGAAGAGAGAATTTTTGCATCACAAGATACGTTTGAATCCAGAGGACGGAAGAGGAAGCTATGCAATTGCATAGGGCTGTTTTTAGGAGATCAGGAGGAGACCATGACATACGAGGAAGCAAGAGCATTTATAGATGATACATCAAAATACGGCTACATTCTGGGACTTGACACGGTGACGGAGCTTCTTTCCCGTCTCGGGAATCCCCAGGACGATCTCAAGTTTGTACATATCGCGGGCACCAACGGCAAGGGCTCCATTCTGGCCTATGTATCTACGATATTGAAGGAAGCCGGATACAAGGTGGGAAGATACATTTCCCCCACAATTTTTGAATACCGGGAGCGCATCCAGGTAAATGAAGCCTATATTCCGGAGGAAGCAGTGGCAAGGCTGGCAGAGCGCATTTACCAGGCGGGGCAGGCGATGCTGGCGGAGGGCCTGGCCCATCCCACAGCCTTTGAGGTGGAGACAGCCCTGGCATTTCTCTATTTTAAGGAAACGGACTGTGATATTGTGGTTCTGGAGACGGGCATGGGCGGCCTCACAGATGCAACCAATGTAGTAAAAACCACGCTGGTATCCGCATTTGCATCTATCAGTATGGATCATATGGGATTTTTGGGAGATACCCTGGAGGAGATTGCCAGGATCAAGGCCGGAATTATCAAGCCGGATACCACAGTCATAAGCACGGTGCAGACAGCCCGGGTTCGAGAGGTGCTTGAAGAAGCCTGCCGGGAGAAGCGGGCTTCCTACCGGGAGGTGCAAAAGGAGGAGCTTAAGGATAAAAAAATAAGCTTTGAGGATCAGAGCTTTACCTACAAAGACAGGACAAACCTCCGTCCGGGAATCCTGGGAAGCTGCCAGCTTGAAAATGCCGCTGCAGCCCTGGAGGTTATAGACGCATTGAGAGAGCTTGGCTATCCCGTAACGGAAGAGGCCCTTCGCAGAGGGCTGGAGCAGACGGAATGGGCCGGCCGGTTTACCGTGATAGAGGAGGATCCCCTGTTCCTGGTGGACGGCGCCCATAACAGGGATGCTGCAGACCGGCTTTTGGAGACCTTGAAGCTTTATGTTCCGGAAAAACGGAAGATATTTATCATCGGCGTCCTTGGAGACAAGGAGTATGACTATATGATGAGCCGTCTGGCTCCGGAGGCGGAGCGGATAGTGACGGTTATGACCCCGGACAATCAAAGAGCGCTGCCGGCAGAGGAGCTTGCAGAGGCAGTACGAAAGTACAATCCCAATGTAGAGGCGGCAGAGAATATCCCGGAGGCAGTTAAGAAGGCAAAGGGCTACGCAGGTGGGGACGGGATGGTTCTGGCTTTCGGCTCCCTGTCCTATCTTGGCGACTTGATCCGGGCAGTGCGGAAAGAAGCCGGCTGATTGATTGGTAAGCGCCAAAACACGGTAAGCGTGATTTTGTGGGAAAGGAGAACAACATGAGGGATCTGGCAGAGCTGAGAAAAGAAATTGATGAGATTGACATCCAGATGGTAAAGCTTTTTGAGCAGCGGATGGCTGTCTCAGAAGAGGTGGCGGAGTATAAAGTAGCCGTAGGAAAGAAGATTCTTGATAAAGAGCGTGAAAAACGGAAAATCCAGGCTGTTAAGGCTATGACTCACAGCGCGTTTAACAGCCACGGCGTGGAGGAGCTGTATAATCAGATCATGGCCATGAGCCGGAAGCTCCAGTATCAGCGGATGGAGCAGCAGGCCGTAGGCCGTCTGCCTTTCGTAATGGTGGATGAGCTTGAAAAGAAAAATGTCCGGGTCGTCTACCAGGGAGTGGAGGGAGCCTATGCCCAGCAGGCCATGTTTGAGTTTTTCGGGGAGGATGTGAATCACTTTCATGTGGAGCGGTGGCGGGACGCTATGGAGGCCATCGCCGAGGGCATGGCAGATTACGCAGTGCTCCCCATAGAAAATTCCTCCGCAGGCATTGTAAATGACAACTACGATCTCCTTCAGGAATTTGACAATTACATAGTGGGAGAGCAGGTAATGACCATCTGCCACGCACTCCTGGGAACAGAGGACGCAGAGCTTTCGGATATTCAGACCGTGTATTCCCACCCCCAGGGCTTGATGCAGTGTGCAAAATATCTGGACGAGAACCGTCAGTGGCAGCAGATCAGCCTGCTCAATACGGCGGTAGCGGCCCAGAAGGTGGCGGAGGACAAGGATAAAACCCAGGCTGCCATTGCAAGCGCCCTGGCCGGGAAGCAGCACGGGCTGAAGGTTCTGAAAGAGAATATCAATTTCAGCGGCCAGAATTCCACACGCTTTTTCATTGTGACCAATCAGCGGATTTTCTGCAAAAATGCGGGGAAGGTGAGCATCTGTTTTGAGGTCAGCCATGAGAGCGGCTGTCTTTACAATGTGCTGTCGCATTTCATCTTCAACAACCTGAACATGTGCCGGATTGAGTCCCGGCCCATTGCGGATAAGAACTGGGAGTACCATTTCTTCGTGGATTTCGAGGGGAACTTAAACGACAGCGCAGTAAAAAATGCCCTCAGAGGAATCCGGGAGGAAGCGCTGAATCTGAAGATATTAGGGAATTATTAATAAACTTAGAATAGGAGGAGAAGAGGAATGAACACTTATGTTATTATGACAGACATCAATGCGGATCTTCCTGAAGAGTACATCCGCGAGCACGGGCTGGAGGTTTTGTCTTTGAGCTATATGATAGACGGGGAAACCTACGACAGAAATCATCCCTTGGAGGTAGGAGAATTTTACAAGCGCATGCGCAATGGCTCCATGCCTACCACCTCCCAGGTGAATCCCGATCAGGCAAAGAAAGCATTCACCGCCTGCCTAAAGCAGGGAAAGGACGTGCTCTACATTGCGTTCTCCTCGGCCTTGAGCGGAACGTATAACAGCGGAAGGATCGCCGCTGAGGAGATTAAGGAGGAGGGGCTTTTTCCGGATCGGAAGCTCGTAGTCCTGGATTCGCTAAGCGCCTCTCTGGGCCAGGGACTTCTGGTGCACAAGGCCGTGCAGCTTAAGGAAGCCGGAAAATCCCTGGAGGAGACTGTTTCCTGGGTGGAAGAGAACAAGCTGAATCTCTGCCACATCTTTACGGTGGACGACCTCTTCCATCTCCACAGAGGCGGCCGCGTGTCCAAGGCAACAGCCGTCCTGGGAACCATGATTAACATTAAGCCAATCCTTCATGTAGACGAGGAAGGCCGTCTCACACCCATCGGAAAGGTCCGGGGGAGAAGAAAATCACTGTCCGCTCTGGCAGACCGCATGGGCGAGCAGATCAAGGGTTTTGAGAATCCGGAAGTATTCATCAGCCACGGCGACTGCCTGGAGGATGCTGAATATGTGAAAAAGCTGGTGAGGGAGCGCTTCGGCGTGGAGAACTTTGTCATCAACCACGTAGGCCCCACCATCGGAGCGCACTCCGGCCCAGGAACCATGGCCCTGTTCTTTATGGGCAATCAAAGGTAGGCAGCAGCCCTTTTCGATATTCAAGGGGAGAGATACCGTACTTCTCCCGGAAAAGCTTTCCAAAATAACTGGAGCTGCAGAAGCCGCAGAAGCTGCCGATCTCGGAGATGGAGAGATTCGTCTCACGCAGCAGGCCGGCGGCCTGGAGCAGGCGATACTCATTGATGTATTCCATGGGCTTTTTTCCCGTATAGCGGTGGAAGGAACGGAAGCATTCGCTGCGGCTTACGTGAGCATGCTCCGTAAGATCCCGGATTGTGATACTTTCTGCAAAATGCTCCTGTATGTAGGAAATCATCTGTCTCACCATGGCTCCATGGTGAGGCGGTGTCTCCTTGATAAGAAAGGAGTGGTTCTTTTCGGAAATATAGGCCAGGGTCTCCAGCCAGAGCCGGCTTGAAAGGCTTAAGGCTTGAAGCTCATACCCATAAACGTCATCCGGAATTCGGCAGATATCCTCGATGAACCGAGCTATGTTTATTCCATGGAGATCGGAGGCTTCTGTGCAAAAGCCCTGGAGCTGCATGTTCATAACAGGCTGAAAATATTTGTGAAAGATGCTTCCGTCCGGAAAGAGAGAGGGCGGAAAGCCCACGCCGATCATTTCGGCAGGCTCCCCTGGATTTACTTGTTTTGCCATATGAAGGACATTGCAGTTAACAAAGATACAATCTCCCTTTTTCATTCTCAAGCAGGTTTCTTCTGTATAAAAATCCAGTTCCCCCTTTACCACCGTTCCGAATTCAAAAGCATCGTGCCAGTGGCAGTTCAAGGTATAATCGGGAAAAGAAGTATAAAGATCGTCCCATGTTTCCAGGGGAAACGAAATATCCTTATAGTCAATCAGTTCTCTTAAGTGCTCGTCGGTTTTAACCGGAATCTGCTGCATATCCCCTCCGCCTTTGAAACGATTGTTATAAAAATTGAGATTATTATTATATACAAATCCGAATTTTGCAATTATTATTATATTTACTCTGATTGCAGAAGTCAAGAAAGAAAGGTGATATTATATGCGGTTTTTACATAAGGGTAAGGCTTCCTCCCACAAGGAAAGCACAGGCAGGGCTAAGGACATGACGAAAGGAAATCCCACAGGGCTGATTTTTTCCTTTGCCCTGCCGCTGATTCTGGGGAATCTGGGCCAGCAGCTTTATATGATTACAGACACCATGATAGTAGGCCAGGGGGTAGGCCTTAAGGCGCTGGCTTCTCTTGGAGCCACGGACTGGATCTACTGGCTGGTGCTCTGGCCGGTACAGTTTCTCACCCAGGGCTTCGCCGTTCTGATCACCCAGAACATTGGGGAGGGGAATGAAAAAAACATCAAAAAGTCCATCGCTATGTCTGCCCTTTTATGTCTGGCAGTGGGCGCCCTGGTTTCGGTGCTCTTTCCGCTGCTGGCAAAGCCGCTTCTTGGGCTTTTGAAAACACCGGCAGATATCTTTGACGGCGCCTATTCCTATGTGACTGTGATGTATGCAGGCACGCTGATTGTGATGGCCTATAATATGGCTTCCGCCGTACTGCGGGCCTTTGGAGACGGGAAGACGCCTCTTTTGGGCATGATCATTGCCGCTGTCCTCAATATAGGCCTGGATCTCTTGCTGGTGATGGAATTCCGATGGGGCATTACGGGGGCAGCGGCGGCTACGATATTTTCACAGCTTGCTGCATTTCTCTACTGCCTGTTTATGATTGGGAAGATTCCGGCTGTCAATATGAAGCGTGGGGACTGGAAGCTGGATGTATCGGTGGCAAAGCAGCTTTTGAAGCTTGGAACGCCTCTGGCCCTTTCTCATGTTGCGATTGTGATTGGCGGCATTATTCTCCAATTTGTGATTAACGGCTTCGGCTCCCTGTTTATTGCGGCGTTTACAGCCACCAATAAGCTATATGGCCTGCTGGAGAGCACTGCTATTTCCTTTGGCTTTGCAACGGCTACTTATATGGGACAGAATTGGGGGGCGGGAAACTTAGAGCGCATCCGTATGGGGATGAGAAGCGCAATGAAGCTTGCGGCTGTCTTTTCTGTGAGCATTTCCCTGCTGATGCTGGCTTTTGGGAAAAATCTGCTTCTCCTGTTTATCTCATCTGCCAATGAGGATGCGCCCAGAGTGCTGGAGCTGGCTTACCAGTATCTTGTGATTATGAGCGTGACGCTGATGATTCTATACATTCTGCATGTATACCGCTCCGCCATCCAGGGCATGGGCAATACCATTGTGCCCATGATTGCAGGTATTATGGAATGCGTGGGCCGCATATCCGTGGCGCTTCTGCTTACCAGGGTTATGGGAGAATATGGTTTGTTCTTTGCGGAATCCGCCGCCTGGCTGGGCAGTGCAGCCTGTGTGACGCCGGCTTACTATTTTATGGTAAGGGGGAGGGCTCTTGCAGGCGGGAAGGAGGAAAGGGCGGTTAAAACCTGCACCTGTCCCAGGTAGGCGGCGCTTTTATCTCTGCATCTTTTCATTTTAGAATAATTTTGGTATATTGATATTAATAGATAAAATGATTTCAAAAAAGATGCAGAGGTAAGAGCAAATGATGAAGCAGGGGTTTCAATTAAATACCACACAGAAGCTTAAGATGTCCCAGAAACAGATGCAGTCTTTGAATATATTAACCATGGATCAGACGCAGCTTTTAGAGTTTATGCAGAATGAGTACCTGGAGAATCCTATGCTTGAGTATACGGGAGGGCAGGACGGCGTCTATGGGGCGGATGATATAAGCAGTCGTTATGAGCATGCGATTACGTATGAAAAGACGTATGAGGAGCTTATTGAGGAGGACGATAAGCGGCGCAGGGATCTGCCGGATACAGAGCCGGAGCTTGTGAAAAAGACTTTGCTGTACCAGCTTCCCTTTCAGGATTTTACCGAAAAGCAGTGGGAGCTATTCAATTATATGATAGACTGTCTGGACGAGACGGGCTTTTTTACAATGTCCCTTGAGGAAACGGCTCTGAAAGCCCATGTGACCCTTCGGGAGGCGCAGCAGGCGCTTGGCATTCTAAAAGGGCTGGAGCCCCATGGCATTTTTGCCC
This sequence comes from Candidatus Merdisoma sp. JLR.KK011, assembly GCF_036941125.1. Taxonomy (NCBI): domain Bacteria; kingdom Bacillati; phylum Bacillota; class Clostridia; order Lachnospirales; family Lachnospiraceae; genus Candidatus Merdisoma; species Candidatus Merdisoma sp. JLR.KK011. Next base: position 37,892 of record NZ_JAYWSZ010000004.1, on the reverse strand, counting down.
GGGATCTGAGGGAATGCCTGCTGATACAGCTGGATTTTAAAGGAATGAAGGGGACGAATACCTGGAAGATTGTGGAGGAATATTTGGAGGATGTGGCAAAAGGGAGGATTGGGACGATCTCACGGGGACTTTCCCTGTCTACCGCACAGGTGCGCTTGTGTATTCAGCAGATTGCACATTTGAATCCCAGGCCCATGAACTTTGTGGCCGCCGGGGACAAGAACAAATATATCATTCCGGATATTTTATTAAAGAAAGAACAGGGAGTGTGGAGGGCTGAATTAAACGACGGGTGGATAGAAAATTATCAGATCAATGATTATTATATCCGCATTATGAAGGAATCTCAGGATGAGGAGCTCTGCCTGTATTTTCAGAAAAAGCTGGACAGAGTCCGCTTGATTCAAGAGGGCATCCGGCAGAGGAGGCAGACCCTTATCGATATTACAACTGCGATTGTGGCGCATCAGACCGCTTTTTTTGACGGAAACGGCCTCCTTGCGCCTATGACAATGGCAGAGCTTGCCGGAGAGCTTAACATCCATGCTTCTACCGTAAGCCGCGCCGCGAAAGGCAAATACATTCAGTGCCGGCAGGGGACGCTCCTTCTGCGCGACCTGTTTTCTGCTGCGGTTTCGTCGGGAGACGACGAGGCTGCGGTTAATGCGGACAATATAAAGGATATGATCTCCCGGCTTATCAAGGAGGAGGACAGAAAAAAACCTCTCAGCGACCAGAAGATCACGAATGCGTTGAAAGAAAAGGGCATTCACGTATCCAGAAGGGCCGTTGCAAAGTACAGAGAGGCCCTGGGAATAAAAGGAAGCTTCGAGCGGAAACTGTAGTGTCAAAAAAGAAGCCAGTCCGGTATCATCCGGGAGCAGGCTTCTTTTTTGCGCTTAAGTAACGATGGGGTTTGAAGGGATTTGAAGTGACACGGACGGGAACTACTTGTATCACGCAAAAGAAAATGGTATGATAAGAAAGAAGTTTACGAAAGCTGAAACAGGAAGGACGTTATGGTAATCGGCTGCAGAGGAGACAAAATGAAGAGTTTATGGGCAGCGGCGGTTCTGGTTCTTGGCCTTACGCTTCTTATGGGATGCAAAGAAAAGAAGCCGGAGCCGGAGGAACTGCTTGCAGAATATATGGATTTGCTGGGCGAAGAAAAATACGAGGAAATGTACACCTATCTCACCGGAGAGGCCAAGGAATCCATTGACCAGGAAGCCTACGTAGAGCGGTATCAGAATATCTACGGCGGAATCGAGGCTATGAATATCCGTGTAGAGATTGAGGAGAGGGAGGAAGGCCACAAGGACAAAAAGGCTGTGACTCAGAGGGTGAAATATGCCCTTACCATGGACACCCTGGCCGGAGAGCTTTCCTTTAACAATATAGCTATTTTTACAAAGGATGAGGAAGGCCTCTACAAAATGAGCTGGGACAGTCAGGATATCCTGCCGGGTCTCTATGCCGGGGACAAGGTCCGCATAAAGACCATCCAGGCCAAGAGGGGAAATATCTACGATCAGAATCAGACAACCCTGGCAAGGGAGGGGACGGCTTCTTCTGTAGGGCTGGTGCCCGGCAAGCTGGGGGAGAACCGGGAGGAATCCCTTGCAAGCCTTTCGGAATTATTGGAAATCAGTGTGGAGCGGATAGAAAAGGAGCTCAATGCCGGCTGGGTCCGGGATGATACCTTTGTTCCCCTGCGCACAGTCTCTAAAGACGATTATGAGCTCAAGGAGCAGCTTCTGGAGATTCCGGGAGTGATGATTACCGACACAACCGTGCGGTACTATCCCTTTAAGGAAAAGGCGGCCCAGCTCACCGGCTATGTGCAGAATATCACGGCGGAGGAGCTGGAGGAGCGCAAAGGACAGGGCTATAACCAGAACAGCCAGATTGGAAAGGCAGGGGCAGAGCGGATCTATGAGGAGATCCTGCGCCCCAGAGACGGATATTCCATCCAGATTATTGATGCGGACGGATATGAGAGGAGCACGGTGCTGGAAAAGCCGGCAGAGGACGGCAAGGACGTAGTTCTGACCATTGATATCATTCTGCAGCAGCATCTGTACCAGGCCCTTGAGGGAGATGAAGGCTGTGCCGCTGCCATAGATCCCAGAAGCGGCGCGGTACTGGCCATGGCCAGCGCCCCGGCCTATGATCCCAACGACTTTGTTATGGGCTATACGGCCAGTGCCTGGGATGCGGTCAACAATGACGAGACGCAGCCTCTTTACAACCGATATCTGGCTTCCTGGGTGCCCGGCTCCGTATTTAAACCGGTTACCGCAGCCCTCGGGCTTACAAACGGCAGCCTGAATCCCGGCGAAGAGATGGAGAATGAGGGCTTGAGCTGGCAGAAGGATGAGAGCTGGGGCAGCTATGAGGTTACGACCCTGACGGATTATCCTGTGAAGAATCTGGAAAATGCCTTGATTTATTCCGACAATATCTACTTTGCCAAGGCGGCGGTGAATATGGGAGAGGAAGCCTTTTCCCAGGGTCTTGACAGCCTGGGCTTTGGGGAAGAGATGGAGTTTGACTTTGACTTGAAGGCGTCCTCCTATGGAAGTGAGGGAAAGCTTGGATCTGAGACGGAGCTTGCGGACAGCGCCTACGGGCAGGGAAAGGTTCTTGTGAATCCTCTTCACCTGGCAGCTGTTTATTCTGCCTTTGTCAATGAGGGAAATATGGTGAAGCTTTATCTGAGGGCTGGAGGGGAAGAAGGGTTCTGGAAGGAGCAGGTATTTACGCCGGAGGCGGCCGGGGAGGTTCTGAACGGACTGTACCAGGTTGTGGAGCATCCGGAAGGAACGGCCCGTGAGGCTTACCGCAGTGGATACCGGCTGGCGGGTAAGACGGGGACTGCGGAGATCAAGGATTCCAAAGAGGATACAAGCGGCACGGAGCTTGGCTGGTTTGTGGGAATCAGCGGAGCGGACACGGACAAACCTCTTCTGATGGTAATGATGATAGAGGATGTAAAAGGCCGGGGCGGAAGCCATTATGTGATTCCAAAGGCTATGACAGGTTTTGACGTTTATAATATGGGAGAAGAGGAGGAGGCAGAACATGAAGGATGATTCATTTCGAAAATACCTGTTTATCAGTCTGGCCGGAGCCGTGGGCATCATTTTGTGTATTGTGTTTTTCTTTGCTTTATTTCGGTTCAAACAAGTGATGGAGGGAATACGTACTCTGGAGAGTATTCTTATGCCCTTTATCTATGGGGCGGTGATAGCGTATCTTCTGACGCCGGTGTGTAATTTTGTGGAGATCCGTCTAAATGCCTTGCTGACGGGGAGAATGAAGGTGAATGAGCAGAAGGCGGCGCGTTTTTCCGCAGCGATAGGCATTGGGCTGAGCCTGCTCTTTGGCTTTTTCATTGTCTATCTCCTTCTTGCCATGGTGCTGCCCCAGGTATTCGAAAGTGTGCGGGGGATTGTGCAGGTGCTTCCGGGAAATGTGGTAAAATGGAGCGACTGGATTCAGCAGAAGCTTGCAGACGACGAAGTTCTGGCCAATTATGCGGAGCAGTTTATCAATGCGGCTTATCAGAATATGCAGGTATGGCTGAACACAAAGTTTCTGCCTGATATGCAGGTGATTGTAAGCGGCGTGTCCGCAGGACTTATCAGCGCTCTGGCTGCAGTGAAAAATATCGTGATTGGTATTTTTGCAGCCGCTTATCTTATGGGAAACCGCAAGAAGTTTGCGGCCCAGGGAAAAAAGCTGATTTACAGCTTTGCCAAGGTTCCCGTTGCCAACGGCATTCTGGATGAGATCCATTATATTAACCGGGTGTTCGGCGGCTTTATTGACGGGAAGCTTCTGGATTCCCTGATTATGGGAATTTTGTGCTTTGTTATTATGAACCTTTTAAATATGCCTTACACCATGCTGATCAGTGTGATCGTAGGGGTGACGAATATTATACCGTTTTTCGGGCCCTTTATCGGGGCGATTCCAAGCGCCCTGATTATACTAACGGACAGTCCCGTCAAATGTGTGTATTTTCTAATCCTGATCCTGGTGCTGCAGCAGTTTGACGGCAACTTCTTAGGCCCGAAGATCCTGGGGGATTCCACAGGGCTTTCCAGCTTCTGGGTGCTGTTTTCCATTCTGCTTTTCGGGGGGCTGATGGGCTTTGTGGGAATGGTTATCGGGGTGCCTACCTTTGCGGTGATTTATGATCTGATTAAGAAGTATTCCAACTGGATGCTGCGCAAAAAGAAGCTGGCTACGGATACCTCTGTCTACGAGGAGCTTTCTTCCATAGAACCCGATGGGGAAGGCTACCGCTATATCCATGCATTGACGGGCGAAGCCCGCCAGTCCCGGAGGGATATGCATTAATATATATCTGCAGGGGATTAACAAAGAAGAAAAACAGGAGGCAGGTATGATTCTGGCGATTGATATTGGAAATACCAACATTGTAATCGGCTGCATTAAGGATAACCAGATTCTGTTTGTGGAGCGTCTGTACACAGATGTGAAAAAATCAGAGCTGGAATACGCCATCAGCATAAAAAACGTACTGGAAATATACGGCGTGGACCGGAAGGAGTTAGAGGGAGGCATCATTTCCTCCGTAGTGCCTCCGGTGACAGGCACCATCCGGAATGCGGCGGCAAAGGTGATTGGCAAGGAAATGCCGGTGGTAGGCCCCGGTGTGAAAACAGGCCTGGATATCCGCATTGACAATCCGGCGCAGCTTGGGCCTGACCTGGTGGTGGGAGCCGTGGCGGGCATCGAGGAATACGGCTGCCCTCTGGTGATTATTGATATGGGAACGGCCACGACCTTTACGGTAGTTAATGAGAAGCACCAGGTGATCGGCGGAATGATTCTGCCGGGGGTGGGAGTGGCTTTGGATTCGCTGACGAACCGCACCTCCCAGCTTCCCAAGATTAGTCTGGAACCGCCGAAGAAGCTGATTGGCAGCAATACCGTTGACTGTATGAAGAGCGGCGTGCTCTACGGCAATGCCTGCTGTGTGGACGGAATGCTTGGACGAATCCGGGAGGAACTGGGCATGGCGCCCCAGGCAGTCGCCACCGGGGGTATGGCAAAGCGCATCATCCCTTATTGCCGGGAAACCATACACATGGACGATGCCCTTTTGCTCAAGGGGCTGAATCTGATTTACCAAAAGAATCAATAGGATTATGGCTCACTTCGCAGCCGTCCGCTTAATAACCGCCCCGTTTTATGGCGTCTGTCCCATACTTTTTGCGGATAGAGTCCAGGGCGCGATCCAGCTGCCTCAGCTTTTGGGGAGAAGGCGTCTTGGCAGAGCTTTTTGCTTCCGCCCCTGCCTCTGCTGCCAGAGGCAGATCAAAGATTGAGAGCTGAACCGGCTCGCCGACGGATACGAGACGGGAGCTGCGTACTCCCAAAAGGCGGATGGGGCGTCTGTCCCAGAGCTGGTCAAAAAGGGAGCAGGCCAAGTTGTACAGTTCGCCTGTAGAATTGCAGGGAGACAGCGTCCTGGCCTGGTGGGAAGCTTTTGTAAAATCATGGTATTTGATCTCTACGGTAATGGTTCCGGCCAGCTGTCCGGCACTCCTGAGACGTCCGGAGACGCTCTCGCAGAGTGCAAGAAGCACCTTTTTGGCTTCTGTCGGATCGGTGACGTCCTCCCTTAGGGTTGTAGAGCTGCCGATGCCCTTGGCTTCCTGCTTTTGGGAGAGCACGGGAGTGGGATCGATGCCGTTGGCAAATTCCCACATAAGGCGTCCGTGGCTTTTGAAATGGGCGGTGAGGAAAGACGGGTCTGTATGGGCCAGCTCCCCGATGGTCTGTATGCCAAAGCCCATGAGCTTTTCGGCGCTGCGGCGTCCCACCATAAAAAGCTCGGATACAGGGAGAGGCCACATCTTCACAGGAATTTCCTCAGGGAACAGGGTGTGGATTTTACCGGGCTTTTCAAAGTCGCTGGCCATCTTGGCAAGAACCTTTGCAGGGGCAATTCCGATATTGACGGTAAAGTGAAGCTCCTCGTAGATGCGGTCCCGGATAAGAGCCGCAGCTTCCACAGGGGAGGGATACAGGCGGGCGATGGGCGTAAAGTCCAGATAGCACTCGTCAATGGATACCTGTTCCAAATCCGAAGTAAAGGAGGACAAGAGCTCCATCATGGCATGGCTGTAGCTGCGGTAAAGCTTGTGATCCGGGGACTCGATGACCAGGGAAGGGCACTTGCGGAGAGCGGAGGCTACCGGCTCCGCAGTCTGGATTCCGTATTTTTTGGCAGGAATGGATTTGGCCAGTACAATTCCGCGGCGGCTCTTTTCGTCGCCGCCGATGATGGAGGGAATGGTGCGCAGATCCACGCTGCTTCCGTTTTTTAATTTTTCCAAGGCAGTCCAGCTTAAGTAGGCTGAATTTACATCAATATGAAAGATAATAGTGGACATAGGGGGCTCCTTGGTTTTATCCTGTAAGCAGGTGCTGTGGATTTTTAGGAACTATAATTTTAGTATAGCACAAGAGAACATTTGTTTGCAATATTATTTTATGGAAGAAAGAGGGAACCAAGAATGTACAATCCAGCTTCCAGACAGGCGGAAGAATTTATAAATCACAAGGAAATCCTGGACTCCATTCAATATGCCCGGGAGAATCAGAAGAACCGGGAATTGATAGAAGGGCTGCTTAAAAAGGCGGAGGAATGCCGGGGACTGTCCCACCGGGAGGCGCTGGTGCTTCTGGAATGCGGGGAGCCGGATCTGACGGAGCGGATGTTTGGCCTGGCACGGGACATCAAGCAGAGATTCTACGGAAACCGGATTGTTATGTTTGCGCCGCTGTATTTGTCCAATTACTGTGTGAATGGGTGTACCTATTGTCCTTATCATTTTAAAAATAAGCACATTGCCCGAAAGAAGCTGTCCCAGGAAGAGATAAGGAGGGAGGTTATTGCCCTTCAGGATATGGGGCACAAGCGTCTGGCTCTGGAGGCTGGCGAGGATCCGGTAAACAATCCCATTGAGTATGTGCTGGAAAGCATTCGGACCATCTACGGCATACAGCATAAAAACGGGGCAATCCGCAGGGTGAATGTGAACATTGCGGCAACTACCGTGGAGAATTATCGAAAGCTTAAGGAGGCGGGAATCGGGACTTATATCCTGTTCCAGGAGACTTATCATAAGGAAAATTATGAGAAGCTCCATCCAACGGGGCCGAAGCATGACTATGCCTGGCATACGGAGGCCATGGACCGGGCCATGGAGGGCGGCATTGACGATGTGGGGATCGGGGTGCTTTTTGGACTTCACCATTACCGCTATGATTTTACAGGGCTTTTGATGCATGCAGAGCATCTGGAGGCGGCATTCGGAGTGGGGCCCCATACGATCAGTGTGCCGAGAATCCGCAACGGGGATGATATTGACGCTTCCGCTTTTGAAGATGCCATTTCCGATGAGCTTTTTGCCCGGATTGCGGCAGTGATCCGGATTGCCGTTCCCTATACGGGAATGATCATTTCTACCCGGGAATCCAAGGCTACCCGGGAGAAGGTGCTGGAATTGGGAGTGTCCCAGATTAGCGGCGGTTCCAGAACCAGTGTGGGCGGCTATGCGAAGGAGGAGGCGAAGGAAGAGAATTCCGCCCAGTTTGATGTGAGTGATACCAGGACCTTGGATCAAGTCGTAAACTGGCTGCTGGATCTTGGGATGATTCCAAGCTTTTGTACGGCCTGTTACCGGGAGGGGCGCACTGGAGACCGGTTTATGAAGCTGGTGAAGTCGGGGCAGATTGCCAACTGCTGTCAGCCCAATGCCCTTATGACGCTGAAGGAATATCTGACCGACTATGCGTCGGAGGATACCAGGAAGAAAGGGGAGGCGCTGATTGCCCGGGAGCTGAAACGCATAACCAGTGACAAGATCCGCCAGAGGACAGAGCAGAACCTAAAGGAGATTGAGCATGGAACAAGAGACTTCCGATTTTAAACAGAGCCTGAAGGAATCCCGGAAATACCGCTGGAAGGAAAGCAGTGAGGGACAGGAGCCGGAGGAGGACCGGGCTTATACCCAGAAATTTGAGACCATCTGCCCCGTGGATTCCTCAAAAGTGGTACATACAGTGAGATTTCTAAAAAGCACCTGTACCCGTGTGGATGATATTGTGGATGATTTCCGCTGCAGCCGCAATGCAAGCTGTGTGAAATGCACGGAGAACTACCGGTAGATTCAGGAAGAAAAGATATTTTCCTCAAATTTCCGGGCGAACAGATGGGGAAGGGAGCGCAGATATCCGGCATCCTCTTTTTGAAAGGTGTAAGGGCTGTTTTCACTGCCCCGCTCCCAGTCAATGTAGCGCAGATTTCCCAAGGACAGCTTGTCTCCAAAGGGATCAAAGACTTGCTCCATAAAAGGAGAGCTGGCGGCAAGGGTCTGAAGAAGCAGTTCGTCCGCACAGACGGAGTGCCGGAAATACTTTTGAATCCAGTCCTGGCGGCTTAAGACATACTCTGCAAAGGAATGGGTGATGCTGAACCAGTTGGCGCCCTTTTGGATGGTGACAGCTTCTCCCCTCAGACGGTTCACACGGAACAGTCTCTGAAGCCGGGTAAGAAGCATATCGGCAGGCTCTGCCAGAGGGCAGGAGCTCTCCCGGAAAAAATGATAAAGAGAGATGCGCTCCCGCACTTCGGGCGCCGGTTTTGGAGCGTCAAAATGTATAAACTCTTTCCCGGCATGTTCTTTGAAGAACTGGTGAATCTGATCTTGAGATTTTAAGGGAAAGTCAGAACCGGAAAGAAGGTGATAGTAGGCGTAGCGCCGGGGAACGGCCGCCTTTAAAAGTGCCAGCTCGCAGGCGGTCTGGCTGTAGCCGCCCCAGTGGACATTCAAACGTTCTGTAAGATAAAGATTTGACTTTTGAACAGCATGAGAAAAATCCGGAAGGTCAGAATCCGGAACTTTTTGATCGATGTGAAGGTAGATGTCATTGCGTTCATCATCCAAGGCCAGAAGCAGCTCTTTTAGGAAATCAAATTGGTGGTGGGCCATGATTAAGAAGGCGTGTCGGTTCATAACAATTTCTCCGGGTATTTGAAATTTGTACATGGGACGGGCAGGACATACGTTTGCCGTTAACGCTCATTATATCACAGCAGCAGCGAAAAAGGCCACCTTTTGCAATTGTTTTTTATTGTATAAATACTTTATTACTGGCTTAGGGGCGTTTTTCGTCAGCTTGTTTCATTGTTTTGAGAACTTTGCTCGCACTGTTTCAGATAGTTCAGATAAGACATGAGATGCTCTTTTCGGGAAGGCGATAACTGATCATAGGCTTCCAGCAGGTAGTCCTGTTCCTTTGTCAGATCTCTGGAAGAGCGTTCAAAAAATTGCGAAACAGAAATGCCGCAGGCAGAGCAGATCTTTTCAATTGTATGCACACGAGGATCTGTATTTTTATTAAACATGGATGTGAGCGTGGAAAGGGAGATACCGGATTTGCTCGCAAGACGGTATGCATTGAAATTATTTTTTTCCATAAGCTCTTTGATACGTCTAATGCAAAAATTTTCTTCGTACATGAAAATAACTCCGTTACCATTATGATACGTTCTATTTTAGTATATTATACGGTGTATATAAAAGAGTTATAAGCCGATGAAAAGGATAGGATATACGTTGCAGTTATGATACAATGAAAGGGTAACCTGCAACCGAACAGTGACAAAAGAGGCAGAAAGGAGGGAGCATTTGAACAAAAGGATTCGTAAAAAAAAGGGGCTTATTAAGGAGCAGCGCTATAATGAAATAAAAAAAGAAGTATTCGAAGCCTTGGCAGACAAAGCTGCGGTTTTGGAAGAGAAGGCTGTTGTTCAGAATGCTGCAGTTCAAAATGCAGCGAGCGATGAATAATGCCCGGCTCCGGAAAATAAGTTTTGCAAGCATTGGAACGCGGTTATATTGTTGGGATATGATATTCGGACAGTATAGCCGCGTTTTTTGTTTGTTGGTGAAGCTTAAGGGCAAAGAGTTCTGCTTGCAAAATAAGAGGAGATATTATACAATGACAGCAGCATTTAAGAACAGAGCCTTGTACTGCGAGAATATTGCGAAACTGGAATAAGAGGTAGAACCATGGGAAAAGAGATGGTTCAGGCCCAGAGCCTGGTATATGAATATAAAAAATATGACGAAGAGGGCCGGGAGACAGATGTGATCCGGGCGGTGGACGAGGTATCCCTGCAGGTGGAGAAGGGTGATTTTGTAGCGATTCTGGGACACAACGGATCCGGAAAATCCACCCTTGCCAAGCATATGAACGCCATTTTAACTCCTACAGGCGGCACAATGTGGGTGGACGGAAAGGACACCAGGGATGAGGACAGGCTTTGGGAGATCCGCCAGAGCGCCGGAATGGTATTTCAGAATCCGGATAACCAGATTATCGGAACCATTGTGGAGGAGGACGTAGGATTCGGCCCGGAAAATATGGGAGTTCCCACAAAGGAGATATGGGAGCGTGTAGAGGAGAGCCTGAAAGCAGTCAATATGCTGAAATACCGCCACCATTCCCCCAATAAGCTGTCCGGAGGCCAGAAGCAGAGGGTGGCCATTGCGGGAGTGGTCGCCATGCACCCCAGATGTATTGTTCTGGACGAGCCCACGGCTATGCTGGATCCTAATGGGCGCAAAGAGGTCATACGGGCTGTCCGTGCCTTGAACGAGGTTGAGGAGATTACCGTGATTCTCATTACCCATTATATGGAAGAGGTCATATATGCGGATAAGGTTATTGTGATGGATCAGGGCCGGGTGGTAATGGAGGGAACGCCCAGGGAGATATTTTCCCAGGTGGAAAAGTTAAAGTCCTACCGCCTGGATGTACCCCAGGCCACTTTGCTGGCTTATGAGCTCAAAAAGGCGGGTGTTAACCTGCCGGATGGAATACTGACCAGGGAGGAGCTGGTGGAGGCATTATGTCATTAAAGCTAGAGCATGTAAATTATGTATACAGTCCGGGAACCGCCTATGAGATTCACGCACTGAAGGATATCTGCCTGGAGATTAAGTCCGGAGAATTTGTAGGCCTGATTGGCCATACGGGATCGGGAAAATCTACTCTGGTGCAGCATTTAAACGGCCTTGTGAAGGCTTCGGAGGGCCATATCTATTTTCATGGGGAGGATATATATGGAGCCGGCTATGATATGCGCCGTTTAAGAAGCAGGGTGGGCCTTGTATTCCAATACCCCGAGCATCAGCTTTTCGAGGTAGACGTATTGAGCGATGTGTGCTTCGGTCCCAGGAATCAGGGACTTTCCAGGGAAGAGGCGGAAGAAAAGGCGAAGGCGGCCCTTGTCATGACAGGTTTGGGCGAAGAGTTCTATCATCAGTCACCCTTCGAGCTGTCCGGAGGCCAGAAGCGCAGGGCGGCTATCGCCGGAGTGCTGGCAATGGAGCCGGAGATTCTGGTTTTGGACGAGCCCACGGCCGGGCTGGATCCCAAAGGCCGGGATGAGATTCTGGATCAGATCAGCCTGCTTCATCAGGAGAAAAAGATCAGCATTGTGCTGGTATCCCACAGTATGGAGGATGTGGCGAAATATGTAGGCCGGATTATTGTTATGAACCAGGGAGAGGTTCTCTTTGACGACGTGCCGGGCCAGGTGTTCCGCCATTATAAAGAGCTGGAGCAGGTGGGGCTGGCTGCGCCCCAGGTGACGTATATGATGCATGCGCTGAAGGAGAAGGGGCTTTCGGTGGATGAGAATGCGACCACCATAGAGGAAGCCCGGGATTCGATTCTTGCAGCACTTGGAGAAAAGAAGCCGGATTGCTGAGCCTGCGGCTCATGGCTTTTTAAAAAAGAGGAAGCCGGATATTTGCTGAACATATTAGGAGATACATCATGATTCGAGACATTACGCTGGGGCAGTATTACCCGGCAGATTCTATTCTTCATAAATTAGACCCAAGAGTAAAGCTTACGGCAACCCTTGTCTTTATCACGGCATTGTTTGTGGCAAAGGGGTGGCCGGGGTATCTGGCGGCAACGATATTTCTGATAATGATAATTAAACTGTCCAAGGTGCCCTTTGCTTTTATGGTCCGGGGGCTGAAGGCCATTGTGATGATTCTGATGATTACTGTGGTTTTCAATCTGTTTTTGACGCCGGGAGACCGGATATTGGTGCAGGTGTGGAAACTGAAGATCACGGATACAGGGCTTCGGACGGCGGTCTTTATGGCAATCCGACTGATTTATCTGATTGTAGGTTCATCGGTAATGACCTTGACGACTACCCCAAATGATTTGACGGACGGTCTGGAGCGGCTGATGGGGCCTTTGAAAAGGCTGCGCGTTCCTGTGCATGAAGTGGCTATGATGATGTCCATTGCGCTGAGATTTATTCCCATTCTGCTGGAAGAGACGGACAAGATTATGAAGGCGCAGATTGCCAGAGGTGCGGATTTTGAAAACGGGAATCTGATACAGAAGGCGAAGAACCTGGTTCCGCTTCTGGTGCCGCTGTTTATTTCGGCCTTCCGCCGGGCCAATGATCTGGCCATGGCTATGGAAGCCAGGTGCTACCATGGCGGCGAGGGACGAACGAAAATGAAGCCTCTTGTATATGCAAAAAGGGATTATATGGCTTACGGCGCTGCGGCCCTTTTTCTGGCTGTTATGATTACATTGAGAATTGTCTTATGAAACGTATTTTATTGGCGGTAGCCTATGATGGGACGGCTTACTGCGGCTGGCAGGTGCAAAAGAACGGGGAAACCATAGAGGGCGTGCTGAACAGGGAGCTTTCCGGGCTTTTTGGCGGGGATATCCAGGTGATTGGAGCCAGCCGTACAGATTCCGGCGTCCATGCCCTCGGAAATGTCGCAGTTTTTGATACGGGGACGCAGATGCCGGGGGAAAAGATTTCCTACGCGCTGAACAGCCGGCTGCCGGAGGATATCCGGATTCAGAAATCTCTGGAGGTGGAAGGGGATTTTCATCCCCGGAAATGTGCCTGTACCAAATATTATGAATACCGCATTCTGAATCGGGAATTTGAGCTGCCCGGACGGCGGCTGGATACGTATTTTTACAGGCGGCCTCTTGACATAGAGCGTATGAGGGCTGCCGGTTCCTTTTTGCTGGGAGAGCATGATTTCAAAAGCTTCTGCAGCATTCATACCCAGGCGGAGACTACGGTCCGAAGGATTTGTGCGTTGGATGTGAAGCGGGAGGGTGACTTGATCCGCATTCAGGTGTCGGGGAACGGCTTCCTCTATAATATGGTAAGAATTATTGCAGGGACTTTGATACAAGTGGGAAGCGGAATCCGGAACCCGGAAGATATGCAGTCTATGCTGGCCTCATGCGATCGGCAGTCGGCAGGGCCCACGGCCCCGGCGAAGGGACTGACGCTGCTGGGCATGGAGTATGAGGGCGGATTTTTCAGCAGTCTGCCGGCTGCGAGGTGAACAGCGGCATTTTGCTGGTATTACAGTAACTTTTATAGGTTTTACAGGCGAAAAATAGAAAAAATCGGCTTGACACACGAGGATGGGTGTACTATAATTACTTGGTGCGACGAAGTGCAAAAATGCTGGATCCAAGCCCCGGTAAAGGCATTTTTCCATAGAATGTTCAATATTATTTAGGAGGAGAACCAATGAAGAGTTTCATGGCCAGTCCGGCAGCAATTGAGAGAAAATGGTATGTGGTTGATGCTTCAGGATATACATTAGGACGCTTAGCTTCTGAGGTGGCTAAGATTTTGAGAGGCAAGAACAAGCCGATTTTTACGCCTCATATTGATACGGGCGATTATGTAATCATTGTAAATGCAGATAAGGTAAAGGTAACCGGCAGAAAGCTGGATCAGAAGATTTACTATCATCATTCCGAGTACGTAGGCGGTATGAAAGAGACCACCCTGCGGGAGATGATGGCAAAGAAGCCGGAGAAGGTTGTAGAGCTTGCCGTTAAGGGCATGCTTCCGAAGGGACCACTGGGAAGACAGATGTACACCAAGCTTCATGTATACGCCGGCCCGGAGCACAATCATCAGGCTCAGAAACCGGAAGTCTTAACATTTTAAGTGAGAAAGCGGAAGGAGGAAATCTACAGTGGCTAATTCAAGATTTTACGGAACAGGCAGAAGAAAAAAATCAATCGCCAGAGTATACTTAGTACCCGGCACCGGAAATATTACCATCAACAAGAGAAGCATTGACGAGTACCTTGGTCTGGAGACTTTGAAGGTTATCGTTCGTCAGCCTCTGACAGCAACCGAGACTACCGACAAGTTTGACGTACTGGTGAATGTGCATGGCGGCGGATACACCGGACAGGCAGGCGCCATCCGTCATGGTATCGCAAGAGCCCTGCTTCAGGCAGATCCGGAGTATCGTCCGATCTTGAAGAAGGCGGGGTATCTGACACGTGACCCGAGAATGAAAGAGCGTAAGAAGTACGGCCTCAAGGCAGCACGCCGGGCGCCGCAGTTCTCCAAGAGATAATTCAAGCGAATATTGCAAAAGAGCAACAGACCCCGAAAACATCGTGTTTTCGGGGTTTTCTAATATTCTGGATTTCCTATGAGACACCACGAAAACACACAAAATTTTCACGGTAACTAACACGTAACTGACACGTAACTGACAAATAAAATATGGTCTTGTGCAAGACTTTTGAAATCTTGTGCAAGACACTTTTCGCAATAAAAAAAGGACGAATCAATCGCCCTTTTTGCAGCAGTATTCAATGATACATGACCGGACATCCTTTTTCGTGCGACAATGGCATGAGTGACCGTCTTTGAATATGACATTATATCCGTCGTGCATGTTTCCGTTTATGCCGGAAATCATTTCTCTGTTCTTTTCCGCAATCTGCATCGTGTCAAACATTCCGCACTGGTCTTTACGGACTAAGTCTTGAATATAGGAATTGACCGACATTCCTTTATCAGATGCAAGAGCCTTGATAATATCTTTCATTCCTTTAGGTACTGCAAGACTGATTCTCTCATAATGCTCTTTATAAAAATTATTCTTGTATTCAGTTCTATTCATGGCACACCTCACTATATGCGGTTGATTGCGTCCAGTAGTTCCTCAATTTCAAAGTGTGTATAAACAACCTCCGTGACCCCTTGCCCTTTATGACCAACAATTTTTTTAATGACCTTATCGGAGACACCTGCGACGGTCAACATGGAAATGCAGGTGTGGCGTGTATCATGCGGGCGGTGCGTCATGTTCAAGGTTGTAATCAGAGGCATCCAATAACTGTCATAGTAATTCCTATACTTGAAATGTTCTCCCTCCGGTGTTGAAAGCAGATATTCGCAATCGTTCCGGTGATACCAGTATTCAAAAAACGGATATACTTTTTCAGCAATCGGAGCGGTTCGGATTCCCGCCTCCGTTTTGGATGCGATGATTTTGAAATATCTTTCCTCAAGGTTCACGTTCTCTTTTTTCAAATCTAATAATTCACCGATACGGCATCCGGAATATATTAACATGAGAATGACCGTGTAATATATATTTGCGTCCTTGACATCCCACAACCTTTTTACTTCTGCTTTACTGAATGGTTTTCGGTTATAGGCGTTCGGATTGCCCGCTTTTGCGATGTCGAGATATTCAACAAGATTCCGCTCTTTTGGTATGATTTCATGAATCACGGCGTATTTATACATCATGCCGAGGAGGACTTTCAATTTTCGGAGCGTGGGATAATTTTTTCCGGATTCATCAACGACCATTTGCAGATGGTCGAGTTTCACATCAACAAACCGCATCTTTGCAATTTTATCACACAACGCCCAGGCTGCTTTATACCCTGTCACATTGGAATCGCTCACAGTTGGGAAATGTTCATCACTCCATCGTTCATATACATCCTCAAAAGTAACCTTTGCAATATTGACATCATAGGGGTTATTGTTGAACTCTGCGAGGGCGTTCAATGCGTCTTTTCGGGTCGGGTAGTAGCCGACAGTTATATATAATTGTTTTGTTTTTCCGGTTTCGGTGTCGATTTCCCATCCTTTTGTCTTTTTGGCGACATAGGGATTTCGGCGGTTTTTTCCGGACAGCTTATAGACTGAACCAAAACCGTTCGGGAGTTTCATAAAATCACCATCCTAAAAAGAGTATAAAAAATAAAACCAGTGCAAAAAGCACGGTTTTATGATAGAATGGTTATGTTCGGAACATTCTGTCAGTGCTTTTTGCGAGGCGCAAGATAGGAGTTTCACAAAGGCGATTCACGTTGCAGCGTGGGTCGTCTTTTTTATATGAATTTGCCGTTTCTATAAGAGAATCAAATCACCTTGTAAACTTCCTTGTGAAAGGAGGTGAGCAGGGTGAAAATTCTTTTATGGGAAATGAGAACCGAAAAGCGGTTCACATTGGTGGAGTTGGCGAAGAAATCCGGAATCGGAAAATCAACGCTCAACAACATCGAAAACGGCAAGGTGTCGCCGACATTGTTTCAGCTTGAAATGATAGCCATTGCAATGGGCGTTAAAATCACTGACCTGTTTGAATCCGAATACAAATAATTGTACCACACGCCGGACAGGATGTCGGCAGCAGGTGAGAATATTTCCATAATCATGGAAATGTGCCTCACGATTTCCACAATCATGGAAATTTGTGTTACAATGTGATTCGGAAAGGGGTGGTGTTCCCTTGAATTACAAAGAGGCTATCATGGAGTTAGTCGGAAAGATACATAGTGAAAAAATCCTCAAGAGGATATATAAATTCGTTTTGTATCTTTACACCAAAGAATGAGGCTGGCAGTTGAAAAGACTGTCAGTCTTTTTCTTTAAAAAATTCTATCATTTGGTCAAGAATCCTGCCTAGTGCTGCAATATCATCATCGTTCAGACTAAGCATGAATTTAAAAATGTTCTTTCGGGCATCATCCTCCCCTGCCATAATGCGGTCAATCTTTTCGATGAAATCATCGTCAGAATCGACGAACATTTCTCCCTCACCAGTGGTCAACCATATGTAATCAACATTAAATTCTCTGTGGATAGCCTTGATATTTGCATCGGTGAGGGCGTTTCTGCCTGTTTCGATTGCGCTCATGGTAGCCTTTTTTAAGCCGATGCGCTCACCAAATTTCTCCAATGTGAGACCAAGAGTTTTTCGGACTTCTTTGACACGTTCACCTTGCGTCACGTTTTTTCACCTCCATCCTTTTGGGATAGCATACCACACAAAAAAATAGAAATCAATAAAAAAGTTTATTCAATAGACAAAATGTTATTGACAAAGTCAATTTAATAGATTATGATGTCTATAAAATAAACAACAGGAGGGAAAATCAATGAAAGAATATACATTTGAGGAATTAGGATATTTCGCAGAAAGAGAGTGCGAGGCAATCAAAGAACAGTTACAGGGTCATAGCTATATGAATTTTGATATTACATGGAGTAATTGCGCCGGAAACTGCACGTTGATTGTAAGAACAGACTATGAAGATTCGGAAAAAGAAATCAAAAATTTTTTCCTGCATTGCGCTCTTGGAATGATTTTTCAGTTAAAGAAGTGATAAAGCAGCAGGGAGGCGCAAGCCTCCCGCATATTAAGGACAGGAGGGTCAAGGGAATGGAAGAATTTTTGATGACCATGCAGATGGCAGGGGCAACGCTCACAAATGAACAGATTTCGGAACTGGGAACAGAGGCACATGAGAAATTCGGAATCAACAAGGACATTTTCATGTTTCTGCTTTTGAGCGGGAGGGATGATTTCAAGAAGTGGGTGCATGAACAGGCAAGCAGGAGGTTAAAAAAGGATTTGCGGTCTGCATATGCACAGACCGCAGAGAGTGAAAAAAAGGAAAAGGTTCTCAATGAGTGGTTAGCAGGTTTTCAAGGGAAGATGCAAGCTGCTCATGATATTCACGGAGAATCCCGACCGTGACACCTGCGGAAATTTTTGCAATACGTTCAATCTGTTCAGCGTGTCCGGCTGCATCCGGATTCTTGTCAGATAGATTGACGGTTGCATCAATAGCAGAGTTCACGGCATTGTTTAATATTTCGTCAAAATCAATGTTGATTTTCAAAGTTCTCACCTCCTGTCATTTATAAGATGGTCGCACATTCATTATAGGGCAGGAGGGGCAGCAGGGCAAGGAGAACTGAAAGCCGAAACGGGGCAGCAGTCGCCCTGTCATGCAAGGATGGCAACCTTGTGTCTGACGATGGCAAGCCGAGAGACAAAGTCAGTGATACCGTGGGAAACATGGCAGCGGGTGAGCCATGCTAGAGAGTTCATAGTCGGTCAACAGGTTTTTCTTGATTTTTTAAGGTGAAAAATCAAAACACGGTAGACATCGCCGGAGCAGAGGTGAGCGGTTTGAATAAACCGAGAGAACCACCACAAGGAGGAGGAGAGGACATGGAAATCGGGAGGATATTGCCAACGGAGGCAGCAACAATCCTCAATGTGTCACCGCAATTCGTGAGGATTGCAATGCAGCAGGGAAAGCTGCCAATCGGAACGGCGGTTCAGATGTCATCAATTTGGACGTATCACATTTCGGAAAAGCTGTTAGCGGACTATTCCGGAAAAGATATAGAGAAAGAGATTCAGCAGATTAGAGGAGGTGCTAATCATGACCAAAAAAGAGAAAAAAGCAGTAATTGAGAGCATGGCAGAGCGTTTCATGGGAATTGATGACCTTGAGGGAAAGTCAATGACCATAATGATGATGTCTGCATATGCGGAGGGAAAAGCAGCAGGAAAAGCGGAGGAGCGGAGACGATGGGAGCAGAAACAGGCAGCAGTCGCAACGGCTTGATGGTAGCATGTGAGGGCGACTGGGGATTGCCCTGCGAGTTTGAAGAAAGAGACATCCGGATGTGTCCGGTATGTAATAACGAGGTTGACCGTGAGGACATGGATTTTACAAGGGATTGTCACGGAATCACATTCAGACTTGTTTGTCGTCAGTGTTGGGCGAGGCTCATGTCAAAGGGGTATGACGGAGAGTATTACACGGAGGCAGACGAGCAGATTGAGGATGACTATTGATAAAACAGAGAGGAGGAACATTCATGACAGTAAAAGCAAAGAAAAGGGAAATGGTTGAGGGAATTGCAGAGAAATTTCTGTTATTGCCGGAATCTGACAAGTCGTTCATCGCCGGATATTTGACAGGCAAAGAGGAGGAACGGGCAAGATGGCAGCAGGAGCAGGAACGGAAACAGGCAGCAGTCGCAACGGCTTGACGGCAGCGGGTGACAAGATGCGCCCTGTCAGAGACGGCAGGGCAAGGGCAGGAGGGGCAACGTGAGAGAAAATAAAAAGCCGATAAGCCGAGAAGATTGGCGACATCAGCCGTGGGAATTGAGACAGATGCAAGCCCTCTCTTTAGATTCAAAGCAAAGAATGTCCGAACGGAGAATTAACGGGTGGTTCGAGGAGTTCGGCGATGATGTGTATTTGAGTTATTCGGGAGGGAAAGACAGCAGTGTTTGTCTTGAGTTAGTGGCGAGGTATTGTGCATCATGCGGTTACGACCTGCACGTTGCTTTTTGCGATACGGGTCTCGAATATCCGGAAATTAGAGAGTTTGCAGAATATAACACAAAGAAAGTTGCGGAGCGGTACGGAATCAATATCAGTTTTGACAGGTTGAGACCGGACATGAATTTCCGGCAAGTGATAATCGAATACGGATATCCAATTATCAGTAAAGAGGTATCGAAGATTATATATGGTGCAAGGCACAGCAAAGATAAAAAACAGTCATACATAAATAAATTAAAAGGCTTGAATCCGGATGGCTCATTTTCAGAATACAAACAGAGATACAAAAAGTATGAGGTTCTACTGCAAGCACCTTTTGAAATATCAAATCGGTGTTGCGAGAAGATGAAAGAGTTACCCGCAGCGAGGTATGAGGCAGAAACGGGGAGAAAAGCGATTGTCGGAACTATGGCAGAGGAATCGAAACAGAGGCTTGATGCGTGGTGTAAAACCGGATGCAATGCGTTTGATTCAGACCGCCCGATGTCAAAACCTATTTCTTTTTGGACGGAGCAGGATGTTTTGAGATTGATTCTCAATGAGGGGTTAGAGATAGCGTCAGTATATGGAAATATCGTGCCGGACTATAAAAAAATGGGAACAACAAACGGTCAGATTGATTTTTGCGATATAGGATTTGGTGGCACGGATGAACGACCGCTCAAGACGACTGGATGCTCAAGGACTGGATGTATATTCTGCGGTTATGGTTGCCACAGAGATAGAGGAATCACAAGATTTCAGAGACTAAAAGAGACACATCCAAAGCTATACAGATATTGCATCGACGGAGGAGAGTGGAACGAAAAAGGAATGTGGCAACCGAGCAATTCGGGGTTAGGGATGGGGTTTGTCTTTGACTGGCTCAATGAGCAGTTTGGGGAGGATTTCATCAGATACAAATAAACAGGTCGGGAGGTGACAGCAGGTGAGCGCAGAGAATATCAAGAAATTTTATGAGACCATTGCACGGATAATCTCTGAACGGGAGCAGGTCAAAGTGACAGTGCAGGTCAGAGAGAAAGAGGCAGCAGCTTGAAAAGGATAAAAAGAAACGGGCGACCGTTGGCAGCAGTCGTCCGTTTCAATCGTGTCTTTGTGTCAGTTGTTCTACAAGAAACATTATAACAAATCTGACACCAAAACACAAGCATAAAATCATGAAAAAAGCCTCATTTCAAGGGATTTTTCGGGCTTTCAGCGTCCTTGTAATAGATAGTAACAAGTCAGCGAAAACCTTGAGGGGCAGGGATAACGGGAGTGTGTCAGATGGAGAAGAAAGGACAGGAAAGAAAGAGGAAAAAGAGGGGGATGCAATTCATCCCGTATGACTATGAGGCAGCATACAACAAGTCAATAGAGTTCATGCACGAATGGATTCTTGAGAATATGTTTTCCCACGGGAGAAAGATGGTGTATGCCCTCAAAGAGATAACAGCAGGAGAACAGTTTGAAATTGAGATATATCCGCAGTTCCGGAAAATGGATGATGTACCAAAAGAGGGGCAGAGGATTGTCAAGGATAACAGCAAGGCGCAAAAGAATCTGAATGATAAAAATGCGAGGAAATATGTGGAGCGTCTTATCAATCAGAATTTCGGCGACCGTGACATATGGTTGACGCTGACCTATGATGACGAACACCTCCCTCCGGACGGAGACATTGACGCAGCAATCAAGAACATGCAGAACTACATACGGCGGGTGAACTATCAGAGGAAAAAGCGGGGATTGCCGAACGCAAAGTATGTCTATGTGACGGAGTACAACGAGGACGCAGAAATCCGGTGGCATCATCACATTGTCATGGATGGTGCGCTTGACATGGATGTGGTTGAGGGATGTTGGAATCAGTCGAGCCGGAATGAGGTGAGGAGGCTGCAAAAGGATGAAAACGGTCTCTCCGGAATGTCAAGGTACATGGTCAAGGAAAAGAAGCGCATCAAGTCGGAAAAGCGGTGGAATAGTTCTCAAGGGCTGCAAGACCCAAACATCAAGGTCGTTCATTCAAAGCAGCCGGAAAAGGGCAAGGGCAGCTATAAACCGATAGGGAAATACGTTGACGGCATGGTCAAGAATCAAGATTCCATTCGAGAAGTGCTTGCGGGGTGGTATCCGGAATTTGATTTCACGGATGCGGGCGTTTATTACAACGATTTCAATTTCATGTTCTACATACACGCAAGAATGAGGAGAAAAAAGGACAATGAAAAAGAGACAGAGGGAAAGAAAGCGAAAGCACATCCGGATGATGGTTCTGCCCGTGGTGGTGGCGGTGGTCATCCTCATGCTAACGGCAGCGGTCAAGGGTGATGACAGCGGGCAGCAGGGCGAGAGGCATGAGGAGGTCAAGAACATCGAGGCGGTGTCCTCATGCACACAGACCGCCGACACGCTGACAGGGGCAGCAGTACCGGAGCAGGAAAAGGAATTTGAGGAGTGGGTGAAACCTCACATTGAGGGCATGGTTCCCGTATATGGCAGGGCGGGCATTGACTACATATCACTGGATGACTTTGAACTCATGGGAAAGACCGTGTTTGCGGAGGCAAAGACGGAGGAATTTGAGGGGCAGGTCGCCGTTGCGGAGGTCATTTTGAATCGGGTCGAATCAGAGAATTTTCCGGACACGGTGGAGGAGGTCATCAAGCAGGGCGGGGCGTTTTCCTCATGGGGGAATGGTTCGGTCGAGGATGCACCGCTTGACGATGAGTGTCTTGAGGCGGTGCAGGATGCGGTCAACGAGAGGATTTTTCCGGATTCGGTGGTTTATTTCCGTGAGGGGAATTTTCATTCGTTTGGAACGCCGTACACGGTCA
This sequence comes from Candidatus Merdisoma sp. JLR.KK011, assembly GCF_036941125.1. Lineage (NCBI taxonomy): Bacteria > Bacillati > Bacillota > Clostridia > Lachnospirales > Lachnospiraceae > Candidatus Merdisoma > Candidatus Merdisoma sp. JLR.KK011. Next base: position 15,517 of record NZ_JAYWSZ010000004.1, on the reverse strand, counting down.
TCGGACACCATTATTTCAGCAGCGAGGAGGGAGAGGACAGGTGAGGACGGTCGGGCAGCTTTTCCGGAGGCTTTTGTGGATGTTCAAGGTCAAGGATTGCCGTCATATATGCCTGTTCTGCGAACATTATCATATTTGCACCATAGACGGGGAAACGGAAAGGAGAGGAAAAGAAATGAACATGAAATATGCAATAAGGAGCGAGGACACGGAGCAGATTGCCGTCGTCCAGTGGGCGCAGTACAACGTGAACCATCATCCGGAATTGAAATGGCTGCACCATTGCCCGAACGGGGGCAGCAGGAACCGCCTTGAGGCGGTCAAATTAAAGCAGATGGGCGTGAAAGCGGGTGTCTCCGATTTGTGCCTCCCGTACCCGAAAGGGATTTACTGCGGGCTTTACATTGAAATGAAATACGGGAACAACAGGCAGCAGGATTCGCAAAAGGAATTTCTTGCGGACATGGCAGCAGTCGGACATTTCGTCGCAACCTGTTATTCCGCAGAGGAGGCAATCACAGTCATTACGGAATATTTGAGCCTTGCGGACAGAAAGCACATGGAGCGCAACGACAGAATGAGCCTCCCGAATAACTGCATCCTCAAGGATGGCAAGGTCAAGGGAGGCGGTGCGTGATGACATTGGAGGAATTTGTCAAGCTGCTTGAAAATTCTGACAGGCTGCGAATCCTAAAGGATGAAAAAGAGGTTTTCGTCGGATGGCTTGCGTTGTTGTTCATGCACAATGAAATGTTTGAGGAGATTCGGACGGATGCAGTCAAGAAATTCAGAGCGATTCCGGAAATCCGTCATAAACAGTGGAAAGAGCGGAATCTTATGAAACCGCTTGAGCCGGACAAGACACCGGAATTTGCTTTCAGCGATTTACAGATGAATCTCTATTACACAATTTATTTATAGGCGGGAGGTGAGGAGGACGAGAAAATTCATCATGGCAGCAGGTGTCATTGCACTGGGGGCGTTCGTCATATTCGGGATTCTGCTTTATAAGGTCGGGGAAAACATGGCGTATATGCACCGATGCGGATGTCATCAAAGAGATTATTGATTGAGAGAGAACAGGAGGAAACAACATGAAAACTATTGCAGTAATGTCACCAAAGGGAGGAATCGGGAAAACCACAACCGCCGATTCCATCGCCTATATTTTAGGAGAGGAACACGGGAAACGTGTGCTTGTGATTGACGGAGACCCGCAGGGCGACACGTCAAAGACGTTCGGGGCGTATGAGCCGGAGGGAATCGGATTGAGTGAACTGCTTGAGCGTCATGTCAATGTTGGGGGAGATTACCGGACATCGGAACTCATTCAGACGACGCAATATGAACACATTGACATCATTCCGGCGAACGGGTATCTCATGCGGACGGACATGAACCTGCTGCTCAAGCAGGAAGAAAATCAAGTCACAAGGCTGCGGGATGCGCTCACGGAGGTGTCGGGTGCATACGATTATTGTATTTGCGATTGTGGGAGGCTGCTTGACATGGTGGTCATCAATATTTTGTTGTCCGCCTCCCTTGTCATTGCACCTGCAAAGGTAGGGGGATTTGAGAACGAGGCTCTCCGGAATCTTGAGGAGCAGGTCGAGGATTTGAAAGAGGTCAATCCGGATTTGAAAATCAAGGTCGTCATGACGATGCGACAGAAAAACAAGACCTCCCTTGACATGGAGTTGTGGCTGCATGAGGAGTATGGGTGGAAGATGTTCACGACACCGATTCGTCGCTCTATCATTGCAGAAAAGGCGACCATGTCAATGAAACCGTTGCCGGAGTTTTCAAAACGGGGGATTGTGACGCAGGACTATCGGAACATGGTTGAGGAACTCATGAGGGAGGTGTGAGCGTGGGAAAGCGGAAAATAACATGCAATAATTCCTCATGCAAGTATCATCAAGCAGGTGGAAAGTGCGACACCTGCATCACAATCACTCCGTCCGGAAAATGCGGGTCGTTTGAAAAAGGATTCGTATATTATTTTCATATCGTGTGGGATGCACTGAAAAACAAGAATTATATTGACATGGTGGAAGTGCAGCAGAATCCGGACTTGAGAATCGGCTTGTATTATGTGATGGACTGCTACGGTTTAGGATGTTCGGAAATGGAATGGGGAACATGCCGGATGCTCATGCTGAAGAACGGAGAAAAGGGCGAATCGCTCAACTATGAGGGCATCGTTGCACTGGGGATGAACAAAGAGAAGTTCGGGAAACATTATGAAAATTTCATAAACGGAATCATGCCGAACACAAAAGAGGAGCAGGAGGCAGCGGGGCAGCAGGAGACAGAATCAAAAGAGTTCGGATGGTTGTCTCCGGCAGGAGAGTTCACGGAAAGCCCGTTCGGGTGTCATGAAGAATCTGCGGAGGAAATCTGCGAAAAGAAAGGATTCGGTGAAGAATACTGGAAGTGGAGAAAAGAGAGAAAAGACGGAGAAAATTGCTTGAGATTAAAGCGTGATTTCCTCTCAATGGTCAAAGGATATTGTCTGATTCACAATCCGTCCGGATGTGGCGGTTATATTGTGACCAACATGAAGAATCTGACAAAGAAACAGAAAGATTTCTTGTATGGGTATTTCATGGATATGGGAGACAGATTCAAGGCAGAGCAGTTCATCGAGTAAAGGAGGAAAGGCGATGGGAAATGTTATAAATACCGCACCGTGTCGATTCTGCGGACAGATGGTGCAGATTGAGGCAGATGGAAAACTGACACAGCCACAGGCAGAGGAAAAGGCGACAATGACCTGTCAGTGTCCGGAGGCGGTCGAATATCAGAAAGAAAAGCAGCGGAAAGAAAAGGCACTGAAAAATGTTTCTGTCCTTTTTGGTGAGGATGCAGCACCGGAGAAAAGAATCGGGGAGGGGATTGTGAGCATACTGCGGGCAGCAGTCGAGGAAATTTATTCGGGAGGGCTTGCAAAGGTCACTTTAAACCTACGGGGGGGCGTTAAAGCCTCAATTTCGCAAAATAGCAAAGGTGAGATAAATGTTGAGCGGACGGAGACTAAAAAGCAGAAATTAACAGAATAGAGGGTGATGTGGCGTGACGGAGAGGGAAATCTGCATCATGTACCGTGAGGCGAGAAACCAAAACACGCAGTTACAGATATTAGCAGAGTTAAACGACGTAAACCGGAATGAAATCATACGAATTTTGGTCAAGAACGGTGAAAAGCTGCCCTCCCGTGTAATCAATCAGCTATACAAGCGGTTAGACGTTTTAGAGGCACAAATCTCCGAGAGGGAAAAAGAATATCGTGAAATCGTTCGGGCATTGAACGGTGGTGAAAAACAGGAGGAAAACCATGCAAAGAATAAATATATCCGTGGATATGGAAAACAATGAGATTCTATCAAAAGAGATAGAAAAAGCTATTGCGGGAACGGTCAAGGCAAAAACAAGGGAATTTTTCAATGAAGAACTTGAGGAGGAGGTCAAAAGGCTTGCGGACAATACTCTCAAAAAGTGGAATGAAAGAGGGTATTATAGCAAAGAGACACCGATTGAAAAAGAGGTGAAGAACCGGATTGATGCAGGAATCAAGGAAATATTGGGAGAAATCACCGTGTCAAGACGGGATATAGACGACCGGATTGAGGAAAAAATGAAAGACATTGCATCAAATATTGATTATGCGGTCGGGTTGCGTGTGGAAAAACTGGCAATAAAGGACTATGTGAAAGAGGTGGTTGTGTCAGCGGTTCGGAAATTATACCCACAGGAGATTTTGAGACTTGCGGAGCAAAAGGAAATTGAGGACTTGAGACAGAGGGTGAAAGAACTTGAGACAGAAAACGAGGCTCTAAAAGCCGGAAAACAGGAGGTTTTGTGATGGCAACGGGATTCAGCGTCATGGACGCATTAAACAAGAATAGCAAGGCGGGCATCGAGGAGACACCGAAAGCGAGATTCCGCACCAAAGACATTTCGATTTTCAAGATGTACCGGAATGAAATGAACTTTTACAGTATAGCAGCGGTTGAGGAACTTGCGGGAGACATTCTGACATTCGGTCTCAAACAGAACCTTGAACTTGTATATGAGCCGTGCGAAAAGGGTGAATATAGGATTGTTGCAGGGGAGAGGCGGTGGCTTGCATTAAAGCACCTTGTCTCAAAGGGTTATAAAGAGTTTGAAATGGCGACGAGTAAGCTGACCACACCGCAGGATGCGGACGAGGAGCAGGTGGAGATCATTATTGCGAACGCATACCGGAATAAGAGCGTCGCCGACATGATTGAGGAGGAAAAACGCCTCAAGGAATCACTGGAAAAGATGAAAGCAGCAGGAAAGCAGATAAAAGGCTATGACCTCACGTCCGGTCGGCTGCGGGATGTCATTGCCTCCATGCTGCACATGTCAAAGACAAAGGTTGCACAGATTGAATCTGTCAATAACAATCTGATTCCGGAATTTAAGGAAGAACTGACAAACGAGCGTCTCACGTTTTCCGCTGCCTATGAACTATCCGGAATGTCAAAACAGGAGCAGCAGGAGGCACTTGAAAGGTTCAAGGAATCCGGCGAACTCTCCCACAAGGAAATAAAGACGATGAAAGAGGGAAAAACGGGGCAGCAGGAGACGCAGAAAGCAACCGGAGAGAGCGCAGAGACCGCCACAGACGGGCAGAACGGAGCAGAGCCGGAAAAGAGTACACCGGAAACCGAAAACGTCGGAAATGGGGCAAATACAGAGCCGGAAAAGGTATCAGAGGAGGCGGGTGCATATATCGGGGTTGACATGGCAGCAGGAGACGGCTATCAGACACCGCATCCGGAGGGAATCACGTCTCTCTGCTATTCCTGCACAAAATACGAGACTTGCAACGTCAAAACCGGAACATGTACAAAGTGCGACCAGTACGAGAACAGAGCGGAGGCGTACAAGACCGACGAGCAGCGGTATTCGGACGAGCAGGACAGGATTGACAAGGAGACCGCAAAGAAACTCCGTGAAAAGGCAGACGAGGAGAGCATGAACAAGATTCCGTCTACATCCGGCGAGAATGGTCAGAAAGTGCATCAGATAAGACTGGGGGAATCCTATTTCGAGGACGCTTGCAGCAATAGAAAGAGTTTTGAACTCCGGAAAAATGACAGGGGATATAAAGAGGGCGACATCCTTGAATTGATGGAGTTTGCGGACGGCAGGAACACCGGACGCATGGTGAGGAAACTGGTGACATATATCCTTGAAGATTACACAGGACTTGAGGACGGATTCTGCATCATGGCGACATCGCTTGTCAATAAGGACGGGGAGGCGTTGCAGGGGGCTGATTTGGGGCAGATATGCGCTGATATAAGGGCGAACGGCGACGGCTGCATTGACGGGGGTGAGGAGTACATATTGATTGACAAAGCCGTGAGCATCGTGAGAGACGGCGGGAGAGAATAAGGCGAGGAGGCAGCAGGACGGTGAATGATGTGAAAATGACATTAGGAAGTTTGTTTGATGGAATAGCCGGGTTTCCTTTAGCAGCAAAGCAAAACGGAATAGAGACAGTGTGGGCGAGCGAGATTGAGGAAAATTGTATTGAGATAGCGAAATATCATTTTCCGGATGTTGTGCAGTTAGGAGACATTAGGGAGATAAAGGGAGAGGACATTCAGCCCGTGGACATTATCAGTTTCGGCTCACCATGTCAGAATCTTTCAATAGCAGGAGACCAAAGAGGACTTGACGGAAAAAAATCAAATCTTTTTTTTGAGGCAATACGAATTATTTATGAAATGAGAGGTGCGACAAATGGGAAATACCCCAAATATATTATATGGGAAAACGTGGCAGGAGCATTTTCAAGCAATAAAGGACAGGATTTTCGCCGGGTGCTTGAAGAAATCACAAAAACCTATATTCCAATACCTAAAAGCGGGAAGTGGGCGACAGCCGGAATGGTTAGAGGCAGCACTGGCAGTACCGCATGGAGACAAATGGATGCTCAATACTGGGGAGTGCCCCAACGTAGAAAACGTATCTACCTTGTACATGATTTTGCAGGAGACAGTGCAGGAGAAATATTATTTGAGTGCGAAAGCATGCTTGGGTATACTACGCAGGGCAGAACAACGAAACAGGATATTGCCCGGAGTTCTGAAAGAGGCATTGGAACAACAAATATAGAGCATATTCCATATAGGGATTGCGGATATGGTGCGTATGCAGAGGGAATCGGTACACTAAGGGGAAGCAGAGGAAACAACGGAGGAGGCAGTGAAACCTTGATTGTGAGAAAAGAAATGACGTTTGCGGAGGCATATCAACATCATGGATATAGAATAAGCGATGTAGCGAATACGCAGACGGCGGGAGCGAATACATCAATAAGGGGAGACACAAGCCTAATAATTGAAAATGAGATAATTCCGTTTGATGATTTCGCAAAAAACGAGGATGGAAGATACTGGGCGTGTATTTGCGAAAAATGCGTTAAACAGAACAATATTTCTGAAAATCTGCTTGATGATGTGGGAGTGGGAATTTGTGGAGTGGCAGGTTGCGAAAATGAGGCTGATTATTACATTGATTTTCCGGAAATAGAAGAACCAAAGGGGAGCGTATGGAAAATACCGCTTTATCTGCTGCAAGGTGAAAAAGAACATAAAAAATATAAAGTGAGGAGATTCACGCCGACAGAGTGCGAAAGACTTAACGGATTTCCGGACGGATGGACGGAAAAGAGGTCAGATGGAAAAGATTCATCCGACACAGCGAGATATGTGTCGCTAGGGAATAGTATTGCGGTCCAGTGTGCGGACAGAGTGTTCGCCGGAATTATTGCAGTGGAAAAGAGAAAACAGGAGGCAGCAGGACAATGAATAAAAGCGCATTAAAAGCGTTGTTTATCAATGCAAAGGTAGAGGGGGGGCAAGGTATATTGGCGTAAAGATTGCGACCGAGGGCAGCAGCGAGCTGGAAATCATTATCAATCCGGAAAATAAACTTTAGAGGACGAGGAGACCATCAGAAACGGGATTCCTTATGATATTGGAGAGGAGGAAAATCATGGAATTAGTTAGATGCGATTTGTGCGGAAAAGAAGTGAGAAAAAAAACGGGAAATAAGGTGAATATTCAATATGGGAGTAGGATGTTCTTTTTTGCAGGAAATGGCAGTTTTGAAATGGATATGTGTTCTAAATGTACACGGGAACTTGTAGAAAAAGTGAAAGAAAACCGAAAAAGAGCAGACGGAGAAGATGGGAGGCAGCAGGATGATGAATAAAAGCGCATTAAAAGCGTTGTTTATCAATGCAAAGGTAGAGGGGGCAAGATATGTCGGGGTAAGGATTGAAACGGCGGGCAGCAGTCAACCGGAAATCATCATAAATCCGAGGGAGAATTTCGACGCAAAGTTAAACTATTATATGAGTGCATATGATGACGATTTGATTCTGATTTCCGCAAAAGGAAAGAAAGAAATCCGAATCACGGGCGTTGCACAGGGGAACACGTTTGAGGATATTGAATATCAGTTGATGTCGGTTGGAGTGGGGTGGAAAAAGCCGATTTCGGACGCAATCGACAAATCCTATAACAAAATGATTGCGGAGACACCGCCACAGACCGAGGAGGAAAGACTGCGGTGTGAAACCATGAAAGAGGCGGTCAAAGGGATGTTCCTTAGTGCGAGCAGGACGGCAGCGGAGGCAAGGTTCATATTCGAGAATATTGAGAAGTACGAACGGCTTTTCGACATTTGCATGAACGGTGATGACATGGAGTTCAGAAAGGGCTTGACGGAATTACAGAGGATGCAGAATGAGCATATTCTGAAAGAGGAGAGCAGCAAATAAAGAAGTGGAAACAGAAACGGAGGAATCGGCGTGAAAGAGGAAAAAGAACAGACGGTCATCGACAAGACATATTTATATCTTGAGAACTATCGTGAAATGGAGCGGTATATCAATGATGCGGTGTCGGAAGTGTCACAGATTCCAGATATAGATAAATATAATATATCGGCAGAAAAGGCGTTTTTGCAATCAATCAAAGAGTGCAAGGCAGAAACTATCATATTGTTCTATCATTTGAAAAAAGCCCTTGCATCGCTGAAAGAGGATGCAGAGGCAGCAGGAGAGTTATACAAATATGAGGCTCTTGAGGAAATTTACATAAAAGGGAGAACATACGAGGATATTGCAAAGGAAAATAACTGTGGTAAAAATTCTCCGAAACGATGGTGTAAAAACATGGTTCAAAAACTTTCAGTGAAATTGTTCGGTGCAAGGGCAATTATAGAAAAATTTTAAAAAGTGCTTGACTTTTTGCGCGTGCTATAATAACATATTTATTGCAAGGGCAAAAAGTGAGGTGATAAATATTGAGTCCACGCACAGGGAGACCACCAAAAGAAAATCCGAGAAATGTTAACTTAAACATAAGGATAACAAAGAATGAGGCAGAAAGGATTCAGAGTTGTGCTGATAAATTAAGTATGACTAGAACAGATGTTATTATGACGGGTATAGAATTGGTGGAAAAGCAGATTGAACAAAAATAGAGTGTTGCCCGACTAGCAATCAACACAACACTCTATCAACAAGAAGTTTCCTTCCATGAAATATTCTATCATGATTGAGAACTTCTTTCAAGAATGATTTTGAAAGGAGAATGACGATGAACGGGAATGAGTGTGTCAGCAAAGTGATGGAGGCAGAAATTTATAGAAATGCAATAGTGGATATTATTGGAAAGATAAAGCCGGAGTATTTAAAGAGAATTTATAGTTTGGTCTCTTATTTGTACTTATGGAAATAAGGGGAAATACATACAACGGAGTGAAAATAGTGTAAAAAACGTGGTAAAACAGTGGTTTTTTTGTGGTAAAAAGATGGTGAACACAAGTCAAAATAAATGTGTTATTATGGTAGCGTGAACAGTTGAGACGAGCGATTGCAGAGATGCAGTCGCTTTTTTCTTGCCTGTTCGCCCTCCTGTTATAGCGGGCAGCAGGGCGCAGCGATGCGGTCTATTGCCCGCCTCTCAAAAGCGGATAGCAGGAACGGGAACAAAGGGAGGAGGATGAACCATGCTATTGAAAACATGCAGGTGTGGAAAGCTGATTCCTCAATCAATAAAGATGTGTGGGGAATGTGAGCAGAGGCAGCAGTCAAGGTATGTGGTGTACAACAATACACGCAGAGACCAGAGGGCAGCAGAGTTCTACATATCAAAGGAGTGGCGGACATTGCGTCCGGTCATCATGAGCGTGTACGGGCATGTGGATATATACGCATTGTATGTCCTGCACGAACTGAAAACTCTTGAGGAATCCGACCCGATTCACCACATCGTTGAACTTGAGGAGGACTGGGAGCAGAGGTTGAACCCGCTGAACTTGATACCTCTCAAGCATGAGACGCACAGCACCATCACAGCACTATATAAACAGAGCAACGCAAGCATGAGAGCGACGCAGAAACGGTTGAGGTCACTGATTGAACGCCACTTTAAAGAGGCGGGGGGATATGAAAAAGTTTTGAGTGATGCTTTTCTAGTCACGCCCCCTCTTTTCCGTGGAGAAAACTCCCCACGGAAATTTCAGTAAACAGGGTACGCCGGAGGGGGTGTCAGAATGTGACACAAAAACGCTGAACACTAGACGGAAAGGGGGTTGACGTTGCGATGGCAGGACAGAGACAGCCCACGGATTTGGTGGTCATGAAAGGCAAAAAACACCTCACAAAAGCGGAGATTGAGGCGAGGAAAAACGCCGAGGTCGTCGCACCGAATGACAAGGTCAAGCCCCCGTCATACCTAACGCCGGAACTCAAGAAGAAATTCCGGAAAATGGCGAAAGAGCTGCTTGAAATCAAACTGATTGCAAATGTTGATTGTGATGCGCTTGCGAGGCTGCTGATAGCACAGGAACAATATCTTGAAATAACGGCGCAGATAAGGGAAACGCCGTTGATGTTGGATGTTCCGGTTTATGAGACACAGACGAATCCGGACACGGGGGAAAAAGAGCAGGTGCAGGTCGGAACACGGCAGGTCGTGAACGGGGAGCGTGAGCGTCTCATGATAATACAAGACCGCTGCATGAAACAGTGTCGGCAGGGGGCAAGCGATTTCGGGATGACGGTGTCGAGCCGTTGCCGTTTGGTCGTTCCGAAAGCGGGCAAGGAAAAACCGGAAAACAAGTTCAGCAAATACGCTAACGCATAATGGCAAAAGCGGAGCGCATCACCGACCGATGCACACAATACGCCCTTGATGTCACAGAGGGGCGCATCATTGCCGGAGAACTTGTCAGACTGGCATGTCAGAGGCATCTTGACGACATTGAAAAGTCAAAAGCTGCACCGTATAGGTACTATTTTGACGTTGAGCAGTCCGAGAAAATCATCAATTTTGCAGAGGAACTCACCATTGCGGAGGGCGAGGAGCAGGAAAGCGTCACGGCATACCCGTTCCAATGTTTCATTTTAGGCTCAATAAACGGGTGGAGGACGAAAGAAAAGTCATACAGACGGTTCAGAACGTCCTACATTCAGTTGGGGAGACAGAACGGAAAGTCATTCATCAATGGGATTTTGGCTGCATATTACGGCAATTTCGACGGTTACAAGTACGGGAAAATATACTGTACAGCCACAAAGCAAGACCAGGCGAACATCGTCTTTGATGAAATCGTCAAATTCATCAATTCGGACGAGGAATTGTCAGAGTGGTTCAAGGTACATGAGCATAACCACACAATAGACTGCCTGTTCACTCATTCGGAAATCAAGGCACTGTCCGGAGACACAAAGTCACTGGACGGACACCGTGCGTATTTGGGAATCGTTGACGAGTACCACGCACACAAGACAAATCAGATGTACAAACTGCTTGAGGGAGGTATCAAGAAACTCAAGTCGGCACTGATTTCCGTCATCACAACGGCGGGATTCGATTTGAAATCGCCGTGCTATAAATTATACGAATACTGCTGCAATCTTTTAAGGGGCGTATTCGAGAATGACAGTCAGTTCGTGTACATCGCACAGATGGACGCAGAGGATGACTGGTATACTCCGGAAAACTGGATAAAAGCGAACCCTATTTTAGAGTTTGATGCGGATGCGGTCGAGAACCTCATTCCGGTGGCGCATACCGCCCGTGACATGGGCGGGGAGGATTTACGGGATTTCCTTGTAAAGCAGCTTAATATGTGGATGCAGTGGTCAAATTCCATGTACATCAAGGAAATTGCAAAGTGGAAGATGTGCGCCGTTCCGAAATCGCTGAAAGATTTCAAAGGCTCAAAATGCTATGTCGGGGTTGACCTGTCATCCGGAGGGGATTTGACATCAATCGCAATCATCATCCCGCACATGGTCGGCGATGTGAAAAAGTATTTTGTACATACACATTCGTTCATACCAAAGTCACGGGTAGACGAACACATCAAGACTGACAAGATTCCGTATGACCTATGGATTGAAAAAGGTCTTGTGACGGTCACGGAAACACTGGGGGGAATCAAGACAGATTATAAATACATCATCAAGTACCTTGAGGAACTTGTGAAAAAGCATGGTTTGAAACCGCAGTTGATTTGTTATGACCCGCACAATGCGTCGGCGTTCCTGTCAGACCTTGAGGCGTTGGGGTTCGATTCCGTGTCCGTAACGCAGACGGCGAAAGAGTTGAACGATGCGACCGTCGATTTCAGACTGGAAATCCTTGCGGGCAACGTGGAGATTGAGGGCGTTGAGGTCGGAAAGGGTGAGAAAAAGAAAGTCGTTCCGGTTGATGAACTGCTGACATGGTCAATCGCAAACGCAAAGACCATTTCCAACAATTACGGGGAAATCAAGATTGACAAGGACATCACGACAGACCGCATCGACCCGATTGACGCAATCATTGACGCATGGAAACCCGCAATGAAAGAGGAATACAAGCCGGACATCAACGAATCCGTGAATGAATGGCTTGAGCAATACAAGAAATATGTGAAAGGTGGTGAATAAAATGAATCCGTTTCAGAGGCTTGCAAGCCGTTTCGTGAACTGGTGGCGGGGCGCACCGCAGGACACCGGAGGGGTGAGGACGCTGAACTCACAGTCTTTCCTTGAATCACTGGGATTGCGCCGGAAAAGGAAACCGACATCAGAGGTGACATATTTCACATGCCTCAAGATGCTATCGGAGACGCTTGCGAAAATGCCTATCAAATACTATCAGAAAACGGACAGGGGAATCGTGGAGGCAGAACAGACAGAAACGTCAAAGCTGCTGACAAAGAGACCGAACCCGTTCATGACACCTACGGTATTTTGGAATACCGTTGAAATGAACCGCAACCACTACGGGAACGCCTATGTGTACATGAGGAAAAAGTTCATCCGGCAGCGGTACGGGGGAGAGTTCCGAATCATTGACCTGTGGGTGATGCAGTCAAATTGTGTGCAGATAGTTGTCGATGATGCGGGGATATTCGCAGGGGTGGGGCGTTTGTGGTACGTCTACACCGACCCGACATCCGGCAGACAGTACGTTTTCAGCACAGACGAGGTGATGCACTTCAAGACATCATTCAGTTTTGACGGAATCACGGGATTGCCCGTGCAGCAGATATTGAGAGACACCGTGAGCGGGGCATCGGCATCACAGGAGTTTATGAACGGAATGTATGAAAGCGGGCTGACGGCAAAAGCGACGCTTGAATATACGGGCGAACTGAATGATGGGGCAAAAGAGGCTCTCCGGAAATCGTTTGAGGAGTTCGGCAGCGGGGCAAAGAATGTCGGGAAAATCCTGCCCGTGCCGTTGGGGATGAAACTCACGCCCCTGGACATCAAGCTGACCGATTCGCAGTTCTTTGAACTGAAAAAGTATACGGCGTTGCAGATTGCAGCAGCGTTCGGGGTGAAACCGAATCAGATTAACGACTATTCAAAGTCATCCTATGCGAACAGTGAATTGCAGCAGTTATCTTTTTATGTTGATACGGAATTGTTCATCATCAAACAGTATGAGGAGGAAATCAATTTCAAGATAGCGACGGAGGAGGAGCAGGATTCCGGATTTTATTATAAATACAACGAAAAAGTGCTTTTCCGGACAGATTCAAAGACGCAAATGTCATATCTGAAAGAGGGTGTCACAGGGTCAATCATCAAGCCAAACGAGGCGAGGAGAAAACTTGACATGCCGGATGCGGAGGGTGGCGATGAACTGTTTGCAAACGGCAGTATTGTTCCGCTGACTATGGCGGGGGCAGCATATCAGAAAGGCGGTCAGACAGAGGAGACCGCAGAACCGGAGCAGCCGGAGGAAAATGAGCCGGACACAGGGCAGCAGGTCACAGAGGAAAAAGAACCGGACGACACCGACGAGGCAGAGGACGGGGAAACAGAGGAGGGAGGTGATTGAAATGGCATTGAAAAGACGTTTTGATTTCACAAAAAAGAACAGGCGCACCGGAAAGATGGAAAAAGTCGGGTATCTGGATTTTTCCGAGGGTGAGGAGCAGGGCAGATGTTCCTTGTATTTTTACGGAGACATCGTGTCGGCGACGTGGCAGTCCATGTGGTACGAGGAGGACAAATGCCCGCAGGACATCGCAGATTTTCTCAACCAGTTGGACGGATATGAGGAAATCGACATCTATTTCAACTCCGGAGGTGGTGACGTGTTCGCAGGACTGGCAATCTACAACCAGTTAAAGCGGTACAACGGGAAAAAGGTCGGATATGTGGACGGGATGGCTGCATCCATCGCATCCGTCATCATGTTTGCATGTGACGAACTGCATTTTGCAACGGGCGCACAGGCGATGATTCACAAGCCCTTGTGCATCACGATAGGAAATGCAGACGACCACAAGGAATCCATAAAACAGTTGAATTTGTGCGAGGATTCCATTCTTGACATCTATGAACAGCACACAAAAGACGGTGTGACGAGGGATAAACTCAAGGCTCTCATGGCAGCGGAGACGTGGTTCAACGGAGAAAAACTGGCAGAGTATTTCGATGTTGAGGTTGAGGAGTGGGCAGCGGTCGCAGCGTGTACGTCTGACTTTTTTGACAGATACGCAAATGTTCCGGAGCAGGTCGGGGAGACAGGCAGGACGGGAACGGATGACATCGTCGATGCGGTGATTGAGGAAATGCAGAACCGTGAAAACCGGAGAATCGAGGAAGAAAAGCAGGAGATTCTTGCGGATTTGGATTTGTACGGTATTTGAAAAATGGAGAGGAGAAAAAGAGACCATGAACAAAGAATTGCAGAAACTTTTGAGGCAAATCAATGACAAAAAGAACGAGGTCAAGAGCCTTGTAAACGATGGGAAACTTGACAAGGCGAGGGCAGCGAAAGAGGAACTCAAGGCGTTGCAGGAAAAATTCGACCTGCTTTTCGATTTGGACGAGGAGGAACACGAGGGAATCGAGGACAAGGTCAGCAGGGGAACGGCAAAGGTCATCGGCGGTGAAAAGGCTGACAAAAAGAACCTTGTCAAGTCTTTTGTCAATATCATCAAAGCCGGATTCCTGCACGTTGAGCCGGACGAGGCAGACGTGAAAGTCTACAAGGACGCACTGACATCCGATGCAACGCCGAACGACGAGGGGCAGCAGGGCATCGGGGTGACGATTCCGGAGGACATCAGAACCGACATCATCGAGTTGCGCCGTTCCTCCGACAACCTTGAGCAGTATGTCAACGTGGAGGGCGTGACCACAAAGACAGGCACGAGGAACATTGAGGTCGATGCGGAATCCACGCCGTTTGACAATGTGGACGAGGCTGCGGATTTTCCGGAAATGGACGAACCCGTTTTCGAGCCTATCGAATACAAGGTCAAGAAAAAGGGTGGAATCCTCAAGATGACCGCCGAACTGCTTGAGGACACGGCAGCCAACATCATGGCGTATATCAACAAATGGATTGCCAAAAAGACAAAGGCGACCCGCAATGCGATGATTCTGAAAGTGCTGAACACCATGACGGTGGGGAAAGAGGTGGTCGTTTCCAACCTTGACAGCCTCAAGGATATTTTCAACGAGCAGCTTGACCCTGCGGTGGCAGCGACCTCTATTGTCATCACGAATCAGAGTGGGTTCAATTTCCTTGACAAGCTGAAAGATTCGGACGGCAATTACATCTTGCAGAAAGACCCGACGTTGCAGACAAAGGGAAAGCTGCTTTTCGGGGAATACCCGATTGTGAAACTGTCAAAAAAGACGCTGAAATCAAAGCAGATTCTTGCAGAGGACGGAACGACGGTCACAGGGTACAAGCATCCTGTTTTCTGCGGTGACTTGAAAGAGGCAATCACGCTTTTTGACCGGAACGTGCTGACCATCGACATCAACGACAAAGGTTCGGGGATGTGGGAAAAGGACTTGACCGGAATCAAGGTGCGTGACCGTTTTGACGTGCAGCCCGTTGACAAGGGGGCGGTCATCAAGGGAGAAATCACGGAGGTCGTGAACGGGTAGAAATGAGCGGGGCGGGATGACCGCCCCTGCAGGAAAGCAGGTGAG